>CAVRRX010000005.1:0-165473 GCA_963723685.1 uncultured Solirubrobacterales bacterium
CCGGGAAGGCCGGAAACGGAGTGTCGGTGTGATGGATGGTCATGCCGAAGAAATCGGGAGAGATGGGCGTGGTTGGATGGGGCGGAATCAGCGTGGCTTCAAGCGGGCTGCCCGTATAGGAGAACGTCCCGGGAGCTGTTCCCGCGCCACTCAGGGCCACAACGGTTGTGCCGCCACCGGAAGAACTGCTCGACAAAGTTAACTGGCCGGAAGAGCACCAGCGGCAGATGGATCAAATTCAACGCCCAGCGTGGCCGATTGGCCGGGATTCAGCGAGAGCGGGAATGTCTCTTGCACAAGCGTGAAGCCCGCGCCGCTGACGGCTGCCGCAGTGATCGTTACCGGTGCTGTGCCAGTGGAATTCAGCGTTACGGTCTCGGTGACCGCGTGGTTGACCTGGACGCTGCCGAATGCCAGGCTGCTCGTGCTCAGGCTCAACGTGGAAACCGCTGCATGCAAGTCGAGAGCAACGGTCCTGGCGATGTTCCGGCGCTCGCGGTCAGTTGCACCGTTTCAGCGCTCGATACCGGCGATACAGTCGTGCTGAACTGGGCGCTTGTCGCGTTCGCGGTTACCGTGATTGAAGCCGGTGGCGTTACGGCCGCACCACTGCTCGACAAACCGACCGTGAAGCCGCTGGTTGGCGCCGACTCGGTGAGCGTCACGGTACATGTGTCGGTTCCAGAGCCAGTGAAGGACGCGGTATTGCAAGTGAGCCGCTCAATTGCGCAGCGGGTGGAGCTTGTGCCACTCCTGTGCCGTTGAGCGCTACAACCGATGTGCCGCCGCTCGAGTATTGCTCGACAAAGTCAACTGGCCGGAAGACGCGCCAGCGGCAGATGGATCGAATTCGACGCCGAGCGTGGCCGATTGGCCGGGATTCAGAGAGAGCGGGAATGATTTTTGAACCAGCGTGAAACCCGCGCCGCTGACGGCTGCCGCAGTGATCGTTACCGGCGCTGTGCCGGTGGAATTCACCGTTACTGTCTCGGTGACCGCGTGGTTCACTGAGACGCTGCCGAAGGCCAGGCTGGTCGAGCCTAGATTCAACGTGGGTACAGCCGCATTGAGCTCCAAAGCAAAGCTCTCGCTGGTTCCCCCTGCGTTCGCCGTCAGCTTCACGGCCTGCGTACTGGAGACGGCGGAGACGCTTGCCGTGAATGCGGCCGTGGTTGCGCCGGAGCTGACTGTCACGGAAGCGGGCGTCGTCACGGCTGCATCGTTGCTCGACAGGCTTACGTTGAAGCCGCCCGTCTGCGCCGCCGAGCTGAGCGTGACAGTGCAGGAATTTGCACCGGCGCCAGTGAAGGCTGCCGTGTTGCAGGTGAGCGCGCTTAGCACAACCGTCGGCTGCGCCGCACCGATGCCGGTGAGGACGACGAGGGTGGGACTGTTCGAATCGTCGATGGTGATACTCAGCTGGCCGGTCGCCGGACCTGCCGCCGCCGGGTTGAAGACTACGTTCAAGCCGAATGTGCCGCCTGGGGCAACTGAAATCGGAAGAGTATTTTGCCCGGCAATCGAAAACGACGTGCCGGTCATGCTGAGCGCGGTGATGTTCACAGGAGTCGAGTTGCCGTTGCGCAGGGAGACAGAAGCGCTGGCGCTGTTCCCGACAAGGACGTTGCCCAGGTTGACTGAGGTTGTGGAGGCAACCAGTCCTTGCACGGGAGATCGAGTTACAACATCGGCAATGCAACCGGAAAGTGCAAAGCAAAGAACCGAAACCATCGCCAGCGCCGATGCATTTGGATGACGAGGCTTGCTGCCATGCGTGCGGGGCTCACAACGGGGTAAATCCGCGGCCAGTCTCTCGGAAGGGCACACAACGAGCCCGGAGCTGATTTCGAGACAAGGAAGCATGGGGGGCCTCTCCAATCGGTAAGGAGCGATCCGAACCTGGAATGCAAGGTCGTCCCTTCAGATGTCGGAGATCACATTCAAACTCTAACCGGATATTTGCAGACTACGGTAACTCATTTGTGTTACTTTTGAGTGTCTATTGTGTTACGTTTACTAACATTATGACGAAAGCGACCTGCTCGCCGACATCCACCGCGTTGTCGCCGATGCGCTCAAGCGCGCGTGCCACGAGGATCATGTGCATCGCCCACTCGCGCGTGTCCGCGTCGTCGCCGATCTCAAGCGCATGGCGGAAGATCTCGCGGTTGAGGCGGTTGATCTCGCGATCCTGGCGGGCGAGGTCTTCGGCGAGCCCGACGTCACGACCAGAGAAGGCCGCCTTGCACTGCACGATCTCAGAGCGGGCGTAGGCGCCCATCTTCAAGATCAGCTCGAGCACCTCCGGGCGCACCGGCGGCTCATAGCCCGACAGCGGGATCAGCTTGGCGATGTTCACGCACTGGTCGCCCATCCGCTCGACGTGCACGATCACGTGCAAAAGCGCCGCGACCAGGCGCAGGTCGCCGGCTACCGGGGCCTGTGTGGCAAGCAGCGAGAGGATGCCCTGGTGGACCTCCAGGTAGCGCCCGTCGACGCGGTCGTCGTCGGCGATCACCATCTGGGCCAGCTCGACGTCCTGGTGGGCGAGCGCCTCGAGCGTGCGGTCGAGCTGCTCGGTCACGACGTCGAGTCCGCCCAGGGCACGATTCTCGAGCTCCTGCAGCTGCTGCTGGAAGTGCTGGCGTCCCTGCTGGGCGCTCAGCCGCACAGTGGCCCGGCATTTACCTCAGAGCTCATAGTCGATCTGTGGCGGTGTTGTGCGGCTAGAGCGATATGAACCGCGTGTCATCGTTCGGCTGGGGCGGTGTGGACTACGGGCCATCGTTGGGTTGCGAAGGGTATGAATCATGCGAGGGCCCTTAGCCGAACTTTCCGGTGACATATTCCTCGGTCCTCGAATCGTGCGGGTTGGTGAAGATCTGTTGCGTCGGGCCGACCTCGACCAGCTCGCCGCTGAGCATGAACGCGGTGCGGTCGGCAACGCGCGCGGCCTGCTGCATGTTGTGCGTGACGATCACGATCGTGACCTTGCTCTTGAGCTGGTCGATCAGCTCCTCGATCTTCAGCGTGGCGATCGGGTCGAGCGCCGAGCAGGGCTCGTCCATCAGGATCACCTCCGGTTCCACCGCCAGCGAGCGCGCGATGCACAGGCGCTGCTGCTGGCCGCCGGAGAGGCCGGCGCCCGCCTCTGAGAGGCGGTCCTTGACCTCGTCCCACAGGCCCGCGCCGCGCAAAGCGGTCTCGACCTTGTTGTGCAGGTCCCCACGCCCGCGCGAGGCCAGTCGCAGCCCGGCGGCGACGTTGTCGAAGACCGACATCGTCGGGAACGGGTTGGGCTTCTGGAAGACCATGCCGATCGCACGCCGGACGGCGACGACGTCGACGCTCGAGTCATAGATGTCAAAGCCGTCGAGCAGCACCTTGCCCTCGGCGCGCGCGCCCGGCACCTCCTCGTGCATGCGGTTGATGCAGCGCACCATCGTCGACTTGCCACAGCCGGATGGGCCGATGATCGCGGTCACCTCGTTGGCGTGGAAGTCGAGGTCGATGCCCTTGACCTGCGCGACATCGCCGTAGAAGGCGCGCAGCTGCTCCAGCTTGACGGCGAGCCCGTCGCCGACGTTCGTGCGCGCCTGTGCAGATGCCGATGGAGCGCTCTGCGGGCTCTTGGAAGATTGGCTTCGGCTGGGGTCGAGCATTTGAGTGTGCTGGTCCTCGGGGCTCATCGTAGTCCTCCGTGTCGGAGACGGGGGCTTGACTCATCTGCGCTCATCGTGGTGTCCCCCGGACTGATCGTGGGCTTCTCTAGGCTCATGGTTGGCTCATCGGCGCTCATCGAAGGCTGCTCCTACGCGCCAACAATCGCGCGAAAAGGTTTAGTAGGAGGATCATGACGACGAGCGTCAAGGCCGCTCCCCAAGCACGGTTTACCACTGCTGTGGTCGGAGATGTGACATCCGTGTATATCTGCATCGGTAGCGAGTTCATGAAACCGCTGAGGTTGAACCCCGTCTTCATCGTCGCCCCGGCCGTGAACAGCAGCGGCGCGGTCTCGCCGGCGGCGCGGGCGATCGCCAGCAAAATGCCGGTCAGCAGACCTGGCAGCGCGGTCGGCAGCACAATCCTGAAGATCACCTTCCAGCGCGGCGCGCCGAGCGCAAGCGCCGACTCGCGCAGCGAGCCTGGCACGAGCAGCAGCACGACCTCGGCCGCGCGCGTGACCACCGGCAGCATCAGCAGCGATAGGGCGAAGGCACCCTTGTAGGCGGCATAGGAAGTGCCGGTGCCAACGATCAGCGCGATGTAGATGAACAGCCCGAACATGATCGAAGGCACGCCTGTGAGCACGTCGATGAAGAAGCGCACCGTGTGCGCAAAGCGGCTGGACTTGCCGTACTCGACTAGCCAGACGGCCACACCGAGGCCGAGCGGCACGGCGATCGCCGAGGCAAGCGCCACCATCTCGATCGTGCCGAGGATCGCGCTCTTGATGCCGCCGATCGAGGAGGCAGCGAAGAAGGTGTTGCCGGTCGGGTCGGTCGTGAAGAATTTGATGCTCCACGAGCTGAGCCCCTTGCTGAGCAGGTAGTAGACGATCAGCACGAGCGGCACGAGCGCGACGGCGGTGGCGGCCACCACGGCGCCGCGCGCGATGCGGTCTTTGCGTCGCCGGCTTGGGCTCAGCGAGAAGCGCTCGAAGGTTGGCGCGGGAGTGCTCATCCGGCAATCCGTGTTGCGGGCATGTGGGTGGCAGGCGTGTGAATGGCGGGCGTGCGAATGGCAAGCATGCAGGTGGCGGGCATGTGGGTGGCGGCCACGCGGGTGGCGGGCAGTGTCTGACACGAAAGCTTGGCCTCTGTGCGTCGCTCTCATACGCCCGCTCCCGCCCCAACGGCCGGGCCGCCTTGGGCGAAGTCCGCCGCCGTGCGCTTCGGCCTGGTCGAGCGCGACGCGCGCAATACCAGCAGGCGCGCGATCGCGTTGACCAGCAGCGTCAGCACAAACAGCACGAGGCCGGCGGCGAACAGCGCCGAGCGGTGCAGTTCCTGGGCTTCGCCGAACTCGTTGGCGATCGCCGCGGCGAGGCTGTAGCCCTGGCCGAACAGGTGGCCTCCCAGTTTGGGATCGTTGCCGACGAGGATCGTCACGGCGATCGTCTCGCCGATTGCGCGGCCGAGGCCGAGCATCGCCGCGCCCGAGATGCCGCTGCGGCAGTAGGGCAAGACAGCTGTGCGGATCATCTCCCAGCGGGTGGCGCCGAGGCCGAGTGCCGCCTCCTTGTGGTCGGCCGGGACGGTACTCATCACCTCGCGCGAGAGCGAGCTGACGATCGGCAGGATCATGATCGCAAGCACCAGTCCGGTGACGAAGTAGTTGGGGATCGTCGCCAGGCCGCCGCCGACGAACGGCACGAAGGACAGGCGGTCGGCGACCCACTGCTCGGCCGGCAACAGCTTCGGCGCTAGAAAGAAGATGCCCCACAGCCCGTAGACCACCGAGGGCACCGCGGCCAGTAACTCGATCAGGATCGTGACGGGGCCGCGGATGCGCACCGGGCACAGCTCGGTCACGTACAGCGCGGTCGCGACAGCCACCGGCACGCCGATCAGCAGCGCGATACCTGAGGTGATCAAGGTCCCGACCAGCAGCGCAAGCGCGCCGAAGTGGTTGGTGCTTACGTCCCAGTTGTTGCCGAAGGTGAAGCCGAGCACGCCGAACTTCGAGAACGCCGGGCCCGCTTCGCCGACGAGCTTGACGAAGAAGTAGACGATCAGCGCGAGGATCGAGGCCGCCAAAGCGGTCAGGCCCCAGCGCAGCGCGCGATCGGGGAGACGCGCAAGCGGCGAGCGCTCGAGGATCGAGTGCCCGCCGCTTGCTACAGATGCCGCCTCCATAGGACTACCTAGCCGCCGGCCGCCGAGCCACGCCCTGTGCGGCTCCACTCCATCGTCGCCTGCTCATCCACGATGAGTGGGACTCTATTTGGCCGGCGGCTGTGAGTCATCTCAGCCCGCGATCGGGGCTCCGTTGCACTGCAGGGCGGTGACCGCTTCCTTGGACTTGGTCAGGATCGCCGCGGGTAGCGCCGCGTAGTCGGCCTGGCTGAGGATGCTCTGGCCGGAGCCGAGCCCGTATTCCAGGAACTTCACGACGCCCTTGGCGGCCGCTTCGCCACCGGGTACGCCGGCCTTGCACATGTCCTTGTAGACCACCACGAACGTCTGCGAGGTGATCGGGTAGGCCGTCGGCGCTGCCGGGTTTTTGATCTTGATGCCGAGGTTGGCCGGCACTTCGACCCCTTCGGCTGCGGCACTGGTCGAGGCGAGCGTCGGTTCGACGTAGTTGCCTGCCTTGTTCTTGACGCTGGCGTAGGTGAATTTGTGCTCAAGCGCATAGGACTGCTCGACGTAGCCGACGGAGCCGGTGCGTCTGCTGCACGGCGCCGGCAACGCCGGCGTTGCCCTTGGCGCCGGTGCCCGTGGGCCACGGCACGGTCTTGCCTTCGCCGACCTTGCTCTTCCATTCCGGGCTCACCGAGGCCAGGAAGCCGGTGAAGCCGGATGTCGTACCTGAGGAATCAGAGCGGTGGATCACCGTGATCGGCGTGCTCGGAAGCGTTACGCCGGGGTTCAGGCCGGCGATCGCCGGATCATTCCAGGTCTTGATCTTCGTCTACTTCAACTCGGTCACTGGATCCTCGGCATGCGCTTCCAGGGATGTCGGAATGAGTGCCTTGAAGGGCGATTTGGCAAGTGAAAAGGGCACGGCGAGCTTCTCCTATATCGCCCCCGGGCCATGTGACGACGGCAACCCCACCCCCTGCGCGCCAGGCAAGGCAGACGGGATGGTCGCGGCCAATGGATTCCTGCAAAAGGTGGTTCCCGAGATCCTTGCCTCCAAGGCTTACAAGCAGAACGGGCTGCTGGCGATTACCGTCGATAACGCGCCGGCGACGGGTGAATACGCCGATTCGAGCTCTTGCTGCGGACAACCGAAGTTCCCCAATCTGCCGGCGCCGACCGGCGTCGCGAAGCTCTCAGGGTCTGGGGGCGGCCAGGTCGGACTGCTGCTGCTCTCGCCGTTCGTCAAAAAAGGCGGCGGGCTGGTGCAGGAAACCTATAACCACTTCTCGCTGTTGGCGACTATTGAGGAAGTATTTGGGCTCGGCAAGCTCGGGTACGCTGTGGGCGCCGAAGTGAAGCCTTTCAGCGCTCCGCTCTTTTAGATCGGAGCACAATCGGATGCTCTGCTGGTCGATTTGAGTGCCCTGCGCCGAGTACCGTCCCAAGCTCGGCCCACGCGATCGCGCTTGCGTGGCGGGTATGGGATATCTAGACCGGCCTGCACATCCACGCCCGGCATCCCTAAGCGGTTTCTCACGCCAAGCTGACCCGTGATTTAGCTGGGCGCTGGATCGTTGCCTGCATGCTCCTTGCCGGCGCGATCGCGCGTGCGTGATGTATAGCGTTGCGCCCGCGGCCAGGCCGCCCGAGCAACGCGCTACGCGTCCTTTGCCGAGCGGTAGACGCCAGTGGGGGTGGTTTGCCGTAGGTCTTGTGCTTGCTCTCGCTTGTGTACTGCGCCTGTGGAAGATCCAGGAGGTGCCGGGAAACGTCTTCTATGACGCGGCCGTACGCAGCATGGCTGGGTCCTGGCACGCCTTCTTCTTCGGTGCATTGGAGCCCTCGGGGACCATCTCGATCGATAAGCCGCCGGTCGATCTATGGCTACAGGTCGCCAGCACCCGGGTGTTGGGATTTGGGCGTCTGGGCCTTCACATTCCCGAGGCGCTGGGCGGTGTCGCAGCCTGCGGCCTACTTTTCGGCGCACTGCGGCGACCGTTCGGGTTCGTGGCTGCGCTGACAGCGGCGCTCGCGCTTGCGGTCTTGCCGGTATCGGTGCTCACGGCGCGCAGCGACACGATGGACTCGGTGCTTGCGGCGCTGGAGGTAGCGGCGCTGTGGCTCTCGTGGCGGGCACTGGAGAGTGGACGCATGCGCTGGTCGTTGGCGGCAGCCGCGGTGATGGGCATGGCTTTCAACGTCAAGCTCGCAGAGATGCTGATCGCTCTGCCGGCGATGGCTTTGCTGTGGCTGTGGGCGGCCACCCCAGGAAGACGTGTGCGAGCACTATTGGCTTGCGCTGCGACATTTCTTGTTGTGGCGCTTTCCTGGACGGCGATTGCCTCGTTGACGCCGACAAGTGGACGACCCTTTCCGATCGGCTCTTCCAACGGAAGTATCTGGCACGTGACGCTCGTCTATGACGGCCTAAGTCGTCTGTCGAGCAAAGGTGCCACTGGGACGGCTGAAGAGGGAGCAGGCTTGCTGCGTCTGTTGAGTGCCGGTCCTTTGCAGTATTGGACCCTGATCGGCATTGCCTTGCTCACGACGTGCCTGCTCGCCTTGATTGCGCTCGCCGTGCTCATCGCTGGAGACCGTGGGCGGTTGCAGGCGGCTGTTCGTGAACCGGTGGGACGACTTGTCGTCGCGATATTTATGTGGTTTGCGACCGGGCTGATCGCCTTCAGCGCAATGGAACGGCTCCAGTCGCGCTATCTGGAGGCATTCTCGCCGGCCGTATGCGCGCTGTTCGGCCTCTCATTCAGTGTGCTGTGGAACCACGGTCTTGGCCGGCGCTCCAACGGCAAGGAGCCGGCAAGTCGTGTGGCGCTTGACTCCAACAGCAGCCTGCCGGGTGGTACGGCACTTGCGTCTCGGATCGCGCTCGTGTGCGTTGGTATCGGCCTGCTGGCGATCTCGCTGAGCAAGGATTCCTACATAGTCGGTCGTGCACGCAGCGACTCGCTGCTTACCGATTTCAGCACGCCTTCACTCAGTAGATACCTGCGCGCCCACCGCGACGGGACCCATTACGAGGTGGCGAGCGCAAACGTAAACGACGTGATCGGGCTGATCGTCCGCGACGATCAGCCGGTGCTGGTCCTCAACAGCGTCGACGGATCGCTGACACGCACCAAGAGCTTGAAGGCGCAGGTGGCCGACGGTCGTGTGCGCTTCTACTTTGCTCCCACACACGCCTGCCACGAAGGGCGTCACTGCCCCGGTAACCAGATCTGGGCCTTCGCGCACAGCACGCCTATTCCAGGGCAACCTGAGCTTCGACGTTTCACCGTCTTCTGATCAACAAATACATCCAGCGGCGTGCACACCTACCTCTTCAGGGTGCCTGCATCGAGTGCGCGAAGCGCATCGTCAACGAGTACGGCGGCGCTAGGTCCACGCCGTCGGGGTTTGCTAGATAGCCCGCCTGCGAGCCCGGATGGCCCGTGTGTCCATATTGCCAGAGGATCCGGTTGGTGTGAGGATCGATCACTATTACGCGGTCGTTGCCGTCGTCGTTGGCCAATATGTCGCCGTTCGGTAGCGGCAACGCAAGCGATGGATGGTTGAGCGCCTGCCGGCCTGTGGGCTCATAGCGCCATAGCAGCCGCCCGCTTGGTGTGAAGGTCTCGATCGCGCCGGGGGCGGTGTAGTCGGCTGAGAGGAACACGCCGGGGCGCAGCTCGTTGGTGTCGGAGGGGTAAGTGAAACCTGGTGGATGGGTATCGCCGAGAGGTCGTCCGTCGCGAGCGAGCACGTCGATCCAATCTCCGTTTATCTCAGTGACGAGTGTGTTGCCGTCTGCCATCGGGAACGCGCCGTTAGGGCTGCCGTAGGACACGCCAAGTTCGTGATTGCAGTTGCCTGTCTGGCCCAGCTGCTGGGTCAGATGGTGTGCGGGCGGACGAATTACGATCACGCGGCAGTTCTTGATGTCCGCGGAGAGCAGCGCTCCTCTGGGTGTGAGCATCGCATCGTCGGGGTTGTGCAGGTAGCCTGGTTCTGAGCCGGGAACACCAGGGTGTCCGTAGCGAAAGGCGATCTTCGGGTGAGCGACGTCAACGATGCTGATCGCAAAGTCGTCCTCCTGCGTCACGACGATCTGACGCCCGTCGGGAGAGTAAAAGGCGTCATCGGGTAGCAGGAACGATTGTCCCGGCACTAGCGCACCAGACTGTGGGAAACGCCAGAGAACCTGGCCCGTAGGGCTCACCTCCAACAGTCGGTTGTTGTCGCGGTCGGCGATCAACACCGGGCCTGGCAGCACGCTGGGATCAGAACCGGCACGTAGGGTTGTGCCTCGCGCCCCGCTCTGAGCCAGCACCGATGTCATGGTTGCGGTAAGCATCTCGTTGTGTACTCGGCCGCTGGCGTCGCGCCCGCCGACAATGACGATGTGACCTTCCAGCGCGACCGCCGCGAGATCTGAGAGTCCGACGGGAAGCAGTCCCACGCGGCTCACCTTGCCGCTGGGGGCTATCGCGAGGATCGCTCGCGTCTGGCTCGTGGACGAGGAGCCACGTCCGCCGAACACGAACGCGGTCCCGTCCACGGCGGCGGCAGCGGCGTGTGTAAGCGGTTCAGGCAACAGGCCGATCTTCCTGAGCTTCCCCGTTGAGTGGTCGAAACGGTAGATGTCTCGGCTCGCGGTTTCGCCGCTGGTACCACCGGCGATCACAAGCGCTCCGGCGACCGCGGCTACCGCGGCGTAGCGCAAAGGCTTCGGTAGGGTGCCGACCACATGTGCCTGTCGGCCGGGCTGCCATGAGAGGATCGTGCGCAGCGGCGTCACGCCCGTGTAGCCGCCCACGATGTAGGCGGCATCCCCGATTGTGGCGCTGGCAACGTCGGAGGCCGGTGTGGGAAGTTCGCCCGCCGGTTGGGTGCTGCCGTCGGCGTTGATCTTGGTGATCTGTGGGAACGAACTCGCGACTCCGCCGCCGAACACGTACGCCGCCCCGCTCGTGAAGCTAGCTGACGCGTCGTGCAGGGGAGCCGGCAAGCCCCCGATAGTGCGTGCCTGCGAGCTTGTGGCGCTGACGATGCTCGCGAGTGATGTTTCGCCCTGGTCGATGCCGCCGATGAGCAGAAAGGTGCTTGGGCCCACCGCCACGGCGGCGGCGTCCTGCTCGGCAATTGGGAGCACGCCGGTTTGCGAAATGCCCACGCGCGTGCTCGTGATTGCACTTGAGCGCACGTTTGTCGGGTGTGTCGTTCCCGAGGAATGCGCGCTTGCTTTTGAGGTGCCGTGCGACTTCGACCCTTCACTGCCCGAGCTTGCTGCCACCGCTACCGCGACAAGTACGCCGAGTGCAATCGGGACCGCCCAACGACGTCGACGCCGCGCCCTTGCATGCTCGCTCTCGCGGCGACGCCTGTCTCTACGTGCGAGGGCGGCCAGAGTCGAAGGGTCGGGTGGGTCGTCGTTGGGCATTCGGGGACCCGCGCGTTGCAGGCAGCGCCAGCCTCACGCCGACGGCTAAACCCAGACGTAAGACTGGGTGAGACTTCCCTTAGCGCACGAGTTTCAGAGTTGCGGATTGTCTGGCGCGAGCGCGAGACCCGGCGTCACAAGGTCTTTGACGTCAGCGCTAACAAGAGTCCAAGAATGCTTGCGCGCGGCGGCGACATAGGCGGCGTCATATGCAGTCAGCTTGTTATCGGCGGCGAGCTTCACCGCCTGCTCGGCAAGCGCTGCGTCGACTCGTGCTACACGTCCGTCGCTGCGCTTGAGGATCGCGCGGCAGATGCGTACTGCGAGATCGCCCTTGCCCTTGAGGACACCAACCACGTTGGCAACCTCGTAAATGGTCAGGTCGAGCGCTCCAAGCGGATGCTTGGGGGTGAGAGCAAGCGCGCGGGCGGCCGAGTGAAAGCGGTCGTCCTCGTCGACCGCGGCGATCCACACGCTCGCGTCGAGTAGCAGCACTAGCGCGAGCGTCGATCCTGGCGGATCAGCTTGGTCGCATCGCCTCCGAGTCTCACGGGGTCGCCAAGCAGCGCTTCGATCTCAGTCTGCTCCTGGGTGGCCTCGGCGGCGATCTCTCGCTCGGCGATCTCTCGCAAGAACCCGCTGCGCGTCGAATGGCGTGCCCGCGCGTGAGTGTCTATCTGCTCAAGCAAGTCGTCGGGAAGTGACACCATCACCTTCGCCACAGCCCTAGTATAGCCGGTATGGCTCGGGCAAGAACATGAGCGGCGCGGAGCTTGGACTGGCTGTCTCGGTGTTCCTCGCCTGCACCGTCGAGGCGGTCGAGGCGCTGACGATTGTGCTCGCGGTGGGCACCACGCGCAGCTGGTCCGCGGCGATGAGCGGTGTCGGCGCGGCGACGCTCGCTCTCGCCGTGATCGTGGCGGCGCTGGGACCGGCTCTAACCTCGCTACCGATCGGCGTCTTGAGGGTGGTGGTGGGCGGTCTGCTGTTGATCTTTGGCCTGCAGTGGCTGCGCAAGGCGATCTTGCGCTCGGCGGGCCTGAAGGCCAAGCACGACGAGCTGGGGATATTCCGTGAAGAGGCCGAGGCGGCCCGTGCGCTTGGTGGCGAGCCGCTCGGCTTCGACGGCTACGCCTTCACGGTCTCTTTCAAGGGGGTGCTGCTGGAGGGCTTGGAGGTGGCGTTTATCGTGCTCACGTTCGGCGCGAATCAGAAACAAGTCCCTCTGGCTGCCGCTGCCGCCGCTGCCGCTGTGCTCGTGGTGATCGCCGCCGGCGTGGCGGCGCGTGCGCCCCTGGCCAGGGTCCCTGAGAACACGATGAAGTTCGCGGTCGGCGTGATGCTCAGCTCCTTCGGCATGTTTTGGGGTGCCGAGGGCGCCGGGGCGAGGTGGCCGGGCGGCGACGCCGCGTTGCTGGCCCTGGTCCCTGGTGTCCTGATCGCGGCGAACGCGATCGTGTGGATGCTTCGCCGGACGGTGCCGCTGGCGGCTGTCGAGCAGTCGGTGTCGGTGAGGCCAGTGGGTTGACGGTGGTGAGGGCATGAACCGCGTGCAGGCTTTCTTTTTGGGCGTATGGGACTTCGTCGTGGGGGATGACTGGCGCACCGCATTGGGCGTCGGGGTCGCGCTGGGGCTCACCGGGCTGGTGGGCGAAACCTCGGTCGCGGCGTGGTGGATCATGCCGCTGGCGGTAATCGTGCTGTTGGCGTTCTCGATCAAGCGAGCCGCGAAGGGCGCCACGCGCAACAGTTGAGATCGTCTCGCTTCGATGTTGTGGTCGCTAGGCAGTGGCCTTGGGATGTGCGCGATAGGAGACTCCAAAATCTGGCATGCCCCCCGCGCGCGCGGGGGGCATCTCGCTTTTTTGACATTTCCGCGATCTAGCCGGTAGATCTTGGGAGTGCGCTCCACAGCGGCCGTATGTCTACCCTTCCTAGCTCGCCCTCGGCCGCACGATCGGTCGCGGACAAAGATTCGTCGCGAGCAGGGGAGCCGTCATCCATATCGATCCGTACATCGTTCTCGGCAGTGCCATCATCGGCTTCCTGGTCGGTATGACCGGTGCCGGCGGCGGTGCGTTGATGACGCCGATGCTGATCCTGCTGTTCGGGGTGACGCCATCCGCGGCTATATCGAGCGATCTCGTGGCGGCTGTTGTGATGCGCCCGATCGGTGCGGGTGTCCACTTCAGGCGCGGCACCGTCAACTTGCGCCTGGTCGGCTGGATGGTGCTCGGCTCGGTCCCGATGGCGTTCCTCGGGGCCTACCTGCTGCACATTATGGGTGACAGCAAGGCCGCACAGGAAAACATCGAGGTTGCGCTCGGAACGGCACTGTTGATAGGGGCGGCGGCGATGGTGGTGCGCTACGTGCTCGACCGCCGCACCGGGACGAGCCGCACGGCGTTGGTCCACGACATCGTCCCCCGCCCGCTGCCGACAATCGCGATCGGCGCGATCGGCGGGATCATCGTCGGTATGACCTCGGTCGGCTCCGGATCGCTGCTGATCGTGATGCTGTTGTTTCTATATCCGATGATCGGCGCCAAGCAGCTGGTCGGCACCGACCTGGCCCAGGCGGTCCCGCTGACCCTGGCGGCCGCGCTCGGGGCGCTGGCGTTCGGGCACGTCGAGCTCGGTGTCACGGCGTCGTTGATCATCGGCAGCGTGCCGGCCGTGTTCGTCGGCTCGCTGGTCTCCTCGAGCGCCCCGGATCGCTACATCCGCCCGATGATCACCTTCGTGGTCGCCGCGTCGGGCCTGAAGTACGTGGGTGTCGGCACGACCGCCTTGGGCTGGCTGTTGTGCGCGATGCTGTTTGCGGGCGCCGCCGTGTGGCTCTTCTACATACGCCCCGCGCAGCGCGCGGGCAGGGGCGTCGAGGACGGTGCCCAGACGGCGGAAGCGGCGTCAGCCGAGACGGCTGCTTCGCCGGCGATCGAGCCGGCCGGCGTCGACTGAGCTTTCAGGAGACGGCGGCGGAAGCCAGCTGCTCGTAGGTGACGGATTCGCGCGTGCGGGCCGAGCGCTTGAGCACCCACTCGAGCGCCAGCATGTGGTTGGGGTGCTCCAGGTCTGAGGGATGCAGGTCCAGGCGTAGCGTCGTGCCCGATATGAGCGCACCGGCGCGCAATAGCGCGGGAGACAGGGCGCGGCGCAGGCGCCCGGTGCTCGACAGCGAGATCGGCGGTCCGAGCAGGTCGCGCTCGGCTTCCGCAGCAACCCGCGCTCCTCCGGGATGGGCGCGGTGCAGGCCAAGCAGCGCCGCCCACCAGTGAAAGCGCTCGCCGAGCGTGCGCCTCAGCGCCGGGGTATAGGCGTAGCCGGGCGCGACGAAGCCGCGCGGCTCGATTCCCGCGAGCTTCATCAAGCGCCAGCCGGCGTCTACCGCGCGCCGAGTCTCATTCGGGTCGAGGCCGAGGAACTCGCTTTCATGATCGGCATTGAGTGTGCGCAGGGATTGGTAGGGGCCGATCCCTCGTGCGCCCGAACGCAGGTGCTGGAAGCCGTGCTGGGCGATCGCGTCGCCGCCGCGCTCGCGCTCGATCAGCCAGCTCACCATCTCCGGCGAGCGCTCTGCCAGCGGGTGCAGGTCGCGCGCCGGGATCACCAGCAACGTCACGTGGTTGACGCCGTGGTCGTCCAGCCAGTCGCGGATCAGCGCGCAACGCTCGAACGTCGCCGGCTCGATGTCGTGCAAGGCCACGGCGATCGTGCGGTGCGGCGCGCTCATCGCGGAGCCTTTGGATATCGGGTGATGCTGGTGTTCATGCGATCAGGTGGTTGTTGGGTAAAGGGGGGTGTTGATGTGATCGGCAAGTTGTCGGGTAAAGGGGGTGTTGACGTGATCGGCAAGTTGTTGGGCAAAGGGGGTGTTGACGTGATCGGCAGGTTGTTGGGTAAAGGGGGTGTTGATGCGATCGGCAGGTTGTTGGGTAAAGGGGGTGTTGATACGACAAGCGGTTGTCGGGTAAGGGGGGTGCTTACGCGACAAGGCGATCGACCTCCTGGCTGTGCTGTGCCTCGCCGGCGTCGCTCCCGAGCGCGCGCCGGTAGCCGTCTGCCAGGCGCTCCAGGGCGCGCTCCCAGGTGCGCTCGCGAACGGCGGCGAGGGCCGCGCCGGCAAGGCACTCGCGCAGCGGCGGCGAGCCCGCCAACTCCACCAGCGCGCTCGCCAGCTGCTCGCTGTCGGCTCCGCGCAAAAGGCCGGTGACGCGGTCCTCGATCAGCTCCAGCGGGCCACCCGCGGCGACCGCTAGCACCGGCAACCCGGATGCCTGCGCCTCGAGGATCACCTGGCCGAAGGTATCGGTGGCGCTGGGGAAGAAGAAGATGTCGGCCGAGGCGTATGCACGCGCGAGCTGATCGCCGTGCAGCCAGCCGAGGAAAGTCGCATGCTTCCCCACGCGTTCGCGCAGGCGTTCCTGCTCTGGTCCACCGCCCGCGAGCACGAGGTGCAGGCGCGGGTCCTGTGCACGCGCGCACAGGAACGCCTCGGCAAGCAGCTCCGCGCCCTTCTCGCGGGTGATCCTGCCCGCATAGAGCACGTTCACCCGCTGGCATTCCCCGCGGGACAGAAGTGGGTTGGTTACTCGGTACGGTGCCGTCGAGGACTCCGGGCACGCCATTCCCTCCATCCATTTCTCACGCAGTCCATCGCTACGCAACGAGGGATCAAAGCGCGAGGTATCGACGCCGCGGTCCCAGCGCAAAATCTTCTCCGCGCTCATGCCGATCGAGGCGAGCGCCTCGTCGGAAGCCGGGCTGGGGGAGAGCACGAGATCGCAGGCGTTGTAGAAGGCGCCCACTGCCATCTCCATCGCCTCAGCGAGATGCTGCTGGCCGGAGCGCAGCTGCGCGTAAGCGGTCAGCTCGGTGTGGTAGCTGCCAATCAGCGGCAGGCCAAGTGCGCGCCCAAGCAGCGCCCCGGCGACACCGGTCGGACCGGGCGAGCAGACGTGAATCGCATCGAAGCCCCCGTCGGCCAGCGTCTGCGCGGCCGCCGAGAGACTTGGCACGCCGATGCGTAGACCGGGGTAGAAGGGAACGTCGAACTCCGCGACCGCCGAGAGGCGCCGGTCGACTTCGGGGTCGGTCGCGACAACCTCGATCTCAAAGCCGGGCACACCGCGCTGGCGAATCTCCTCGATCGTGCGGCTCACCCCATGAGTCGAGCCGATCCCGTCGGCGAGGATCGCGATGCGCGGCGGCTCGCCGTCCGCGCTCACGCCGGTGCGCGCGAGCTTGGCCTGCTCGTTTGCCAGAAAAGCCGTGGCTGGCGCATAGGGAATCGCGGCGATGCAGCTCTCGAACAGCCCACTTGCGACGGCGCTTGATGTGTTGGGATGGGTCGTGCCTGCACCTGCTGTCTCGCCGCTGCCACGACCGGTTGCGGTCTCGCCCACAATCGCCTCTATGGCGCGCCCTACCGCATTCGCCAGCTTGCGCTCGTGCATCCGACAGGCGCGGCGGTAGAGGTCTGAGTGGCTGAAGTCGTCCTCCTGCATGTATGCGATCAGCCCACGCTCGTCGAGGTGATCGAGGCCGACGGCAGCGAGCCAGGCGCGCAACAGGCAGCGTGCGTCGGCGGGCGCCACGTCTGCGCCGGTGGCACCTTCGCGCGCGTCGCCCTCGCTCAGCAGCCGCTGCACCATCGTCATCACTCGTTGTGGGTCCGGGGTGGCGGGTAGGTCGTCGCTCGTGTCGTGCCCGAGCGAGCGTGCCGCCAAAGCGATCGCCGCGTGCGCCCACTTGGCGGCGCTGCCCTGTTTGCCGTGCGCGGCGACACGCCCAGCGCGCATGTGCTCGAGGAACTCGGCAGGCGTTGCGGCGTCGGGTGCCTCTGTCCAGGTGCGCCCGATGTCAACCCCGGCGTGATCGTCGCTGCCGCCGATGCCGGTGCCGTCGAGCGTGGCCACGTACATAGCGGCCGGCCGGTTGAGCTCGCGGGCGCGAGCGCCGTTGCGCGTCTCCCAGATGTCGAACAGCTCGGCCAGCCGGCGCCGGTGGCGCGCTGTCAGTGGAGCTCCAACCGCGTAGTAGGGATGGGCAAGCGCACACGCGATCTCCCGGTCGTAGAGGTACATAGCGCAAAGCTCGACGTCGCCACTGTTGGCCTGCAGCCACTCGTGGTTCTCGACAGTGATTCCGTAACAGAGCACGTGCACGGCCTGCGGCTCGCCGCGGAACCATGCGGTCAACTCCTCGGAGACGAACACGTCAGGGCGGTCGGCGATCTCGAGCACGCCGTCGATCGTGTCGTGGTCGGTGATCGTGACGAAGTCCATTCCGCGCCGCTTGGCCAGCGCGTAGACCTCCTCGGGAGGCGTGGCACACTCCGGCAGTCCAAGCGCGCGCTGCACGCCGAGCTTCGACACCTGTGAGGCGGTGGAGTGACAATGCATGTCGACCCGCGTGCTCATACCAACAGGTTCTCCCTGCAAATGCCTAACTTTGTGACCAGTCAGGGTCTATTCTGTGAAGGTGGTGTGAAGGGCCGAAGGCCGGCGCGGGTGCGACCCCCGTGCAGCCGACGCGCAGCGCAGCGCAGCGAAGGGGATGTTGTCGGACCTTGAATTCGTAGGTGCAGGTTTTTCTAGGCGTTTTTGTTTCGAGGTTGGTTCTTTAGGTACCAAACCTTTAGGTTCATGTTCGTTAATTGCTGGTGTTTCGGGAACCTGCCTTTGGAATACATCTACCCGAGGGCGTTTCCCGTCCGAGATGGATCGAGCCTCAGGTCGACAGTCGCCGCGGGATGAGAACAATCTGGCAGCGGTCTTTTGCGCCCGGTCATTCCCATATGCTCTTGCCGCGATGTCGCTCGTCCTCATCCATGTGCCCCTGGCCTCGGCGATCAGCTACTTCCAGGCGATCGTCCTCGGTGTCCTCCAGGGCGTGACCGAGCTGTTCCCGATCTCGAGCCTCGGCCACACAGTGCTCTTCCCGACGCTGTTCGGCTGGAACAGCCTGGTCAAAGCGCAGTCCGAATCGGAGTCCTTCTGGCTTGCCTTCGTCGTGATGCTGCACGTCGGCAGCGCGATCGGGCTGCTGATCTACTACTGGAGCGACTGGGTGCAGATCGTCAAGGCGTTCTTCCGCACGCTCGGCAAGCGTCGCGCCGAGACGGGCACCGAGCGGCTGGCGTGGCTGATCATCATCGCGAGCATCCCTGCCGGCGTTTTCGGCCTGGCCTTCGAGCACCAGTTGCGCACACTCACCGCCAAGCCCGAAATCGCGGCGATCCTGCTGATGGTCAACGGCCTGATCCTTTTCGCCGCCGAGCGCTTCCGCCGTCGCACCGCGGTGCGCGAACTGGCGGTCCGTGAGGGGCTCAACCCCGAGGGCGGGCGCGAGCTCGACACGCTCGAGTATCGCGAGGCACTCGTCGTCGGCGTGGCGCAATCGACCGCGCTGTTCGCCGGCATCAGCCGCGACGGCGTCACGATGGGGACGGGCCTCGCGCGCGGCCTGGACCACAGCGACTCCGCCCGCTTCGCCTTCCTGCTCGCCACGCCGATCATCCTCGCCGCCGGTCTCGTCAAGCTGCCCGACCTGCTCGGCCATCTCGGCAACGGCATCCGTGGGCAGGCGCTCGTCGCCTGCATCTCCGCCGCCATCACGGCAGTCTTCACGGTGGCTTTCCTCGTGCGCTGGTTCAAGACCAGGACGCTGATCCCGTTCGCGATCTACTGCCTTGTGTTCGGCGGAGCGATGGTCATCTACACGCTGGCTTGAGCGCCCCTGGAGCGGGTAGTCGCCGCGTGCACCATCATTGATGCTCGATGCCCACTCCGCGAACCCCAGCGAAGATGTTCGAGACGCGCAGCCAAGCGTGGGATGAAGCCGGGCTGCTGCCGCAGGTGAGCCCCGGCGCGGTCAGGCGCGCACGCTGGGAGGCGCTATTGCTCGTGCCGATCTTCATCGGCGTGGTCGTGCTCTATGAAAACCGCCGCTCCCTGCTTGATTTGAATGCGTACGGCAAGGGCCAGCTCGCCTGGCTGGAAACACCGGTGGACTTCGTCACGGTGATCGTCCTCGTGATGCTCGGCTGGGCGATCGCACGCGACGTGGGACGAGCGTTCGGGCCGGCGCTGTTCCGGCGCATGGACCCGGCTTCGGCCGGCACCGTCGGCTTCGTGATCCGCCTCGCGACGGTGGCGCTGGCGGTGATAGTGGCGCTGGGCATAATCGGCATTGAACCGCGCACGCTTGCGCTCGGCGGCGCCTTCACGGCTGTGATCCTCGGTCTCGCCGCCCAGCAGACGCTCGGCAACATGTTCGCCGGCACGGTGCTGTTGAGCGCAAGGCCGTTTCGCGTCGGCGACAGCGTGCGCTTGCAAGGGGGCCCGCTGGCGGGCCAGATCGAAGGCACGGTCAGCATGCTTGGCCTGCTCTACACGACGTTCGCGACCGACGACGGCCCGATCATGGTGCCCAACAGCGTCGTGCTCAGCGTCGCGGTGCTCGCGCGAGGGCGCGCCCGCGTCGACGGGCGCGACTGAATGCTCGGGTATGTGTATGTAGTTGACAGCGGCACATGTGCCGCTGTCCGGGCCGCACATGTGCGGCCCGTGACCATGGCGCATGCGCCATGGTCCAAGTCGGCGCATGCGCCGACTTGCTCAAGATGATTGTTCGTTCTTCACCCGGTAGCGCAAGAACAGATAAGAGTCGTGCTCCAGCGCGCTTGCCAGTTCCAGCTCCAGCGGCGGGTCGAACTCGGGCCCGCTCACGATCCGTAGCGTCTCGCTCATCGCGTCTCCGCCCGCCAGCTTGGGGGAGAGGGTCAGAAATAGCTCGTCGACGAGCCTATTCGCCAGCAATTGAGCGTTTAGGTGGGGCCCGCCCTCGCACAGCAAGGTGTGCACGCCGAGGCGTTCGTACAGCTCGGCCATTGCCCGTGGCAGGTCGAGCACGCCCGTCGCGCGCGCTGCGCACATAGGAGATATCGGCACGGCAGTCCTGGGGCAGGCTCGCCTCGGACGGGGTGAGGATCGCTACGCGCGCGCCCGATTCCGCGAGCAATGGGATCCCGCTGTCCAGGGCAAGTCGCCCCGAGACGATGCACGCCAGCGGCTCCTCGGCAAGGCCACGATCGCGCCGTATCGCTCGCCCGCGGTCGCCGCGGATCAGCTGTCCGTAGCGCTCCGCGCGCACGGTGCCCGCGCCCGCCATGACCCCATCCACGGTGGTGCGCAAGGCCGTACAGCAGCTCTTTGTCGGCGCGTCCGCCCAGCGGCCCTGAGCGTCCGCCAAGGGTTGCGCGGCCGTCGGTCGTGGCGATCATGTTGAGCAGCAGGTAAGGACGCCGGTGCGTCGCATCCTCGCCCGCCGCGATCAGCCGCAGCTCGTCCACGACCTGCTCGATCGTGGCCCGGTCGCCGCTAGGGAGTAGGCGTTTGAGCTTCAAGGACGGCTGGTTTGGCGACTGCCCCGGATTGCTAGGCATATACCACTTGCTAACACATCCGCGGATCTACGTGCTACCGTCGTGCGGTCTGGCCGGCCAGAAAAGACCGGCGAAAAGCAGTGCAAGCGCTCGCAGGTCGAAGCTCTAGAAGCATCCTCCGCGTAGCAGCACGCACATATCGTGGAGGAAGTCACATGCCTACCGGCACAGTGAAGTGGTTCAGCGACGACAAGGGGTTCGGCTTCATCACCCCAGATGATGGCGACAAGGACTTGTTCGTCCACCACACCGGGATCAACGGCGAAGGCTATCGCTCGCTCCAGGAGGGCACGAAGGTGTCCTACGACGCGGAGCAGGGCGACAAGGGCCCCAAGGCCGTAAACGTCACGACCATCTGAGCTGCTGACAGATTGAGGGCTGATCCCGCCACGGGCACGCGTCCATGACGGGATACGCCCAAAGTAGTAGCGAGCATGTCTTCGGGGCCCTGCGGGGCCCCGCCGACGTTGTGGACCGCGAGGCGCGACGCCGACGTATCGAGACGGCGGTCGGAGCAGGCGTCCTGATCGCGATCCTGGTGGGCTGCCTGCTGGTAGTGGTGGCGGCGGCCGATCGCCCCAGCTTTCTGGCGGCCACGACCACGGGTCATTACTTCCCGCATTGGATGGCGGGCCCACTCGGTGGCCTGTGGCCGTCGCTGACACGCAGCACCACAGGCTTGAGGTGGCTGTTCACAGCCCCGATCGTGCTCATGTTCGCGAGCTACCTGGTCGGCCTGCGCTACGTGCCGCTGCTGCGCGCGCGCTGGGTGATCATGGCGATCGTGGGAGCGCACATGATCATGTTCCTCTCGCCGCCGCTGGCGCTCACCGACATCTTCAACTACATCAACTACGGGCGTATGGAGGTTGTCCACAACCTCAACCCGTACACGACGATCCCAGTGCTCGAGCCGCACAACGACCCGAGCTACGCCCCGAGCAACTGGCATCAGCTGCTGAGCCCGTATGGACCGTTGTTCACGCTGATCACCTTCATAGTCGTGCCGCTGGGCGTGGCGATGTCGTTCTGGCTCTTGAAGGGCCTGCTGATGCTCACGAGCTTGGGCATAGTGTTTCTAGTGTGGCGCTCTGCCCGCCTGGTCGGGCGCGATCCGGTGGCGGCGATCGTGTTCGTCGGCCTGAACCCGATCGTGCTCATCTGGGGCCTCGGCGGCGACCACAACGACTTCCTGATGATGTTCTGTGTCGTGCTCGGCTTCTATCTGCTGCTGCGCGCCGGCTGTATGCCGGGGGCGCTCAGGCGCGACAGCGCCGCGCGATCGCTGGCCGGCTCGGAGGGAATCGAGGCCGGTGACGCCAGTGCGGTGGGCGAACCTGGCGGCGTCGCCGCGCAGGGCCGGGCTGTCACGGAAGGCCCCCGCACCGATGCTGCCGCGAATGGATCTGCCGGCTGGCAGGATGGCTCTGGCGCCAAAACGGCCGAAGTGGCGTTGTGGTCCCCGGCTCTGCTGGGCGCCGGGGCGGCATTCGTCGCGGCCGTGGCGATCAAGGCGTCGGCAGGCATCCTGCTGCCGGTCGTGCTAGCCGCGCTGCTGCACCGCCGTCGCGATCTGCTGCAGGTCGTCGTGGGGATGGCGTTGGGTGCCATCGTCTTCGGCCTGGCCAGCGTGATCGCATTCGGACCCCATTTCCCCGATCTCGCCACACAGGGACGTTTGGTGACGATGACGAGCATTCCAAACCTGTTCGGGCTGGCGCTCGGCGCCGGTGGAGAGACCACCACCATGCGGGTGCTGCTGAGCGGCGTGCTCATCGTGGCCGTGGCCGCCTGCTCGCTGCTTGCCTACCGCCGGCGCGAGTCGCTCACAGCCGCCGGCTGGGCGTCGATCGCGCTGCTGGTCACGCTCAGCTGGGTACTGCCTTGGTACGTGCTGTGGATACTGCCGCTTGCCGCCCTGTCGAGCTCGCGGCGCTTGCGCGTCGCGGCCGTGCTGATGGGCGTCTACATGATCCTAGCGTGGGCTCCGCTGGGCGCAAACGTATTCAACGCGATCGATTTCCACCCCGAAAAGACGGCGCTTGGGCGCTTGCATCAGCGCTATGTCAAGGAACTCCTCTACTGAGCCGCGCGGCTGTGTGCCGGAGATGGATGAGAATCGAGCGGACATGAAGGAGGCTGACGCGAAGGAGGGTGAGGCGCAGGTGCACGAGCAGCCGTGCTCCAGTGGCCTTGCGCCGTTGCGAACGCCGCGCACTTCCGACGAGGAGTTGCTGTGCGCCGAGCACGCCATCACGCAGAACAGCTTCGGCGATGAAGAACGCCTCGATCGAATGCGAGCGGAGATGGCCGAGGGCTTCGCCGCGCTTGCCGGTGTAAGCCGCGGAGCCTCGTTGTTCGGATCGGCTCGCACCCCGGTCGGCCACCGCGACTACGAGCTGGCGCGCGAGACCGCCCTGGCGCTCGGCTCGGCGGGTTTCGCGATCATCACGGGCGGTGGGCCCGGCATCATGCAGGCCGCCAATCAGGGTGCTCGCGAGGCGGGAGTCCAGTCGATCGGCTTGAACATCCAGCTGCCCTTCGAGCAGCAATTCAACCCCTACGTCGACATCGCCCTGCGCTTCCATTATTTCTTCACGCGCAAGGTCATGTTCGTGCGGTATTCGAGCGCCTTCGTCGTCTCACCGGGCGGCTACGGCACGATGGACGAGCTGTTCGAGGCGCTCACGCTAATCCAGACGGGCAAGATCCTGCACTTTCCGGTGGTCCTGCTTGGCAAGCACTACTGGAGCGGCCTGTTCGACTGGCTACGCGAGACGATGCTCGCGGAGGGCAAGATCGCAAGCGCCGACATCGATCTGCTGCAGATCGCGGAGGACCCCCAGCACGCCGTGGCGATCGTCGAGCGGGCCGCTGCTCGCCAGGGCCGCGGCTGAGCTCAGGCCGCGCCGGGTGGCCCGCTGAGGCGCTGCTCGCCGTCGGGCAGGCGTCCGTCGCGCCCGACGTAGCCGTCCTTGCCGCCGGCGCACAGGTAGGTGGCGTCGCCCTCGCCGACGTTGCGGACCTTGCGCAACGTCGCGGCGTCAACGCGCGCCGAGCCGCCCTCCTGCAGGCGATGCGTGCTGCCGTCGCCGAACTCCATCTCGATCGTGCCCTTATGCACGAAGTAGAGCTCCTCCTGGACGTCGTGGTAATGACTGCCGGTCGCGTAGCCCGCCGGCATCGTGATCACGTTGACGCCGAACGCGGTCACGCCCAGCCCCTTGCGCATCTTGCGAAAGCCGTAGCCCTCGCCGAGCGCGTCGAGATCCTCCGCCACGGCGTAGCCATCGCCCACGGTCACCTTGGGGTACTCGGATGCCTCCATTTGGATCTCCTTTACGGTTTTGTCGAGAATCATTTAGCGATCGCGCGGCGCGCGGAACGGCCTATGTCAGTGGTCTGCCACCACGCCGCCCTCAGGGGAGAGTGGCCTGTTCTCAGCTGCCCAGCGTACGAGCCCACCGCGCATCGACAGCGCTTTCGCGCCGCTTGCGCGGAACGCCTGGGCGGCCATGTCCGAGCGGGCGCCGACGCGGCAGTAGAACACGACGGGACGCTCGCGCTCGATCTCCGCGGCCCTGGCGGACAGCTCCACCAGCGGGATGTGGCGGGAGCCCTCGATGTAGCCGGCCTCGCGCTCGTAGGGCTCGCGCACGTCGATGACCTGCAGGTCGGGCTCGGCGCTCATCCACTCCGCAAGCTGTCCGGGGTCGATGTCCGTTTGCTTTGAGTCCACCGGCGCGCCCATTGGGGGCAGCGTAGCGGCCCCGCGTTCGCGGGGCGAAGTGGCGCGTTGGCGACCACTGGACACGAAGGCGCCGCCCGCGCGGGGCGCCATGAAGCGCCGCCTGCGCGGGGCCATTAGGATCAAGACAATGCATGTGACTCTCGACGACACCTACACGATCCCGCAGGAGCACCTCGACTTCTGCGCCACCATCAAACAGATCGCCCAGGAGAAGATCGCGCCGCGCTCGGCGGAGATCGACGAGCAGGCCGAGTATCCATGGGACATCCGCAAGGTGCTGGCCGAGCAGGACATCCTCGGTCTGCCGTTTCCCACCGAGTACGGCGGCACCGGCACCGGCACGCTGATGCTCAACATGGGCGTCGAGGAGATCGCCAAGGTGGATGCCGCCTGTGCGCTGATCCTGATGGTGCAGGAGCTCGGCACGCTGCCGATCCAGCTGTTTGGCTCAGATGAGCTGAAGGCGCGGTTCCTGCCCAAGTGCGCTAGCGGCGAGTGGTCTCCCGCGTTTGCGCTGTCCGAGCCCGAAGCGGGGTCGGACCCCGCGGGGATGCAGACCACTGCCATCTGGGAGGGCTCGGGGACCCCAGGCGAGGGCGCGGGCGAGTGGGTCATCAAGGGCACCAAGAACTGGATCTCAAACCTCGGTGTGGCCGACTTCTACATCACCTTCGCGGTGACCGACCGCGAGAGCAAACGGATCACCGCGTTCGTCGTGGAGGCCGACCGGCCCGGATTCAGCGTGGGCAAGCTCGAGCACAAGCTCGGCATCCGCGCCTCGCCGACGGGCCAGCCGATCTACGAGGACGTGCGCGTGCCCCAAGAGAACGTGATCGGGGAAGTGGGGAGAGGGCTGCGTGTCGCGCTCGGCACCCTGGAGCGCACACGTCTCGGCGCCGCGGCCCAGGCTGTCGGCATCGCTCAGGGAGCCACCGACTATGCCGTCGCCTACGCGCGCGAGCGCAAGCAGTTCGGCCAGGCGATCAACGAGTTCCAGGGCATCCAGTTCAAGCTGGCGGACATGGAAACCAGGACCGCCGCCGCGCGCGAGCTGCTCTACAAGGCGTGTGCGATGGCCGATCAGGGCCATCCGCAAAGCGCCAAGTACTCCTCGATGGCCAAGGTCTTCTGCTCGGATACCGCGATGGCGGTCACCGTCGAGGCGGTTCAGGTCCTGGGCGGCTACGGTTATGTGAAGGAGTATCCGGTCGAGCGCATGATGCGAGACGCCAAGATCACCCAGATATACGAGGGCACTAACGAGATTCAAAGGCTCGTTATCGCCCGTACGTTGAAGTAGGCATGGGATGCGTGTGTCGAGGTTGCCAAGCGCCTCCGGCCACGCTCGTCGCGTCGCGGTGGCAGCACTCGTCGCGCTGTCGATCGGTCTGCTCGTGCTCGTCCTCGGTCAGGGGCTCAGCTCGGTCGGCTTGGTGCGCGCGGTCGAGGAGGTCGCAATCGTGGCGCTTGTCGTGGCCGTGCTGTCGGGCGCCGTCGCGTTCGTGGCTGTGCGGCTTGCCAACTGGCACGATCCCGAGTCAGAGATCGAGTTCGACGAGCTGATTCGCCACTCCGAGGAGCTGGCGCGCGAAGGGCTTGTGGTCGATCCCGACGAAGCCGAGTTCATGGAGCTCGACCCACTCAACGACGACGACTTCGAGGAGCTCGTGCGCGACGCGCTCGACGACCTGCCCGATCTGCTGCGCAATGCGCTGACCCACGTAGCGGTCGTGATCTCCGATGGCGGCCGTGCGCGCGGCGCCTATGGCCTCTACCAGGGCGCCACAGTGGCGCGCGACGATGTCCACGACCGCATCGTGATCTTCCGCGACACGATTCGCCGCGATTTCGGCCACGACCCCGACCTGCTGCGCGAACAGGTCACAAAGACGGTGCGTCACGAGCTTGCCCATCACGTCGGCTTCGATGAGTTGGGCGTAAGCCGCCTCGATCTCTAGACCAGTCCCGAACTCGCATAAGATGCGCGCTGCTCCCGCGCCGCGCGGGGCGGGTGGAGGGTCCGTCCGCGCCAATGACCAATCAAGGAGAAGCACATGCCTGAAGCTGTAATCGTCGACGCCGTACGCACGCCTATCGGGCGGGCCGTGAAGGGGTCGCTCAAGTCCGTTCGCGCCGATGACCTCGCCTCGATCCCGTTGAAGGCGATCGTGGAGCGCAATCCCCTCGTCGAGCAGAGCTCGATCGTCGACGTGATGATGGGCTGTGGCTACGGGGAGGGAGAGCAGGGCTACAACATCGCGCGCATCGCCAGCCTGATCGCCGGCATCGACTATCACGTGCCGGGCACCACGGTCAATCGCTTCTGTGCCTCTTCGCTGCAGACGATTCGGATGGCCTTCCACGCGATCAAGACCGGCGAGGGCGACACCTACCTCTCGGCCGGCGTCGAGGCTGTCTCCAGGGCCGGTCGCGGAAGTGCCTCGTTCGAGTTCCACCCGCTCGTGGACGGCTCCGAGGGCTCCCATTACAACGTCTACATACCGATGGGCATGACCGCCGAGAACGTCGCCGAGGAACGCAAAGTCAGCAGAGAGGCCCAGGACGAGTGGGCGCTGATCTCCCAGACCCGCGCCGTGGCCGCGCAGGAGTCGGGCCATTTCGACAAGGAAATCATTCCGGTGACGGTGCCCGCCCACAAAGACGTGGACAAGGAAGGCAAAGAGATCGACGTGCCGGAGACCGTCGTCACCAAGGACGACGGGCCGCGCCCGGGCACGACGCTCGAGAAGCTGGCGTCGCTGCCGCCCGTGTTCAAGGAGGGCGGCACCGTCACGGCCGGCAACGCCTGTCCGCTCAACGATGGAGCTGCCGCGGTGCTCGTCATGTCCGATGAGAAGGCATCCGCGCTGGGCCTCAAACCCAAGGCGCGCATCATCGCCTCGACTGTCGCCGGGATCCGCCCCGAGGTCATGGGCCTAGGTCCGATCCCCGCGATCAAAGAGCTCCTGAAGAACACAGGCATGAAGATCGAGGACATCGACGTGGTCGAGATCAACGAGGCGTTCGCGGCTCAGATCGTGCCGTGCATGCAGGAGCTCGGCATCACCGAGGAGCAGCTGAACCCGTTCGGTGGAGCGATCGCGCTCGGCCATCCGTTCGGGATGACCGGCGCGCGCATCATGACCACGCTGCTCAACGACCTGGAGACGCTCGACGGCACGTACGGCATCGAGTCGATGTGCGCCGCGGGTGGCATGGGCATGGCGATGCTGGTGGAACGGCTGTAGGTCGCGGCGGCGGCCCCTTTTAGAACGGCTTGGCTTCGGCGGGGCAGAGCAGCCGACTCTGTCCCGCCTGGCTTGCTGGGTCGGATTAGGAGGATGTGCAAGCTGGACCGTACCCATCCTTCGAGAATGCAGACCCTTCTCAGCAGGCTGATGGGGCACTAGACTCGGCGCCATGCCACTTGTCGTGCTCGATCCGCTGCCCGTGGAGATTGAGTCACTGCTGGAGCGTCGGCGCCGTCTCGGCCTCGACGGCTGCGACGAGATGTGGGACGGGGTGCTGCACATGAACCCGAGCCCGCACGGTCGCCACCACCGCATCCTGCACCAACTGGCGGTCTTGCTCGATGGTCCTGCGCGCGCGGCGGGGTTGCTGCCGGCTCTAGGGGATTTCAACGTCGGCGACGAAGACAACTATCGGATACCCGACGGCGGTCTGCACCGGCCAGGTCCCGACGAGCTGTTCTATCCCACCGTGGCGCTCGCGGTCGAGATCGTCTCGCCCGGCGACGAGACATGGAAGAAGTTGCCCTTCTACGCCGCGCACGAGGTCGACGAGGTGCTGATCGTCGACCCGCTGGAGCGTGCCGTCCACTGGCTTGGACTGCGCGGTGGGGATTATGAGCCGATCGAGTGCAGCGCTCTGGTCGACTGCGGCCCGGCGCGACTAGCGGAGCGGATCGACTGGCTGGGGGGCGCCGGTCGATGAAGCCGCTTGGCAAGGTTCGGGTCGTTGCCGGGCTTCCAAAAATCTCGTGCGCTCGCTTGCAATATTCCATATTCTTGATAAGCTTTATGAGCAATGACCGTTTCGACGTCCCACGGCCGTTTGCAGCCCCTCCTCTGTGCGGTTGTGCGTCGGCGGACGCTGCTGACCCACCAAGCAGTGCCCATGCCCACCTGAGAAGTAGCTTCGCCCACTTCTCAGGCCGTGTCCCGAAGTGTGGCTGGGCCGGACCCCCGACCGGTTCAGCCACACTTCTTCTCGTCTGTAGGACTGACTTCGCGTTGAAGACGCGCTTGCCGTCCTCGGCGAGGCGGCATGCGCAATGCTCCGTCGAGGCGGATGACCTCGCCGTTGAGCATCCGGTTCTCACAGGCGTGTCCCGTTGTCGATCTCCAGTCGGATTAGAGAGGGCAATGAACGCTGAGGGAATCACACCGAGATTGGCGGTGGCACTTCGTTCTCTCGCCGAGAGTCAACTGCAGGCACAAGCCGCGCGCTCGATCGCGCTCGACGCCGGCGCGATCGGCGTGATGGCGCTGGATACGGCTGCCGCTGCCTTCTATGTCGCCGCTAGGCTCGACGATGGTTTCTGGACGGCGTGTCTTGGTCTTATCGGCCTGTCTTTCGTCTTGGCGCTACGGATCGTGCTGACTGATGGGGCGAAGGAGATCGGCCCAAGCGTCTCGAGCATCCTTGAAGATCGCGGCTGTTACGTCGACGACGAGCTCGAACAGTGGCCTCTCGAAGATATGGCAGTCGAAGTGCTTGCGAACGAAAGCGTGCTTACTGGCAAGGTGCCGCAGTTGACAGGCGCTCTCACCTTCGCGGCGCTCGCGACTTTGCTCGGACTGGTGGGGCTGGTAAGCTGAACCTATGTTTCATTTTGTACGCAAACGACAGGATCGTCACGAAGCGAGTCGCGCCGAGCCCCATAGCGGAACAGCGGAGAGCTGGTCCGAATATAAGCCTCACTTCGAGTCGGTTACGCTCCCTTCTGGGAAAGACTGGCTGCCGAAATCCTGGCGCGACTTGCTCGGTCTACCTGCACGCAAAACATAGGCTCAGGACGAGGGGAATCCGATCCGTGTAGCGATAGCCGCTCCTCAGCGAGGCGGCATGCGCAATGCTCCGTCGAGGCGGATGACCTCGCCGTTGAGCATTCGGTTCTCGACGATGTGACAGGCCAGTTGCGCGTACTCGGCTGGGGCGCCCAGGCGTTGCGGAAAAGGTACGCCGGCGCCCAATTTTTGACGCGCCTCCTCAGGTAGTGCTGCGAGCAGCGGGGTATCGAACAGGCCGGGGGCGATCGTGTTGACGCGGATACCCTGCTGAGCCAGGTCGCGTGCAGCCGGCAGCGTCATTCCGACGATCCCTCCCTTGGAGGCCGCGTAGGCGATCTGGCCGACCTGTCCGTCGTACGCGGCGATCGAGGCGGTGTTCACGCATACCCCGCGTTCGCCGTCCGCGAGCGGCTCACTCGCGATCATCGCGGCGGCGGCAAAACGCAGCACGTTGAACGTGCCGATCAAGTTGATCTGGATCGTCGTCTCAAACGGCAGTAGCGGATGCGGGCCCTTGGAGCCGGCCAGCTTCTGCGCCCAGCCGATGCCGGCACAGCACACGGCGATGCGCAGCCCACCGTCGGCCGCGGCGGCCTGCTCGACCGCCGCTTGCACCTGAGTCTCCTCGCGCACGTCGCACGTGACGAGCTCGATGCCCAGCTCCGAGGCCAGGGTGGCGCCCTTATCGGCGTTGACATCGGCGATCGTCACAATCGCGCCCAGCTCGTGCAGGCGTCGTGCGGTTGCCTCGCCGAGTCCCGAGGCGCCGCCTACCACCAGCGCCGAGCTTCCGTCGATTTGCATGGGCAAGACCCTACCGCCAGTCGCCTCGCCCATGCCCGGCGGCTGAAGCCGGCTCTTGGATCGGAGGAGAGGGTCGTGCCCGTGGTCAAACGGCGCCAGTGGCGCTTTGCGTCGGCCGCGAAAGCGTCAGCGCGAACAGTGCGTCTGGGTCTGTCAACCAGCTGACGATCTCCAGGCCCGCCGCGGAGAGGTCGTCTTGCACGCGGTCGCGGGTGAACTTGGCGCTGATCTCGGTGCGCATCTCCTCGCCCTGCTCGAAGTGGACCGACAGGCCGAGGTCGTGCACGGTCGTAGTGTGCTCGCGGCGAGCCCGCAGGCGCATCTCGATCCACTCGTGCTCGCGGTTGAACAGCGCGACGTGGTCGAAGTCATCGGGGTCGAAGTCGGCCCGCAGCTCGCGGTTGAGCACGCGCAGCAGGTTGCGGTTGAACTCGGCGGTCACTCCCTGCGCGTCGTCGTAGGCCTGGGTGAGCACCAGCGGGTCCTTGACGAGATCGGTGCCCATCAGCAGATGGTCCTCGGGCCCCAGCAGCCGTGCGATCTCGCGCAGGAAGCGCCGGCGGCTGCCGGGCGGGAAGTTGCCGATCGTGCCGCCCAGGAACACCACGAGGCGCGGCCCCTCGGGCGTCGGGCACACGGTCGAGGTGGCGTTCGAAGTCGCCGATCACGCCGTGCACGCGCAGGCCCGGGTACTCGCTTGTGAGCTCCTGGGCGCAGTCGCGCACCATGCTCTCGGTCACATCGACCGGTATGTACAGCTTCAGCGTGCCCGCGCCGTGCAGCGCGTCGAGCAGAACTCGCGTCTTGGCGGCCGTGCCCGAGCCGAGCTCCACCAGCTCGGTGGCGGCGGTCGTGCTCGCGAGCTGCTCGGCGGCGGCTTGCAGGATCGAGCGCTCGGTGCGCGTCTGGTAGTACTCGGGTAGATCGCAGATCTGGTCGAACAGCTCAGCCCCGCGCGCATCATAGAAGTGCTTTGGTGGGAGCTCCTTGAACGGCTTGGTCAAGCCCGTCGAGCACGTCGTCCGCCAGCGAGCGCTCTTGGCCCTCCTGCAGGTAGGAGTCGATCGTGATAGCGCTCCCCTCGAGCGTCTCATCCGCGGGGCTTACGATCGGCTCCATCAACTTCCCTCTCGTGCCAAGCGCACGCCCGCGAAGATCTGGCGGCGTATGGGGTGATCCCAGTTGCGGAACGTCACCGTGCCCACGCGCGGGCTGGTCGCCCACGAGCCACCGCGCAGCACACGGTAGTCGCCGTCGAAGAACACCTCAGAGTACTCGCGGTAGGGGTGTGCCACGAATCCCGGGTAGCCGTCGAAGCGGCTGCTGGTCCACTCCCATACCTGTCCCACCCCCGCAAGGATGTCACGTCCCGCCGCCTTCTCCCACTGGGCCTCACTCGGCAATCGCGCCGCCGACGCCCTGGCGAACGCATCCGCCTCGAACCAACTCACATGGCACACGGGCGCATCGGGATGCCCGCTTGCCACGCCGGGATCGTGCGTGATGTCGTGCTGCAGCTTCCACGCCCAGCCTTCGTCAGACCACCACTCCCGCCGCTCGTACCCGCCGTCCTCGCCGAAGCGCATCCAGCTCGCGTTGCTCACGGGATGGCACGCGATCTGGAAGGGGGGCAGCTCGACCGTGTGGCGCGGACGCTCGTTGTCGTACGCGAACCCTTCGGCGCCCGCGCCCAGCTCGAACGGGCCGGCGGGAATGTGGACCCAGCCCTCTGCCGAGATGTCGCCGTTGCGCACGACGCTCGGCTCGCTCCTCTCGCCCGTCGCGAGACGGTCCAGCGGTGGCTCGCCGGCGGGTAGCAGCCCGGCGAGCGCCATTGTTTGGCGCATCGTCTCGGTGTGCTGCAGCTCGTGGCGCAGTACCAGCTCGTAAATGGTGCCGTCGCCGACGCCTTGCCGGGAAAGCGCTTGTGCGCTGCGCAGGCGTACTTCACTCAGGTAGACCCGTGCCTGTGCGGGATCCAGCAGCTCGATCTCGCCTCGCACCGAGCGGGGCGTCTCGAAGGCGTCGTAGAGCTCGGCCAGGTCGGGCCGCAGCAGCTCGAGGCCGCCGTAACGGTGGGCCAGCCACAGGTCCTCATACGCCGCGATGTGCGCGAGATCCCAGACGAGCGGACTCATGATCGGCGAGAGCACCCGGCTGAGCTGATCTTCGCTCAGGTGAGCGACAAGCGCGAGTGTGCGCTCTCTGACGCTGTCGAGTGTCGCCAGCGCCTCCTCCGGCCTCGGGGGCTGTCGGTGGTGAGCGATGGGGTCGCGGGGAGCGATCGTAGCCATAGCTTCGCCCGCCAACTCTAGAAGGTCAGAGCGTCATTGTGGGCAATTTCTCATCGGCACGGCATGTCGGCCCCGGGTCTCAGGGCGTCATCGTCTCTGCCGCGTCCAGTGCCGGCCCATAGGTAGGGTCGCGCAGCAGCGATTGGCGGATGCCCTCGCCGAGGATCCCGTTCTCGCCGCGCGAGGCGCCAAGGATCGTCCATTCGTGTTCGCGGCGGTTGGCATCGCGGCTGCGCGCGCGCAAGCCTCCAGTACCGCGCCGGAGTCCCAGGCGCCGGCCCGTCGTGGTCGCGATAGCCACGCTGTCGAGACCCCTGACCTCGAGCTCGGGGGCCCGCTCCAGTCTCACCTCGATCTGCTGCTCGGGCGCTTGGGCAATGCCGATCAGTGCACCGCCGCCGGATCGCAACGGTCCGACCTCCCAGCCCAGGCGCGAGGCCATCCAGCCGACCAAGAGCATCGCCGCGACCGTCGAGTCGGGATGGTGGCGAACCGAGATCGTGTCGATGTTGCGCAGTTCGGCACGCATGCCCTGCGAATCGAATGCCGCCGCCACCCGCTCGCGCCATGGGGTGCTGCGCAGCCATGCAAGATCGACCACATAGGCGCGCCCGCGCAGCTCACAGGCTCGCCCGATCGCCTCGCGCCACGACGGATCGTCGAGCGAGTCCACCAGTACCGCCTGGGCAAGCTCGAGCAGCGCGTCGACGGCCTCGGGATGGCCGTGTGGCGACCACAGCAGCGTTGTCAGGTCGGTGACGACGAGCGGGTCTACGATCGTCACGAGGTCGTCGAGGTGGCGCTCGCCGATCTCAACTGTGACGGTCTCGCGCAGCAGCCCCAGCTCGTTGTTACCAGGTTCGCCCTCTGAGGAGACGACCGCGCGGGCGTTGAGGGTCGTGCGGTGGGGGTCATAGGAGAGCACGACCAGTCGCGACGCGTGGTAGCGACCTACTGCCGCCAGGCGGTTCGCGATCTCGCCGCTGTAACTGCTCTCGACGAACGTCACCATGTTCAGGGCTCGTGCTGGGACCAGCCCGCCGTTTTCGCTGTGACGCTGATTGACCAACTCGCGTAGCGCCGCTTCGATCGCGTCGGGAGTCGTGCGTTGCGCGCTCCACAGCGCATCCGGCAGCGGAGTTGAGGGTGGCAAGGGGGAGGACATGTGCACTTTTTGTATCGGATGCGATAGTGACTACGATATGTAGCAACTATTGGCTAGTGAGTAAGAACGGAATACAACACTCCCGGTTTCCCATGCGCGAGCCGCCCCTGACGGGCTCAAATCGTTCACCACAAGTTGCTCCATGCGTGAGCCGTCCTGACGGGCTCAAATCGCTCGCCACGAGTGCTCGGGCAGCAGGATCTCGTCTGCCTCGCTGGGACCCTGCGATCCTGATTCGTATTGCGGCAGCGGGCCGGGTGTCTGCTCCCAGGCTTGCAGTACCGGATCGCAGATGCGCCATTGCGCCTCCACCTCGTCGTCGCGTGTGAACAGCGTCGCGTCACCGCGCATGGCGTCGGTGATCAAGCGCTCGTAGGCCTCAGGCGATTGCGAGAGAAACGCGGTCCCGTAGAGGAACTCCATGTGTACGGGCCTAATCACCATGCGCGAGCCCGGGATCTTTGCGCCAAGGCGCAGCGAGACCCCCTCGTTGGGTTGCAGGGTGAGGATCAGCTGGTTGGGCAGCACCCCAAGCGAGCCGTCCTGGCTGAAGGCAAGGTGGGGCACCGGCTTGAGCGTCACCGCTATCTCGGTCACTTTGCGCGCCAGACGCTTGCCGGTGCGCAGGTAGAAAGGCACTCCAGCCCAACGCCAATTGTCCACCTCCAAGCGCAATGCCGCATAGGTCTCGGTGATCGAGTCCGGCGGTATGCCGGACTCTTCCAGGTAGCCCTGCGCGTCCTCGCCACCCGCGTGGCCTTTGCCGTACTGTGCCCTGACAGCCATCTGTCCGATCTCCGCCTCGAGCGGCTCGGCGATCGATTGCAGCACCTTGACCTTCTCGTTGCGCACCTCATCCGCGGTGAAGCTGACCGGCGGCTCCATCGCCACGTGGCAGAGCAGCTGCAGCATGTGGTTCTGGATCAGGTCGCGCAGCGCCCCGGCGTGGTCGTAGTAGCCGGCGCGCGTGCCGATCCCGATGTCCTCCGCCGCGGTGATCTGCACCTGATCGATGTAGTTGCGGTTCCACAGCGGCTCGAACATGCCGTTGGCGAAGCGGAACGCCATCATGTTCTGGACCGTCTCCTTGCCCAGGTAGTGGTCGATGCGGAACACCTGCTGCTCCTCGAACACTCCGAGCACGCGCCGGTTGAGCTCGCGCGCCTCCTCCAGCGACGTGCCAAACGGCTTCTCGATGATCACACGCACGTCGGTCTGCTCGTGGCGGTCGAGTCCCTGCTTGCCCAGTGCCTCCACGATCACAGGAAAGAACGAGGGCGCCGTAGACAGGTAGAACGCCCTGTTCAGCGGCTCGCCGTCTCGCTTCTCGAAGCGATCGAGCACCTGTTCGAGTTTTTCGTACACCCGCTCGTCGTCGAAAGTTCCCGGTACGTATTTCACGTGCTCGAGTAGCCGCTTGAGCACGTCCTCGTCGGGTTGGCGTCGCGAGAATTGGCGGATCGCCTGCTCACACTCCTCGCGATAGTCGGCGTTCTCCTTTTCGCGGCGTGACACGCCTACGAGGTGAAAGCGCTCGGGCAGCGCTCCCTCGTGCGCAAGGTTGTACAGCGCCGGCAGTAGCTTGCGCCGCGCCAGGTCGCCCGTGGCGCCAAAGATCACGAGCGTCGTCGGGGCGACCGGCAAGCGCTCCAACCCAGCTGTGAGCGGGTTCTCCTCTACAGCGGTCGTCGCGACGGCCGCCATCGGTATCTACCGGCGCTTCCCGGTCTGCTTCGGACCCGGTGCTTCGCCGGCTGGGGGAGCTGTCTTGACGGCGTGACCGCCGAACTGGTTGCGCAGTGCCGCCAGAACCCTGTGGGCGAAGTCGCCGTTGCCGCGCGAGGACAACCGCTCGTACAGCGACGCGGTGATCACCGGCGTCGGCACGTCTTTGGCGGTGGCGTCCTCGATCGTCCAGCGTCCCTCGCCCGAGTCCTCGGTGAAGCCCTCGATCGCCTGCAGCTCGTTGCCGTCGGCTTCGAACGCTCGCGCGGCAAGTTCGCACAGCCATGAGCGCACCACCGAGCCCTGGTTCCACAGGTGCGCGATCTTGGCGTTGTCGAGCTGGTACTCAGACTTGTCGAACACGTCGAAGCCCTCGGCGTAGGCCTGCATCAGCCCGTACTCGACGCCGTTGTGCACCATCTTCACGTAGTGCCCGGCGCCGGAGGAGCCGAAGTGCATCCAGCCGCGCTTGCCGATCGCCGCCACGCTGTCCGCGCTCGTCGGGGGCGCCAGCACGTCGAGGATCGGCGCCAGCCCTTTGACCGCTGTCGGTGGGCCGCCAACCATCATGCAGTAGCCGACGTCTATGCCCCACACGCCGCCGGAGACGCCCACGTCCACATAGCGGATGCCGAGCTTTGTCAATTCTTTGGAGCGGCGCTTGTCGTCCGTCCACTTGGAGTTGCCGCCGTCGACGATCGTGTCGCCCTTGTCAAGCAGCTTCGCAAGCTTGTCGACCGTCTGCTGCGTCGGATCGCCGGCAGGCACCATGATCCACACGATCCGCGGCGCCTTCAGCTTTTTGACCAGGTCCGCCAGCGAGTTTGCGCCGCGCGCGCCGTTCTTCGCAGCTGCCGCGACCGCGCTCTTGTCGAAGTCGAACGCAACCACCTCGTGCTCGGAGTCGCGCCGGATGCGGTGAACCATGTTACCGCCCATCTTGCCCAACCCGACGAATCCGATCTCGGTCATTGCGCACGATCCTACAGCCCAAGCACGAGGCTGCGGCATTCCACCCCAGGTATCGTTGCGTCGAGGAGGCTTCCTCGCGCCACGGGAACGCCCAGCATCTCCCAAAAATTTGCTCATCGGGCGCGAACCCGGACTGAACATCCCGACCCAGGAGACTCACGCTCGATGAACACACCAACGCGCCCCGACCGCAACCTCGCCCTCGAGCTGGTGCGCGTCACCGAGTTCGCCGCGCTCGCCGCCGCCCCGCTCGTCGGCATGGGCGACAAGGAGGCCGCCGATCAGGCGGCGGTCGACGGTATGCGCTACGCGCTGCACTCGGTCGCGATGGACGGCACCGTCGTGATCGGCGAGGGCGAGAAGGACGAGGCGCCGATGCTCTACAACGGCGAGCGCATCGGCGACGGCTCCCCGCCCGAGGTCGACATCGCCGTCGACCCACTGGAGGGCACCACGCTTGCCGCCCACGGCATGCCGAGCGCGCTGGCGGTGATCGCGCTCTCGAGCAAGGGCACGATGTTCGATCCAGGCCCATGCGTCTACATGGAAAAGATGGCCGGTCGCCCTGAGATAGCCGACCTGCTCGACCTCGACCGTCCACTGTCGGAGACGGTCAAGCTGATCGCCGAGCGCAAGGGCCGTCCCGTAGGCGAGGTGATCGTCGTCGTGCTCGACCGTCCTCGCCACGAGGCTGCCATCCGCGAGATTCGCGAGGCCGGCGCGCGTGTGCGCCTGATCCCTCACGGTGACGTCTCGGCTTCGCTGTTGGCCGTCACCGAGCGCTCTCCGGTCGATCTCCTGTGGGGCATCGGCGGCACGCCCGAGGGCGTCATCTCCGCCGCCGCCATCAAGTGCCTCGGCGGACAGCTGCTCGGACGGCTGTGGCCACGCGACGAGGCAGAGCGCACGGCCGCGCTCGAGGCGGGCTACGACTTGGAGCGCGTGCTGGATCGCGACGACCTCGTAGCCGGCGACGATGTTTTCTTCTCGGCCACGGGCATCACCGACGGCGACGTCCTGCAGGGTGTGCGCTATCCGTCCGCGGGTGGCGCGACCACTGAATCGCTGGTCACGCGCTCGCGCTCGGGCACCGTGCGCCGCGTGCGAGCGACGCACGACCGCGAAAAGCTGCGCGCGTTGGCTGGAAACGGGCGCTTCGGCTAGGGCTGCATCTGTCATCTGTCTGCGCAAACCGTCCGACCCTCGACTCAGCCAAGTCCAGGCGCGCGAGCGAGCGCAGGAAACCGTTGGTCACGAACACATGGATCTTCGCTTGCGTGGCGTTGTAGACACGCTTGCCGAGTCTCGTCGCGATCGCCGGGTGGAAGTTGGCGACTTCCACCTCGACGTGCAGGCGCGCCCAGCCATCCTCTAGGGCCGGCAATCGGCGCACGTCGATCTGTAGATGGCCGAGGCCGTCGTGTCCGTCGCGCGCTACGAGCAGTCCGCGCTTGATTCGCCAGCGCACCACCCCACGTTCGGCGTCCATCTCGTATTCGGGCGCAGCGAAGCTCAGCAGCTTCAGGTGACGCTCCAACAGCACCACCGAGCGCTCGGACTCGCTGTAGACCACCCGGATCAGTCCCAGCGTCACACGCCTGATGAAGCGCCAGTAGGTGCGTGCCAGTCGCTCCAGGTGCACTGGAGTCCATAGCTTCTCGAGCTCTCCCTGTCCGAGTGTCACGTCGGCGGCCTGCACCGAGCGCATCGCGCCGCTCGCCCCGTCTTCGGTCGTGTGGTCGACGAGCCCTGACACCTGGGCAAGCTTGGGCATGCGCTTCACGCCGTAAAGGCTATCCGCGGATGTAGAGCGCCTCCTCGACCGTTGATCTGAAGTCAAACGCGGTCATCGAGAGCGCCCGACGAGCTGTCGATCGGCGCGCCTCTTGTCCTTGCCTGCTGATATCAACCTCTTGTGAGAGACCAGCCCGACCAATCGATTCCCCCCTCAGCCGCCGTCGAGCGCCTGGCGCGTGCCGCGCGCGCTGCTCGGCAGCTCAGCGACGTTCTCTGGGAAACGCTGCAAGAGGAGCTCCACGACCACCGCGCCGCGGGCGCCGTGGAGCTCTCCGAGCGGCTCGTAGAGGTGTCCTCCACGGTTGCCTTGTTGGCCGCCGCGTCCGCCGGAGCGAGTGGCGCGGGCTCGAACGCTCGAGGCCCAAAGCTCGATTCCGTCGGTGGCGAGGCGGGCTCGCGACGAGCCTGAGGTAGTCATCGACTCCAGAGGAGCGCTTGGCGCCAGGACCGCCAGTACGGGAACAGGCCCGCCGCCGCCCGCCGCCGCCTCGTCCATTGGCCCGCCGCTGGGCGGTGGTCGCTCTGGCGAGTCGCCCGTCGAGCGTCGCAAGCCGCCGGCCCCGTCGCGCCCACAGGCGCCGCCGTCGGCGACGCTGCAGTCGATCCCCACGAGCGTTGGCGAGTACACGTTCACAAAGCTCGTCGACGAGCAGGAGCAGGCCGCCGCGCAGCAGCCGCTGGCGTCGGTAGAGCCGATTCAGCCGGAGATCGAGATCAGAGACGTTCGTCGCGAAGAGGGGCCCTCCGCTTGGGTCTCCTCGGTCGGTCGCCTGCTTGCCCGCCATGCCGAGGACGGCCTGCCGTTCGCGGTCCTACTGGTCGAGATCGTCGACGTCGCGCGTCTGGAGCGCTCGGAGACCCCGCACGACCTGCACGGTCTCGTTGCCCAGGTCGAGGGCGCGCTCGGTCGTGGCATGCGCGCCACAGACCGGCTCTCGCGCGAGACGCTTGGTCGCTACTGGCTGGTTGCTCCCGAGACGAATGGCACCGGCGCGCAGATGCTCGCCGAGCGCTTGGCGCGGCTGGTGCGCACCTCAGCCACACACCGCAACGTTCCGATGGAGGTTGCGATCGGGATAGCCGTCTGTCCCGACGACGGTACCGAGGCGCCCGCGCTTGCGGCACGCGCCGATCTCGGCGTCTACTCCGCGCGGGCCACCGGGCGCTCGATCGCCCACACCGATCCGCCCGCGGCCAGCTGAGGAACGACCTCAGGCGGCGGCGGTGCCGCCGCTAGCTTCCGCTTCCGGGGTTGGCTGAACTTCGGCCGGGACACCCAACAAGGGGCTGTTGGCTGTCTGACCAACCACCTTTGTCTTGATCCGCACGGTTTCGGTGATCGTCAGCGCGCTGGCGGCGCCCCAGGTCAGATCCCAGGTTGCGCCGTTCCCATACGGACCGCGATCGATCACGGGCACGGTCAGGCGATGGCCCTTGTAGTTGACGAGCACAAGCGTTCCGCACGGCAGCGTTCTCGACGCCACGCCCACGATCTCCGGGCTCATCGTCTGTCCGCACGCGGTCTTCTGACCGTAGAAGCCCGGGCCGAACCAGGTGGCGATCTGGGCCTTCGTGCTGGGTGCGGCCGGCTTGTCAGAGGTTGGCGTCGCGGGGGCGCCGGCGCCCCCTGTTGCGGCTAGTGCGGTAGAGCTGGCAGCGCCCGCGCAAAGAAGCGCGACGGCGAGGACGAGCAGCGTTGTTTTCGCAAGCGTGCGGTTCATATCGATGTACTGCGCGTCGCCTACGGGGTGAGCTGACGGGCTCGCGCTTTACATCTGCGCTACGGCCTGAATCAGGCCGATTCGCCCCCGTGGATCGCCTGCTCCCACATGGGTGCATCCGCTCCACATTGGTTCCCCCGCTCCTCGCGACCTGGGTCACAAGAACTCGGCGTCGGCGCCAGTATACAGGCTCGCTCCGGGCAACTGTATGTGCGACAGCTCACTTTGCGGAGCTTTGGCGACGTCGCGATCTGGCCGCGGAGGCCGGCCCCGAGGTCTGGGGCTGGCTCAGGTGCGACGCGGCTCAGGGACGACGCAGCAACGAGAAGGCGTCCTTGAGCAGACGGCCTCCCGCGGTGAGCCCGGAGTTGGCGAGCTCGCCAATGATGTCCGCCATCGACTCCACGAGCTCGGCTCCGCTCGGTGGATTGACGCTCTTGCCGAGCTCGAGCTCCTCCTCGGGCTCATAGCCCTGCTTGGGAGCGGGCGGCTCAGTGGGCTTGGCGACCGACTTCGCCGCACCCCTCTTGGTCGAGGAGGTCTTCTTGGTCGGCGACAGGCTTCCTGGCCGTGGGTTTCCCGGCCGTCACCGCCTTTGCCTTGGCAGGACTCTCTCTCGCAATGTGCTTCTTGGTCGGTAGCCGCCCGAGCGCTCTTCGTCTTTGTCGCAGTGGCCGTCTTGGCTGCCGGTGTATCCCTCTTGGTCGCTGTGCTCGTCCGGGCGGCGGCTCGACGCGCGCTCGCACGTTGGGGCCGGGCTCGCGGCAGCGACGCAAGGATGCCGCCCTCGGGGATCGAGTCGGCTTCGCGTCCGTTGCGGCTTTCGCTGGGACTCATCGTCTCGCAATCATCGCGCACCTAAGAGCTGCGTGCACCTACGAGCGATTTTCGGCTGCCTCGGCGCGTTAAGCCGTTACGATAGACGCGTACATCTGAGTTGTACTGTCGGGCGGGTTTCGGCCACAACCCCGGCTAAGGTAGTCCTCTAACAGCACTCCGAGGGGGTCCCGTCGGCGGGTCCTGCGCCCTCGGGGCGCCTTACGACGGAAACGGGAAAAGCATGTCAGTGGTGGAACTGCAAGAGCTGGAAGAGGTCAAGAACCTCGTTGACCAAGGGGCAGCAGGTCGGCGTGCTCACGTTCGCCGAGATCTCCACGGCGACCTCCGAGCTCGATCTGGACGAGTCCGACGTCGAGGAGCTGCACGGCTACCTCGAGAAATCGGAGATCGAGCTCGTCGAGGACATCGACCCGGCCACGGCGGCCGGCTCCCAGGTCGAACGCGCGCCCGACAAGCGCGGCCGGCGCAAGGCCAAGACCGCGCTCGACCTCAAGCCGGACATGACCACCGACTCGCTGCAGCTGTTCCTCAAGGACATCGGCAAGGTGCGCCTGCTCACCGCCCAGGAGGAGGTCGATCTCGCCAAGCGCATCGAGCGCGGCGACCTCGACGCCAAGCAGAAGATGGTCGAGTCCAACCTGCGCCTGGTCGTCTCGATCGCCAAGAACTACCGCAACCAGGGCCTGCCCTTCCTCGACCTGATCCAGGAGGGCACGCTCGGGCTGGTCCGCGCCGCGGAGAAGTTCGACTACCGCAAGGGCTTCAAGTTCTCCACCTACGCCACCTGGTGGATCCGCCAGGCGATCGCCCGCGCGCTCGCCGACAAGGCGCGCACGATCCGCATCCCGGTCCACGTCGTCGAGAAGCTCAACAAGATCGGCCGCGCCGAGCGCAAGCTCGTCACCGAGCTGGGCCGCGAGCCCACCGCGGAGGAGATCGCCGAGGTCACCGGGATCGACCCCGAGGAGGTCGACTCGATCAAGCGCTCCGCCCAGGCCCCGGTGTCGCTGGAGAAGCCGGTCGGCGACGAGGAGGAGTCCGAGTTCGGCCAGTTCATCGCCGACGAGCGCGCCGAGTCCCCGTATGAGCGCGCCGCCGAGATCTCTGACCAAGGAGGCGCTGACGCGAGGCGCTGGAGAACCTCTCCTACCGCGAGCGCCGCGTGCTCGAGCTGCGCTACGGGCTCGGCGGCGAGCACCCGCGCACGCTGGACGAGGTCGGGCGCACGTTCAACGTCACGCGCGAGCGCATCCGCCAGATCGAGAACCAGTCGCTGAAGAAGCTGCAGAGCCTGGCGGAGGCCCAGAAGCTCCGCGACGTCGCCTAGACGCGCTCGGTCCAAGCTCGCATCGCAGGCATCAAGCCGGCGCGATCGGCAGCCGATGCAGAGTGCATGTTCGACGTGCACGCAGCGCTGCGCAAGCTCGTGGCCAGCAAGGGCTCCGACCTGCACCTGAAGGTCGGCTCGCCGCCGCTGTATCGCGTGCAGGGCACGCTCGGGCCCGATCAGGAGCGAGCCAGCCGCTCAGCGCAGAGGACACCGAACACGCGCTGCACGAGCTGCTCACCGACCAGGTCAAGCTGAAGGAGTTCGCCGACGAGCACGAGGTGGACTTCTCCTTCGAAATCGCCGACGTGGCGCGCTTCCGCGTCAACGCCTTCCGCCAGCGCGGGCTCGATCTCGATCGCCTGTCGCGCGATCCCCGCCAAGATCTCGAGCGATCGACGAGCTCGTCGCTGCCCTCGGTCGTGCGCGACCTGGCCGAGGAGGAGCGCGGCATCATCCTGCTCACCGGCACCACCGGCTCGGGCAAGTCGACGACGCTGGCGGCGATGATCGACCACATCAACGTGACCATGAGCAAGCACATCGTCACGATCGAGGACCCGATCGAGTTCGTGCACAGCGACAAGCGCTCGGTCATCAACCAGCGCGAAGTCGGCATGGACACAAAGTCCTTCGAGCGCGCGCTGCGCCGTGTGCTGCGCCAGGACCCGGACGTGATCCTCGTGGGGGAGATGCGCGACGAGGAGACCGTCCGCACAGCGCTCTCAGCTGCCGAGACCGGCCACCTCGTGCTCTCGACCGTCCACACCGTGGACGCCCCCGAGTCGATCAACCGCCTGCTCGACTTCTTCCCGCCCCACCAGCACAACCAGGCACGCTCGATGATCGCCGGCACGATTCGCGGCGTCATCTCTCAGCGGCTCGTCCCCGGTGCCACGGGCGGTCGCGTGGCGGTCTGCGAGATCCTGCGCATGACCGGGCGCGTGCGCGACATGATCGTCGACCCCAACCAAACGGGCCAGCTGGGCGAGGCGATCTCCGGCGGTGCCTACTACGGCATGCAGACCTTCGACCAGGCGCTCTTCCATCACGTCAAGGCGGGTCGCGTCACGACCGAGGAGGCCCTGAGGGTGGCCAGCAGCCCGCACGACTTCAAGCTGCTGCTTGCAGGCCGACGGCCGCGTGGGCACCACGATGGAGGACGTCGCCCAGGCCCAGGCGCGACGCGATGGGGCCGAGGCCCCGGCGCCGCACATCCCGCCGCAGCCGGTCGCACCTGCGCCGAGCGCGCCGGCGGCCGTCGGCTGACATCGCCCTCGCGGGCCCCGATCGTGCTCCCTGCCAGGTCTGATCGCGTCCTCGCCTGGGTCGATAGTGCCCAGCGGAGCAGCCTCCGCTACTTCAGTTGGTAAAGTAACGGTTGAAATGGCCGCTGACGACACTTGCCCGGTATGTCGCACCGCCGAGGTGGTGTGCGGTAAGTGGACGCTTTTGCTCGTCCGCGACTTGGCCGAGGGACGCACGCGCTTCTGCGAGCTGGAGCGCTCGCTTGCGGGGATCAGCCCGCGCACGCTCTCGCTGCGCCTACGCGCACTCGAGGAGGAGGGCATCGTCGAGCGCCACACCTTCCCCGAGGTCCCGCCGCGCGTGGAGTACGCGCTCACCGAAAAGGGCTTGGCGCTGCTGCCGATCATCGAGGACATGCGCTCCTATGGGGAGCGTTGGCTCGGTCTCGGCTGCGAAGAGGCGGTCGCCTCGGCGCTGGTCGCCGCGGTCGCGTAAGTAGATCTCCTCGTTCTCGACGCACAGCTCCGCGGAGCGATCCGTGCTGGGCTGAGGTCTCCCAAAGTGGGCTGCGCGTCAACACCCCCTTTATGTGGAGCTGGGGGACTTATTTTGGTACCTAAGCTTTATCTACGTGTTCGCAAAGGGGGGTGTGTTCCGGGCACACCGAAATCGTCTATGCCAAAGCCGGAGCGGTTTTGGGCGAGCGCAATGCGCCCTGCGCCGGCAGGAGCCATGACGCGCGCGGCGAAGTGAGCCAATCGTGCGCTCTCTCCAACTGCAAGCCGCACTCGCCGAGTTCATCGCTCAGGCCGCCGACAGCCTGCACGCGGACGTCGCCGCCGGCCAGGAGGTGCCCTTCGAGCTTGCCTCGCAGTCCGGTCGCGGGCGTGGCGCTGCTTCTCTGTACTGCTATCGCCCGCTCACCGACGCGTTCATCGCCGAGCGCTTCCCCGAGTTGCGCCGGCTCGACGCTTATGCCCAAGCCGCAGCTTTGCTCGACGGTTTCGAGGCGCTCGACCGCTACTTGATCGCGAGCGGCGTGGAGCCCGGCCGTGGCGGAGGTCGTGGTCGTGGCTGGCCGCGGTGGTGATCGAGACCGAACGGAACCGAGACCGAAACGGACCCGAGACCGAGACCGAGATAGCGGTAGCGACCGTCCGAGCCGTGGCCGTGCAGACGCCGCGTTGCTCGTGCTGCTGCAAGAGGTCTTCGACCAGCAGACCGACTTCGACCGCTCGAAGATCGGTCAATACGAGCAGCGCGTCGAGCGCGCGCTCGAGCGCCTGGAGGACTCGACTTTCGCCGCGGCGGGTGAGGTCACGCTCGTGGCGACCCTGCACGGCTTGACGATCGCCTCGCCGGAGCTGGCGCTGGCACGCGGCCTGTTGATCGCCCATCCCGACGCCCTGCAGGGCGCGCCGGAGCAGGCGACAGGCGGAGGGCCGCGCGGCGAAGAGGACCACCTGCTCGTCGTCTTCAGCGCACAAGCGAGCCGATCCGCGCGCGGCGATCGCCCAGGGCAAGGACGTACTGCGCGAGCTGTTGCGCGCGCTGCGCCTGTTCGGCGACGGCCGCATCGCGCTGGGCGCGCTTGCCTGGGCGCGAACCGGCTCGGCGCCGTGGGCTCCGTTTGCGCTCGGCACGGGCGGGCGTCCGCACGGCATGCTCATGGTGAGCGCCGAGCAGGAGGACGAGCTGCGCGCCTTCTGCAACCTGGTCTCGCGTCGCGCCCCGCACGCAACGAGATCGCGTGGGCGCTGCGGCGCTTCGAGCTGGGCTGCGAGCGGGCGTCGGAGTACGAGGCGATCAGCGACCACTTGCTTGCCCTGCGCGCATTGCTGGGCGCGCCGTCTGAGCTCGAGCCCGCCGGGCATGCCCGACGGCTTGCTCGCCGCGCGCCTGGCGGCATTGTGCGCGACGCCCGAGCAGCGCGCCGTGCTTGCCGAGCGGACCTTGAAGGCGATCGCACTCGAGCGTCAAGCGATCTCCGGCGCCGCCAAGGAGCGCACGAGCGCGATCAACCTGGCGCGCGAGCTCTCAGACCACCTGCGCGCACTGTTGCGCGACGTGGTCTGCGGACACCTGCCGGCCGATCTCGGCTCGCTCGCCGACGAGCTGCTGCTCGCAGGGAACGAGGAAGGCGAGGAGCTGGGCGAGCAGCAGGCGCCTGTCGCGGCGGCGGCAGACACAAGCGAGCCGCGCGCCGGTCGTATCGTCGGATCCTCAGGAGAACAGGCGCTCGGCGATGACGCTCAAGCCGCCGAGGTCCTGCACGTCGCCGTCTAGGTGAGGCACGAGCAGCGGGTCGGGTTCGTCAAGTCCCTGCGAAAGCTCAGCGACGCTCTCGCGATCGCGCTTGGCCAGCACATCGAAGTCGGCCAGGTTCCCGGCCACACGCGCGGCAAGCGAAGCCCCAAGCTCGGCCGAGAGCAGTTGCGTGACCTGCTCTGGCGTGTGCCCGTCGAGACCGCGGTCGTGGACGCGGTTGACGATCAAGCCGCTGAACGCCATCTGCTCGCTCACAAGCTGGGCATGCAGGAAGACGGCCTCCTGCGCTGGCTCGTGCTCGGGTGAGGTGACGATCAGAAAGCCCGTGACCGGATCGCGCAGCAGCTGCTCGACGCCACGTGCACGCTCGCGAAAGCCGTCGGTGAGCGAGGAGAGCGAGCCGAAGAATCCAGATAGCTCGCCGAGCAGGTTGACCCCAGTCACGCGGGCAAACACCGAGAACATCAAGCCGGCACCGCGCCCAAGCAGCCCGCGCGTGACGCCGCCCGGGGAGAGCAGCACCTTCAGCGCGCGCCCCTCCAGGAATTGCGTCAGCCGGTCGGGCGCGTCGAGGAAGTCGAGCGCATCGCGCGAGGGAGGAGTGTCGAGCACGATCACATCCCACTCGCCGCCGCGGTGCAGCTCGAACAGCTTCGCGACAGCCGTGAACTCCTGCGAGCCGGCCACGGCCGAGGAGAGCTCGCGGTAGATGCGGTTGGAGAGGATTTCATCGCGCGTACGCTCGTCTGGCGCCAGCCGCGCGATCAAGTCGTCGAACGTGCGCTTGGAGTCGAGCATCATCGCCCACAGCTCGCCGCGCGCCTCGATTCCGTGCTCGGCGAGCGTGTGCGGCTCGATCCGGTGCGGCTCGCCCGGAAGCTCGCGCAAGCCCAGCGCTCCCGCAAGTCGCTTGGCCGGGTCGATGCTCACGACCACAACCTTCTTGCCGCGCATCGCCAGCCCGAGCCCCAGCGCCGCCGAGACGGTGGTCTTGCCGACCCCGCCCGCGCCCACGCAGACGCACACCTGCTTCCCCTTCAGGCGCTTCTCAGCGGAACGTGACGTGTGGCACCGGGGGATCGTAGGGGCACGCCTGCCGCAGTGTCACGCCGGCAGCGAGACTGCGTTGTGCTAGCGAGCGACGTGCGTGCACGGAACATCCCCATCAACAGTGCAGGAATCGCGAAGCGTGCGAATACCGAAGCTCGACGGCTTTCCAAAATTCGACCATCGGAGCCTGCCGTGACTGCACGGGCCAAGGTCATCGCGTTCGCCAATCAGAAGGGCGGGGTGGCCAAGACAACAACGACACTCAACCTGGCCGCCGCATTCGCGGAGGAGGGTCATCGCGTCCTCTGCGTCGACATGGACCCGCAGGGCAACCTGACGATGTCCCAGGGCATCGACCCCGACACGCTGGAGCTGTCGATGTACGACGTGCTCACTCAGCGCGCCACGATCAGCGAGGTGATCCGCAAGCGCGAGATCGACGTCGCCTGCGCCTCGATCGACCTCGCCGGCGCGGAGATCGCGATGTCCACGATGATCGGCCGCGAGCGCTCGCTGCAAAAGGCGTTCGAGCCGATCATGGAGGACTACGACTTCATCTGCATCGACACGCCGCCGAGCCTCGGCCTTCTGACGATCAACGCCCTTACCGCCGCCAACAAGGTTATTGTGCCCGTGCAGTGTGAGTATCTATCGATGCGTGGGCTCATCCAGTTGCAAAACACCCTGGCAATGATTCGCGAGAACCTCAATCCGGACGTCGATATCGAGGGTATCCTCCCGACGTTGGTCGATTCGCGCACGATCCACGCCAAGGAGGCAATCGAGATCCTCGAGGAGAACTTCGGCGACCGCGTGTTCGCGTCGCGCATCCGCAAGACGGTGCGCTTCGCCGAGGCTCCTGTGAAGGGAATGTCGGTGCTCAAGTACGAGCCGGATGGTGTCGCTGCGCAGTCCTATCGGCAGCTGGCACAGGAGGTCTTGGCTAATGGCAAACCCTAAGCGAGCATCGATGCGCGAAGGGCCGCTTGCGGCCCTTTTCCGCAAGACCGAGGAGCTGGAGAAGGACGAGTCCGCCGAGCAGCCGGCGACTGACGCCGCAACCCCCCACGGCGAGGGGCAGGCGCCCGCAGGCGCCGTCGAGCCAGCGTCCGAGGCGGCTGCATCTGCCGGCGCGGCCGAGCCCGCGTCTGCCATGAGTCCTCCTCAGCCACAAGCGCAGCATCCGCGCGAGAGCGGCGTGCCGCACCCGTCGTTGCGCCCGAGCATCGACGAGGACCAGGAGGCCGCGCACATCCCCAGCCCGCAGGAGCGCCTGCGCCACGCATTCTCCTCGGAGATCCCCGAGAACCTGATGGAGCGTCCCGGCGTTACGCGCGAACGCGATGCCCCACGCGACAGAGGTCGCGTATGCGCACGAGGCGCAGGTGCAGGAGCAGCCGCGTCCGTTTGGCGCCGCGATCCCGGTGACCCAGCCGGTGATCCGCGTGGTGGGCGTTGGCGGCGCCGGCACGAACGCGGTCAACCGCATGGTCGAGGCCGAGGTCGAGGGCGTCGAGTTCCTTGCGATCAACACAGACTTGCAGTCGCTGCAACAGTCCACAGCCGACATCACCTTGCACATCGGCGCCGAGCTGACTCGTGGCCTCGGCTCGGGCTCGGACGCAAACGTCGGCAGGCAGGCGGCGATGGACGACTACGACCGCGTCAAGGCCTTGCTGAAGGGCTCGGACATGATCTTCATCACGGCGGGCGCCGGCGGTGGCACGGGCACCGGCGCCGCGCCGATCGTGGCCCGCATCGCACGCGAAGTCGGCGCGCTCACCGTCGCGATCGTGACAAAGCCTTTCGGCTTTGAGGGCTCGCGTCGCGCGGAGCAGGCCGATCATGGCGTGGAGGCGCTGGCCGAGGAGGTCGACACGCTGATCGTGGTGCCGAACAACCGCCTGCTGACCGTGCTCGACAAGCAGACGGCGATGGTCGAGGCTTTCCGCGTCGCCGACGACGTGCTGCGCCAGGGCGTGCAGGGCATCTCCGACCTGGTCACGCTGCCAGGTCTGATCAACCTCGACTTCGCCGACGTGCGCACGATCATGTCCGACGCCGGCAACGCCCTGCTGGGAATCGGCATGGGCTTCGGCGAGAACCGTGCCTCCGAGGCCGCGGCCCAGGCGGTCGCCTCGCCGCTGCTCGAGACCTCGATGGAGGGCGCACGCTCGATCCTGCTGTCGATCACCGGCGGACGCGACCTGTCGCTGTGGGAGGTCAACGAGGCAGCCAAGGCGGTCTCCGAGGCGGCACACCCGGACGCGAACATCATCTTCGGGGCGATGGTCGACGAGAAGCTCGACGACCAGGTATGGGTGACCGTTGTGGCCACCGGCTACGGCGTCAAGAGCTCGCGCCCGCAGATGCGCGAGCCCGAGGGCGAGCCGCGCGTAAAGCGCACCGGTCCGTCGGCGCGCGACGCTAGGTCCTCGCGGGGGGACAGGCAGTCCCGTCGCGGCGGCCTCTCCGTCTCGGACATGGACGTTCCGGAGTTCATCCCAAACTTCTGAGCCTTCTGAGCGCGTCGACGCTCGGAAGAGGCGCGTGTGCTATCGTCTGCCTGGTATGAAGCGCAGCTGAGAAGGGGGTTGTGGCGGCGGGACATCCGCTGACCGCGGAGGCGGGGGCGCGGGTGCTGCGCGAAGGCGGCAACGCCGTCGACGCGGCCGTGGCGGCGATGCTCACCTCGTTTGCCGCCGAGCCGCTGCTGACCGGTCTCGGTGCCGGGGGGTACATGATGGTGGCCGGCGGCGGTCAGCAGCCGGCTCTGCTCGACTTCTTCGTGCAGGCGCCGGAGCGCGCCACGGACGGCAGCGCGGCCGAGCTGGAGGCGGTGGACGTGTCCTTTGGCGACGCCGTGCAGGTGTTCTACATCGGCGCGGCCTCGTGTGGGGTATACGGGGCGCCGGCGGGTGCCTGCGAGGCGATCAAGCGCTGGGGCACGATCGGGCTCGCGGAGCTGGCGGCGCCGGCGGCAAAGCTCGCGCGCGAGGGAGTGGTGCTCAACAAGGGCCAGGCCTACATCGCGAAGATCCTCGGCGACTTGCTCTGCTCGACGCCGGAGTGCGCGGCGCTTTGGGCGCCGCATGGCGGGGTGTTGCGCGAGGGCGAGTTGCTGCGCAACCCCGAGCTCGGCGACGCGCTGCTCAGACTCGGGCAGGAGGGCGCCGAGCCTTTCTACGGCGGAGATATCGCCGACGCGGTATGCGCGTGGCTGGGCGAGCGCGGCGGCTCGCTCACGGCGAAGCAACTCAGCGCCTACGAGGCGATCGAGCGCGAGCCGCTGCCGATGCGCTATCGCGACCGGGAGGTGCTGACCAATCCACCCCCGTCGGCCGGCGGCACGCTGCTTGCATATTCGCTTGGCCTGCTCGACGCTCAGCCCTCGCCGCCCGCGCTCGAGGCTGTGATCGCCGCGATGGAAGCGGCCCAGGACGAGCGAACGGCCGAGTTCGTCCAGGGACTTTCAGATGAGGATTTTGGGGCGTGCTTTCTGTCGTCACGACTCGGGTCCACGACCCACATCTCTGTACTGGACTCGCAGGGGCGTGCCTGCTCTGTGACGTGCACCAATGGCGAGGGATCGGGCGTCGTGGTCCCGGGGACAGGCATCCACCTGAACAACGTGATGGGCGAGGAGGATCTCAGCCCGCTCGGCTTCCACAGCCACCCGGCCGGGCGACGGATGCCGAGCATGATGGCGCCGACGATCGTGATGCGCGACGGGGAGGTTGAGCTGGTGCTCGGCAGCGCCGGCTCCAACCGGATCCGCTCGGCGCTGCTACAGACGATCGTGGGAGTTGTCGATCTAGGTCTGCGCGCACCCGAGGCGGTGAGTGCGCCGCGCGCGCACTTCGAGGACGGGATCGTCTACCACGAGCCGGGGATCGAGCCCAGCCGAGTTGAGCCCGCTGGCGAGCAGGTGCGGGTCGGGGGAGCACCCGGTCGGCCGCGCGAGGTGGTGCGCTTTCACGACCTCAACCTGTTCTTCGGCGGCGTCCAGGCGGTGCAGCGCCAAGGCTCGGAGCTGATCGGCGCGGGCGATCCGCGCCGGGGCGGAGTGGCGGTGGTGGCGTGATCGCGAAAAAGAGGCATGCCCCCCGCGGGCGCGCGGGGCATTGGCTTTCTGGCGGGGCTGTTCGTCTGTGGCGCGCTGCTGGTCGGCGGCTGCGGCGGAGTGCTCTCGCCCGACCTGTTCATCGTGTAGCGCAGCGGCAGCGCGCCCGGAGCGAAGCTGACGATGCTCGTCAACGAAGAAGGCGTCGTGCACTGCGACAACGGACCGGCACGCCATCTGAGCGACCCGCAGATAATCGAAGCACGCACGATCCAGGAAGACCTCGAAGAACCGGCGGCCAAGCACGAGTCGCTGCCCGCCGAGCCCGGCTCGGTGCTGAGCTACTACCTGCGCGACGCCAACGGTACGGTGCGCTTCAGCGATAACTCACAGCATCAGCCGACGGCGATGCGCAAGCTTGCCGGCTTCGTGCTGACGGTTGCCCAGGGCGTTTGCGGACTGCCGCAACAGGGGGCTTAACGGCCGCTCCGTAGGCCGCACACTAGACCCGTGCTCGTGCGGAAAAGCCCAAGGGACACTCAGCAGAAGTGCACCTTGCCGTTGGAGCGCGCGCGCAGCTGGGCGCGCTCGACCAGCTCCATCTGCTTGATCGCGGCGCGAAACAGCAGCGTGAGCAGCCGCAGCCGCGCGTTCTCCGAGCGCAGCTCCAACAGCTCCTGCTTGGCGTCGGTGCCGAAGTCCACGGTGCCGGCCATCGCATAGGCGCTCATTGCCTGCAAGCTCCTGCGGCTCGAGGACGCGGTCGGTGGCTTGCTCCACGAGCTCGGCGTAAAGCTCGTGGGCCTCGCGCGCAGCCTGCTCGTCGAGAGCCTCGTCGTGCTCGGCGACGAACTCGACGACTCCCGCCGGATAGGGAAGGTCGTCCTGGCGCTCGAGCAGGCGAAAGACGCGCGTGCCGCGCACCAGGATCGTGAAGCGGCCGTCGTCCTCGCGATCGAGCACGCTCTCGATCTCACAAGCGCAGCCGACCGGCTTCAGCTCGTCGTCTGAGAGCCACACGATCCCGAACTCGCTCTCGCCCTCCAGGCACTCCTCGATCATCGTGCGGTAGCGATCCTCGAAGATGTGCAGCGGAACGCTCTCCGTCGGCAGCGCGACGATCCCGAGCGGGAACAGCGGAAAGTCTTGGACGGGGGCTTCTGGCACATGTTCCAGTCTATGCACGCGGCGACCGCCAGCCAGACCGTCCGGCGGGCGACTACACTTCCGCGGATGGAGAACGAGCTGATGAAGCGTGTGATGTGGTCGGGTCTGCTGACCGCCGTCGGTGCGCTCGCGAGCATCATCACCCAGCGGGCGGCCGCCCAGCTGTGGCGACGCGTGTTCGACGAGGAGCCTCCGGAGTGAGCGACGCTCCCTACCCGCCCCCCGGCCAGGACGGGCGACAGCAGGGCATCGCCGCAGCGATAACCGAGGTAACCGAGCGCGCGAGCCTCTTGATCCGCGAGGAGATCGAGCTCGCAAAGACCGAGATCACAGAGAAGACGACGCGCCTTGCCAAGGGCGCGGTCGTGGCGATCGTTGCCGGCGTGTTCTTCTTCACCGCGCTCTTCTTCGTTTTGATCGGCTGCGCATGGCTGCTCTACTACGAGCTGCCGATCGGCAACGCAGTTCACCTACTTCTGGGGCTTCTTCGCGATGGCGCTGATCCTGGTGGTGCTGGGCGTGATCGCCGGTCTGCTGGCCTACAGGGCCGTCAAAGCGGGCGCGCCGCCGACCCCGGACATGGCGATCGAGGAGGCACGCAAGATTCGCGAGACGGTGAGCTCCTCCTCTGGGCCATCGACGCCGGCCTTTGCACAGGCCGCGGCCGCCTCGGCGAGCTCCGCGCCCGCGCCGCCGTGCCCGCACCCGTGCCCGCGAGTTCGACGCCGCCGCCACGCCACCCGTTGCATCCGCTCCGTCCGGTACGGCACCAGGCGCCTCGGCCGGTCCTACGGAGGCGAAATCTGACACGACAAGCGACATGGGCTTGGAAGGGGGACAGTCGATGGCACAACGCTCGACAGCTGAGATCCGCGACTCGATCGAGGCCAACCGCGCTGAGTTGGCTGTGTCGCTTAACAATCTGCACGGTGAAGTCGCGCGCATCACCGACTGGCGCGGGCAGCTCGAGCGCCACCAGCGCGAGATCGCGATCGGCGCGGCCGTGGTTGGCGTGTTGCTGCTTGGCCGCCGCCGCCGCAAACGTCGCCGCGCCTGAGGTCCCTGGACGCGGCGCTGGATCGCCACGTGACGTCTTGCACGTACTACCAGTACGCGCTTCGACGTCCCGCGGCGACCAGCTTGGTCCAGGAACCTCAGGGGCCGAAAGGGCGTTTGGCAGCGCGCCGACGCCGAGCAGGCCCGGGCCGGTGTAGGTGCCGATCACCGGTCCGACCTCGGAGGTGAAGAGCGGCTCTGAGCCGAAGATCTCGCGGCAGCGGTCGATCAGCCGCTCTGCTTGCTCGGTGGCCTGGATGTGCTGCACCACCCAGCGGTCGGCGCCGCTGTCGTGCAGTTCCTGGGCGTACTGGACCATGCGCTCGAACGCGCGCTTGGCGGTGCGGACCCGCTCGACGGGCGTGATTTCGTAGTCGAGCGAGAGGATCGGCTTGATTTTGAGCGTGCTGCCGATCCATGCCTGGGCGTTGCCGATGCGCCCGCCACGGCGCAGGTACTCGAGCGTGTCCACGCAGAACCAGATTTTCAGCGCCTCGCGAGCCTCGCGTGCTCGCGCGGCGACGGCGTCCTTCTCGGCGCCTTTGTGAGCCGCCGCGGCTGCCGCGAGCAGCACCAAGCCGAGGCCGCCACAGGCGGTTTCCCCGTCGATCACCTCGATGCGCTCGCCCAGGCCGCGCTCGACCAGCAGGCTCTGTGCCTGGCGGGCGGACTCGCACGTGCCGGAGATGCCGCCGGCGAGATGGATCGAGACGATGTCCTGCCCGTCCTTCAGCAGTGGCTCCCACACGGCGAGGAAGTCGCCGATCGAAGGTTGCGAGGTGGTCGGCAGATCCGGGTCGGTGCGCAGGCGCTCGTAGAAGGCGTCAAAGCCGTCGAGCTCGATCTCGCGCCGCTGATCGTCCTGCCAGCCGACATACAGGCTGACCTGGTGGATGCCTTCCTTGTCCGCCAGCTCGCGCGGCAGGTAGTTGGTCGTATCTGTGACGACCGCTACCGGCCTTACCCAAGACGGTTCTCGATCTGGGTGAGCCCACAGGCTGCGCCTCGCGTTGCAAGCGGCTGTGGGGCCGTTGCGTCCTCGCTCGACTCCAGTCCGAGCGTCTCGGCAAGCTCGCCGGACTCGTACATCTCCGTGACGATGTCGCAACCGCCGACAAGCTCGCCGCCGACGAACAGCTGGGGGATGGTGGGCCAGCCGGAGATCGCCGAGAGCTCTTGGCGGATGCGCGGGTCGGGCAGGATGTCGACCGCGGCAAACGGCGCCTCCAGCGACTGCAGCATCGCGACGGTACGCGCGGAGAAGCCGCACGCCGGCGCCTCGGGAGTGCCCTTCATGAAGAGGATCGTGTCGTGCTCTGCGATCGCCTCGGCGATCGCGTCATGGATGGGGTTTGACTCGGTGTCGGACATGGATGACTCCTGGCTTTGGTGGTCCTATGTGGCCGCGGCGGCGTGCTGCTCGTCGCCGGCGATGGCTTGCCTGCCCCCCGTCATGGGGGGTCCCCCGGCATGGGTGGCGCCCGGCTCCCGCGGTACCAGCGTCTTCAGCGACAGCGCATGGATCGGACCGCCGATCTCATCGCCGAACACGCCATAGACAAGCTTGTGCTGCTCGATCCGGCTGCGCCCCGCAAAGGCCGGTGAGACGACCGTCGCGCGGAAGTGGTCGCCGCCGCCCGTGTAGTCCTCGACTTCGGCTCTGGCCTCGGGAATGGCGGCCTCGATGCGCTGCTTGATCTCCTCGGCGGTGGGCATCGCGGTCTAGGTTAGAACATGAAACGGCGCCGCTATACTTTGGAAAGCGATGATCTCGATTACCGACAAGGGTGCGGAGAAGGTTCGCGAGTTCCTCGATGCCCAGCAGGCCGATGTGACGCTCGCCGGTTTGCGTGTCGGCGTTCGTGGAGGCGGTTGCTCGGGCTTCCAGTACCAGCTCGCCTTCGACGAGCAGCGCGAGAGCGACATCGTCTTCGAGGACCACGGCTTGAAGCTGCTGGTCGATAACGAGAGCCTGCAGTTCGTGAGTGGCTCGGTCATCGATTACCAGGAAAGCCTGCAGGGGGCCGGCTTCAAGGTCGAGAACCCCAACGTGGTCGCGGCCTGTGGCTGTGGCTCGTCGTTCAGCGTTGCCGAGGAAGAGCAGGTCTCAGCAGTCTGACGGCCAGAGGGGCCGCCTCCTCACTTTTTCGCTGAAGCCCTGACGCTCTTCTTGCCCGGATGCCCTGTAGGACGGGTTACGGGTTCGTTGTTCAGGGAGCGCCACAGATAGCGGCAGGCAAGCGTCCGGTGCGGGCGCCAGCGCTCGGCAAGACGTTCGATCGTCTCGCGGTCGGGCTCTTCAAGCGAGTAGGCGCGTTCGATCGCGCGGCGAATGCCAAGGTCTCCTGGCGCCATCACGTCGGGGCGGTGCAGGTGGCTCATCAGGAACATGTGCGCGGTCCACTCGCCGATGCCCTTGACGGCCACCAGCTCGGCCATCACGTCGTCGTCCGACAGGGAGTCGAGACGATCGAGCTCCAGTTCCCCGGAGAGGATGTGCTCGGCCAGCGAGCGCATGAAGCCCACCTTCGAGCGCGACAGGCCCACGGCGAGGCGCAGCTCTTCGGGGTCGTCGGCCAAGAGCTGCTCAGGCGTGGGAGTGTGGCCACCGAAGCGCTCGGTCAGCCTGCCGTAGATCGCGGCGCCCGCCTTGACCGACAGCTGCTGGTTGACGACGGCGTGCAGCAGGGCGCCGTAGTGCTCCTCAGGGTCGGCTTTCTTGCGCGGGGGACTCGAGATGACGCCGCACATGTCGATCAGCCCGGCCATGATCGGGTCGGCGGCGCGCAACTCCTCGACGGCCGCCCTCTGGGAGGTCGCCTTGCGCTTGGAGGGCGTTCGGGGCGCGGTCGATCCGGCGCTCTTGGCGGCAGGACTCATCTGCTCAGCCGGTCCCTAGAGCCGGCGCGTCCAGCGCGATCGGCTCGCCGTCGAGCGCGTTCAGTGCCCGCTCCAACGAGCAGGCGATGCACGTGAAGCTCGGTGTGTCGCGGACCGTGAAGCGTGAGGCCTCGGTCGTGCGCAGACGCTGGACGAGGTCGAGGAACGTGCCGACGTCGTCGGTGTCGAACGCCACCACGAACTCCTGGTCGTCGAGGCCGAAAGAGTAGGTCGTGTGGTTGTCCACGCCCGGGTATTCGCGACCCACGGTGATGTGCCCCTGCATGATCCGCCAGCGCTCCTCGGCGGGCAGCGCATACCACTCGCGCGACTTCACGAACGGATATACGAACACGTACTTGCCTCTGAAGCCGCGCGGGTGCACGCGCTCGTCTTCGGAGTATTCAGAGCTCTTGCGCATACCCAGGAACGAGTAGGGCTGCTCGGCCCACTTCATCAGCCCGCTCTGGGCCAGCACCACGTGGAACTCGTGAATGCGGTCGAGGTTCTCGGCCTCTGAGATCAACAGCAGCTCCGCGTCTCCGCGGGTGCCGACGAGCGAGAAGGACTGCAGCAGGTGCCCATCGGCGAAGTCCTCGCAGGCAGCCATGAGCTCGCGCTTGTCCTCTGCCCGAGCGTCGGAATCCAGGCGACGCCAGGCCGGAGTCGAGCTTCAGGAAGGTGTACTTGACGAAGTGGCGATCGGTCATCGGAAACCCTGTGGGCAGTGCCGAGTATATGGCCCGTGCTTCGGCATGCAGGCGCAAGTTCGAGCGTCCGGCAGTCGGCGCCGCTACCGCGCCCGATACAGTGCACCTGTGCGGATTGCTCTGGTTTCGCCGTACTCTTGGACCTACCCGGGCGGCGTCACGCGCCATATCGAGGCGCTGTCGGCTGAGCTGGCCTGCCAAGGGCACGAGCCGCGCATTCTCGCGCCGTTCGATCCCGACGATGCGCTGTCGCGACGCCTGCATCGCGGGGCGCGCCCGCAACGGCGTGAGCTGCCCGAGAACTTCGTGGCGCTGGGGCGCACGATCGGCGTGGCCGCCAACGGTGCGGTCTCCAACCTCACGGGCATCGCTTGCCGCGGTGCTTGCGCTGCGTCGCGAGCTTCGTAGTGGCGGCTATGACGTGGCGCACATCCACGAGCCGATCGTGCCGCTGCTTGGCTACGACGCGCTGATGTCCTCCGGGGAGCTGCCGCTGGTGGGCACGTTTCACACCTACTCCACCAACCAGATCACCAATGGGATCGGCGCGATCGCCTTCGGCGGGCGCTGGCGGATGAACCGTCTGCACGCGCGCATCGCCGTGTCGGAGGCCGCGGCGTGGACAGCCAGGCGCTTCTACGGTGGGCACTATCGGATCGTGCCCAACGGCGTCCTGCTGGGCGCGGTGGCCGAGACCGATGACGCGGCAGTCGGCGTGGAATACGGCGGTGCGGTGGCCGGCGAGGGTATCGACGGTGCGGCTGGATGGGGGATTGAGGGATCGAAAAACCACGATGCCCCCCGCGCGCGCGGGGGGCATGCCGTTTTCGGCGACCGTCGGCCGCTGCGCATCCTGTTCATCGGTCAAGCCGTGGAGCGCAAGGGGCTGCCAGTGTTGCTGCGCGCGTTCGAGGCCTTGCGCGAGCAGATTCCCGCGACGCTTACGCTCGTGGGGGTAAGCGCCGCCGAGATCGCGCCGATGCTGCTTGACGATCGCGGCGTGCGTGCGCTGGGGAAGGTCTCCGAGCGGCAAAAGAACGAAGAGCTGCATCGCGCTGAGGTATTGTGCGCGCCCTCGCTGCGCGGCGAGAGCTTCGGCATGGTGCTCACCGAGGCATTCGCCGCAAGCACGCCAGTCGTTGCCTCGGACATTCCCGGCTACCGGGATGTCGCGCGCGACGGCCTCGACAGCCTGCTCGTCCCGCCCGGCGATGCGCTGGCGCTTGCCGAGGCGTTGCGTGCGCTGGCGCTTGACCCGGGGCGGCGCGCGAGGATGGCAGCCGCGGCGCGCGAGCGTGCCGAGCGCTTCTCCTGGGCGCACGTCGCCGAGGAGGTCGTGGACGTCTACGAGCAGGCGATCGCCGTCGGGCGGCCCGCCACACGGGTGGCGCGGGCAGCGCCGTGCGCCACGGCCTGGCTCCAGCCGACCTGCGCCCGCCCGTGCGTGCGCGACGTCTGCCGAGTCTCGAGCCCGCGCCGCCGGTCCGTCATCGCGCCGTGCGCGTGCTCTCGCGTGTCGCGCTGCTCGCCACTTCGCTTGGCTGGGGTCGCGCTTGCCTACCTTGCGCTGCAGAAGGTCGGCGTCACGAACGTGGCCGCCAGCCTTGTCGCATCCAGCCCCGGCCTCGTCGCGGCGGGCGTGGGGGTGATGTGCGCGTCGATGTTCGTGCGCGGCATCGCCTGGCACGCGATCCTCAAGGCCGCGCCCACGTGGCGCACGGCGCGCCGTCGCGACGCCCTTCAGGGGACGTTCATCGGCGTGCTGATGTCGGCCACGCTGCCCGCCCGCCTCGGCGAGCCCTCGCGTGCGCTGATCGTCGCGCGGCGTATCGGGCGCGCGCGAGAGACGCTGCCGGTAGTACTGGGCACGATGGTCTCGCAGACACTGCTCAACCTGCTTGCGCTCGCGATCCTCGGCGGCGGTGATGTTCTCGAGCGTCAGCTTCGCCGGCAAACACACCGACGCGCTGCTTGGCGGTCGGGCTGGCGCCGCTCGCCCTGCTGATCGCGCTGCTACTGGCGCCGGTGCTGGTTCCGGCGGCCGCGGTGTCGCGCTCGCGGCGGCTGGGGCGGCTGCTGGCGAATGTGCGTGCCGCGCTCGTACGCGTGCGCGCCGGCCTGCATGTGTTTCGCAACCCGCGTCAAGCGGCCGCCGCGACCGGGCTGCAGCTGTCGGCCTGGGGGCTGCAGTGGCTCGCCTGCTGGCTGTTGTTGATGGCGCTCGGGCTGGACAGCAAGGTCGGCTTCGGCGCCGCCGCGGCCGTGCTGTTCGCCGTCAACGTCACCGCCGTGATCCCTGCCACGCCGGCCAACGTGGGCGTGTTCCAGGCCGCGTGCGTGGCGGTGCTCGCCGGCGCCTACCACGTGCCCAGCGCCGACGCGCTTGCCTACGGGATCGTGTTGCAGGCGGTGGAGGTCGCCACCGCGGTGATCATGGGCATGCCTGCGCTCGTCAACGAGGGACTCTCCTGGAAGGACGTGCGCCTGCGCACGATGCACGCCTCCCCGGTCAAGCTGCCGCCACTGCCGGGCAGCGCTAGGCGCGCGCCGTCGCGAGTCCAATCCTGACGTGGCTGACGCCTGGGTGTACATATTGCGTTGCCGGGATGGCTCGTTGTACACCGGCTGGACCAATGACTTGAGCAAGCGCCTCGCCACGCACTCAGCGGGCAAGGCCAGTCGCTATACCGCCAGTAGATTGCCCGTCGAGCTGGCATTCGCCGCGCCGATGCCGGACCGCGGTACGGCCATGCGCGAGGAGCTGCGCATCAAGAGTCTTCCGCGCGCGCAAAAGCTTGCGCTACTCGCTCAAGCTCCGCTGCCGGCCGTCGCTGGCTGATCCTCGGCTTCGACGGCGCCTTCGGGCGGGTCGACATCATCGAGCTCGCCGAACAAGGAAGGGTCGCGGTAGGAGCCCTTGATCACGTCGTCGGGTGACCCATCCGGCAACAGGCGCCCCTGGCGCGTGCCGAAGTAGATCGCCTGTGGGTGGTGTGCGACGAGCGCGAGCGTGGATTGCTCGGGGATCGGGGCATAGCCGTCTGAGATCTCCATGCCGATCTGCTCCAGACCAAGCAGCTTCTCGACCTTCAGGTGCTCCGATTGCTCGGGCACCGCCGGGTAGCCCCACGAATAGCGCCTGCCTTGGGTGCTCGGGATGGAGAGCATCTCGCGCGCCTTCCAGTGCAGCCACTCGGCCAGGCCCTCGGCGGTCTGCACGCCGAGGCCGTGCACGAACAACTGCTCGGCGAACTCTCCGTCTGACTCCAACTTGGCCATCAGTTCGGTGACCTCCGAGCCGACGGTCACCGCTTGCACGGCGATCACGTCCAGCTCGGCGGGCGGGCCGCCTTGCGCGAAGGCGCGCCGTCGGCGCCTACCGCGGGCCTGAAGAAATCGGCGAGGCAGATGCGGTCGCCCTTGGGCTGGCGCGGGCACACGAACCGAGTCAGCTCGCTGGCTGGGTCGGCGGGGTCGAGCGTTGCACCGGAGTCGCTCGTGCCCGAGCCTGGGTTGCGCCCGGCCTGCCGCTCACGCGCGGGTCGAGCACCACGATGTCGTTGCCCTGGGCGTAGCAGGGGAAGAAGCCGAGCAGGGCCCGCGGGTGCAGGTAGTCCTGCTCTGCCCACATCCTCTCCAAGCGCGGGCGGAAGTTCTCATCGACGAGCTCGCGCCACGCCTCGCCCTTGACGCCCTTGCCGCCCCAGTGCAGCTTGAACAGCACGTGGGTGTCGAGATGGGAGTAGACCTCGTCCATGTCCACCGGCACCTCCTGCACGCCCCACCATGGAGGCGTGGGAATCGGCTGGTCTGTGCTCACGCCGGAGCGCACGGAGTCATCGGCGAAGTTGAGCACCTCCTGCGGCTCCTCGCCCTTCTCGCGGAAGGCGGTGGCGCCCGCACGGAGCTTCTCGAGCAGCGCCTCGTGGGCGTCCTCGTCGATCAGCTGGTCCATCACCGACAGCCCCTCGAAGGCGTCCTTGCAGTAGAACACGCCCGGCTCGTACTGCTCGTCGGATTCCTTGCCGCCCGGATACAGCGCGCGATAGCTGAACGCGCGGTTGATCGCGGCGCCGCCGATCAACACCGGGTACTGCATGCCCTTGGAGTGCAGCTCCTGGATGCACGCGGGCATCTGCTTGGAGGTGGACACGAGCAGCGCGCTCAAGCCGATCGCGGTCGCCTCGTGCTCTTCGGCGGCGTCCAAGATGGTTTGGATCGGTACCTGCTTGCCGAGGTCGATCACGGTGTAGCCGTTGTTCGTGAGGATCGTGTTCACGAGCGACTTGCCGATGTCGTGCACGTCGCCGAACACGGTCGCGAGCACCACGGTGCCCTTCGTGTAGCCCTCGATCTTGTCCAGGTAGTTCTCTAGGCGCGCGACCGCCTTCTTCATCACCTCGGCGGACTGCAGCACGAACGGGAGGATCAGTTCGCCGGCGCCGAACTTGTCGCCCACCTCCTTCATCGCCGGCAGCAGCACCGTGTTGAGCGTGGGCACCGCGCCGATCTTCTCCACAGAGGCGTCGATCCAATCCTCCACGCCCTCCTTGCGGCGGCGCAGGATGTGGAAGTGCAGCGCCTCCTCGGGCTCCATCCCCTCGGTCGGGTTGGCGCTCGTCTGAGCCTCCTCCTCGCCCTTTGACTCGAAGTGGGCGATGAACTGCTCCAAGCGCGTCCTCGCGGCGGTTGAACACGAGGTCGTCGGCGAGCCCGCGCTCCTCGTCTGTGATCTCCGAGTAGGGAGTGATGTGGTTGGGGTTGACCATCGCCAGGTCCAAGCCCGCCTCGACGCAGTGGTGCAGGAACACCGAGTTGAGCACCGCGCGCGCGCCCGGGGACACGCCGAAGGAGACGTTGGACACGCCAAGCGAAGTCTTCACGCCGGGGATCTCGGCCTTGATGCGGCTGATGCCCTCGATCGTCTCCACGGCCGAGGGCCGCCACTCCTCGTCGCCGGTCGTGAGCGTGAACGTGAGGCAGTCGAAGATCAAGACCTCGGGGTCGAGCCCGTGCTCGTCGCAGCACAGCCCCTTGATCCGTTCCGCGATCTCGACCTTGCGCTGCGCCGGTCTTGGCCATGCCGACCTCGTCGATCGTGAGCGCGATCAGCGCCGCGCCGTGCGCGAGCGCCATCGGCACCACGCGGTCGAGCTTGTCGCGGCCGGCCTCGAGGTTCACCGAGTTGACGATCGCCCTGCCCGGGATCTGCTCGAGCGCCCGTTCGATCACCTCCGGCTCGGTCGAGTCGATCTGGATCGGCGGCTCCTGCGTCAAGCGAGATGCGCTTGGCCAGCAGGCGCATCTGCTCGTCCTCGTCGCTGCGCTCGGTCAGGGCCACGCACAGGTCGAGCACGTGCGCGCCGCCGGCGACCTGGTCCTCGGCGATCTGCACGAGCCCGTCGTAGTCGTCGGCGAGCAGCAGCTCCTTGGCCTTGCGCGAGCCTTGCGAGTTGACGCGCTCGCCCACCATCGTCGGGCGCGGCTCCTGCACGAGCGTCGTTGCCGCGATCATCGAGGAGAGATGGGGAGGACGCGGGCGCGGGGCGCGGGTGCCACCGAGCGTCCGGCTACGCGCTCGGCGATCGCGCTGATGTGCTCGGGGGTGGTTCCGCAGCAGCCGCCCACCACGCCCACGCCGTAGCGCTCGACAAACTCTCCGAGCGCCTCCGCCAGCGGCTCGCGGCTTCTCCGGGAAGATCGTCTCGCCGTCGGGCCCCTGTAAGGGCAGGCCGGCGTTGGGGATGCACGCCACCGGCACTGGGCAGAACTCGCCGAGGAAGCGGATCGCGTCGCGCATGTCCTGCGGGCCGGTCGAGCAGTTGAGCCCGATCACGTCCACCTTGCAGTGCCTCCAGCGTGCACAGCACCGCGGAGATGTCGGTGCCGAGAAGCATCTTGCCGCCGTTGGGCAGCAGCGACACGGAGGTGTGGATCGGCAGTGTCTTGCCGGTGCTCTTGAACGCCGCGCGCGCGCCGAAGATCGCGGCCTTCACCTCGAGGATGTCCTGGGCAGTCTCGATGATGAGCAGGTCGGCGCCGCCGTCGATCAGTCCCGCGGCCTGCTCGGCGAAGACCTCCACCAGCTCGCCGAAGCGGATCTGCCCAAGGGTGGGATCTTCCGATGCGGGTAGGAAGCCCGTGGGGCCGATCGAGCCGGCCACGAAGCGATGCTCGCCGGCGGCCTTGCGCGCGATTTCCGCCGCCTTGGTGTTGACCTCGACCGTGTAGTCGGCCAGGCCCCACTCATCGAGCTTCAGGCGCGAGGCCTGGAAGGTGTCGGTCTCGAGCACTTCCGCGCCCGCCTCGAGCATCGAGCAGTGCACGCCCTCGATCACGTCCGGGCGGTTGAGCACGAGCGCCTCATGGCACTTGCCCGCAAGGCCGCCGTAGTCCTCGGCGGTCAGCTCGAACTGCTCGAGCGTCGCGCCCATGCCGCCGTCGTAGACGACGACTTTTTCGCGCAGGGCTTGATGATAGTCGCGTCCCATCGGCACGGATGCTAGCAGCGCGACCCCAACCTTGACACGATCATGTCAGGGTCGTATTTGTGGATAGCCGCCGGATGACTGATGGTGCCCGGACAAGAGTCCTCAAGATTCCTATTGATTGCGATGCTTGAGCAGTCGGGACAAATCTCTGCATTTTGCGACCGCGCCGGACGGTACTCTATGGTCGCTATGGTCCTGGAAGCCACACCAATCGGCTGCTACACGGCTGCGGAGGTAGCCCGCCTCGCGGGGGTTACGCCTCGTCGCGTCGGGCGCTGGGCTCGCGAGAGCATAATTCTCCCGAGCGTATCCCGCCGACCAAACTTGTATTCGTATGCAGACGCCGGCGAGGCGATCCTCGCGCACTATCTCGTGGAGCAGGGCAAGAAGCCGAAGGAAATCAAGGAGATCGTGCTTCTGCTCCGCAAGAACCACGGGAACTGGCCTCTAGGGACCGCGCCATTGGCTCATGACGGAAAGCTCCTTCTGGAGCGAGATCCGGCCAGCGGCAAGTATGTGTCCGTGGATATGCCAGACCATGAGGTCATAGGCGGAACGCTGCTGAATCTGAAGGCCATTCGTGAGTCGCTTGGGCGTGGCGGTTGGGTGGCGATCCAAAACCCGCGCGAGCACATTGAGGTCGATCCGGATCGTCATTCGGGAGCCCCAGTCGTCCGCGGCCGTCGCGTCCCGACTTCCCTTGTCGCGAGCATTGCCGCTGCGGAGGGAGGTCGCGAGGTGCTGCTCGAGGACTACGAGCTCTCAGACGCTGAGATAGACGACGCCATCGGATATGAGACGGAACTCGCTCGGCTCGCCGCCTGAACGTCGCCGCGTCGTTCTCGACGAGGACATCAACTGGAAGCTAGCCGCAGAGTTGAAGAGACGCGGTCGATTGGATGCCACGGCTATCTATATCGAGAAGATCGACGGCAAAAAGGACGGTGCTCTACTCAAGGCGCTCGCCACCGGCTACGAGCCATGCGTCCTGGTGACGTGGGACAACAAGCTATCTAAAGTTCATTCTGCGGAAATTGAACACCACGGCAACACGATCGCCGTCGTTGACCGTGTTGCATACGAGGCGAAGTGGACTGGGGATGAGGAATCCTACGTCCGAGACGTCGTGCATCGCTGGTTGCACAGGATCGAGGTTCAGCCGCGCGGGACAGCCCGACTCTATTCGTCAAGCGGCGTCTCGCATTAGAGGCTGGCTTTCGCGGGATCCAAGTTCCCGCAAGCTCACGTTCACTACGGGTCACCTATCACCCCGGTTGCCCAGTGAACGTGAGCCTTGGGCAACCATTACTTGATGAAAAGCATCTCCGAATACTTCGGCAGCGGCCACAGATCGTCGGCTACCAGCTTCTCCAGGCGGTCGGCCACCTGGCGTACGTCGTCCATCGCCGGGATCGTCGTGTCGCGCATGTAGGTCGCCCACTTCATCGCCGAGCTGTCGGGCTGGTTGTCGCTCAGGTTGGCGTCCTCGAGCTTTACGATCGCGTACTGCAGCTCCTTCACGAGCGGCTCGACCTCCTCGACAAGCTCGTCCAGGCCCGTGGCTTTGAGCTCATTCAGGTAGCGCACTGCCGCCGGCAGCAGCATCGTGCGCGCGATCTGGGCGGCTGTCTCGGACTCGATGTTGATCTTGACCGCGTACTGCTCGGTGAACACCTCCAGGCGCGACTCCAGCTCGCGCTTGGAGAGCACCTTGTACTTCTTGAAGGCAGCCACGGTCTGCTTGTCGAGAAGCCACGGCAGCGCGTCGGGGGTCGTGCGCAGGTTCGCAAGGCCGCGCTTCTCGGCCTCCTTGTGCCACTCCTCGGAGTAGCCGTCGCCGTCGAACACCACCTGCTTGTTCGCCGACCAGACCTCCTTGACGACCTTCGTAACGGCCTTCTCGAGCGTCGCACCCGACGCTTTGAGCGCGGTCTTTAGCTTGTCTGTCAACTCGTCGATCGACTCGGCCACGATCGTGTTCAGCACCGTGTTCGGCAATGCCGGCGACTGGCTCGAGCCGAGCGCCCTGAACTCGAACTTGTTGCCGGTGAAGGCAAACGGGCTCGTGCGGTTGCGGTCGCCGCCGTGCAGCGGCAGCGGCGGCAGTACCGGCGTTCCAAGACCCAGGAACGAGCCTGGCTTGGACGGCTGCACCTTGCCCGCCTCGATCGCCGTGAACACCTTCTCCAGATCGGCGCCCAGGAAGATCGAGATGATCGCGGGCGGCGCCTCGTTCGCGCCGAGCCTGTGATCCTGCCCGGCGTTGGCGATCGACGCGCGCAGCAGCGCCTGATGCTTGTTCACCGCCTGGATGACGGCGGCACAGAAGAACAGGAACTTGAGATTCGCCTCGGGCGTATCGCCTGGGTCGAGCAGGTTCAGGCCGGTGTCGGTGCCCATCGACCAGTTGTTGTGCTTGCCCGAGCCGTTGACGCCCGCGAACGGCTTCTCGTGCAGGAGACAAACGAGGCCATAGCGACGCGCCGTGTTCTGCAGGATCTGCATCGTCAGCATCTGGTGGTCGGCGCCCACGTTTGAGTTCTCGAAGATCGGCGCCACCTCGAACTGGTTTGGCGCGACCTCGTTGTGGCGCGTCTTGATCGGCACGCCCAGCTTGGCCAGCTCCACCTCGCACTCGAGCATGTACGCGAGGATGCGCTCTGGGATCGAGCCGAAGTAGTGGTCGTCGAGCTCGTGGCCCTTCGGTGGCTTGGCGCCGAACAGCGTGCGGCCCGTCGTCAGCAGGTCGGGACGCTCGAAGTAGTACTGCTCGTCGATCAGGAAGTACTCCTGCTCGCAGCCGATCGTCGTGAACACGCGCGTCGCGCCGTCCGCGCCGAGCAGATCCAGTGCTCCAACGGCAGCTCCGGAGAGCGCGTCCATCGAGCGCAGCAGCGGGATCTTGTTGTCGAGCGCCTCGCCCGTCCAGGAGGTGAACGCCGTCGGGATGCACAAGCAGCGCGCCGTTGGGGTTCTCCAGGATGAACGCCGGGGACGTCGGGTCCCAGGCGGTGTAGCCGCGGGCCTCGAACGTCGCGCGGATGCCGCCGGTCGGAAACGAGGACGCGTCGGGCTCGCCCTGGATCAGCTCCTTGCCGGAGAACTCGGCGATCGCGGTGCCGTCGCCGGCGGGGCCGTAGAAGGAGTCGTGCTTCTCGGCGGTCGAGCCGGTCAGCGGCTGGAACCAGTGCGTGTAGTGGGTGGCGCCCTTCTCCATCGCCCATTCCTTCATCGCTTGCGCGACGGCGTCGGCGAGCGTCGTGTCGAGCGCCTCGCCGCGCTCGAGCGTGCGCTGCAGCGCCTTGAACACGTGCTTGGGCAGGCGACGGCGTTGCACCGCCACGCTGAACACGTTCGAGGCGAAGATCTGGTTGCCGGGAAGCGTCAGGTCAAGCGAGCCGAGCGCGCTCCCGTTGGCGCTCCACTGCGCGGCTGTCACGTTCTGCTGGCGGCTCTTTGGCATGGGTGGGCTCTACTCCTCCTGTTTTGTCCTAAGCATTTGGGGCGGCCTCGCATCGTAGCCTCCAGCGTGCGCGCGAGTAGCGCTCACTTGGCGAAAGCTCGTAGGCGATCTTTCGACATTCGTCCAAATCGGGAACGGAGGCGCGCATGCGCGCCTCCGCGGGACGGTGCATGCACCGTCCCGGACATCGGCGCATGCGCCGATGTCAACAACAGAATGACTATTCGGAAGCGGGCTGTTCCTTCACGAAGGCTGGGTGTGGCCCCGGTTCGATCTCGCCCGTTTCCGGGTTGACGTGCGTGCGCGGGGGAGTGGGAGCGATCGATGCGGTCAAGCTGCCCGTGGCCAGCCCGCCACCGGCCAACCGCGCGAGCGCCTTGCCGTCGAGTCCTGCCGCCACGGTGTAGTGAACCGTGTGCACCCCCGCCTTGACGGGCGTCACATGCCATATGAAGAAGCGGCTGGCGTGGGGAGCAAGCGCTCCGAGCGCCCAGGTGTTGACGAAGGCCGTTTCGCCGCCGCCAGGCGGGTTGACTTCCTCTGTTTGTATCGGTGGGCTGGTGGCGACCCTCCCCGGGCCTGTGTTCACGATCCAAACAGGGCGCTTGTTCACGGCCAGTTTTGGATAGGTGCTCGTGTAATAGAACGAGTCGAGCGTCACCGCGATGTTGGGGATCGTGCGCACGCCGGCGTTGCGCACGACCAGCGTGAAGCGCTCGTCGCGCGCGATCGCCTGCTTGGCGGGGAAGCGCGCCCTGAGGATTTCCACCGGGTAGGTGGCTGCCACTTCGTGCGCGTTGCGCTGAGCGCCGCCGCAGCCACTCGTGAGCGCAGCGAGAAACGCGCCGCACGCGACGAGCGATACCCCTGTAAGCAGCTTTCCCACCCTCACAGCGAGGGCCACGATATCAGTGCCGGTGGCCGGCTGCAGGCGTTCGGCCCGCGCTGTCGGTGGCGCCCGCGCCGGGGGTCGGTGGGGTTCGTCCTCTAGTGCCGGTGGCGTTCGGCCTGCCGATCGCGTAGAGTTGGAGACGCGGGTCGGTACAGTTGGGGGCGCAGATAGAGACGTCCCCCGAGGAGGGGTTGAGATGGTGCGCAGTGCAGCCGAGCGGGCTTTCCTACCTACTAGGAGTCTGCTCGAGGAAATCGGGGACATGATGATCCTGACCGGCAGGACGATTGCCTCTGCCCTGCGCCCGCCCTATCCGTATGGCGGCGAGTTCGTCTCGCAGTTCCTGTTCGCCCTGCGCCTGTGCTGGTTTCCGCTGCTGATCTCCACCGTCGCGATCTGCTACGCCGCGCCGGGCCTGCAGGCCGCCAACTTCCTCACGATCTTCGGTGCCCTGGACCGCTTGGGCGGCATCTTCGTGCTCGCCGCCATCCGCGAGATCGGCCCCAACGTGACCGCGATCGTGCTCGCCGGCGTGGCCGGTACCGCGATCACCGCCGATCTCGGCGCGCGCAAGATCCGCGAGGAGCTCGACGCGCTGCAGGTGCTTGGCGTGGACCCGGTCAAGAACCTCGTGGTCCCGCGCTTCCTCGCGCTGATGCTCGTGACGGGCCTGTTCAACGTCTACGCGATCCTCTTCGGCCTGTTCGGCGGCATCCTCGCCGAGCTCGTCAACGGCCAGCCGCTCGGCCCCTTCTGGGACACGCTATTCGCCAACGCCTCCACCACCGACCTGTGGGGCTCGGCTTTGAAGACGACGATCTTCGGCGCGATCATCGCGATCGTCTGCTGTTACAAGGGCATGACCGCCTCCGGCGGCGCCGAGGGTGTCGGCCGCGCCGTCAACCAGGCCGTCGTCGTCACCTTCCTGGCGATCTTCGCGTTCGACTATGCCTACACGCAGCTCCTGCTGGCGACGCACCCGAACATCCTCGTCATCAAGTAATGAACGAACTTCTCGTCACACCGCGCGAATGGCTCGCCGCAACAGGGGAGATCGGTCGCTTCGCCGGCAACATCGTGCGCGACGTCTGGGGTCTGCGCGTCTTTCACTTCTTCGGCGAGGCGCTGCGCCAGTCGGGCATCCTGATCGTCTCCTCGACGCTGATCATCTGGGCGCTTGATGTTCGTGCTCGGCTTGGAGTGCGGCATCGAGGGCGCCTACTTCCTCGAGGCCCAGGGTGCGCCTGCCTACGCCGGCGTCTTCACGGCGTGGTGCGACCTGCGCGAGATCATTCCCTACGCCTTCGGCTACATGATGGCCGCGAAGGTCGGCACCGGAATCGTCGCCGAGCTCGGCGCGATGCGCATCTCCGATGAGATCGACGCGCTCGAGGTGATGGGCATCGACTCGATCACCTTCCTCTGCGCCACGCGCCTGCTTGCCGCCTGGGTCGTGCTCCCGTTCATGTACCTCGCCGGCGTCGGCGCTGCCTTCCTGGCCTCCTACATCGCCGTCGTGCAGCAGGTCGCCACCGTCTCCGCCGGCGGCTACCTGCTGATCTTCTGGCAGTTCCAGAACCCTCCGGACTTCCTCTACAGCCTCATCAAGGCCATGTTCATGGCCACCGCGATCGTGCTCGTGGGCTGTTACTACGGCTACAACGCCAGTGGTGGGCCCGTAGGCGTGGGTACCGCCACGGCCAAGTCGATGGTGTTGAACATCATCCTCGTGCACCTGATCGGGATGCTCGGCACCCAGGTCTTCTGGGGCGCCAACCCCAAAGCCCCGATCGGAGGTTGAAGATGGCCGCGCGCGAGGAGGGGACACCCACAGGCGAGGGCGAGGAACTTCCCGTCGCAGAGGAGCCTTCGATCGTCCAGGAGCATGACGCCTCATCGCGGGGAACCCCCCATCGCGGGGGGCAGGCAGGCGATAACGAGGAGGTCGAGTTTCACACGGGGGTCAATCGCCCCACGGGCGTGCCCGACGCGATCGAGTTCATCGGCGTCCACAAGTCCTTCGGCTCCAATCACGTGCTGCGGGGTTGAACATGGGTCTGCCCGAGGGCAAGATCTCGATGATCCTCGGTCCCTCGGGAACCGGCAAGTCGGTCTGCATCAAGCACATCGTCGGACTGCTCTATCCCGACGAGGGCGACGTGATCGTGCAGGGACGCTCGATCCCCAGCCTGCCCGACGCCGAGCTGTTCGAGATTCGCAAGAAGTTCGGCGTGCTCTTCCAGGACGGCGCCCTGTTCGGCTCGATGAACCTCTACGACAACATCGCCTTCCCGCTGCGCCAGCACACCGAGAAGGGCGAAGAGGAGATCGCCGAGATCGTCAACTCGCGCATGCGCGAGGTAGGGCTCGGCAACGCCGGCGAGAAGATGCCCAACGAGCTCTCCGGCGGGATGCGCAAGCGCGCCGGCTTCGCCCGCTCGCTCGTGCTCGACCCGGAGATCGTGCTGTTCGACGAGCCCGACTCGGGGCTTGACCCGGTGCGCACCGCGCTGCTTTGCGAACTGATCAAAGAGGTCCACGAAGAGAACGGCGGCACCTATGTCGTCATCACCCACGACATCATGTCCGCCCGGCGAGTGGCCGAGCACATCTCCGTGCTGTGGCGCGGACAGATCGTCGAGTCCGGTCCCGCGGCAGAGCTGTTCGACTCCGAGAACGCCTTCGTCCGCCAGTTCCTCTCGGGCGAATCGCAGGGTCCACTGGGAATGGAGTAAGTGCCTTTCGGAATGAGCTGTGCGGCGGGATGTTTATGAATCGCGAAGGACCGGTTTCACGGATCGTGAAGGACCAGGTGTATGGCTTGTCTTTTGAATGGTCCCCCAACACCCCCCTTTTGCGAACGCCTAGATAAAGGTTAGGTACCTAAATAAATCACCCGGGTCCAAGCAAAGGGGTATTGAGACGTGCAGGTCATTTTGAAAGACTTCCTAGGAAGGTGTCTCAAAACCTGTGGTGCTTCCATCTCGGGGCGCGCAGATTTTGAGACACCTTCCAAGCCGCCGTGTCCGGCGCTTGGCCACCGGACACGGCGCTAGCCTTCAGACGTGACTATGGGGAGGCTTTTCTCAGGGCTGGCGCTACGCGCGGCGCGTCGCCCGTTGCTGACGTTGGGGCTGTTCGCCGCGATTGGCATCGCCTGTGCGATCGCTGCGCTCAGCCTGCGCCCGACGGCCGCCACAGACACGCTCGTGGGCAGCTCCAGCGCTACCTACAAGAACACGCAGAGCTTCTACAAGCACTTCGGCGAAGAGCCGGTCGAGGTGCTCGTCAAGGGAGATCTGCGCAAGCTCGTGCTCAGCTCCGACATCGACCGGCTCGTCGGGCTGGAGGGCTGCATGTCGCCGAGCCTGCCGGCTGCCGCGCTCCCCCAGGAGGGCGGTGTGAACGGGCCCTGCGGGCAGCTGATGCGCAGCAAAGCGGTCAAGGTGGTGTTCGGCCCCGGCACGTTCCTCAACGAGGCGGCGGTATGGGTGGACGAAGCGCTCGCCTCGCGCAGCGCCCAGGCCGAAGCGCAGGCCAAGCAGGCACAGAGCACCGTCTATCGCAAGGCACTCGCAAGCGGGCTGGGTGCGCAGGAGGCGAGGACGCTGGGCGCCGAAGCGCGCAAGGCGACGATGGCGGGCTTTGCCGCCGAAGTCAGCGCGCTCTCAATCCGTTATGGCCTGAGCAGCGCTCCCACCCTCGACGACCACGAATTCGTCTCGAAGGTGGTGTTCGACCCGACCAAGCCATCGGGCACTCCCAACCAGCGCTTTGCCTACCTCTTCCCCAGCCGCGAAGCGGCGCTCGTCTCGATACGCCTGAAGGCCGGTCTCTCAGAAGCGCAGCGCTCGCACGCAATCGGCCTGATTCGCCAGGCCGTGGCGATGAGCCAGTGGCACCTGCAAAATGGCGAGAGCTACCTGGTCACCGGCGAGCCCGTGATCGTCAGCGACGTCACGAGCTCGATCTCGCATTCGATCGAGCTGCTGCTGATCGCGGTGCTGCTCGTGATGGGGCTCGTCCTCAGCCTGATCTTCAAGGGACGCCCGCGCCTGTTGCCGCTTGCGATCGCGCTGCTTGCCACCGCGCTCACGTTCGGCGCGCTCGCGCTCTCGGGCGCTTCGCTGACGATGGCCTCGGTCGCCGTGCTGCCGGTGCTGGTCGGCCTGTCCGTGGACTACGCGATCCAGTTCCAGTCGCGCGTCGAGGAGGCCCGTGCCGACGGGCGCAGCGATACGCTCGAGGCGATTCGTCGAGCCGCGCTTCGACGGCGTACCCACGATCGCCACGGCCGTGCTTGCGAGCATCGGCGGCCTGCTGGTGCTGATGCTCTCGCCGGTGCCGATGGTGCGTGGCTTCGGCCTGCTGCTCGTGCTCGGTGTCGCGATCGCGTTCCTCTGCGCTCTGACGGCCGGGTCGGCCGCGTTGGTGCTCGCCGGTCGTAGAGCCCAGCGTCTTGTCGGGAGGAGACTTTGCCGGCGCCGGCGGAGGGACGGGAGAAGCCGAAAAATCGGCGTTGTCCCCCGCGCGCGCGCGGGGACATGCCTTTTTTGGAATGGTGGCCCCGGCTTGGCAGGGCGCGCGCGAGATCCTCACCGACAACGCCGCCAGCCGCTTCGTCTCGAACATGGCGCTCGACCGTGCTGTGCGCTACCCGGGCCGCGTGCTCGGGGTCGGCCTCGTGCTGGCCGTGCTCGGCTGGGGGCTGGACACCCAGACCCAAGTGCAAACCGACATCTCCAAGCTCGCCCCGCAGAATCTCTCCTCGCTTCACAACCTGGACGAACTCGAGCGCGTGACAGGGGTTGGCGGTGAGATCGACCTGATGGTCAGCTCCAGTGCGCTGACCAAGCTCGCGACGATCGAATGGATGAGCGCGTACGAGGGCGCGATCCTCAAGCGCTTTGGCTATAGCTCGGCCAAGGGCTGTGGACATGCGCAGCTGTGTCCCGCCTTCTCGCTGCCCGACCTCTTCCACGAAGAAGGGGCGGGCTCCACGGCCAAACTGAACCAGAAGCGGGTCAACGCACTGCTCGCGGCGCTGCCGCCCTACTTCTCCGAAGACGTCATCACGCCCGACCGTCACGTGGCCACACTCGCGTTTGGCATTCGCTTGATGTCGCTCCAGCAGCAACAACACGTGATCGAAGAGATGCAGTCGAGCTCTGCATCCGCCGGCGGGCGTGAGCGCGCGGCTCGTCGGGCTGTCGGTGCTGGCCGCCCAGGCAGGGGCGCAGATCGCCTCGCCCTGGCGGCGTGTGGTCACGCTGCTCGTGGCGCTCGCCGCGGTTGCGTTGATTCTGCTCGTCGCCTTCAGGGGGGACCGTCGGCGCGCGCTGGTGCCGCTCGCGCCGATCGTGCTCGCCACAGGCTGGTCGGCGCTCGTGGTGTTCGCGCTGCGCATCCCGCTCAACCCGATGTCGGTCACGCTCGGTGCGCTCGTGATCGCCATCTCCACCGAGTTCAGCGTGCTGCTCTCAGAGCGCCATCGCCAGGAGCGCCTGGCTGGGCACTCAACGGTACAGGCGTTGCGTCGGGCCTACCGCTACACAGGCGCTGCCGTCGCCGCCTCAGGTGTCACCGCGATAGCGGGATTTGGCGTGCTGGTCTTCTCCGACATCGCGATGCTGCGCGACTTCGGGCTCGTCACGCTCGTCGACCTCTCGGTTTCGCTGCTCGGCGTGCTGATAGCGCTGCCTGCCGCGGTCGTGCTCGCCGAAAGCGAGCAGCCGCTGAGCGAGCGGATCCGGGCCGGCCTGGGCGCCCTCAAGGGGATCGCCCCCCGCCGGCGCGCAAGGCGGCGCGGGCTCACCGCGCCATGAGCCGGACCGGCTCGCCGGAGACCACCAACCGATGACGGCTCCTCCGCCCCTGGCGAGCCCGACCATCCCCGGCGCGAGAGTGAAGCGCGCGGCCCAGAGGGAGGCGTGGGCGGTCGAGGGGGAGGCGTGGTTGCTGGAATGGGAGGCTCGCCTTACCGTGGAGTCGCGGGGACGCGCTACGGCCTCTATGTGGTGATCCTGGCGGTGATCCTGTTGATCGCTTTCACGATCCACGTCGCGCTCAACTCCCACAAAGGCGTCACAAGCATCCATCCGGGTGCGCGCATCCCGCCGTTCGCGGCTCCCTACGCGGTCGGTGGGCCCGCCGGCGAAGTGGACGTCGCAACGCACGCCAACGATGGGTCGGCGGGCAAAATACCGGCGTGCTCGGAGCGCGGGCAGGGGATCCTCAACATCTGTGAGCTCTACGAACGAGGACCGGTAGTTCTCGCGCTGTTCTTCCAGGCCGGCTCCTGCCCCGGAGTCCTCGACGATCTGCAGCAGCTCGCGCCCGCCTTTCCGCAGGTCGGCTTTGCCGCCGTCGCCGTCAAAGAAGGAGCCTCCTCAGTCGCGCATCTGGTGCGCGCAAAGCACTTGACGGTGCCGGTTGGCGTGGACGGGGAAGGACGACTCGGGGAGCTCTTTGCGATGGTCAGCTGTCCACAGATCACGTTCGTCTATCCGGGCGGCGTGGTGCAGAGCGCGGCGCTGCTGAGCACGCCGTCGCTTGCCACGCTGCGCACGCGTGTGAGCGAACTGCTGGCGGCCTCGCGCGCCCGCGGCTGGAGGCCGGGACAGACGATGAGCGAGCGAGCCCGTGCGCGGCTGGTGCGAGCGTGAGGTCCAGCAGGAGCTGCCCGGGCTCGGGCTGATGTGCACGACGATAGACCTCGCCCAGCGCAGGCTCGCTCACCGGCAGCTCGCCGCCCGGCGGTAATGGCGCGCTTGCGCGAACTATCCAACCGCTGGCGCGGAGCGCGCGCGGTGAACGTCCGCCAAGAGCCGATTCCGGCCGCCTACAGGGTCTTCTTCCGCCACATCGGTCTCGACCCGGACGTGCACAGGACGCCGATCGAGGCGGCGGTACTCGAACGGATGCTCGACGGTGGCTTTCTCTCCGAAGGTTTGCTCGCTGACATTCTCACGATCGGCCTGATCGATACCGCCGTGCCGGTGTGGGCGCTGGACGCCGACACCGTCAACGGGCCGCTCGGCATCCGCGTGAGCCGCGCCGAGGAGCGTCTCGGTCGAGGTCGCGAAGGGCCCAGCCTGGGCGGTGGCAGACTCGTCGTCGCCGACGCCGACAGTCCGCTGGCAATTCTCTTTGGGCAGCTTGCCCCAGGCTCACCAGCCGAGTTCGCAGACACGCCGGCTGGTCCTATTCGCGGTGCAGGTGGCCGGGCGTGCCGGCGCTGCACGCCGAAGAGACGCTGTGGGCGTGTCGCTCCGCGCTGAGCGACATGTGGGGCGACTGACTGATCGAGGGCCAGCCAGCGGTGTCCTTGCCGGCGGGGGCTTCTGACCAGTGGCGGCGTCTAGAGCCTTTACCGCGACGTGCTGGGCAGCTAACATCGGTGAGGTCGTTTCCACGGGAGGAGCAGGGCATGGTGCAATCCGAGCAGCTCACGGTCGATCGCCTCGACACCGATCTCGTCTTCGGTGCTGGCACAGGGCGTAAGGGCAATGGCTCTCTTCGGCCACGACGGCACGGAGCCCGACGAGCACGCGGCGCGCGAGGCGCTCAGGGCGCAGGTGGCAAAGCTCGAGCGCGAGCTCTCCGGCCTCGTAGCTCATACATTCCCGCACATCTCTCCGCACGACGAAGCCGGCGGAGGCGTTCAGTGGGCCACGTCTGTTGAGCTTGGCCGAGCTGGAGCGTGTGCGCGACCGGCTTGCGTTGCGCGTGGGCGAGGTGCGCGGCCAGGTCGCCGAGCGCACGGCGCTGGAGCAGCGCTCGCGGGCCCTGCTGCAGCGGATGAAGCTCGAACCCGGCCACTACAAGTTCGTGCGCGTGCCGGTGGCCGATCTCGGCGACGGGCATTGTGGCGTGTGGGAGGTGCGTCCGCGCCTCGGCTTGATCGGGATGCTCGCCGGCTGGTGGCAGGTCAAGCTCTCATCCGGCTGCCCGTAGCTGCGCCGAGCCGAGGGGCGCCAGCTGTCAGCCAGGGGCTGTCCATCGTCACCGAGCCGCTTGGGGTGAGCATCGCCGCGAGCGTGTGGCGCTGGCGCTCGGTCATCGAGCCGACCGTCTTCTGCTCGGACATCGGGATCTGGGCGAGGAACTTGCGGCAGCGCGTCTGGCCCCAGCGGCGCTGGCTCATCAGCAGGTCGGAGACGGCCATGCTGTCGGCCTCCCACGGGCACTCGAGGATCACCTCGGCGACGCCTATCTCGCCGCTGGCCACGCGGCGCTTGAGCTCGGCACGGGCAAGGCGTACCTGGTTGGCGCGTTCGAGGGCGCGCATGTGCTGAGGGCCTGCAGGGGCAATGGTCGCTGTCGCGTTCATGTGTGCTCACTCCCCGTCGCCGCCGCGGGTGCCCCCGGGGCGCGCGACAAGCTTGGCTGGTTGTACGAGTAGCGCGCCACACGATCGTCCGCTGCTTCCCTCGCGAGCGTGTCGCGAAAGTCCTCGGCACCCCTCTACCGCTGGCTTGCAGGCGGGCCTCGGACGGTCGTGCTTTGCGTTCTGAGAAGCTAGCCAGCCAGGGCGCTCTGGGTCAACAGTGTTCTCTCAGAACGTTCGCTAGAAGCGGGCTTTTTCTGAAGATGTTCGTCTTGTGAAGAAGCGTGGGGGCGATCAAGGGTCTTCGCTGTCCCGGCTAGTCGAAGCGCTCGCGTCGAACGTATCTCAAATTTGCGGTCCCTCCGCGTTCGCGGCCGCGGGTTTGAGACATGCTGTTAGGCCTCGAGTGGTCCGGGCAGCGGACCATGCTCGGCCTCGAACTCGCGCTTGACCGTCGCGAACACCTCGAGCGCTCGGTCGAGCGTGGGGCGATCGTGGGTGGCCATCACGCTCGTGCGCAGCAGCGCCCCTCCGGGCGGGACGGCCGGGTGCAGCGCGCAGTTGGTGAACACGCCCCCGTCATACAGCGCCCGCCACAGCAGGGCGGCCTTCCAGTCGTCGCCGACGAGCACCGGCACGATCGGCGTGACGATGCTCTGCGTGGGACTGTCTGGCTGCCGGGCCCGTGCGCACCGGCTCTCCCCGTAGCGTGCGGTAGCCGAGCGCGTTGCAGGCCGTCGGCGAGATAGCGCGCGTTCGCGAGCACCTCGGCGAGCAGCGCGCGGCCCCTCCTCGGAGCGGATGATGCGCAGCGCCGCGAGCGCCGCGCCGAGCGCAGCCGGGACCGCCGAGGCGGTGAACAGGAAGGCGCGGCTGGAGATGCGCAGGTAGTCGATCACCTCGGCCGGGCCCGCCACGAAGCCGCCGCAGGCCGCGAGCGACTTGGAGAAGGTGCCCATGCGCAGGTCCACGCGATCCTCGACGCCGAGCAGCTCCGCGGCGCCCGCGCCGCGTGCGCCGAGCACGCCCGCGCCGTGCGCCTCGTCGACCATCAGCCGCGCGCCGTAGCGCTCGCACAGCTCGACGATGTCCACGAGCGGCGCCACGTCGCCCTCCATCGAGAAGACGCCGTCGACGACCACGAGCACGCCGCCGCCGTCCTGCTCGGCGCGCTGCAGGGCACGCTCGAGCTTGTCCATGCGGTTGTGCCTGAAGGGGCGCATCTTCGCCTTGGAGAGCAGCACGCCGTCGAGGATCGAGGCGTGGTCGGCGGAGTCCACGATGACGGTGTCCTTGGCGTCCAGCAGCGTGCCGAGCGTGCCGACGTTGGCCTGATGGCCGGTCGTGAAGACGATCGCGTCGTCGGTGCCCATCCACTCGGCGAGCTCGCGCTCGAGCTCCAGGTGCAGCGGCGTCGTGCCGTTGAGCAGGCGCGAGCCGGTCAGTCCGGTGCCGTAGCGGGCGAGCGCATCACGCGCGCCTCCCATCACGCGCTCGTCGCCGGTCAGCCCGAGGTAGTTGTTGGAGGCGAGCATGATCCGCGGCGCGCCCTCCATCTCCACGACCGGCATCGCGGGCGACTCGACGGTGCGGAAGTAGGGCATCAGGTCGGCCTCGCGCGCCGCCCGCAAGCAGCTCTTCGCGCTCGTGGCCGCGGACCTTGGCGAAGACGTCTGTTGATGGTGGGCATGCAGGCTCTCTCCTATAGGGTGCGCGGCGATGGCTGTCGAGACGTCGGGGAAGACAATGAGCGTCGAGGTCCGCCCGGTCACGAGCCGGAGCGAGCTGAACACGTTCATCAAGCTGCCATGGCGGCTCTATCGTAACGAGCGCAACTGGGTCGCGCCGCTTCTGATGGACGTCAAGAAACGGCTCGACCAGAAGAAGAACCCGTTCTTCAAGCACACCGAGGCGCAGTACTTCCTCGCCTGGCGCGACGGCACGGCGGTGGGGCGCATCAGCGCGCACATCGATCGCAACTTCAACGAGTTCCAGGACAACGAGTGGGGCCTGTTCGGGTGGTTCGAGTGCGAGGACGATCCCGAGGCGGCACGCGCCTTGCTCGGCGACCGCCGAGCAGTGGCTGCGTGAGCGCGGGCGCGATCGCATGGTGGGCCCGATGGACTTCACCACCAACGACGAGTGCGGCCTGCTCGTCGAGGGTCACGAGCGCCCGCCGATCATCCTGTGCCCCTGGCATCACCCCTATTACCAGCGCCTGCTCGAGCAGGACATCGGCATGGACAAGGCGATGGACCTCTACATGTGGAGCCTGCACGTCACCGGGCGCGAGAACGTGCATCCCGGCGATCTGGGAGGCCGCCGACAAGCTCGAGTCAGAGCACGGGATCGTGTGTCGCGGCTTTCGCAAGAAAGACCTGCACGCCGAGATCACCCGCTTCCTCGAGGTCTACAACTCCGCGTGGGAGAACAACTGGGGCTTCGGTGCCGCTCAACGAGGAGGAGGTCCGCCACATGGCCAAGGACCTCAAGCCGGTCTTGGATGAGAACTGGGCGATGGTCGCCGAAAAGAAGGACACCGGCGAGGTCGTGGGCGCGGCGCTGACGCTGCCCGACTTCAACCAGGTGCTCGCCAAGCTGAACGGCCGCCTGCTGCCGTTCGGCTGGATAACGGCCTTGCGCGAGCGCAAGAAGATCGACGCGGTGCGAGTGTTCGCGCTGGGCGTCAAGCCCGAGTACCAGCACACCGGCGTCGCCGCGCGCTTCTACCAGATGCACTTCGACGCGGCCGAAACCACGCCCCAGAAGGGTGGCGAGATGGGCTGGATCCTCGAGATCAACAAGCCGATGAACCGCGCGATGGAAGGCATGGGCGGCAAGATCGTGCGTCGCTACCGCGTGTACGAGCGCGAGTTGTAGCCTGCGAGCCCTCGCACCGGCGAGGTGGTCTGACGACTCCTACACTGAGAGTGAACGAACGGAGTGATATCGAGGAAGTTGACGCTCTTCCGGTGCTGGAGCCGAGTCGCCGAGCGCTCGTGCTCCCGGGCCAGGCCGGGCCGTCCGTTCCCCCGGTCCACGGCCGCGGTCGCGGCCGGGGGGTTTGTGGCGGGTGCGGTCCTTGCCGGCGTGCTGGGACGCCGCCACCAGCAAGCGCCGTCGCGCGCGTGCCGCTCGGCGTCTCGGTCGCGCGCAAGCGTGCCATCGAACGAGCTGGTCCAGATCGTGGCGTCTCGCTCGTTGCTGGTCGACGTGCACCTGCTCGGGGCTCCAGTCAGAAGTCGTTGAGCACTCCGCTGGAGCTGCGCGTCGAGGTCAGGCCGGCCGGCCCGTTTCGCCTGCCGCGCGTCGGCGGCATGGATGGCGTGCTGCGCAGTCGCGGAGGGGTGCTCGAACGACTGCTACACAAGGATGGAGAGCCGGTGCACGTGCGTGTGGCCCAGACGGCCCACGACGCGGTCATGTTCGGTGCTCGCTCGCCCAGCGCGCAGGCGGCGCGCTACGGGATCGAGCGGATGCGCTTCGCGCTCGGCGTCGATGACGACTTGAGCGCCTTTCAGCGCGAGTTCGCGCGCGATCCGCTGATCGGACGCTCGATCCGCGAGCGACCGTGGCTGCGGCCCAGGCGACGACCAGAGCCATTTGAGGCGCTCGCGTGGGCAATCTGCGAGCAGCTGATCGAATACGAGCGGGCCGCGGCGATCCAGCGGCGCATCGTGGCCTCGATGGGGCCGCGCTGGGCGGCTTGGGAGGGATGTGAGCGCCCTCTGCGCGACGTGCCCTCGCCGGCTGTGTTCGCGGGCGCCGCGCCGGCGCGCCTGGAGTCCTTCGACCTGGCTGGCTCGCGCGCGCGCCTGCTCGTGCGCGTAGCTCGCGAGGTGGCAAGCGGACGCTTGGACCTGCACGACGCCGATCACGAGCGCTCATGGCGGCGGCTGCGCGCGATCCCCGGGATCGGGCCGTGGACGGTCGAGATGCTGGCGTTGCACGGCCAGGGCCGCTACGACCAGCTGCCGGCCGGGGACGTCGGCCTGCTCAAGTACGTCGGGCGCAGGCTCAGCGGGGGCGATCCGTGGGCACGAGTGGGCGAAGACGAGGTCCGTGGGTTTTTCGCAGCTATGGACCTTGGCAAGGCTTGGCGGCCGTGCACGTCGGTGCGATCTAAAAAAGCGCGATCCACCGTGTCCGCGGCACCAATACGACACAAAACCTAAAGATTAGGTATCAACGTTTGGTCTGCGCACATGCCACGGGGTGCGTTTGGGCACATGCCACGGGGTGCGTTTGGGACAACGGGTCGGATTGGGACAACGGGTCGGATTTGGGACAACTGGGTTTAGAAGGTCTTTCAAAATGACCTGCACGTATCCATACCCCTTGGTGTGGACCTGGGGCGTTTATTTTGGTACCAAATCTTTACCTAGGCCTTCGCAAAAAGGGGGTGTTGGACAGAGCATCCAAAAGATGAGCCATACATCCCGGCCTTCATTTCCATGAACGATAAACGGCCCTACCGCGCCGCTCATTTTGAAAGCCCGGGCGTGCCGATCTTTTTGAAAGACGTTCTCGGTCAACGTCGCTCCCGTTCCACAAGCAGCGCAAAGGTGGGACAAGCCTGCGCTGCCCGCTGCGCAAGGGACACAAGCTCGGCAGGCAGCGGCCGCTCATCGAGGATCGGGTACCCCCACTCGTCGAGTATGATCCGCTCGGGCAGGAGCTCGGCGCACATGCCATGCGCCTCGCAGGCGATCGGATTCAGGCGTAGTTGCTGGCTCATCGGAGGGGCAGGTCGGTTCGACGACGGGCAGGCATATCGCTCACGACCCCACGCGACATGGCGCGCTGCAGCGCATACTCACCGCCGAGGGTTGGCACAGGACGTCTCACGAGCTCACGCTGTTGTGATCGTTCTCGCTCATGAGCTCACGCCGCTGTGATCGTCCTCGCTCACGAGCTCACGCCGCTGTGATCATCCGCCGATCTCGGCAGCAGTGGCAGCTCGGATCGGCGTGCGCACGCATCGCATGGGCCGTAGCGGGCGTGGTCGGCCAGCTCCTCGGCGAACACGTTGACGGCGCTCATCACAAAGCGAACGGTCCCGTCGGGGTGGGCGCAGGCGCCTCGCCTGTTGATGAGCCTCGAGAGCTGCTCGAGCCGTGTCATCGCATCACCGCGAACGCTGCCACGGCATATCTCCTCCAGCGTCTGGGCAAGCGCATCGAGGCCGTGCACGCAAGGCCCGCACTGACCGGCGCTCTCGCCGGCAAGCCAGCGGGTCACACGCGCCGTCTCCGCGACCGGACACGCGGCCTCTGAGAGCAGCAAAACGACCCCGGCGCCGAGACTGGCGCCATGCGGCGCCAGGTGGGCGTTTGACAGCGCCAGCCTTGGCAGCGAGGCACCGTCGACCCAGGTGCCGGCATAGCCTCCCAACAGGGCGGCACGCACTCGAGTGGTTGTTCCGCCGGCGGCGTCAACCAGCGATGACAACGAGGCGCCGTACTCCACCTCGTAGACGCCGGGGTAGGCGACGGGCCCTGAGAGCGTCACGAGCGTCGATCCCGGCTGATCGGCCAGGCCCAGCTCTCGAAACCAGCGTGGGCCGTGACGCGCGATCAGTGCGACGTGGGCGACCGTCTCGGCGTTGTTGACGAGCGTCGGACGCCGACGCACGCCGCGCTCGAAGGGCATCGGCGGTGAGAAGGTCGGCTTGCCCGGACCGCCGTTCAGATGGTTGACGAGTGCCGACTCGTGTCCTGCCACGTAGCCCATCGGAGTGTTGCGCAGCCCGATTCGCGGCCAATGCCCTGGCAGATGCTCACGTTCGACAATCGCCTGCGCCAAGCGTTCGGCGCCCACGACCGCCGACTCGCACACGCACAGGATTGCCTCCTCGGCGCCGATCGCACGCGCGGCGAGCGCGGCGCCGTCGAGCACCAGGTGCGGCAGCGTCTCCAGCAGCGTGCGGTCCTTGAGACTTGCGGGCTCGCCCTCGGTGGCGTTTACCACGACGATCGGTTTGCCCCGGCCGGCGGCGACCATGTGCATCTTCTTTGCCATCGGGAAGCCGGCGCCGCCGCGACCGCCAAGACCGGCCTGTTCGATCTGGTCGATCAGGGCTGCCGCGCCCCGCCGGTCGCCCCGCCGGTCGCGTCGCCGGCTGGAGGGCAGCTCGCCGTGCGTGTCGAGGTGTGCCTGTAGGGACATGGCACCATGCGCCGGCACGCCCTCCAGGAGACGCGGCAAACCGGCAGCCGGCGGTGGCGCGGTGCTGTCGAATATCGCCTCGAGCTCGGCGGTCGTGTCGTTGAGGCCTGGGTTCATCTGCTTCTCTCGCTGGAGGCTGAGGCGGCTGCGCTCGAGGATGAAGAGGCCGAGGCTGAGGATGCGTTGGCGCTGGCGCTGGAGGAGGCGTGGCCTGAATGGCCGAGCAGCGCCGCGGGTGTGCCCGAGCGGCGTGCCCATTCTTTGCCGAGCGGGCCGCCTGGAAGCCACAGGAACAGCCCGAGCGTAAACACTGCGATCGCGCCGAGCGCGGCGCCACGACGAGCGAGCCGATTCGGCCAACCGGCGGCGACGCGCCCGAGCACCGCTGCGATCGCCACGATCAAACAGCCGATGCTGATCGCCAGCATCCAGGTGCTTTTGACGTCGCTTCCGCTACCCAGCCCGTGCAGCAGTGCGATCGGCCAGCTCGCATAGGCGAGCCAGTGGACGGCTCGCCAGGTCGAATGGCCCATCCGCCGGCGCAACACGCTGGTGAGGATCACGGCGAGGATCAGGTCGAAGGAAAGCGCGCCCAGCCCAAGCCAGAGAGGCCGGTAGCTGCCCGTGAACGGGATCACCGCGTCTGCCAACGAGATCGGCGCGAAGCTGTCGAGCACGGCGGTGAGGATGTGCAGGCACAGGAAGGCAAGCGCCAGCAGCGACACACTGCGGTGCAGCGAGTCGACCACGAAGCGCGGCCAGGTCTCCGAGCTCCAACGCCCGACGTCGACTACGCCGAGCGCGAGCGCGAGCGTCAACAGGATCAGCGCAACGGCTCCGGTGGAGCGAGTCAAGTACCAATAGGCGCTTGGGCCCGTCGCCGCCAGGAGGGGGCTCATGCGGGCTCTTCCGGGTGCAAGGGTGCGCCAGGACGGCTTGTCAACGTCTCCCGGCGGGGCGCGGTTGACGTCGGTTGCCTCATCGCGCCTCGTCCTCCGCAGGCCAGGCGCCGAGCGTCAATACCTCGCCGTCGCGACCGACAAGCCTTGCCGGCAGTCCAAGCCCGGCGAGCCATCCTGGCGCGCGTGTCCCACGCACGATCGCTGCTGTCGCCGCGATGTTTGCGTCGGCGCAATCGCTCGCCGCGACGCTGACGGTGCGCCACACTTCCTCCGCGGGCGCGCCGCTAGCGGGATCGATGATGTGGTGCATCGTCTGTTCGCGGTGGCGCCAACGACGTACCGTGGTGCTGGATGTGGCAAGTCCTCCGCCCGCGATCGAGATTGTCTGACCCGGGGCGTTGGGGCCGCCGCGGTGGTCGTCGGCGACGTGTATCCGCCAGCCTGTCTGGGCCTTCTGTCCAGGAAGCCCTTCGCCGGGGGCGGGGCCCGCGGTGGAAATGTCGCCGCCAAGGCTCACGAGCACGCCGCAGCCGACCGCTTCGTAGATAGCGCCGGCTGCTCGATCTGCCGCCCAGGCCTTCGCCGTGGCGCCGAGGTCGAGCTTCACGCCGCGCGGGATCCTGAGTGTGGAGCGTTCGCGATCGAGCTCGACCGTCCTCCATCCCGAGAGCAGCGTTGCGCGGATGCTTGGCGCTATCGCCGAGGGTGGGCAAGTGCGTGGTGCCGTCACCGGCCGAGGGCAGACTCCGGTGAGGGCGTCCCCGGTCGCCGGCGAAACCCCGGTCGCCTGCGAAATACGGTCGAGCAGCTGTATGTCGCGGTCGTAGCCCGCGATCACGAGTGCCGCTCCTACTGTCGGATCGACGTCTCCGTCTGTCAGCTCGGCGGCGCGTAGGGCCACTTCGACCGCCTCGATCAACAGCGAGTCGACTCGAATGGTGCGCCCGGCTCGGATGTTGACGCGCATCAGCTCGGAATCTTCTCGGAAGCGGCTGCAAGCCCGATCGACCTCGTCGAGCTGGCGCTCGAGGATCGCCCGCGCCCGCGCCAAGGCGCTGACCGCCTGTGCGTCGTCATCGCTCACGAGCAGCTCGACGCTCGTGCCGAGCGCTTGCCATCTTGCGCGTGCGAGCTTCGCCATCCCCATCACGATCCGCCCGATACGACCGGCGCCGATTCTTGCGCGGGGGCGGATTCCTGGGCGGGCGCCGCCTCTTTGGCGGGAGCAGGTTCCGGCGCTGGTTTCGATTCTTGCGCGGGCGCGGATTCTTTTGTCGGCGTCGCTCCCTGGGCGGGCGCCGCCGCTTCCCCCGCGGGCGCCGATTCCTGGGATGGAGAAGATTTGTGGCTGGGAGCCGATTCCTGGGGAGGCGTTTCGTGAGGAGTGGTCGGTTCCGGGGTCGTGCTTGCCCGCGGTGCTTGCACCGGCGGCTGAAGCGATTTCGCGGTAGTCCTCGACGAAGCTTTCTGGGTGGTCCGAGTGTGCGCTCGCGTCGCGTTCGACGCCTTGATGGTTTTGCCGGGGAAGGCCTGCGCGGCAACCTCGACGAATACGCCTGTCAGTGCCACAGAGCTCGCGACCAGCCAACGGTTCGCGGTGTTCAACCTGCGCAGTGCCGCGTCTCTGGCGTTTGTCGGTCTAGGGGGCATGACTAGTGGTGATGGTGAAATGCCTCGAAGTGCGTCCAAGCGCCGAAGTGGGGGATCAGGGCGATTGCCAACACAACACCCGCAACTAGTGCACCGACGATCGAGATGATTCGTCCGCTCGAGCCGGCGGCATGTCTGTTGTACTCGACACGACCCCCGCGGCTGGTGAGAAAGGTCTTTTGTATGTCGGGCAGATGACAGAGAATGTGCAACGCCGTGAAAGCGACCCATACGATGAAGCTCACCTTGTGCAGCAAGCGCAGCGTGCCGGAGGATTCCGGTCCGGTAAACAGCAATGCGACCCCGGTGGCGAGCACCGCGACGCTCGTAGCCACGACGATCGGGGCGCTCAGACGCAACAGGATCGGCGGCGCGCCCCGCTTGCGATAAACGGGGTCTGAGGTGTAGTAGCGCACGAAGCGATAGCCGGTGCTCGCAAGCTTCAAGCAGATCACGGGAATCAGCACCAGCCCGACAAACAGGTGCACAGAGATGAGCGGGCGCAACCGCAGGATGCTCACGCCGATCACGGCAAGCAGCGCCACGAGCAGCAGGCCGGTGGCTGCCGTCAGGCGCTCGTTGCCGACCGTCCCTCCGCCGGTGATGCGTCCGTCGCTTGGCCTGGCGTGAGTGTCTGCATCGGGGAGCTCGCGTTCGAAATTTCCGCGGGGTGGAAGTTGGGGTGGAAGTTGACCCGGGCGGCGCCACGAACGGGGCTCTGCGGCTCGGCAGGCATGGGAGGAGTGTGTGCTCACTTGCTAAGCGACCAATAACAGAATGGTGAGAAAAATCATCGAAACCGCTTGAAGCGGTAGCTGACGAGAGTCGAGCGCCTATCCTGAGTCGATGGCCGATATAGCCGAGCTTGGTGCAGGCACGGCATTCGCGCCGTCGATCCTGTTGGTGGAGGACGAGCCGGGGATAGTCGATTTCCTCAAGCGTGGGCTGGAGGCTGAAGGATTTGTGGTGCAGGCAGCGCTCAACGGCCTCGAGGGAGAACAACGGGCGCGACACGAGAGCTTCGACATGGTGGTACTCGATCTGATGCTTCCAGGGCTCGGCGGTATGGAGCTATTGGCCAAGCTACGCGATTTCAAGCCGGAGTTGCCGGTGATCGTGCTCACCGCCAGCGCTGAGATCGAGGACCGCGTGGCGGGCCTGGACGCGGGTGCGGTCGATTATTTGGTGAAGCCGTTTTCGCTTGCCGAGCTGCTGGCAAGGGTGCGTGCGCAGTTGCGTGTCGCCGCGCAAGCCTCGACCACCACGCTTCAGAGCGCCGATATCGAAGCGAATCTGCTGACTCGTAAGGTGCGCCGCTCTGGCACCCAGGTGGCATTGTCCACGACCGAGTTCGAGCTACTCGTCTATCTGATGCGCCATGGCGGCCGGGTGCTCTCGCGCGAGCAGATCCTCAGCGCCGTCTGGGGCTATCAGCATGACCCGGCCACAAATGTGGTCGACGTCTACGTCGGGTATCTGCGACGCAAGCTCGGGCGTCCCGATAGTCCGGCTCCGATCTTCACGGTGCGCAGGGTCGGCTATCGCCTCGGCAGCGGTGGCTAAGCGCCTCGGCATCGGGCGCCTGGTTCCAGGCGACCTGCGCTGGCGTCTGGCCGGTTGGGTGGCGCTTGTTGTGCTGCTTGCTTCCGCGGTGACCTTGCTTGTCTTTTACGTCCGTGTCGGTGCCCAAGGACACGATCCCGATTTCTCGAGCGATATACGAACCTTCGTGCTTGCGGGGGTGCTGACGCTGCTTCGGCGCCTTGATCGGAGCATGGTTGATCGGTACGCACCTCTCGCGACCGCTACGGCGGATGGCCGAGGTGGCGGCGAGGGTTGACGCCGGCGATCTGTATCCCCGCATCCATGGAGTCTCCGGCGAGGCGCAGGAGCTGCGAGTGTTGGCCGACGCGTTCAACCACATGCTCGATCGGCTCACCGAGGCATTCGCCGGGCAGCGAGCGTTCGTGGCCGACGCCTCGCACGAGTTGCGTACGCCGCTGACCGTGATCAGCGGCCAGCTGGAGGTGCTTGCCGCGCAGACCGCTCCCAGCGAGCCAGAGGTGAGGCGCGTCGAGCGGCTTGTGCAGGCCGAGATAGCTCGCATCACGCGCCTGGTCGACGATCTGCTGCTGCTCGCCAAGGCCGAGCAGACCGAGTTCCTGCAGACGCAGCTCGATCGAGTTGCCCGAGTACGTGCGTGAGCTGTGGGACGGGATGAGCCTGGTCGCCGTACGACGTTTCGAGCTGGTAACGGTGCCGCACGGATGTGCTCGGCGCCGATCCGGACCGCCTCGCGCAGGCGCTGCGCAATCTAATCGCCAACGCGATCGAGCACACCGCGGAGGTTGAGGGTCTTGTGCGCATGGAAGTAGAGGATTTCGGCGGCGGACGGATCTGCTTCGCGGTCGAAGACGATGGACGCGGGATCGATCCGAGCGAGCGGGAGCGTATCTTTGACCGATTCCATCGCACCGACACGGCACGCGATCGAGCTTCCGGTGGGACGGGTCTGGGGCTTGCGATCGTGCGTGCTATCGCGCAAGCCCATGGTGGTCGCGTCACCGCGACGACAGGGCGCGCGGGCGGCGCTCGCATCGAGTTGAGGCTTGCCGGTTTCCGCGCGCGAGGGCCGAGAGCCGACGCGAGCGAGGACCCATCGGCTCGCCGCTCGGCACCTGCACATTGAAATTATTCGGCCTAAGGACACATTCTGGCGCGATCTTGAATACTCTGTCTGGCATGAACGCGGATGTTCGTCACTGAAGGCCGATCGGGCGATGTCAGCTAAGAACGCGGTACTGGGACTCGTGATCGAGCGACCGGGCTACGGTTACGACCTTGCACGTCGCTTGGAGGAGAGATTTGGGTCTTCGGGCTTCGCGCCGACGGGCGTCTATTCGGCGCTCGATCAACTCAGCTCTGAGGAGCTTGTGCGTAGCGCCGGCGCGCGCCCGGGCGGCGCGAACGAGCGCGCGGCACCGCGCACGATCTACGAAGCCACGCCCAAGGGCATCGATCGTTTCGAAGGCTGGATGCTCGGCGACTCCTCGCTGGCGCCCGTGCGCGACGAGCTGTACATGAAGATCGCGCTCTCCAGGCCTCACAACCTCTCGCGCCTGATCGAACTGGCGCAGACACAGGAGCAGGACTGCCTGGCACGTCTGCAGCAGCTACGAGAACCCGCCGGTCGGCCCGCGGGGTCGGCCCAAGGCATGGCCGGAGGTGGCGGTGCTGCTGGTACGAGACGCGGAGATCAAGCAGTTGCAGGCGAGGATCGAGTGGCTGCAGAAGGCTCGCACGATCATGCACAAGCTGAGCGAGGCTCACCGTACGGGGCGGCGTACGGGGAGGCGGGGTCGCTTGAGCTCGCAGGTGCGGCTAGCGCTGGAGAAGGTCAGCAAGAGCTACTGGCGCGGTCCGCACGAGACCGCGGTGCTGAAGGAGATCTCGCTGTCGGTTTATGCGGGCGAGTGCGTCGCCGTATGGGGTCAGCGCGGCTCGGGCAAGACGACGCTGTTGAAGGTCGCGGCCGGTCTCGAGGCGCCCGAAAGCGGCACCGTGCGCTTCAAGGAGCAGGACCTGGGCGCCATGTCGAGGGCCGCGCTCGTGCGTCTGCTGCGCGAAGAGATCGGCTGGGCCAGGCGCACCGGACCGGAGAGCGACGAGCTGGAGATGCTCGACTACGTGGCCCTGCCGCTGCTCAAACGCCAGACTTTGCGTCGCGCGCGCCGTCGCTCGGCGGCGGCGCTGTCGCGTGTCGGTGTGGCCGAGTGCTCGAAAGGACGCTGGGAGGACCTGACCGACGGCGAGCGCACACTCGTCTCCATCGCCCACGCGATGGTGCGCCAGCCAAGCTTGTTGGTCGTCGACGACCCAACCGCAAACCTTGACGTGCTCCAGCGCGAGGAGGTGATGGGTCTACTGCGCAGCACGGCCGAGCAGGACTGGCTCGGGGTGCTGATCACCGTCCCCGACATGCCTTCGATGGTGCACGCCCATCGGATCGGATCGCTCAGCGACGGGCGTTTGCTGGTGCCCTCGGGCACATTGCCCGAGCGTGACAACGTGGTCGAGTTCCCCGCGGGCGGACGAGCGGTCTCCGGGTGAGATCGTGATCGGCATGCCGTCTAGCGAGCCTGAGCCGCTACCAGAAGGGCACCTACCGTCGGAGCCCGCGCCAGAGCTGCTCCCAAACGAACAGGCGACGAGGCGCGCGGAGCAATCTGGTGTGGGACGATTTGCCTACGACCCACCTGAGGGCAGGGTACCCGGTGAGCCGTTTGTCTCGATCACGCTTTCGCGCAACCAGGTGGACCACGTGGTGCGAGCCGCGCTTGGCGAGGATGCCGTGCCGAGCGTCTCCGGCGTGGTCGCCGGCACAGGCTTTCATCGCGCACACGCCAGGCAGGTGCTCAGTTCCAGGTACCGTGCCCTACAGAAGAACAGGCGCTTGTCGCGATCGCTGTTGGCTGGTTTGCTGGTGCTCTCGTGTTTCCCCCAGAAGGGGTGGACATGGGGATCAAGGACATTTCCGAGCAGCTCGAGCTGAATACCAGCACCGTCCATCGCTACGTGCTGACGCTCGTAGCCGCCGGATTGCTCGAGCGCGATCCGGACACGCGTCGCTACAGGCTCTTGCCCGAGTGAGAACGGCGAGTCGCCGCGGGCGTTCGTCTGCTGTCGTGGAAGCTATGGGTGTTGCGTGCCAGAGGGCCTACCAGGAGGGGTCGCGCGTAGAGCTCAGAGCTCTACGCGCGACCATCTCCTTGGCGCCCAGGTAGGGAGTCCTGGACGTCGCCCTGTCCCGGTGGTCTATGCATCGTCTTCACCGCCCTCGGGTCGGGGGGCGGCGCTGAGACCGTAACGACGCGTGTTCGGGGCAGCTTTGGTTCAGGTTCAAGGCCTTCGCTTTAGTTCTCCACCCAGGACCTATCTGCAGTGCATCCTCCCGCTCTCGTGGATAGGGCTCATCCGCACGTACCACTCAGACTGCTCGGGGATTTCCCGCACGACGATTCGGCTCGTCTGTTCAGGAAGCTTTGATCAGCCCACGTTTGAGCGCGTAGGCGACCAGCTCGGCGCGCGAGGAGAGGTTGAGCTTCTGCTGGATGTGGGCGCGGTGGGTCTCGACCGTGCGTACCGACAGGAACAGCTGCTCGGCTATCTCCGCATTCGTGTGACCGAGGGCGATCAGACGCAGTACGTCGACCTCACGCTCGCTCAAGTCGTCGGGCGGTCCTGGGGCGGGCTCTGAGGCCAGGCGTGCGCCGAGGCGCGGGTTGAGGTAGCTCTCGTTGCGTGCCGCCCGACGTACGGCCTCGACCAACTCGTCGTCGGCGGCCTCCTTGAGCACATAGCCGATCGCGCCGGCGCTCAGCGCGCTACGTGCGAACACAGGCTCCTGCTGCATCGTGAGCACGACGATCTGGGTCTCGGGGTTGCTCTCGCGAATAACGGGGATCGCCTCTAGGCTCGACCCGCCCGGCATGTTCAAGTCGAGCACGAGCACCGCGGGACGGTGTCCGCGCACATAGCGCCGCGCGCCCTCGACGTCGCCCGTCTCGGCAACCACGTCGAAGTCGCGCTCGCTTTCCAGCAACAGTCGCAGTCCGCTGCGCACGACCGCGTGATCGTCGGCCAGCACGATACGGATCTTCTTCTGTGTGTCTGGCAGATTTGCGATGCCTATATCCCTTCGCCGGGCAGGAACTCGTTGGTAAATGGTGGCAGACCGGCGGTGTTGGGGTCTGAGTGAATCAACCCCTGCGTGAACATCCAATGGCCAAACGTGGCCCACGCCGACGGTTCCTGCCACCCATACGGCTTGGAGTGGTCGCTGGGCAGCGTGGCCGGCAGTGTCGCTTCGATCGAGGCGAGCTGCAGCTTCGCTTCGGCGGAAGGGTTGGCCTTCACGATCAACGCCGCCGCCGCCGCGGGATTCGCGCGCGCCTGCTGCTCGCCGCGTGTGAGCGCCTGTAGGAAAGCACGCATGTCCACTCCGTCGGTACGCGCCTCTTCAGAGCGCACAACCAGCACCAGCTCGTCGTAGGTAGGCACGCCGGCCTGGTCGATCGGGATCACGACCGGGTTCTTGTGCATCTGGCGCAGCTGGATCGCCTCATAGTTCCAGTAGCCGCCGAGCGTGGCCGCCACCTTGCCCGAGAGCATCGCCGGCACGAGGTTGAAGCCGACGTCGCTTTCTGTGACGGAGCTCGGGTTCACGCCGGCCGTTCGCAGCGCGGTGTGCAGCTCGGCTGCCTGGTAGGCGATTCCCGCGGTGCCCACGCGCTTGCCGGCAAGGTCTGAGACCTTGCTCACGTGCGCCGAGGGCAGCGCGATGATCGAAGTGAGTGGGCGCTGCACGAGCGCGCCGATCGACACCACTTTCAGGCCCTGGTCGCGCGCGAGCAGCAGCTGTGGCTCATAGGAGATGGCCATGTCGACCTTGCCGGCGGCAAGCAGCTTCAACGGTTCGGCCGATTCGCTGGGCACGATCGGCCGCACATCCAGGCCCACGGCGTTGAAGTAGCCGTGCGCGATAGCCGTGTACAGCGACGCGTGGTCGGCGTTGGGGAACCAGTCGAGCATCACCGTGAAAGGCTTCGTCCCAGGTGCCGAGACGGCGTCCTGCTTGGTTCCGCAGGCGCCCAGCACGACGGCACAGAGGCAGGCGACCAGCAGAGACACCCCATAGCGGGGGGCAGGCAGGGCGGCACGGCGGACGCTTGACGATGCTCTCAACGGATCTCTCCTCTTGGTTGATTGGCCCACGGCGAGAGCTTTCGCTCGGCGATGGTCAGTGCATAGAAACAGCTGATTGCAAACACGAACAGCACGGCCGTGGCGGCGTAGGCGCGAGAGGTCTGCAGAGCCGTCAAGTCCGAGGTGATCTCGCGCCCCAGGCCGGCGTAGGGGCCGGTGGTGGGTGTCGATGTCTCGGCGATGAACGCCCCGATCACACCAACGGCGAGTGCGATCCGCGCACCGCTGAGCGCCGCGGGCAGCGCCGCGGGTAGCTCGCCGAAGCGAAACGCCTGCCAGCGCGACGCGTCGAGCGTGCGCAACAACTTGAGCTGGTCGGGATCGACCGCCGCGAGTCCGTCCACGGTGGTCACGACCACAGGGAAGAAGCAGATCAACGCGATCACAACCAGCTTCGGGAAGATGCCAAACCCCCACCAAAAGCACAGCGGCGCGGCGATCACCGCGATCGGGATCGCCTGCGAGCCGACCGTGTGCGGGTAGACGGCGCGACGCATCGGCGTCCACATGTGGATTGCGACGGCCATCGCAAAGCCGCCGAGGAGCGCCAGCGCGAGCCCGAACACGACCTCCTTGGCGGTGATCGTGAAGTTCGACCACAGCAGCCCGGCGTTGTCCCACATTTCGGCGAACATCGCGTGTGGTGCCGGTAGCAGCAACTGGTCGACTCCCCGGAGGTCTACGTACAGCTCCCAGACTCCGAGGAAAACGAGCGCCAGCAACAGCGGCGGCAGCACGTTTGCAAGCGCTCGTCTCATGTGGCCCCGCTCTCCACCAGCGTCTGCGTCGCCACGTCTCATGTGGCCCTGCTCTCTGCCAGCGTTTGCATCGCCCGCTCGCGTAGCGCGACCACGGTTGGGTGGGTGCGCGAGCGCGGCCGTGGCAGATCGACTGTCAGCTCGGCCACGATGCGCCCGGGACGGGGGGAGAGGATCGCGACGCGGTCAGCGAGCACGATTGCCTCCTCGACATCGTGCGTAACGAGCACGACGGTGCGCGGCTCGCGCACGAGCGCGCCCGTCAACCACTCCTGCATCTCCTGCCTGGTGATTGCATCGAGTGCGCCAAAGGGCTCGTCCAGGCACAGCACAGGCTTGCCGGAAAGCAGCGTGCGTACGAACGCGACGCGCTGGCGCATCCCCCCCGAGAGCTCGTGCGGGCGTGCGCTCTCGAAGCCCGCAAGGCCCAACTCCTCGAAAAGGCCCGCTCCCCGCCTGCGCGCCTGCGCGCGCGTGGCACCCGCGATCCGCAGCGCAAGTGCCGCGTTGTCGACGGCACTGAGCCAAGGCAGCAGCAGATCGTGTTGGGGCATCAGCACAGCCGGCTCGCATTCGATCACGCCGCTGCCCGGTTGCTGCAATCCGCAGATCAGCTCCAGCAGCGTCGTCTTGCCGCAGCCGCTTGGGCCTACCACGGCCAGCACGCTTCCGCGGGCGGCTTGCAGCGAGACGTCCGCGAGCGCCTGCACGGTTGCGCCACGACGGTCGGTGTAGGCGCGGCTCACGTTGCCGAGGCTGACCGCGTCGCCTATCCACTCGTCCGTCTGCCGTGTGCCCTTTGGGTATGTCGCTGTGTGTGTCCCCAACGATGGGAGGTCTGTGCCGCTTGCCTTGCGCCCCTGGCCTTCGCGGGATTGGAAATGTGTTTGCACTGCACTCCCTCCGCGGGCATTACCCCACAGGTTCGAAGGGTCGGCGCTGGATCGTGCGCCATCTCAGCCGACCTCCGTCAGCTCCCCTGTTGTCGCTCTCGATGCTATCGCTCGGCGGCGGAGAACAAGAGTGGTGGAAGGGCTTTGTCGCCAGCGCGATGAGGAAGAGCGGCGATCGTCCGTGCTAGGCGCTTACAACCGGTCGCGTCAACGCCTTGACGAAGTCCTCGAGCTGAGCGGTGGTCCAGCACTCGAACGCGGTGCAATATTGCTCGTAGGCGGCGATCACCGAATCGCCGTAGTTCCAGTACAGGCGCGGCTCGGGGTTCAGCCAGAATGTGCGCCCGGCGCGTGTGGCCACCTGGCCGAACAGGTCGGCGCGCGGGTCGCGGCCGTTGGTGCGCGCGTCGCCCAGCACGATCACGGTGGCGCGCGGGCTCATATCGTCTTGGATCAGCTCCAACAGCTCCACCAAACGCGCCCATAGTCGGTGTAGCCGGAGATGTCGGCCACGCCGGCGTCGCTCGATATGCGCTCTGAGACCGCGCGGAAGTCGCGCTCGTGCTCGAACACGTCGGTGACCTCGGAGATACGCTCGATGAACACGAACGAGCGCATCTTGCGAAACGAGTCGTGCAATGCGTGCAGCACCGAGAGGAAGAACACCGAGGCGGAGGTGACACTCGTGGAGACGTCGCACAGCACGTAGATCTCCGGGCGGCGCGGGCGGCGTGGGCGAAAGCGCAGCTCGACGGGGACGCCGCCGGTTTGCAGCGAGGCGCGCATCGTGCGGCGCACGTCCACGTGCGCGTGGTGGCGGTGCCCGCGGTTCTGCTTGCCCTGTGTGGCCAGGCGCCGGCGCAGTTGCGCCACCACGCGGTGCACGGCGGCGAGGTCTGCCAACGGGCCGGAGGGCAGTGCGCGGTCGAGCTCGCCCAGCGGGCGTGCCGGCGGTAGTCGCCCGGAGCGCTGCACCTGCCGGCGTTCGAGCTCGCGGCGCATGAGCGCCTCGAAGCGGCGTAGCGCGTCGCGCGGCACGCCGCCTGAGCGGGGGTCCTCAGGGGGCAGGTCGGGTTGGGGCTCGGCGCGCAGGCCGAGCGCGCGGCGGATGCGTTGCACGTCCACGCCGATCACACCGCTGCCCTGCTCGGCTTGGCCGAAGGTGGCGATCGCCATGCGCGCGAGGTCGCGCATCGCGCCCTCGTCGCCGTCGCGCAGGGCGGCGGCGATCTGCATTGCGCAGCGCGTCGAGTTCGGTTTCGCTGACGTCGACTCCGTCGGACTGCGACCCCTCTCGCTCGCTGATCCCCTCGCGCACCGCGGCGATCTCCACCGCACGGAAGAAGAAGCGGTCGAACACCAGCTCGAAGACGCGCCGGTCGTCCTGGCTCTTGGCGAGCGTGGCGGCAAGCGCCTCGCGGAACTCGCCTTGCGCGGTCCAGGGGATCTCGCGCAGTACCGCAAATGCGTCGAGTAGCTCGGAGGTGCCGACAGCTACGCCCTCCGCACGCAACTGCTCGCCGAGCTCCAGGATCCGGGCAGCCATGCCTTGCGGTGTAGCGGCCATTGAGGCGGTGGGGAGATGGCGGCTGCCATGCCCAGCGGGCCGGCGGAAGGGGGTGCGCGCTGGAAGCCGCATTGCCAGGCCCACCCGAGCGCGCGGGTGGCAGCGTGGAATCGGATCCCTCAGGCGGGCTGGGCATTGGCAGGCTCAGCGTCCTGTGCCAGCTTCAGCCCGACGCGCTCGGCGACGATGTCCATGTCGGTGCGGTGCTTGACGATCACCGACATCGTCTGGTTGAACGTCTCAGCGTCGATGTCCTTGGCGCCGAGCAGCAAGAGCGCGCGCGCCCAGTCGATCGACTCGGCGATCGAAGGCGGCTTCTTGAGGTCGAGCTCGCGCACCATGCCGACCACCTCCACGAGTCGCCGTGCCACCGCGTCGGAGAGGTCGGGCGCGTGCAGCTTGACGATCTCGAGCTCGTGCTCGAGTGCGGGGTAGTCGAGCCACAGATACAGGCAGCGGCGCTTGAGCGCCTCGGTCAGCTCGCGCGAGTTGTTGGAGGTGAGCAGCACTACCGGGTGGGTGGTGGAGGTGACGCGTGCCCAGCTCGGGGATCGAGATCTGGAAGTCCGAGAGCACCTCCAGCAGCATCGCCTCGAACTCCTGGTCGGTCTTGTCGATCTCGTCGATCAGCAGCACCACCGGCTGCTCGGAGGCGATCGCGCTCATCAGCGGCCGCGCGAGCAGGAACTCCTCGCCGAAGATGTCCTCCTGCACGGCCTCCCAGCCGGTGCCGCAGGCCTCGGCCTGGATGCGCAGCAGCTGCTTGCGGTAGTTCCACTCATACAGCGCCTTGGCCTCGTCGAGGCCCTCGTAGCACTGCAGGCGGATCAGCTCGCGCCCGAGATAGCGCGCGAGCGCCTTGGCCAGCTCGGTCTTGCCGACGCCGGCCGGCCCCTCCACGAGCACGGGCTTGCCGAGCTTGGTCGCGAGGAAGGCGACGAGCGCGGTGGACTCGCTCGGCAGGTAGCCGACGGAGCTCAGGCCCGCGGCGACGTCGGCGGAGGAGAGGGGTCCCTCAGGGGGCATCGTCGGGGGAATGATACGGGTCCCTCAGCGCTCCTCCGGCTCAACAGGCGAGTCGTCGAAGGAAAGCTGCTCGGAGGGCCCAGGCGGAAAGCGGGGCCGCTTGGGTGGAGCGGTGGGCCGTCTGGATGGGGGGGATGGGGGCGTGCTCTGAGGTGGTCGGGCGCCATGCTCCACGACCGTTGTGATGTCCTCGGAGGAGCCGGAGTCGTGCTTCACGACAGTTGTGATGTCCACAGATGGAGTCGGAGCCGTGCTTCGCAACCGTTGTGATGTCCCTGGATGGGTCGGAGTCTCGCGTGACGGCCGGGCTTTCCTCTAGCGGGCGCGGCAGAAGGCCGCGCCGCGACCGGTCTCGCCCGTGAGGCGCGTCGTGGGGAAGGGGTGACGGCCGTGACATCCTCGTCGCCGGATGTGCGCCGTCGGCTGCCGCGTGGGCGCATCAGCGGCATCTCAGGCGTGCTCGCGGCGCGCATGCGCCAGCCGGCGTAGCCGAGCGTGCCGGCGGCGACGAAAGCAAGGAAGAAGCCCCATTCGATGCCGACGGGATAGCCGTGGCCGTCGGGGCGAGAGAAGACGCGGTAGAAGATCAACAGGGCAGCCCAAGCGCCGGCGGCCATCACGACGGCGCCGTCGCTGCCGGGCATGTGGAAGTCGCGCCGCTCCGCACGCGCGAACATCAGCGCGACCACACCCGGCGGCCACGAGGAACACGGCGGCCTCGACGAACGACACGTCGCCGAATGCGCTGATCGAGTGCGAGTTGATCGCGCCGCTCTTGCGGTCCAGCGACTGCAGGTCATACCAAGGCAGGAACATCGTGACGAGCAACGCCAGCGCCGCCCCGGTGGCGATGCGTTGCTCGGGCGCAAGCGCCCCCCAGGCGCGCGTGATGCGCGTCATACGCGGGCGCAGGGGGCGTCGTGCAGCATAGATCGATTGTATGGCGCGGTGCAGCGCAAGATCGAAGTCGTCCCCGATCGGCAGCATCGGTCCGCCGGTGTCGAGCGTCGTGTCGTCAAGTGCGCGCACCCTCGCGAAATGGCTTGACTTGTTAGCGGATTCGCTAACAAGGCTATGTGATGACCACGATGGTCGCCCCACAGTTGATCGGTGAAATTCGGCAGCGCAGTGGTCTGCGCCCATCCGAGCTTGCGCGACGAGCAGGATTGACGAGGTCTGTGGTGAGCGCCTATGAGCACGGCCGTCGTCAGCCGGGTGTCGATGCGCTCGCAAGGCTGGCCGCGGCCGGCGGCCTGGAGCTACGACTCGGATCGGCTGCACCCCCGGTGGACCCGGCGCGCGCCGCGCGCATACTCGCTCAAGTTCTCGATCTGGCCGAGGCGCTCCCAGCGCGCCGGCGAGGGCCGCTCGAGTACCCGTCGCTTGCTCGCCTGGCGCGATGAGCCTGCTGGGCGGCCGCCCAGCAGGCTCGCCGCGATCCGACTGAAGTCCCTCTCGAGCTAACCCGGGCGATCCGGGAGTTTGTCGCTTGCGGCACAGGGTGGACCCCAAGCTTGGTCAGGCGTCAGCCGTTGCGTGCTGGAAGGTCAAACATGGGTGACCGCGGCCTTGCCCAGCCGCTTGACCAGCAGCTTCGTGTCCTTCTCGCCGATCGTACGCAGCTGCCCTTGGAAGGCGAGCTTCCAGTGCTCGGCGGGCCACTTGCGGATGTGCTCGAGCTTGGTCGCGAGCTCTTCGGCGGGCACCCACTCGTCCTCTTCCAGCACGATCTCGGGCTCGGTGGCAAAGCGCCAGGGATATGCATCGGCTTTCCCAGGCTTGCCGGGCCACAGCTTCGTGCGCTCCTCGTACATCTCACCGGTGACGAGAATGCTGCCGGCGAAGCTCATCACCTTCGTCAGGTACAGGACGATGCGATCCCCGGGCTCGATCTGCAGCGCCCGCGGACGGTTGCGCTCCTTGATCCCGATCACGCTGAACCCATGCGCGCGCGTCGCCTCGTGGTTTTCCGGCGAGGCGGTCAGGATCCAGGTTTGGGCGATGGCATCCGGCATGGGTGAGGCTCAAAGAATAGGCTGCCGCCGCGCTGGAGCCGAGATCCGCTCCACCGGCGCGAGCTTTGCCGCACGGGCGCCCTTAGCCCCTGCTTTGGAGGAAGCCTTGACCACGATCGTCCCTGTCGCCACTTCTTCGTTGCCGGCAAGGTCGACGGCTTTGAGCCCAACCGAGTAGGTCCCGGTTTTCGCGGGCGTCACCCAAAGCAGGCGCGGCTTGCCGCCTTCGACGGTTGCGTTGTTGCTCCAGACGGTCTTTTCGCCGAGCTTGATCTGCATGCTGACGCTCGAGACCTTCGACAGCTTGATCTGCACACCGGCACGTTCGTTCGTGCGCACGCTCTGCGTAAGCAGTTCGATCGCCGGCGGCGTCTTCTCGTCCGCACGGAATTCCTTGGCCGTCGAGCAGTAGACCTGATCGCCGGCTATCTGCCCGGTGGTCGGCGTCAACGGCTCGCCCTTGCTCGTCTTTTCGCACAGGTGTTCGAGGAATTCCGCAAGCAGTTCGTGGTAGTTGAGATCCGATTCCGAGTGCTGGTCATACATCGACCAGGCCCCCGTGTTGTAGTGCGGCACCTCCGCGCGCGCCTCGGCGTCGCCGGCTTCGAACAGCTGCTGGCCCAGGGGATCCTTAGTCAACTTCGTGTATTCGTAGAGCCCAACGAGGCTCTGGATGAAGCCGTTGAGGATCCGCTCGCTCGGCGCGTAGGTGTACTCCAGGTAGTTGGCCCCGGCGGGTGTAGCGACCCGCACCCCGGTGGGCGGGGCCATCTCGAAGATGCCAAGCGCCTGCTGTGCGGCCGTCAGGTAGACCTGTTCGTGCGTCACGCTCCAGGCACGAGAGAACACCTGTAGGGCGGTCCCTTGCGAGAGCCCGCTGGTCCAGGGGGGGATGCCGCCGTCGAACTGGAACATGTATTCCCAGGCGATGCCGCCGGCGCGCTGAGTGGCGAGCGAGATAGCTTCGTTCAGTACTTCCTCAAGCGTCGTGATTTCTTTGTCGAGGAAGTACCCGTTGGCCTTGCCAAACGTAGCCAGCCATTGGATCTCGATGCCCTGGCCGGGGTAGTACTCCCAAACCAGCTTGCTGTTGCTGAAGTACACGCGCTGATCGGCCCCAAGCAGTCGTTCGGTCGTCCACCACTGCCGGTTGCGTTCGAGCGTCGTGAACACGACGGGCAGGCGCGAGGGGATCAGCTGGTTGCTCGAGGCCATCGCTTCGACGTTGGCCATCACCGCGCCAAGTTCGGCCGCGCGCGTGCCAGACAGTTTGCGCAGCGAGCTCTTGGCGGCGCTGAAGGCCCCCTGGTACTTGGCGTAGGTGGCCTGAGTGATCGCCCCGCTCATCTGCAGCCGCTGCAGCGCGGCGGTCACCGTGACGCGTCCGGCGGCGCCGGACGCGCTTGTAGCTATGCAGATGGTGGCTGCCACCGCGAGCCCCAATATCAGCCGCGCTGCCCCACGTCCCGCGAGTGCGCCGTTGCGGGTCGGCGCACGGGTCGATGCCGCCCTGGCTCGCGCGAACGCCGCCCTAGCGTGCACGCGCTATCTCCGTTTGCGGGGTTGGGGCGCGCAGGGGCTTGGGACGCATCGGCCTGATGCTAGGCTCATCCGCGTCGGGCGTCGCAGCAAACGTTGCAGGGCGCCGACCGGGTCGAAGCGTTGAGGACACTCCTGAAGAACACAACCGTACGAGCAGCAGTTGCGCTGCTGCTCGCAATCTTCTGTGGCTGCCTGCTCTCGGCATGCGGGGGCGCCCCCTCTGGCAGTGCCCAGGCGCTACTCGACGAAACCTTCTCCGGGCACAAGCAAATCGAAAGCGGCAACGTCAAGCTCTCCTTGGCGCTCGGCGCCGGCGGATCGAGCACTCAGGGCAAGCCGCTCGCGGTGACCCTCAACGGTCCATTTGAAAGCGTCGGCGCGGGCAAGCTCCCCCGCTTTGCCCTCCAGCTGCAGCTCGGCGCCGCCGGCCACAGCATCCAGGCGGGCGCCACCTCGACCGGCTCGGCGTTGTTCGTCGAGTTGGCCGGCACCTGGTTCTCGACACCTTCGAGCACCTACAAGGCGCTTGAAGCAAGCTACTCGCAAGCCACCAAGAAGGCGTCAAGCGCGAAGGTCCGCTCGACCTTCTCCTCGCTTGGCATCGAACCGGGCCGGTGGCTGTCGAATCCGACCAAGGTCGGCAACGTCACAGTAGGCGGCGAAGCCACGATCCACCTGATCGCGGCGGTGGACATACCCGCCTTCTTGGCCGACGTGACCAAACTCTCCCAAGCCGGCAGCTCGCTCGGGCTGGACTCGGTGCCGGGAGCCTCGAGCGCCGGAGGCACACTTTCGCCGACCATTGTCAACGAACTGGCCAAGTCGATCAAATCCGCTCACGTCGACGTCTACACGGGCGCGAGCGACCACATGCTGCGCCGCCTGGAAGTCACAGCGGCGATCACGGGCACGCCCCAGATGCAGGCGCTGCTCAACGGCCTCTCGAGCGCCAACCTGACGGTCCAGCTCGAATTCTCAGACCTCAACAAAAAGCAGACGATCGGCGCGCCGGCAAACGCCGAGCCGCCAACCCAGCTACTCCCGGCTCTGCAACAGCTCGTCGGCGTGCTCGAGGGCACCTCGGGCTCCGGCACGAGCTCAGGCACGCTCGAACAACTTTCCGGCGGCTGATCTCTTCTAATCAGCGGCTTCTGAGGGTCGTTGACCAAGTGATACAAGGACGCACTGACCGAAATGTGCTTTTGCACATGAGGGAGGGAGGACGCAGTAGCACGCAGCGTCAACGACCCTCAGCTAGCCTTGAGGGTCGAGTTCTTCCAGAGTCCTTCGCACCTCTGACTCGACGTCCATCGGCTCTTCGCCGCTGCGCACCCTGCGTTCGTTGCGTGCCGTCACGAGCTGGCGCACCTCTTCGGTCAGCCCAATGTCGTGTTTGCCGACGGGCGTGCTGTCGGTCGGCTCCTCGAGCAGCGCGAGCTCGGCGTCGATGTCGAGCGCCTGCCCGCCTTGGCGTACCTGCCTGTCGCTGCGTGCCTGCAGCATCTGGCGGATCTCTTGCTCGCGCTCGGCACGAGCCAGCGGTGAGTTCGGTGGCGGCCCGCCAGAGCCGCTCTCGCCCATCGAAAGACCGCCCTCGCCGATCTTGTCGTACAGGCTGCCGCCGGCGAGGAACGAGCCGACGCCGACGAGTACGAACAGCACCACTGCGCCGACCACTACGACCGTAAACGGTTCCATCCTCTGATTGTGGCTCACTCGAGGCCGTCTTGCCACGCCGACCGCCGTGGGGCGGCGGATATGCCGTTTTGGGCGATGCCCCCCGCGCGCGCGGGGGGCATCGGCAAAATGGGACCTTCGCTACCCTTGGAAGTCACGATTGACTGACTAGTCAATCTAAAACCTGCGTCCGTCCTAGGAGAACACCAGACCATGGTCGATTTCACGCTCACCGACGAGCAGAAGAACCTTCGCGAAATGGCCCACGACTTCGCCGAGAAAGAGATCCGGCCGGTCGCCTGGGAGTACGACAAGGACGGCACCTGGCCGGCTGACATCATCCAAAAGGCCTGGGATGTGGGTTTGATGAACACCCACATAGACGAGGAGTACGGCGGACCCGGCGCCGGCTATCTCGACGGCTGTCTGATCGAGGAGGAGCTCTCCTGGGGCTGCTCCGGGATTCAGACCTCGCTCGGCTGCAATGGCTTGGCCACCGCCCCGATCGCCCTGGGCGGCTCGGAGGAGACCAAGAAGAAGTACCTGAGCATGCTCACCGAGGCGCCCAAGCTTGCCTCCTTCTGCCTGACCGAGCCCGACGCCGGCTCCGACGTCTCCGGTATGCGCACCACGGCCGTCAAGAAAGGCGACAAGTACGTCATCAACGGCTCCAAGTGCTTCATCACCAACGGCGGCTACGCCGACTACTACACGGTCTATGCCAAGACCGACAAGGAGGCCGGCCATCGCGGCATCTCCGCCTTCGTGGTCGAGCGCGACTGGGGGGTAGTCGTCGACAAGAAGGAGGACAAGCTCGGACAGCGCGCCTCCAACACAGCCACGATCTCCTTCAACGACGTCGAGGTCCCGGCTGAGAACCTGCTCGGCGAGGAAAACGCCGGCTTCAAGCTCGCGATGATGACCCTTGACCGCACGCGCCCAGGCGTTGCGGCAATGGCCACGGGCATCGCCCGCGCGGCCTTCGAATTCGCCACCGACTACTCGCGCGAACGCGTCCAGTTCGGCGTGCCGATCGCGATGCACCAGGCGATCCAGTTCATGATCGCCGACATGGCCACCGAAATCGAGGCGGCGCGACTGCTCACCTGGAAGTCGGCGTACCTGCTCGACAGCGGTCAGCGCAACACGCTCGTCTCCTCGCACGCCAAGCGCTTCGCCGCCGACGCCGCGATGAAGATCGCGACCGATGCCGTGCAGGTCTACGGCGGCTACGGCTTCATCAAGGAGTACCCCGTCGAGAAGCTGTTCCGTGACGCGAAGATCATGCAGCTGTACGAGGGCACCTCGCAAATCCAGCGCCTGGTCATCGCACGCGAAACGCTGCTTCCGCGTCGCGCCGAGGAGCCCACGGCAGTTCCCGCCTGATGTTCGTGTTCAAGGCCGCCGTCGTCGGGGCGGGCACCATGGGCGGGCAGATCGCCCAGACGATCGCCGCGGCCGGCTTCCCGGTCATCCTCAAGGACATCAACCAGGATCTCGTGCAGGCGGGCTTGGACGAGGCGCGCAAAGTGACCGAGGGGCAGGTCGGCAAGCTGGTCAAGAAGGAGCGCATCACGGCCGAGCAGGGCGCCGCTCAGATCGAGGAGATCCTTGGCCGGATCGAGGGCACCACCTCTTATGGAGCCTTCGGCGACGTTGACTTCGTGATCGAGGCCGTGCCGGAGCGGATGGAGATCAAGCAGGCGGTGTTCGCCGAGCTGGACGCGGTCACACCCGGCCACGCGATCCTGGCATCGAACACCTCGTCGCTGTCGATCGGCGAGATCGGCGAGGCCACGCTACGCCCGGACAAGGTCGTCGGCTTCCACTACTTCTATCCCGCCTCGGTGATGCCGCTCGTGGAGATCGTCGAGGGCGAGGAGACCTCTCCGGAAACGGTCACGGCGGCGCTCACCTTCGCCCAGGCGATCCGCAAGCAGCCGATCGCGTGCCTGGAGGTCCCGGGCTTCGTCGTCAACCGCATCCTGATGGCGGGAATGTCGGAGATCTGGCGCGAGCAGGAGGAGAAGAAACTCTCGATCAAGGCGATGGACGAGGGCATCGGCGCCGCCGGAGTAGTACCTATGGGCCCGTACTTCCTCGTCAACCTGCTCGGCCTAGACACGGTCCTGCACGTCGCCGAACACGTGGCCGATGCCTATGGCGACGAGCGCTTCTACGTGCCCAAGGGCATGCAGAAGCTCGTCTCCGAAGGCAAGCTCGGCGCCAAGACCGGTGGCGACGGCGTCTACAGTCCCAGCGGCGAGGCCAACCTCAAAGGCGACGCCGACCCCGATGTAGCCGAGATCGTCGAGCTACTCACGCTCAAGACATTCGTCGAGGCCGCGCTCGTCCTGCAGGAGGGCGTTGCCACTCACCGCGACATCGACTTCGGGATGATGGCCGGCGCCGGTCTCGACCCCCGTCGTGGGCTGATGCCGCCGTTCATGAAGGCCGACATCGAAGGGCTGGACTCGGTGCTGGAGCGCCTGGAGAACGCGGCCGAGCGCTACGGCGAGCGCTTCGCCCCGCCGGCGATCCTGCGGCGCCTGGTCGCCCAGGGCCGGCTTGGGCCAGAAGAGCGGCCAGGGCTTCTACGCCTACCCCCAGCCCGACGCGGAGCAGCCGGCCGCGTCGTCATCGAAGGTGGAGGTCGTCAAGCTCGAGACGCGCCCCGACGGCGTGGCGATCGCCTGGCTTGCCAACGGCCAGATGAACTCGATCGCCCCGCAGGTGATCGAGGACCTCGGCAAGGTCTGGAGCAAGGTCAAGGACACGAACGTGCACGCGCTCGTGATCGCCTCTTCCAACCCGTTCCTGTTCAGCGCGGGCGCCGACATCAAGGCGTTCACCTCGATGGACGCCGAGTCCGGCGAGCAGCTGATCCACGCCGCCCACGCGCTCTTGCGCGAATTCGGCACGGCGGGGGTCGCCACGATCGCGGCCGTCAACGGACTCGCGTTCGGCGGCGGCTGCGAGCTCGCGATGGCCTGCGACGTGCGCATCGCCGCGCGCTCGGCCACCTTCGGCCAGCCGGAGATCAAGCTCGGGATCATCCCCGGCTTCGGCGGTACCCAGCGCCTGCCGCGGCTCGTGGGTGAGAACAAGGCGCTGGAGATGAACCTGGTTGGCGACCCGATCCTGGCTGAAGAGGCATTCGAACTGGGGCTCGTCAATCGTATGGTCGAGGATCACGAACTGCTCGATACGGCTCTCTCCTGGGCACGCCGTTTGGCGGCCCAGGCGCCGGTCGCGCTCGAGCAGATCAAGCGCGTCTCGGGTGCCGGAGATCTCGACGCGGGCATCGAGGCGGAGAAGCGCGGATTCGCCGCTGCCTTTGCCAGCGAAGACGCCAAGGAGGGCATCTCGGCCTTCCTCGGCAAGCGCGCGCCGCGCTTTCAGGGCCGTTAGGGCCGAGCTCTCAGGTGGAGCGTGTTTCAAAACGAGCGGTGCGCGTTGACACCCCCCTTGTTTGAACACGGATGATTTATTTAGGTACCTAACCTTTATCTACGTGTTCAAACAAGGGGGGTGTTGTGAGGGATCTCCCGCGCGAGTCCGCCACGAAGCTTGCACGAGGCCGGTCATTGCGTTCAGATAGGTCGCCCGGACTCAAGGTATTAGGCTGGTCTGCCGACGCATTCGTCCATGACAATCCCAAAGATTGGATCTGAGGGCGAGCAGGCCTCTGTAGCGAAGCGGACGGAGCCCGAGCTGGGCGACGAGCAGCCCTCGGCCGCCGCCCGCATGGAGCTGGAGCACCAGCTCAAGCGCCTCGGCGAGACGCTCAACGGGCGAACCGACGACGTCGTGAGCGGCATCGTCAGGCGCAACGAGGAATCGGCTGTCGTGCTCGAGCCGATCGTCGAAGAGAGTTTCGTCAAGGTCGGCACGGTCTCCACGGTCGCGTTCGCCAGGTGGACCGCCGGCGAAGGCGCCGAGGTGGCGCGCGAGGTCGGCCACGAGTCGTGGAACATCTTCGGCCAGCTCGCCGCTCAACGGGCCGCGCCGCTCAACGAGGTCACCAAGCGCTGCCTGCGCTGGCGCGACGCGGCAGCCGATGTGATCTGTGAGATCGGCGCACAGCTCGAACTCTCCGAGACGGCTCTCGACCGGGCGCTGTCGATGCTCCAGCGTAGCCTCGACGTGACGCTCGTGCGCATGTGCCAGTCCTTCGAGGTCGAGCGTCGTCGCGCGCACGAGGAGCTGCACCGCCGCCAGGAGGAGCTCGCCTTCATGGCGACCCACGATGCGCTCACAGGCCTGCCCAATCGCACGCTGATCCTCGACCGCGTCGAGCAGATGCTCGTGCGCGCACGACGCAACCAGACACCGGTGGCGGCCCTGTTCGTCGACCTCGACAACTTCAAGCACATCAACGACACGCTCGGGCACGGCGTCGGCGACCAACTGCTGCGCGCCGTGGCGGCCCGCCTGGAGGCGGTCGTGCGCGACATCGATGCGCTCGGGCGTCTCGGTGGCGACGAGTTCGTCGTCGTCGCCGAAGGCATGTCGCTTGCCGCGGGCCCCGAGCTGATCGCCGAGCGGCTGCTCGGCGCGCTCAAGCAACCCTTCAAACTGAAGGGCGCCGAGAACACGCGCCTGGTCGTCACCGCCAGCGTCGGCGTCGCGATGGGCGAGCGGGCCAGCGCCGAAGAACTATTGCGCGACGCCGACATCGCCATGTACCGCGCCAAGTGGGACGGCAAGAACGGCTATGTGGTGTTCGAGTCGGGCATGCAGGACGCCGTCCAGAGCCGCATGGAGCTCGAGATGGACCTGCGCGACGCCTTCGAGAAAGAGGAGTTCTTCGTCGTCTACCAGCCCACCTTCGACTTGCGCGAGATGGTGCCCACGGGCATGGAGGCGCTGATCCGCTGGCGCCATCCCACGCGTGGCGTGGTCCAGCCCGACGATTTCGTGCCGCTGCTGGAGGAGACGGGCCTGATCGTGGAGGTGGGAAGATGGGTCCTGCGTGAGGCCTGTCGCCAAGGCGCCGAATGGCGCGAGGCAGGTCGCGAGGTTGGCGTCGCCGTCAACGTCGCGGCGCGCCAGCTCGACCGCGACGAGTTCGTGGAGGAGGTCAGAGAGGCTCTGAGCGAGTCCGGACTGGAGCCCGAGCAGCTCACGATTGAGATCACCGAGACCACGATCATGGCCAACGCCGAGGAGACCGCTGGCCGCCTTGCGGCTATCAAGGAGATCGGCGTGCGAGTCGCGATCGACGACTTCGGCACCGGCTACTCATCGCTTGCCTACCTGCAGCGCTTCCCGGTCGACGCACTCAAGATAGACCGCTCCTTCATCTCCAAAATGAGCAACGACGCCGAAGGTGAGACGCTGATCAGGACGCTCGTCCAGCTCGGCAAGTCGCTCTCGATCGAGACGCTCGCAGAGGGCATCGAGCAGGCTCAGGAGCTCAGCCTGCTGCGCGAGGAGAGCTGCGACACCGGCCAGGGCTTCCTGTTCGCGCGTCCCCTGGACATGGAGGAATGCGAGACCTTCTTGGAGAACTGGGCGGGCGCGACCTCGCCAACGTCTGTGTCGGCTGAGCGGCCGCCTGCCTGAGCGTCTGACCGGTTCTTCTGGCCGGTTCTTCTGGCCGGTTCTCAGCTGAGCTTGACGAGATCGCGCCGCGGCGCGATCTCCCAACGTGCGGCCAGCTGCCCGAGATCCTCGTCGAGCTGCCAGCGGTCGGCAAGTTGCTCGCCCTCGTATTCGACGCTTGCTCCCTTCAGCACCATCGAGCCGCCGTTGTCGCCGATCGCGCGCAGCTCGGCAACTTCGGCGTCGCTGAGCAGTACCTCGGCGGGCAGCGATGCCAGCTCGGCGCGCTTGTCCTCGATCGAGCGGACGCCCGCGCCGCTCTCCCCGCTCGTGTGCGCGCCCGCACGACTCCGCTCGCTCGTGTTGGCGCTCGCACCGCTTTCCCCGCTCGTGTTGGCGCTCGCAGCGCTCTCCTGGATCAACGTCGGCGCGACGCAACGAACCGCCGGATGGGCAAGGTTCCATTGGCAGGCGAGCTGTAGCAGTGTGAGCTCGTGGCGCTCGGCGTAGGGGCGCATGCGCCCGAGCTTCTCCACACCCGCCTCCACCCATCCCTGCGGGCGAAACTTGCGATGGTCGTATTGGGCGAACTCGTGGCCTGGGCGCACGTCGTCGTGGAACAGGCCGCCGTAGTCGACCACGCGTGTGATCAGGCTCACGTCGCGGCTCCTCGCCGCCCTCAGCACGAGCTCACCCGGCCACGGCTCCATCGGGCTGAGGATGATCATCGCCCAGTCGATCAGATCGCCGAAGCGCTCGAAGCAGTCGATCAAGTCGAGCGTGAAGCCGTTTGCCGGACCTGGAGCGACGCCGAGCAGGCGCGTGAGGCCCGCCTCGCGCAGAGCCTGCATTCCCTCCCAGACGCTTGCGCTCGTGTAGCCCGTGCGGTCGGGGTTGTGCAACATCAACAGGTCGAAGCGCTCCACGCCCAGGCGCTCCAAGCTGCGCTCGGCGGCCATGCGTATGTAGTCGCCGTAGTGGCGCTCCTCGCGCAGGCGCGGATCGGTGAAGCGCGGAAAGCCCTTGGCGCCGTCGCGCTCGCCCTCATAGAAGTCATGCCCGATCGCCCCGATCAGACAAAAGCTGTCGCGATCGATCCCCTCGATCGCGCGTCCGAGCAGGCGATCGGCCTCGCCGGCACCGTAGGCGTCGGCGCTCATCACGGTGTTGATCCCGTCGCCGGGTCGCAGCAGCGCGAGCAGGCGCTCGTCCTCCAGGGGCTCGCCGAAGTGCATGAAGCGGCCTCCGCTCCAGGTGCCGATCGCCGTCGTGGTCGGGTCCATGGGCACGAACTCTACGACGAGCCGAATCCCGTCGCGGTGCGTGCTCTCAGGGTGGCCTCGAGTCGCTCGAGCGCATGGCGCACGACCTTCTCATCGGGTGTCTGCGCGTTGGCGCTCGTGGCCACGCCGGCGCTCAGCTCGCGCAACTCCTCGAGCCGCGCTTGCAGGTCTGGGCGCGGCTCATTTGGCAACTCGCGTAGCGCCGCCGCATAGGCGCGGTCCAGCTCGATCGCTGCCAGCGCGAGCCGGCCTTGATCGAGGTCCAGGCGCGCGCGCAGCGTGAACTCCTCGCACAGGAGCACGCTGCCGCGCCCGGACAGGAGCAGGGCAAGGCGCTCCTGTGGGCGTAGCACGCTCGCGCGCTTGCCTGTTCGCCGGCTCGAGAGTACGAGTTCGCGCGCATCGCTCCAGAGCCCGTCGGCGACTTGCTCGCCCTCGCCGAAGCCGGCTCGTACGACCAGTGCCTGGGCTGGGGAGATCTCGTGGATGTGCGGGGCCGCGCCCGCGATGCGGTGCGCGTAGAGAACGCGGTTGAGCACCCTTGCGGCCGCGTGTGCCTCACGCTCGGGGTCGAGCTGCTTCAGCCATGCCGCTGCTTGGGTCTCGAGCGACAGCGCCACCGGGTCCACCACGGTGGCGCGTGCGACGGGCACCGACGCTGGCTCTGGGTCTGTTCGGCGCGTGCGCGAGCGCTTGCCGAGCATGCCGCGACGCTCGGCTCCAATCGTCGAGAGCACGACTACGTGCTCGGGCTCGTTGCCGTCAGGCCCTGTCGACTTGCGCAGCAAATAGCGGCCATCGGCAGGGCCCAGCTCCCAGGGAAGCTCCATCTGCACGAAGGTAAACAGGCGCGTGGGCACACGCGCACGGTACTCTTTGGTCGATGTCCGATGGGAACAAGGCGGCCGCGGGGCTGCGCGAGCGCTTGACCACTGGCACCGAGGACAAGATCGGCAGGGCGCTTGTCGATCTGATCGAGAACCCGCTGATCACTGGCACGATCGGCCGGGCGTTTGACGCGCGCGAGCGTGCCGCCCAGGCCCAGGAGCTGGCGCTGAGCGCATTGAACATCCCGACAGCCGCCGACATCGAGCGGCTCACGCGACGTCTGCGCTCGGTATCGCAGCGCCTGGAGGGCATCGAGGACGGCGTGCACCGCATCAACCGGGCGTTGAGCGAGGGCTCGGTCGAACGGCGTCTGGTCTCGATGGAGGAGCAGCTGAAGGCGCTCAGCGGCAAGCTGTCGGCGGCTGGCAAGTCCTCCGCGGAGACAGGTGCCTCGCGCCCTCGCGCGGGGACAAGCGCGCGCGGGGGCAGCGCTTCTGCCAAGGCTTCCACGCCTGCCAAGGGCTCAGTTGCGGCCGGGAGCGCGGTCGCGGCCAAGAAGCCGGCGTCCAAGCGCGCGGCGTCGAAGCGTTCCACGCGGACCGCAAAGCCCAAGAAGACCGCTTGAGCTAAGCCGACAGCGCGGCCACCGCGGCGCTACCCATCGCCTCGGCAGCCTGCGTGAGCGCGTCGTCGTCGATGCGGGCTCGTGCGCCCGACCCGTCGAAGGTGTCGCTGACCGCAAGGATGGCAGGCGACCTGAACGCCGGCGTTCGCGCCCACCGCGAATAGCGTCGCGGCCTCCATCTCCACCGCCAGCGCCCCTTCGGCGCTACCAATCTGTATTGCGTGTCGAGTCGCGCTCGTAGAAGAGGTCTGTGCTGACGATCCGGCCCTCGCGGTGTGCTCGCTCTCGCTGACTGTCCGCCTCCCGGCCGAGGCTGTCGGCCAAGACCGGATCGGCGTATGCCAGCCGCTCGACGCCTAGGGCGGCGCTTGTCCCGTCGGCGGCGATCGCCTCGCGCGCGACCACGAGGTCGCCGAGGCCGAGACCCGGGTCGAGCGCCCCGCACGTGCCCACCCTGATCGCTCGCGTCACACCCATGGAGATCAGCTCGTGCAAGCACGATCGCGGCCGACGGTCCACCCATGCCGGTGCTCTGGATCGTGAGCGGCTCGCCGTCGACGGCCGTGCCGGTATAGCCCCACAGGCCACGGTTGTGGTTGAACATGAGCGGGCTCTCGAGCAGGAATTGAGCCAGCGCGAGCGCGCGGCCCGGGTCGCCCGGGAAGCAGCACGCGCGTGGCCAACGTGGTGGTTGGACGCAAATGGATCGCGTTTCCGTATAGCGGTGGAGCCGCTCGCTCGGTCGACAGCGGAGTTGTTCGCGCGGCGAGTGGCACAGGGTCGTTGCCCCGATCGGCAATCGGCTCGTTTTCGGCCTGTTGGACTGGCTCACTGTGATCCACGCCCGGCGACTTTAGACTGCCGCTGATGGCGACGTCCACGACAAGCGAGCAGGCCGAAGGCGGGGCAAGCGAGCCCACGCTGGCCGAGGTGGCGTCGCGAGCTGGCGTTTCGGCGGCGACCGTCAGGCGCTGGGTGAAGGAGGGGCTGATCCCCCAGTACGAGGGGGCCTGGACTCCAGCGGCGGTGGCACAGGTGCGCATCGTCGGGCGGTTGCGCGAGCGCGGGCACACGATCGGGCAGATCCGTCGGGCGAGCGAGAGCGGGCAGCTGGCCGGCTATGTGCAAGGGATGTTCGCGCCACAGGAGGGCCGCTACACGCTCAGGCAGGCCGCGCGGGAGGCGGACGTCGACGAGGAGCTGATCGAGCGCATCTACATGTCGCTCGGCCTCAGCACGCTGTCGGTCGACTCGATCACCGAGGAAGACATGGAGATGCTGCGCTACATCGCGGCGATGCTCAACTCCGGCCTGCCAGAGGTCGCCTTCCTGCAGTTGGCCCGCGTGTACGGGCAGACGCTCGCCCAGATCGCCGACGCCGAGGTGCGGCTGATCCACATCTACGTGCACGAGCCGATGATGCGCGAAGGCATTCCCGGGGTGCAGATGGCCGAGGCGATGGAGGGTCTCGCCGGCGAGCTGCTGCCGTTCGCCGCGCCGTTCATGCGCTATTTGCACGGGCGCTTTCTCGGGCATTTCATCGAGCAGGACGTGATCGGCCACATGGAGGCCGAGCTCGCCGGCGGCGTTCCCGAGGAGGGGCGCATGCGCGTGGTGATCGCGCTTCGCCGACCTTGCCGGCTACACGCGCCTGACCGAGGAGCGTGGTGACGAGGAGGCCGTCGGCGTCGTGGAACGCTTCGTAGAAGCCGTGCAGCACTCGCTGCCGATCGACGCACGCGTGATCAAGACGCTCGGCGACGAGGTGATGGTCATCGGCGCCGACGCGCTCGCGCTCACGCAGTGGGCGGTCGACTTTCAGGCAGCGCTTTCCCCAGACGTGCCGGCTCCGCGTATCGGCATCCACACAGGCGAGGCGCTCTACCGCGACGGCGACTACTACGGGCGCGACGTCAACCAAGCCGCGCGCGTGGTCGCCAGGGCCGCCGGCGGCGAGGTGCTCGTCACGCGTCAGGTGGTGGACGCCGCGAGCGGTGTGGATGCCGCTCGCGGCACAAGTGGCTTGCGCTTCGAGCTGATCGGCGAAATCGGCTTGAAGGGCTTCTCCGAGCCGGTCGAGCTGTTCCACGCGTTTCCGCGCGAGGAGTAGGCCTTCGCCCATGGCAAACCCTGCCTTGACCGTCGTCGAGCTGAGCGAATCGTGACTGTCGCCGAGGTCGGTTAGCAATGACCGCCGCCGAGGTACGCGAGCGCGTGCGAGCCGGTGGGTTGCTTTCTTCGGGTCGCGGTGTCGTCGCGATGCTCTCCGGCGGGCGCGACTCGGTTTGCCTGCTCGACGTCGCGGTTGCGCTGTGCGGTGCGCAGCAGGTACACGCGCTGCACGTCAACTACGGGCTGCGAGCCGAGTCGGACGCGGACGAGTGCCACTGCCGCGAGCTGTGCGCGCTGTTGGGGGTGGAAATCGAGGTCGTGCGGGCGAGCAGGGAAGCGCAGGCCACGGGCAACCTGCATGCGTGGGCGCGTGAGCTGCGCTACGCGGCGGCGCGTGAGCTGGCACAGCGGCTGGACGAGTGCCGCGACGCGCAGGCCGGCGGGTCCTTGGCTGGGGCGCCGCATATCGGGGCGGCTCCCGCCGCCGAGTCTGAGCTGGAGGGTGTCTCAAAACACGATGCCCCGCGCGCGCGGGCGGGGCATCGCCCTTTTTCGACTCTCCTCGCAACAGGCCACACCGCCACCGACCAGGTCGAGACGATCCTCTACCGCCTTGCCTCCTCGCCCGGGCGTCGGGCGCTGCTTGGCATGGCCGCCGGCGAGGGAGGGCTTGTGCGGCCATTGTTGGGGCTGACGCGCGAGGACACAGCCGCCTACTGTCGGGAGCTGAAGCTCGCTTGGCACGAGGATTCGAGCAACGACAGCGAGCTCTATGCCCGCGCAAGGGTGCGTCACGGGCTCGTCAAGGCGCTCGATGCGGTGCACCCGGCGGCGCAGGCCAACTTGCTGCGCACCGCCGCGCTCCTACGCGAGGAGACCGAGCTACTCGATGCGTTGGTGGACGCCGAGCTGGCCGGCCGCGCGAGCATCGCGATCGAGCGTTTGAGGGAGCTGGCGCCCGCGTTGCGGCGGCTCGTGGTCATTCGCCTGGCCGAGCAGGCAAGCGGCGAGTTTGCCCCGCGGGCCGGCGAGCGCGTCGAGGAGATCCTTGCGCTTGGCGTGCGTAGCGGTCGAACGGAGCTGCACGTCGGCGGCCTTGCCAGCGCCGTGATCGAGGACGGCGAGCTGCGCATGGTCGCGATCCAGCCGCGCGAGCAACGTCCGCCGAGGAACCGATAGGCGGAGCCGGCGCGGCGGCCAATACACTCCCTCGCGTGGTACCCATCCCAGAGCGTGTCTCGGCGGCCTCCCAGGAGACCTCCGAGGTGGGCGAGGTGCTTGTCGGCGAGGAGGATCTAAGCCGGCGGGTGCGCGAGCTTGGCGAGGCGATCTCGCGCGACTACGCCGGGCGCCCGCTGCTACTCGTCGGCGTGCTCAAGGGCGCGGTCTTCTTCTTGAGCGACCTGATGCGCTTCATCGACATTCCCGTCGAGGTCGACTTCATGGCCGTCGCCTCCTATGGCTCCGCGACCGACTCCTCCGGGGTGGTGCGCATCCTCAAGGATCTCGACATCGCGATCGAGGGTCGCGACGTGCTGATCGTCGAGGACATCGTCGACTCCGGGCTCACCTTGCAGTACCTGTTGCGCAACCTCGGCTCGCGCAATCCCGCCTCCTTGGAGGTGTGTGCGCTGCTAACCAAGCCCGACCGGCGCAAGGTCGATCTGCCTACCCGCTATGTCGGCTTTGAGATACCCGACCGCTTCGTCATCGGCTACGGGCTCGATTACGCCGAGCGCCACCGCAACCTGCCGTTCGTTGCCGTGCTTGAGCGTTAGAAGACCGATGGGCACGAACTTCTATCCCAATAACTCAAGCGCATGTGAGCCACGACGCTTCCCGCGTGGGTGTAGGCGCGGGTGGTCGGAAACGACCGGGAATTCAGAGGTCTCGTGGTACGCTGATGGACTGGCGGTCGGCACCTCCAACGTCGTTGGCAGCCAGGATCTAAGCCTATGAGCCGATTCTTCAAGAGCGCCGCTTTCCCGATTTTGATCGTGGTCGTGCTCGCCTTCTTCATCTCGAAGGTGTTCGTCTCGCCCGCTCAGAAAGGGCCGGAACACTCCTACCGGACGCTCGTCACCGAAAACATCCCGCGCAACGAAGTCAAGTCAGCGGAGCTGAAGGTCAAAGACAACGCGGTCGCCGTCGAACTGAACAACAAAGAAAAATTTGAAGTCGGCTATGTCGATCAGGCCGCGCCGACGCTGATCGCCGACCTCGAAAAAGCCAAGAATACGAAGTTCAACGTCGAATCCAACAAGACGAGCATCTGGCCGTCGCTGCTCACGTATCTGCTGCCGCTCGTCCTGATCCTCGGTTTCTGGTTCTTCCTGATCAACCAGGTCCAGGGCGGCGGCTCGCGCGTCATGTCCTTCGGCAAGTCGCGCGCCAAGCGCCTCTCCGCCGACTCTCCCAAGATCACGTTCCGTGACGTCGCCGGGGTCGACGAGGCCGTTGAGGAGTTGCACGAGATCAAGGAGTTCCTGGAGAACCCCAAGAAGTTCCAAGCGCTCGGTGCGCGAATACCGACCGGCGTGCTGCTGTACGGGCCCCCGGGCACCGGCAAGACGCTGCTCGCGCGCGCTGTCGCCGGCGAGGCGGGCGTGCCCTTCTTCTCGATCTCGGGCTCTGATTTCGTCGAGATGTTCGTCGGCGTCGGCGCGTCTCGGGTCCGGGACCTGTTCGAGCAGGCCAAGCAGAACTCCCCGTGCATCATCTTCATGGACGAGATCGACGCCGTCGGCCGCCACCGTGGCGCGGGTCTCGGCGGTGGCCACGACGAGCGCGAGCAGACGCTTAATCAGCTGCTCGTCGAGATGGACGGCTTCGAGGCCAAGGACAACATCATCATGATCGCGGCCACCAACCGGCCCGACATCCTCGACCCGGCGCTGCTGCGCCCCGGCCGCTTCGACCGCCAGATCGCCGTCGATCGCCCCGACCGCAAGGGCCGCTCCAAGATCCTCGAGGTGCACACGCGCGGCAAGCCGCTGGCGAAGATCATCGACATCGACGCACTTGCCGGCCAGACCCCCGGCTTCACCGGCGCCGACCTCTCCAACCTGATCAACGAGGCCGCGCTGCTCTCGGCCCGTATCGGCAGGCGCGAGATCGGCCAGGAAGAGCTCGAGGAGGGGATCATGCGCGTGATCGCCGGCCCCGAGAAGAAGACGCGCGTGATGAGCAAGAAGGAGCGCCTGATCACTGCCTACCACGAGATGGGCCACGCGATCGTCGGCCATTTTCTCGAGCACTCCGATCCCGTCCACAAGGTCTCGGTGATCTCGCGTGGTCAGGCGCTCGGCTACACGATCTCGATGCCCCAGGAGGATCGCTTCCTGACTACGCGCGCAGAACTGAACGACACGATGGCGATGACGCTGGGCGGTCGCGCCGCCGAGGAGATCGTTTTCGAAGAGATCACAACCGGCGCCTCCAATGATCTGGAGAAGGTCACCGCGACCGCTAAGCAGATGGTGATGCGCTTTGGCATGTCCGAGAAGCTAGGCCCGCGCGTCTTCGGCCACGAGCACGGCCAGCCGTTCCTCGGGCGCGAGTTCTCCAGCGAGCCCGACTACTCAGATGAGATCGCGCGCGAGATAGACGACGAGGTGCGGCGCATCGTCGAGTCCGCCCACCAGCGCGCCAAGACGATCCTCACGGAGCACAAAGACGATTTGACGAAAATCTCCGAGATCCTCGTCAAGCGCGAGACGATCGAGAAGGAGGAGTTCATCGCCCTGCTCGACGGCAAGGGCGAGGAGGAAGTCTTCGGAGCCGAGGAGCCGCCGGCGCCTGAGCTGCCGGTTCCGCCGGCGCAGGCCGACCGCGCCGGTCGCGAGGCGCCGCGTCCGCTACCGCGTCCTGGCTTGGCGGGTGGCACGGCCGATATGACCGGGGCGGACCCTAGCGGACCCTCCGTTACCTGAGCTTGTCCTACCGCGTCATGGGGGTGGTCAACGTGACCCCCGACTCGTTCTCGGATGGCGGCTTGTTCTTGGACGAGCAAGCGGCCGTAGATCATGGCGTCGAGCTTGTCGAGCAGGGGGCGCATGTCCTCGATGTCGGCGGCGAATCGACGCGTCCGGGGGCCGAGCTTGTAGGTGTGGAGGAGGAGCTGCGCCGGGTCGTGCCGGTGGTGGAGGGCTTGTCTCGGCGGGTCGGCGCTACGCAGATCTCGATCGATACCTCCAAGGCGGTCGTGGCGCGGGCCGCGGTCGCCGCCGGCGCGACGCTTGTCAACGACGTCAGCGCTTTGCGTGCCGATCCCGAGATGGCTGGTGTCGTTGCCGCAAGTGGCGCGGATTGTTGCCTGATGCACATGCTTGGCTCGCCGCGCACGATGCAACGCGACCCTCGCTATGTGGATGTAGTTGACGAGGTGAAGGCGTTTCTGGAGGAGCGCATGGCGTTCGCGGTGGGGGAGGGCATCGAGGAGCGGCGCATCCTGCTCGACCCTGGCATCGGCTTCGGCAAGACCGTCGCGCACAACTTGGAGTTGTTGCGTCGCTTGGATGAGCTCGTGGCGCTCGGCAGGCCGGTGGTCGTCGGCACTTCGCGCAAGAGCTTCCTTGGAGCTGTGGCGACCGATCGCCTGGCAGGCACGATTGCGACGAACGTGATGGCGCTGGAGCGGGGGGCGAGCGTGTTTCGCGTGCACGACGTTGCGCCGGTGGCCGCCGCGCTGGCGGTGGCGAGTGCTACGTTGAGCGGCAAATGGACGGTGAGCCCCACGACGAGCTGAGCGACGAGGAGCGCCGACGCCGGGCGGAGTCGCCGGGAGGGGAGCGGGGTGAGCTGCCAGAAGAGGAGGCAGAGGAGCACGACCCCTTCGAAGAGGACGGGGACGACGAGGAGGACGGCTTTGAGACCGTCACGATCGAGATCAGCGGCCTCTCGCTATATACGCATCATGGGGTGAGCGAGGCCGAGCGCGAGATCGGCCAGCGCCTGCTGCTCGACCTGCGCTTGGACGTGGGCGAAACCGACGCCACCGTCACCGACCGTGTCGAGGACACGGTCGACTACGCCGAGGTTTGCCAGCTGGTGGCGCTCGTCGCCCAGCAGCGCTCCTACCGCACGCTCGAGCGTCTGTGCAGTGCGATCGCCGACCGTCTGCTTGCCGACTTCGAGCTGGAGGGCGTGTGGGTGAAGGCTTCAAAGCCTGAGCCGCCGATCCCGCTGCCGGTGGAGGACGTCTCGGTCGAGGTGTGGCGGGAGGCGGCGGAGTAGCGGGGATCGTCGGGTCCAGGGCGGTGTGGTTCTTACCTGACGTCCAGTTGTGCCTGTTCTGCCCAGAAGTCGATTGTCTCGCGCTCATGTCTGATCCCGAGCTGGAGTGCCTGCCATGGTCCGCGTCGGCCGGTTCCGGGATCGTGCGCGGCGTACGCTTCGTATTCGGCAAGCTTTTGACGGTGGGTCGTGAGCTGGCCCTCGGCCAGGTCGCTTGCGTTGGCGCCGAAGAACAGCTTGAGCAGCGCCGGGTCGCGTAGTACGTAGGGCTCGGGGGTGAAGACCTCCAGCCAGCTCTCAAGCGCTTCTCGTCCGAGCTCTGTGAGGCTGTAAAGCTTGCGGCGCCTGCCGCTCGGCTCCTGGTTCTCGGTCAAGTAGCCGGCGCGCGCAAGGCGAGCCGGCTCGGCGTAGAGCTGGGAGTGAGGCAGAGTCCAAAACTGCCCCACCGAGGCCGAGGCCATCCCCTTGAGGTCATATGGCGTCGCCTCTCCGACGAACATCGAGAGCAGTCCGAGAACGATGTAGGAAGTGGATGTGAGTTGGATCTCGTCGGACATGGGCTCGCCTTGACAACGGTCTGTTTCGGATGGTATGTTTCGGACTATGGGATGGCACGGGACAGAGCGCGCTGGGGAGCCGTCGCGGAACCGCTTGAGAGTCTTGCTGATGCGCCGAGGATTCGTCGCCCTGGCCTCGCTCGCGCTCGCAATACTTGGGCTCACAAGCAGCGCCGCGGCGGCTCCCTCGGTCACGCTGAAGGTCAAAGCGCTCCCGATTCCGGGGTTCCCCGGGACAGGCGATGCCTTGGGCGCGGGCGCCGACGTAGAAGTCCAAGTTACGATCAACGGCAACGAATACGGTGGCTATCCCTCCCCGCTGACTGGCATCAACCTGTACTCGCCGAGCGGTTCCAAGATCACTCCGACGGGGTTCGAGACGTGCGCCGACGCAGTCTTGGAAGCCGATGGGGGAGGGGGTTGTCCCAAGCGCTCGAGCGCCGGGCCCGTTGGGGTAGGGCTCGGCGTCGTCGCCTTCGGCGGTCAGCCCGTCCCCGAGAAAGTCTCGATCGAATCGTTCTTTGCGCCCGGTGGCGGGCTGACCTTCCTAGTCGAAGGGCGCACACCTGCCTATTTCCAAGTTCTGGAAAAAGCACACTGGATCAACGCAAGTCCCCCATATGGGCAAGAGGTGATCGTCGAAGTGCCGCTTGTCGAAACGGTACCTGGCGCCAACGATGCCTCCGTCACGTCCTTCACGGTCAAGGTCGGGGCGGCCTACAAGCGCGGCAAGAGGACGGTCTCATATTTCACCCAGCCAAAGCATTGTCCCCGCGGAGGCTTCCCGGCGAAGCTGGAAATGAAGTTTCTGAGCGGAGAAACAGTCACGGTCGCCGATAGCGTGCCGTGCCCTAGTCGCCGAGGCTAGTCAGCCCGGTGGTTTCCGGTCGCTCTTGTCCAAGAGCGTCTTCACCTTGTGCTCCTCGTACGCTCGGTCACGCTATGCCTCGCATGCCTCGACCACACGCTCGAAGCACTCTCCGCGCGGATCGTCGGGGCCCACGATTCGGTCGAGCCAAGTGCGCACTTCCGCCAAGTCGAGATCGTCGACGCAGACGAGCATCTGCTCGATGTCCAGCCAGTCCTTGGGGCGGTTGAAGATCGCCTTGCACACCAGCAGGTGCTCAGGGGCTAGGACTGGGATCTTCGTTTCGCCGAACGGCTCGCTTCTGGTTGCTCGGCGCATTGCATCGTGGAGCGCGTCATACGCGAAAAACAGGTCGATCGGTGTATTGCCCCAGCGCAGACGGCACTGGCCGTCGCGTTCCACGACCTTTGCATCCACGCCGTCGCCGACTCCAATCCTCGCCAGGTCCCGCTCGACATCCGGGTATGAGCTGGGGGCGACGAACAGGTTGAGATCGACGTCGATCGTCGCACGCGGCTCCGCATAGTAGGCAAGCGCCAACGCGCCCCCGAACGCGTGCGGAATTTTCGCGCGCGTCAACTGCTCGTGGATCGCCACGATCTTCTCCGGAAGGTTAGGCTCACTCATGTGCCGCGCGAGGCGATACGCGGGAAGCGCCGGCGCTCACGCGTCCTCGTGCGAGGGAGGTAGTCGCTCAACAACAGCAGGTCGCGCAGTGTCTCTCCGCGTCGCTCGCTCGAGGCCGTGATCCAAGCGGCGGCGGCCTGCAAGTTGTCTGTTGGCTGCCCTCCGTCCGCCGCATTCGCTGAGAGCGCCTGCACGAGCAGGCGGGCCAGCAGCGGTCGTGGCCGCTGGCCATCGGCCAACTGGGTGAGCAGCTCTCCCGCCGAGCGGTCAGAAGGAGGGGCCGCTACCGGCGCGCCCGCACGCCGTGCCGCCTGACGCAGCTCGTTCGCATCGAGATCCTTCGAGGAACGCGCCTGCGCATGGGCGATCGTCTCAGGCGTCAACGTCCTGAACGTCGCGAGCGTGCGACTACGGGGTCCCGCCGCGGTTATGTGCGACTCGCGTATCTCCCATGCGCCGCCGCCGCGATCAAGTACGAAAGCCATAGTGGTTGATATTACCACTATTGTTTGTCATGCGACAAGCGGCCGTGTCAGCGCTGTTGTGGTCGCTCGAATAGCCTGCGTTCCACATGCCTATGCGCAGCGGCCTACTCGGCCTCGGATCAAACGTCGGCGATCGACGGATCCACCTACAGGCGGCCGTCGACGCCCTGTCGTCCGTCGGCGTACGGGTAACGGCGGCCTCCTCGCTATACGACACCGATGCGGTCGGCGAGGTGCTCGACCAGCCGAGCTTCCTGAATGGGTGCGTGCTCGTGGAGACAGAGCTCGAGCCGCTCGAGTTGCTCGACGCCGTCAAGCGCTTGGAGGCTGAGTTGGGACGTGCGAGTGGTGGTGTGCGACACGGGCCACGAGCGATCGATATCGACATCCTTTTGCTCGGCGGACTTGTGGTCGCTCACGAGCGCATGACGCTGCCGCACGAGCAGGTGCTCAACCGTCGCTTTGTGTTGATCCCCGCGCTCGAGCTCGACTTCGAGCTGGTTACTCCAGATGGACAGCGGCTCGCCGATGCATTGGCGGTGCTCGCGGTGAGCGAAGGCGTTCGCTGGGCGGGACCGCCGTTGTCGCTATGACCGCCAGGTCGCGGACCCGCGATCTTTAGGTAGGCGGCGGCCAGTCCTGTCGGTGCCGGTGAGAAACTTGTCCGGCCCCGTGGTCGAACAAGCTGACGCCCTTCGCGCCGGCCGAGAACTGCCCGCCTGAGCAGAGGCTCGCCGGCCCGAGAAACGCTCTCAGGCGTGCATGACGACGCCGCGGGTGATCGTCACGGCCGCGCCGTGTAGGGGTGTGAGTGTTATCTTCACCGTCAACGCCAGGCGCCGGCGGCGGCGCAGCGCGGCCTTGCCCTTGGCGGTCAGCGACGCGGAGAAGGAGACGCTGCCCGTCTTCAGCGACGAGCGCAGCAGCCGCCCGACGCGCACCTGTTTTGAGTGCCCCGTCTTGGCGACCAAGGCGCCGGCGGCAAACAGGCCGACTTCAAGCCGTCCGCCGGAGCCGGCCCGGGACACCTTGATCGACCCGCGCACCGTCGATCCGTGTTGGCCGCCGGCCAGCTTGAGCGCTTTGGATCCCCCTTCCAAAGGCGAGCCGGAGCCGGTTTCGCTCGGCGTCGTAGGGGTGGTCGGCGTTGTGGTCGTCGGTGTGGTTGTGGTCGGCGTGGTGGGGGTTGTGCCGGTGGCGGCGCCTTCGACGATCACCTTGTACTTGGTGTAGTTGCTGGTGCCGTCGTTGAATAGACCTTCGCTTTCGAATTCGTATTCACCGGCAGTAGCGAAGGTACACGTGCCGTTCCAGCCTGTTTTGGTCGGCGGCGCTTCCACGACTCCCGTGCAGCTCGGCCGCGTCGCGCTCTTCCAGATCACGTCGGTGGGCGCTTCGGAGTCTTTGTCTTCGAAGGAGATCGTGCCGCCCGAGGTGAGCTTAAAAGGCGCGACTTCGTTGAACCCCACGTTCACTTCGGGGCTCCCCTTGGGGTTCCAGCACGCCCAGCCACTGATGTTGCAGTTTTGGGCGACTTCGAGTTTCACTTCGGATGGCGCGGCAGCGAGCGCGGGCAGCACCGCCACCGCCGTTCCTGCCAGCCCGGCGAGGACGAAAAGCACGAGCATGCGTGGTCTGGAAAGCATGCGCGGGCTCATCGTAGGACCAGGCTTCGCGTGAGGGTCATAGCCGTGCCGTGCTTGGGCGTGAGCACGATCTTCACCGTCAGCGCGAGCCGGTGGTGGGTCTTCAGCGTGTGCTTTGCCTTGGCGCTCAGGGGCAGCGAGAATGTAAGCTTGCCCGCACGCAGCGAGGAACGCACGAGCTTGCCTACAGGAGCCGCGGCGCCCTTGGTGAGCAGCTCGATCTGAAGCTGGCCTTCAGAACCGGCCGAGGACACGACCAGAGATCCGTGCACCATTCCGCCGTGCTGAGTGGATGCCAGCTTGAGCGACCCAAACAGCGGGCCGGAAGCAGGTTCGATCTTTGGTTGCCCAGAAGACGGTGAGCTCGAGGTTGTGCCCGTAGGATTGCCGCCGGTAGGGGTCGGCGTTGGTGAAGGTCCTTTCGCGGGAGGTTGTTCGGCGGGAGGTTCTTTGGTTGGAGGAGAGGTCGTTTTGAAGCTGTGATCCAGACCTTCGGCAGGGCCCTGGTTGTTTTTAGCGACAAGCCGGAAGTGGTATTCCGTACCGGGGGCCAAGCCTTTGAGCGTGGCAGAAACACCCTGATTGCCTCCGCTCGCCAAGAGGGTCGCTTTTTCCGTCTTCTGACCGTAGCCGGTGTCGGTTCCGTATTCGAAGAAGTATTCGGTCGCTTCGCCTCCGGGGTTGACCGTGCCTTTGAGAGTGGCTTCGGTTTCCTTGAGCCCTTCGGCGGCGAGCGTTGTTGCGGTCGGCGCAGTTACCGTATGGGTCGTAAACATCTGTGTCGTGGCGCCCGCCACGGTATTCCCTCCGTAGGTCGCCACCAGCTGGAACTGGTAGGCCATACCCGGCTGCAGACCCGTCACCGGGACCGACACGGAATGGCTCGTGAAGTCGGCCGCGCTCAGCGTGCTGGCCGATGTCGTGTGTTCGGTTACGCTCCCGCTCCCGTACTCGAAGCGGTATTCGACGGTGTTTCCCTTGGGTTCGATGCTGCCGTTGAGCGTCGCTTCCGTCTGGGTTTCGCCGCTCGCGGAAGTTGTTTTGTCCATGGGCGCGCCCGCGACCATGACCTTGTATTTGCGGTAGTTGCTATAGAGATTCTTGAAAAGTTCTTCACTTTCGAATTCGTATTCACCGGCGGTAGCGAAGGTACACGTGCCGTTCCAGCCTGTTTTGGTCGGCGGCGCTTCCACGACTCCCGTGCAGCTCGGCCGCGTCGCGCTCTTCCAGATCACGTCGGTGGGCGCTTCGGAGTCTTTGTCTTCGAAGGAGATCGTGCCGCCCTGGGCGAGCTTGAACGGTGGCACTTCGCTTTCCGGAACGCTTTTTTCGGGGTTGCCCACGGGGTTCCAACAGGCCCAGTCGGTCGTGAAGCAGTTTTGGGCGACTTCGAGCTTCACTTCCGAGGCAGTGGCCAGCGCCGGCGAGACGGCGGCCCCGAGCACAGCCACTCCGAGCACGGCCGCTACGGGTAGATAACGCTTACGCAGCTTCACAACCTCAGCCCACCTCTCGATCGAAGTACCCAGTCGGTCCCGCGTGCTCGCGCAAAGCAGCCGATGCACGCTCTAACAACCCAGGACTCCGGTCCGACGGGATCCTTCCCAGTGCTCATCGCGGCGCACCGAACTGGCTTCGGCGGAGTCAGGCGGTTCAAGTCCCCGGCTCGCTAATAGCCGTATTTTTCGGGCGCGGTCGTAGTATTGGTCGGAGTGGTCGTCGTTGGAGTCGTCGTTGTGGGCGTGGTAGGAGTGCTCGTCGTAGGCGCAGGTGTGCTCGCGGGGGTTGAGGTAGTGGGGGTCGCGGGGGAGTTAGGGGCGGTTTCAGCCATCGCCGGCTCCAGAGGCGCGTCGGTCGCGGCCGAGACTACGTGCCACGTGCCGCCGAAGCTGTGGATGTTCTCGCCGTTCACGGCGTCCTTGGCGCTATCGCCCGAGAAGCGATAGAGGGGCAGGCCGCCGAGCGTGACCTGAAGCATCCCGTGGCTGCGCCGCAAGATCCCGAGATGGCCATGCACACCGGACCCCGCCGTGAGCTTGGACTTACGCGAATGCACGGTAAGCGGCGGCCAGAACTTCAAGCATTCGCTGCTCTTGCACAGGAGATGGTGCGTCGTCTCGGGACTCAGCGCATACAGCGTCCGGCCGTGTGCGTCTACCACGATCTTTTCTGCGAACTTTGCGTTCGTGGCCGATCCCACCACCGGCGCCGCAGAGCTCGACGCGAGTGCCATCGCCGCGAACGTCGCGACCACTGCCAGGGTCAGCACGCCCAGCGCCCAGCTCAAAGGCCGCCCATATCGACGTGGCTGGGTTGCGTGCTGTGGCTCTTTGGCGAACATGCTGCTCCCTCCGCTGGTGATCCTTATCAACTAAGACGCCGCCAGCTACATAACCTTCCGGCGCCATTTGAGGAAGGATCGACGGAGAAAGGGGTCGTAAGCAGGTAGGTGAAGCTGCTATGCCAAGACTGCCGCGACCAGTGGGAGGCGCATGTGACTAGTAAATTCAGGGCTGGATCACTCTGCGCAAGCTTGGCGTTGGTCCTCGCGGCAAGCGGCTGTGGCAGCGGCACCTCCAGCAAAACATCGTCAGCCGCCAGGACGACCTCGGCGGCCATCGCGCGAACGAGCGGCGCTGGAGCACCGGCCAGTGCTCCGACGCCGCATCTGTCGATCCTCTCGCCACGGGCCGGCGCGCACACCGCTTCTACGCTCACGGTGCGCGTCGCGCTCAGCGACGCACCGAACGGCGCGCAGCGGTTCCGGTACGTACTCGATCGCCGCCTCGCGCGGTCCGGTTCGGCTCGGCTCACTTTCCACGACCTCGCGCCGGGGCGTCATCGCCTGGAGGTGCTCTCAGCCGCCGACGGCACGGTTGGCGCCAGCACGACATTCACCGTCCGCGCTCCCGCGCCCGTGGCCATCCCGGCGCCGGTTCCAACCCAACCGACGGTGTCCACGCAGGCGCCGGTACCCAGGCAGGCGCCGGTACCCACGACCACTACCCCGCCGCCGACCAAAACCCAGGTGCCCGTACCACCAAAGGCGAGCCCGCCGGAATCGAGCGGCGGCATACCGCAAGGACCGAACGCGGGAGACGGCGACGGCGATAACAACGGCGGCCCGAGCGACGGCGATGGAAATATCTAGCGTTGAGGATCCTCCCCGAGGAGCGTCTGCGCGTTGCCACGGAAATTCTGCCCGGCGCCGTACACCCGCTGCTCATCAGAGTCGCGCGACTACCAGCCCGGTGGCGAGCAGCACCATCGCCACCGCGCATGATTGAAGGGCGCGCTCCATCGGTGCCGCCAGGCGCGCGGCGTCAAACGTCACGGTGGAGCCATCCGCGAGGCGCTGCTCGCCGGTGAGCGAGACGGTGCGCCGGCGCAGCTCGCGCACCGGCGTACTGAGACTCCGTTGAGCAACGAGCAGCATGGCGCACCCAGCCGCCGCCAGCAAAGCCGAGGGACGGAGTTCAACGGCGTTGACCCAGTACCCCGTCAGCACCGGGAACGCGCCCCACGAGATCGCGAGCCAGAACGTGGTGTGAAAGCGCCCCCCGAACAACTCCAGGTTGTAGGCGAACACGATGAACACGCCCGCGAGCACGAACGGGATCAGGGTCAGCGAGATCGTCACGGCCCCGACGATCCCGATGGCCGCCGATCCCGTCGCCGAGACCGCCGCCAGCACGACGAGCGTGCGGTTGGAAAGATGCGTCCCCAGCGGCCTCCCGTGCAGCTCATCGAGCACGTGCGCGCAAATGCCCACTGCCAAAAAGAACGCCAGTAGAGCCGCCGTCAGCCGTCCCGCGTAGAGATGCGGAGCAAGCGCGGCCCCAATCGCCACGTTGGCCAGATTCCAGGCCGTATAGGGAGCGTGCAGGAGCGTCACGAGGTCCCGCCAGCCCCCCGGGCGCAGGGCATAGAACGCCGGACGCTCAAGTGGCGCCAAGGACGCCGAGGCACGCGTTGGACTAGGCAAGCCCGGATTCCTGGATCAGTTGGGAAGCTTGCTGGTCATTGCCGAGTACCGTCGGGCTGAGTTCCGCTGGCGCGATCTTCGTGAGCGGTGTGATCTGTGGGTTCGGCTTGATCCCCGGCCTGAGCGGATATTCGAAGTCATAGCCGTGGGCGAGGATCTCCTGCGCGGTCGGGCTGAGCAGGAACTTCACGAACTCCTGGGCCTCTTGGGGGTGCCTGCTCGTCTTCAGTACCGCGGCTCCGGAGATGTTCTCCAGCGACCCGACGTTGTGGTTGGGGAAGAAGTAGAGAATGCTGTGCATCCCGCTCGCTCCGACCTCGAGTCGCAGGCGGTACCAGTAGTAGTGGTTGATGATGCCGAGCGCCACATCGCCTTTGTTGACAGCAGCGACGACCGACTCATCGGACTGGTAGAGCGCGCCGTTGCGTTTCAATCCGGACAGCCAGTTGACGGCCGCCTGCTTGCCGTAGGTGGCGATGACCGCGCCGACCAGCGGCACGAAGTCTGAGTCGGTGGGCGCGAGCGCGACCTTGCCCTTCCACTGGGGTTCGGCCAGTTCCAGCAGCGACTTGGGCAGACGAGCTGCTGAAATGAGCGAGGGGTCGTAGGCCAGTGCACTGATGCGCAGCGCCATACCCGCCCACTCACCGCTCGCCGACTCGTAACGGAGAGGGAACTTGCGCGAGCGTCGCGGGGTCGAGCTTGGCCAGCAGCCCGTGCTGTTCGAGATCCTCGAGCTCTGGGCTGTTCTCGGTGAGATACACGTCGGCGGGAGACGAGCTGCCCTCCTGCAATAGCTGGTCGGCGAGGACGATGCCGTCGTTGGTGCGCACTTCGACTTTGATGCGAGTCTGCTTTTCGAACGCCGCCACCAGTTCGGTGGTCACCTGCGGGTGCTGGCCGTTGTAGAGGAGGATCGAGCGGCTGTCCGCGGAGCCTCCGCATCCGGCTAGAGCCAGGAGGAGCGCCAGAACGAACAACGGCGCCGAGCGCATGTCCACGATGGTTCATGGTGTTCATCTCGCTTTGGGCTGGGGCGGGAAGACGACGACCGGGCCGAGGACAGCGAGCTCGACAAGCTCACCCACCTTGGGGATCTCCTGGTCGAACGTTCTCGCCTTGAGAGTCGTCTGCGGGCTGTCCAAGCGATAGTCGAGAGCACGGTGTCCGGTCCGTAATAGGCGTGGTCGATCACCTTGGCCGCGATGCCCGCCGAAGTAGTCGCCGTTTGTGCCGTTTGCTGGCGTCAGATGGATCTGCTCGGGGCGAATCATGACCTCGACCGGGCCCTGCAGCCCAGGGTTGGCGACGGTGAGCTGGCCGAGCGCGCACTCGCACCCTCCTGAGCTGCGTGGCCCGGCGAGATGATCGCTTCGCCGACGAATTGAGCGACATCACGAATCGACGGGGGTGCGGTAGAGGGTCGCTCGGCGTGGCGCGCTGGGCGAGTCGCCCGTCGCGCAGCACAGCGACTTCACGGCCCATCGACAGCGCCTCGGCTTGGTCGTGCGTGACCAGTAGCGCGGTCGTACCCTCCTCACGCAGAGCGTGGAGCACAGCCTCGCGCGTCTCGACGCGCAGCGCGGCATCGAGGCCGGAGAACGGCTCGTCGAGCAGCACGATCCGGGGATGTGGAGCGAGCGCGCGGGCGAGCGCAACGCGCCGCTGCTCGCCGCCGGAGAGCTCATGCGACGGGCGCGGGGCGTAGCTCTCGTCGAGTCCGACGAGCTCGAGCGCCTCGGCGATGCGGGCTCCCTGCTTGCGCTGTGAGCGGGCGAGGCCGAAGCCGACGTTCTCCCCCGCGGTGAGGTGAGGGAACAGTGCGCCTTCCTGGGCGACGTAGCCGATCGCACGCTTATCGGAGGCCAGGTGCACCCGTCCTGCCTCGGCGACGGTCTCGCTCGCCGACGGTGACCGTCCCCGCATCGAGCTCGATGAAGCCGATGATCGCGCGCAGCAGCGTGGTCTTGCCGCTTCCGGACGCGCCGAGGATGGCTGTCAACGTTCCTGTGGGGACCTCCAGGTCGACGTCGCGCAGCACGACACGCCCGCGGTAGGACTTGGCCAGGCCCATCACAGCGAAGCTCCGCCATGCTCAGCCGTCCCCGAGGGCGCGAACCCTGCCGAAGCGGCCCATGAGCACGTAGGCGGCCAGCATCGAGAGCGCGACGAGCACGGCGGCGAACGGCGCGGCCGCGGCGAACGCGACAGTGGAGGCGTTCGCCTGAAACTCGGTTCCTAGCGTGTAGAGGTTCGGGGGCAGCAACACCTGGGCGGTGCCCAGGTCGCCGAGCACGAACGCGAACACGAGGACTCCGGCCGCGGCCATCCCGGGACGAGCAAGGGGCATCGTGACGCGGGCGAAGGCCCGCAGCGGCCCGACACCCAGCGACCGTGCGGAGTCCTCGAGGGCGGGCTCGATCTGGCCGAGCGTCGCGCGCATCGCGACGATCGCGAACGGCACGAACAGCATCGCCTCGGCGAGCACGAGCAGCACGATGCTGCCATACAGGCGCGGCGCATAGTGGCTCGCCGCGTACGCCAGCGCGATCGCGGCGACGAGGTCGGGCAGCGCGAAGGACAGGTAGGTCGCCCGCTCCAGGAACGTCGAGACGCCGCCCCTGTGGCGGACGACGAGAAAGGCAACCGGGAGCGCAAAGCACGAGCGCGAGCGAGCGCGGCGCTGACACCGAGGCCGATCGACGTCAGCGTGGCCGGACCCAGGTAGTGGACGTTCGCCGAGGCGCCCGCCAAGCCGGCCTGGCTGCTCTGGGTGAACCAGTAGACGAGCGTGCCCACCGGAACGCCCACGCCGATCGCTCGCCCCGATCGCAAAGCCAGGCCAGCACGAGCGGCATGGCGCGGCCAAGCCGGTAGCGCGTAAGCGGCCGTCGGACACCCTGGCTCACGCGGGTGTAGTTCGCACGCCCTCGCAACGCGACTCGGCAAACAGCAGCACGACGCACAGCAGGATCGAGAAGAACGACAGCGCCGCCGCGCCCGAGGCGCTGAAGCTGAGCTCGTATTGGGCATAGATGTGCACGGTGAACGTCTGGTACTTCAGGGCGACGAACGCGTCGAACTCGACGAGCGTGTCCAGCACCACCAGCAGCATGCCGCCGAGCAGCGCCGGACGGAGCTGAGGAAGGATCACGCGAAAGAACGTCTGGCGCGCGTTCAGGCCGAGCGAGCGCGCCGTCTCCTCGAGCGCCGGGTCCATCCCGCGCAACGCGACGGCGACGAGCAGGAAGACGATCGGGGAGTAGGAGAAGGCGATGATGCCGGCCGCGCCGAGGAACCCCTGCAGCAGGGTTCCGATGCTCGCCCACGCATAGCTCGTGACGAACAGCGGCATCGTCAGCGGCGCCACCGCCAGCAGCGTCCACAGCCGCCGGCCAGGCAGATTCGTGCGCTCGATGAACCAGGCGCCCGTGACGCCGATCAGGCCGGCGAGCGGCGCGGCCACGAGCGCGACGAGGACCGAGTGCAGCAGCAGCGTCCGCGCGCGAGGACGCGTCGATCGCTTTGACCGCGGCGGAGACCCCGCCCTGAAGCCCCTGCACGATCGTCACCCCGACGGGCAGGGCGACGACGATCACGACGAGCACGCAGACGAGCAGCAGACCCGCGCGGGATGCCGCCGAGCAACCGGCCGCGCCGAGCGCGCCGGTCACTGGCTCCTCGATACGTCTTGCGGCGATGACGGAGTGTGCTCGACATGGCCCTGAGACTCTATGGTCCGCTGGCGGCTGCGCTACGCGTGGGAGACCTCGCGTCTCCCACGCGCGTTCTCCCACGGAGGCGTCCTAGAGGTTGCCGTCCCCGTCGCTGGGTCCGCCGTTGTTATCGCCGTCCTTGTCTCCCGCGTTTGGCCCCTGCGGGATCCCGGAGCTCGATGATTCAGTTTTCGTTTCCGCGGGCGCTTTCGTTTCTTCCGCGGGCGCCTTTGTTTCCGGCCGGCGCGGCCGACGATGACGAGGTTGTGGGGCTCGAGGAGCTCGAGCTGCCACAACCGGCCACTCCCAGCGCGACCAGGACGACGCCCAGCGCCACCCATCGGCGTGGTCCTGCGCTTGCGCGCCCGTCAGATGATTTCGTGAGCATGAGACCTCCGTGGTGGTATGTAGCGGCCGACTGCCTTGAAAGCAAGATCGGACAGCTGAACGTTCGCGAGCATGACTGATGCGTCACCCCTCAGACCCCACCATGCCCTAAAACCTTCCGCGTCGCCGCACGCTCTCACCGAGGACAGCTCCGGGCCGATGCGTTCTTGCGGCGGGCCTGCAGCCGGTTGGTTCTGGGCGTTGCCTCTATTCCGAGGCTGGTAACGCCCAGAACCTTGCAGCGAGCTCGCGTGCCTTCAGTGCAGCAGGTTGAGCGTGTTTTCGCCATCGTCTACGAGGTAGATGCCCCTGCCTTGCGGCGCGATTACGAAGCCGAGCAGCGATCCTGCGCCGGTCTTCTTGTCGGCTGTCTGTACGGCGACCTGTTGGCCGGTAGGTGTGGTTTCGACCATGTTGCCGTCGCCACCGTTGCTCGTGATGATGTTGCCGTTCGGTGCCATTACCAGGCCGAGTGGTTCCTTGAGGTGGCCTCCTTCGGTGAGGACGGTGCCGCCTTTCGCGGCGGGCGTCGTGCGTGTCGTTGCTTCGGAGATCGCGAAGATCTTGTTGTCCGTCGGTCGAGGCGACATACAGCGTCCCGTTGGAGGCGAGCGCGAGTCCTGTCGGGCCGAGCACGAGGGCTTCTGCCGAATCAACCCAGGGGATGCCGTTCGCGATCACCGTTTCGCTGATGACCTTCGGCGGCTGCCCTTCGCCTGATTCGAGGACTATCCGTACGACGTTCGAGTTGTCGATCGTGTGGGTGCCCTTCGCGGCACCGCCGTTGAGCGCGTTGCTGACGAAGAGCGTCGTCTTTGACCCTTCGCTGACGGCGGTCGAGTCCCACGGCCCCTGAATGTTCGCTGCCCGCGATCGTCTCGACGGGCTTACCATTGAGTCGAGCACGATCATGCAGCCGTACTTGGCGGTCGCTGTCTTGCCGTTGGTGGTCGGCAGGCTGCCCACGACGACGTAGCCGCCCGGCAGGGTGTTCAGTGCCGTTGTCAGTCCGACGCCGCCTGGGCATGGGCCGGGGAGCGTCTTGGCGTCGATCGTCGCGAACGGCGAGACTTCCCGGCGCTCGAGACCTGCACGATCGTCGTGCCGGTGCCCTGACCGTTCTCCTTTGCGCTTTCCTTGGCGTTGAAGTTGCTGATCAGCATCTGGCCCGCCTGAAGCTTGCCCACGCTGGTGGGCACGATCACGATGCCATACGGGTTGATATCGCCGTTGGCCGGGACGGTCGAGGCGACTTTGCTGATGTTCGTGAGCTTGGCCAGGAACGGGCCAGAGCTTGCGTTCGAGGTCGTAGTCGCGGTATTCGCGACGGCCGCGGTGCTGGACGAGCTGCTGGTGCTTTTGGAGCTGCCGCAGCCGGCGATAGCGAGTGCTATGCCTGCGAGGGCAAGGATTGACGATCTAGGCACTGGTGACTACTCCTGTCGTTCGAGATCGGGGATAACGGCTTGCAGAGCAGGGATCAGCGCATAGCCGCGCGCTAGCCCATATTGACTCCGGCATTACGAGATTCCTTCCCGGCTTTCCAATCTCTTCCGCACCAGCGTCGCGTTCTGCTTCGAACTTTCAGCACCGCTGTGCTTGCGTGCCGTGACGGGCCGAGCAAGGGCAGGGAGCGCGTCTGTGCTAACGCAGATCCCGGACGCTTAGGCTCTGCTGATGGTGCAGCCCGATAGCAGCGAGCAGGTGGCCGTGCGGCGACTGACGACGCTCGTGTCGATCGCTGCGGCCAGCTTGTTGGTGATCCTCAAGCTCGGAGTGGGCTCGATAGCGGGTAGCCTGGCCTTGATCTCATCTAGAGATTGATTCTGCGGGTTTATGCGCAGTAGTCGACGAGTGCGGGGCAGCGTACGCAGGAGGGTATGTGTGGATTACCTGCTCGAAGGCTCTCGGTGCTAGCCGTTGAGCGTGTCGGTCACCCTCGCGGCGCTCGAGAGGATCGTCTGGGCGACCAGTCGCGGGTCATCGAGCATCGGTATGTGCCCGACGTCATCGAGCACGATGAAGTCCGCTCCCGGAATCAGCTCGCACGCACGCGAGCGATAGGCCTCCAGGGGGAAGATGCGATCCTCGGCTGACCACGCCAGGGTGATCGGGCATGGCGCTGGGTCCAGAGGGGTTTGCCGTGCGTCGCTTTCGAACAGATCGCCGCTTATCTGACAGCCGATCACATCGTCGATGAGCGACAGGAACTCCGTCGGGCTGACTCGCTCCCCGTACAGAGCGCTGTTGCGCAAGGCAAAACGCCTGATGTGTCTGGAGCGAGCAACCAGTGGAGCGATTCTGCGTGAACGCTGGACGTCGCGTACCGCCCTCTTGAGAGTCGCCCGGACGCGCTGCGCGTCCGTTTCACTGCCCCACGCGCCCGCCGGAGAGAGCGCACAAACCGTGAGTGCCCGTCCACGACGGGCAAGCTCGAGCGCCACCCAGCCGCCCAGAGAGTTGCCTGCCAGATGCGCCTTTGGAGCCCCAACTCGTCCAGCAGCCGCTCGAGGTCGTCCACGAGATGCTCGACACTCGCCGGTCTATGGTTGGCGAGCGGACCGCCATTGTGTCCCAACATGGTCGGGACGATCACATCGTGCTGGCCTGAGAGTAGCCCCACAACATTGCCCCAAATACGCTCGCTGCAGAGAACGCCGTGCAGCAGAACGAGTGGCTCACCTGACCCCTGACGCAGCACTTGCGGAGCATACTAGACGGATGGAGCACCCGGACCAACCTGGCCGCTCCATCCTGTCTAGCTGCCGTTTGGAGACGGCGCGATCTCGCCGCGGCCAGCTTGTTGCAGGTCGGCCGGCAGGGGCGCGTCGACGGCGCGGGCGAGGACGGTCAGGCCGATGCGCCAGCGGATGATCGCGGTGCGCTGGGCGGCCTGGGTATTGGGCAGGTCTGTGAGCTCGCCGTCGGCGAGGCCGGCGACGAGCGCGCTTAGATACGCGTCCTCGAATACGTAGGTGTTGGCGTAGCCGGCGTTGAGCGCGCGCAAGTGAGCGGTTGGCGGATCAACCGCGGCGATATCGACTGCGTAGGCCGCGAACCGTTGCTCCAGCCGGCCCATCCGTCGGGCGGCCTCGCTGGGTGTGATGCGTCGGTCATGAAACGCCTCAAGGATCGGGTCGGCCCCGCCCAGGAGCTTGTTGACGGCGAGCCTGATCGGCTCGACCTCGCCCATATAGCGCTCGATCGCAGCCCGCCCAGCACGTTGCGTTGTGGCCGCCGACCTGGCTTGGCTCGCGCATCCGCCGAGCGCGACCGCGCACAAACAACTGGCGGCCAGCGCCCGGGATCGGCTTGCCGTACCGATCGCGCATAAACAACTGGCGGCTAGCGCCCGGGATCGGCGTGTCGCACCGATCGCGCATAAACAACTGGCGGCTAGCGCCCGGGATCGGCGTGTCGCACCGATCGCGCATAAACAACTGGCGGCTAGCGCCCGGGATCGGGGCGTGTCGCACCCACGAGCGCTGTGCCGCTGATCCAGCCGCGAGGGCTCAGTAGCCGTAGCCGCCGCCACCCGATGATTCTTCTGAGGAGCCGCCCGTGCTCGGCGCGGGTGCCGCCGGAGTGCTGCTCGTGCTCGTCGCGGGGGTGCTGTTGGAGCTGGTCTCCACGACGCTCCAGGTGCCTACGTCTTTGATCCCCTGACCCTTGGTTTCACCAGACTGCTGGTCCCCAGTAAACGTATACAGCGGCTTGCCCTTATAGGTGACCTGCATGGTCCCTTCGGGACGCTTCACGGTCCCGAGCGAGCCGACTTCACCGCTGGGAGCGCCGCTGGAGGACACGATGAGAGGGTGCCACACACCCAGGCAGGCCGTGCTGGTACAGATGAACTTGCCGTTCTGCTCCCCGCTGAGGTGGTATAGCGTCATCCCCTGGCTGTCAACTAGGATCGTGCCGAGCGAGTTGGAGGAGCTCTTCACGAGGACGGCGCTTGACGGGCTGTTGCTTGTCTGCGCGGTGGCCTGTGTGCCGGCGGCTGAGCTGGTCGTGTTGCTGGATGAGCTGCTGCCGCAGGCGGCGATCAAGAGCGATGTGGCGATTGCTGGGAGGGACAGCTTCAGTAGGTTGCGCATGTGTTCACTCCTGTAAGGATTCGGCACCCTGTGGGTGTGTGTGGGTCCCGCTCTTCTGACAAAGACTCCAGGCTGGCGCTTTCCTTCCGGCTTTTCGCCGCTCGCTCGGGCTGTCCGGAGTTGGGTGAGGCGAGCCGATCGGCGTTGGCGCTACAGTCGCAGGGCGGGGAGAGCACCTTGATGTCGCGAGGGGGCACTCTTTCCGCTATCGCCAATGCGCACCCTTGACCCACAGTCGCTGACGCAACACGTGGATCGGCTCTATCGCGCCGCGTGGGCGTTGTGCGGCTCGCGCGAGGATGCCGAGGACTTGGTGCAGGAGACGTTCACGCGGGTGCTGGCCAGGCCCCGAGTTCTCACCGGCGACGACGATCTGTACTACTTGATGCGCGTGCTGCGCAACACGTTCTTCACGAACCGCCGCACGGCGAGCAGACGACCGGTGACAGTGGCCACGCTCGAGGACGTCAATCCCGTCGATGCTCGGCAGCTGGGCGAGCCCGAGCGAGCGCTTGAGATGCAGGAGTTGTACTCAACGATTGCGGGGCTTCCGGAGGATCGTCGCCTTGTGTTGGTGGCCGTGGACGTGCTCGGCCTCTCTTACAAAGAAGCCGCGCGTGCATTGCGTGTGCGCGAGGCAACGATCACGACCAGGCTGTTCCGGGCACGCAAGCAGGTGGCTGAGCGGCTCGCGCCCGCCGCCGACGGGGCGACTGGCTCTGAGTCCGATTCCCCCGCGACGCGGTCTTCAAGGCGTGGCTCTCCCGATCTAGAGGGCTCTCCCGCAACCCAGCGTCCGCCAAACCAGCCGGTTCGCGGGAATGAGACGCGTCCGGCCGGAGTCTTGTCCAGTAGAGGAACGCCATGACAGACATGCCCTCCAGCATCGAAGACGACCAACAGCGCATCGCCGAGCTGCTGCGCTCATTCGACGCGCCCGCACCGCAATCGCTGCACCAGCGGATCGACTCGCTCGTGGCCGGTCATGAGGGTCGCCGTCGCGCGCACAGATATCTCGGGCAGCGGCTCTCTCTCCCGGCTCTCGCCGGCGTGGGAGCGATTGCCATCGTGGCGGCCATCGTCCTTGCGATCGCGTTTGGTAGTAGCGGCAGCGGCAGCGGCAGCGGCACAGCGGCGCTGACCGTGGGCCAGACGGTTGCGCCGACCTTGCGCGCGGCGACGCTTCCGGCGCCGCGCGAGAGCCTCACTCGTCACGCCCAGCTCGACGCCGCTGTCGCTGGCGTGCCGTTCCCGTATTGGGGCGAGCGCTTTGGCTGGCACAGCACCGGAGCGCGCGCCGATCTGATCGGCGGGCGTGCCGTCACGACAGTCTTCTACGCGAACGGTGATGGTCAGCGTGTCGGTTACGCGATCTTCGACGGGGCTCCGATGCCCAAGGGGGATGGCATTGTCACTTGGCGTGGCGGCGTGCCCTACCGATTGCTCGACGAGCATGGCGTCACCGTGGTCACGTGGCTGCGCGACGGTCACCTGTGCGTCGTCTCGGGCCGTGGCGTATCCAGTGCCACCTTGTTGAGGTTGGCCAGCTGGAGAGAGGGCAGTTCGACACTCACCTGAGCAGGGGCGTACCGTGGCCCCTGGAGTAAGGGCAGTCTCACAGGCACTGAGCACGTAAGGGACTCCAGCTCGGGCTCATAGAGCTACACCCACACGTCGGCGGAAGGTTCGCGGCGTTGTCGGTGTCTATGAGGAGACAAGAGATTCATACGCCTCACCACCCCGACAACATTCGGAGGAACCATGAAGCGACCATACGTCTTCCTGGCCACTGCACTAGCCGTCACGGCGGGTGCAGTGACGGCTGCGAGCGCTGAGCCGGGCACCCCCGGCGCACGTTCCGCCAGCACGGCCACCGTCCAACTCCGCCACTCAAGTCTTGGCAGCATTCTCGTCAGTAGCTCAGGCCGGACCCTGTATGAGTTCACCAGAGATCGCGCCAATAAAAGCAGCTGCGCCGCGATCAGGGGATGCTCGCAAGCGTGGCCCTCGCTGAGGGCGAACGGCAGGCCCACAGCGGGTTCCGGGGTCAAGGCTTCGCTGCTCTCCAGCTCCGGCGGGCAGGTCACCTATGCCGGCCATCCGCTCTACCTCTACAGCGGAGACAGCGGTCCCGGGAAGACCTCCTACGTCGGGGTCAAGCAGTTCGGCGGCACGTGGTACGCGCTCAACGCTTCGGGCGGGGCGGTCAAGTAGTCCGGCGGGGCGGTCAAAGTAGCCCGCCCCGCCATTTGGTTTCGTCGCTAGTAGCCGTATTCAGGCGTCGGGCTGGGGCTAGGCGTGGTCGGTTTGGCGGGTGTCGCTGGGCTGGTGGCGCCGGTCGCGCTCAGCACATGCCAGGTACCGCCGAAGCTATGGATGCTCTGACCGTTTGCCTCGCCTTTGGCTTGGTCGCCCGAATAGCGATACAACGGCAGTCCACCGAGCGTGACCTGCATCACCCCATTGCCGCGTCGCAGAATTGCAAGATGGCCGTGCACGCCAGGCCCGGCTAGGAGCTTGGTCTTGCTCGAGCGCACGGTCAGCGGCGGCCAAAACTTCAGGCATTCGCTGCTCTTGCACAACAGGTGATGCGCGGTCTCCGGGCTCAGGGCGTAGAGCGTGCGCCCCTGCGCGTCGACGACGATCTGCTCGCCGAGTGTCGAGTTCGATGTCGAGCTGACCGTCGCCGTGCTGCTGAGGTTGTCCCGTTCGCCGTGGAAGTTGGTGGCGGCGGTTCCGGTGTGATGGTTACACGGTGACTGGGATGCGGGTGTCCTCCTTGCTTGTGGTGTGAATCTTCGTGCGGTGGGCGGCGAGGTCGCGTTCGACGGCGAGGGCGAGCTTGGCGAGGTCGCTGTAGCCGATGATCTTGCGGAACTGGGCCTCGGCCTCGAGCATCCCCGCGGCGGTCCAGCGCAGGCACATATCGCCCGACTGCCAGCGCTTGACGTTGCGGCTCGTTTGCCGGACGGTGCCGATCATCGACTCGATCGGGTTCGTGCTCTGGAGCGTCGTCTTGAGCTTGCCGCGAACCCCGAGGCGGGTCAGGGTCAGCGTCTCCTCCAGGCCCTCCCGCAGCGAGCTGGCTGCGCCGGGGTGAGAACGCTCGAGCTCGCCGGCGAGGAGTTCGAGCCCTTCGAGCGCGAACTGGTGGTTCTCCGAGGCCCATGCCTTTCTGAGCCGTGCCTTCACGAGCGGCCGGTCGCGTTCGGGGAGATGGTCGAGCACGTTTCGTTCCTTGTGGCGAACACAGCGCTGCACCGGGACCGGCCCGAACACCTCGTTGACGGCGGCTCTGAGGGCCTTGCCACCGTCAAGGACGACCAGGACGCCCTGCTCGACGTCAAGGCCACGCTCGACCAGGTCGGCGAGCAGGTGCACCGTGACGGTCTTGTTCTCCGTGGATCCATCCCAGAGCCCGAGCGGGATCTTGACTCCCTCGGTGCTGACACCCAGCGCCACGACGCAGCAGCGGCCCTTCAGCTCGATCCCGTCGAGCATCAACGCCGCCAGGCGGACGTCGTAGAGCGGACGGGCCATCAGCGCCGCGAGGTGCTCGCCGGTCCGCGAGACAAACTCGCGGCTGACCGTCGACTTCGACGTGGAGCGCTCCGCGCCGGCCACGGCCTCGCCGACGGGCTCGAGGGTCCTCGCGAAGCGGCGCGTGGAAACACCAGCGAGCATCTGCTCCAACACGACCTTCGTCAGCGGGTCGCGATCGGCGAAATACGCATACGTCGCCAGCGGCACCTCGTGCTCCCCGTCGGGCGTGCGGGCACGAGGATGCTTCACGCCAACCCGCCGGCCACCGAGCGTCACCGCGCCGTCCTCGTGGCCGTGACGGACAGCCGTGCGGTCCTTCGCGGTCGCGTGCTTGGGCCCCACGACCTCCTCGAGCTCGGCCTCCATCATCTCGCTCAGCACGCCCAGCCCGACACCCACGCTCAAAGCGAGCAGGCCCTCCTTCGCGGCCCCGACGAGCTCCCCGAGCGCCTCCTGCACCCGCAGCGGCAGACTCTCCGCACGGCTGTCCTGCTCCTGCATTACGGTCTTCATGGCGGTTCCCTTCGTCTTCGGATTGATTTCGCACTCGCCACGGTCCCAGCGGGACCGGACAAGGCGAAAGGAACCGCCACCTACAAACTTCTACGAGCTACGGGACAACCTCGTGCTGCTGGTGGCAAGTGCCATCGCGGCCAGCGAACCGACAAACACCAAGGTGGTGGCGATCGCTGTCACAAGCAGGCCCGAAGGTCGCCACCGTCGTCTCCGGGACGAGCGCGCTATCTGGTTCTGCCATGCACGTGTCATCGAGTCTCCTCTGTTGTGGGCGTTGCCTACATTGACGCTTGGCTGCCCACAACCTTCCGAGGCTCTAAGAGGTCAGCGCAACAAAGCGCAGCGTGTTTTCGCCGTCATCGACGTAGTAGATGCCTTCCCTGAGGGATAACCCGACCGCGCTAGACGGAGATCAAGTTGGATGCCGCGCCTTCAGGGCCGGTGGATGGCGACATCGTGGCGCTACCGGCTCTCAGGCTCGCCGTCAGCGCGTCTGCCGGTTGAGGTCGTGAGATGAAGTAGCCCTGGCCTGTTTGGCAGCCAAGGGCGGTGAGCGCCTCCTGCACCGCTTCGGTCTCGATGCCCTCGGCGACGACGGTAAGACCGAGGTTGCGGGCGAGGTCGATGATCGAGCGTACGATCGCCTCTGAGCGGGCGTCCTCGAGGATGCCGGTGATGAAGGATCTGTCGATCTTGAGCTCGTTTGCCGGAAGCATCGCCAGGTACTCGATCGAGGCGTTGCCCGTGCCGAAATCGTCAACGGAGACGCCGATGCCCGTGGCCCGCAATGCCGCAAGCACAGCCACTGAGCGTTGCGGGTCGATCATCGCCGCGCTCTCGGTGACCTCCACGATCAGCTTCTCGGGTGCGACTCGGTGTCGAGCGAGGAGCTCGGCGATTTGCTGTGGGAGCGCTACATCGAGGAGGTTGCGGGCGGACAGGTTGACCGACATCTGCAGCGTGATCCCGAGCTTGCGCCAGGCGACCAGCTGATCGAGCGCTTGGTCGATCAGCTGCAAGGTGAGCGGACCGATCAGCGCTGTCTGCTCGATCAGCGGGATGAACTTCGCCGGAGCCAGCAGCCCGTGTGCCGGGTGATGCCAACGAACCAGCGCCTCGACGCCCGTGACCTCGCCAGTCTGGAGCCCTATCTGCGGTTGATAGTGGAGGATTAGCTCACCGCGGCCAAGCGCCCCTCGAACCTGGCTGAGCAACCTCAGTCGCTCGGCGTCGAAATGGTCGCACTCGGGCGCGTAGACCTCGATGCTGCTGCGACGAGACCTTGCGTGCGCAAGCGCCGCGTCGGCGCGCTGCAGCAACTCGCCCGGTGTCTTGGCGTGCTCGCCGATCACCGCGACGCCGACGCTTGCCTCGACGGCGACTTCGATCTCATCGAGCGCTATCGAAGGCTCGAGGCTCCTCTGTATGGCGGCGGCGGCGCCCAATGCGTCGGGAAGGTCTTGTGCACCGCACAGAAGCACCGCAAACCCGTCGCCCGCGAGCCGCGCGATGACAACGTCGTCTCCCAGGGTGGCACGCAGGCGCTCGGCGACCTCGCGGAGTACGAGGTCGCCGTTGGCGCTGCCGAGCGTGTTGTTGATCTCGGTGAAGCGGTCCAGATCGATCAGCAACACCGCGATGGCTCCGGCGCCCCGCTCCTCGGCACTGACCGCATGCTCGACGCTCTCGATGAACAGGGTGCGGTTGGGCAGTCCGGTCAGCTGGTCATAGCGCGCCAGGCGGGCATTTTCCTCGGCGTGCTCGCGCAGTCGTCGCGAGGCGCGGGCAACGATCCGATAGAGGATCGCCCAAAGCAGCGCAAGGCCTACCGCGATCAGCGCGGCGATCATGCGCTTGTCACGCGCAACCGCCGCCGCGATCGGCGTATAGCTCAGGTAGATCTCAAAGACACCCGCCGGGCGTGTCGAGCTGGTGAAGCGCAGTGGCACGTAGACCTCGACAAGTTCGCCAAGCCCGACCTCGCTGGCCGTCTCACTGTCCTTGCTGGGTGTGACCAGTGCGGCCGGATGCGGCCTGCCGGCCAGGGCGTCAACGAGGTCGTCGCTGGGTGGGAGGGTGCGACCGATCAGGCTGTGATCGTCGGAGTAGACGACCCTGTCACGGCTGTTCCAGATCTTGATTCGCGCAAGATCCCGCGTGACCGATCGAGCGCGTAGCTGTTCGTCCAGGGCGTGCACCCCAGCGGGGGTCATCCCGTAGCGCAGATCGTGCGGCGTGAGACGAGGCTGAATTCCGATACGCGCGATCAGTTGCGCCGACTGGTCTGCATCGGCCAGAGATCGCTCGACGATCTGCTCTTGCAGGACGCGTGCGAGTAGCAGCCCTAGCGCAACGATCGGGACGAGGCTCAACAGGGCAACCTGCCGCGTGAGCGTCAGATGTCCTATCCACCGTCTCCCTCCGTGGAACGGGCGCATAGGCTTATCTCGTCCGCAAGATCCGAATACTCAAGCTGGGAAATCCAAATCCCGACAGACTGTCGGCATGAGCTCCGCGAATTGGCTCTTCGGGAAGGTCGGCGCAGTCGGATTGCCTGCCTTGCGGTCGAGATCTGGCCTAGCCGCCGCCGAAGGTCCCGCCTAGCGGGAATGGCCGCGATCAGGCGCTCGTCGGTGCGGGGAGCCACTGGGCCGGCAGCGTACCCGCGGGCACTTCACCAGCCTGCGGCTCGAACCAGCGGGTGAGGCTCTGTGCCTTGTGTCCTTCAATCAGCGGCCGTACGTCTGCGATCGTCATCAGCAGACGGATCGAGCTACCGATCTGCAGGTCGGCAGCGTTGGGCTGATCACCGCCGAGCACGCCGTCTGCGATCCAGGCGTCGATGTGCTCAAGCTGCGCTGGCAGTGCCGCAAGGTCGGCCTTGGCTTTGGCGTCGTCGGCCTTGTTGCGCTTGGCCATCAGCTTCGCCGTCAGCGGCAGCGCCGGGCGCAGCAGCGGCCGTGGGAGCGGCAGCTTCGTGTCGCCCGCATAGCTCTCCATGCTGGCCGCGTCGCGCAGCCAGGCCGCGTCGAGAATGCGCCGCGGCACGCTCTGCAGCACCTCGTCGCCCCAGCGCTCGGCCTCCAGTACACGTGCACGCGCCACAGCGTCCGATAGCGGCGGCAGCAATGGCGGCTCGGGCGCGAGCGCGTCGAGACGGCGCATGATCGTGCGCGAGCCCGCCAGGCGCTCGCCGTCGATGCGCAGCCCAGGCACCGTGTTGCCTCCGTAGCGCAATGGGCCGATCGCAAGCTGGCTCAGTGGCAGCAAGTCGATGCGCTTGTAGTCGATCGACTTAAGTCGTAGCGCCACCTCGACGGCTGCGCAGGGATGCGATCCGGGCAGCGCATACAGCTTCACGTTCATGTGCCGGAGCATAGGCCCTATGACCCGGCTCGTGCGTCCTGGCTGGCTCGCCGACCAGGACCCAGGGCAGTGCGGTGGGAAGCGGCAGCGTGTTTCGGGGACGGCGGTACGAGGCGGCATGGCGAGGAGGAACGCCACGGCAGCGTCAGCGCAGCAGCGGCGCGCTAGGCCCATAATCCTCGACCATGCTGCTTGTCGTAGACGTTGGCAACACCCAAACGCATTTCGGCACCTTCGAAGGCGAGGAGCTGCTCGAGCATTGGCGCTTTGCCACGGTGCGCGAGTCGACCGCCGACCAGCTCGGTGCCGCGCTGCGCAACCTGCTGGAGCTGCGCGGACTGTCCTTCGAGGATCTATCGGCCTCGATCGTGTCCTCGACGGTCCCCCACCTGGAGCCCGAATGGACCGCGATGGCCGCGCGCTATCTCGGCCATGAGATGCTCGTCGTCGGCCCCGGCCTGAAGACGGGCATGGCGATCCGCTACGACAACCCGCGCGAGATCGGCGCCGACCGCCTCGTCAACGCCGTGGCCTTGCGCGCCCGTTTCGGCGGCCCGGCCGTGTGCGTCGACTTCGGCACCGCCACCACTTTCGACGTCCTCAGCGCCGCCGGCGAGTATGTCGGCGGCTCCTTGATGACCGGCATGGAGATTTCCCTGGACGCGCTCACCGAGCGCGGCGCGCGGCTACCGAAGGTGGAGCTTGCCCCGCCGAAGAGCGTGATCGCCAAGAACACGATCGACGCGATCCGCTCGGGGGTCATATTCGGCTACGCCGGCGCGGTCGATGCGATCCTGCGTCGCATCTACGACGAGCTCGGCGCGCGCGTCGCGGTCGTCGCGACCGGCGGTCTCGGGCACCTGGTCGTGCCGTTCACCGAGGAGATCGAGGAGATCGACGACCTGCTCACGCTCACGGGATTGCGCCTCATCCATGAGATGAACGCGGCGTAAGCGCCTGCAACTCCGGCACGTGTACTGGAGTCGGGGAGACCTAGGATGGGCTCGATCGGCAGCCAACGGCGCGCGAATATCGCGGCCACGAACGACGATCCCCACAATAATGGGCGAATGGCAACGCAAGCTCGCCTGACAGACTCCTGGCAGCTCGGACCTCTGAGCGTTCCCAACCGCGTGATGCTCGCGCCGCTGGCCGGCATCGGCAACTGGTTCGTGCGCCTGCAGGCCAAGCGTCACGGCGCCGGCATGGCGGTCTCGGAGATGCTCTCCTCGCATGCCATCTTTCACGGCAACGAGCGCACGTGTGTGGAGATGCTGCGCATCGACCCGCGCGAGCGGGAGGGCCCCGGAGAGGCTGGGCTCCGAGGGCGCGGCGGTGGATACGCCGGAGGATGGGTGGGCGGGCCCGTATCAATCCAGCTGTTCGGCCAGGACCCTGAAGTGATGCGCGTCGCGGCGCGGGTTGTAGCCGAGGCGGGCGCCGACGCGATCGACCTCAACATGGGCTGCCCCGTCCCGAAGGTCTGCAAGACCGGCGCCGGCGCCGCGCTGCTCGACGACCCGGACGTAGCGGTGAGCGTCGCGCGTGCCGCGCGCGAGGGCAGCGGCCTCCCCGTAACCGTCAAGTTGCGCTCTGGTCGGCGACCCGGCGATACGAGCGGCTTTGCACTGGCCCACAGGTTGGTGGGTGAAGCCGGCGTCGCCGCGATCGCGTTCCATCCGCGCTCCGCCGCCGTCCACCACAAAGGCGTTCCCGACTACGAGCTCGCGGCGCGCCTGGTGCAGACGCTCGACGCGCCCGTGATCCTCACCGGTGGCTTGAGTGACGCGGAGAGCACGCTCGCGGCCTTCGAGCAAACTGGTGCTACCGCCGTAATGCTCGCGCGCGGTTCGCTCGGCAACCCATGGCTGTTCGAGCAACTGCTCGAACAGCGTGAGGATGCGCCCACGCGCGCCGAGGTCCTGGCCGAGCTCGACTGGACGATCGACCGTGCGGTCGAGCACCTTGGCTCGCCGCGAGCCACCCGCTACCTGCGCAAGTTCTACCCGTGGTACGTCGCTCGCCTGGGTCTCGAGAAGGCCCACGCCAAGGCTTTGGGAGAGTCCCTGCAAAGAGCCGCCACCTTGGATGACGCTCGCTATACTGCTGCGCTCGCCGCCCACCCGACGGCGGTAGTCCCTGCCTGAAACGCAGGGATTTCCTCATCCAAGCCAACCTCGCGGAGTCAGTTCCCGCCCACCCATATGCCGAAGGACGTCATCCTCACTCCCGAAGGGCTGGAGAAGCTCCAAGAGGAGCTCCAGCTGCTCTCGACCGCCAAGCGCCGCGAGGTGGCTCAGCGCATCAAGGAGGCACGCGAGTTCGGCGACATCACCGAGAACTCCGAGTACGACGACGCCAAGAACGAGCAGGCGATGCTGGAGAGCAGGATCGCCACCTTGCAGGAGAAGCTGCGCATGGCGAGCGTGATCGACTCCGCCGAGATCTCGACCGACGTCGTGGGCGTTGGCTCGGTTGTGCACGTCAAGGATGAAAAGACCGGCAAGTCGGTCAAGTACACGATTGTCGGGTCCGCCGAGGCCAACCCGCAGGAGGCCAAGCTCTCCAACGAGTCGCCGGTCGGGCGCGCTTTGATCGGGCACAAGCGCAACGAGGTTGTCGCCGTGCAGGTCCCGCGTGGACCGGCCCGCAAGCTCAAGATCACAAAGATCGACGTCGGACTCAAATAGTCTCTCGCGTCGTGGGCGAGAGCGATGATGAGCCGGCTGGGGGTTCTTCTGAGCCCGATGCCCCCCGTGCGCGCGGGGGAGAGGGCCCTGGGGAGCAAGCTGGCGCTGGTGCTGAAGGTCGTGGCGACGCGATGGCGGATCGCTCGGGTTTGGATGCTAAAAAAGGCGATGCCCCCCCCGCGCGCGCGGGGCATCGCGTTGAGGAGCATTCGGCCCACGGCCTATCCGAGCTGATTGCCGAGCGCCGTGCGAAGGCGCAGCGGCTGCGTACCGGCGGCGCAGAGATTGCCCCGTACGCCTTCCCGGATGTCGAGCCGATCTCAGGCGTGCGCGCTGCCTACGAGTACCTGGAGGTGGGTCAGGAGACCGAGGATCGCCACCGCGTGGCTGGGCGCATCGCCGCGCGCCGCGGCGCAGGCAAGGCAGCGTTCCTCGATCTCGTCGACCGCAGCGGCAAGATTCAGCTGCACGCGCGTGCGGACGTGCTTGGCCCTGACACCCTCAAGCAGTTGCTGTCGCTGGATCTTGGCGATCTGCTCGGCGTAGACGGAGCGCCTTTGCGCAGTCGCCACGGCGAGCTGACGCTGCGCGTAGACAGCTTTCAAATCCTCGGCAAGGCACTGCGCCCGCCGCCCGACAAGCACGCCGGCTTGATCGACGTCGAGACGCGCCACCGCCGCCGTGAGCTGGACCTGATCGCAAACGAGGACGCACGCAAGCTGTTCGCCGATCGCGCCCGGATCGTGTCCGCTGTGCGCGCCTATTTGGACGCAGAGGGCTTCCTGGAGGTCGAGACGCCGGTACTGCAGCCGCTCTACGGCGGTGCCATGGCGCGGCCGTTCACGACTCACCACAACGCCCTGGACCGCGAGCTGTACCTGCGCATCGCTACCGAGCTGTACCTCAAGCGGCTGATCGTCGGTGGGCTCGAGCGTGTGTACGAGCTCGGCAAGAACTTCCGCAACGAGGGCCTCTCCACCAAGCACAACCCCGAGTTCACGGTGGTCGAGTGGTATGAGGCCTACGCCGATTACACGCGCGAGGCCGCACGCCTGGAGGCGATGGTGGCGAGCTCCGCCGCAGCGGTCGGCTACGCCGGCCCGCTCGACTTCTCCGCGCCGTGGAAGCGGGTGACGTTCGCCGAGGCTGTGCGCTCTGCGACGGCTCGCCGTGGGGAAATGTCCGTGTCCTCGCCCGTCGATGCGTCCCCACAGGTCAAGCGAACACCGGGTGTGGACATTCGCGCCAACCGCGACCGCGACTCGCTCGTCGCCGACATCCAGCGATGTGGCTGCACGATCCCTTTCGAGGGCCGCAGCTGGCCGCAGCTGGTTGACGACCTGCTGTCCACCTACGTCGAGCCTACGCTGATCCAGCCCACGTTCATCCTCGACTACCCGATCGAGCTGTCGCCGCTTGCGCGCGCACACCGTTCCGAGGAGGGCCTCGCCGAGCGCTGGGAGGCGTTCGCGGGGGGCATGGAGATCGCCAACGCGTTCAGCGAGCTCACCGACCCCGACGAGCAGCGCGCGCGCTTCGAGGCCCAGCAACGGCTTGCGCTCGCCGGCGACGAGGAGACCCAGCCCCACGACGAGCTGTTCTTGGAAGCGCTCGAGCAAGGCATGCCCCCGACAGGTGGCGTCGGCGTGGGCATCGACCGGCTGGTGATGCTGCTCACGGGACGGACTTCGATCCGCGAGGTCGTGCTGTTCCCGGCGATGCGCAACTAGTGCTTACCTCGGGGTCTTTTAGAGCATGCACATCCAACGTCGCAAGGGCGGTGACGGGAGCCCGGATACCCGGTTGGTAGACTGCCTGAAAGGCGCCACAGGACCGTAAGCGCGAGGCTTGCGCTCCGCACAGGAAGGACGTACCCCATGTTCGAGCGATTCACAGAACGGGCCCGGCAGGTCGTCGTTCTCGCGCAGGAGGAGGCGCGTACGCTCAAGCACAACTACATCGGCACGGAGCACATCCTGCTTGGCTTGCTGCGCGAGGAGGAGGGTCTGGCCGCGCGTGTGCTCGAGTCGCTGGACATCACCGTCGAGCGTGTGCGCGCCCAGGTGGTCCGTATCGTCGGCTCCGGCGAGGAGGTCACCTCTGGGCAGATCCCGTTCACGCCGCGAGCCAAGAAGGTCCTGGAGCTCGCTCTGCGCGAGGCGCTGTCGCTGGGCCACAACTACATCGGCACGGAGCACATCCTGCTGGGCCTGGTACGTGAGAACGAGGGCGTCGCCGCCCGCATCCTGCTCGACTTCGACGCCGACTCCGAGAAGATCCGCAACGAGGTCATCCGCATGCTCTCCGGCCCAGGCGGCCGTCGTCAGGGCTCAGGCGCCGGCGCCGGCTCGGGCTCCGGTCCAGGCGAGGGCAAGAAGTCCTCGAAGCTACTCGACCAGTTCGGCCGCAACTTGACCAAGCTGGCTGCCGACGGCAAGCTCGATCCTGTCGTGGGGCGCGAGACCGAGATCGAGCGGATCATGCAGATCCTCTCGCGGCGCACGAAGAACAACCCGGTGCTGATCGGCGAGCCCGGCGTGGGCAAGACCGCCGTGGTCGAGGGTCTGGCGCAGCGCATCACCAACTCCGACGTGCCCGAGCTCTTGAAGAACAAGCAGATCTACACGCTCGACCTGGCGGCGCTCGTCGCCGGCTCGAAGTACCGCGGCGAGTTCGAGGAGCGCCTGAAGAAGGTGATGAAGGAGATCACCCAGCGCGGCGACATCATCCTGTTCATCGACGAGCTTCACAACCTTGTCGGCGCCGGCGCTGCCGAGGGCGCGATCGACGCTGCTTCGATCCTCAAGCCGGCCTTGGCTCGAGGCGAGCTGCAGACGATCGGCGCCACGACGCTTGACGAGTACCGCAAGTACCTGGAGCGCGACTCCGCCCTGGAGCGCCGCTTCCAGCAGATCCGCGTCGAGGAGCCCACGATCGACCAGTCTGTGGAGATCCTCAAGGGTCTGCGCGATCGCTACGAGCAACACCACAAGGTGCAGATCACCGACGAGGCCCTGCAGGCTGCCGCCGACCTCGCCTCGCGCTACATCTCAGACCGTTTCCTGCCCGACAAGGCGATCGACCTGATCGACGAGGCGGCCTCGCGGATGCGCATCAAGTCGATGACTTCCCCGCCCGCCAATCGCGAGTTCGAAGAGGAGATCGAGTCCACGCGCCGCGAGAAGGAGGCGGCGATCGAGGCTCAAGAATTCGAGAAGGCCGCCGCGCTGCGCGACGAGGAGCGCAAGCTGGCCGGCAAGAAGCGCGAGCTTGAGGAAGAGTGGGAGTCGGGCGAGTCGGTCGAGCGTCCCTCGATCGGCGAGGAGGAGATCGCCGACATCGTCTCGATGTGGACCGGCATCCCCGTGTTCAAGCTGACCGAGGCCGAGACGCAGAAGTTGATGCGCATGGAGGAGGAACTGCACAAGCGCGTCATCGGCCAGCACCCGGCTGTCGAGGTCATCTCGAAGGCGATCAGGCGCTCACGCGCCGGCCTGAAGGACCCCAAAAGGCCGACCGGCTCGTTCATCTTCCTCGGCCCATCCGGCGTCGGCAAGACCGAGCTTGCGCGCACTTTGGCCGAGTTCCTGTTCGGCGACGACGAAGCGATGATCCGCATCGACATGTCCGAGTACATGGAGAAGCACGCCGTCTCCCGTCTGGTGGGTTCGCCCCCCGGCTACATCGGCTACGACGAGGGCGGCCAGCTCACCGAGGCCGTGCGGCGCAAGCCCTACTCCGTGCTGCTCTTGGACGAGATCGAGAAGGCCCACCCCGACGTGTTCAATATCCTGCTGCAGATTCTCGAGGATGGCCGGCTCACCGATGCGCAGGGTCGCACGGTGGACTTCCGCCACGCGATCGTGATCATGACCTCGAACATCGGGGCGGCAGAGATCGCGCGCAACACGCCGCTTGGCTTTGCCGTATCCGACGATGAGACCGGGATCACCTACGACGACATGAAGAACCGCATCATGGGCGAGCTGAAGAAGGTGTTCCGGCCGGAGTTCCTCAACAGGATCGACGATGTGATCGTCTTCCACAAGCTGCAGAAGGAGGAGATCCGCCAGATCGTGGAGCTGCTCTTGGTACGCATCCGCGAGTCGATGGCCGAACGCGAGCTGCAGCTGGAGCTGACCGATCCGGCCAAGGACCTGCTCGTTGACAAGGGCTGGGACCCGGCGATGGGCGCCCGCCCGCTGCGCCGCGCGATCCAGCGCTACATCGAGGATCCTCTGGCTGACTTCGTGTTGCGCGAACAGCTGATGCCAGGCGCCACGGTCGTGGTGGACCCAGCCCCGGAGGGCGACGACAGCGAGGTGCGCCTCACGATCGTCAAGCCCAAGAAGGCAAAGACTCCGGTTGGAGTCGGTGCTGGCGGTGGCGGCGAGCTCGAGCCCGGCACGGAGTTGCCCGCGGGCGAGGACACGCATCATGACGACGACGAGCATCCTGTCGAGCCGTAGGCTGTCGAGAAGGCTCCGCTGAGTGCCAATCAGCAGGTGACAGTCGCGCCGATGGGCGTCGAGGACTGGCCTGCGGTAGCGCGCATCTTTGAGCAGGGCATAGCCACCGGCAACGCCACGTTCGAGCGGACGGCACCGAGCTGGGAGCAATGGTCGGCGGCACGCTGCCCAGAGCCGCGCTTGGTTGCACGCGACCACGAGTCGGGCGTGATCGGCTGGGCGGCCCTCACCCCGGCTTCGGCGCGGCCCGTGTACAGCGGCGTGGGCTCGGTCAGCATCTATGTCGATCCTGAAGGCTGGGGCAGGGGTGTCGGGCGTGCCTTGCTCGAAGAGCTGGTCAGAGCGTCTGAGCACGCTGGCTTCTGGACCTTGCAGGCGGGGATCTTTCCTGAGAACGAGGCATCCATCGCGCTGCACATGAGTTGCGGTTTCCGTTTGATGGGCACACAAGCACGGCTGGGTCAGATGCCCGACGGTCGCTGGCGCGACGTGGTGCTCTACGAGCGTCGTAGTGAGGTGGCCGGTCGCGCCTGAGCTGTCCTGGTTTGGTGGTCTTCGGAATCGGCGATGCCCCCCGCGCGCGCGGGGGGCATCGCAATTTGATGGATCGTGGGCGTGGGTGCTCTGGCCCTCTCAGGTCGATGCCCTGGGCAAAGAACCGTCGGGGGCGATGCGTAACCTGGGCCGATGGCTCGAGCTCAAACGATCCACATCTGCTCACAGTGCGGGCTCTCCTCTGCCCAATGGCATGGGCAGTGCCCGGGGTGTGGCGCGTGGAATACGCTGGTGGAGGAGCGCTCGGTGGGTGGTGCGGACCATCGTCGAAACGGTACGGCCCCCCCGCGCGCGGGGGCTGCCAGTGCACCGCTGGTAGCGCTCTCGCAGGTGGCGGCGACTCGGCTGGAGCGTGTGCAGACGAGCATCGGTGAGCTTGACCGCGTGCTTGGCGGCGGTCTCGTGCCCGGTTCGCTGGTGCTGCTCGGCGGCTCGCCGGGTATCGGCAAGTCGACGCTCACCAACATGGCGCTGGGCAATATCGCCGCGGCCGGTCACAAGACGCTGTATGTGAGCGGCGAGGAGTCCGCCGAGCAGGTGCGTTTGCGCGCCGAGCGGTTGCAGCCCAGTGCGCTTGAGGTGCCGGTGCTCGCCGAGACAGACCTCGACGCGGTGCTCGACACGATCTCCGCCCATGCTCCAAGTGTTTGTGTGATCGATTCGGTGCAGACGCTGCGCTGCGCCGAGCTCTCCGGCGCGCCAGGCTCGGTCGGGCAGGTGCGCGAGGTGGCCGCTCGCATCATGGATGTCGCCAAGACGCGCTCGATCGCCGTCGTGCTCGTCGGGCACGTCACCAAGGATGGCGCGCTCGCCGGGCCACGCGTGCTGGAGCACCTGGTCGATTGTGTGCTGCAGTTCGAGGGTGAGCGCGAGCGCCCTTATCGCGAGCTACGCGCGCTGAAGAACCGCTTCGGATCGACTAACGAGGCCGGCCTGTTCGAGATGCGCCAGGGCGGGCTTGTCGAGGTGCTCGATGCCTCAGCCCGCTTCGTCGCGGAGGCCACCCGTGCGCCTGGCAGCGTCGTGCTCGCGGCGATGGAGGGTTCGCGGCCGTTGCTGGTGGAGGTGCAAGCGCTTGTCGCCCCCTCCGAGCTCGAGCAGCCGCGGCGCGTAGTGTCGGGGCTCGACCGCAACCGGCTTGCGCTGGTGTTGGCGATCCTCGGTCGCCACGGGGGGGTAAGCGTCGCCGGCCACGACGTGTTCGTCAACGTCGTAGGCGGTGTGCGCGTCGATGAGCCCGGGGTGGACCTGGCGATCGCCTTGGCCGTTGCTTCGGCGGCCAAGGGGGTGGCGCTCAGTGGGCCGATGCAGTCTGCCGCGCGCGCCGCCAATGGTCCCGCCTCTTCGCTGGAGCCCGAGGTAGGACCCAATTCTCCGTGCGCATGCTTCGGCGAGCTGGGCTTGACCGGCGAGCTGCGTTGGGTCGGTCATCCCGAGCGACGCTTGGCCGAGGCCGCCAGACACGGTCTCTCAGGCGTGCACGCGCCTGCCGGCAGCGGCGATGGGGCCCGCGAGGCCTCGACGCTGCGCGAGTCGCTGGCGGCGGCACTTCCCACCGTCGCGTGTCGGCCTGCACGGGCGGCGTGAGAGGTCTCCCGGGAGGTTTTCGCCTCAGCCGCGTATGAGCGGGCCAATTCGCGCCCGTGGAACACACTGGGGGCGCGATAAAAAAAGCCTAAATGCCGTAGAATGTCCAGTTGTGGCCTCACGATCCGGCGAAGAATTCGACACGGACGCGCGACCCGAGCCCGGTCTGGTCAGGGCCCTTGAGATGGTCGCTCCGGGCACGGCGCTGCGGGAGGGGATCGAGAGCATCCTGCACGCTCGTACGGGCGGTTTGATCGTGATCGGCGATCCGGAGGAGCTCAGCTTCCTCTTCTCGGGCGGCATCAAGCTCGACATCGACTACACCCCGGCCTTCCTCTACCAGGTGGCCAAGATGGACGGTGCGATCATCGTCAGCACCAACGCCACCAAGATCGCGATGGCCAACGTCCAGCTGATGCCGGACCCCACGATCCTCTCGCACGAGACGGGCACACGCCACCGCACCGCGGAGCGCGTCTCAAAGCAGACCGATGCGCTCGTGATCGCCATCTCCCAGCGTCGCGAGGTGGTCTCGCTCTACGTGGACGGGGCTAAGTACATCCTCGAAGACATCACGGTCGTGCTCTCCAAGGCCAACCAGGCACTGGCCACGCTCGAGAAGTATCGCCAGCGCCTCGATCAGGTCTCCACGCGGCTCACGGCGCTCGAGTTCGAGGGGGGAGTAACGCTGCACGACGTGCTCACGGTGCTGCAGCGCTCTGAGCTCGTTACGCGTATGGCAGTAGAGATCGAGCGCTACATCGTCGAGCTGGGCAGCGAGGGTCGCCTGATCGAGATGCAATTGGAGGAGACGATCCTCGGCACGACTGCCGAGAAGGCGGCGCTCGTGCAGGACTACCTGGCCGACTACGGCGACGAGGCGTTTGCCTCGGCGCTCGATCAGATCGGTCGCCTGGCGCACCAGGACCTGCTCGACTTCGGTCGCATAGCCGAGTTGCTCGGCTATGACCGCAAGCTCAATACGCTCGACTATCCGGTCTCGCCGCGAGGTCACCGCATCCTCGGCCGCATCCCGCGCCTGCCGAAGCTGGTGGTCACGCAGATCGTCGCCGAATTTGGCGGTCTAGATGAGCTCTTGGCGGCGACCGACGCCGAGCTCGAGGCGGTCGAGGGAGTGGGGGAGATACGGGCGAAGGACATCCGCGAGGGTCTTCGCCGGTTGCAGGAGATCAATCTCGTGGATCGCTACCTACAGACGTGAGACAAGCGCAGATCGCAACCCACAAAACTTGACCCGTAGCCGGTCGTGGCCGGCTCAGACACAAAGGCCGGTCCCCATTGCCGGCGCAACGAAGGAGGACATCATTCCCGTATCAACAGTTGATGAGACATCGTTCATTGAAGAGCTCGAGGCGACCCGCGAGGTCGAGTGCATCGAGTTTGAGCTCGGCGACCACGTCGTGTATCCCCATCATGGCGCGGGCAAGGTTCTGAGCAAGGAGGACATGGAGGTGCTCGGCACCACACGCGAGTATCTGACGATCAAGATCCTCCACAACGACATGACCGTCAAGGTCCCCACCGAGAATGCGGCCCTGGCGGGCCTGCGCCGCGTGATCGACGAAGAAACGGTCAAGAAGGTTCTGGATGTCCTCACCGCCGAGGTGTCCGAGATGCCAAAGAACTGGAACCGGCGCTTCAAGCACAACCGCGACAAGATCAAGACAGGTGACATCTACGAGCTCGCCGAGGTTGTCCGCAACCTGTCGCTGCGTGAGAGCGAAAAGGGTCTCTCCACAGGTGAGAAGCAGATGTACACGCGCGCCAAGAAGATCCTCGCCTCAGAGCTCATGTACGCGCTCGACAAGGATGAGGACGAGGCTGAGTCCTACCTGGACGAGCTGCTCGCGAACTCCGCGTCGAGCCAAATGGCCGTAGCCGCCAAGTAACAGCGCTTGGCCGTCGCGTTGATCGTCGCCGCCGGGCTTGGCGAGCGTCTTGGAGCATCGCGTCCCAAGGCGCTCGTCGAGCTCGCGGGGCGGCCACTATTGCAGTGGAGCGTCGACGTACTGGCCTCCGTGCCTGCGGTCGAGCGGATCGTGGTGGCGCTGCCCGCCGGCATCGAAGCTCCGACGGGGACACAGGGTGTGCAAGGAGGCGCGACACGCTCGGAATCGGTTTTGCGCGCTCTTGAAGCCGTCGGACCAGGCGACCCGGTGCTCGTGCACGACGCGGCGCGTCCGCTGGTCACAGCCGAGTTGATCGAAGCGACACTCATGGCCGTCCAGGGAGAGGGGGTCGACGCGGCGATCGCCGCCACCCCCGTCACCGACACGGTCAAGCAGGCCGACAGCGACGGCGTGGTTGCACAAACGCTCGACCGCGCCGGCCTGTGGGCGGTGCAGACTCCACAGGTGTTTCGCCGCGACGCCCTGGAGCGAGCGCTGGACGTTCCCGGCGACGTGCTCGCGCAAGCCACCGACGACGCGTGGCTGGTGGAGCGCACAGGAGGACGAGTCGTGGTGGCGCCGGCACCGAAGGACAACCTGAAGGTCACCACCGCGCTCGATCTCGACCTCGCCGAGCTGCTGCTCGCCCGTCGCCTCACATAGCGGACACGCGGTTCACGGCCGCTACCCTGGCGTGGGCCGCGTTTCCCCGACCCCAACCAACTACCGAGAATGCTCACCGACTACCACCTACACCTACGCCCCGACGAGCTCGACGCCACTCCCGCCGAGTACTTCACCCAGGCCAACGTCCAGCGCTATCACGATGCGGCGGATGAGCGCGACATCTCCGAGCTGGGCGTGTCAGAGCACATCTACCGCTTCGAGCAGGCGCTCGAGGTCTGGCAGCATCCGCTCTGGCGAGAATTCGCGCGTGACGACATCGATGAGTACTGCCGCTTCGTGCGCGAGGAGACCGACCTGCGCCTGGGCGTCGAGGCCGATTTCATTCCTGGCGCCGAGGACCGCCTCGCCAACCTGCTGGAGGCGCGTGACTTTGACTACGTCGTCGGATCGGTGCACTTTCTGCGCGGCCACGCCCTGGACATGGACGACTACAGCGTGTGGGGAACCGGGCGCAGCGCCGAGGACATCTGGCGTGCCTACTTCCTCGCGCTTGGCGAGGCCGCACGCAGTGGCCTGTTTGACATCCTCGCGCACCCCGATCTGGTCAAGGTATGGGGTCGAGATCGTCCCCTGCCCGAAGGCGACCTACGCCGCTATTACGAGCTAGCGCTCGACGGGATCGCCGAGTCGGGAGTGGCGATCGAGGTCTCCACGGCTGGGTTGCGCAAGCGCGCCCAGGAGATCTACCCGGCGCCCGCCCTGCTTCAGATGTGTGTGGAAGCGGGCGCACCTGTGGCGCTTTCGAGCGACGCCCATCGTCCCGAGGATGTCGGCGCTGACTACGCCCGTGCGCTCGAGCTGTTGGAGGGCGTCGGTGTCGGCGAGCTGTGCGTGTTCGAGCGCCGCGAGCGCCGCTTGGAGGCGATCGTCCGTGTGGGCCCCGCCATGGGAGGGCAAGCCTCCCATGGCGGGGGACAGGCAAGCGGCGCGGGTGTAGTGTGAGCGGCACGGCTTGGTCGCGAGTAAGGCGCTGCTCACTGCTTGGCGCCGCTACCGCCGTCGAGGTGTGCGTCGCATGACCCTCACCGGTATCGGCTACGACTCCCATCGATTGATCGAGGGTCGCCCGCTGATCCTCGGGGGCGTGGAGATCCCCAGCGAGCTTGGCCTCGACGGCCACTCCGACGCCGACGTGCTCACCCACGCGGTGATCGACGCGCTACTTGGCGCCGCGGGTCTCGGCGACATCGGCGAGCACTTCCCCGACAGCGACGAGCGCTATCGCGACGCCGACTCGATCGAGCTGCTGGAGACCGTGCTCCCGCGTGTTCTCGCGCAGGGCTTGGGGTTGGTGAACGTGGACAGCACCGTCGTGATGGAGCGCCCCAAGCTTGGCCCTCACCGCGAGGCGATCCGCGAGCGCCTGGCAAGCGCCCTCGGCTTGGCGCCCGGTCGTGTCAACGTGAAGGCAACCACAGGCGAGGGCATCGGGTTCGTCGGGCGTGGCGAGGGTGTTGCCGCGCTCGCGGTCGTGAGCCTGCGCCTCGCCGAGTGAGAGGTGCCGTCCCGCTCTAGAAGCGGGCGCGAGTGGCCTACTTGAGGGCTCGCGAGCAGCGCCTGGCGCTACTGTTGCTCGGCCATGCGAGAGATCCAGCTACACGACACGCGCAGCGGCGAGCGGGTGCCGCTGCGCCCGCGCGACCCAGGCCGGGTGGGAATCTACGCGTGCGGGCCGACCGTTTACTCGCGCATTCACATTGGCAACGCGCGTCCGTTCGTCGTATTCAGCGTGCTCAAGCGGTTCCTGCAACACGAGGGCTACGAGGTGAGCTTCGTCGCGAACGTCACCGACGTCAACGACAAGATCTACGACGCCGCGCGAGCGCAGGACCGTCCCAGCACCGAGTTGGCGGTGGAGATGACCGCCAACTACATAGCCGACACAGACGCGCTGGGCCTCGGACGCCCCGATCGTGAGCCGCTCGCATCGCAGACGATGGACGCGATCGTCTCCTACATCCGTGACCTGCTCGACTCCGGCCACGCGTACGAGAGCGGCGGCGACGTGTTCTTCAGGGTTCGCTCCGACTCAGGCTACGGCTCGCTCTCGCACCGTCGCGTCGAGGACCTCGACCAAGGCGAAGGCGTGGAAGGCGTCGAGCGCAAGGAGGATCCGCTCGACTTTGCCCTGTGGAAGGCGCGCAAGCCCGAGGAGGACGCTTGGTGGCCCTCGCCGTGGGGCGACGGCCGCCCCGGCTGGCACATCGAGTGCTCGGCGATGGCCGAGGAGGCCCTCGGCGTGGGCTTTGACATTCACGGTGGCGGCTCGGACCTGCTGTTCCCCCACCACGAGAACGAGGCCGCACAGACGCGCTCCGCGCGCGGCACCGAGCTCGCACAGATCTGGATGCACAACGGAATGATCCAGCTCACCGGCGAGAAGATGGCCAAGTCGGTCGGCAACATCGCGCTGCTGCACGAGGTGATCGAGCGCTACGGTCGCGACGCGGTCGTGATGTACCTGGTCTCCGGTCACTACCGCCAGCCGCTGGCCTTCGGGGAGACGGAGCTGGCGCAAGCGCGCGCGAATGTCGGTCGAATCCGGGAGGCAGGTCGTCGGCTCGGCTTCGGCGCAACTGTCTATCGCGGTCCTGAGGATGAGCAACACCTGCGCTCGTTTCGCGACGGCTTCTTCCATTCGCTCGCCAACGACTTCAATACGCCCGGAGCCCTGGCCCAGCTGTACGAATGGATTCGGGGCGCGGGTCGTCTTGGCGTGGAAGGCAACGCGGACCTTGGCGAGATGCTGGGCGTGCTCGGCCTCGACGGTTTGCTCGCAGCGGTAGTCGAGGCTCCCGCGGAGGTGCGCGATCTAGCTCAGCGGCGTGAGCGGGCGAGGGTCGAGCGCGATTTCGCGATGGCCGATGAGCTCCGCAAGGAGATCGCCGAGTCTGGCTGGGAGGTGCGGGACGGCTCCTCGGGCCCCGAGCTGCTGCCGCTCACGCGCTCGTGATCCTCTATGGGCGCAACCCCGTGCACGAGGCGCTGCGCGGGCGCCGCGCTCGTAGCGTCGCTTGCGTGTGGGCGAGCGCGAGCGTCGCGCACGAGCCGTGGTTGACGGACATCAAGACGAGGGTGTGCGCCGCGGATGAGCTGGAACGTGTCTGTGGCTCGTCTGCCCATCAGGGTGTCTGCGCGGAGGTGGGTGGCTATCCGTATGTCGGCGCCCGCGAGCTGCTGGCCGTCGAGGCGCCTCTGATCGTGGCCCTCGACCAGGTTCAGGACCCGCAGAACCTCGGCTCGATCTGCCGCACGGCGGAGTGCGCCGGAGCCACGGGTGTGGTCATTCCAGAGCGTCGCGCTGCCGAGGTGACTCCGGCCGTGTGCAAGGCCTCGGCGGGAGCGGTCGAGCACGTGCGCATCGCGCGTGTGCGCAACATTGCCGACTTCCTCGGCGAGGCACGCGAGGCCGGCTGCTGGTCCTATGGCGCGAGCGCGCTCTTCTGCGCCGGACCCCCTTTTCCCTATGCTTGGCTGACCGCGGGCATGCGACGGTGCCCTACACCGCACCGGATTACAGCGGCGGAGTCGTGCTCGTGCTCGGCAGCGAGGGCAGCGGCTTGCGCCCACGTGTCGCCGGCGCCTGCGATCAGCTGATCTCGTTGCCCTTGCGAGGACGCATGGAGTCGCTCGGAGTCGCGGCGGCGGCGGCTGCCTTGCTGTACGGAATCTTGCAGTCTCGCGATGTCGTGCTTGACAAGGCTCCATAACTGTGCGAAGCTGCCGCCCATAACGCTCAACCTAAGGTTGACTTCATAGCTTTGGCGCCAGGGGAGGAGTGCGCCACTGAGCAATGTTTTGGCTGGAATAAGCCAAGAAAGGATCTGCTCGTGGCACGTACCTTCCATAACACTCAATCTGAAGTCAAGGTTGATGATGGCTTTTTGATTGCCCTTGCAAAGCAGGGGGATCGCAATGCCTACGACCGTCTCGTGCGCCGGTATCACGGCTTCGTGCGGTTGAAGGCCTCGTCGTATTTCCTCGCAGGGGGAGACTCCGAAGACCTGATCCAAGAGGGCCTGGTCGGCCTGTACAAGGCGATCCGCGACTACCGCACCGATCGCGAGTCGAGCTTCCGCAATTTTGCCGAGCTCTGCATCACGCGCCAGATCATCACCGCCGTGAAGACGGCCACGCGCAACAAGCACACGCCGCTGAACCAGTACGTCTCGTTCTCCTCGACCCCGGCCGCGGCGGGCGAGGACGTGCCGACGCTCGACCAGACGATCGCCGGACCGTCGGTCAACGACCCGGTCAACCGCGTGATCTCCTCCGAGGAGCTGCGCTCGCTCGTCGGCTGCCTCTCCACGGCCCTGTCTGAGCTGGAGAGTCGCGTGCTCTCGCTGTATCTCGACGGCTGCTCCTACGAGCAGGTCGGCGAGCGCTTGGGCTGCGACACCAAGACGGTCGACAATGCCCTGCAACGTGTCAAGCGCAAGGTCGGTGCGCACCTGCGCACGCGCCTGGTGGCTTCTTAGCTCGGCCTATAAGGGCCGGGCTTGCGCCGCGGCTTGCCGCCGGGGAAAGCCAGGCGAAGGATCGTGCGCTGAACGTTGCCGAGCTGCTTGCTGAAGGGTCCGGTGTTGTAGGGCAGCCCGTAGCGATGGCACACGTCTCGCACGCGGGGAGCGATCTCCGCGTAGCGGCTGGAAGGCATGTCGGGATACAGATGATGCTCGACCTGAAAGCTCAGGTTGCCCGCCATGAAGTGAAACAGCGGCCCGCCTTCTATGTTTGCCGAGCCGAGCAGCTGGCGCACGTACCAGCCACCGCGCGTCTCCTCGGCGACCTCGGCTTGACTGAACGTATACGTCTGGTCTGGGAAGTGCCCGCAGAAGATGATCGAGTAGGCCCAAACGTTGCGCACGATGTTCGCGGTGAAGTCGGCGGCGACCGTCGACTTGTACGCGCGCCCAGCCGCCGAGCCGATTCCTCGGACAGTGGCTGCTCGACCCGCGGCTTTGACTTGAGGACTTGCGGCCGTCGGATCTGCGTCTTGCGTTTCTGTGCCGGCTAGGCTCGTAGCTCCCCGGCTCATGGCTTTGCGGCTTGCAGCCCTGCGGTTCGCGGATTTGCTGCCAGTGGCTCTACGGCTTGTGGCTACCTGGACCGCGCCGGCAAGCGCCGCGGCGAGCAGTGGAAAGGCGACGTAGTCCTTGACGACCTGCCTGCGCGCCTTCAGCCCGATCGCCTTGAGCTCTTCAACCAGCTGCTCCTTGGACTTTTCGCCGGCATGGATCGCGTCGAAGTTGAGGTCGTGAAAGGCCACGCCCCACTCGAAGAACCCCATCAGCAGCAGGTTGTAGAAGGGCTGCAGCAGATACACGGGATGCCATTTCTGATGGGTGTCGATACGCATGATCTCGTAGCCCAGGTCGCGATCCTTGCCGCGGATGTTCGTGAACGTGTGGTGCTCGTAGTTGTGCGAATGCCGCCAAGCATCGGCCGGTGAGGCCGTATCCCAGTCCCAGCTCTGGGAGTTGATGTCGGGGTCGTTCATCCAGTCCCACTGCCCGTGCATCACGTTGTGCCCGATCTCCATGTTCTCGAGGATCTTGGCGATCGACAGCGAGGCGGTGCCGGCGAACCACAGCGGCTTGTAGCGTGAGCCGAGCAGCATCGCTCGCGCCGCCAGAACCAGCTGGCGGTGCAGCTTGATCGTGGAGCGTATGTAGCGCGAGTCGCGATCGCCAAGGTCGGCAAAGACCTCGTCGTGGATCGCGTCGAACTCGCGGCCCAGCTGCTCCAGCTGCTCGGGTGTAAGGCGCGCGAGCGGGCTCTCGGACTCAGCGGGATGGGCCGCCGACTTCTGGGAAGGGGGCACGCTCCCGGCTGGGGGAGGCGTCGCACTCCCTGCCGGGCCTGGCGTTGCGCTGCCGGCCGGCGCCGACGCAGGGACGTTGGGAGGGATGAATGGCTTCTCGGCGTGGATCGTTGACATGGGCGCTCCTTCGGTAGGTCGTATGTCTTCTATCGGTTAGAGGTCGATCTCGACCGCGCCCTCGGGCGCGTTGATGCAGGTGCGCAACATCTCCCCAGGCGTACCGTGCACGAGCCCGGTACGCAGATCGCGCACCTGCCCGGCGCGCAGCTTCCCCACGCATGTATGGCAAATCCCCATGCGGCACCCGAAGGGCAGGCTCGCGCCCGCCTTCTCCCCGGCCACGAGGATCGGCTGCTCGCCGTCGCTACAAGCTTCAAGATCGCTCTTGCGAAAGCGGATCGTGCCACCCACCCCGCGCTGCCCCTCGCCGACTGTCGTGCTTGGCTGGAAGTGCTCGATGTGCAGCTGCTCGTGCTCGCGAGCTTCGCTCCACCGCTGCTCCATCCCCTCGAGTCAACCCCGCGGGCCCACAAACAAACGCCTCGCGCTCCCGCCAGTCCTCACAGAGAGCGTCGAGTTGTCCAGGTGTCACGCGACCCTGCTCGCCGGTCAGCCGTAGGTGCAGCTTGTAGCCCGGATGGCCGGCATCCAGCTCGCCCAGCTCGCGCGCGAAGATGACCCCGTCGGCGGAGCGCGCAGAGTGCAGGTGAACTACGTCCTCGATCGCTCCGCGGTCCGCAAGGCTCCGCAACATGCTCATGATCGGGGTGATGCCGCTGCCGGCGCTGATGAACAGCAGGCGAGCGGGCAAGGGCTCGGGCAGCACAAAGGTGCCTTCCACGCCGCCGAGTCGCACGATCGCCCCTGGGCGCACGCGCCCGAACAGGAAGGGTGAGACCTTGCCTCCCTCGACCAGCTTCGGCGTGATCGAGATGAATCCGTCCGGGCGCTTTGGCGCAGAGGTAAGCGAGTAGGCGCGCCAATGATGAACCCCGTCCACCTCGATCCCCAGGCGCAGATACTGCCCCGGTCGATGCCCCTCCCATTCCCAGCCGGGCTTGATCGTGACGGTCACGGCGCTCGACGTCTCGCGCTCGATCCGTTCGATCCGTCCGCGCAGCTCTCGCGTCGACCACAGGGGATTGACCAGCTCCAGGTAGTCGTCGGGCAGCAGCGGCGAGGTGAACGAGCGCACCAGCGCCAAGGCCCGGCGGCGCCCCGCGGGTACGCGGGGAGGTGCGCCGCGTTCAGCCATGGAGGCGCACGGGGGGAGAAGTACTGGGATGCGCGGGGAACGCAGACGCAGGGGGCGTGGAGGAAGAAGGCGCCGAAGTAGGGCGCGGAGCGTGGATTTCGGAGAGCAAGCTCATCTAACCTGGATCAATGCTACCTCAAATGAGGTTACATGCAAAATGGTATCCTGGATCGAGGTGGCGGGATCACGAACCGATACGGCTGACATACCCCAAAGGAGCCCTCAGGACTCCTCTTCGGCGAACGGTGAGGAGCCTGCCGGCGAGGGGCTGACGATCGAGCAGCTCGCGGCCGAGGTGGGAATGTCGGTGCGCAACATCCGCAACCACCAGTCGCGGGGCCTGTTGCCCGCACCTGAGGTACGCGCGCGCGTCGGCTATTACGACGCCGAGCACGTCGCCCGCTTGCGCCTGATCCTCGACCTGCAGGCCGACGGCTTCAACCTGGCGGCGATCGAGCGACTGATGAGCTCATCCGGAGGCGTCGCCTCGCGCCTGTTGGGCTTGCGCAACGCGATGACCACGCCCTATGCGACCGAGTCGCCCGAGGTCGTCACCGCGGAGGACCTGGAAAGACGCTTCGGCGAGGTCGACGCCAAGAGCGTCGAGCGCATCCGCAAGCTGAAGCTGTTGATCCCCCTGGGCGACGACCGTTTTGAAGTGCCGAGCCCCGCGCTGATGAAAGCCGCCGAAGAAGTGACCGCCTTGGGTATCCCGCTACCGGCCGCGTTGGCTTTGGTCGAGCGGGTATCGCGCGACTGCGAATCGATCTCCAAAGCTTTTGTCAGGCTGTTCCTGGGCGAGCTCTGGGAGCCCTTCGAGCAGGCCGGACAGCCCGACGAGCGCTGGGAGGAGATGATCGCGGCGACCGACGCGCTGCGGCCAATCGCCTCGGAGGCGCTGCTGGCGATCTTCAAGCAGCGCATGACAACCCAGGTCGAGCGGGCTTTCGGCAAGGTGCTCGAGCAGCAGACCAAGCGCGCGAGATAGCGCCGCGCCAGGGAGCTACGCTCGCGGCGCGCATGTGTCGCGACCGCAGCTCTCGCGACGCGCGGGTCTCACATAAATATTTCGCAAAGAAATTGGCGCATCAAACGCGGCGTGCGTGTGTTAGCGAGGGCGGAACCTATAACTGCAGCCGTCGCAAGGGAGGCGTCGATGCGTTCACGTACGCTCATTCCGGCCATCACGGCCGTCATAACTCTGTTCGCGCTCACACCGTCGGGCGCCTTCGCGCACAAGCACCCAAGTCCAAGCGGCCGCTGCATCGTGAGCATGCAGGTGGCCCCGCGCCAGATCGTGGCGGGCGATCCGGTAGTCATCTTCGGACGGCTCCGCTGCGTCAACCGCGCAAGCGCCGCCGCTCAGCAGGTCGTTCTCTACCACCATCTCACGGGCCTGCCCGGATTCACCCCTGTGCAAAGCGCCACCACCGACGCCCACGGCTTCTATGAGCTCGGTCGAGCCGACGGAGTTGTCGAAACGAACCGCTCGTTCTTCGTGCGCTCGCACGGCGCTCGCAGCGCCACAAGACGAATCAGGGTTGCCGCGCAGGTGACGCTCAGCGGCTCAGTCGAAGGCGCGTTGCTCACCGGCTACCCCAATCGCGTCACCTTCAGCGGAGCGGTCTCGCCGGCAGATGTGGGTGCGCGGGTGATCCTGCAGCGCCAGAACGCCCTCACCGGCAACCAGTGGCGACGCATCGACTCGGGCTTCGTGGAATCGACCGGGAACTTTACGATCACGCACACGTTCGTCGTTCCCGGCGATGCCAACCTGAGGGTGCTGGTGCGCTCGCAGGGCCGCAACGTGCCAAGCGAATCCAACATCCTTGCCGACACGGTCTCCCAAGCCCAAAACCCAGAATTGACGATTCAGGCATCTGCCGACCCGATCTCATCCGGGGAAGCGGTCACGATCAGCGGCAAGCTCAACTCAGGTACCGGTCGCTCGCTGACGCTGATGGCCCATACCGCGCGTCAACCCGGTTTCACCCCGGTGGCGCAGACCACGAGCAACTCCTCGGGCGAATACAGCTTTCCGGCGCAGTCGCCGGCCAACAGCACCTTCTACAGGGTGGATGCCGGCCAGCTCGTATGCCCGCCGAATGCGGTGTGTCCAGCTATTGCATTCAGGCCAGTCTCCTCCGCCGTTCTCTACGAGGGCGTCAAGGATGTGCTCACCGCCGAGGCCGTGCCGACCACGGTTCAGGCGGGTGAGAGCGTCACGTTCTCGGGCACGGTCGCGCCCGACCAAACCGGTCACGTCATCTATCTCGAACGCCAGAACGCGCGTGGCCCCGGATTCCACGTGGTTCAACTGTCGTTCGTGGGAGCTGGCTCCAGCTACACGATCGTGCACCGTTTCTATGACGCCGGCACCAAGCTGCTACGCGTCTATATCCCTGGCGGGCCGGATAACCAGGGTGCCGCAAGTCAGCCGTTCACGATCCAGGTCAACCCGGCGCTCGCATCGACCCTGATGCCCGAAGTGCCGGAAAACACGACGGTCCCACCCGAAGGTCAGTCCTAGTCCACGGGCCTTGCGGCCGGTCGAAGTCGGCCGGCCGCAAAATTTGTAGTCGCTCGGGTCTATGCGCGTTCGTTCAGGCGCTCGCGGCTCGTGCGCCCTTGCCCCGAGCTCAAGATCCGGCCGGGCCCGCGTAAGACTCGTTCGTCGTCTGAGGTCTCTCGCTCGCTGCCGAAGCCAGCGATCTGGGCGTTGCAGCTAGGGCAGCAGTCGCCGGCCGCCCACACGAGCAATGCGTCAGTCCAGCAGTGGCAGTGCGGACAACGTACGCGCTGGTTCATCCCCGGCCAATCCCCATTACAGATAGGCGCATACCCGGATGATTCCTACTCCAAACCGTCCACGCCTCAGCTCTTCGCCCCACGCTTGCGTGGGCGGACTACTGAAAAAACATCCAGCGTCTCCGAGCGCTGCACAGCGATCGGCCGGGTGGTGTCTCCTCGGGCCGCGATGGAAGCCCCTCTTTTGAAAAATCACCCGCTTCGGAGGATGCGCCGAGACGATGCCGGTCCTAGTTTCCAGAGGGGAGTAACGCGGATTCATGGAGCAAAGCGGACTGCGGATTACTACTTAGACAACGTTCAGTAGTGATTGCGGGGATCTGCGCTCAATCGCTGATGCCGGACGCTCGATTCGGGCTTATTTTTCAGCGATGTCGCTTGCCATAAAGAGCGGGCGCCCACTTTCGCGAGAGGGACTCCTCCGGCGGCCGCGACTACTTCGAAAGCTGGACGAAGGCTTGGATGTCCCGTTGGTGACGATCGTGGCGCCCGCGGGCTATGGCAAGACCAGCCTGCTCGCCGAATGGACGGAGCAAGACTCGCGCCCGAGCGTTTTCTTCCCGCTCGAGAGCTGGCACGAGGACCCGCTGCTGCTCGCGCGCGATCTTCTCTGTGTGCTCGAGGAGGTCGAGCCGCTGGACGCTCGTGTCTGTGAAGCGCCGGCAGAGCTCGACTCCGACGCCGCCAGCTCGGTGGTGCTGCCCAGGCTTGTGGCGGTGCTCGAAGCTTGCTCGCACCCGTTGGTCTTGGTCCTAGACGACGTCGATCTGTCGAGCAGCCCAGGTGCTTTGCGTGTGTTGAGCGCCGTCGCCGAGCATCTTGCGCCAGGCTCGCAGCTCGTGCTCGCCGCGCGCGCCAGTCCGGCTCTGCCGCTCGGGCGGTTGCGCGCGCACGGGGCCTTGCTGGAGCTTGGTGCCGACGAGCTGGCGATGACGCGCGCGGAAGCAGCGTCGCTGTTTCGTGTCGCCGGCGTAAAAGTCAACTCCAGTGCGCTCGATCTGATCCTGCATCGTACAGAGGGATGGCCGGCGGCCCTGTACCTGGCGGCGCTATGCGCTCGCGAAGCACCAGATACCGGTGCCGCGTTGGCGAGCTTCGCGGGAGACGATCGCGTGGTCGCCGACTACCTACGCGACGAGCTCCTCGCCGGACTGGCCGCCGAGGAGCTCGAGTTCCTCGTGAGCACCTCTATCCTGGATCGACTCTCTGGGCCTCTCTGTGACGCCGTGCTGCAAACCAGCGGCTCAGTGCGTCTACTCGATCGGCTGGCCAAACGCGGCCTGCCGCTTTGGCCGATCGACCGCAGCCACGAGCGCTATCGCTCTCACCGGTTGCTGCGCGACATGTTGCTCGGCGAGCTGCGTCACACCCATCCCGAGCGCGAAGTCCAGTTGCACCTACGTGCTTGCGCCTGGTATGTCGAGCACGGGGAGCTTGACAGCGCGCTCGCCCATGCCGTTGGGGCCGGTGACCCGCGTCTTGCCGGGGACCTGCTTTGGGAGCAGCTTCCCCGCTGTCTGGCGGCTGGAGGTAGCCAGCTCGTGAAGGACTCGCTCCAGCGCTTCTCGCGGGAGGAGCTCTCCGCCTATCCGACGCTTGCGCTCAGCGCCGCCCACAGCGCCCTGGCGCGTGGCGACCTGCGCGAAGCCGAGCATTGGGGACTCGTCGGGGCGGCTGCGCTCGCCCGCTCCAGCGACTCCACGATGGCCGCCTCGCTGCCGGCTGGCGTTGCCGTGATCGAAGCCGCCTCCGGTCGAGGAGGCATGGCTCCGATGGGTCGAGAGGCCGCCCGGGCATCCGCGCTCGAGGCGCAGGACAGTCCCTGGCGTGCCGTCTTCAGCCTCTTGCAGGGTGTCGCCGAGCACCTAACCGGCGATCCAGGGCAGGCCCGCGAGCACTTGCAAGACGGTGTCCACCGCGGTTCTCTGGCTGCGCCCCCGGTCGAGACGTTGTGCCTCTCCCAGTTGGCCATGATCGCCGTCGAAGAAGGCGATTGGGATCAGGGTGCCGATTTGATCGCACGCGCGGTCGGCCTGCTCGAGCGCCTCGAGCTCGACTCCTATCCCACCTCGGCACTCACGTTCGCGATATCGGCCGACGTGCGCTCTCGGGTCGGCCACGTCGACGAGGGCAAGCGACACGCACGTAGAGCCGCCCATCTGCTTGCCCAGCTAGGCGACTTCATCCCTTGGTATGAGGCCGAGACGAGGATTGCGCTGGCGCGCGCCGCTCTGCGGCTGGCCGACATTCGCGCCGCGCGTGCCTTGCTCGCCGAAGCGTCGCAGTTGGCCCGCCGTGTGCCCGATGCAGTCGTCTTCGGCTGGTGGTTGGACGACACGTGGGGACTCCTCGACTCGGCCGCCGCGAGTGCGCTAGCCGGTCCCGCGACGCTCACCATCGCCGAGCTGCGGATCCTGCGCTTTCTGCCGACACATCTGTCCTTCCGCGAAATCGGTGCGCGCTTGCACGTCTCCACGAATACAGTCAAGACCCAGGCGCATGCTGTCTATCGCAAGCTCGGGGTCTCCTCGCGCTCCGGGGCCGTGGCGCGCGCCGCCGAGATTGGCCTGCTCGATGGCTGACGTTGCCTTCGCCTTTGAGGTCGGCGCGAGTGGTGTTTGCCATCGCGAGAGCCGTGGAATCAGCTCGCGGACCCCGCCTGGACTTGGAAATCGCATGTGCCGCGCGTGTGCGCGGGCGCGGCGGCGCTACTTGCTTGGCTTATAGCCCAGGTGCTCTGACATCTGCTCAGCACACGCCACCACCAGCGGCGCCAGCTGCTCGAGCAGCCGCGCTCGCGAGAAGCTCGACTTGCTCGTTGCCACATCGACCGCGGCGACGACCTCCGAGGACTTCGACATGACAGGCGCCGCCACGCATCTCTGGCCGTCGACACGCACCTGGTCGGCTATGGCCAACCCCTTTTGGCGAATGCTGTGGAGCTCGGCGAGCAACTTTTCTCTTGTCGTCAGCGCATCGGCAGAGTCTGGGTGCTCCGCGCCGGCGTCGATCGCCTCGCATTGCTCCTGATGGGATACGTGCGCTAGCAGCATCCTGCCCATCGCCGTACGGCTTGCCGGCAGACGCGAGCCACGACCGATTCTCTGTGCGACTTCGCTCTCTCCTTGCCACGAGCTCCTGGCCCGGTGGATGTAGACGATGTCCTTGCCGTGCAGTATCGCAAGACTGGCCGTGCACATGCTGTGGTCACGCAACTCGGCCAGATACTCCTGAGGGAGCTTCCCCAATGCCGTCGAGCTCATCGCCGAGCGCCCCGGATCGCCCGCGCGCATGCCGAGTCTGTACTTGCGCCTGGGACCTTGCTCCAAGTAGTCGAGGGCAACGAGCGTCGAGGCATAGCGATGGGTTGTCGGACGGCTCATTTCCAGCGTCTCGGCCAGTTCGGCGATCCCCATCCACGTTCGCTCCGGCGTGAAGGCGGTGAGGATCGCCAAGCCGCGCTCCAACGACTGCGAGTAGCGACCCTCTTGAGAGTTGGGCAGATGCAAGATGCCTCCGCGTATTGGGGACATGGTCGTCATCGAACGGGCCTTCCTTGCACGCGCC
>CAVRRX010000006.1:0-110916 GCA_963723685.1 uncultured Solirubrobacterales bacterium
AGTGCGCAAAGCGAGGCTCCGCCAGCGATTCGATCGCGAGCGTGGAGAAATAGTGGCGATGGGTGGGGTCGCCATACGCGAGCACCGAGGAGAAATGGGGAGTGCGCAACTGGATGCGCGCCCCGGGCCGGGCTATGCGATGCAGTTCCTCGAACACGTGAATCGGCTCGCGCACGTGCTCGATCACGTCCTGCAGCAGGATCTGGTCGAAGCTCCCATCCTCGATCGGATAGGGGAACACGTCGAGGTCGTGCACGATGTCGGCGTCGGTCTCGCCAGAGACGTCCAGGCCGACTGCCCCCGGTGTCTTGGCCGAGCCACAGCCGATGTCGAGGATCGCCCCCGGACCAGTCGGGTGCAGGTCGAACTGGTGGGGGTCGGTCAGCCGTTCGAGCAGGCTTGCCATGCACACTCCGCCGAGCGGGGATCAGGGTTCATCGAGGAGATCGTATGCGTCCGCCAAGCGGCGTGCCGCCGCGCTCGTCGAATAGCGCTCGACCAATGCGGGGGAATGAGCAACCCGCTCTCCCGGCGCTCTATTCAGAGGACCGGCCGCCAGCGCCCGCGCGATCGCCGGCCAATCGCCTGGGGCAACCAGCTCCACCCCGGCGCCGCCTACCACTTCGGGGATCGCGCCGTTGGTCGTCGTCACGATCGCAAGTCCCGCGGCCATCGCCTCCGCGAACACGTATCCAAACTGCTCCTCCCAGAAGGCATGGGGGATGCCGAGCGGATGGTAGGCGGCGCTTGCCGAGGATTGGCTTGCCAGGACCATCGCCGAGGCGCCGGCGAGGACTGACGGCATCCGCTCGTAGGGGACACTCCCGATCCGCACGAACTCGGCCAGCCCCAGCTCGCGGGCATGCTCGCGCAGCCTGTGCTCCTCGGGGCCCGAGCCAACGATCGACAGACGGGGCTTGACGAGCCGGCCGTCGGCCCGGGTGACGATCCCGCGGTGCAGTAGGGCGAGCGCGCGCAACACGTCGTGGTGGCCCTTCTCCCACACCAACCTCCCGGGAGAGACGATCTCGTGCTCAGTGGGTGGCGAGGCCGGCGCCGCGGCCGCGAAGCGGGTCGTATCGATGCCGGGGGGACAGACCGACATCCGCTCCGGCGCCACGCCCTCCAGTCGCAGCGCGAGCGCCGCGCGCTCGGTGGCCGGCAGGAACAGATCCGTCTCCGCCAGCACCAGCTCCCGGTAGCCGCGGGCATGACGATTGCGATAGGTGGACATCATCGGCAGCGTCTCCCACACGCTCTGCACCAGCTTGAAGCCGTGTCTGGGCTTGCGCTTGGCAGCCGCCGCGGCAAACCAGTAGGAGAGCTCCTCGGCATGGACGATGTCGGCCGAGGCAAAGGCCTCGTCGCCCGCGAGGTAGCGGTCGCCGAGGAGCTTCGTGCCGATCTCCCCGACCACCCCGCGGGGCAGCATGTCGCGCAGCGCGCGCACCTCGATCGATCTGAGGCCCCCTGGAGCCGTGAACTGGTTGGAGCGGGTGAGCAGGAAGGAGACCTCGAAGCGCTCGGGCAGCTCACGCCATGGGGCCAGCTCCCACGGCGTGACCTGATGGCCACGGACGATCAGCACTTTGGGCACAGCGCCGCACAGTAGCCGCAAGCACGCGATCGCGCCCACCACGGCGGCGCCAGCCGCACGCGATCGTGCCCGCACGGGAAACCAGGGCGACACGATCGCCTGACCAGCCGGTAGCTTGCGCCGCATGACACGTCTTCCTCCCCTGCCCGATGGGCTGCCCAGGAGACTGCGCATCCAATTCGCGATCACCCGCCGGATTACACGGCTGCTGAAGGCCCTCGGGTTGCGTGAGGGCGCAATTCGCCTGCGCTATGCGCTCGCTCGCGCGATACGGCGAACGTTGGAGCGCGCCGGCTCTTCGCGCCTCTCCCATCCAGCGCTGTATGAGATGGATCGCAAGCTCGACGCGGTCGTGAGCCGTGACGGCGGCTTCTTCGTGGAAGCGGGCGGCCATGACGGCTATACGCAATCCAACACCTACTACCTGGAACGTTTTCGCGGTTGGCGGGGGATGCTGGTAGAGCCGATGGCCGAGATGGCCGCCGAGGCGCGTCGCAACCGGCCCGCCTCCAAGGTCTTCCAATGCGCGCTCGTTCCCCTCGAACACGCCGATGGGCAAGTGGAGATGGAGTTCGGCGACCTCTTCTCGACCGTGCGCGGCGAGCGCGGCGAAGAGGCAAGCAAATGGGTCCTGGGCGGCCTGGTGCTCGGATGGCGCGACCATCGCTCAGAGCGCGTGCCGGCACGGGCGCTGAGCGACCTCCTGGACGAGCTCGGCGTGGTTGAGGTGGATCTGCTCTCGCTCGACGTCGAGGGGTACGAGCCGCAGGCGCTCCGTGGCCTCGACCTCTCACGCCACGCCCCCACCTGGATTCTCGTCGAGATGCACGACCTGCAAGCCGGACGCGAGGCGATCGGCGAAGTGCTCGGCAGCCGCTACGTCGAGCAGGATCGGCTCTCCCCGGTCGACGTCCTCTACCGTCGCGTCGACGCGAGCCGCTGAGCTTGCTCAAGCCCTACCGGCCGAGCAACGCGAACGATCGAGCCAGCCGATTCACTATTGACGCCATGACGCAAGTCGCCGGTGGGCCGCCCTGGAGGCGATCGCCCGGCGGTAGCCCTCGAGCGTCGTCTCCGCGGTGCGCCGCCAGCTGAACTCCGCCGCTCGCGCGCGCCCACGCTCGACCAGTCGCTCCGCTAGCGCCCGGTCGCGGAGCAGACGCTGGATTGCCGCGGTGACCTCCTCTTGACGATTGGGGTCGAACGTCAGCGCGGCATCGCCCGCGACCTCTACCAGCGCGGGGATGTTCGAGCACGCGACGGGCACTCCCCGAATCATCGCCTCGATCACGGGCAGGCCGAAACCCTCGACCTCTGACGGCAGGACGAAGGCACTGCTGATCGCATACAGGCTCTCGAGCTGTGGGTCGGAGAGCCAGTCGATGAAGCGCACGCGCTCGGCGACGGCGAGCTGCTCTGAGAGCTCCTTCAATTCCCGCTCGTGCGGCGTCGGCGCTCCGGGCAGAACCAGCACGACGTCCTCGTCCAAGTCGGGCAGGGCTCCAATCAGGCTGCGCAGGTTCTTGTAAGGGCGCTTTTGCGCGACCGACAAGAGCACACGGGCGTCGCCGAGCCGCAGCTCGGAGCGCACCGCGGACTCGGCGGCGGGCGCGATGCTCGGCGCGTTTGCCGCGAGCGGAGTCACCTGGATGCGTGCTCGCGGCAGGTCGAGCAGGCCGCTCATGCTCTCGGCGGCCGCCTCGGAGATCGCAAAGATCTGCTCGGCGTGGCGCACGTCGTGCTCGACGAAGCGTCGCAGCGAGCGTTGCAGGCGAATCGTGCCTCCCCAGTCCTCCACCGGGCGCATCCAGATCAGGTCGAGCAGCGAGACCGCGCTGGCGACTCCGGGTGTGATCGCCGGGCCCAAATTGGCGAGGCTGTGCAACACGTCCAGACGCCGCGCGGCGGCCAGCAGCGGCAGCGCCGTGAACTGGAACACCAGGTGGCTGCGTTGATCGCGCAAGCCCACCGGGCAGCTGACCCAGCGCACGTCCCGCGCCCAGGGCTGCTCGCGCATCTCGGCGGGGAGATCGCGCGAGACGAACAGCTGCAGCTCGAGCGTCGGATCGGCATCGAGCAAGGCGCCGGGCAGCTCGCGCGCGTAGCGTCCGGTGCCGCCGGCGCGCTCCCCGAGGAAGATCAGGTTGAGGCCGACTCGCAACGCGACTTCCATCCCCAGAGGACACCGAAGCCCGGAGCGCTGTCGAGCGTCGTCTCGGTCGCGTAGCCGGCGGCCTCCAAGGCGCCGCGCACCGCCTCGGCGGGGTCCCCGGCGGGAGCGCCGTGGGCGTGGTACTCCAACATCACGACCGGCACCTCCAGGGCGCCGATGCGCGGATCGGCGAGGATCGGCCACTCGCTGCCCTCGATGTCGATCTTCAAGAGGTCGACCCCGTCGAGCAGGCCAAAGACGTCGCGTCCGGCGACGACCGCGACTCCCGGCTCTCCTCCCTCGGCGACACGGCCGGTACTGGACTGCCCGACTGTGAACGAGACCGGACCGTCCGCCGTGACAGCGGCCGCTTCAAGCACCTCCCACGATTTGGCCAGGCCGTTGAGCTCGATCTGGCGGCGGTGGCGGGCGACGTTGTCGGGGTCCGGCTCGAGGGCGATCACCTGGGCGCCGGGGAAACGTCCGTGCAGCCACAGGCCCCACATGCCGATGTTGGCTCCCAGGTCTAGTGCCTTCGGCGGACGGCCGAGTCCGTGCAGCGCCTGAAGCGCCCCGGGGGGCGGCTCGTGGGCGCGCTCGTAGTAAGCCTGATCGAGGGCGGCGGCATCTGAGCTTCCGTGCAGGATCGCGGCGCGCAGGCCGTTTGCGCGAACGCGATAGACACGCTCGACCGGGCGTCCCGCCAGCTCGCCGGCGATGAACCTCGGAGACTCGTGCACCAGGCGGCCGCGTAGGACGGCGGATACCTTCGGCTCCACGCGCGGGTGGCGCAGCAGAGCGCGCACAGACTGTGGCAGGAAGCGCGAGATCGGCCGGTAGGCGGGCTGCACCGATGGGGTGTTCACCGACGGCAGGCTACTGGGATGCTCGCCTGGAGAGGATCCGGGCGAGACCTGGCACCAGCTCCGTGAGCTCCTCGGGGATCGCCTTTGTGAGAACGATCAGCAGGCCATAGAGCACGAGGGCGAGCAGCATGGACTCAAACGAGCTGAGGTTCAGCGCGATCACCACCGCAAAGCCGGGGGCGGCGGCGAGCGCGACCTTCGCCACGACTCCCAGTCGCGGACGGTACTCGGGGTGACCCCGCAACAGGACGAGCAACGAGCCCAAGGAGAGGGTGACCTCGCCGCACAGGGTGGCCACAGCCGCACCGCGCGCCCCGTGGGCCGAGGCGAGCGTGAGCGTGAGTGCGAAGCTCACCACGAGCGCGGCGGCGTTGACGAGCAGCAGGCCGCGATAGCGCTTGAGCGATAGCAGCGCAAAGCCCCAACCCGCCGTGAGGAAGGACGCGAGCATCGCCACTCCCATGATCTGCAGAACGGGAGCCGAGCCCGCGAAGGTCGGCCCCGCGACCACGGCGATGATGAATTTGGCTCCCGCCAAGGTGGACAGGACCGCCGCCACGCCGAGGATCAGCGAAACTTCGAAGATGCGCTGAAGCGCGTAGCCGAGCCGTTCGCGATCGTCGCGGGCCGCGCGCGCGAGCATCGGCAGGGCGCCGCCCACGAGCAGGCCGGGCACCCCGGCTGTTACGACGAAGACCCGGAACGGCGCCGCGAACAGGCCGCTCTGGTGGGGCGTGGCGACGAGACTCGTGAGGATCTGGGCGGTGTAGACGTAGATCGTGCCGACCGCGGTCGCGAGCGAGAAGGAGACGGTGAGACTGAGCAGCTCAAGCCAGCGACGCGGATGCAGCTCCAGGCGCATCGAGATCTGGCCACGCACGAACAGCGCCGTGAGCGGCACGAGCAGCAGGTTCGCCACGAGCGTGACCGTGAGCAGCGGCAGAAGCCCGGTCCCGGCGAGGACTAGCGCTACGATCGCGCCGACCGTGATGAGCTGGCGCGCGAGTTCCAGCGCCGAGAGCGTGCCGAGTCGCAGCGAGGCCGATAGGGGAATCGAGAGGGTGTGTTGGAACACCAAGGCGACCGTGGCGATGCTTGCGGCGAGCGTCCCCAGCAGCAAGGTGCCGTCGTAGCCCGCGGCGAGCGCGAAGGCGAAGGCGAGCATGACTCCGATCAGGGTGAGGCTCACCCGCAAGCCGAGCAGATCGCGCATCAGGGCGTCGCGGTCGGAACCCTCGCGCACGGCGAACTCGCGCGTGCCCAGGTTGGACATGCCGGCGTCGGTGATGACCGCGACCACGCCCACGAGCGAGAGAATCGTCGTGTAGCGGCTGAAACCCGCCGGTTCTAGATAGCGGGTGAGCAATCCTGTCGAGAGGACCGACAGGCCGACGGCCGCGGCGTAGCCGCCGAAGCGCATGACGCCGCCGCGAATGATCAGGCCGCCGGCACCGGAGGTGTCGAGCACGTCGAGAGGGTCGACCGCGGCAGCATCGATCGAGGAACTGCCGTCGGGAGAGTCCTCGACTGTCGATACCTCGGAGGAAGGCGCGCCCGGCTCCGCTGGGTCGCCCTGCTCCCCGCTCACGCTCGGAGGCTCCACGCGCGCTCATAGCTTTCGAGCGTCATGCGCGCGGTGGCCTCCCACGTGAACGTGGCCTCGCGCGCGCGGCCACGTTCGATCAGGCGCTGGGCCAAGGCACGATCGTCGAGCAGCTCCAGCAAGGCGTCGCCCATGTCCTTGACGTCGTAGGGATCGAAGTAGCGTGCCGCCTCGCCCGCCACCTCCGGCAGGGCCGAGACGTTCGAGCACGCCACCGGCACTCCACGCGCCATCGCCTCGAGGATCGGGATGCCGAAGCCCTCGTTGATCGAGGCGAACACGAAGCAAGCCGCCAAGGCATACAGGCCCTCCAAGTCCTCGGCGCTCACGTACTCGGGGAACACCACGTTTCCCCCGAGGCCAAGCTCGGCGACCGTCTCGCGTAGCTCGCGTTCGTGTGGGGTGGGGTTGCCGGGCAGCACCAGAACCGCATCGGGGTGGCGCTCGACGACGAAAGCCATCGCGCGAATCAAGCGGATCAGGTTCTTGTGGACGCGCTTTGCCGAGACGGTCAGCACCACCGGGCCGGGACCCAACCCGAGCCGTGCGCGCAGCTCGGGCTCCGGCGTGGGCGCCTTGCGAGCACTCGTGCCGGCCGCCAGCGGGATCGCGTCGATGCGCTCACGGGGGACGCGCAGGTACTCCACCACGTGCTCGGCGCCGGCCTCTGAGAGGGCGATCACGCGATCGGCTCGGCGCGCGACGGGCGGCACGAGCAAGCGCCATATGCGGATCGTTCCCGAGTCGCCGGGGTCGGGGGCGACGAGCCATGTGACGTCGGCAAGCGTCACGACGTTGACCGCGGCGGTGCGCAGCGGGGCGGTCAACGCGACGCTGTGCAGCAGCTCTACACGCCGTCCGGCGATCGCGCCGAGCAGCGTCAGCTCGCCGACGGCCTTTAGGCCGCGCCGGCCGATCAGCGGCGGGGTGACCAGCTCGACCTGCTCGTCCCAGCCCTCGCCTTCGAGGTAGGCACGGCCGCCGGGGCTGCAGAAGACGCTGAAATGGACCGCCGGAGCAAGCCGCACCAGCTCCGGCACGAGCGCGCGAACGTACGTGTCGAGTCCCCCCATGCGGGGCTCGAGGAAGAGCGCGTTGATCCCGATCCTGCGGGGAAGGGTCCAGTTCATGAGCGGTGCGCCCGGCGATACGTCAAGAGGCAGTATGGCTGCCGTTTGTGGCGCCGTAGGGATCCTCGCGCCTCACGGGATCATCCGCGAGGCGATGTCATACGGATAGACATAGACCGTGAGCGGGCCTATCGGCTGGATCGCGCTGGGCTTGCCGAGGTTGGGGGTCGGGGCGGAGGAGACGGCTTGGGTGGCGTCGGAGATCAGGAACGAGCGCTGACGGGGGCGGGGGGTCGTGTACCACGAGGTGATCATGTGCAGGTAGGACCAGCACAAGTTGGGGGCGCAGTCCTGCACCGGATAGGCCCTGATGTGGAAGTGCGAGGACCACATGATCGACGCTCCATCCCAGTAGTTGGCGTAGCCCAGATTCAGGCCCTGACTGTCGAGGTAGCGTTCGACCTGGTGAATGAGGCTGTAGCTGGCGGTGCCGGTCGCCAGCTCTTCGTTTTCGGCCAGCGAGACCAGGCCGCTGAGCGCGAAGATCGTCACGCCGGCGGTCACGGCCGCGCGGATCGCTACGCCTCCGCGCGCCAGCAAGGGCAGCAGCGCGGCCACCGCGTAGATCACGCCCACGAGGTAGCGGCTGGAGTTGATGTCGATCGGGTTGGAGCTGAAGACGAAGCTGGCGGAGAGCAAGAGCGCCGAGGAAGCCCAGAAGGCACACCAGGCGATCGGCAGGATCGACTCGCCCTCCCGCCGAGGCGGGAAGGCGTTGGACTGAAGCTCGCGCCGAGGCGGGAAGGCACTGGATTGGGGCTCGCGCCGAGGCGGGAAGGCACTGGATTGGGGCTCGCGCCGAGGCGGGAAGGCACTGGATTGGGGCTCGCGCCGAGGCGGGAAGGCACTGGATTGGGGCTCGCGCCGAGGCGGGAAGGCACTGGATTGGGGCTCGCGCTCGCTCCCGGCCACAAGGGGATCATCGCGGTCCTCCTGCCGGCGCCAGCCCCGCGGCGCCGCGGCGACCAAGGCACGCCAGGCGAAGCGCACAACCAACGCGAGGGCCACCAAGGTGAGCACGGCGCACAGCAGCTGCAAGGCCGAGGCGAAGCCGAGCGTCTCGCCGAAGAAGTTGCCGTTGCCCAAGACCATCAGGGACTGCCACCACAGCTTGAAGTTGATCGGGATCGCTTCGGCCGCGGCGAACGTGTTGTGGGCGAACTGGGGCGGCGTGAGCACGTTCTCGTGGTGCGCCCAGGTGTGGGTCAAGACGTCGCATACCACCGCGACGACGACCGTGCCCACGATCCACCCGCACGCGCTCGCGCGCTCGCGTCCGGGGCGCAGAGCCCAGGTGAGCCCGGCCGCGAACACGATCGGGACGACCCCCGCGACCATCAGTGTCAGGTCCGAGGCGGCGTTGACGCCGACGATCGCACCGGCCACCAGCGCGATCGAGGCCGCCGACCAAGGGCTCAACCACGCGGGTGGCGTCTCGAAGAAGACAAGCAGGGCAGCCAGCAGGGCTAGCGAGAACCAGGTCGTGGAGTGGTCGTTGAGCGAGAACAGCAGGCCCAGCGTGTGCGGGCCGGCGCACAGGATCGCCATGCCCGCGATCGCGGCGGCCCAGCGTCCGGCCACTCGCCACGCCGCCCCGGCGATCAACGCGACCGAGGCTAGAGCCATCGCGTAGGGGACCGTCTCCCACAGCTGGCGGTGCAACGGCAGAGAGCGCGTGGCAAGCTCGAACAGGAGCGTCGAGAACCAGCCCATCTGACCGAGGAACACCTGGCGGTGGGCAGGGGCGCCACCGAACAGTTCTCCGATCACCGGCGCCGAAGCCGCGTCGGCGTTTAGGTAGGTGGCAGCGACGATCTGGTTGAACTTGACCAGGAGCAGGAGCAGGTAGGCAACGCCCACCGGCAAGGGCAACCACGGCCACAGGCGGTAGACGCGACCTGGGATCCCCACAGGGCGGTCGGAGAGGGGACTGGCATCGACGAGGTTGGCCTCCACCGCGGGAGCACTATAACCGCGTGCCGGGACCCCATGGCGAGACTGCGCCGCTAGGTGAGACAACGAGCCTCGACCCTGAAGAGATCGACGATCCCGCGGGAGATCAATACGCCAGTTCGGCCACCTGCCCCAAGGTCAACTCGCGCACGTCCTTGCCCTCGTGCCAGAGCCGATACCACTCGACGGTTGCCGCCAGGCCGTCCTCGAGCGCCAACCTGGGCTCCCAGCCGAGCACCTGCCGCGCCAAGGAGGAGTCGAGCGAGAGCAGGGCGGCCTCGTGTGGGTGCGGGCCGGGGTCCACAGCCCAAGGCACTGCGCCGGGCCAAAGCTCGGATACCCGCCGCACGATCCACTTCACCGTGCGCGCGTCGGCCGGGTCCGGGCCGAAGTTCCAGGCTCGGGCGAGCTCGGACCCCTCGCCGGACCCCTCGCCGGACCCCTCGCCGGACCCCTCGCCAGACCCCTCGCCGGGCCCCTCGCCAGCAGGCCCCTCGCGGGGCCCGTCGCACAAAGCTTGGGCCAGGACGAGGTAGCCGGACAATGGCGAGATCACGTGCTGCCAAGGGCGCACCGCGTCGGGATTGCGCAGGCGCAGCTCCGAGCCCGCGACAGCCGCCCGCACGAGGTCGGGCACGAGCCTATCCCTACCCCAATCACCTCCCCCGATCACGTTGCCGGCGCGGGCGGTCGCCACTCTCGGAGCGCCCTCGGCCGAGAAGAACGAGCGCCGGTAGGCGCTCGTGACCAGCTCGGCGGCGGCCTTGGAGGAGGAGTACGGGTCATGACCGCCGAGCGGGTCGTCCTCTCTGTATGGGTGCTTGGTCTCGCGGTTCTCGTAGCACTTGTCGGAAGTGACGACCACGACCGCGCGCACACTTGCGCACTCGCGCACCGCATCGAGCAGGTTGACGGTGCCCATCACATTTGTCTCATACGTCTCACTCGGAAGCGCGAAGGAGCGGCGCACCAGCGGCTGGGCCGCCATATGGATCACCACCTCGGGGCTGGCCCGCACGAGCTCACGGGGCAGCGAGCGCGCATCGCGGATGTCGCACACGACACTCGCCGCCATTCCCTCGTCCACTCGCGCAAGCTCGTACAGCGACGGCTCGCTCGGCGACTCGCCGAGCGAGATGCCTGTCACCCTCGCGCCCAACGACTGCAGCCACAGCGACAGCCACGCGCCCTTGAAGCCCGTGTGACCTGTCAGCAACACGCGCCGGCCACGCCAGAACACGGGGTCTATGCTCCGCCGCACGATCCTGGACAGATGGGTAGCTACGCTCTTGCCGCTGTCGCGCGGGCGCCACTTTGGCGAGCTGCGTCGTAGAGAGGCTCGGGGGCCATGTCAACGCCGTTTGGCCAAGTGATCGTGCCCGCTTCGTGATCCACTTTCACGCTGGCGAAATAGCGAGGATCGCGCAGTGGCTCAAAAACACCGCACCAATCACGGTTGGTGAAGTCAACCTCACCAACCGTTCCGTCGTCAAACGCCAAGCGCAGCCTGTGCTCGCCGATGACCTCGACACTCCTTACGTCCTGGAGTTGTTCCACAGCATCATCTTACGACAGGGATTCGATCTGCTCCAGCGACTCCTTCGCGTCGGGCACGCTTCCAGTTCGCCTGTAGCTCGTCGCGATGGAGAAGCACTCTGCCGGTCACGGGTGCGATGACCTAGAGCGTTTGAGGGTGAAGCTGCCCTCGATGGGGGCGAGAAGGTTGCCGACCGAGGTTGCGGAGATACTTTCGGCAGTGGGAGGGTTGAGGGTGCGCGCCAGCCCGCCAGCGCTGTCGAGCCATTCGATTCTTGTCGGATAGGTGCCGGTAAACGCATTGTTGTACTCAATCGTGATTTTGCGCCGTTCGGCGCTGCTGACATGCTTGCCCCTCAGCCTATTGAACAGTCGCCTCAGTTCGGTATCCAGAGATGTGTTCGGTGCCGGCGGCGGTGTGAGCAGGAATGTGTTTTCGCTGACACGCGCGATGATCGGCGCGGTTTCCCGGTAGGTGACACGCACCGAAGCGACACCGTCGGGTACGAGCTCGATCGTCGGTTCCCCGCCAAGGAAATCGCTCACCTGGAAGGCCCGAACGCTTTCGTCGACCTGGGCGAAAGGCTCGCATCGCCGGACGGGTGCTTGCCCGCTGCCGCCCGCCTCGATGATGCAGTAGACCGGCTCGACCAAGCGGCGGCGCTCCTGTTCGACCAACTCTTGTCGCACCCCTGCCCGAAAACAACGAGCCGGAGGCACCGCTTCGGATTGTCCGAAGGCGGGGATCACGAAATAGCGCCCGCCGGCGAGCCCGGTCGGCTGCCGCACATAGGCGGGGTAGTAGCTCGAGAGCTCATAGTCCTTGTAGAGTTCGCGGCGCAATCCCGGAGGATTATCGTCGGGTAGCGTGGGCCTGCGGAAAATGGCGAAGCTGGACAGGATCGTCGCTTCAAGCGGGGTCGCGAGTTCCTTGGGGGCCGGCCGTTGTGGGCCAAAGAGCCTGAATGCGGGCGGGATGCAGGATGGCGACAGGTGTGTCGCGCGCGCGGTCGCCGCTCCTCCTGCGGAGGAACCGCAGGCAGCGAAGATGAGGCCAAGCCCCACAATCAGCGCGACCAGGCCACTCACGCAGGTAGACAGCCGCCCGGCGCGATCCCTGCAAAGCAGGCGGTCACTCACCGATAACACTCCGCGCTCTGAGCAGCGACAACCGACCTCTTGCCAAGGGTGCACGCCACGCATAGAACCTACCGCGACCGGTCGCAGAGCGAGCTGCCCCTCGACCTCGGTCGTTGGCGGCGTAAAGCCAGCTAACGGCCATACCGGACGTATACTGAGAAGCATGCGCTCAGACCTTCCGGCAGTGGCGCGGGACATCGATGTGCCCGAGCGAACCCTGCGACGAGCCGTGCAGCGAGGAACCGTGCGCTGCCGCCGTCCAGGCCTACGACAATTCGAGTTGACGGCCGACGAGCGGGCGTACCTGCGCGAGCACTGGAAGACCATCTCCGCAGTCACGGAGGCACTGAGGACCGAGCGCAACGTCCGCCTGGCGGTGCTCTTTGGGTCGCTGGCTCGCGGGCAGGCGGGGAAGGACTCGGACGTGGATGTGCTGGTCTCTCTCGCCGAGGAGCGCCCGATGTACCTCTCCTACCTCTCCGCGCGCTTGACGCGAGCGCTCGGGCGCGACGTCGAGGTGCTCTCACTGGCGCACGTGCGCACCCATGACCCGGCGCTCCTCAGCGCGATCATGCGAGACGGACGCCCCCTCGTGGACCGTGACGGATCCTGGCCGGCACTCATAGCCAAGCGCCGCGGTATCGAGCACGCCGCGGCACAGGCACGAGCAGAGCGCCACGCCCGCGCCGTCCGCGCCGTCGCGCAACTGACCGGAGCGTAGGTGAGCCGGAAACTCGACGACGCGCATCGCTCCCCCGGCGAGCAGCCCCGCCGCCGCCAGGTGACCGTCTCCGAAGAGGACCGCGACCGCATCGAGCGACACCTCGAGCGCATGCCACTGGAGCGCGACGCGCTGCTGCTGGCGATACGTCAGTTCGGGGCGGACTTCGACCGCGACGCGTGGCAACGGCATACGAGGCGTTCTCAGCCGAGGAGCACAACCGGGTCGTACAGGTCACCGGCAACCTCCGCGCCCTCGTGGACAACGCTGTCGAGCTGGTGCGCTTTGCGGCGACACTGACCGGACTGCGCCCCGCCGGGCGCCGACCGAGCGCAAACGCCGACATAGAGGCACTGCGAGCCGATGGCGCACTGAACGGCGAGCAGACCTACAAACTCGTGCAGCTCAAGGAGCTCTGCGACAGACTCCGTCACGCCTACGCCTACGTCGACGCCGACGCCGACGACGTGTACACGCACTGCTGAAGCTCCTCCCGAGCTTCACGGCCTCCTACGTCCAATGGCTGGCCGAGTACGGTGTCGACCTAAGCTGACGCCCCGGACACCCCACCCCGGCAGCACCCCACCAAGGGGGAAAGTACATGTCACATGGGAAAGTAGCCTGAGCGGCAACACGCGGCACGTCGCCTTACCGCTCGCGCACGAGCACCACGTTCGAAGCGCCCTCGGCATACGGGAAATCGGCCTCTTGCTGGCTGACCACGCGGAACTCGTAGTCGATCGGGCCCGCCAGGCGGAAGCGGTAAGTCGCGCGGTACACGCCCCTGGGGGCGGTGGTGATCACCTGGAACTGGCGCCACTGAGAACGCAAGCTGCGCGCCTCCAGCACCAGCTGCTTGCCTCCCGGCGGCAGTGGGGCGCCTCTGAGCGTGCCGTTGAAGACGATCCTGCCGCCCTGCCGCGTCGTGCGCGGGGCTATTTTCAAGCTGAGGCTGGCGGGGATCGTCAGCCGCAACGAGGCCGTGACCGCTGGGGCCGGCGCAAACAGTTGCGCGCTGTAGGCGAACGTTAGCCTTGCCGATGGGGTGCTTGCCGGCACGCGGAAGCTGAAGCTGCCGTTCGCCGCGGTTTTCGCCCGTCCCAATGCGCGCGTCGGGGAACGCTCGTAAGACGGCGTCTCGAACACCTGCACGACCGCGTGGGCGATCGGAGTGCCCGTCGGCGTCGTTAGCCGTCCCGAGACGCTCTGCGCGCGACCGTAAGCTCCCGCCAAGGCCGCACTTGCCGTGGCACTCCAGCGTGCCCGCAAAGCTGCTAGCTGCGTGGCGTTCGTGCCGTTGTTCTGCGACTGTACCGTTGGCAGCAGAGCTGTGCTCGTCATCGCGGGGATGGGTTGGATGGGTTGGGCGTGCTGTTCGGTGCTCGGCGGGCCTTGGCCTTCGGGCGAAGGGGGGGTCGGCTGATCCACTCCCTTAGTTTGGTTTTCGACGACGACGTCGCGGTCCAAGGCGACCGTGGAGTTTCCCGCGGCGTTGGTCACCGAGACAACCAAATGATGCGTGCCATCGGCGAGAGTCGTCGTGTCGAAAGGTACGTCAGCCCTTAGGCTCGCTGGACACGGCTGCAAGTACAGGAAAGCTGGGAGGCCGTCGGTCGTCTGGGACACGTTCTGGCAATGGGCCCCATTGCTGCTCAGCACCGTAGCGGCCACTTCTTTGCCATCGACCGTGAAGACCGCCCTGTACACGCCTGAACCCGAGTCTTCGGCATGGAAAGAGAGGTCGTCGGTGCCGTGCAGCGTCGCGGCAGTCGCCAGTTCGCCTTCGACTTCACTTACCCTTGGCTGAGACGTCTGTTCAAGCGTGAGGTCGGCGGCGTAGAGGTAGACGACGGCGGCGTAGCCGTTGGGGTCGTGTTCGCCCTTTTTGCATACACCGAGAGTCGCAAAACACGCAGCGTTGACATACAAGTTGGAGCCAAGATGATCCGACGACGGGCTCAAGAGATTCGCCACGGCCAGCGGTTCTTCGGGTTCGCCTTCTCCCGTCGTACATGGACGAGAACCTGCGTAGACGCATTCGTCAAAGACTTCGTTCTCGGTCGGTCCGGCTAGCCAAAACTCGTATGTGCCTTTTTTCGAGACACCGCCATCAGCGTCGCCAGCGCGCCACAGCTTGGCTCCGGTCAACCTCTCTTCAACCGGGAGACTGAGCGCCCATGTGGCGACATCGGTGGCTTCATGTTCCACCCCATCCCCAAGCGCGGCCGTCAGAGCGCCGCCTTTCGCGCACTTGTCTTCAGCGTAGACAAAGGCGCCCGTCGCGCTCCCGCTCCACCCATCTGTAGGAGCCACTTCGCCATCGGGCATCCGGCAGCTGTACACGTGGTACTCCCCTGCCCAAGCACCCGGCACAAGCACCAGCACGCAAAGCCCAGCCAACATCGCCGTCCCGATCGTCTTCGCCCGCCCCGCCTTGGCCACCCCTGCGTTCCTCACGGCCGCCTCTACCGTCTTCGCGGCTAGATTCGCGGCTTTCGAGACCTTGACCGCCTTCCGCGCCTTCAACGTCCTCGCCGCCAAAAGCATTCCGCCCGGCCTACCGCCCATCATCCAAAGCATCTTCAGATTCCTTTCCATCGGGTTGAAAGCGGCCGGTCGTTGCAGCCGTCTAGCTGCATGTCGCCAGGCGGCGCCATCTCACCCCCCTGTCAATTGACTACCTGTGCGTCTTTATCGGGCCATCGTGCGAGTAACCCGTAGCTTTCGACCCACCCAAATCGACGAATGTTGGGTCGATTCGGTTAGACCGTCCTCAGCCGAACCAACGGCTCACGCGACGCCCGCCCGCAGAGCTTCGGCGAGCTTGCCGTGGTCTATCCGAAGCGGATAGGCAGCTCCGCGGCCCGTCTTGCCGGTGGTCTATCCGAAGCGGATAGGCAGCTCCGCGGCCCGTCTTGCCGGTGGTCTACCCGAAGCGGATCGGCAGCTCCGCGGCCCGTCTTGCCGGTGGTCTACCCGAAGCGGATCGGCAGCTCCGCGGCCCGTCTTGCCGGTGGTCTACCCGAAGCGAATCGGCAGCTCGGCCAAGCCGTAGATGCCGAGGATGCTCTCGTACACCGGCTCGCCGTCGAGCGCCAGCCGAGGCATCTTGCGCGCAAGGAAGCTCAAACCCTCTTCAAGCTCCAGCCGAGCAAGGTTGGCGCCAAGGCAGTAGTGCACACCCGCGCCGAAGGTGAGCGCCCGCGCCTTGGGCCGCTCGACGGTGATGTCGAAGCTGTCCGGCTCCGGCCCCACGCCATCGCGGTTGCCGGTAAACGCGCACACCATCACGATCGTGTCCTTCGGAAAAGTCACATCCCGGTAGGTCAGTTCCTCGACGGTAATGCGGGCCGTGAAGGGCGTGATCGGCTCGTAGCGCAACGCCTCCTCGACCGCGGCTCCGGCAAGCGAGGGATCGGCCACGAGCGCGTCCCACTGCGCAGGATGTTCGGCCAGCAGCCGAACGGCGTGAGCAAGCTGGCTCTGGGTCGTGTCCACCCCGCCGATCAAAACGTTCAGCACGAGGTTGACGCACTCCTCCTCGCTGAGCTTCTCGGCGAGCCGACCACCCCCGCGGGCGGCGGCTGAGCGACCGTCGCCGCGGGCGGCGCTCGAGTCATCGATAGATGAGCGACCAGCGACGTCTTCGAGCGCGCCGTCGGCCGAAGGGCGGTAGGTGGCCGCCAGTAGCGTCGAGATCAAATCGTCGCCCGGGTCCTCCCGCCGTGCGGCCAACAGAGCGCGCGCGTACTCGTAGAACTCCTCCACCGCCTGCTCGATCCCGCTTCGCTCGTTCATCATCGAGGCGGCGTCGAACTGGCGCTGGATCCAGTTGGACCAGTGATGCAGGCGCGGAGCGTCGGAGATCGGCGCCCCCATCACGGTGGCGATCGTCCGCGAGGGATAGGGCTTGGCAAACGCCTCGACGAACTCACACGAGCCGGCGTCTACTACGGGAACGAACAGCTCATCCAAAAACCCCCGCATCGCGGGACGCCAACGCTCCACGGCACGCGCCGTAAGCGCCGGGTTCACAAGGCTGCGCAAGCGCGTGTGATCGGACCCGTTGACGTGCAGGACGTTGCGCCGCATCTCCTCCCACAACGGCCCGCTTGTGACGTCGAACAGCTCGGCGATCTTCATACCCGGGAAGATCGCCGAGCGTGTCCGTAGGAAGAACTCGCCCGCCTCGCGGTCGAGCACCACGTACCCGTACGGCCCGGCCGCCAGCCACCCCTCGGCTGCCAGCTCGTTCATGGCCGTGTGAAAGCGCCCCCCCTTCAGCTCGGGGTCGGTGTAGTCGAAGCTCGCAAGCTCCAGCTCCCCAACGAGCGCCATGTCGGGGTCGTTACTTCTTCGGGTGCACCGTCTGCTTGAGGCTTGCTCCGGGGGTGAACTTCGGGGCCTTGGACGCCTTGATCTTTACCTTCTCGCCCGTGCGCGGGTTGACGCCCTGACGGGCTGCGCGCTTGACCACGGAGAACTTGCCGAAGCCCGTGATAACGACCTCGTCGCCTTTCTTCAGCGTCTTGCCGACTGTGGTCAAGAACGACTCGACCGCGCGCCCGGCATCCGCCTTGGAGAGACCGCTGTCGCCGGCGATCGCCTCGACAAGCTGGCTCTTGTTCATGGAGTGCTCCCTTTCGATTGTGTGACTGGCAGTGGCGCAGACTAGCGCGCCAGCCCACGAACTGGCTTGAGCATGCGGTGCAGCTGCTCGCGCATCAGTCGCAAGCCGCTCTCGGGAGCCACGCTTGGCGAGCCGATCGCGGCGCTCGCCTTCTCTGCGGAGAGAGCCGTATTCGACGGTAGCTCGAGCCCTGGATCCTCACCGCAGACCCGCAGAAACGCCTCAACCGTGCCCTCTTGCACTAGCCCGGGCTCGCAGTCAAACGCGCCTGCCAGTAGCCCCAACCACTCGTAGCGTCCCAACGGCACGGCTCCACCCATGTTGTAAACGCCTTCACACCCTTGCGCGATCAGCTCGCAGCAGCGCTGCGCGAAATCCCAGGCGTATGTGGGCGAGCGCCACAGCCCTTGCGGCCCAACCACCTCAGCGCCTTCGCACAGTCGCTTGGCGAGCCTCAGCGCCGTCCCCGAGCGCTCCCACACGCTTTGTTCCTCCCCGCCCTGTTCCTCCGCGCCCTGTTCCCCTGTGTCTTGTCCTCCTGCGTCTTGTCCTCCTGCGTCTTGTCCTCCTGCGTCTTGTCCTCCTGCGTCTTGTCCTCCTGCGTCTTGTCCTCCTGCGTCTTGTCCTCCTGCGTCTTGTCCCCCTGCGTCTTGTCCCCCTGCGTCTTGTCCCCCTGCGTCTTGTCCCCCTGCGTCTTGTCCCCCAGCGCCTTGTCCCCCAGCGCCTTGTCCCCCAGCGCCTTGTCCCCCAGTGTCTTGCTCCCCCGCACCCTTTCCTCCAGGCCCAGCTCCCACGCGCCTTGCTGTTGAGGGTCCCGGTGCTTCGGCCGCGACAGGTTCACGCCGTACACATCCGCGGGTCGCAGAATCAGCCATGGCAGGTTCGCGTGCATCGTTGCCTGCTCGCAGGCGAGCTTGGAGCGTCCGTAGGCGTTGACCGGAGCGGCTGCGTCGCTCTCGGCAAAGCGCGAGCCCGCGGGTCGATAACCGCTGTAGACCCAATCGCAAGACACGAGCACGTAACGAGCGCGCACGGCTCGCGCGGCAGCGATCGTGTGCTCGGTGGCGAGATAGTCGAGCTCGGCAAGCCGCGGCTCGAGCTCGAAGCGACTGAGCGCTACCCCGCCGGCGGCATGCACGATCACGTCGGGGTCGAACTCCATCGCCGCCGCAACGCACCGATTGCGCTCCGCGAGGTCGACCGCGATCGTCTGCACCCCGTCCAGCTCCATCGCCTGCCCGCGGTAGCAGCCGATCGCCTCCCAACTCTGCTGAGCCGCCGCGGCGGCCACATTCGATCCGATCAGGCCACCGACACCTGTCACCAACACCCGCATCTTGATACGCACCGTCTCGTAGCTGTCAAATGACGGTAGCAGCCGCGAACCACCCCGCCCCTTCGCGCCCGGGCCCGGGCCCGTCCAAGAACGTCCTCAAATGCCCCTGCACGTCTCACCCCCTTGACCCCTGCACATCACACCCCCTTGGCCCCTGCGCATCACACCCCTTGGCCCTGCGCATCTCACCCCCTTTGGTTTGGAGCCGGGGGGTTTATTTTGGTACCAAACCTTCGCCCAAGCATTCGCACAAAGGGGGTGTTAACGGGACCAGGCAAAATGAGCTGCACAACTCCGGCGCTCATGGCCCACGAACACCCCGCCGTGCAGCTCATTTTGAAAACGTTCTAAGGCAGAAAAGCGTTCGTGCCGTAGCGCGCCGGGGCGATCGGCGCGTGGATCAGGCCGGCGCCGAGCATCCATTTCGACATCGCCGCAACGTTGGCCGGCTGCAGAGTCCCGAAGGCGACGGTATGCCCTGCGGCAAACAGCGGCAGGTAGACCTTCAGCGATGCCGCGGTCAGTGCGTGCGGCAGCGTCGGGTTGGCGGCCTCCAACTCCGCGAGGCTGCGAGACGGGTCGGCAAGCGTGTCTTCGTAGCCGTGCACCGTCGCGGCCACGAAGTCACGCACGAGCTGTGGATCGGATGCGATCAGATGGCGCGTCGTGAACGCGACCAGGCCGGGGTAGGCGGGCCCGCCGTACTGAGCCAAGCCAAACGCGCTCACCGGATGTCCGCTCGCGCCAAGCGTCACGCCTTCGTCGGGGATGAAGCCGGTGAAGGCCGCGATCCGCCCCGCCAGCAGCGCCTGGGGGCCGTTGAAGCCGACCGTGACGACGTGCACGCGACTGGGACTCACGCCGGAAGCACGTAGCTCGGTGTCGAGCACCGCCAGATCCGAGGGCACCCCGGTGATGCCAACCGTCTTCCCGGCCAAGCCGGCGGGTGAGTGCAGGTGCTCGGAAGCCAGCGCGATCAGCCCGCCAAGCGGCCGCTGCACGAGCGCCATCACCGCCTGAGCGTCGCCGCCGCCGGCGATCAGCGAGCCCACGTCGCTGCCGTCGGCCAGCCCGAACTGCGCCTTGCCGGCGTCGATCAGCTTCAGCGTTTCCTGTGTGGAGGTCGGTTCGACCACGCGCAGGTCGATGTTCTCGCGCTTGTAATAGCCGGCGGCCAGCGCCCGGTAGACGCCGGCGTGGACCGCGTTGGGCGTGAAGTCGAGGATCAGCGTCACCTGCGTGGGGTGCGCCAGTGGCGTCGGCACGACACGGGCGGAGACGCTCGTCGTCGTGCCACTCGTGCTCGAAGTGCCGCAGGCCGAGATCGTCGCGGCGACGACCAGGGCCAGTATCGCCAAGACAGCTTGTCCTGAGCGTATGCGGATGGTGTTCAAAACGGTGCGCCCCGTGCGCGCGGGCAAGTTCAAAACGGTGCGCCCGGTGCGCGCGGGCAAGTTCAAAACGGTGCGCCCCGTGCGCGCGGGCGCGGCGTGGTACCACGCCTTGCTTATTAAAAGGCCACGCGCGCACGCGCGGGGCAAGCCGAAAATCGAGCCTCTCCGCCGCGACAGGCGCCGCGGTGGCCTCCCCATGAGGCGGTATCTTCCATTCACGTGACGGGATCCTCTCAGACGCATGTCGCGGGTCAAGAGGCCCGCACGCTATCGGGCGAGCCGGTTCGGGAGCTCTACACGCCTGCGGACCTGCCAGCGGGGATCGGCGAGCCCGAGCGCGACCCGATCGGCAACCCTGGCTCCTACCCGTTCACGCGCGGCATCTACGAGTCGATGTACCGGGGCCGCCTGTGGACGATGCGCCAGTTCGCCGGCTTCGGCACCAGCGAGGAGACCAACGAGCGCTTCCACTATCTGCTCGCCCACGGCCAGACAGGCCTGTCGACCGCGTTTGACATGCCTTCTCTCATGGGTCACGACTCCGACAACGCGCGCTCGCTGGGCGAGGTGGGGCGCGAGGGCGTGGCGATCGACACGACCGAGGACATGCGCACCTTGTTCGCCGGCATCGACGTGGGCGAGGTGTCGGTGTCGATGACGATCAACGCCCCGGCGGCGATCATGCTCGCCTACTTCGTCGTCGCCGCCGAGCAGGACGGCGACGGAGCGGGCGGAGCGGTCGCACCGGAGTTGCTGTCCGGCACGATCCAGGCGGACATCCTCAAGGAGTACATCGCCCAGAAGGAGTGGTGCTTTCCGATCGACCCGGCGATGCGCCTGTGCGGCGACATGATCGAGTGGTGCACGCGCCACATGCCGCGCTGGCACCCGATCTCGATCTCCGGCTACCACATCCGCGAGGCCGGCTCCACCGCTCAGCAGGAGCTCGCCTTCACGCTCAAGGACGGGCTCACCTACGTCGAGCAGGCGATCGAGCGCGGACTCGACGTCGACGACTTCGCGCCGCGCCTGTCGTTCTTCTTCAACGCCCAGATCGACTTCTTCGAGGAGATCGCCAAGTACCGCGCGGCGCGGCGCATCTGGGCGCGCGAGCTGCGCGAGACGTTCGGCGCAAAGAGCGAGCGCTCGTGGCTGATGCGCTTCCACACGCAAACTGCCGGCGTGTCCTTGACCGCCCAGCAGCCGCTCAACAACATCGTGCGCACCACGATCGAGGCGCTTGCAGGCGTGCTGGGTGGCACGCAGTCGCTGCATACGAACTCCTATGACGAGGCCTTGGCGCTGCCGACCGAGGAGGCCGTGCGCATCGCGCTGCGCACCCAGCAGGTGATCGCGCACGAGTCCGGTGTCGCCAACACGGCAGACCCGCTCGGCGGCTCCTACTTCGTCGAGGCGCTGACCGACGAGATGGAGGCGCGCTGCTACGAGTACTTCGCAAAGATCGACGAGCTCGGCGGGATGGTCGAGGCCGTCAAGCGCAACTACCCCCAGCGCGAGATCGCCGACGCGGCCTTCACGCTGCAGCAGGACATAGACGCCGGCGAGCGAGTCGTGGTGGGCGTGAACCGCTTCACCGAGGGCGACGAGGGCGAGCCCGAGATCCTGCGCATCGACCCGGCGCTGGAGCGCAAGCAGATCGACCGCCTGCAGTCCGTGCGCGCGCGGCGCAACGGCGCCGAGGTGGAGCGCACGCTCGCGGGCCTGCGCGCGGCGGCCGGCGGCGAGGCCAACCTGATGGACCCGCTGATCGAGTGCGCTCGCGCCGGCGCCAGCGAGGGCGAGATCGTCGAGTCGCTGCAGCAGGTCTTCGGCCGCTACACCGAGTCGCCGGTCTTCTAATTCCTGCTCCGCGCAAACCATCTTCACGGAAACACCCCCCCTTCGGGGACTCTGTGTTTCGCGAGCCCAATCCCGAAGAACACCCCCCTTTCCGGGACCCTGCGCTTCATGAGCTCCACCACCAAAGAACCCCCCTACCGCAAGCACTCCCCTCCAGACCACTTCCGCCGACCGCGTTCCGACCGTTCGATTTCATAAGTTCTTACGCTCTTTCCTCGCAACTTCTTAGGTTGAGCCAGGGTTTGCCGCGTTAGGGTCGTAGAAGTTCGGGGAGACGCAGACCCTTCGGGGAGACGCAGACTCACGTCCGGAAGAGCAGGGACCGCGATTCGCATGCCACGCCGCCCATTCGCCCACAACACGATCAAAACGCACCTGCTGGGCAGGGCGCTCGTGCTGCTCGGAGTCGCCATCGCCGCCGGCTCGGTCGCGGCCCTGGCCTTCGGCGCTAAGCGGATCGCCGCCGAGAACGCCGCTTACAAAGGCCCGTCGGCGCCCCAATGCATGCCCGCGCAACTGAATCGCTCAGATTTCCTGCCTGGAACCAAACTGGCGGTCTCGCCTTTGCCGGACTCGCTCGACGCCTCTGACGACACCCAGATCAGCCTGCTCGGATACCCGGCGAGCGACCTCTCGGCGGTCTCGGTCAGCGGCTCGCGCAGCGGCAACCACTCCGGAGGGCTGAGGGCCTATTCGCAGGGCGACGGCGCCAGCTTCGTGCCCTCAAAGGGGTTCGACGCCGGTGAGCTCGTGACCGTGCACGGCAAGCTCGCAAGCGCCGGCAAGCGATACCCGTTCCAGTTCCACTTCACGACCTCCGTGCCCGACTCGCTCGGACACCCGGCGTCGAGCCCCAACCCGGCGGCCAAGGCCGGTGAACTGAACGTGTTCCATTCGCGTCCTGAACTGCAGGTCCCGGTGATGACCGTCACGGCCTCCGCCGCGGGGCAGCAACCCGGCGACATCTTCACCGCCCCGTACTCCGGCGCCGGCCAGGACGGACCCGCGATCTACGACGACGCCGGCAACCTCGTGTGGTTCGACCCGCTCCCGCCGGGCACCGAGTCGACCAACCTGCAGGTGCAAACCTACGAAGGCAGACCGGTGCTCACCTGGTGGCAGGGCTACATCCCTCCTCAAGGCTTCGGCCAGGGCGAAGAGGTGGTCGCCAACGGCAACTACCAAGTGATCACGAAATTCCCCGCGGGCAACGGGCTGCCGGCCGATCTGCACGAATTCCGCATCACCGCGCAGGACACGGCGCTGTTGACCTCGTTCGACCCGATCCGCTGCAACCTCTCGAGCGCCGGCGGCCCAAGCAACGCCGCGGTGACCGACAGCCTCTTCCAGGAAATCGACCTAAGGACGCACCTCGTCAGGCGCGAGTGGCATCCGCTGGATCACGTCGCCCTCTCACAGTCCTATGCCAGCCCGACCGGGTCCACGACGGAATGGCCGTTTGACTACTTCCACCTCAACTCGATCGACCCCAACCCCGACGGCTCGACCTTGATCTCCTCGCGCAACACATCGGCTCTGTACGAGCTGAACGCGGACACCGGGCAGATCACCGCGCAGATCGGCGGCAAGCACCCGACCTTGACGCTTGGCTCCGGTGCCGCCACCGCCTACCAGCACGATGCCCAAGAACTGCCCAACGGCGAGATCAGCGTGTTCGACAACGGCGGCGTGCCGAAGGTCCACCCTCAGTCGCGCGGTGTGATCCTGGCACTCAACCCTAGCGCCAAAACCGACACGCTGGTAGGGGAGTACGAGCACCCCACGCCACTCGCGGCAGGCAGCCAGGGCAACGTGCAGGCGCTCGAAGACGGCAACATGTTCATCGGCTGGGGGGCGGAACCGTACTTCTCGGAATACACCGCCAGCGGGACGCTCGTGTTCGACGCGCACATGCCCAAAGGCGCCGAGTCCTACCGCGGCTACCGCTTCCAGTGGACCGGCTACCCGACAGGCGCACCGTCGATCGCGGCGGCAGCTGGGAGCGGTGGCACGACGACCGTCTATGCCAGCTGGAACGGCGCGACCCAGATCGCCAACTGGCAGGTGCTGGCGGGAACCAGCGCCAGCAAACTGACGGTCGCCGCCAGTGCGCCGAAGAACGGCTTTGAGACATCGATCTCCGTCCCCGGCAAACCCGCCTACGTAGCGGTGCAGGCGCTCAGCGCCGAAGGCACCCTGCTCGGGACCTCGCACGCGATCAAGGGCTAGGACGCCGCGCCAACCCCATCGCGGGGCGCCGCCGACGCTATGCACGAGCGTATCGATCGCCGACCCTCCGGCGACACAACCAAGCCAGCGACAATCAGGCAGCGGTAGCTGACATTGCCCGCTCCAGGTAGGGAGCGAGCAGCGCCGCGGCGGCGGCGGCCGTCTGTGACGGCGAGTCGCGCGGCATCGTCACATAGCTGATCGCGAGCCGCACGAACGTGTCGGCGAGCAGCTCGACATCCTCGTCGTTCGCATGTGGCCATCCCGCCCGCATAGCCTCGCCCAGACGAGCCGAGGCCCACACGAGCACCGGGCGACTCTGCGTGGTGATCAGCGGCAGCATGCCGCCGGTGCCGTCGTCCGCGAGCAGCAGCGCAACCAAAGGGTCTTCGGCAGCCGCGCCCAGGAAGACCTCGAGACCCGCGGCGACGGCGGCACGCGGATCGTCCACATGCAGCTCGATCGCCCGCTCGACCGCGTCGAGGAAGCGCGCGCCCTCGCGAATCACGAAAGCCTGCGCGAACTCGTCGCGCGAGCCGAACTCCTTGTAGAGCGTCTGGCGACTGACCCCAGCCGCACGGGCGACCTCGGCCATCGTGATCTGCGCCCACGGCCGGTCTCCCAGCAGCTCCCGCGCGGCGTCGAGCAGCGTGTCGCGCAGCAGCTCTCGTGCGGCGACGCGGTAAGGCTTGGCTGGGGCCTGCTCCGAGGGCATAGACACCATTGTGCCGCCAAGCGCACCGCCGCGAGGCGGAGGGAGCCGCGCCGTGGCCTGGCGCGCACGACGCACACTCTCCGGGATCTGCCCCAGTGCGTGTCCCCGCACGCGCACCGCTGCTTTCACGAGCTTGCCGCGGGCACGCTGTAGCGCGCCAGCACACGCTTGCGTGTACGCGGGTGAATGTTCATCTGTGAGAAGTCGCCCTTGTAGTGCTCGATCAAGCGCCGGTCCATGATCCGTCGCCACAGCGGCGGGATCGCGGCGGCCACGATCATTCCCGCATAGCCCGTGGGTAGCTGCGGCGCCTCGTCGAAGTGGCGCAGCGACTGGTAGCGGCGCAGCGGATTGGCGTGATGGTCGGAATGGCGCTGCAGGTGGTAGAGCAAGACGTTCGAGGCGACGTTGTTGCTGTTCCAGCTGTGCTCGGGCTGCGTGCGCTCGTAGCGACCGTCCTCGCGCGTCTGGCGCAAGAGCCCGTAGTGCTCGAGATAGTTGACGACCTCAAGCAGCGAAAAGCCGATCACCGCCTGGATCAGCAGATAGGGCAGCACGACCGGCCCGAAGACGATCGCCAGCCCGCCGAATAGCGCAACCGACATCAGCCAAGCGTTGAAGATGTCGTTGCGAATGCTCCAAAAGCGATGGCCGTCGCGCTCCAGGTGCTCGCGTTCGATCTCGAGCGCCGAGCGCAGGCTGCCGACCACGGTGCGCGGCAAGAACTCGTAGAAGCTCTCCCCCAGACGCGAGCTGGCTGGATCCTCGGGCGTGGCGACACGCACGTGGTGGCCGCGGTTGTGCTCGACGAAGAAGTGTCCGTAGCCGGTCTGGGCAAGCGCCACCTTGGAGAGCCAGCGCTCGGAGCTGGCGCGCTTGTGGCCGAGCTCGTGCGCGGTGTTGATCGCCACGCCGGCGACCATCGCCACCGTCAGCGCAAGACCGACAGATTCCAGCATGGAGAGGCCTCCCCGCGACCACATCCAGCAGGCGAAGATCAGGCCCGCATACTGCAGCGGCAGGAAAGCGTAAGTGCACCAGCGGTAGTAGCGATCCTGCTCCAGCCACTTGATCACGCTGTCGGGGGGGTTTGATGCATCGAGCCCGACCAGCAGGTCGAGCAGCGGGAACACAGCGAAGATCAGCACAGGGCCGTAGAACCAGAAGACGCCGAGGCCAGTCGCTTCGACCAAGCCCCAGGAGATGAACGGCAAGAGCGGCACGATCAGGCCGAGCAGCCAGGCATAGCGCTTGCGGTCGCTCCAGTTCGCGCTCGCTAGCGCCCCGGTGGACGAGTGGGATACCTCAGCCGTGCTGTTCATTTCAACACCGTCTCCCTTGACATCCGAAGGCTCAATGGACAAACGCTTTACAAGCGTAGCATATCTGTAAAGGACCTGGCGCATCGTTCGAAATGGGGCTGCTCGTTAACACCCCCCTTTCACGAACCTGCCAGCTTTATTTAGGTACCTAAGCTTTACCTACACGTCGCGAAAAGGGGGGGTGTTTTAGGAACAAGCAAATGAGCTGCGCAACCCCTCTACCTTCATCACCCACAAACGGCACCGGCGGGCCGTTGATGACCCACGAACGGCCCACCGGGGAATCGTGTTGAAGGAGATCTATGCCACCTTCAACACCAGCTTCCCTACGTTCTCACCCCGGAACAGCTTCTGCAGCGCCTCGGGGAAGCTCTCGAAGCCCTCGACGACGTCCTCGCGCGCGATCAGCTTGCCCTCGGCGATCCAGCCGGCCATCTCGCCGACGGCCTCGGGGGCGCGACCCATGTAATCGATCACGACGAAGCCCTCCATGCGCGCGCGGTTGACCAGCAACGACATGTAGTTGCCAGGGCCGCTCATCGAGGTCATTTTGTTGTACTGGGAGATCGCCCCGCAGATGACCACACGCGCGCCGCGCGCCAGGCGCGCCAAAGCCGCGTCGAGGATCTCGCCGCCGACGTTGTCGAAGTACACGTCGACGCCCTCTGGGCAGTGCTTGCGCAGCGCCTCGCCGACATCCTCGCCCTTGTAGTCGATCGCGGCGTCGAAGCCCAGCTCCTCGACGATCCAAGCGCACTTCTCGGGCCCGCCGGCGATGCCGACGACGCGACAGCCCTTGATTTTGGCGATCTGCCCGACCACGCTGCCCACAGCGCCGGCGGCACCCGAGACGACGACCGTCTCACCCTCTTTGGGGGCGCCCACGTCGAGCAGGCCGAAGTAGGCGGTTATGCCCGGCATGCCCAGCGCTCCCAGGTATGTGGTCAAGGGGATCTCGCCGGCGTCGACTTTGAAGACCGCGTTCTCGTCGCACACCGCGTACTCCTGCACACCCAGCCAGCCGGTGACGTGGTCGCCGACGGCGAACTTCTGGCCCTTGGACTCCACGACCTCGCCGACCGTTCCGGCGCGCATGACTTCGCCGATCTGCACCGGCGGGATGTAGGAGCGACTCTCGGCCATCCAGCCGCGCATCGCCGGGTCGAGCGAGATATAGGCCGTCTTGATCAGCACCTGTCCATCGGTCAGCTCGGGAAGCGCCTCCTCGACGTAGTCGAAGTGCTCGGGCCCGACCATCCCGTCCGGGCGGGCGGCTAGACGAAACTGGTGGTTGACGGCATCCATTGCATCTCCTCGGTTGGGGGCTCGCCGGTTACTGTACGCTCGCGCCGATGGACTTCGCGCACTCCCCCCGTACGCAGGAGCTGCTGGAGCGCCTGATCGCCTTTCAGGAGCGCGAGGTCTCGCCGCGCGAGGAGCCATACATGCGCGAGCTGCTCTCGCGCGAAGATCCGTGGGTCGTGCTGCCGGCGATCGAGGAGCTCAAGGAGCTCGCCAAGCGCGAGGGGCTGTGGAACCTGTTCCTGCCAGACGAGCAGCTGGGCGCCGGGCTCTCGAACGTCGAGTACGCGCCGCTTGCCGAGCGCATGGGGCGCTCGCTGATAACCGCCGAGGTGTGCAACTGCAACGCGCCCGACACCGGCAACATGGAGGTGCTCTGGCACTTCGGCTCCGATGAGCAAAAGCAGCGCTGGCTGGAGCCGCTGCTCGACGGGCGCATCCGCTCGGCCTTCTGCATGACCGAGCCCGAGGTGGCCTCCTCGGACGCGACCAACATGCAGGCGACGGCCGTACTCGACGGCGATGAGGTGGTGGTCAACGGCACGCAAGTGGTGGAGCACGGGCGTGGGGCATCCCAACTGCCAGGCGATCATCTTCATGGGGCTGACCGACCCGCACGCCGACCGCTACCACCAGCACTCGATGGTGCTCGTGCCGATGCAGACACCCGGCGTGAAAGTGGAGCGGATGCTCGAGGCGATGGGCTTCCTCGACGCGCCGGGCGGCCACGGCGAAGTCTCCTTCACCGACGTGCGCCTACCCGCGAGCGCGATCATCGGCGGCGCCGGCCAAGCGTTTGCGATCGCCCAGGCCCGGCTCGGCCCGGGACGCATCCACCACTGCATGCGCCTGATCGGACTGGCCGAGCTGGCGCTCGAGCTTGGCCTGCACGCGCGCGAGCGAGCGCACGGCCTTCGGCAAGCCGCTGGCCAACCTCGGCGGCAACCGCGAACGCATCGCCGACGCTCGCATCGCGATCGACCGAGCGCGCTTGCACGTGCTGCACGCGGCCTGGCTTGTAGATCAAAAAGCGCCCGAGGCGATCGGCGCCGTCTCACAGATCAAGGTTGCGACTCCGAACATGGCCCAAGCGTCGTGGATATGGCAATTCAATTGCACGGTGGCGGCGGCCTCTCCAACGACTTCCCGCTTGCCGGGGCGTGGACTGCCGCGCGCGCGCTGCGCCTGGCCGACGGACCGGACGAGGTGCACCGCGGCGTCGTCGCTCGCCTGGAGCTGGCGCGCTATGGCAAGGGGAAGTGGTCGGGGTAGATACCGTGGAGGGCGCCGGCCACCGTGCCACGACAAGCGATAGCGAAAGCCCGCGGAACGCGGGCGTGGTGCTCGCGACCCTGATCGCGGTGGCAGCCGTCGCCAACCTGAACCTGTCGGTGGCTAACGTCGCCCTACCGGACATCGGCAAGGCATTCGACGCGTCACAGACCGGGCTAGATCTTGTGGCCGTGGGCTACTCGCTGGGACTGGCCACCTCGGTGCTGTACCTCGGAGCGCTCGGCGACCGTCACGGACGGCGCATGATGCTGCTGCTGGGAACAGCGCTTGCGATCCCGTCGTCCCTGCTGGCGGGGCTCGCCCCGTCGATCACGGTGCTGTTCCTGGCCCGCCTGATCGGCGGCTTGGCTGCCGGTATGGCCTACCCGACGACGCTCGCGCTGATCACCGCGTTGTGGTCGGGCGCGGCACGCACCCGACCAATCGCGCTGTGGTCTGGTCTAGGAGGCAGCATGTCGGCGCTTGGGCCGCTGATAGCGGGTGTGCTGCTGACCGGTTTTGATTGGGGGTCGGTGTTCTTGATCACGATCCCGCTGGCGGCCATCGCGCTGCTGATGGCATGGCGCTATGTGCCCGCACATGTGAACGAGACAAGCGATCCGGTGGACAACTTCGGGGGCGTGCTGTCGGTGCTGGCTGTTGCCGGACTGGTACTCGCGATCAACTTTGCGCCGGTCCCCAATGAGACGACGATCGTGCTCGTCACCGCGATCGTGGCGGTGGCCGCGGGGGTGGGATTCGTGATCCGCCAACGGCGCGCGAGCTCGCCTTTGTATGACTTGAAGATCGCTGCACGAACTACCTTCTGGGTGGCGGCGCTCGCGGGGATCGTCGTGTTCGGCTCCTTGATGGGCGCAATCTTCGTGGGCCAGCAATTCGAGCAGAACGTGCTCGAATACTCGACGCTCGACGCCGGCCTGTCGATCCTCCCGGCGGCGGTGCTGATGGTGGCGATCGCGCCCCTCTCGGCCAAGCTCATCGTTACACGCGGCTCACGCGTGACGCTGCTGTGCGGCTACGTGTTCTGTCTGCTGGGCTTCATAACGATGCTAGCGCTGTGGAAGCAGGGAATCCCCTACTGGAAGGTAGGCCTCGCCTACGCGTTCATCGGGGCAGGCGTCGGCTTTGCCGGCACGCCCGCGTCGCACTCGCTGACCAGCTCGGTGCCGGTACACCGCGCTGGCATGGCCTCGGGCACCGCCGACTTGCAGCGCGACCTCGGCGGAGCGATCATGCAGTCGATCATGGGAGCCCTGCTGACGGCCGGCTACGCCGCGGCGGTGTCCACTGCGATCGCGTCCGCGCCGAACAAGGCGCGCATTACGAGCAGCGTCGAAACCGAACTGACCAAGTCGTTCTCCAGCGCCGCCGCCACCGCCTCGCGCTACCCCACCTATGCGAAAGCGATCGTCGAAGGCGCCAAGCAATCGTTTGTGAAAGGCGACGAGTGGACGTACACAGCAGGGATCGTGGCGATCGCGCTCGGCACGCTGATCGTGTTCTTCCTGTTCCCGGGAAAGCAGCGCGAGGAGGAGCTGCTCGCGGAATACCACACGCTCGACACCGCCTCAGACGCCTGAGCTTCGGACACTGAGAAAGATTCGCCGCGCACAAACGTTTCTTTGGGGTGGATATGCGCGCATGGGGGCGATCTAACGAGACCGACCATATGGGTCCGTCGCCGTACAACCACCTGCGCGGCGCTCGCGGCACTTGGTCGATGGCGCTGCTTGCCCTGTGCCTGGTCGCCGCGCTGTGGGTAGGGCGAGACTCGCTCGGGACCGCCAGGGCCGGAACCGTCGTCCCCGCATTCGTGCAGGCCTCGAGCGCCCACTCCAGCTCCGTCACCAGCCTGACGGCCACACCGACGTCGAACGTGACAGCCGGCAACACGATGGTGGTCGAGGTCGGCGTGTGGAGCGAAAAGTCAGCTACCACGGCCAGCGTCGCCGACTCCGCCGGCAACAGCTATGTGGAGCTGCTGCACTTCACCGCGTCTGACAAAACCGAGATGAGCATCTGGGCGGCGCCGATCGGCGCCGGTGGCGGGACCAAGCCGACGATCACAGTCACGCCTTCGAGCCAAGGCCGACATCGGCTTCGTGGCGCTCGAATACTCGGGTGTGGCGAGCGCCCAGGGGGCGACCGTCCTCGACCGCTCGGCCTTCAACACGGGCACGACCAAGACAGCCGCGACCGTCTCATCCGGAGCAACGCAGGCGACGACCGGCGCCGAGGACTTGGCGATCGGCTTCTACCTGGACTCGGGCTTCGGCGACAAACTCGCCGGCGGCTCGGGCTATACGACGCGCGCCAATGTCTCGCCTGAGGAAAACATCGAGCTGCTCGCGCAAGATGCCGTCGTCACCGCCGGCTCGACACCCAACCCGACTTTCAGCACAGGGGTCTCCACGATTTGGCTCGCCTCGACCATTGCCTTGCAAGGGGGCGAATCCGGGCCCGTCACCGCGCCCAGCGCGCCGACTGAAGTCGACGCCACCGCCGGCAACGCCAGCGCCGGCGTCAGCTGGAAGGCTCCCTCCAGCGGCAGCAGCACGATCTCCTCCTACACGATCACGCCCTACGTCGGCTCGGTCGCACAAACGCCGACTAAGGTCAGCGGCTCGCCGCCGGCGACCAGCACCACGATCACCGGACTCACCAACGGCACCACCTACACGTTCACGGTGAGCGCCACCAACAGCGCTGGAACCGGGCCGGCGTCAGGCGAATCCAATGCCGTGACGCCCGACACCAAGCCCGAAGGCGAATTCACCGCGCTTGCCAGTTGGCCGTTCGTGGCGATCCACCTGATCCAACTCGCGAATGGCAACGTGCTCGCCTTCGACGGCTGGCAGCAGCCCGAGCCCACCTACGTGTGGAATCCGACGACGCAGGCGTTCACCTCGACCAACGCCCCGGACAGCATCTTCTGCTCGGGCATGGCTCAGCTTCCAAACGGGGAGGTGATGACTGTCGGTGGCTATGGCGGGCTCACCACCGGGCAGATCGGCATCGTCGACACCGCCGTCTTCAATCCGGCTACCGGCACTTGGTCGCGCGTGGCCAACATGCACACGCCGCGCTGGTACCCCGACGTCACCGAGCTTGCGGACGGCGACTACGTTGCCATCAGCGGCAACTCGACCAACGCCAACACTTGGGCCAACACGCCGGAAGTGTATGACCCCACCGCCAACACGTGGACCGAACTGACGAAAGTCTCCACCTCACAGATCAAAGAGGAGGAGTACCCCTTCTCCTACCTGCTGCCCAGCGGCGAAGTCTTCACGATCGGGCCCTCCGAGGACCTGTCCTTCGAGCTCAACGTCGCCAACCAGACCTGGACGCAGGTCGGCGGAGCCAGCGGCATCACCAATGGCTCCTCGGTCATGTACCGCCCGGGCAAGATCCTCTACAGCGGCGGTGCGCCGAGCGTCATCAGTACGACCAACTCGGTCGCCAACACGGCGGTCATCGACCTGACGGCCGCGACACCCAAATGGCAACAGATCGCGCCGATGCACAACAACCGCGTCTACCACACGCTGACGATGCTCGCCAACGGCGAAGTGTTGGCCGTCGGCGGCGAGGCCTCAAGCGACCAGGACATCGTCACGAGCGGCGTGCTGCCAACGGAAATCTGGAATCCCGCGACTGAAAAGTGGACTGCCGCGGCGCCAATCGCCGCCGCGCGCAACTACCACTCCACGGCGATGCTGATGGCGAACGGCAAGGTGCTGATCGCCGGCGGCGGACACCCCAACGGGCTCGGCGATCCAGGCGAGTTCTCCTCACAGATCTATTCACCGCCCTACCTGTTCGACGGCCCGCAGCCGACGATCACCTCCGCGCCCGCCGCCTCTACATACAACACAAGCATTACCGTCACGACACCCGAAGCCGCCTCGATCGGCTCGGTCAACCTTGTCTCACTCGGCACCGACACCCACCAGAGCGACATGGCCCAGCACTTCGTACCGCTGTCGTTCACCGCAGGCTCGGGGTCGTTGACGGTGCAGACGCCGGCCAACTCGGCACTTGCGCCCTATGGCAACTACATGCTTTTCATTGTGAATAAAAAGGGCGTGCCATCGATCTCCACCCCGCTCAACCTGAGTCCCACACCCATGGCACCGGCCGCTCCCACCGGTGTAAGCGCGACCGGCGGCGAAGGCAGCGCCACCGTAACCTGGACGGCACCCTCACCTGGGACGAGCCCGATCACCAGCTATACCGTCACGCCCTACATCGGCAGCACCGCCCAGTCAAGCACCGTCGTCAACGGCTCGCCGCCCGCGACCAGCACCACGATCACCGGACTGAAAAACGGCGCCACGTACACATTCACCGTGACGGCGACCAACGCCGTCGGCAGCGGGCCTCCCTCGGAAAAGTCGAACGCCGTGACGCCGTCAGCTCCCACCGCGCCGGCCGCACCCGCGGCCCCAACGGCCACCCCCGGCAACGCGAGCGCGACCGTCACCTGGAGCGCACCGGCCAACAACGGCAGCCCGATCGTCAGCTACACGGTAACCCCCTACCTCGGCAGCACCGCCCAGCCCGCCACCACGATCAGCGGCTTGCCGCCCGCGACCAGCGCCACGATCACCGGGCTCATCAACGGCGACACCTACACATTTACCGTGACCGCAACCAACGCCGTCGGCAGCGGGCCCGCCTCGGCCGCTTCGAACGCCGTCACGCCCTCTGGCACGGCCTCGCCGCAATTCATACAGCAGGCCTCCGGACACGCCCACAACGTCACGAGCTTGGCCGTGACTCCAGGGGCTAGCCTCGTCACCGGCAATCGCCTGGTTGTCGAGGTCGGCGTCTGGAGCGGCGCCAAGGCGACCGCTTCGAGCGTCAAGGACTCGGCTGGCGACACTTTCACCGAGCTGCTGCACTTCAAGGCATCCGACAACACCGAAATGAGCATCTGGAGCGCGCCCGTGGGCGCCGGCGGCGGAAAGATTCCCGCGATCACAGCCACGCCCAGCGCCAGTGCCGACGTTGGCGTCGCGGTGCTCGAATACGCAGGGCTCTCCAGCGAAGCGGGGACCGCGGTAGTCGACCAAAGCGCCGATGCGACCGGCACGACCAAAGCGGCGGCCGTGGTCTCTACACCTGCCACCGCCCCGACCACGGCACCGGGCGAGCTCGTCGTCGGCTTCTACGCCGATTCCGGCTTCGACGACAACCTGATGGCGCGGATGGGCTTCAACGGTCGCGTGAACGTCTCACCGGACGAAGAAATGGAGTTCGTCGCCGAGGATGCTCTGACTGGGGCGACGGGAGCTACGCCGAGCACAAGCGTGCAGACCGGGGCCTCCACGATCTGGCTGATGGGCGCGATCGTCTTCAAGTCCGCGGCTGTAAGCGAACCACAGGCGGCGCCACTGGCCGCGCCGGCGCGCCTGGTCGCGACGCCCGCCAACGGCGGCGCGATCGTCACCTGGACCGCGCCGCGCAACGGCGGCAGCCCGATCACCACCTACACGGTCACTCCTTACCAGGGACGACACGAGCTGCCCTCAACCACCGTCTCGGGCACCAGTGCCGCGATCGGCGGTCTGAAGAACGGCGTCGGCTATCGCTTCAGAGTGGTAGCCCACAACCGGCTCGGCGCCGGGCCAAAGTCACGACTGACGCACAAGATCAAGCCCTCGCGCTCGGCCATGTGGGCCTTCTGGTGCACGCCGTTCTCGATGGCCCCAAACGTCTCGGGCTCGATCCTCTCGAGCTTGACCTCGGGCAAGCTCGTACTGCCGAACGGCCAGGCGGTTATCTGGTCAGGCGCGCATCTGCGGTAGTCGACGCAGCGGCCGCGTGGGTGGGTATGCCACACCCAGGGTAAGCAAAGAGCATCTCGATTGTTGCGATCAACCGGCACGTGCTGGTCACGGGAGCCACCGGCTTCATTGGCGGACGTTTGGCACGTGCGTTGGCCCGCTCGGGCGCCGAGGTTCGCTGCCTGGTGCGAGACGCAACTCGCGCTGAGGACCTACGGACCGGCGGCTGCGAGGTGGTCGAGGGCGATGTTAGACAAAGCTCCAGCTTGGATGGGGTCGGCCGCGAGATCGAGGTCGCCTACTACCTGATCCACTCGATGTCCGGTGGCGAAGGCTTCCAAGAGCGCGAGCAGGAAGGCGCTCGCAATTTCGCGCGGATGGCCGCGCGCGAAGGGATCGAGCGCGTTGTCTATCTCGGCGGACTGGGCGATCAGAGCGTCTCAAAGCACCTGCTCAGCCGCCATGAGACGGCGCTCACGCTGGCGCGCCACGGGCCGGCGCTGACCTACTTCCGGGCCGCGATGGTGGTCGGTGCCGACAGCGAGTCCTACCGCACGCTGCGCTACCTCGTTCAGAGGCTGCCCGTGATGATCGCGCCCGCGTGGCTACGCACGAAGACGCAGCCGATCGGTATCGATGACGTGATCGAGTACCTCAGCCGCGCTGCCGAGGTTCCCGAGTCGATCGGACGCGAAGTGCAGATCGGCGGGCCCGACGTGCTCTCCTATGGAGAGATGCTTGACCGGATGGCTCGCGTGATGAGAAAGCGCCCACGCGTGATGGTTCCAGTGCCGCTGATCACCCCGTGGCTGTCCTCGCTGTGGATCGGGCTCGTGACCCCCGTCGACACGAACGTCGCGCGTCCGCTTATCGAAGGCTTGAAGACAGCAACGATTGTCACCGATGCAAGCGGCACCGAGCCGTTCGGGATCATGCCCGCGCCGTTTGACGAGGCACTTAGACGAGCGCTTGCCGAGGAGGGCTCAACGCCCTGAAGCCCTCTTTCGCGAGAGCCCTGATCCCCGGGGACCTACGCACTGAGGAGTGGATCCGAGTCAACGTCATCAATCGACGCCTCTCGGTCCAACGCGTCGGCCTTAGTCCACACGATCACGGCCACCACGGCTGAGACGAACAGCACCGATGACCACGCACCAATAACGAGCCCGAGCAGGTGCGAGATCACAAACGCACCGAAACCGACACACCCGAGGATCACCGCCGTGCGCCTACCGTGGCGACGCGCCCACGCCTGGATGCACCACAGGCCGCCGATTGCCAGAACGACTCCGCCGAGGGGACGCGAGCCAGTGCTCACAGCCACCGCAAAGCCGGCGATCAAAGAGGCCGCGGCGACCGGGGCTGTGGGGATGGGGCGCACCGGCCGAGCGTAGCGCGCTGCCCGCGCCTACGCGAGGGCCACGCCTGATATCATTTATGACATCAACAATCCGGCAGAACTAGTCCGTTCCACCCGCGAGCGACTCGGATTGAGCCAGCGCCGACTCGCGCTGCGCGCCGGCACCACACAGGCCGCAATCAGTCGCATTGAGCGCGGCCTTGTCTCGCCGACGTTCACAACCCTGCGTGAGCTGATGGTGGCAATGGGCGAGGAACCCGTGCTCAGCACACGCCGTCTGCCGACCGACTGGGATCCAGTTCATATGGCAAGCACGCTCGCTCGCACCCCCGAGGAACGCCTCAAGCTCGCCCTCTCCTGGAACAGGATGGCAGGACGCCTTGCCGAGGCTGGACGCCAAGCTCGTAAAAATGGCTGACCCACGACCACTGGACGCGGAGGGCATCTTTGCTGTGCTAGATGCTCATAAGGTCGAATATGTAGTGATCGGCGGGATCGCCGTACAGGTTTACGGCCATGTGCGAATGACCAACGACATAGATCTGATTCCATCGCCAACGCCGCAGAACCTGGAGCGTCTTGCGGCTGCGCTGACGGAGCTGGAAGCACACGTCCTGAACCCTGGCAGTGAGCACCTGACGATCGACGCACAGTTGCTTCCACGTGCGACGCTCTGGCAGCTCACCACACGTTACGGCGACATCGATGTTCTTCACGACGCCCCGGGCGCATCACCTTTTGCCCAACTTCGCGAGCGAGCACTCCTGATTACTCTCGGCGACCACCCGATCGCTGTCGTCTCACGCGACGACCTCATCAAGATGAAGCGAGAGGCGGGACGCCCTGTTGATCTTGCTGACATCGCAGCACTCACCGAGGCAGAGCAACAAGAGAACAAAGCCGACTGACAGCTCGTTTCCCGCGTCCGCCATAACCCACTACCGTCTTTAGATGGGGAAGTCATAAGCACGAGGGAAGAGGACCGGATGCACGCACCACCGCTGTTTCGAGATCGGTCACGGCCAATCCAAATAGCCCTCGGCGGCTTCGTGCCGTTCGCGTTTGGAGCGGTCGTTGGGGTCGTCCTCGGCATCTCCGCCGGCGCTTACTGGGGGCTGTCGGTGCTCGCCGGACTCGGCGCGATCGTGGCCGGCTTCGAGCACCAGGACGGCTGGGGCGGCGCCGATCGCGGGCTGGTCGGTGGCGCCCTCTTCGGCGCGGGCATACTGATCGCCCACGCGATCGCGGGGACGCATGCGAAGGTCTCGCTCGGGAGCTTTCCGCCACTGCTCATCGTGATCGATGCGATCGCCGGGATGTTGCTTGGCGCCCTCGGGGGCCGGATCGGCCGGGCGTTGTGGGTGCGCCCAGGCGCTGAGGATTCCCCACCAGAGGATGCGGAGCCGCTGGTCTAAGCCGGCCGGGAGGATCGGCTAAGGCCCGGCCGGAGCTAGCCGGCGGCGCTACGCACGTGCTCCTCGAAGAAGCCAAGCATCCGCCGCCAGCCGTCACTCGCCGCCTCCGCGTCCGGACCGACCATCATAGGCGTGGGCATTCGTGCAAGCCAGCCCTGCCAGCCTTCGTGCTGGGAGAAGAACGAGTGACCCGCCCCCTCGTAGGTCTGGATGTCGTGCTCCACCCCGAGCGCACCCAGATGGGCCTCCAAGCGCTCGCCCATGTTGCGCCCGAACATGCGGTCCTTCGAGCCGAAGCTCGCGACCACCGGGCAGACGCTGCCGAGCTTGGTGCGGTCCTTGGGCACATCGCCATAGTTGACCGCCGCCGCCTTGAAGCCGGGCTTGGTGGCGGCGATCAGGGCGAAGCCCCCGCCGAGACAGAAGCCGGCGACGGCGATCCGGGCGGCGTCGACATCCTCGCGTTCGGCCAAGGCCGCGCGCGCGGCGAGGATGTCGGCGATCTCGCGGTCGATAGATCCTCTGACCATGTCGGTCATGACCCTGCTCAGGCACACCACCCGTGTGCCATGCGAGAAGAGATTGGGAAGAAGCACCGCATAGCCCTCCTCGGCAAACCTAGCGGCGATACGACGCATGTCGTCGTTGAGCCCGAACGACTCGTGTAGCACGAGCACGCCCGGGTGGGGGCCGGCACCGGTGGACGGCATGAACAGCTCGGCCTCGAGCGTGCCGCCATCGGCAAGCGGGACCCCGAGCTTGGCGCCGGTGGGCGTCATCGCGCACACCATAACCGGGTCATCCCCTGCTGGCCGCGCCCGGCACGACCTCGAAGGCTTCCGGGCTGCGCCACACTGTGGGCGTGGACTCGTTGTTTGACCCCGCAGACACCGCCACGAACGCCACCCCGCCCGCCAGTGCGCCGTTGGCCGCGCGGGTGCGACCGGCAACGCTCGCCGAGTTCGTCGGTCAAGAGCATCTCCTGGGGGTGGGCGGGGGCCGATCCTCGCTGCGCACCGCCATCGAGCAGGGCACGCCTCACTCGATGATCCTGCACGGCCCGCCCGGCAGCGGCAAGACCACGCTCGCGCGCATCATCGCCGCCAGTGCGAGCGCGGCGTTCGAGGAGCTGAGCGCCGTGGAGGCAGGCCGCCCGGAGGTCCGGGCTGTGCTCGCCAGGGCGCGGGAACGCAAGCTGGGTGGACGCGAGACGATCTTCTTCCTGGATGAGATCCACCGCTTCAACAAGGGGCAGCAGGACGCGCTGCTGCCCGCCGTCGAGGAAGGGCTCGTGACCCTGATCGGGGCTACGACCGAGAACCCATCGTTCGAGGTCAACCGCGCGCTGCTCTCGCGCACACGCCTCTACGAGCTGACGGAGCTAACGGAGGAGAACGTGCTCACGCTGCTACGCAGGGCGCTCGAGCGCGGTGAGTGCGGCGAGGCACAGGTCGACGAGCAGGCGATCGAGATGCTGGCCGCGCGCGCGGGCGGCGACGCGCGTACCGCCCTGAGCGCACTCGAGCTGGCATGCGAGACCGCCATCGACAACGTAACCGTCGAGCACGCCGAAGACGCGCTGCAGCGACGGATCGTGCACTACGACAAGGCAGCCGACAGCCACTACGACACGATCTCCGCCTGGATCAAGGCGACGCGCGGCTCTGACCCCGACGCATCGCTCTACTACCTGGCAGTGATGCTCGAGGGCGGCGAGGATCCTCGCTTCATCGCGCGCCGTATGGTGATCCTCGCCAGCGAGGACATCGGCAACGCCGATCCAAATGCCCTCACCGTGGCCACTGGCGCCGCGGCGGCCGTCGAGCACGCGGGCCTGCCGGAGTGTCAGTTCGCGCTCGCCCAGGCCGCCATCTACCTGTCACTCGCGCCGAAGTCCGACGCGGCCAAGCGCGCGATCGGTGCCGCACGCGACTTCGTACGCGAGCACGGCGCCGCCCCACCGCCGGTGCAGTTGCGCTCAGGCGGGCGCGGGCAGGGCTATGACAATCCGCACTCGCACCCGGGACATCTCGGTCGGCAAGAGCTGGCGCCCGACGAGGTCGCGGGCACACGCTTCTACGTTCCCGATGACACCGAGGCAGAGCTGGCGGCGCGGCTGACCGAGATTCGCCGCGCACGCGGTCGCGGTGACTGAGCTTCACCCTTCCAGCTCGTCGGCCATCTCCAGCAGCTTGGTCGTCGTCTTCCAGTTCCTCGCCGTCGCGACGACACCCAAGCGCTTGTCAGAGAACATCCGTGCGAGCCGCGAGTTGTGGATGCCGCCCGGATGCCATGCGTAGATCTCGCGGCCAACCTGTACGAAGCACTCCGGTGCGAAATCTTCCTGCGCGATCTTCGCCACCGCCTGCGGATCGGGCTCGGCCGAGAGGAAACTCACCTGATAGAGCTTGTGCTCTTGTGCAACGTCGCCGAGCGGGTCGAGCGCTACTACCGAGGCCAGCTCCTCACGTGTGCGCACGACGACCGGCGTCTGCACCCCAAACTTGCCGGTGATCGCTCGTTCGAGCTCATCCGGCTGCAGCTCGGCACTGAGCACGATGTTGCCGCTCTGCACCAGCGTGCGCGCGTCTGGATAGCCGATATCGGCGAGCAACGCACGTAGATCCGCCATCGGGATACGGTTGTGCGAGCCGACGTTGATGCCGCGAAGGAGGGCGACTTGAGCGCTCATGGCGAGGTCAGCGATGTGACCGCATGTGAGGATCGCGCATCCTGGAAACCGAGAACGAAGACGCAGTCTTTCTGCTCGTCGTACATGTAGAGAATCAGCAACCAGCGCCAGGGGCCAAGCGTCCAGCGCAGCGGAGCCCACGGCTCATCCAAAGCGCGGCCCAGTTGGGGGAAGCGTTCGAGCGCACCCAGAGAGCGCCTGACGCGAGACCTTGTATCAGCCGGCAGGCTGTGAGTGAGGATCAATCGATCGAGATCCTCGACTGCCTCGGGGCCCAGTCTGACTTCGGACACCGACCGGTCTCACAGCTCGTCAAGCGGGATCGTCTTGCCTTGGCGAACGCTCTCCAAACCTTGCATTGCGCGCTCATACGCCCCCGGAATTCCATCAAGTATGGCGGTGATGCTGCGCGCGTCAGGGTCGGCTTCTTCAATTGCCGTCGATAGCAACGAACGCGCAAGCGTCCCCTCCTGGACATGCATTCGCTCCGCGAGTCGCGCCAAACGAGCGGCATGCTCTGGATCGAGCGTAACATTCAATCGCTGGACGGATCGCTCCACGCCTAGAAGCGTACTACACGCATCGACACATACCGTGTAGTAGTAAGTGTGTGACACTGCCGCCGTGCAACCGAGCCGACCCAAAGTCGCGGTCGTAGGCCACGTCGAGTGGGTCACGTTTGCGCGCGTGGACCACATCCCAAGCGCCGGTGAGATCGTGCATGCGGAGGATCCTTTCGAGGAGCCGGCCGGGGGCGGCGGCGTTGCAGCGGTACAGCTGGCCCGCTTGGCGGGCGAGGCCGTGCTCGTCACAGCGCTTGGCGATGACGAGCATGGGCGCCGCTCGGTGGAGCGCTTGGGTGAGTTGGGCGTCGAGGTATGGGCTGCACCGCGCAAGCAGCCAACTCGCACCGCGATGACGCTCGTCGACCACGCCCGCGAGCGCACGATCACCACCTTTGGAGAGCGGCTGGAGCCCGTGCTCGACGATGCCGACATCCCCTGGGGCGAGCTGGCGCGGATGGACGCCGTGTACTTCACCGCCGGCGATACGGCCGCGATGCAGGCCGCACGGGGCGCGGGTGTGCTCGTGAGCAGCCCGCGCGCTCTGCATGCGCTCGGGCACGGCGTCGAGTTGGACGCGCTCGTGCTGAGCGCCGACGACGCAGAGGAGCGCCAAGAGGCCGCCCGCGCCGAACAAGACGCCAAGCTTGTCGTATTCACCGATGGGGGCCACGGCGGCTCCTACCGTGGGCGCGACGGTGAGTCGGGAACGTGGGCGGCAGCCACCGCCCCAGGCGAGCCGCGAGACTCATACGGCTGTGGAGACTCCTTCGCCGCCGGGCTCACCTACGGTCTCGGCATGGGTCTTGCGGTCCCCGACGCACTCGCGCTGGCAGCCCGCTGTGGCGCCGTCTGCCTTACCGGCCGCGGCCCCTACGAACGCCAGCTCAGCGCGGCCGACCTGGGATCAATAGTCGCCGTCGACCACGACGTTAAGCACCAGCGGCTGCGCCGCTTAGGTTAGCGTGCGCACCTGCTCGCCGACAAGCTCGAACGCACGACGTTCAGCGCCGCGCGTGTCGCCGGCGAAGTGCGGCGTGATCAGCAACCCCGGCGCCTTCCACAACGGGTGATCGGCCGGCAGCGGCTCGGGCTCTGTCACATCGAGAGCGGCGCGGATACGACCCACCCGCAACAGCTCGAGCAGCGCCTCGGTGTCGACGATCGGGCCGCGTGCGGCGTTGACCAGCAGTGCGCCCTCACGCATGTGTCCGAGCATCTCCCGATCGAGCAATCCCTCTGTCGCCGCGGTCAGCGGCAGCAATACGACGACGATGTCGGCCAAGCCCAGCAGGGACGCCAGCTCATCGACCGCGTGCACCCCTGGGTGGGCACGTCGCGCAACGCGAATCACCTCGGCCTCGGATGCCACTAGAAGCCCCTCGACCTTCCGCCCGATCGACCCATAACCCAAGATCATCACCGTCTTGCCTGCCAGTTCGTCCGGCTCGCGCCAGCGCCAGTCGTGGGCTCGCTGTGAATCGCGCGCCTCGCCGAAGTGCTTCAACGATGCCAGGATCGCACCGAGCACCCATTCAGCCACCGGCCCGTCACGGGCTCCTCGCGCATCGCACAGCGTGACACCGGGCGCCACGGCCGCCAGCAACCAGTCGACTCCAGCCGAGAGCGTCTGAATCACGCGCAGTTTTGGCATCCGTCCGAGCGCCTCGAGCACGAATGCTTCGTCAGCTCCTGGCACCAAGAACTCGGCCTCGAGCAGCGCGTCTGAGGAGCCTTCCTCGGGGATCAAATGCAGCTCGACACCCTCGGGCAACTCGCCGACCGCGTTGCGATCGGCCCGATCGGGTATCCACAACTGCACAGTGCCGGCGAGTGTATTGCGAGCATGCGACGAAAATCGTGAGTTGGGCCCGATCGAGACCTTTGGACTCGACATGGGCGCCCGGCACCCTGCAAAGCACACCGCGAAGTCATCCGATGCGGATGATGCGACCCACCTGCGAGAGTGAGAGCATCTGCACACTTTCCGCAGACCGGCACTTCTTCCACGAAAGGCACCCATGAGCACAGCGGCACAGCCCCGGCCTGCAAGCACCTCTGCCTCGAACGACTACACCCAGGCAGCCGACGTCTTGGTGGTGTTCGGCATCAGCGGAGATCTCGCCAAGGTCATGACCTTCCACTCGCTCTACCGGCTCGAGCTGCGCGGGCTCTTGGACTGCCCGATCGTGGGCGTGGCCGCCGACGACTGGAGCGTGGATCGGCTGCGCTCCCATGCACGCACCTGCATCGAGGGGTGCGGCGAGACGCTCGACGAGCGCGTGTTCAAGCGCTTCGCCGAACGGCTGAGCTACGTGTCGGGCGACTTCGCCGACGAAGGGACTTATGCGCGCGTAGCCGACGCACTTGGCGACGCTAAGTGCCCCGTCTTCTACCTAGAGATCCCGCCGTTTCTGTTCGGGACCGTTATCAAAGGACTCGCCATTAGCGGCGTCACGAAGAACGCGCGTGTGGTGGTGGAGAAGCCCTTTGGACATGACCTGCAATCCGCGCGGGCGCTTGCCGCTGAAATCCACCAGTACATCGAGGAGCCCCAGCTCTACCGGATCGACCACTTCCTCGGCAAGATGGGGATCGACGAGTTTCTCTACCTACGCTTTGCCAACACGATGCTCGAGCCCGTGTGGAACCGCAACCACATCGCCTGCGTGCAGATCACGATGGCCGAGAGCTTCGGCGTCGAGGACCGCGGGCACTTCTACGATCCCGTCGGCGCGGTGCGCGACGTAATCGTCAACCACCTGATGCAGTTGGTGGCCGTCGCTGCCATGGAGGCGCCCGCCGGCGACGACGCGGAAACGCTGAAGGACGCCAAGTTCGCCGTGTTTCGTTCCACCGCCGCGGCCGACCCCAAGCATTACGTGCGCGGTCAATACGACAGCTACCTGAGCATCGACGGCGTCGCCAAAGAATCGACCACCGAGACCTATGCGGCGCTGCGCCTCGACATCGACAACTGGCGCTGGTCCGGGGTGCCGTGGTTCATCCGCACCGGCAAGGATCTGCCGATCACCCAGACCGAGCTGCGCATCGTCTTCCGCAATCCCCCGCGGCTTGGCTTCATGGAGCACGGACGTCGCCGGCCCGAGCCCAACCAGCTCGTGGTCAAGCTCGACCCCACCACCGGTGTGCGGATGATCCTCGACGCCCACCGCGCCGACGAGGGCGGGCCGCAGGCGATCGAGCTCGACATGGAGTTCGCGCAGGAGGGTGGCGAGGCTCCCACCCCATACGAGGTGCTCTTGCTGGACGCGATGCGCGGTGACAGCGTGCGCTTCACGCGCCAGGACAGCGTCGAGCAGACCTGGAGAATCTTCGAACCGCTGCTCAAAGAGCCCCCGCCCGTGCATCCCTACGCACAGGGAACCTGGGGTCCGCCGGAGGCCGACAAGCTGGTGGCTCACTACGGCGGCTGGCACGGCCCGTGGGTGGCATCGTGAGCCCGGCCAAGGGTAAGGCGAAAACGGCTGCCGCGAAGGCCCGCACGACGTCGACCGGGACCAACAAAAAGGCCGATGCCCCCCGCGCGCGCGTGGGGGACGCCGTTTCGAAGACACCTAACAGCAAGCCCTCGGCGTCCGCCGCTGCGCCTGAGCACACCTCCAAGCGCGCACACCAAAGCGCCCCCGGCGCTCCGCAGAGCGCGGCGATGCCCTCGCCCTTTCCCCCGATCGCCGACTACGCCTTCCTGTCTGACTGCCATACCGGCGCGCTGGTAGCCCCCGACGGGACGATCGACTGGCTGTGCGTGCCGCGCTTTGACGCGCCCAGCGTGTTCGGATCGCTGCTCGACCGCCAGGCCGGCGGATTTCGCTTCGGGCCGTTCGGGATCAACGTGCCGACCGCGCGCATCTACGAGCCCGGTACCAACATCCTGCTCACGACGTGGAAGACCACGAGTGGCTGGGCGATCGTGCGCGAGGCGCTGATCCTGGGTCCCCGTCGCGGCGAGGACCTTGTCACGCCACACACCCGCCCCCCGGCCGACCAGGACGCCGACCACGTGCTCGTGCGCCTTGCGATGTGCCTGGAGGGCGAGGTCGAGATGGAATTGACATGCGAACCGGTCTTCGACTACGGCCGCGAAACGGCGCAGTGGGCCGTGAGCGACGACGGGCACAGGGCCGACGCGAGCGGCGCGGAGCAGACGATCAGGCTGCAGACGGACATGGCCGTGGGCGTCGAGGGCGATTGGGTGAGGGCGCGCCACGTGCTCAAACAGGGCGAGCAGATCTTCTGTTCGCTCTCCTGGGCCGAGGAGCTGGCCGCACCCGAGCACATCGACGATGCCAACGCGCGCTTGGCGTCCACCGCGAGTTTCTGGCGCGGCTGGCTGAGCCGCGCGCGCATGCCCGACCACCGCTGGCGCGACCCGATCCAGCGCTCGGCGCTCACGATCAAGGGCCTCACCTACATGCCGACCGGCGCGACCGTGGCGGCGCTGACGACCTCGCTGCCCGAGACGCCCGGCGGGGAGCGCAACTGGGACTACCGCTACACGTGGCTGCGCGATTCCACCTTCACGCTGCAGGCTTTGCACTACCTCAACCTCGACTGGGAGGCGGAGGAGTTCATGCAGTTCGTGGCTGACCTAGAGCCCAACGGGGACGGGGCCTTGCAGATCATGTACGGCATCGACGGGCGGCGCGACCTGACCGAGACGACCCGCGAGGATCTCTCCGGTTACGCCGGCGCGGCCCCCGTGCGAATCGGCAACGGTGCCTTCGACCAGCGCCAGAACGACGTGTACGGCGCGGCGCTCGACTCGATCCTGCTGCACACGCGCCGCTCGGAACGGCTGCCGCGCAGGCTGTGGCCGATCGTGCAGGCGCAGGCCGAGTGCGCGACCAAGGTGTGGCGCCAGCCAGACCAGGGCATCTGGGAGGCGCGCGGCAAGCCCCAGCACTACGTGTCCTCGAAGCTGATGTGCTGGGTGGCGATGGACCGCGCGGCCAAGCTCGCTGCCATGCGCGGCGACAGCAAGCGCCAGGCCACCTGGCACGAAACCGCCGAGGAGATCAGGGCGGACATCCTCGACCACGGACTCACTAAGGACGGGGTGATGCGCCAGCACTACGAGACCGACGCCCTGGACGCCTCCAACCTGCTGGCCGCGATCTTCGGCTTTCTGCCAGGCGACGACGAGCGCCTGCGCGCGAGCGTGCTTGCGATCGCCGAAGAGTTGACCGAGAACGGCTTCGTGCTGCGCTACCGCACCGATGAGACCGACGACGGCATGTCGGGCAAGGAGGGGAGCTTCCTGATCTGCTCCTTCTGGCTGGTGTCGGGACTTGCGGTCGTCGGCGAGCAGCAACGCGCCTGCGACCTGATGGAAAAGCTGTTGAGGGTCGCCTCGCCGCTCGGGCTGTACGCCGAGGAGTTCGACACCTCCACCGGGCGCCATCTCGGGAACTTCCCCCAGGCCTTCTCGCATCTCGCGCTGATCGAGGCGGCGGCACGCATCATCCTCGTCGAGCGCTTGGCGGAGATCTCATGAGCGACCACTACGACATCATCATCATCGGCAGCGGCGCGGGCGGCGGCACGCTTGCCCGCCACCTGGCCCCCTCGGGCAAGCGCATATTGCTGCTGGAGCGCGGCGACTGGCTGCCGCGCGAGCCGCAGAACTGGTCCGCCGCGGACGTGTTCGTGGACAACCGCTATGTCTCCCCCGACACCTGGTACGACGCCGAGGGCAAAGCCTTCCAGCCGCAGGTGCACTACTGCGTGGGCGGTGCCACCAAGATGTATGGCGCGGCGCTCTATCGCATGCGCGCGGAGGACTTCGGCGAGCTGAAGCACCACGGCGGCATCTCTCCCGCCTGGCCGATCTCCTACGAGGCGATGGAGCCCTATTACACGAAGGCCGAGCAGCTCTATCAAGTACACGGATCGCGCGGGGAGGACCCCACCGAACCGTTCGCCTCCGCGCCCTATGACCATCCGGCGGTCTCTCACGAGCCGCGTATCGCCCAGCTCTCAGAGGCGTTCGCCGCGGCTGGGCTGCATCCCTTCCATGCACCCTGCGGGGTGATGCTCAACGAGGGCAACATGCCCTACAGCAATTGCGTGCGCTGCTCCACCTGCGACGGCTTTCCCTGCCTGGTGCACGCCAAGTCGGACGCCGAGGTGCTTGGGGTGCGACCGGCGCTCGAGCACGACAACGTCACGTTGCTGACGGGGGCCAAGGTCGTGGCGCTGAAGACCAACCCCGCCGGCACCGCCGTCGCCGAGGTCGTGGTGGAGCGTGCGGAGGAGGGCGGTGGCACAGGTGCGAGCGCCGTCGCGGGCACGGGCACGGGGGGAGGCGATCACAAAGGCGAGCGTGAGACTTACACGGCCGACATCGTGGTCGTGTCCTGCGGTGCGGCCAACACGGCCAAGCTGCTGCTCAGCTCCGCTACCGACAAGCATCCCGCCGGCCTCGCCAACGGTTCCGACCAAGTGGGGCGCAACTACATGTTCCACAACAGCCAAGCGGTGCTCGCGATCTCTAAGGAGCCCAACCCGACCGTCTTCCAGAAGACGCTTGGCGTCAACGACTACTACTTCGCCGGTGACGCTTGGGAGTTCCCGATGGGCAACATCCAGATGGTGGGGAAGTCCGTGGCGGACATGTACCGCGGCGAGAAGCCGCTGATGACCAGGCTCGCGCCCACCTTTTCGCTGGCGGACGTGGCGGAGCACGCCGTCGACTTCTGGCTGTCGACCGAGGACATCCCACAAGCTGAGAACCGCGTGACGGTCGACCGCGACGGGAACGTGACATTGGCCTACAAAGCCAGCAACGACACCGCTCGCGACCGGCTGTTTGAGCAGCTGCGATCGCTGCTTGGCCATCTTGGCATGCACGAGCACCATCTGATTCCGCGTTGGGCCTACCTGGAGAACAAGATTCCCGTCGCCGGCGTCGCCCATCAGGCCGGCACCTGCCGCTTCGGCTCCGATCCCACCCTCTCGGCTTTGGACGTCCACTGCAAGGCGCACGAGCTGGACAACCTGTACGTGGTCGACACCAGCTTCTTTCCCAGCATCTCAGCGGTCAATCCCGCGCTCACGGCGATGGCGAACGCGCTGCGCGTCGGCGACCACCTGCTGCAGCGCCTCGGCGCCAATGGCCACTGAACAATCCCAAGACGACGATGCCCCGCACGCGCGCGCGGGGCATCGGGCCACGAGCAAACACCGCCGCCACGTCGTAATCGTCGGCGGCGGCTTCGGCGGGCTTGCCGCGGCGCACGAGCTGCGCCACGCAGACGTGGACGTGACGCTCGTCGACCGCACCCACCATCACCTGTTCCAGCCGCTGCTCTACCAGGTAGCAGGCGGGGGGCTTGCGGCGGGCGAGTGCGCCACGCCGATCCGCACCGCGCTTAGACGCAACTCGAACATCACCGTCCTGATGGGCGAGGCGACCGGGCTCGACGCCGAGCGCCGCCAGCTCCTCCTCGACCGCGGGGGGCGGCTCGACTACGACAGCCTGATCGTCGCCTGCGGAGCCGAGACCTCCTACTTCGGCAAAGACGATTGGCGTGAGGTGTCCTGTGGGCTGAAGACGCTTGCCGACGCGCTCGACCTGCGCAACCGGCTCTACGGCGCGTTCGAGGAGGCGGAGCGCGCGAGCTACGAGAGCGAGCAGCGCGAGTGGATGAGGTTTGTGGTGATCGGCGGTGGACCCACCGGCGTCGAGCTTGCCGGCGAGCTGCGGATCATCGCCCAGCACGGGATGAAGCGCGGCTTTAGAAAAATCGATCCCCGCAACGCGCAGGTGATCCTGCTCGACGCCGGCGAACGCGTGACAGCAGCCTTCAGCGAGCGGCTTTCCGGCAAGGTCGCCAAGGAGCTTTCCTCGCTTGGGGTCACGGTGCGCGAGGGTGCGCGCGTCACCGCGATCGACGAGCGTGGGGTGACTGCCTCGGTCGACGGCGCGGACGAGCGGATCGACGCACGAACCGTGATCTGGGCCGCCGGCGTCCAGGCCGTCGGCTTCTCGCGCGTGCTGGCCGAGGCGACTGGGGCCTCCACCGACCGGGCAGGGCGTGTGCAGATCGAACCCGACCTGACGATTGCCGGCCATCCTGAGATCTCGGCGATCGGCGATACCTCGGTGCTCGAAGGACCCGGCGGCAAGCCGTTCCCGGGACTGGCGACGGTTGCGATCCAGCAGGCACGTCACGCGGCAAAGGCGATCCACAAGGGGGCGCCGGGCGCCTCCACGCCGTTTCACTACCTTGACAAGGGGGCGCTGGCAGTCGTCGGACGGGGCAAGGCCGTGTGTGAAATCCGCGGCCACGAAATCTCTGGGCGACTGGCGTTCTTTACCTACCTGACCGTGCACATGTACTACCTCGGCGGCGTTCGCGGCGGACGGCTGAAGGTGTTGATCGACTGGATCAGCGCGCGTCTCGGCAATCCCCAGAACCAGGTGATGGAGGGCTCGCTGGCCAGCGTCGAGCGAGCTCACGGTGGAGCGGATGACGGCGGATCGGCTCGAAGTTCGGCCAAAGACCGCGGCACACCAGCGGAAAGCAAGCAGTGAACGCGGCAGGTGCGCTCGCGGAGAGGCAGTGTGCGGAGCAAGTGATGAGCACCGCCGAAACGCTCGCCGAGAGACAGTATGCGGAGCAAGTGATGAGCACCGCCGAAGCGCTCGCGAAGCGCCGCGCGGAAAGCAAACGGTGAACGCAGCCGAAGCGCCTGCGGAGACGCCGCGCGGAAAGCAAGCGGTGAACGCGGACCGCGACGCTGACAGGGCGGCCGTGCCGTCGGTCATGATCGAGCGGTGAGAGCGCTCGACCCTCGCTTGCTGCAGTACGCGCGCGCTACACGCACATTCCTTTTTCTATCCGTCGCGTTGGGGAGCCTGCGCGCACTGCTGATCGTCGGGCAGGCGTGGCTGCTTGTGGACATCGTCGTCGGGGCCTTCTCGCACGGGAAGGATCTCGCGCAGTTGCAAGGACCACTGGTCGCCCTGCTGTTCGTGGTCATCGCTCGGGCGCTGGTCGCATGGGCGGCCGAGCTGGCAGCTGGGCGCAGCTCCGCTCAGGCGAAGTCGCAGCTGCGGCGCGTGCTGCTGGAGCGCGTCTCCGTGCTCGGCCTGGACGACTCGCGTACGCAAAGCACCGGCGAGCTGACGGTGCTCGCCACGCGCGGGCTGGACGCGCTCGACGGCTACTTCTCTCTGTACCTGCCCCAGCTTTTGCTGGCCGCGATCGTACCCCTGGTCGTGCTCGTGGCCGTCGTCTCACAGGACTGGATCTCAGCCGCGATCATCGCCTTCACCCTTCCCCTTATTCCCCTGTTCATGGCGCTCGTCGGCGCCGCGACGCGCGAGAAGATGGATCGCCAAGTGCGCACCCTGCAGCGGTTCGCCGGGCACTTCCTCGACGTGGTCGCCGGGCTGCCGACCCTGAAGGTGTTCGGCCGCGCCAAGGCCCAGGCCGCCAGCATTCGCTCCATCTCCGAGCGCTATCGCGAGACCGCGCTCTCCAACCTGCGTGTGACGTTTCTGTCCTCGCTGATCCTCGAGCTGGTCGCGACGATCTCGGTGGCGCTGGTCGCCGTGGCAATCGGGTTGCGCCTGATGGGCGGTGACATGTCCCTGCGTGCAGGGCTGTTCGCCCTGGTCCTCGCGCCAGAGGCTTACCTACCTCTGCGCCAGTTGGGCGCCAACTATCACACTAGCGCCGAGGGGATGGCCGCGGCCGAGCAGGTATTCACGGTGCTCGCCGATGCTCAACCACACGCGCCGAGCCCCATCCGCGCCGAGACAGGCCAGGTCGAGTTGACCCCTGCCGGGGCCGTCCGTGCGGACACGACCCGCGTCGAGCCTGCTCTGATCAAGGCCCCCGGCGCGGGACTTCCCAAAAACGGGGTGCACGAAAACACTGGGAAATTCGGGAACAAGGTTTTTGAAACACCCTCCACCCCTGATCCCGCCGGCGATAGAGCTGCCTCCACCAATTTCACCCCCGATCCCGCTGGCGACGAAGCGGCCTCCCCCCATTTCACCCCCGATCCCGCTGGCGACGAAGCGGCCTCCCCCCATTTCACCCCCGATCCCGCCAGCGACGAAGCGGCCTCCCCCCGTCGAGGCAGCCGCCCGGAGGTGCCCGACACAACGGCAGCGGATATAACGGTCGATGGGCTAACCGTCTCCTATCCCGGTCGCCCACAGCCGGCGCTCGACAGCGTGTCGCTGCATGTCGAGGCGGGCGAGGTCGTGGCACTGGCCGGCCCCAGCGGCTGTGGCAAGTCGACGCTACTCGGAGTGCTGCTTGGCTTCGTCGCGCACGAGCGTGGAGCCGTGCGGATTGGCGGCGTCGACCTCGCCGCGCTCGACGCCGACGCATGGCGCGCGCAGCTTGCCTGGATGCCGCAACGACCGCACCTGTTCGCGAGCTCGATCGCCGAGAACGTACGGCTCGGCGATCGCGACGCCTCCGATGACGAGCTGGCAGCTGCCATAGCCGCCGCCGGCCTAGGCGATGTCGTGGCCGGCCTGCCAAACGGCCTGGACACGGTCCTCGGCGAGCGCGGCGCCGGGCTGTCGGCGGGCGAGCGCCAACGTGTCGCTCTCGCCCGCGCGTTCCTGCGCAACGCACCGCTATTGCTGCTCGACGAGCCGACCGCCAACCTCGACGGGCAGACCGAGCAGCACGTGCTCGAAGCGGTGCAACGCCTCTCAGCTGGGCGCACCGTGATCCTCGTCGCGCACCGGCCGGCGCTGCTGAGCATTGCCGACCGCGTGGTGGAGCTTGGCAATACGCCGTCAAGCCAGGCCGCGACCGATCGACTTGGCGCACTCGACACGGCAAGTGTGCCCGCATGATCCCGGCCGTGACCGACCGACCGTGGGTCCCCGTCACGATCGGGGCAGCGAGCGCAGGTGCCCAGGCCACGGACGCCACGGACGCCACGGACGCCACGGACGCCACGGACGCCACGGACGCCACGGACGCCACGGACGAGTGTGCAGATGGGGCGCCTGCCGGCGCCGAAGGGACAACCGGAGTGTCCGCATGAGTACCCAGGCGTCCCTAATCGCCCCGTCCGCCACCACTCCCGCGCCGTCCGCCGCCAAGCGCCCACCCGAGGCGCCGCTGCGCCAGACGCTTGCGATCGCGCGGCCGGCGGCTGGGCGCTTGCTGCTCGCGACATTGCTCGGCGCCGGCTCGGTCGCCGCCGCTATCGGGCTGATCGCGACCTCTGCCTGGCTGATCTCGCGCTCCTCGCAGCACCCACCGGAGTCGGTGGTAGCGGTCGCGATCGTCGGGGTTCAGTTCTTTGCACTTTCGCGTGGGCTGTGCCGCTACTTCGAGCGCCTCGTCGGCCACGACGCCGCTTTCCGTGTGCTGTCGAGCCTGAGGGTCGATGTTTACGAACGCCTGGAGCGTCTGGCACCGCTCGGCCTACCCGCATTCCGCTCTGGCGAGCTGCTCTCACGGCTCGTGCAGGACGTCGATTCGCTTCAAGACCTGCTCCTACGCGTCGTCCCGCCGTTTGCGATCGCGCTGCTCGTCGGCGCGGGCACGGTGGCGCTCGTGTGGTGGATGCTGCCCGCCGCCGCCTTGATCCTGCTGGTCGCGCTGCTGCTCGCGGGAGTGCTCGTGCCATGGCTCACGGGCATGCTCGCCGCGCGCGGCGAGGCGCTGCAAGCCCAGGCGCGCGGCGAGCTGAGCGCCTCGGTCGTCGACCTGATCGAGGGCGCACCAGAGCTTGTGGCATACGGCGCGGCCTCAGAGCAACTACAACGTACCCTGGCCGCCGACGCCGAGCTGACCCGGATCGCCCGCGCCGGCGCGCGTACCGCGGGCATCGGCCAGGGCCTGACAACGCTGTGCTCGGGCCTGGCGATGTGGGGCGCGTTGCTCGTCGGCGTCAGCGCCGTGCGCGCGGGCCGCATGGACGGAGTGCTGCTGGCCGGCATCGCCCTGATCCCGCTGGTGGCGTTCGAGCTGGTGAGCGGCCTTCCGGCGGCGACGCAAACCCTGCAGCGCGTGCGCCGGGCCGCGGCGCGGGTGCAGGAGCTGCGCGAAACGCCGCCGCCGGTACGGGAGCCAGAACACCCACAGGCACTCCCCACGCCGGCAACCGAGCCCGAGCAGCCACCGACGCCCGACGAGCTACAGGAACATCCGCCGGCGCCCCCCATGCCCGCACCTGCGGCCGCGCCGGCTTATCGGCCGACGCCCCCAACAGCAGACCGGCAATCCCCGAACGGCCAGTCACCCGAGCGCCACGGCTACACCAGGCCGCTCCCTATCCTCGATACGCACGAACGTCAATCCCACACATTGCAGGCACGCAACCTCAGCTGCTTCTATCCCGGCGACAAGCGCGCGGTCCTCGACGGGATCGACCTCGACCTGAGCCCTGGCAGGCGCATTGCGCTCGTCGGCCCCAGCGGCGCCGGAAAGTCGACGCTTGCCGCCGTGCTGCTGCGCTTCCTCCCCTATGAAGGTTCGGTAGCACTGGACGGCGTGGAGATCGACGCGCTCGAGGGCGACGATGTCCGGCGTGTCGTGGGGCTGGTCAGCCAGGACGTGCACATTTTCGACAGCACGCTGGAGGAGAACCTGCGCCTGGCCAAGCGCGACGCGAGCGAGCACGAGCTGCGCGACGTGCTGGCGCGGGCGCGGCTGCTCGACTGGGTGGACTCGCTGCCCCTCCGACTCGCGACCGAGGTCGGCGAGCGCGGCGCGCGCATGTCCGGCGGCCAGCGCCAACGCCTCGCGCTGGCTCGCGCGCTGCTTGCCGATTTCCCGATCCTGATCCTCGACGAGCCGGGTGAGCACCTCGACACGGCCACGGCCGATGCGCTCGTGGCCGACCTGCTCGACGTGACGCGCACGCGAACGACGCTGCTGATCACACATCGCCTGGTCGGCCTGGAGCAGGTCGACGAGATACTGGCGATCGAGCAGGGCAGAATCGTCGAGCGCGGCACCCACTTGCAGTTGACGGAAAGCGGCGGACGCTATGCCTCATCGTGGCAGCGCGAGCTTTCTTCGCACGGCGACCGCGACGAGGACACCTCACTGGACGGGCGCGACGCCGCCGACACCTCACTGGATAGGCGCGATGACGCCTCGCCACCGAACGGGCACCACTCAGCATGGTTCCGCCGCGCCATGGGTAATGGTGATGGAGGATGACCAACGACCTGGCGCGCTGGCAGTTTGCCACGACGAGCATCTACCACTTCCTGTTCGTGCCGGTCACGATCGGCTTGGCGTTTCTGGTGGCGCTTCTGCAGACCGCGTGGCACCGCAACGAGAAGCCAGAGTACAAGCGCATGACGCGCTTCTTCGGCACTTTGCTCTTGATCAACGTCGCCGTGGGCGTGGTCACGGGTCTGGTGCAGGAGTTCGAGTTCGGGATGAACTGGTCGAGCTACTCCCGCTTCGTGGGCGACGTGTTCGGTGGCCCGCTGGCGATGGAGGGCCTGGCGGCTTTCTTCCTGGAGTCCACTTTCCTGGGCTTGTGGCTTTTTGGCTGGGATCGACTGCCAAAGCGCGTTCACCTTGCGTGCATCTGGCTTGTGGTCGCGGGCTCGATGCTCTCGGCGATGTTCATATTGGTCGCCAACTCGTGGATGCAACACCCAGTAGGTTACGCCTTGAACAGCCACGGCCAGCCGGTGCTGAACAACGTGTGGGCGCTGTTCACCAATCCAACTTTCCTGTGGGGCTACGTACACGTGATCCTGGCCTCGCTGGTGACGGGCTCGCTGGTGATGCTCGCGATCTCGGCCTGGTATCTGCGCAAGGGCCGCGAAGTCGAGGCCTTCCACCACACCGCGCGCCTGTCGGTGCTCGTGCTGCTGCCGGCGATCCTGTTGCAGATGTTCGTGGGCAACAAGCTGGGAGAGATCGAGGCTACCTACCAACCGGCCAAGATCGCCGCGGCCGAGGCACAGTGGAACAACTGTCAGCCGTGCTCGTTCTCGGCTTTTCAGATCGGCGGCGGCAACAACGACCAGACCCCCACCCAGGTCATCTCGATCCCGCATCTGCTCTCGATCCTCGCTACCGGGACTTGGGGCGGCGCGGTCGAGGGCTTGAACCAGCTTCAGAAGGAAGACGTCGACAGGTACGGCCCCGGCAACTACATCCCCGACGTGTTCATCCAATACTGGTCGATGCGCGTGATGGCCTACCTCGGCTCGTTGATCGCGCTGCTGGCGCTGTGGGGAACGTGGCTGATCCACAAGGGCAGGCTCGATCGCTCAAAGTGGTTCTTGCGCGCGGGCCTGTTCGCGGTGGTGACACCATTTGTGATGAACACCGCCGGCTGGCTGTTGACCGAGAGCGGTCGCCAGCCTTGGATCGTGCAGGGATTGATGAAGACGGTCAACGCCAACTCTCCCTCGGTCAGCTCGCTCGACATCTGGATCAGCCTGATCGCGTTCGTCTTGGTCTACATCGCCCTCGGCGCGGCCGACCTAATCCTGATGCTGCGCTACTCGCGCAAGGGCCTCGATCCCGAGGAGGGCCCCGAGGGAACAGGCTCGGCCACACAGCCCCCCACTCCGGTCATGAGCTACTGATGGCTCCGCCAACGCAGGCCCCGACCCCGGTCATGAGCTACTGATGCAACTGCACACGATCTGGTTCGTCATCCTCGCGATCTTCTGGGTCGGCTTCTTCGTGCTCGAGGGCTTTGACTTCGGCGTCGGCATGCTGCACACGATCGTCGGGCGCACGGACGAGCAGCGCAAACGCGCCTTGAGCACGATCGGCCCGTGGTGGGACGGCAACGAGGTATGGCTGATCGTCGCCGGCGCCGGCACGTTCGCCGCATTCCCCGGCTGGTACGCGACGATGTTCTCCGCGCTCTACTTGGCTTTGCTGCTCGTGCTGACTCGCGCTGATGGCACGCGGCGTCTCGTTCGAGTTCAGAGAGAAGAGCGAGAGCCCGCGCTGGCGCACGACCTGGCGCTGGGCGATGACGCTCGGCTGCCTGCTGATCCCACTGCTACTCGGCGTGGGCCTCGGCGACCTGCTGAACGGCCTGCCGATCGACTCCAGCCACGACTACACGGGCAACTTCTTCGACCTGCTGACGCCCTATGGCCTGTGGACGGGCGTGACGTTGGTGGCACTGTGCCTGTTGCACGGAGCCACCTTCCTCAAGCTCAGGACCACCGATGAGCTGCGCGAGCGAGCCCGCTCGCTCGCCCGACCGCTGGGTTGGGCGGCGATCGCGCTGGTGATCGGCTGGGTGATCTGGACGCGCAGCGTCGCGGGCGGCCCCGACGTGCCCCAGCCGGTGGAGATCCTCGCGGTGATCGCCGTGGGCTTTGCCGCGCGGCTTGCGACGACCGACCACGACGGCCTGTCGTTCGCCTCCTCGGCGGTCGCGATCGCCGCAACCGTCGGCTCGATCTTCATCGACCTGTACCCCAACGTGATGGTCTCGAGCACCAACGCCGCCTACAACCTAACTGTCAACAATTCGGCCTCTGGTCACTACGCGCTGGTCGTGATGACGGTAGTGGCGATCATCTTCTTCCCTATGGTGCTGCTCTATCAGGGATGGTCGTTTCATGTGTTCCGTGCACGTGTGCAGGCGCCGGCGGAGCCGGCTGCCTCGCCACCGCCGCCACCGCCCACGCCCCCGGCGGCTCCGATCTCACCGTGAGAACCAGACCCGCCGCCTCGAGCTGCTCGTAGGCGATGCGGATCAAGCCGGCGCGGCGCTCGGAGGAGTCGGCGTCGCGGGCCAAGGGAGGCTCACGACGACGCGATCGCCAGGCGTCCAGTAACCACAGCCGGCGGGTCGTCCTTGTTATTCGCATGCCCCGCGGAGAGCCTCGGAATCCTCCCCCCGGCACACTCACCCGTTGTGAGTGCAGAGCTGCCACCGGAATCGTTGCGTGGTTGCCCGCCCACGCGTGATAGCGGGCAAGGGCGCAGGCGTCATCCACTCGCCAGTGGAGGCCGCGGTCAGTTGACCAAACAGTGACCGACATTGCCAAGTCGGGCTCCAGCTCGGCCGCGGCCTTGACGCTGATCGACAGCCAAGAGCCGGAAGCATCGCCCAGCTTTTGCAAAAGACGGCGCTGCCGGCCGCGCGACATCGCGAGGATGTGCGGGGACGCATCCCCTCCCAGCAGGTACCGCACGGTGAAGGCAGCGGCACAAAAGACGACGAGGAACACGCCGGCAACGAGCAGTGCGGCATTGCCGAACTTGATAGTGGAGACCCCAACCTTGATCAGAGCCCAATCCAAGATCGACCCAAATACGAGGACCAAACAGAGCGCCAGCAAGAACATTATGAGCGTGTTTGCCCGATCGAGGATTCCTCGATCCCAGGGAGAGGCGGAGGAGGCGCCGGCAAAACCAACCCAGGCATTGCGAATCACCATGATCACCATCAAGAACGCAAGCGCGCCTATCAGCCAGTTCTCCACTCGCAGGTCACTCCGCGCCACCTTTTGCCCATTCTCCACATACCAACCGACGACGAAGAGAGCAAACGCGACCAGGGCAAAGCCGATCAGCTGGACGACCATCGTGAACAGCGCAGCCATACGCCGACGATCGTCGTCGCCGGGCGAGCCGGGCGTATTGCTCGTGGTCAAGACCGCCAGCCCAACCCCCATGACGAGCGGAGCGAGCGCACTTGCATCGGTCATCCTGAAGTCACCTCGTGGCACGCTGATCAAAGATCTGCCAGATATCGGCAATTGGATTACCTGACTTGAGCGCGGAGTGTCGGTGGGCACCTCCAGGCGCCGAATATTCAAGCGCCCTACCAGGCGTCGATATTAGGGCGCCGCTTGCCGGGCCGCTTGCGCCAGTCGGCCGGCGTCGGATCGAACAGCGTGGCGATCCAGCGCCGCGAGTCGGCCGGATCGATCACGTCGTCGATCTCGCCGTAGGCGGCCATGTTCAGCCCCTCGCCGTGCTCGTAGGCCGCGGCGACCGTGGCCTGGAAGATGCGCTCGCGCTCCTGCGGATCCTCGATCGCGTCGAGCTCGCGACGCATGCCGAGGCGCACGGCGCCCTCCAACCCCATCCCCCCGAACTCAGACGTCGGCCAGCCGACGGTGAACAACGGCGCCTTGAACGAGCCGCCCGCCATCGCCTGCGCGCCGAGCCCATAGCCCTTGCGCAACACGATCGTGCCGAAGGGAATCTCCAGGTTGGCGCCGGTCGTGAACAGGCGCGCGAAGTGGCGCACGGTCGCGGTGCGCTCGGCGTCCGGGCCGACCATGAAGCCCGGCGTGTCGCACAGGAACAGGACAGGCAGCCCAAAGGCGTCGCACAGCTGCAGGAAGCGCGCCGCCTTGTCGGCCGCGTCGGCGTCGATCGCGCCGCCGAGATGCGAGGGATCGTTGGCAACGATGCCGAGCGGCTTGCCTTCGATGCGCGCAAGCGCGGTGACCATTCCGGCCCCGAAGCCGTCGCGCAGCTCGAGCACCGAGCCCTCGTCGCATAGCCCGTGCAGGACCTTGCGCACCTCATAGGCGCGCTTGCGCTGCTCGGGCACGATCTCGCGCAGCCGACTTTGGTCGGGCGCTGACCAGCCGCGCGCGGACTGGCCAGGCACGGACTCGTCGGGCACGGACTCGTCGGACGCGGACTGGCCGGACGCAGACTCGTCGAGCGCGGACTCGTCGGGCACGGACTCGTCGGACGCAGACTCGTCGGACGCAGACTCGTCGAGCACGGACTCATCGGGCGCGGACTGGCCGGGCGCGGCGAGCCGCACCACCGGCCCGTGGAAGTACGAGAGGTAGCGCTTGGCGGCAGCAACCGCGGCGCGGTCGTCGGCGACGCGCAAGTCGACAACGCCATTCGCGTGCTGGACGTCGATCGGGCCGACTTCGCCAGGCTCGTAGACGCCGAGGCCGCCGCCCTCGATCATCGCGGGGCCACCCATGCCGATGCTGGAATCCTCGGTTGCGATCACCACGTCGCAGCAACCGAGCAGCGCGGCGTTCCCCGCGAAGCAGTAGCCCGAGGCGATCCCCACGAGCGGGACCAACCCGCTGAGGCGACCGAACAGGTGAAAGGCGCGGCAGTCCAGTCCCGCCACGATCGGGAAGTCCACGTCTCCGGGACGCCCGCCGCCGCCCTCGGCGAACAGCACAACCGGCAGGCGCCGCCGCTCGGCCACCTCGAACAGGCGGTCCTTCTTGAGATGCCCTCGCATCCCCTGGGTGCCGGCGAGCACGGTGTAGTCATAGGACATGGCCACGCAGGGGTTGCCGTCGATCTCGGCAACGCCCGCGACCAACCCGTCCGCGGGCGTCTTCTCGATCAGCTCCTGCTTGGAACGCCGCCGCTCCTGGGCGGCGAACAGCAGCGGCCCATACTCGACATAGCTGCCCTCGTCGACGAGCTCCGCCAGGTTCTCGCGCGCCGTGCGCCGCCTGCGCGCGCGGCGCCGCTCCACGGCCTCGGGTCGGGCCGCGTCCAAGCCAAGCTCGTGCCGTGCGCGCACCGCCGCCAGGTCGGCCCGCACCTCGTTGCCCTCCGCTCCAGCCGCATCGGACCCGCGCGGCGCCCAGGCCGCTTTCGGCTCTGTCGCCTCGGGCGCCGCATTGAGCTTGGTTTCGGTGCGGGGCGCCCCGTGGGGTGCATCCCCAAACCCCGTGTCCACAAAAGCCCCCCCTTTGCGTGCACCCCCAAATTCAGGATCCGAGTAAGCCCCCCCTTTACGTGCATCCCTAGATTCAGCATCCACCCCAAGCCCCCCTTCGCGCACGTCCTCAAACTCCGCAGCCCCCCGGGGACCTCCCTCGCGCGCTCCGTCGGCAGCGCGATCCTCGACTCTCAGTACGACAAGCAGTTCCCCTGCCTCGATCGCATCTCCCGCGGCAACCGCAACTCGCCGCACGACCCCATCGCTCTCGGCGAGCACCTCGTGCTCCATCTTCATCGCCTCCAGCACCACAAGCACCGCCCCGGCTTGCACCGAGGCGCCAGGCGTGTGCTCGATCGCCACGACCACACCGGCAAACGGAGCGCTGACCTCTAGCTCAACAGGGGGAGGCACCGCGCCATCATTGCGCACAGAGGACAATTGCCGAGTGCCCCTGACGGATGATTTCGCCTGATCGCCCAACTTCGGTCAGACGCCACCCACTGGAATGGGCAGTCCTACCTCACTGGCATGGCAGGCCCGTTAGGGTTGGTCAAACGATGTCCCAGCAAGACTCGCCATCCTCCCAGAGCCAGCGCTCACGATCGTGGCTGGCGCCGGCGCGCGACATTCGCGCGCTCTACTACAAGCACTTCGGCAACCGTCGCAAGGAGCGCCAGCTGTTCTCGACCGGGGCTTTCTTCTTGACCTTCGCGAGCGTGCGCGGCATCACGCACGCGATCCGCGCTGAACGCGGCCCGTTCAAGAACATCACTCCCGGCGGCCGCCACATCCACCACATGACCTTCGGCATCACCGGCCTGCTGACAGTCGGCTACCTGTGGATGCTCGAGATCGGCATCGCCGAGGACCGGCGCTCCTCGCGCATCACGGCAGCCGCATACGGCAGCGGCGCGGCGCTCACGCTCGACGAGTTCGCCCTTTGGCTCAACCTCGAAGACCTCTACTGGGCAAAGCAGGGCCGCGAGAGCATCGACGCGGTGGCCTTGTTCGGATCGCTCTTGATCCTCAGCGTGCTCAGCAAGGGTTTCGTCAAGGAGCTGCCACAAGCGCTGCCCACGCCGGGGGCGAGCACTGCGTCGCCTTCCGTCGGTTAGACGCTACCCAGGCGCTTTGCCATCACGCTGGAGCCACTTTTTGGAGGGGCGACAAACCCAAACCTTTGTCCATTTCGCCAGCGGCGCCAAAGATGAGTTCCACCGAGACGTCTTCAAGCTGGGCTTCAAGGCGGTCAACCTGCCTGGCAAGCTTTCTTACGGATGACCGCTCGTAGGGAACCAACAGCCGTTTGATCGCCTTTCCAGGCCCTTCGCTCCCATTCAACCCCATGGCTTCGTTACGCTTTTCTTTGGCTTCCATACGCTGCAAGAAACTCTGTGAATGTGGCGAGAGGGTGCGATAGCCGCTTGCGCCCCAGGTCGTGTAGTCGGCGCACAAGCTCGCCGCCGAGATCGTTGGTGCTTTTTCGCTGTACTGCTTGACCAAAGGACCAAGCAGGCGATTGGTCCAATGCAGATGGCTGACCGACCGTGCGAAGACAAGTTCTGCGTGCAGATCCGGCCTTTCGGCGACCGCCGCCAACGCCGCCAATTCCTCTTCGATCAAATTGGGGAGCTGCGCGTCGCCTCGCGGGAATTGGACCAGCACATTGGGACAACCAGCAACGACCTGTCCCACAAAACTCTTGAGATCCTTACGAGAGGTCTCGAGATTGGCGTCGAGGACGCGATAGGACTTGTACTCGGCGCGTAGATAAGCCCGGGTCGCGGCAACATTGTTCGGATGGGCGACCGCATCTGACGCGTACATGCCGAAGGCAATCGCAAAAGCCAGCAGGCATGTCATCGGGCGCGCCATGCCGGCGGAAGTCTTACAGATGGGACCGATCGGCGGTGGCCGGCCTTCCCGAGATCCACCGCCAATTCACGCTTTGTTGCATGTTGCGCAACATGCTACAGTGGCGGTGTGCTTAGCCCTACCGATATTTACGTTCTTGCCGCCGTCCTCGCAAATGACAAGGACAACTGGACGCTGCGAGAGCTAGCGGAGAAGCTGCACGTAGACCACACGCTTGTGCATCGTGCACTCAAGCGAGCCGAGAATGCCGGCCTCTATCGGGCCGACTCGAAACGGGTAAACAGAGCCAACTTTGAGGAGCTGGCAGTCCATGCGCTTCGATTCTTTGCTCCTGGGCCACTCGGCGGACTCACACCTGGGATACCAGCCGCATGGGCTGCCCCACCAATCTCCTCGATCATCCACCAGTCACAGCAGGAACCACAGCCTGTTTGGCCCGATGCCCAGGGGACTGTACGCGGCCAAGCACTCCAGCCACTTCACCCAGCGGCTGTCCAGGCGGTCCGGGATGAGTCAGCGCTCGCCCATCTCTTGGCCATCCTCGACTCGCTACGAGCAGGCGATGTTCGTGTCCGAGAGGTGGCCGCGGCAGAGCTGCAAGACACACTCCGTCAAGTCGACCGACTCCTAACACATGTATGACCGACGCCCTGCTCGAGACTGCCGCCGTGACCCTCGGGCCCCTCTTGGAGGAGGTCGTCTTCCTCGGGGGCGCAAGCATTGATCTATGGCTGAGCGACCCTGGGGCGCCGGCGGTCCGGACGACGGACGACGTGGATGTGGTTTGCGACATCACAAGCCTCGCGGCCTATTACAGACTGGGCGAGCGCCTACGAGAGCGCGGCTTTGCCGAGGCAAGCGACTCGCATGTCATATGTCGCTGGCGTCACCGTGATACCGGACTCGTGCTCGATGTGATGCCGCGCGACGCCGACGTTCTCGGTTTCTCAAACCCGTGGTACACGCACACGATCGAGACGGCTGTGGACCGTCGTCTGCCGTCCGGTCTTAAGATTCGCGCCGCCACCCCACCCAGCATCGTTGCCACTAAGCTCGCCGCGTGGCATGGTCGCGGCAACGGCGACATGCTGCGTAGCCTCGATCTGCACGACATCCTCGTGCTCGTGGACGGCCGACCCGAGCTTGTCGAGGAAGTCGCCAGCGAGCCGAGCGAGATTCGGCGCTACATCGGCCGTGAGCTCACGGTGCTGAATGACAACCCCTATTTCACCTACCTCGCAGAGAGCGCCCTACAGGGTTACGGGCAACTGATCGCAGCTCGATCCCAACTACTCCTAGAACGTGTTGGGGCGATTATCGACGCCTCCGCCAGACGAAGCTAAGGTGAGACGGATGGCCGCCGGCTGGGATGAGACCGCCAGGGAGCGCACGCACCCCAATCTGATCCTTGCCGTGCTCGCGCTCGGCGGCCTTGCCTACGCGATGCTCAGCTCGGCCGTGCTGCCGGCGCTGCCGACCTTCCAGCATGCGCTGCATACGAGCGAGACGGGAGTCACTTGGCTGCTAACCGCCTATCTGCTCGCCGCGTCGGTCGGTACCGCGATCCTGGGCCGGCTGGGCGACATGTACGGCAAGGAGAAGATGCTCCTGTGGACGCTTGTGATCCTCGCGGCCGGAACGCTCTTGTCGGCCGTATCGAGCTCGCTGGCCGTGATCGTCGTCGGGCGCTTCATCCAAGGGGCTGCCGGGGGCATCTTCCCGCTTGCCTTCGGGATCGTGCGCGACGAGTTCCCGCGCGAGAAGGTGGCGGGAAGCATCGGCCTGCTCTCGGCGATCCTCGGCGTCGGCGGTGGCGCCGGAATCGTGCTGGCGGGCGTGATCATCGAGCATCTCGACTACCACTGGCTGTTCTGGCTCCCCCTGATCCCCACGGTCTTCGCCGCGATCGCGACCTGGCGCTTCATCCCGGAGTCCCCGGTTCGGGTCCCAGGCCGCGTCAACTGGCTCGCCGCGACCTTGATGACGATCGGCATGTCGATCATCCTGATCTCGATCAGCCAGACCACCACCTGGGGCTGGGGCTCCCCCAAGACACTCGGCCTGCTCGCCGCAGGCATCGCCGTCACGGTCGCCTGGATCGCCGTTGAGGTTCGCAGCAAGAACCCACTGATCGACATGACGATGATGCGCATCAGGGGCGTGTGGACAACCAACGCGGCCGCGTTCCTGCTCGGCGCGGGTATGTACGCGTCGTTCATCGTGATTCCGCAGATCGCCCAGCTAGCGAAGAGCACCGGCTTTGGCTTCGGCGCCTCTGTCGTCGTCTCCGGGCTCTACCTGCTGCCGCTGACGATCGGGATGACGATCCTGGGCCTGTCGGCCGGACGGATCTCGGGTCGCTACGGCTCGCGCAGCGCGCTACTGGTGGGAACCGCTTTCACCACCGCGTCCTTCGCGTTGCTCGCGCTCGCACACAGCCATCCCTACGACCTGCTGATCGCCGCCGGACTGCTCGGCGTGGGGGTCGGCCTCGCCTTCGCGGCACTAGGCAACCTAATCGTGCAGGCGGTCTCACCTGAGCAGACCGGGGTGGCGAGTGGCATGAACACCGTCATGCGCACACTCGGCGGCGCGCTCGGGGGCCAGCTGTCGGCGACCTTCATCGCCGCCAACACGGCCAACGGCCTGCCGACGGTCACCGGCTTCACCGACACCTTTCTGATGGCGACCGGCTTCCTGCTCGTCTGCCTGTTGGCGGGCTTTCTCGTCCCCAAGCAACTGGGCGCGCGGACGGGAGCGGACTTCACACACGAAGATGCGATCGCCGGCGCCCCCGCGGCAGAGGGCGCCACCGGCTGATCCGGCTACTCCGCGTCAGGCCAGTTCGCGCTACCCATCACGCCGTCGCCGTCCTCAGGCTTGGGCCCGCCGATCGCGACGACGTCCAATCCCTGCGGACCGGCCTCGAACGCACGCACGACCTCGGGCGCCACGCGCACCACGTCCCACTGACGCAGCTCCAGGACCTCGTCGTCCAGCAGCACTCGTCCCGACCCGGCCACGACGACGTAGGCCTCCTCCTGCTCGCGATGGCTGTGGGCCATCGGGCTGCGCAGGTCCGCGGCATAGCGGAAGAGGCTCACGCCAAGGTCGCGCGAGTCGAGATGTTTGCGCCCGAAGCGCCCTTCGATTCCGGGAACCCGCTCGCCGACAGAGTCCTCGACCTCCAACAGGTTCACGGTGGCGTAACGAGACATTTTCTCTCCTTAGTCGGGTGGAATCGCGAGCTTCAGCTCCACCATAGCTCGCGCGCGCGGGGTGCGCGGTAGCCCATCCAACCCTCCCGCTACACGCTCCGACTACTAGTAGGCGACGGCCGTCTGCTTTGGGCAGCCGGTGTCAAAGGTGCACGAAAGACTCACGACATCCTGGTTGGGTTTGTTCACCGGATGCGTGGAATGCTCACAGGTCTGCTCGCCCATGTTGCCCGATGGGCACAGCCAGCCGCCGTAGAGCGTGTAGGAGTTAGCTGAAAAGCCGTTGTTCACATACTTACCCTTGCCCTCGGCAATTGCCTTCAGAACCTTCTCGGCGACGCTGCACTTGACACCCCCCGTGCCGATGTATACGCCGTACTCACCGCCTTTGGCGCGGAAGGTCGCGCAACGGCTTGTTAGGTGCGAGCCCGAGGCCGTTGCCACTTGCGTCATGGTCAGGCAGCACGCCGCGAGACAGAGGGCGAGACAGGGGGCGACGCACAGCCGCGACACGAGAGCATGAGGACCGCCACCATCAGAGATGCGAGATCGAGTCATCCGCGACTCCAGGGCACGAATTGCGTCGCCCTCCGCAGGGACACCGCTAGGAGAACTCCGTCACCGAGTACACGGGACGGCCGACCCGCACCGCGCGGCCGATGCCCTCGCTGCCATCGTCGTTGCTGTCGTCGATTCCATCGGTGTGCACGACAAACGCCTCTTCGCGGCCGTGGTCGAGGATCGCCGCCACCACGTCGCTCCCGCTCGCAAGCCGCCTGCCGACCTCGATCTCTGTGTCGCTCCCGTCGAAGCGACAGCTGAGCTTGAAGATCCTGCGCGACCTCGCGGGAGAGCCGACGACCGCCAGCGAACGCTCGCGCAGCTCGCTGTAGGCGGCCTCTGCCTGCTTGCCCTGCCCCTCGATGCCGGCGACGAAGAAGGCGGTCATTTGCCGCGACCGCGAGACGGTCGTGGCGGCCGCTGCGGATAGCGCTCGCGCTCGGCGGCCGTCATCTTCCGGATCGTCAACGACCCGTCCTTGACCTGCGAGCGGATCTCCTCCAGCTTCGTGCGGCGACGCTCGGCCGCACGATCTGCCTGCGTGAGCATCTCTCTACGTTAGCGGGTTAGGCCTTCCTCAACGATGAACGCATGCTCACAGGTAGCGCATCCTCGACGCTCGGCGCGCCCGCGTCGAGCGCCTCTGGAACGTCCAGCGCGCTAGGTTGCACTCGTCACCGGCCTCATACTGGAGCCCTGTGTCAAAACGCCGGAAGGAGAAGCCCAGTGAAGATGCGTGCCGCTGTGCTCGAGCAGTTTGACCAGCCCCTGGTGGTTCAGGAGGTCGATCTTGCCGATCCCCGTCGTGGAGAGGTCCTTGTGCGCCTGGTGGCTTGCGGCGTCTGCCATACCGACATGTACACCGCATCGGGCGTCGATCCATCCGGATATGCGCCGACGGTGCTCGGCCATGAGGGAGCCGGCGTCGTCGAGGCGGTCGGCGAGGGAGTGAGCTCTGTCAAGCGTGGAGACCACGTGGTGACCCTCTTCTCACCTCAATGCCGCGAGTGCGAGCATTGCCTCAGCCCCAAGACCAACCTCTGCCTCGCAATCCGCGAGCAGCAGAACAAGGGCTACCTGCCCGACGGCACGGCGCGTCTCTCGCGCTCGGGCGAGCCGATCCGCCATTTCATGGGTACCTCTACCTTTGCCGAATACGCGGTGCTGCCAGAGATCGCGCTCGCGTGCGTCAATCCAGAGGCACCGCTCGATCGAGCCTGCCTGTTCGCGTGTGGTTTGACGACCGGGCTCGGGGCCGCGATGTACACGGCGGCCGTGGAGCCCGGCTCGACCTGTGTCGTCTTCGGGGCCGGCATGGTCGGCCTTGGGGCGGTCGCCGGCTGCAGACTCCAGGGCGCCGAGCGAATCGTGTGCGTGGACCTCTCGCCCGAGCGCCTGGACTTGGCGCGAGGGCAGGGGGCGACCGACTGCTGGCAGGCCGACGAGCACACCGTGGAGCGGGTCTTGGAGGCGACGAAAGGCTTTGGCGCCGACTACACCTTCGAGGCCACCGGACTGGTCTCGGCGATGCGCCAAGCCGTGGAGGCGGCGCGAATGGCCTGGGGCCTGTGCACGGTGGCCGGTGTCGCCGGAAAGGGTGAGACGCTCGACATCGTGCCTCGGCTGCTGATCACGGGGAGACGCGTGTGCGGTTCCTCATTCGGTGGTGTCAAGGGCCGCGATCAGGTGCCTCAACTGGTCGATCGCTATCTACAGGGCGATATCGACGTCGACCCTTTCATCTCGCATCGTATGAGCCTTGACGAGGTCAACGGTGCGTTTGAGCTGATGGAGCGCCAGGACGGGATTCGCTCGGTGTTGGAGCTCGATCGCCGAGCGTCAGGCCCGCGCGGGCTCGGCCAGAGCCGCCGACATCATCTGCACCCAGGTGTCGACCAGCGTTAGGTCGTCGACCTGGGCTGGGATGCCGAGTACGTCGCGCAGCAGGCGCGAGGAGAGCAGCGATCCGAGTCCGAAGGCGGCTATCGCCGTCGCCTCCTCGGCGGGTATCGCGCGCTCGGCGCGCTCGCCGATCCACGTGGCAAAGCCCGTGAACGTGGAGCTCACGAGCTGCTCGACGGCGGTCTTCAGCAGCTGCGGGCGGTTGCGTGCGTCGGAGGCGAGGATGCGCAGCAGCTCGGACTCGCTGTCGAGCTCGGCGAGCACGTAGCGAGCCGTCAACGTCAGTTCGGCTTTGAGGTCTCCCAACGATCCGAGCACTTGCCGAATCTCACGGAGCGCGCCGAGCCTTGAGAGCTGGCGCTCGATGCCGGCGGCGAGGACCGCTTCCTTGCTGGCAAAGTGGTGGTAGAGCCCGCCCGCTCCAGGCGTCAGTCCGGCGGCTGCCTCGATCTTGGCGATGCTGGTGGCGGCATAGCCGTGCTGGCTGAACAGGCGCATCGCTTCGTCGACGATGCGCTCGCGGGTCGGGGTCGTGCTTGACATGGATGGTTCACGACTAAGGATACACTTAGCTGAAGTCAGTAACGAGAAGGAGATTTGTTTGGTGTCCTTAGCCGGGCTTCCCCCAGATGCAGATGACACGCCGGCAAGGGGCGATGGCATCGGCCGTGGGCGATTGCGGCGTACCGCCCCGCTGGCGGCTCTGAGCGCTCGCACCGCGGGCGAGGCGGTCGTGGTTGGGTTGCGCGGCAAGCTGACGGGCGCGGACAGCGCGGAGTTCCACGTCCGCACGGCAGAGCGCTACGCCGAGCTGCTCGGTCGCTCCAAGGGCGCGCTGATGAAGGCGGGGCAGATGCTCTCGTTCGTCTCAGCCGCGCCCGCGGTGCCGGAGGAGTTCCAGCCGATCTACCAGGCGGCGTTGACGCGGCTGCGCGACAACGCCCCGCCGATGGCGCCCGAGCTCGCGCGCGCGGTCCTCGAGCGCGAGCTCGGCCGGCGGACTGAGAGCGCATTTGCCGGTTTGAATGGGAGCCCCTCGCGGCGGCATCGATCGGCCAGGTCCACGCCGCCCGGCTGCACGACGGTCGGGCCGTCGCGGTGAAGATCCAGTACCCCGGAGTGGCGAAGGCGATCGCAGCCGACCTGAAGAACAACGAGTTGCTGGCCACGTTTCTCGGACTGGTTTTCGGCCTGTCCCCGAGGAAAGTAAGCTTCGACCTTCGCGGCGCGGCACGCGAGATGAGCGTTCGCATCGCCGAGGAGCTCGACTACACGCTCGAGGCCGCCAACCAGGCCGAGTTCGCCGACATCTACCGCGGACACCCGTTCATCCACGTCCCCGAGGTGGTCGGCGAGCTGTGCACCGATCGTGTGCTGACCCAGGAGCTCGTGCGGGGCAAGTCCTGGAGCGAGGCCCTCACCTGCGAGCAGGAGCTGCGCGACAGTTGGGCGGAGGCGATCTACCGCTTCGTCTATGGCACCAATCTGCGCTTCTGCATGTTCAACGCCGATCCGCACCCCGGCAACTACCTGTTTCACGACGACGGCAGCGTGAGCTTCCTGGACTTCGGCTGCGTGAAGCGGCTCAGGCGCGAGCAGGTCGACGCAATGATCGCGGTCGGGCGGGCATGCATGCGCGACGACGTGCTGGGGACCTGGCGGGCATGCGTGGAGGGCGGGTTCTGCCGCTCCACGGACCCCGTGACCCCCGAGGAAGTCTATGCGTTCTGGCGCGAGCCCTGGGAGCTGTTCTGGGCGGAGCAGCCGTTCACGGTCACACCGGAGTGTGCGGCCAGGTGGATCGAGCACAAGTACTCGCCGACCGGCCCCTCGGCCAACGCCTTTCGATACTTCACCGCGTCGCCCGAGTACATGACTATGGGCCGAATCGAGGTGAGCGCGGCGTCTTTGATCGCCGAGCTGCACGCCACCAACTACTGGGGATCGATGGCGGCCGAGTTCTTCGAGGGCAGCGCTCCACTGACGGCGCTGGGCAAGCTCGATCACGCGTTCTTCGCGGATCGACAGACGACGAGCAACCATGCCTGAGAACCAGAGCTCCGACCGGGCGGATCACTCAGGTACGGAGGCAGTTAGTAGGGTTGGGTGCATGGCGGATATACCCAGACCCATCACAGGCCGCTGCCTGTGCGGTGGCGTGACCTATAGCGTCGACGCCGAGCCGGTGTGGCAAGGGGTTTGCCACTGCACGAACTGCCAGCGCCAGACCGCCACGGCGTTCTCGACCATCGTTGGCATACCGAGCAAGGCGCTCACCGTTGAGGGTGACACGCTCGCTTCGTTCAAGACCGCCAGCGAGGACCACCAGAGCACGACGGAGCGTCGGTTCTGCTCGACCTGCGGGTCGCCGATATTCAGCACGATCGAGTCGATGCCGGAAATTGCCTTCTTGAAGGCGGGTACGATCGACGATATGTCTTGGTTCGAGCCCACAGCCGAGATCTGGACGCGCTCGGCGCAACCGTGGGCGCCACACTTCGAGGGCGTTACGCGGTACGCGCGTACCCCGAGCTAGCTGTCACCCATCAAGCTCCGTCGTCCGCTCACAGCGAGAACATCCAGTCGACAATGCCTACCTTCGCCGTCGATTGGCCGACGATCGCCTCGTTGGCAACAGCGGCCGGCACGCTCGTGCTCGCCCTCGCGACATTCTCCTCGGTGCGCTTCGGACAGCGCTCGACACGTATCGCGGAGCGCTCGACGGCGCTCGCCGAGCGAGCGCTGTTGCTCGGGCTGCGGCCGGTTCTCGCTCCTTCGCGCGTAAACGACCCGCCCGAGACGGTCCGCTTCGGCGAGGGACGAATGGTGACCGTCGACGGCGGTATGGCGGCGGTCGAGCACGAAGGCGAGAACTACTACTTCGTGATCCCGCTTCGGAATGTCGGTAACGGCCTCGCGGTCCTTCAAGCCTGGCGCTTGAAGGCGGGGCGTCCTGAGTTGGATGCCGCGCACGCCGAGCCGGCGGAGCACCGCCGGCAGTCGCGTGACCTGTACGTGCCCGCCGGCGATGTCGGTTTTTGGCAGGGGGCGATACGCGAGCCCGACGACCCCTTTCGTGAGGGTCTAAGCGAGGCGTTCCTCACGGGTGAGACGTTGACCGTCGATCTGCTCTACGGGGACCACGAGGGTGGCCAGCAAACAATCAGCCGCTTCATCCTGACGCGCGAGGAGAACGACCAATGGCGCCCCGGCGTCGTCCGCCACTGGCCGCTCGAAAGCGCCGACCCGCGCGAGCGCTAGCGCGCGCCAGCACAAAACGGATGCGCATCCGCGCATCCGAGGCGCTCGCCTCAGAGGCCCGCCTGGCGTCTGCGGCTTACCGCGGCAGGTGGAATGGGACCGTGGTGATGACGATGCCCTCGTAGGCGATCAGGGAGGCGCGCAGGCGTGCGGCGATGCGGTTGTGCAGGATCCGCTGCCAGCGCTTGGCGACGACGATCTCGGGCACGACGAGCGTGAGGGTCACGTCGGGGCGCTGGCGGTGCAGCGCGGCGATGTAGTTGGCCAGCGGCGCGACCGTGGAGCGGTAGGGGGACACGACGACCTCGAGCGGCAGATGGTCGCCCCACGCCTGCCACGCGCGGTGGAAGCGCTCGGCCTCCTCCTCGGTGGGGCTGACGTGCAGCGCGAGCACCGGCTGGGCGAGCGAGACGGCGTAGGCGAGCGCGTGCAGCGCCGCGAGGTCGAGCACCGCGACGGGGACGACGGCGAAGCTGTGCACCTCGGACGGGTCGTCCTGCGCCTCGGCCAGGCGCGCGGAGACCTCCGGACGCAGCCGGGGCGGCGCCACGCGCGTCGTCCGCCTGTGCCCGTCCGGCTCGGGTCGTGGCGCTCGGGTCGCGGCGTGAGCGCCTCGCGGGCGCTCACGTAGTGCGCGTGCACGCGCCCGCACGCGAAGACGATCAGCGGGACCAGCACCACCACGACCCAGGCGCCCTCGGTGAGCTTGGTGGCCGCGGCGATCAGCACGACCAGCGCCGAGAGGATCGCGCCGAGCAGGTTGGTGGCGAGCGCGGCGCGCCACCCCCGCTCGCGGTGGCGCCACCAGTGCGCGACCATCCCGCTCTGGGCGAGCGTGAAGGCGAGGAACACGCCGATCGCGAACAGCGGGATCAGCGGGGCGGTCTCGACCGCCGAAGGCCGCGTAGATCACGGCCGCGGGGACCGCGAGCACGAGGATGCCGTTGCTGAACGCGAGGCGATCGCCCATCCGCAGGAACAGCCGCGGGACGTAGCCGTCGCGGGCCATGAAATACAAGAGCCGCGGAAAGCCGTTGAACGCCGAGTTGGCGGCGACCAGCAGCACGAGCGTGGTCGCCACCTGCACGAAGCCGTAGGGAATGCCGCCGCCGACGCTGTCATGCGCGATCTGGGAGAGCACCGTCTGGCTGCCACCCGGCGTGGCGCCGTCGAAGTGAGCGACGAGCACGACGCCGACGAACATCGAGATCAAAAGCCCCATCATCACCGAGAGCGTCTGGCGGGCGTGCCTGGCCTGCGGAGGGCGGAAGACCGGGACCGCGTTTGAGATCACCTCGATCCCGGTCATCGCCGTCGCCCCGGAGGCGAACGCGCGCAGCACGAGCAGCACGCCGACGCGCCTCGGTGGCCCGGTGCGGCGCCGCGGCGGCGGGGTGAAAGCCGTGGGAGCCCGCCTTGATCAGACCGGCGATCACGACCAGCGCGATCGCGACCACGAACAGGTAGGTGGGGGCGGCGAAGGCGGCGCCGGCGTCGCGCACGCCGCGCAGGTTGCCGGCCACCAGCAGCACGATCACGACCAGGCCGATCGCCACCCGTCGCCGAGTCGAGCGACGGGATCGCCGAGGTGACGGCTTCCACCCCGGAGGCGACCGACACCGCGACCGTGAGGATGTAGTCGACGATCAGCCCGGCGCCCGCGAGCAGGCCCCACTGGCGGCCCGAGGCTGTCGCTCGCGACGATGTAGGAGCCCCCGCCGTGCGGGTAGGCGCGGATCACCTGGCGGTAGCCGAGGCCGACAGAGAGCATCAGCACCGCGAGGGCCGCTCCGATCGGCAGCGAGAGCTTCAGCTCGGCCGAGCCGGCGAGCACGAGGATCGCCATCATCGCTTCCGGCCCGTAGGCCACCGAGGAGAGCGCGTCGGGCGAGAGCACGGCGAGGGCGAGCAGGCGCCCCATGCGCTCCTCGGCGATCGCCGTGCTGCGCAGCGCCGGGCCGATCAGCACCCGGCGCAGCGCGTAGGCCACGCGGCCCGAGCGCGAGTCGCCCTCCCCCGCCTCGGCCGTCGCTTCGAGCTCGTCGTCGTCCGCCTCGCGCCGCGCGCTGCGGATGTGCACGAAGCGTCCGCTGCGCGACTGCTGCGGATCGGCGAAATCGAGGTGGCGATCGACGGGCAGCGCGCGCTCCCAGACCTGCCGCGGCGGCATGCACCCCGCCCAGCTCGCGGCCCACCTCGCTCAGCGCGGCAAGCGCACGCTGATCGAGCTCGGGCAGCTGTGCGCTTGCCGTGACCGTTGAATCGGACCCATCCACCCCGCCCTCACCTTACTCAAACGCGTGTATGGGTGCGTGTTTTTTGGTGCGCATCCGCGCAGCCCTACGTTGGGACTGGCGCCCGTAGGGGCGGGGCATCCGTGCCCCGCCGCCGAGCCACATGCAGGCCCGCGCGCGCTCATCAGTTTGCGGCCTCGGTATCGCGATGCAGCCCTCGTTGCACCCCTTAGGGCCGCGGAGTCGGTCGTCGAGAGGCCAGTGACTGCCCAAACGCTTGCGCCATTTCGCGCTTGCACCAGCCCAAGGAGCCGACACCGTGCACAGGAAACCTGGCCATCCCCGCAGAGTGGAACGTCATGGTCATGTCGCGCGTGTGCGCCGATCGACGCTGGCGCTCGCCTGCGCGCTGAGCGCCGTATTCATCTTGGGCCCGGCGGCTTCCGGGGCATGGGCCGGGTCGCTCTTCTCGCGACTTCCGCACGAATTGACCGAAACGCGCTACGGAGCCTTCGCCGCGGAGCTGCCCGGCGGCAGGGTCCTGATCGCAGGCGGCGATGGAGGCTTCGGCACTCTGCAGGGCGCCGAAGCCTTCGACCCGACGAGCGAAGAATTCGGGGTCCTGACCCACAGCACGATCCAAGCACGGGCGTATGGGGCCACGGCAACGCTTTCCGGCGGCGACGTGCTCTTGCTGGGCGGCTACACCAGCACCTACTCGAACAGCGCCGAAGTCTTCAACGTCAAAACTGAAGAATTCGAAGCGCTCACGCACACCATGACCCAGCCCCGCGAGCAACCGATCGCCGCGGCGCTGCCCGACGGAAAGGTGCTGATCGCCGGCGGCTACAACGGCTCGAGCGTCACCAACAGCGCCGAATTGTTCGACCCCGCGACCGACGAATTCGAAGTGCTATCGCACACGATGGCCGATGCGCGCAACGGCGCCGCGGCTGCCGCACTGCCCGACGGCGAAATCCTGATCGTCGGCGGCACCTCTTCGGAGAATGCCGAACTGTTCAACCCCGTGACCGACGAATTCGTGGCGCTCGCGCACAGGATGACCGCCTCGCGCTCCACTCTGCCGGTCGCCCTGCCGCTGTCCAGCGGCAAGGTATTGATCGCCGACGGCGATGACAGCGGCGATCCGCTCGGAGCGGAACTCTTCAACCCGGCCACCTCCGAATTCGAAGATCTCCCAGGCGAACAGCTCGCCGAAGCCCGTGGCGGGGAGCTCGCCGCCACGCTTCCCGGCGGCAGGCTCCTGATCGCGTCCGGCGCGAGCGGCGAAATCGCACAGCCCGTAGTACAGGCGCAGATCCTGGGAGGCGGCTTCGGCCATCAGCCCGTCGGCGAACCGTCCGCGACCCAGCTCGTGAGCGTCGACAGCATGGGCAGCCTGCCGCTGCTCCTCTCCGGCGTCGCCGTGACCGGCGCGGGCGCGGACGCCTTCAAAGTCGAACAGGACACCTGCGTCGGGGCGGAGCTCACGTTTCGCCAGAGCTGCGCGCTCATGGTCAGCTTCACGCCGCCGAGCGTCGGTACGTTCTCGGCGACCTTGACCCTCGAAGACAACGAGACCATCCCCTCCGTCGTCGACCTTGCGGGCACAGGCGCGACGGCAAGCAGCGGGCCCGCGGGAGCCACCGGACCGCAGGGAGTGGCCGGGCCACAGGGACCCGCTGGAGTTGCCGGCACTACTGGACCACGAGGATCCAAGGGCATTGCCGGCGCCGCGGGGTCAACAGGCCGACGTGGCACGACGGGCCCCAGAGGAGCGGTGGAGATCGTTACCTGCTACACGACGTCGCTGCGACTGAGCGGCCACAAGACCGATGCAAATCACCGCGTGTGCAGCACGGTTCCGGCGTCCGCGACGAGCACGCTGGCCGGAAGCGCTGGGGCGGCTCGCGCCAAGCTGGAGCGCGGACACCGAGTGTACGCCGTCGGCACGGGCATCCTCAACGCCCGTGGGGGCCTCGAGCTGCTGCTCGGCGACAGGCGCCCGCTGAAGCCGGGGACCTACACGCTCATCCTCCTCCGCCATCGGGGGGCGCGCTGGGTGACGACCCGGGTGCAGGTCACGATCGGCTGAAGACTCGGGGCTGCTTCACGGCCGTGCGGGAGGCGCGATCAGAACGGCCGAAGCCGGTCCATATGGCGGGGGGACAAGCGGGAGCGACGGCGGTTGAGCCCAAGCTCAGGCCAGCGCGCCTGCCGGCAGCACGAAGCGAAGCGGTGGCCTCGATTCCACTGCGCCGCTGTCGCCCAACCGCGAGCCGTGTAGGCCGTGTCTGGGAGACGCCGCAACCGCAGCCTCGGCTATCCCGGCATGGGCGGTGATCCACTCGATGACTGCCGCCGAGTCGGCGCCCTCGGCGAGGATCGCCGCACGCTCTATCACCTCGCCACCGGAGCGATGAGGACGCGCCAAACGTGTCACCAGGGCACGGATATCGTCGTCGTCCACCGCACCCACACTAGTCTTTCTGTGAGTGCAGCGTGACGTGCCCGATGCCGTACGGAACCTCGACCTCCGCGTCGGTGCGCCCGGGATGAAGGTCAAGCAGCGTGCTCAGCAGCAGCAATGGGGTCCCCGCGGCCCATGCCTGGGGACGCGAGGCCGTCGGGAACGCCACGGGGACCGACGTCGCCGCCGCGGGATAGCCGGCAAAGACCTCGGGCAGGCGATGCTCGAAGTACGGCGCCGCGCGCAGCATCGCGACGGCGATGGTACTCGCCGCCTCGTTGTGGCCGTAGCGTGCCAGACCGGCGGCGATCAGCGAGTTCTCGTGGGGCCAGACTGTGCCCGTGTGGTAGCCGAGCGGGTTGTAGCCCGCCTCGCGGGTCCCGAGAGTTCGCACTCCCCAGCCGGAGTAGAGCTGCTCGTCGAGTAGCCGCTCGGCGATCGTGGCCGCCTCGCTGTCGTCAAGTATTCCCGACCACAGCAGATGGCCGATGTTGGAGGTCAGGCTGTCCACCTGGCGCTTCTCGCCGTCCAGCGCCAGGGCATAGCAGCCACGCTCCGGCATCCAGAAGTCGCGGCGGAAGCATTCGCGTAGGTCGGCGGCTTGGCGCTCCAGGCGCTCAGAGAGTGGCTCGTCGCCCCACACTTCGCGAGCTAGGCGGGCGGAACGACGGCACGCGTCGTATACGTAGCCCTGGATCTCGCAGGTAGCGATCGGCCCCTGAGCCAGCGTGCCGTGAGCGTTCTGGATCGCGTCCCAACTGTCCTTCCAGCACTGGTTGGCCAACCCGGTGGCCTGGTTGCGGCGCACGTACTCGACGTATCCGTCGCCGTCGGCGTCCCCGCTGTCCTCGATCCAGTCAAGCGCCGCACGAGCATTGGGCTCGAGCGCGCGAACGAGCTCGTCGTCACCCGACCAACGGTGGTACTCGTCGAGGAGGATGAGGAACAGCGGCGTTGCGTCGGCGCTTCCGTAATACGGTGAGTGCGGGCGCTCACCGCGCGCGGTGAGCTCGCCAAAGCGCAGCTCGTGCAGAATCTTGCCCGGCTCCTGTTCGTGAAAGTCGTCGCGCACCTCGGCCTGTCGAGCGGCGAGCAGGCGCAGCGTGGTGGCAGCCAGCCCGGGCAGGTAAGGCAGCGCCTGGAAGCTCGTGATCAGGCTGTCGCGGCCGAACAGCGCCATGAACCAAGGCAGCCCAGCCGCCGGGAGCGTGGCGCCCTCCAAGAGATCGGGATGCAAGCGCAGCGCGCCGAGATCGCTGAGGCTGGCGCGGTAGGTGTGCTCAAGCGCAGTGTCTCCTGCCTGCAGCACCGGCGCGAGCGCCAGCCACTCCTCGAGCTCGGCCGACTTGGATGCGCTCAATTGCGCCAGGGTGCCCCGCGGCTCGCGCCGCGCGAACGAGACGTCCGATTGCGCGGCATAGGGGGTAATGGTGAAGGTGGTGGACCACCGCTCTCCGGGCGCGAGCCGCAGCGAGTAGGCAAAGCCCTCGCGGGTCACCACCGCGGGGCTGCTGGCAGAGATTGTGATCGAGCGCTGGAAGCCAGCACGCTCATAGGCGAGTGTAAGAGTGCGATCGTCGTGGTGACAGCTCACCTCGCGCTTTGAAACCGTGCCGTCCTTGACCTCGAACAGGTCGGCGAAATCGGTGTCAACCTCGAGCATCACCCGCATCTCACTGTTCTCGTGACGGTGGTTGGTCACTGAGATCTCCTCCATCCACACGTGGTCGATGAGGCGCCGGCGCATGATCGAGCACGGCGCCTCTTCATCCGGCCCCACGCGCGGGGTCAGGAAGAACTGAGCGGAAAAGTGCGCACTCTGGTCCAGGCCCAGGAGCTCCAGCGGCGCCTCGCCCGTGCGCAAGACCCAGCGCGAGAGGAAGCGGGTGTCCTCGCTGTAGAAGCCATGCTCGCGACCGGCCTCCTCACGCACGTCGCCGAGGCGATCGCCGACGACGAAGGTGCTGCCGTCCAACACGCTCAGAGTGCGCTCAGACAAGCTCGAGGGTCTCTGACGGCTCGCGCATCGCCGATCGGTAAGCAGACTCGTAGGCAGCGGCAACCACATCGACGTCGCAGTGTGCAGCGACCCAGGCACGACAGTCCCGCGCGGCGATACTGGGAAGCTGGGCGACCGCCGCGCCCATCGCCTGCTCGTCCTCGACGAGAAATCCCGTCTGCCCCTCGAGGACGAGCTCGCGGGCGGCGCCCTCGGGGAAGGCGATCACCGGGGTTCCGCAAGCCAGCGCCTCCACCATCACCATCCCGAAGGGCTCCTCCCAGCGGATCGGCATCAGCAGCGCGCGGGCACCGGCGAAGAGCGAGTGCTTGACCGAGCCACCAACCTCCCCCACGAAGCGAACACGCTCGCCATCGACGTGCGGCGCTATCTCGCGGTCGAAGAAGGCCTGTTGGCCAGGCTGGATGACCCCCGCCAAGACAAGCGGCACATCGGCGGCACGGGCGGCGGCGATCGCACGGTGGGGGCCCTTCTCGACGGTCATGCGCCCAATCCACAAGAGGTAGTCATCCTTGTGCTCGCGCAGCGGCCAGGCCCGCACGTCGATGGGGTTCGGGATCGCGCCGATCGGGCGAAGCCCCGTCGGCGCCGATTCGAGTTGCGCGTGGCTGATGCCCACAAGCGCCGCCTTGTGACCGTGGCGAGCATAGAAGGCCGCGGTGCTGGAGGTGAACTGCCCGTGAAGGGTGTGCACCAGCGGCGTGTCGATGCGATCGGCCATCGCCAGGGCGGTAAAGCCGCAGTGATCGTGAATAACATCAAAGCGGCGATCGTAGGAGGCAAGGTCTATCTCCTCGAACGCCCGCGCGACGTGATCGACCTCGTAGAGCGAGCGCTCGATCTCATCGGGGTGGGACTCCTCGAGCAGAGTCACAACACGTGCGCTCGACACAGAGCCCGGGGCGCAGAACAGCGTGACCGAGTTCCCTCGCCGGATGAGCGCCTCCGTAAGCGCGTCAACTACCGACTCCACACCCCCGTACCCAGGCGGAGGAACTGAGATCCAAGGTGGAGCAAGCATCGCGACGTGCAGTGGTGCCCCGGTTGGTCGGGATGACCTCGCGGCAACGGAATATTTCGGCGGGTTCCCCGAGGACCAACGAGGGGACCCACGGTCAGACCCAGCAGCCACGGCATTCACAGACGCTCCTCACGAGCCTCTCAAGGGCCGCGATCGCGAGGCAGAGAGGTCAGGAAGGACCCGGCGAGCGCACGATCGCCACCCGTTCAGGGCGCGATGGACATCTCCACCGTACCAGTGGCGGGCAGCGCGCCCCTATGGAGCGCGCACAGGCGCATCCGACATGGGAGCAGTCCTGTTCCTGCTCCCATTGGCCAACTGGCAGGTGAACCTCAGAGGCCGAGGCGTCGCGACGGCAGGTGCATGACGGGTGGTACGGACTATCGAAGCATCGGGTCGGTAGCTCCTCGCCGAGGCAATTGTTCCATCCGTAAACCGACACCCGGTCGTCTCGATCATGGAGCCCACCTACGTCGCCCGCCGCGACAGGGGAAACGGCGGGGGTAAAGTACGGGAGCGACGGGGGTCGCACCCTCTCAGGACACCGCATCGAGCTCCGGTTGTAGCGGTTCTTCCTTTTGCCCACCTCTGTGCTCTGGTTCGTAGCGTGGCTGGCTTTCACCGCCATCCTTCGGACCATAGACAAGGAACTACGGCGCAGTCTCAATCTGTCCGTCACGCGACTCGCAATCGGGCATACTCTGAAATCATAATCCGTCCGGCTCACCCGCTACGTTTCTTCGCGTGTCATAGGGCCTACTGAGCCGCCATGTCCGTTCGCATCTCCTCGAGGCACTGACCGAGAGTCGCGCCGTTGCGCTACTGGGCGCCCGACAGGTCGGCAAGAGCACGCTCGTTGTCGATCTGGCAACAAGCGACTATCCCGCCCGCTTCGTCAACCTCGACGACGAAGCAACGGCGAACGCAGCAAGAGCAGACCCAGCAGGCTTCATCGTCGATATCTCCGGGCCTGCGGTGATCGATGAGATCCAGCGCGTGCCCGGGCTACTTCTCCGCGACCTCACTCGAGTACCTGCAACCACGCTGGAGCAATAGTGCGCAAATATGGCCTTTGCACTCGTGCTGTTCGTCCCTTACAGGGGTGAGCATCAGTACGGCTCTCTCTCACTTGTCTACAAGAGCGGTCGCCCAGGCCGAAGAAGCCCTAAAACCAGGAGTTGTGGTTCATGCTTCCGGTTTGAACTGTTCCCATGGCGGCTCCCCGCCCGGCACCGCTGCTTGCCCTCGCGGCCTATGGGCTAACAGCGGCCGGTACGGGTTGGGTTTCCTCTTGGGCGTGCAGGCAGGTCGGAGCACAGGAGCGCTGTCGTGAGCGCACCGAACGAGGCGAGTACGGTGTTGACGACTATTCCGAGCGCTAGCACTAGCGCTCGTGTCACTGCCAGCGGTAGCCGCTACGTCAACTTCACCGTGCGCGTCGCAACCACTTTGCCATCAACTTCGATGCTCAACACCACCTGCCCACGGCCAAGCTGGCGCAGCGCGCGCTTGGACAGGTGAACTGTTGTGGTGCCTTTGGAGGCGAGCTTGAACGTCGCGTGTACACGATGAGACCCGCGCCGGGCGCGCAGCACGATATGGCAAGCCGCGGCGCAGCTTATTGTGGCGGCGCCGTGAGTTGAGAGCGCCGCCGTCGCCCGCGTAGGACGGAATTGTGAAGCTGGGGGAAGCGCCACCGGGGGAGTTGGCACCGTGGGAGTGCTTGCCGGCGGCCCTGACACCGGGGGAATCGATACGGGTGGCGTTTCGGGCCGGTACTGGGCGAAGCTGGCGCTCTGGCGATGGCCGCTCAGGCCAAAGTCAGCGCCACTCAGCGCCAGCGCACCGCTAGTGCCTACGCTGAGAAATCCAACAGTGAGGAGTGTTGTCAGATGTGATCGCATAAAGAATCCGCCCTCTCGTAAAGCACGTCGACGACTCTTGGAGGTCATCCCGAAGCATCCTGCCCGTCGCATGACCCTTATTGAGCTGATACGAACGAAAGGCTGGATCCCGACTTTCATGCCCTCGACTGGACGAATAGGCAATTCGACCCCTAGGCAGGGGAGGACGGACGGGGCGCCGGTCAATTGTGCTGCGAGCCGCCCCCGCGTCGTGGGCGCGCCAGGCGCGGTGCGACCCTGCGCCGCGACGAGCTCGTAGCTGGGCCAGGCAGCTGCTTTGGATCGGGCGCGGGCGGCGCGGCGAGCTCGCGGCGGGAAGCGACTCCGAGCTTGCGGTAGATGTTGCGCGCATGGGTACGAACCGTCTCGACGCCGACCTGCAAGGTGGCGGCTATTTGAGCGTTTGAGCGGCCCAGTTGAAGCAGGGGAAGCACTTCGGCCTCGCGCTGGGTGAGCAACTGTCCAGCCGTAACCTGACCTCCGCCCCGGTTGGGCTCGGCCCGCGGGATCACCTGAAGCCCCCGTGAGGCGAGATGGATCGCGTTGAGCACGTCGCGCGACTGGGTGTCCCGGCCGAGAACGGCGCTTGCCCCGAACGCAAGCATCTGGGCGCATTCCACCATCGAAGGGCCGTCCGCGAGCAGCACCAGGCGAGTGGACGGATGGCGGCGGCTGAGCTCCCGAACGTCCGCCGGCTTGGCCAGAGAGCCGGCGTCGAGGATCGCCACACCCGGCTTATGGGCACGAAGGACGACGGGGATTCGGCTGGGCTCCACGCCGGCGGCCACAATCGCAAGGCTTGTATCGCTCTCGATCAGCTCCCGCAGCCCCCTGGTGAGGAGATCGTCGAACTGGGCAAGGACGATGGTGAAGGGGGCCTGTGGCGGCATCGGCGGGTAAGGCGCCCGCGAGCGCCTACGCTTTCATCGGCAGGAACGAGCGTAGGGGTGAGCCTCCTCTCACCCCCACTTCCCCCTGCGGGTCCCCCCAAGATCCCCCCGGGGAGGGGATGAGCCCGGCGGCTTGTGGCCTCAGCGTGTACGGCATGGCTCGTGTCCTCGCTGCCGGCGTGCTCGCAACAACGCTTCTGCTCGCCGCATCGGCCGGCGCTCACGCCCGCCGTCCCCTCCATCCTCACGCCTCGAGCACGGCGCACCAGCGGGCCTCAGCCCGACGGGTAGCGCTTGGCAAGTCAGGCAGCCGCGACCCGGTTACGCTTGCCACGGCGATCGCGGAGCGCTTCTGGCGCGCGGTGCCCTGCGGCGGCCAGGTCACGGTCCTCGCCGGCAGGCCGCTCTTCCCCGGCCTCGACCCTTCGACCGATGGTTGGGCTACGTTCAACTCGTCGCTCGGGCCGAACGACCTGCAAGCACCGGCGAGCACCTACACGCAGTGCACGGTTTCACTTGCCCACTGGCGTTGGCCGACGTTGGCGGCCATCAACGATGACTGGAACATGTTCTGCCTAACGGTCATCCACGAGATGGGCCACCTGCTCGGCCATCCCCACTCGTCGGTCCCGGGCAGCGTGATGGCGCCCGTGTTCACCGATGAATCGAACGTTCCGGAGATCTGCCGGGCGGTTAGGACACGATAAGTCAGCTGGCGGCCTTGACGCCGTCGTACGTTGCCACGAGCACGGTGTGTTCGCGCCCGGAGTGCAGCGGGCGGGTGCGTAACCGCAGGCCGGCGAGCTGAGCACTTCGCCGGTGACCGACATGAAATTCACCTGGCACCCACGGTTGGGACCTGTCAGTGGGCTTGATCGCGGAGCATCCGGGGACAGCAGCGGGGTTCGCCCCTCGAACCCGCGACCTCACAAAAACCTCGTATTTGTAGGGAAAATCTGATGCACTCGTTTGAGCGCATTCCACGAGATCGCGCCGGCAGGTAGAGCGGCCTGGCCTAGAAACCACGATTTTGCGGGGCAAAAGCACAAGCAAAATGAGGCGACTACTACACCACATCGGCATCGGCAGAGCCCACACAGGACGAACGATCAAGCTCCTAATCGCCGACCAGAACATCCGCGTGATCGACCAACAAACCGGCGAACTGCTACACCAACTCACACTCGACCCCACCCGCGACTACCAACCAATCAACAACACCTGAACTGTCTACCATGTCCCGAGACATCAATTTCCGATGTCCCGACACAACACAAAACGGAAGCGACGGTGGTTGGGGCCGGTGATTGCACATCGAGGGATTGAGATCCGGATGGGCGCTACGCCGCAGGCTGGTTCGTAGACTGGACGGGTCCGGGTCCCTTTGGGGACGGCTGTATTGTCCGGACGGATGCCGTACACTTTGGTAATGGCGTCGACCACAACTAAGACTCGCAGGATCGATATCAGGATCACCGAGGAGGAGCGCGATCTCGAGCAGGCCGCTGCGGCGGCCAGCGGAGAGACCCTGAGCGAGTTCGTCCGTCGCGCCGCCCGCCGCGAGGCCGAGCGAACACTCGCCGAGCGCACGCAGTACCTCGTTGACGACGACGCCGCACGACGGTTCCTTGCCGCCCTGGAGAAGCCGTCCGCGATCGCTGAGCAGGGACTGCGCGAGCTGACCGCGAGGCCCAGCGCGCTGCGTCAGGCGTGACACCGCAGTTCAGCGCGACGACACCGTTTGACCGTCGTGCGCATGACGTCGGTGAGTTCAGCTGCGGTGAGGAGACGCTGGATCGTTGGCTACGTGCCTACGCGGGGCAGAGCCAGCGCCGTGATGCGGCCCGCACGTTCGTGACCCTTGATAGGGACGACCGACTCGCCGGCTACTACACCCTCGTCGCGGCCCAGGTCGAGCACGAGCAGGCCACCGACGACGTCCGTCGTGGGCTTTCAAAGCGCTTCCCCATTCCGGTGGCGCTCATCGCGCGTCTCGCTGTCGCAACCCAACATAAAGGCGTCGGCCTCGGCCGCAGCCTGCTGCTCGATGCGCTTCAGCGCGTGCTGCGGGCCTCGGACGAGCTAGCGATACGGGCGGTCACGGTGGATGCACTCAACAACGATGCAGCGTCGTTCTATAGGAAGTTCGGGTTCGAACCGTCACACCTCACGCCCGACACGCTCATGGTGTCCCTGCAAGCAATCAAGGCGACGGTCGGGTGATCGGGCTGCTCGCCAAGTCCGAGCGCCTGCGGCGCAAGGTGCGGGCAAGCCAGTTCCTGTGGAACAAGAAGGGCGAGGCGCATCCGCCGGTACGCGATCTTTGGCGAATGTCGCTCGAACCACTGATAGACCAGTATCTGCAGGGCATCGACGGCCAGCACGAGATCGGACGCCTCAAGCCAGACATCCTCGTGCGCAACGAGGGCGAGGCAGTCGCCGTCATCGACGCGAAGTACAAGCTGCTCGCTAACTCACGCGAGAGACCAAGCGGAGTCGACCCCGCCGACCTCTACCAGATCGTCGCCTACGCGATGCGCTTCAAACCGGCCAACGGTGCCGCGCTCGTCTACCCGGAGGCCGATGCGGCAGATCGTCGCGCGTCACCGAGTCACGCCGAGAGCTACGGGCCGTGGCTCACGGGTGGACGCACGATCACGTTCATGCAGACACCAACAGATGTCCGAGGCTGCTGCGACACCCTCATGGCCGGCGGGCTGGTAACTGAAGCCTGACACGGTCCTTGAATCCATCGCGGGGCTGGCCGCGGAGAGCCTTATAGTCGGGAGCTGCCGCTGGCTGGGGCTCGGGCGTGGCTGATCAGTAGTACTCGCGGACATAACTCAAGGCCTGGTCGAAGACGGCTTCGTCGCGGACCTTGAACTGGATGTAGAGCGTCTTCCGGAGCGCTTGGCGAACCTCGCGATCCCCCTCGTTGGTGACCTGCCAGCCCGGGAAGCGCACGCTTCTGACGACCTCGTCGATCCGGTCGACGACGTTCTCCACGATCACCGGGGTCTCATCGGTCTTCAGCGACTCGAAGAGCTCGGTCAACGCGGCCTTGCCTCGCTCCTCACGGGGCATCTCGTCGATCGCCTTCTCCGCGGCGACGGTGTCGCGGGCGAGCTCGAGCAGCTCACGTAGGAAGTCGAGCGAGGACTGCTGGATGCCGGCGTACTTCTCGCGAAGCTGACTGAGCCGCTTGCCTAGCTCGACGAAGGTCGGGTTGTTCAGGTGACGAGCGATCCTTGCGGTGATCTCCTTCTCGATCTCCACCGGGTCGCTCTGCTGCGTGCCCGTCATCAGATCCTCGATCGTCTGGGCATCCAGGACAATCGTCTCCGACCCGCCCGGGATCTCCACCTGAACGTGCTCGTTGATCAGGTCGATCGTCTTCGCCCCGAGGGCATGCCACACCAGCCGGCCCGTGATGTCGGAGGGCCGCACGGACTCGTAGACGTCGGTGAGCCACCGGTAGTCCGACTCGAAGGTCCTCAGCATGGGGTCAGGGCTGATCGCCTCCCACAGCTGTGAGACGATGCTGTACGCGAGCCCGAAAAGATCCTTTATCGCGTTCTCGGCGATCGCAGCCTGCGCGGTGATGAGCCCCTCGTAGCCGCCGACGGTCCGGTCGACACCGGGGAAGAACGCGACAGCCGCGTCGATTGCCGGACCGAGCCGTTCCTTCAGCTCGTCGATGTTGGTGATGACCCTGGTGACCGACTCCGTGTCGAACTTGAACGCCTTGGCGACGTCGTCGAAGACGCCCAGGTAGTCGACGATCAGTCCGTGAGTCTTGTGCGGCGGATAGACGCGGTTGGTGCGCGTGATCGCCTGGAGCAGGGTGTGCTCCTTGAGTGGCTTGTCGAGGTACTGGCACTGCAGGATCGGAGCGTCGAAGCCGGTGAGCAGCTTGGCGGTGACGATGATGATCTTCAGCGGATCGGCGGGGTCGTTGAACCGCGCCAAGATCCGCTCGAGCTCGTCGGCGCCGGGCGTCCACTTCGCCCACCCAGCCGGGTCGTTGCGGCCCTTCGACATAACGATCGTGGACGCCTCCGGTGAGAGCATCGTGTCGAGCTCGTCCTTGTACGCCACGCAAGAGGCCTTGTCGTAAACGACGACCTGCGCCTTGAAGCCCTCCGGCTCGACCTTGGTGGTGTAGTGCTCAACGATGTCCGCGGCGATCTGCCGGATCCGCTCTGGCGCCTTGATCAGGGCCTCGATCGAGGCGGCCTTCTTTGACAGCGTCGTCTTGGCCGCCTCGTCGAGTTCGTTGGCCTCGGCGAGCTCCTCGAAGGCGGCATCCACGGCCCCTTCGTCGATGTGAATCTCCGACAGCCGCGGCTCGAAGTGCAGCTGGAGCGTCGCACCGTCGCGGATGGACTCGTGCATGGTGTAGCGCGAAAGGTAGCCGCCCTCGTCCTCCTCCGACCCGAACCACTTGAAGGTGTTGCGGTCACGGCGGTTGATCGGGGTACCGGTCAGCCCGAACAGGTACGCGTTCGGGAGCGCCTGCCGCATCTTGCGACCGTAGTCGCCCTCCTGGGTACGATGGGCCTCGTCGACCATCACGATGATGTTGTCGCGCGCGTCCAGGACACCAGGGACCTCCCCGAACTTGTGAATCGTCGTGATGATGATCTTCCGCGCCCCGACCGACAGCAGCTCGACCAGCTCAGCCCGGAAGTCGGTCGAAACGAGTCCTGGAACGTCCGAGGCGTTGAAGGTGCCGGTGATCTGGGTGTCGAGGTCGATGCGGTCGACGACGATCAGGATCGTTGGGTTCGACAGCCCTGCCGTCGCGCGCAGCTTGAGCGCGCTGAACACCATGAGCAGCGACTTGCCCGAGCCCTGGAAGTGCCAGATCAGGCCCTGCTTGACCCTACCCAGCAGTACTCGCTCGACGATCAGGTTCGTTGCTTGGAACTGCTGGAACCGCGCAATGATCTTGATCTTGCGGTGCTGCTTGTCCGTCGCATATATCGTGAAGAACCGCAGGAAATCCAGCACCGCCGCGGCATTCAGCATTCCGTCGACCGCTACCTGAACGGCCTCCAAGCCGATCTTTACCGGCTCGTCGTCGGGACTCTCCTCGCGCCACGGACCCCACAGCTCGACGGGCATACCGACCGTGCCATAGCGGAAGTCCTTGCCCTCGGAGGAGAAGGAGAAGACGTTGGGCACGAAGAACTGCGGCACGCTTCGCTCATAGTCGTCGTGCACCTGGGCGGCGGCGTCTATCCAGGTGTATGCGGACCGTACTGGTGTCTTCGCCTCACCCACCACCAGCGGGATCCCGTTGCACCACAGCACCAGGTCGAACCGCTTCTCCACGCGGCCCTGCTCGAAGGTGACCTCTGTCGAGATCGTCCAGCTGTTATCGCGGGCGACGCCGCCCCGGTCCACGCTCGTGGGCGAGCCGAAATCGATGAGGCGCACCGTCGTGTGCTCGCCGTTCGGGCCGAACGGCATCGACTTCTGACCCGTCAGCCAGGCCATGAACTCCTCGTTGGCCACCACCGGATGGGGGCTCGTGCGAGCGGAGATCAGGATTGCCCGCAGCTGGTAGATAACCTCGTCCGCCCGGTCGGGCCGCTCGGCGATCTCGGGGTTGAGCCGGATCAGGGCGTCTTTGAGGACACCCTCCAGCAGCACGTCCGTTACCGCGCGCGGGAGGGAGCTGCCCGGTACGTACGGGCAGTCCGGCGACTTAATCAGATCGCGAATGAAGTCACGGACGGTGTTGGCCTCGTTGAACTGGGCAGTCATCAGTCGCCTCCAAAGATTTCGGCGAGCATCGATCCGCGCACCGATGCCAGAGCGGAAATTTGAGCGTCAACCTGTGCGACAACCGAGTGCAGCCTAGTGAGATTCGCCAGGAAGCGCTGCTGTTCTGTTCGGGCACAACGGGAAACTCCAGTCGCCCAAGTGACTGACGGTTAATCTTCACCATGCTTGTCGCGCTGCCGGCGGCTGATCGCCTCATGTGCATGCGGCCGTCGGCACTGCGGATCACGGCCTCGGCGAACTCGGGCATCACGTCTGCCGCAAGCGATATCCGCATCATTGTGTCCGGAAACGAGACGTCTGTCCGGTTCTCTGGATAAATCCCCGCACGGCCCACCGCGTTAGCGGTGTTGGCTCGCGAGATCAATAGGTCGCCTTGGCGGAGCGACGTCCCCCTCGCCTGAACAGTGTCCGGAACATTCTTGAGGTATCCGGGCTGGTACCCCTCGCGTCCGAGCGCGGACAGCGACAGGACATACCTTCCAGTGACCGCATCAACTGGCGCGACTGACCAGCCGCTCTCGGGTGACCTAACCCACATCGACGAAAACGGTGCAGTCTTCCGCTCAACGAAGACCGCTACCTCCGTATCGATCCAGATCTGTCGAGCTCGGCTGGCGGCTGCTCGTAGGGAGTACAGCCCTCGCCCTGCGGTCTCGCAAGCCCACAGGAGGTCGGCGATGCGCTTCTGCTCGTCGAGCGGCGGAAGATCGAATTCCTGGACCTTGAGGTCGCGCCAGTTCACCGTCGGAGACAGGGAGCCGACCGAGATGGCGATGGCGCGGTCGAGGAAGTAGCTCGCTCGACAGGAAGACCGGCAGGAAGTCCGGATCGAGGCAGTCCGGTCGGCGCACGAAGACGAGGGCGTGCGCTGAGCAGATGCCCTCGAACTCGGCGAGCGCCACCTTCTTCTGGTAGGCGCGGCGTCGGCCGAAGATCACATCGCCAGGCTGGAAGCGAAGCTTTTGTGCCTCGACCTCATCGGGCGCTGCCCCAGCGCTCGACGGTCATCACACCGGGGTCGAGGTGCTCCAGCCCGACGTATCGATCGACGCCCGCCTTCGACGGGTCGTCGACGCGATCGGTGACGTTCTCGATCGACGTCGCCGAAGGCGACGCGCTTCCAGGTGGACTTGTCGAGGTTGAGGCTCACGCCGACACCTCCGTCGCGAAGCAGGGTGAGGACGTCAGCGATGGCGGCCTCCGAGGCTGCGGCTGCCTGCGCGCCAGTCGGCGAGGGCATCCTCGACGTCGATCTGCCCGACCGGCGTCGGCGGCCTTGGCGCCGGCGACGTACAGCGGGATCGCCAGGCTGTAGCCCTTGTGCGCCGATCTGGTCGAGCGTTGCGACCGCGGCGAACTGATCGCTCGTCGTCGAAGCCGCGGTAGGCGTCGAGGATCTTCGTCTGGTGGGTACTCGCGAAGGAACGACTGCGCCTGCTCGCGGGCGACCTCGTTGACGGCGTTGATGAACAGCACCTTGCCCTTGCGCTCGGCCGGCTTGGTGGCGCGCAGGATGACGACGACCGCCTCCATCGGGCGAGTTGTAGAAGAGCCCGGCGCCGAGCCCGAGGACGCACTCGAGCGAGATCGGACTTCACCAGCGCCTCACGCAGTGCGGCCTCCTCGCGCCGGAACAGCACGCCGTGCGGGAAGAGGATCGCGGCGCGGCCGGTCTTCGGGTCGAGGCTCTTGGCGATGTGCTGGAAGAAGGCGTAGTCGGCGCGGCCCTGCGGCGGGACGCCCCACATGTTGCGGCCGTAGGGGTCCTTGGCGAAGGCGTCGCGGTTCCACGCCTTGATCGAGTACGGCGGGTTGGCGAGGACGACGTCGAAGGTCTGCAGCCGTCCCTTGGCGTCGAGGAACGCGGGCCGGGCGAGGGTGTCGCCGTGGGCGATGTGCCCGTCGGTGATGCCGTGCAGGAACAGGTTCATGCGTGCGATCGCGGAGGTCCCGTAGTTGAGTTCCTGGCCGTAGAGGCGCAGGTTGCGCCACTCCTTGCCCTGGCGCTTCACCTCGGCGGCGGCGGAGATGAGCATGCCGCCGGTGCCGCAGGTGGGGTCGTAGACCGACTCGCCGGGCTGGGGCTCCAGCATGAGCGTCATCAGGTGCACGAGGGTGCGGTTGGTGTAGAACTCCTGGGCGGTGTGGCCGGAGTCGTCGGCGAACTTCTTGATGAGGTACTCGTAGCCGTTGCCGAGCTCGTCCTCGGGCAGGTTCGCGATCGACAGTGTCTTGGTGGAGAAGTGCTCGATCAGATCCGCCAGCGTGGAGTCGGGGAGCAGGTTCTTGTTGCCCCAGTCGCCGTCGCCGAACACGCCGGGGAGCGTGTCGGGGTTGGCGGACTCGATGGCGCGCATGGCCTTGAGGATCGTCGGCGCCGATGTTCTGGGTGACGCTGCGGATGTCGTCCCAGTGGCAGCCGTCAGGGATGGCGAAGCGGTGGTTCTCCGGGAGGTCGGCGAGCTCCTCGTCGCCGTAGATCTCCATGGCGGCGGCGTGCTCCTCGTCGTAGACGTCGGAGATCCGCTTGAGGAAGACGAGCGGGAAGATGTACTGCTTGTAGTCGCCGGCGTCGATCAGGCCGCGCAGCACGACGGCGGCACCCCACAGGTAGGACTCCAGTTCGCGCTGGGTGATCGCGTGCTCGTGCTCATGCGCGACACTCCCAGTCCCCACTTGGCTAGCTCGGCTTCCAGCGCCGCCCGGGTCTCGGCGGCCTTCGCGTGGGCGGCCTCCAGGTCCGCGAGTGCGTCGGCCAGCGTCAGCTTCTCGCCGGTGTCGGCGGGTGCGACGTACAGCGGGATGTTGAGGTTGTAGTCGTTGCCGGCGATCTCGTCGAGGTCGACGACGCGGGCGAGGCCGTCGATGTCGTCGAACGAGCTCGTAGGCGTCGAGCAGTTGCTGCGGCGTGCTCGGGCTCCAGCGTGTTCTGGTTGCGGCCGCGCTTGAACAGGTGCTCGCCGTTGATGAAGAGCACCTTGCCCTTCTCGTCGGGCTGCTTCTGCTGGCGGAGGATCAGGACGCAGGCGGCGAGGCCGGTGCCGTAGAACAGGTTCGGGCGCCAGGCCGATCACGGCGTCGACGAGGTCGGACTTGAGGATATGGGTGCGGATCCTCGCCTCGGCGCCCTGCCGGAACAGCGCGCCCTGGGGCAGGACGACGGCGACCCGGCCGGTCTTGGGGCGCGGCGGAGGTGAGCATGTGCTGCACCCACGCCCAGTCGGCGTAGCCCTTGGGCGGCACGCCGCCGAGGCTGTTGCGGCCCCACTGGTCGGACGCCCACTCGTCTCGCCCCAGTTCTTCAGCGAGAACGGCGGGTTGGCGACGACGCAGTCGAACTGGGCCAGGTGGTTGCCGGTGTAGAACGCGGGGTTGCGCAGGGTGTCCTCGCGGACGATCTTGAAGTCCTCGACGCCGTGGAGCAGCAGGTTCATCCGGGCGATGCCGGAGGTGGCGAGCACCTTCTCCTGGCCGTAGAGCTTGCCCCACAGGGTCTTGGGGCTGCCGCCGGCGGCCTTCACGTGCTCGATGACCTCGATCAGCATGCCGCCGGTGCCGCAGGCCGGGTCGTAGACGGTCTCGCCCTCCTGCGGGTCGAGGATGTTGATCAGCAGGCCGACCACCGAGCGCGGGGTGTAGTACTCGCCGGCCTTCTTGTTCGACTGGTCGGCGAACCGCTTGATGAGGTACTCGTACGCGTTGCCGAACACGTCCGGCGCCACGGCCGCGTTGGACAGCGTCTTGGTCGAGAAGTGCTCGATCAGGTCGGCGAGCTTGCGGTCGGGCAGCTTGTCCTTGTTGGTCCAGTTGGCGTTGCCGAAGATGCCGTAGAGCGTCTCGGGGTTGGCCTTCTCGATCTCGCGGAACGCGGTCTGCAAGCGCTGTGCCGATGTTCTCGGTGTGGCTGCGCACGTCGTCCCACAGGTTGCCGTCGGGGATCGCGAAGCGGTGGTTCTCGGCGAAGGCCGCGAACTCGTGGTCGCCGCCGGACTCCTCCAGCGCCTGCGGCGAACTCCTCCAGGTAGACGTCGTTGATCCGCTTGAAGAACATCAGCGGGAAGATGTACGCCTTGAAGTCGGCCTGGTCGATGCTGCCGCGGAGCAGATCCGCCGCCTTCGCGAGGTACTGCTCCAGCTCGGGCAGGGTTGTGCTCGCAGTGATCATCAGGTCCCCTCGATGCCCTCGCCGGTGTGGCGCCTATCCGACTGTCGGTTTATGTCCGGCTGCTCAAGTGCCACGTTGTATCGCAGCGCATCGAGGATCGCGTTCTGCACTTGCTCGGCCTGACCGGCCATCTGCTCGGACAGTTGCCGAAACCGCTCCATTTCGGCTTGGGCGCGCTCGACCACCGCCTGGTCCTCCAGCGGTATGAGCGGTATCTCCAGCTCACGGACAGGAACGCGCTGGATGGTCGTGCCGGTCTGGAAGCGGCTGTTCCACGATCCGGTGAGGACGGCCGCAAGGTAGCCCGGCGCAATCGCGGATGTGTCGCGCACTCGGATGCGCTCCACGCCTGTCGACTGCACGTGCCCGCCGGTCTCGTCAACGACGGCGCACACCTCGTTCATGGTGGTGAGGAGGACGTCGCCCGGCTCTGTCAGCTCGACGCCTCCGAGCTCTGGCAGGTCGGCGACGCGTGCGAGGATGCGGCTCTTCACATCCGATGCCTTCACGAGCCGAGCTTCAAGCTCAGGCGTGCGATCTTCCGGACGCCCGACGGAGCGACCGGGACGCAACTCGAGCACGCCGGCGTCAACAAGCTCTCGAATCGTCGCAATACGCGACGTCGGCAGATCGGAGAGGCCCTCCATATCGGTCCGCTGGGTCCCGAGCGCACGGACGCCCTCGGCTATGAGAGCGAACCCGCCGATGAAAGCGGCGACGATGGCGTCACAGTCAACCTCCAGCCGTCCGATCCATCTCGCAGGTGTGAGTACAGCCTCAGCGGCAAGAAGGTCCGTTAGGGCGACCAGAGCGTGCGGTGCTTCGATGTCGGCGTGTGCGGCAATCCACCCGGCGACCCTGGTCTCGACGTCAGCGGTCTCGCTCGCGTCGATCAGCAAGACGTCGGTCGCCTCGCCCGGTCGTTTCAGGACCCATAGGGCGAGCGGGATTGAGGTGTGAGGCAGCATCTTGGCGGGCAGTCCGACGATCGCCTCGATGCAGCCGGCGGACAGGAGGTTGGAGCGGATCTGCCGCTCGGCACCTTGGCGGTGCAGCGCACCGGAGGCGGTGAGAACATAGGCGCGACCATCCGGCGCTAGATGAGCAACCGCGTGCTCAACCCACGCGAGCTCGGAAGAAGAACGCGGCGCCATGCCATACGCGAACCGTGGGTCGGCGATCGCGGACGACGAGTCCCAGCGGAGCCCGAATGGCGGCTCTGCCACGACGACATCGGCCTCGAGGCCCGGGTCGAGATCGCCGGCAAGCACGTTGCCCTGGACGAGCTCGATCTCGATATCCCGCAACAGGGCGCGCTCTGCGGCCAAACGGAGAGCGTCGACATTGATGTCGTGCCCTACGAGCTTGGCATGACCCCCGCGACCGGCGAGACCAACGAGGACGTTGCCGATGCCGCACGCCGGGTCATAGACGGCGCCGGTTGCGCCGGCGGCGAGGGAGACGAGCAACGCCGACGTGCGTGAGCCGATGAAGCCGAACTCGGCGCCTGCCTTCGCCTGCCAGCGAGCGAACCGTTCAAGCGCGAAGTCGACGGCCTCGGCCAAATGAGCGGTCGGGATACGATCAATCGCGTGGGCAAGTGCTCCCACGACTACTGGCAGCTCCTCATCCCGGACTTCGAGCCGGCGCATGACGTCGGATTCGTGCGGGATGCCGAGCTCGGCGACCGACATCGCGATTCGCTCTCGCAACTCCGGCGGGCGGGCGTCGAGAATCGATCGCCACGCCCCATCGGAGGATGATCCGCCGCTGCGGCTCTTTACGCAGGCGAGCGCCGGGATCAGCGCCCGGACCGCATCGAGACTCGCAACGCCACGGATCGAGTTGGCAGCCTCCCAAAGCCATCCGCCGGCGCTCGTCTCCCTGATCTCATGCCCGCGTCCTGAGAGCCAGCCGACTACTTCGTCTCGGGCAAAGAGCGGGTTGGCGTCGGTGCCGGCGATGGCGGCCGGAAAGTCGGAGTGACGCCTGCGCCAGTTGCTGACTACCGTGCGGCGCACGTCCGCGAGCTCGGCGATGTCGCTGGGCGAGCGAGCCCCTGGGGATCGGCGGTCATCACGCGACTCGACGTGTCGCGGTTGCATGGCCGTCGGTCAAGTAGACGATTTTCGCGGCGGCAAGGCGCAGGCACTTGGAGAGGCTCTCGGACCATGCCGCCACTGTGACCTCGACCCCGCAGGCCCCGAGACGGGCGACGGCATCGGTGAAGATGCCGTCGCCGGACACGAGGGCGAGCTCATCGAACCGATGCTCGACCCCCTCGCGCTCGATCACGTCGAGGAGCTCCAGGTCGGCGCCATTCTCACCCGAACGGACCCTCAGGCGGGCGCCAGGCCACGATGACGAGACGTTGAACATGCCGACGTGGCTGGTGCCGATCACGACCTGCTCCGTTGCTTCGATCTCCAGCGAGTAGGTGACGACATCATGCGCCCATCTGGCGATGGCGGTCGTCCGGACGGATCCGCGGGCTACGTTCTCGATGTCGACCACCCAGAGGCGCCGCCCGCCGAGCGGAAGGTGCTTCTGCGGAGACGCGGTCGCGTATCGCGTGGATGACGCAAATCCCCGCTTTGGCTGTGAATCGGACTCCATATATAGAATAATGTATAGCGAGAAGTCGAGCGTTTGTCAAGAGTATCGGATTCACATGCAAGACCCGCGTCTGTGCTGTTTACACTTTAGGAGTCGCCAGCAGTATGTGGGGCCCAGCGCCCGACCCACCGGGACGTGCCGGATAGGGATGCCTCAGGGACGACATGATTGATCTCGCTGGCTTGCGCGGCGAACTCCTGAGCCGTAAGCCCCCACCCTGCCGTCACCACGCGCGGCTCGCAACTCGCGCGTTGCGATCGGCCACCGAGGCCCGCGCTGAAGCGAGCTGGACGATCCTCTCCTCACGACAGCCGCGACTCCACCTCGACTGCACAGTTGACCGAGTTGGCGATGAAGCACGCCTCGTGCGCTTGGTCGTGCAGCAGTCTGATCGCGTCCTCGGAAACGTCGTCTTCAAATACGACGTGAGGCCGCAACACCACATCGGTGAAGCAAGCGCCATCCAATGTGCCCTCCGGCTCATCCTCGTAGGAGAGGACGCGGTGGCGCAAGTCGTCCCTGTCGCCCCGCCACACGATCTTCGCATGGTGCTTGGTCGTCTCGCTCACTGGTCATCCTCATGTTGGCCGAGCACGACACAGCTCGAGTATCTACGGATCACCTGACATCGAGCAACTGGGGCGTCTTGCCGAGCGGCTCGACGAGTCATATCTGTTCATCCAGGTGATCATCGACGAGGCGGGCCAGGTCTCGCTCGCCGACGCGCTCGCGATGGGCACCGCCGCGCGGAATCTCATCCTGCTCGGTGACCCGCTCCAGCTCGCACAGGTCTCCCAGGGCGTGCATCCCGAATACTGAGCGGGAGCGACGGGGGTCGAACCCGCGACCTCTGCCGTGACAGGGCGCGCCAGCGTCTCCTAACGTCGCCGATCGTCTTGTCGCTACGGGAAAACCGTCATTCCAGGCCGATTCAGAAAGAGGCTGAGTGACGATGGTTGTACGTCGTGGGTACGTCGGGCCCGCGACCCAACTGAAGAGGCGACGCTCAAGGACTGATACCAATGGGCACGGTGCCGCACCCGGCGAGCCCTGAGACGCCATGTACAAAATACTGTTTTTTGCGGTACTCTGTACAGCGATGCCTGGGCGTGTCTACACCGAGCTGCTCGAGCTGGCGCAGGACCAGCATGGATACCTGCGCGCCGAGGACGTCCGCCGTGCGGGCTTCGACCCCAAGCGCCTGGTCGACTATGAGCGGCGCGGCGTCGCCGAACGCGTCGCTTACGGCGTCTACCGGATGAAGGGCATCCCGCCTGACGAGCTGGATGAGTACATGCGCGCGGCGCTGTGGCCGATGGGCGTCGGAGTGCTCTCACACGAAACCGCGCTCGACCTCTACGAGCTGTGTGACATAAACCCCGCAAGCATCGAGGTGACCGTACCGAGTGGCTATCGCACCCACCGGCCCGTACCTGCGCTGTATCGGCTGCATCACCGCGACTTGACCAGGGAACAGACCGCGAAACTGCGGGGACTACCAATCGTGACGCCGCTGAGAGCGGTCCTCGATGGAATCGGGGCCCACATTCGCGGCGAGCTGATCGAGCAGGCCATCCAGACCGCCGAGCGGCAGAGTCTCATCACCCGCGATGGTGCAGCCGCCGCGCGGGACGCCTATGCCGCACGTCACGCTGAGGACCACCGTGAACGGTAGACGCTACGACGAACCGCCCCGCAACCGCCGCGCGCTGGAGCAGCGGCTGCGCAACGTCATTGCCGATACGCAGCTTCAGCAGCGAGCACGCCGCCAGCTCGGCTACGTCGCCCTCGCGGCCACGCTCATGCGCCATGCTCGCGACGAGCACGATGAGCCACTGTTCCTGATCAAGGGCGGCGTGGCGATTGAGCTACTGCTCGGACTACGGGCTCGCGCCACGAAGGATCTCGACGCCACCGCGCGCCTCGCGGGCGAGGACATCGCTCCACGACTGCGAGCAGCACTGGCTCACGGTTGGGAGGGATTCGCATTCAGGCTGACCGGGCTGGAGCAGGTTCGTGACACCGCTGCTCATCGTGGCGACGTCAAGGTCAGCTACCAGGGCGACCCGTGGAGCACCGTGCAGTTCGAGGTCTCGCCCACCGAAGGGACCGCCGGCCACCAGATCCAGTGGACCGGGCAACACGTTCGTCGATCCCGAACGCCTGGGTCTACCGTCCCCCGGCGAACTGCCACTCGTCACGATCGCCTACCTCATCGCGCAGAAGCTGCACGCCTGCACCGATCACACCGATCCAGAGCGACCAAACGACCGCTACCGCGACCTCATCGACCTGATCCTCGTGGACCGGCTGGTACCCGAAGAGGACCGCAAAGGAGTGCGAGAGGTATGCGTGGAGATCTTTCACCTGCGCGGCAAGCACGCCTGGCCCCCGCGCATCACCGTGCTTCCGGAATGGCCCGACGGCTACCGAGCACTTGCCGAGCAGCTCGGCTTCGCTCCCGCCGACGTCCACCAAGCCGCCAACGACGTCCAGGCAATCGTCGCGCGCATCGACGCGGCACGCCCCACTGCCTGATGACTTGATCTCGGCCGCCGGTCGAGCTACATGTCAACCGACCCGCCGCATTGGCTGCGCGACGAGCGTTCTTGAGTACCGGGACCGCTCGAGCGTAGGCGCGGCGGCCGGTCTCGAGCAGCAACTCATCCACGACAAGCAGGTACCAGGGCAGCGCCTGCTCCGGGTGCTGTGGCTCGCGGGCCTCCGCGAGACGCAGGCGCCGTGCCAGCCCCGGGTCCCAGTCGGGATCCTCGTTTGCGACGCGCCAAGCCTCCTCTACGTCCCCCTCGGCAAGCAGCCCATCCACCAGCCCGCCGAGATCGCGCTCGCGCAGTGCAAGGCACGCCGCGTCACGCTCGATATCCCACGCACCCACCGCGTCGGCCGCATCGCGCAGGCGCGAATAGGTGCCGGCGGAGGCCATCCTGGTGTTGTTCGCGCCGCAAACGCAACACCTCCAGCGGAGCCGAACGACGCTCGTGCACGCCGCACGCGAAGTCGTAGAGCTTTTCGACCTGCCAGCCGTCGGTCTCCGCGATGCCGCGGTTGGCCCACAGCAGAACCTTATCCTCGCGTCCGAGCTCGGCCATCGCCTCGCACACCCGGATGAACTGGTGTGGCGCGCTGAGATCCCCGCCAAGCAGCGCCACGATCGCCTCCCCGTCACCGTCGAGCACGGCCAGGCGCTCGCGCGCCCAATGCACCGCAAAGACCCGCTCGCCATCCCCGCGCTCCTCGATCGCGCGACGGTAGGCCAGAAGCCCATGCTCGCCGAGAGCATCGGCGTACCTGACCGGATCGACCTCGAAGAAATCCTGGTCCTCGCAGCTGAACCGCACCATCCACGCCGCAAGCTTCAGCGGATCGGCGACGCCCGCATCGCACCCACCGCGTGAACGTCAAGCAAGTCGCGTGCGAGATCGCCGATCGTCCCGTTGGAATCATCGGCGTGCATGATCACCTTCACGACATGCCCGATCCCGCGCTCCACCAGGACGACAAGGTCCTCGACGGCGAAGACGCCGCAGCCAAACGCAACTCCTCGACGACCGCCGCGCGCTCGTGCCCACTCCGAGCTCTCGCGATACCCAAGGAACCGCCGCGTCCGCAACCCACGGTCCACCTCCACGCGAAGCTCCGCCAAGTCGCCCGCCTCGCGCGCGGCCGCCAGCCGCACATGGCGCTCTACGTCATCGTGCCAGTCGGCAGCAGAGGCCACGATCTCCCGCAGAATCTCGGGCGAGAGGTCGCGCACGAGCGCCCCGAGATCCCTCCGCTCACCACCGCGTCTGCCCGCCACCCCGCAATCCTCGCACCCCGCCGCTAACGCCGCACCCAGGCGCGCCTACGTGAGCAAGCTCCAAAGGGCGAGCTGAGCGTGCATCGACGCGAGACCATCGACCAGCTCCTCGTCAGGCCGATGGCGCCGGTCCGAGGCGACGCAGCAGCGCGTCGGGCGCTCGCCCGCGAACGGGCTGACGTTCGGCTCGGTGACGTCAGCGCCGTTGTGCCAGAAGACCGCGCCCGCACTTCGTCGTGGGTGTCGCACAAAGTTGCTGCGGGCGATGGGTGAACGTCAGCGGTGCCTGTAGAGATCTGGTTTTGTGGGGCCTGGTCGAGTCTCTGTGTGGCCCGGGTGTCGTTTTAGGCCGCCTGGGCGGCTAGGTGGTGTTTGTGGAGCTTCAGCAGGTTGTGAGTCGCTGTGATTAGCCGCCATTCGGAGCGTGCGGCGGATCTGCCTCGCCTGTGGAGCTGGTTGATGCGGCGGTTGTGCTTGGTCTGCGCGAACACGGGCTCGATCATCGCCTTGCGTCTTCGGTAAAGCCCGCCGCCATAATCGCCGGCGAGCACGGTGCGCATGAACGCGTAACGCCCGCCATCCCAGCCGCGGCGCGGTGTGTCGCGCTTGCCCGCGTCGGGCGGGATCAGCACCTGGATGCCGTTGCTCACGACGTTATCGATCTGCGCCTCGTTCCAATAGCCGCTGTCAGCAACCGTCACTCCCGGTGTCTCGGTGACACCCACCTTCTCTAGTTCCTGTCTGGTGGCTTCGACCATTGGCTGTAGGTGACCGAAGTCTGGTGAGCTGGCAGTCACCTCGGCGGCGAGCACGATCTGCTGCTCGTTCACCGCGGCCTGGGTGTTGTAGCCCTGGGTGTAGCTGCGCGGGGTCTTCACGTTGCGCGAATCGAGATCGGTCGTGTTGATCTTCCCCGCTGGCGTCTCGGGCGGCTCGTATGGCTTTGGTGGGCGACTGAGCCGTCGGCCTTGGGTGTCGCGCCCGTGCGCCCGGTAGTGCTCATATGCCTCGTTCGCTTCGCGCTCGACCGCGAGGTTCTGCTGCAACCGTCGCTCTGCCTCCAGCAGCCGCCCGGCACGCGAGCGCTCGATCGGAATGGCCTCACGCCGGCGGTGCTCATCGAGCTGGCGGCGAGCCTCAAGCAACCATCCATCGCGACCCTGAACCCGCGCGACGATCACCCCAGCATCAAGCTCGATCTTCACCCCTGAAGAGCCCACCCCCGCGGCCGCTTCGCTCTTCACGCTCCCGTTCTCCCCGCGGTCACGCTCGAGTCTTTGCTTCGCCTCCCGCAACGCTGCACGCCGTCCCTCACGGGTCTGTAGCTGCTCGGGCAGCTCATCGCCACGCACATCCCCGTAAAGCTCGTCCTCGGCCGCGTCGAGTGCCTCGGCCTCCTTGAGGATCTCACGCGCGAGCTGCTCGTAATCAAGGTTGCAGTGATGAGACGCGTTGGCGTGGACCTTCGTCCCGTCGATCGCGATCAGCCCGACCTTCACCAACCCCGCCTCCTTGCACAGCGAGAGCACCTCCGTGAACAAGGCAGCCAACGACTCCTCGTGCCGGACACGGAAGCGCGCGATCGTGGCGTGATCAGGGGTCTGATGGCAAGCGATCACCCGGTAGGCAACATCCTCCACACACCGGCGCTCAATCCCCCTCGAAGAGCGTTCGCCCCGCGCGTAAGCGTAAAGCAGCAACGCAACCATCATCGACGGCTCGAACGCCGCCCGGCCCCACCCATCCAGCCGATAGGACGCATAGAACGCCGAGAGATCCATCTCCTGCACCGACTCCAACACGAACCACGCCAAATGACCCTCCGGCAACCAATCCCGTGGGTCCGGCGGCAACAAGAACACCTGCTCACGATCACACACAAGAAAATTCTGGGACATACCCAGAAAGTCTCTTAACCACACCGGACAGACCCGAGGTTTGTGCGACACCCACTGAGAAAGGCAGGCGAAGGCGTAGGCCGAGGTAGACAAGCCGATCGCCCCCAGCTCGCTCCAAGGCCCCGGAGCGGTCTAGACGACGACATTCTGTCGGCCAGCGTCGCCCATCGTCGCCTTAAAGTCAGCTGCGCCCGATGTACGTCCTGGGTACGTTAACGCGACCCCGGCCGGTGCGACACATCCGCATTCGACCCGTAAACACTGAGCGGGAGCGACGGGACTCGAACCCGCGACCTCTGCCGTGACAGGGCAGCGCTCTAACCAACTGAGCTACGCCCCCGTGCTTGCTGCACGGGATACCGCTACGTGCGTAGCGCAGAGTATCGCAGCGAGCGTGCCGACACCCGGTGCCGACCGGACCCGCCTCGCGGCACTGTCTTGCGAAACGCCGTGCCGCGCGCGCACGCGCGTTGCCTAAGAACAAGCCAGGCGTAGTTAGAAGGCCGCGCACGCACGCGCGGTCTCTTAACAAGCAAGGAGTTATTAGAAGACACGCGCGCGCCCACGCGCGCGGGGCATGCCAATTCTAAGACACCCGCCCACCCGCGCGACCACACCGCGTAGCGCAGCGCCGCAATCCGAAGAACGCCCAGCAGCCGCCCAAGCCCCGAAACTGGCCGGCCAGCCAAACCGCTCCTCCGGTCCTCTACGCTTACGCCATGCCCATCCTTGAGCCGCCGCGCCTGCGCCACGAAAACCCGTTTCGGATCCTCACCCAGGACCTCGCCGACGAACGAGCCGCGACTGTCCCCTACCCGCCTGGCGACACCGGCTTCTCGCTGGCGAGAACGAAGCGCTTCATCGAGGCGCCGCTTCCCCTGCTGCTGGAAGGCTACGAGCGCTATGGGCCGATCTTCACGATGCGCGTGCTGCACAGCAACGTCGTTTTCATGCTTGGCCCGGCCGCCAACCACTACATCACCGTCTCTCACGCCAACAACTTTCTCTGGCGAGAATCGCACTTTCGCGACCTGATCTCGGTGCTTGGCGATGGGCTGCTGACGACCGACGACCCCTACCACAAGCGCTCGCGCCAGATCATGCTGCCGGCGTTTCATCGCGAGCGGATCGCGGCCTCGCTCGATGTCATGAGCACGGAGACCGAACGAGCGCTCACGCAGTGGCGCGACGGCGAGCGGATCGACCTGTATGCCTGGACACGAAAACTGGCGACACGCGTGGCGATGCGAGCCCTGTTCGGGATCGAGCCGGACGGTCCCGCGGCACGCGAGATCGATGCCGCGGCAATGTTCGAGCAGGCGCTCGGCTTCTTCTCATCCGGCCCCGAGTTCCGCTTCATCCGCGTGCCGGGCACACCCTGGGCACGGCTACAGGACGCAACGCGCAAGCTCAACAAAATGCTCTACAGCGAGATCAAAGCGAAGCGGGCCAGCGGGGAGCGCGGCGAGGACGTGCTCAGTCTCATGCTCGACGCGCAGAGCGAGGACGGCGAGCAGCTCTCAGACGGACAGATCCGCGACGAGATGATGACCCTGCTGTTCGCCGGCCACGACACGACCACCTCGACTGTCGCCTTCATGTTCTACGAGCTGGCCAAGGCCCCACACCTGGCCGAGCAGCTCAGGGCCGAGCAGGCCAGCATGCTCAGCAACGGCGCGCCCAACGCAGGGCAGCTGATGAGCGGCGAGCTGACGCAGCTGGAGATGACCTTGGAGGAGACCCTGCGCAAGTACCCGCCGGCTTGGATCGGACCGCGCAAGTCGATCGAGGCGTTCGAGTTCGAAGGGCACACCGTGCCCGCCAACGCCTACGTCAACTACAGCTCGTGGGCCTCGCACCACCTGCCCGACGTGTGGGCCGAGCCCGAGGCCTTCCGTCCCGAGCGCTTTGCGCCCGAGGCCAAGGCACAGATCCCCAAGGGGGCCTACATCCCCTTCGGCGGCGGCTCGCGCACCTGCATCGGGATGCGCTTCGGCCAGCTGGAGGTGCGCACGATCGCCACGCTGATCGCTCGCGACTTCACGCTCGAGTTGCCCCGCGACTTCGCCTTGTCCTACCGTCAGATGCCAACGATCAGCCCGCGTGAGGGCATGCCGATGACCGTGCATGCGCGCTCGGGCGGTTCGCGTTCGGCGACGGCCCGCGTCTAGACCCAGAGCATTCATTCAAGCGGGGCGGCGGCGCGGCGAGAGCGGCGGCTCTGGCAGAGCCGCCGGCCCGGCGAAGAGCGCCGACTCTGGCAGGGCAGTCGGCGCGACAAAGGCGCCGACTCAAACCAGCGTGGCGGCCAAGGACAGGCTGTAAGTGAGCGGCTGGGTGCGCAACACCCGAACACCCACTGAGCTCACCTTCAAATGGGTGTCGCTAAAGAGCGTCAGCGTGCCGAGGCTTGCCAGCGGGAAACCCTGCGGTTCGGCCACAAGCCTGCCTTCCAAAGGCTTAACGAGTGCCGTGATCGACGCCTGCACGCCGAACAGGCCGCCCGAGGCGCGCGCTTCGCACCTGGCCGCCGCCGCTGGCCGTCGGTTCGATGTGAAAGCCGCTGGGCAGCGCTTCGTCGAGCTGCTGCTGGGTCAACGTGGCGCTCGCTGTTGATCGCCGAGCCACGCTTTTCCATGCGCAGGTCGTTGACCTTGAGGCCGGCGGGCAGGTCGGGCACGGCTGTCAGCGTGGCGGCTCGGCGGTGACGGTCATGGAGCCCACCTCACGCGCTTCCCATAGGAGCGTGGCGATCTGCGAGATCGGCACCGACAGCGCTGCCGGCGCGACGCTGACCGAGTCGGCTTTGCCCCACAGCAGCTTGACGGCCGGGAAGGCGCTGACGCTGACGCTGCGCACCGTCCCGTAGCGAGCCACGCGGTCGCGCACACGCCTGGCGGCCAGCGTTGGTAGGAATACTTGCGCCAGCACGACGAGCAGCAACAGGGAGCCCCACGACGAACGCCCCGAGGTACACCATTCGACGTCGCTGCACCCCGGCCCCCATCTCTACAGCTTCGCACGCAAGAAGTCCCTAATGTTAGGCCTACCCTGAAGACCTCGCCCAGAGGGCCACGGGGGCGCGTAGCTCAGTTGGCTAGAGCACCTCGTTTACACCGAGGGGGTCGTCCGTTCGAGTCGGACCGTGCCCATAATCGCGGAGCCATGATCCGCGGAGGGGAGCATGGTCCGGCTGGCTCCGGCCCATGCTCCAACCCATGAAATGATTGGGTGAGCGCGCCACAGCCGCTAGAACATCTCCATGACCCCTATCCGCATCGCAGTCATCGGCTCCGGGCCCGCCGGCTTCTACACCGCCGGGCACCTGCTCAAGGGCGGTCGCGAGAACCTCGAGGTCGACATGATCGAGCGGCTGCCCACGCCCTGGGGGCTGGTGCGCTCCGGGGTCGCTCCCGACCACCCGAAGATCAAGTCGGTCACGCGCATCTACGAGAAGACCGCCGCGCATCCGCGTTTCAGGTTCTTCGGCAACGTCGAGCTCGGGCGCGACGTCTCGCGCGACGAGCTGATCGAGCACTACCACTGCGTCGTCTACGCCACCGGCTCGCCGGCCGACCGGCCACTCGGCATTCCGGGCGAGGACCTGGAAGGCAGCCACCCGGCGACCGACTTCGTCGGCTGGTACAACGGCCATCCCGACTACTGTGACCACGACTTCGACCTGTCGGCTGAGCGCGCTGTCGTGATCGGCAACGGCAACGTTGCGCTCGACGTCGCGCGCATGCTGACGCTGACCCACGACGAGCTGGCGGTGACCGATATCGCCGACCACGCGCTGGAAGTGCTCGATGCGAGCAACGTGCAAGAGATCGTCGTGGTCGGCCGCCGCGGTCCCGCCCAGGCCGCCTTCACCAATCCCGAGCTTCTGGAGCTCGGGGAGCTCGCCGACGCCGATGTGATCGTCGACGCCGAGGAGCTGGAGCGTGCGCTGGCCACCAGCGACCCCAACATGGACCCGACTTCCGAGCGCAACGTCTCCGTCTTGCGCGACTACGCCCGCCGTGCCCCGACCGGCAAGAGCAAGCAGGTCATCCTGCGCTTTCTGCTCTCCCCGACGGAAATTGTTGGGGATGGAAATGGCGTGCGTACAGTCGTGATGGCGCGCAACGCACTTCAGGCCGGCAAGGACGGCCGGCTCAGGGCCGAGCCCACCGGTGAGACCGAGGAGCTCGACGCCGGCCTGGTGATGAGGGCGATTGGCTATCGCGGTATCGCGCTGCCTGGCGTGCCTTTCGATGATCGCAGCGCGAGGATCCCCAACGAGGGGGGCCGCGTCGTGGCCTTCGACGGGCCGCCTGCCGGCGCCCCGGAGGCCGCGTCCTCCCGAGTGCTCCCCGGCGAGTACGCCGTCGGCTGGATCAAGCGCGGGCCCTCAGGCGTGATCGGCACGAACAAGAAGGACGCCCAGCAGACGGTCGACGCGCTGCTGGAGGACCTGGCCGCCGACAAGCACCTGCAGCCCGCCGAGCCCGAGCCCGAGGCGATCGAGCGGCTGCTAGCCGAGCGCGTGCCGGCACTGGTCACCTACGAAGGCTGGTCGGAGATCGACCGCCACGAGCAGGCCCTGGGCGAGCCGCACGGGCGCCCGCGCGTGAAGCTGACCCGCATCGACGAGCTGCTGCGCGTGGCCGCCGGCGAGAGCCCGGAGGCCGAGCCACTGGATACGCTCGGCCGGCACTGACGCACAGCCCACCCATCTGGCACACTGACTAGCTCGCGCGCCGTTAGCTCATCGGGTAGAGCTCCGGACTTTTAATCCGGCGGGGCGGGTTCGAGTCCCGCACGGCGCATGGTCAATCCCGTTCAACCAAGCGGTTTCTGACCACCCTCAAGTCCCTATCGACAAACTTGGTACCCAATTGGTACCGAGACCCGCCATTCGCGAGCATATGAGCGGGCAACACGAGCGCTCGCCGACTGCCTTGGAATCCGGAACTCTGATTAGAGCGATGGCTGCCAGACCGCCTGCCAACCCCAATGGCGCATCGGATTGGCTCAGGCAGCTCGTAGCCCGGACCCGACGCCTGTTCTGCCGTGCTGCTGTGCAGGCTCTTCACCGAAGACAAACCGGACCTCGTCGAGGTCCGCCGCCAGGCGCTTGAGCCGCTGCTTGAGTCCGTCGCGGTGCGTGCGTAGCGTCTCGACCGATCCATCCTGACCGCCTCCTGCGTAGGCCCGCTCGATCGACCGTTCAACGTCGGCTAGCTCCGCCTGGGCCTCATTCGCCGCTTGCTCGACTCGCTCGACGCTTGTCCTGTCAAGGCTATAGAAACCTTGACCTGAGCAGCGCACGACGGCCGGCGAGTCGCGGATGTTCGTAAGGAAGCTTGCGGCAGGGTCCTTGCCACCTATGGCGTAGCCCTCGGCAAGCACACGCTCGAACCACTCACGGTAATGGATCTGGTCCTCACCCTTCCACGTCCATAGCAGCCGGCCGGCCGCGCGTCGCAACTCTCGGCCCCGTAGTGAACGGGCCGCTCGCTGCGGCGCGGAAACCCCTATCTCAGCGGTCGGCGTGGCCTGCTCGACCTGGACTAGCTCCTCCAATAGGCGTCGCCGGCGTGTGTAGTCCTCCGCCTCCCCTTGGAGCTCAGCCGCCTGGGCGAGCAAGGCTGCCCGACGCTGCTCAATGACCTCCAGCGCCCGTGCGATGCGCTCGATCTCGGTGCGGGCGGTGCGCGCCATCGCGGCGCTGGGCTCATAGGTGCTGGCCATGGACTATGTCTAGCGGATCGTCATGTCGGCACGACATGACGACGGAGCCATGCCTGTGTGTAACCCAGCCCAACCCGGGGACAACTAGCGCTATTTCATAGAGACCTATCCCCAGGCCCTGGGGACAACCGAGCTTTCGTTCGCAAAGACCAGCCTTTTTGGGCCTGTGAACAACTTTTTCGGTCCGCCGAGCCTCGATAGCGACCCGCCTATACACGCGATAACACTGGCCTATCTGGCCTTTCCGTCCGCGCCTCCATATATAGATCCTATGGCTAGAAGATGTGTCTCGGACCGTGCGCAACACACAACAAAGCGAGCATCCGAGACGAAACACAAGACGAAGGAGGTCCAGATGCCCCTAATCACACGCGTTATCGATGGTCCCAACGGAATGATCGCCGTAGCCGACGTAAGCCCCGAGCAGGTCACCGACCAGAAAGCCGCAAAAAGACTGCTCAGGCGCTTGAGCATGGCTCTAGGGGGAGCAGAGGCCGTGCTGCGCTGCAAGCGCGGCAGCACATTCATGCTTGAGGGCGAGTGCCACCTCTACCGCTACGCCGTCGATCCGATCTTGGACGTACTCCCTACCGTCACCGTCAACCTCTAGAGCAATCGCTGAATCCCTCACGGGCTGCGCTCCCCACCACCCGCGAAGAGCGTTTCCCGGCCAACTTTCACGCAAACAAGCCAGATCCGGGCACCAAACCTTGATCCCCCTACCCATCGGCCGATAACTTAAGACAACCATCAAAAACGCTATTGGCCCCGCGCGCGCTAACGCCGGGGCCGTGGCCTGGAAAGGAGATACACCTTCCCATGCAACCCCAAAATATCGACTCAAGCCGGTGCCTGTACACAGACGAGCCGAGCGACGACCACGATCAGGGCCGCACAGAAGCAGCGATCATCGCGTTGCTGTTGAGCACCGACCATCACGGGCTGTGGTCGCGCGAGGAGCTGATACGCGAACTGAGCGCATCACGCCTCGAGGCAACAGACGCGCTCGCAGGGCTCGCGGCATCAGGGCTGATCCACGAGCTAGGCCCCGACTTCGTCGCGGCCACCAGAGCCGCTCAACGAATGGACGACCTCGAGCTGTAGCCGAGCACGACCGTAGACGCCGGCACAACCTCACACAAGCTGCGCAGTAAGCGCAGATGGCTCATGCGGCGCAGCGGCGGGACCTGGTGGCCGGTCTGACCCTCGGGTCAATCCTCCCCCGGCTTCCCGGGCATCCGTCGTGCGCGCATGGGCTCAATACGGGTTTGGGGGGCGCGCACGCCTTGCCAATTATGCCGCGCAAGCGCGGCTGGGCTGCGGCATGCACACCCCCCAAACCCTCGCAAAGGAGCCAACCATGAGCGACATGAGAGAAAACATGCTGCAAAGCCTCGCCAAGCAACGCGCAACCAAGCAAGAGCGCTCCCAAGCACTCTGGAAAATGAGCACAGACGAACGCGTCACAGCGATGCGCCGCGGCGAGCTGACCTGGGGCCAACTATGCGAATGGGCCATCAAGGCACGCCACGAGGTCCCACTAATAAACGGCGAGTACGAGTTCATCGCCGCCCACACACCCGAGATCGCAGACACACCCCAGCGCAAATAAGCAACACCAGCAGAACTGGGCGGCACGCACGAACGCGTGCCGCCCTGCTGCCGCTGCAAGCGACCCACCCGCGCCGAGCGCTAGCTTTGCCAGACGATGGAGCACCGCTCACAAATCCCCATAAAGATCGCGATCGACGGCAAGCCCGTCCGCTCCAGCACCCTCGCGACCAGCGTCGGCGCCTACATCCTCGTCCTCGAGACCGTCCTACCCGACCAAGCCATCGACCTGCACTCCATCTACACCGGCCACGCCAACGTCAAGACCCAAGCCACCCACCTGATCCTCACCCCCGACCTACGCGAAGCCACAACCATCGAACACGACCACGACCAGCTCCCCGTCACACACTCCCGAAGAACCTGCCTATACGACCACCTACACCAACTCCAAGACCTCCTGCAAGGCGACGGCATCGACGTCCAGGTTCCGATCGACGACGACGCGATCGAAGCCATCGAGCGCTGATATCAGCGCCACAAGAGTCAGGGTAGGTTCGCACGGCGCAGGCGATGGGAGTCACCTTCTCCGCCCCGTGCACGATTTACGCATGCCTGATCCGTCAGTACCTGATGTGTAACCTGCCGACACCTGACCATCGGTAGCGACGAGTTGTGGTCGCCGACGGGAATCCCGCTTGGCTGAGTCCAAACCCGGACTCACGTCAGGAGCAGCATTCCACTTTTGCGCGGCTGCCGCAAAGACCTACGTGGTGCCCCGCACCACTGACGAGGAGAACCGGCGTCCTGCCCGCTGCAGATCAGCTCTCGAACAGCCCCTCACCGATGAAGCCGCCAGGAGAGGTCACGTCCAGTGGGATCGCGAAGATCGCACTCGTGGTGTGCAGGGTGTGATGGTTGAGGACATCCGAGGCTGCGAGCCGGCGCTGTAGGGGAATGAACCGGTGCTCGGGACTTCGCTGGAAGCTGATGAAGAACAGGCCTGCGTCGATCCTCCCGATCCTGGTTCGACTGAGAGCGACTCCGATAGATATGATCATGTCTATCTTTTATTCGCATGCTCCGCCGTATTCGCCGGATGAGGCGGCAGCACGGCCGTTCGGCGAAACAGTAACAACGCGAGTGTAAGATTTATTGGTTTTGTGTAGTGTCCTGTGGCCTTGTATGTGCAGCCAGCTCATGGTTCAGTTCTGCCACTATCTTCATCGCGGGTCGCTTATCTTGCGATTGCAAAAACGAAGTGTTCCTTTCTTGTATTCCAAAGGCGTGTGAAATATTTCCATCCTTCGTACGAATTAGACACACCTGCGGGAGGAGTCCTGACTGGCCTATTTCGAACAGTTCTATATCGACCCAAGACAACCCGAATTTTTTGAATACATTTATGACTTGCACTCCTTCCCTTGATACCTCAACTGCGGTCAAAGCGGCTCGCAATCCAATAACCGTCCCAACAAGAATAAAGACTGCAATTATTCCTATTGCTCCAGGCTCGCTCGTCCTAGCGATAAAGGTAGCCAGGAAGAGATCTCCAACAAGCACTGTCAACACAATTCCAAAGGATTGCGAGCGAGTTCGGTACAGGCGTTGCCCGGGCTTCATTCGCATCCTCCGCCGCCTTCGCCAGATGAAGCGGCTGCGCTGCCGCCTGGACTGCCTCCTGGTGTGGTGCCTCCAGAGCTGCCTCCTGGTGCACCGCCTGGTGAGCCGCCCGGGCCACCGGGACTATTGGCTGCTGCCTCGGCTACCGCTGAGCCAGCCGCAGGGCCGGTGAGGTATCCGTTGAGCGCCCACTTGCCAGCCATTGTGTCAGGCAGCACCGTATCGGTAATCATTCCGGCGGCCTTTAGCCCTCCGAAGATGAGCCCCGGGCCAGCACCAAACAGGCCAAGGCCTATCGTACCCGCGAACTGACCCGGTGAGGCTTTGCAGACCACATCCTCCGCTACACCTCCCGCAGCAACAAATCCGGTAATGATGGAGCATCCGCCTGCGGTGGCGATTATGCATCCGGCGATGCCGGCTGTTTGTATTGCCTTGACTGGGTTTTCTGAGGCGCAGTTTCCTTCTGTCCAGAATTTGGCTTCCAAGAGGTCCCACCTGCACAGCCCTGTGGGGTCTGTGTAGTCGAGTGGGTCGCCGAGTGTGTATTGGTAGAGGTTGGCGCCGCTGCCTGTGAATCCTGTTGGGTCTTGGCTGATGAATCGTGCGTTGGTGGGATTGTAGTAGCGGGCGCGGTTGTATTGCAGGCCGTCGCTGTCGTTTTCGCGTCCTGTGTACTGGTAGGGGTTGGTGCTCGCGGTGCCTTCAGTGGTGGTGGTGCCGAAGGGGTCGTAGGTGTAAGTGGTCTTGACTTTGCCTTCGCTGTTGGCGAGCGCGATCGTGCTCTTCTGGCTATTGGTGAGGTAGCTGTCGGTGCCTGCGCTTGTCTTCCTTGAGAAGATCTGGTCGGCGCCTAGTCCGGTGATGAGGTTCCCTGTGGCTGTCCCGCCGACTGATTCCTGGACGACGTTAGGCCCGTCATCGAGGAGTTTAGTCGTGGTGCCCCCTAGTGTCTTTGAGCTTCTGCGTCCGAACGGGTCGTAGCCAAATGACGCGGTAGTACCGCCGCTGATGCTTTCGAGTTGTCCGCGGTCGTCCCATTTGTATTCGTTGGTGGCGTCTGCTGTGAGGTTCCCGTCGTTGTCGTAGGTGAGTTTTTTACCTTCGCGTTCGGTCAGCTCGTTATCGGCGTTGTACACGTTTGGTGTCGTGATGGTTTCGGGTAGTCCGGTGCGGGCGTAGCTGCCCCATGTTGCTTCTAGCTGGTCGTTTTTGTTGTAGGAGTAGTCGATTTCTCCGAGGGTTTCTGCGCCCTTCTTGTCGATGATCGATGTCGGGTCGCTGGCTTCGTTGTAGCCAAGTAGCTCTTCGATCCCGTCGAGCAGTTTCACGGTTGTGAGCCTGTTTGCGTTGTCGTAGCCCAATTTGATCTTTTCGGTGCCGCGCGCGAGTTCGGTCAGCCGGTTCGCTTCATCGTAGGTGTATTCGAGCGCTTCTTGGCCGGGCACGATCAGCTTCTTCCGTCGATCTGCACCGTCGTAGGTGTATTCGATGGTGCCATTGGGTCCAGCGAGGGCTGTCAAGCGGTCTAGTTCGTCGTAGGTAGGCGTGTAGGTGCCACCGGCGGCGCTGTCTTCAATCTTGGTGGGCCGGTTGCCGTTGTCGTATTCGTATTTGATCGAGCTTTGCGCGGTTTCGCCTGAGACACCGAAGCTGATCTTCGACATACGTCCTAGCGTGTCGTAGGTCGCCTTTGTGACCAGCCCGCGACGATCCGTAGCTTCTGTGGGATAGCCGGCCTTGTTGTAGGCCCAGGTCGTTTTGTGACCCACCGGGTCGGTTTCGCTTTCCAGACGGTCCATCGATTCGTAGGCGGCCGTCGTTTTGTTGTGTCGCGGGTCCGTGACTGACGTGAGATTGGTCTGGCCCCCGAGTAATGGACTCGGTTTGTGAGAGGGTGGGCGGCATGTTTCCCCGAAGGAGAGGTTCATGCCGAAGTCGTATTCGCCGGAGTTTCGTCGTCGTGTAGTCGATTTGTGTCGGTCTGGCGGGCGCCGGCCGCGTAGTGTCGCCGAGGAGCTCGACGTCTCTGAAGCGACGGTCTATCGCTGGATCGCGCAGGACGAAGTCGATCTCGGTGAACGCTCGGGTGTCCGTAGCGGTGAGCGTGTCGAGCTGTCTGCGGCTCGTGCGCGGATCAAGGAGCTTGAAGCCGAATTGGAGCTTACGCGCAGGGCCGCCGCGATCTTTGAGGAACAGGAGGGGCAGCGTGCGGTCCGCCCAAAAGAATCTACCCGGTGATCGAGACCCTGGCCGGGCAGGGACACTCAGCGAAGGCGTGCTGTCGACTGCTGGGCGTCGCGCCATCTGGTTACTTCTATTGGCGGACCCGACCGCCGTCTATCCGCCGGTTGCGCCAGGGACAGCTCGACGATCTCGTCGCGGACATCCACCGCTCCTCAAACGGCACCTACGGGAAGCGCAGGATCACCGCAGAGCTGCGCCTGGGATACGGCATGACGGTCAACCCTAAGGCCGTGAAGGCCGCTATGCGCAGGCTCGGCATCCAGGGGTTGCCGGCGCCCAAGCGCAAGCGACGTGGCCCGCAAACAGACGGAGCGGCTGCCAGTGACCTCGTCGCCCGGCAGTTCACGCGCGACGCACCGAACCAGTTGTGGCTCACAGATATCACCGAGCATCCGACCAGGGAGGGCAAGCTCTACTGCTGCGCCGTTCTTGATGCTCACTCCCGTCGCGTGGTCGGCTGGTCGATCGACACCCGCCAAGCCACTTCGCTGGTCACCAGCGCGCTCGGGATGGCGGTCAAGAACCGTCAGCCGACCAACGGCACAATTGTTCACTGCGATCACGGAAGCCAATTCACCTCATGGGCCTTCAGCGAGCGGATCAAGACCGCCGGCCTGGCGCTCTCGATGGGACGGATCGGCGACGCCTACGACAACGGCATGATGGAGGCCTTCTGGGCGCGAATGCAGACCGAGCTGCTTGACCGTCGCAAGTGGCGCACCCGCCTGGAACTCGCCAACGCGATCTTCGAGTACCTCGAGGTCTTCCACAACCGCAAGCGCCGCCACTCAAGCCTCGGAATGCTCACACCCACCGAATATGAGACCCTACACAACGACAAGCCAATCGCCGCCTGACTCGCACATACACGGTCCATTACAAAGGG
>CAVRRX010000007.1:0-227303 GCA_963723685.1 uncultured Solirubrobacterales bacterium
TCCAGACCAGGTGGCTCACCAGCAGGGGCCCCGCGTGCCGCTAGGCTTCGTCCCGCACAAGCCAAGCCTTTGCCTCGGCCAAATCGCGGACGCGGAAGCCTTGGGCCTTGCCGGGAAGCAGGAAGGAGAGGGCGCGCAACGCGGGGCGTATCCAGTCCTCGTCACTGACCACCGCTACGCGCTCGTACGACGTCGCGTGGCGCACGCGAAAGCCCGTGTCTGCGCTCATGGCATCGCCCTCGACCTCACGCGCCGCAGTGCCGATCAAGTAGAGCAACCGTACGTTGCGCCCCGCGGCGATCTCTTGGCGCAGCAGAGGCTCGACGGCCTCCTCCCAATCGTCGTCCTCGACCTCCCCGACTGCCTCAAAGCCGATCGTTCCAGCTGGCATGTCCGTGATCCTTTGCAACATGGACTGGTCCCTTCTCTTGGCTGCCACTGCGGCAGCGGTATCGAAGTCGACACTCACCATAAACCTTCCGTGTCATCAAATCTTTCAGATGGCGATGGACACTCCATCGTGATACCGTCAACGTGAGTGGCATCCTTTGGAGGACGATAGACCAATCAGAGGAGGAGCCGTGAGCAGCGAGGAGTTGGAGCTGGGACCTGTCGACATTGTCGTGATTGGCTTCCCTGCGGATGCGCCGCGAACCGGCGAGGCGATCCCAATGTTCGTGGACCTCGTGGACCGGGGGATCATCCGGATCATAGACGTGCTCGTCGTCCAAAAGGATGCTGAAGGCGTGGTCTCGGGCGTTGAGATCGGTGACCTCGACGGCGACGGTGCGGGAGACCTTCTCGTATTCGAAGGAGCGCGGACTGGCATGCTCGGCGAGGACGATGCAGCCCTGGCAGGAGAGACACTTGAGCCCGGCGAAGCGGCCGTGTTGATCTGCTTCGAGAACGCCTGGGCCGGTCCTTTCGCCGCTGCGGTCAGCCGCAACGGGGGGCGGTTGCTGGACTTCCAGCGGGTCCCAACACAGGAGATCATCGCCGCCATCCAAGCCCTCAATGCCGCCGAGTCGGCATCCTAGAAGAGAAGGAGATCAGCGCATGCCACTACTTCGCCGTGTTGCACGTGTAGCCGCCGCCGGGGCCGTCGCAGGCGGTGCCGCCGGGGCCGTTCAGCATCGTCAGCAGGGCCGGTGGGCCCGACAGGAAGAAGATCAGAGGACCGCCCAGGAACAGCAACAGACGGCCGCTGCGCCGCCCCCGCCGGAAGAGAACTCGATGGAGAAACTCAAGGAACTCGGTCAGCTGCACGAGTCGGGTGTCCTCACCGACACGGAGTTCGCAGACGCCAAGGCGAAGATCCTCAACGCCTAAACCGGCACAAGGCCTCGGCGGCCGGGGAGCGCCGCCGGGGTGAGCGCGATTTTCGCTCTCTGCGCGGCGTTCTCCAACGCGCTATACGTGGCAACGCAGCACGTTGCAAGCACAAGCGGCCGGGTGGGCAAGGCGAAAGGCCTGCGCCTTCTCGCGTATCTCATCCGCAGCCCGCTATGGCTGCTTGGCTGGGCAGCCGGACTCGGGGCGTTCGTCTTTCAGGCGGCGGCCCTGAAGAGCGGTCAGCTCTCGATAGTGCAAGCGCTGCTCGTGACCGAGCTCGTCTTCGGCCTCCTGTACAGGCGGCCCTTCATGTCGGGCCCCTCAGCGTGTCCCAGCCTCTGCTCGTGATCGTGGACCCCTCCGTGAACGTCATTCTCAGCATCTGGCTCTTCAAAGAGCACTACACCCGCGATCCGGCGAAGATCGCCGGCAGCATGGTGGCATTCACGAGCATGAGCGTCGGAGTGGTGATGCTTACGAGAACGGCGCCGCCGACGATGCAAGCCAGACCATTCACTTGAAGTCATTGCCGTGATGCTGATTATTGACAATCTGACTGTGCTTCTATGGTTGGCGGCTGACTGGTGAACCACCCGGCCGCGCGGCTGGTACTCGGCCTGGCCATCTTCGTGCTCCTCGGTTGGGGGGTCGGAGAGCTCTGGACCTCAGTCGTGGGGTCGGTCGAGCTGAACGCGGTACGCGATGTGGCTGCTCGACGCACAGCGGTACTCACCGACGTGGTACGGGCGATCACCTGGGCGGGCAGTGCGTTTCTACTGGTTCCACTTGCCCTGATTGCCTGCCTGGCGTTTGCCCGGGCGGGTCTGCGCCGAGAGGCGCTCGCGATCGTACTCAGCCTCGGCGGTGCGATGCTGATCTCAGGCGGGGTCAAGCTGCTCGTGTCGCGCCCGCGCCCGCCCCTGGAGCACCTGCAGGCGGTTACCGGTTCGAGCTTTCCCTCGGGCCATACGACGCAGGCAAGCGCATTCTGGTTCTCGCTGGTGTTCGCGATGCCTGCGGCAGGGGCATCGCCGAAGCTAACGCGTGTGGCTGCCGGCCTCGCGCTGCTGATCGTTCTCGCGGTGGCCGCGTCTCGCGTCTATCTGGGCGTCCACTATCCAAGCGACGTGATCGCCGGCATGCTGCTTGGCACCAGTTGGGCAATCTACGTGTCGCGCTGCATGCGGGAGCCCGAGAGCGTGTCTGAAGGCTCTCAGGCTCGATGACCTGAGCGGGCGGTTTTCGACTCGAGCCGGATGCCTGGCATTGCCTCGTGAACGTATCGGCGCTCGTGGCTGCGAGCCACAGTTAGTGGTCCTACAGCGCGAGGTTGTTATGCGTCCTGGTGCTTCTGCTCGAAGGGGTCTTCCGGGGCGCCTTTGGGCGCTTGCCCTTCGAGCCGCCGCTTGGCTTCGAGCAGCGCCTCGCGCTGTTGCTTGGTAACCGGTGGGAAGCGCGGGTCGATCGCCATCAACGTGTCAGCCAGCACAGCCGACGCTCCGATCCGGGCGAACCACTTGCGGTCGGCGGGGATCACGTGCCACGGGGCCCACTCAGTGCTCGTGTGCGAGAGCATCTCCGAGAACGCCCTCTGGTAGCCATCCCAGCGCTCACGCTCGTTGACGTCAGCCTCCGAGAACTTCCAGTTGTGGTCGGGAAGGTCGATACGCCGCAGCAAGCGGACTCGCTGCTCCTCCCTCGAGATGTTCAAGAACAGCTTGACGATCCGCACCCCGTTCTCGGCGAGATAGCGCTCCCACTCGTTGATCTCGCGGTAGCGGCGCTGCCAGATATCCCCCGTCTTGGCCGACGTCGGTAGCTTCTGGCGATCGAGGTTCTCCGGATGCACGCGCACCACGAGCACCTCCTCGTAGTGGGAGCGGTTGAAGATGCCGATCTCGCCGCGCCCTGGGAGACGCTGCGCGTAGCGCCAGAGGAAATCGTGATCGAGCTCCTCCGCTGAGGGCACCTTGAAGCTGTGAACTGCCACGCCCTGCGGGTTCACCCCGCTCATCACGTGGCGGATCGTCCCGTCCTTTCCGGCGGTGTCCAGCGCCTGCAACACCACCAGCACTCCCCACCTGTCCTGAGCGGCCAGCCGTGCCTGGTACTCGGAGAGCAGTCGCACTCCCTCGGCGAGCAAGGCGATCCCTTGCTTCTTCTTCACACCTCCCTTGAAGGCAGGATCGAAGTCCTTGGCAAGGGTCACCTTCGACCCCGGCTTCACCAGGAACGGCTTGATGAACTCCGCAACCCGCCTTTGACGCTTGTCGGCCATCCCTGCTCCATTCCCGACGCACCAAGCGTCGCTGGCCGATAAAGCTATCTACACCGACCAACCAACCGCATCCGCAACACCCCGTAGACACGAAACGAACAACCCGCCGCCAGCGCCATCAGGGTTTTGCGAGTCTCAAGCGGCGGACGGGCCTCGAACCCGCGACCTCGAGCTTGAGAAGGTTGAGGTAGATGGGGATTTTTTGCCTGCAAATAGACATATTTGCGGGAAATCGATGCGTCCGTGGCCACACTGGGGCCACAAATCCCGCGAGATTTGAGCGTCGTTGAGTGCCCCACGCAGCGTTCCATGAGAGACGAGACACGAGCGAACAACATGGTCTGTGCCTACGGCTCTTTCCAGTTGCCGCTCGGTAACGGCAAGATGACTATCGATCGAACATTTTGGAGACATGGAGAGCGACCAAGGCTACAACGACGATTGGACGACGAAAGGACGCTCGTATCCGTCAGCGGAGGCGCGGGTCCAAGCCCAGCAGACCGAGCCTACGCGGGCTGTCCCGGTCCTGAAGCATGCACATCGCGTAGCTGACGCGGCTGGCCCAAAGCGAATGGTTCATGGCCCAAGTCACGAAACCTGAGCGCAGCTCTTGTTCGGACACTCGCTCGTCCCACGAGAGCAGCAGTCGCGCTTTGGAGCGGCGGTCAAGTGGTAGCCGGCTGGGCCGGCGTGAGGCCATGGCGGCGCATCACCTCGGCCAGCGCGGCGACGTCCGGCGGACCGCCGGCGGAGGCGGCCAACACCTCGCCGACCTCTCGGAAGTCGCGATTGGCGCGACGTGATCTCCCAGGGCGACCGCGCCCTGATGGCCGCGATCCTCGCCAGCCTGACAGCCGCAGTCATCGCCTAAGTGCAGCGTTCCCGAAGTGGCTTATCGTGTGAGGAGGAAGCGCACCAAGTCATGCTAACTCGGGTAAGCAGCGGGTTCAGACATGCCTGTCTGCCTGAACAGGAATGGTCTGGGCGCTCCCTGAGACGCGGATCACACACAAAGCGAGAGGGCGCGCTCCGTAGCAGCCGGCGCTAGTCGGAGTGGGGTTGGAGCATGGGGAGTAGCGTGAGGTTGACTAGGCGTCGGACGGAGTGTGGGTCGTCGAGTGTGATGTTTCCGTCACGGGTGAGTAGTAGCGAGATCGCGAGGCGTGCGATGACTTCGGCAACACCGTCTATGTCTGATGTCGCGGCGCGGCCCGCGTTGACTTCGGCCTGGAGTCGGTGGGCGATGAGTGACCGGTAGAGCTCAAGCACGGGTCCGCCGTTGAGGGTGAGCGGTGGTAGGAGAACGTCGGGTTCGCTGCGTAGGAGCCGGTCGAATAGTGGATGGCCGCGCACGTAGCGCCCGGCGAACTCGAACCCGGCGACGAGTCGGTCCTCCAGCGTTTCCGCTCCTTCCCATAGGAGGTCGAGCTCTTGCATTCCGCGGTGGACCTCGCGTGCGATGACGACCTCGACGAGGCGTTGCTTACTCGCGAACCGCCGGAACACGGTCATTCGTGAGACGCCGGCACGGCGGGCGACGTCTTCCATTGAGGTGCGGCGGATGCCGTGCTCGGCGAACTCGTCGAGTGCCGCTACGGCAACACGGTCAAAGATGGCGTCGTCGCCCACGACGGGGGCAGCCTCGAGGATTTGGTCTATTGCCATCACTGGATACTATGTTACTTTATTTCGCACAGAGTAACTAGAGAGAGAGGATGTGGCTCATGGGCCAAACGCTTACCGACATGCCTCGGCTGCGACGCCCCGCGGTCGTCAATGCCGCTCAGTATTGGTTGGCGCCGGAGCAGTTCGCGCGCCATTGCCAACGGCTCGGCGACCGTTTCCTGGTGCCGATGCCGGCGACTGGGCCGTGGCTGTGCCTGACCGATCCCGAGGACATCAAGCGCATCTTTACAGCCGACACCGGCGTGCTTCGCCTCGGGGCGGCGCTGGCAAAGGCCTCTGCACACCATCTCTTCCTCGGCCCGACGGGACTTACGAATATCGACGGCGCCGAGCACATGCGCAGGCGACGAACGCAGCTCCCCCCGTTCCACGGCGACGCGTTGAGCGGCTACCACGAGACGATGCAGCGCAAGACCGAAGAAGTTCTCGCACGCTGGCCCTACGGGCGCTCCACTCCCTCCCAGCCGCATATGGAAGCGATCAGCCTCGAGGTGATAATGGCCACCGTGTTCGGGGTCACCGACCCCCCGCGCGTACGACGGTTGCGCACGGCGACGCTCGCGCTGCTTGCCGAGGGCCACTCGCGGCGGTTCTTCTTGCAGACGATCATCGCGACCAGCCGCGAGAACGGGTGGGACAAACCGTTCCCGCGAGTCCGCCGAGCGATCGACGCGGTCGACGCGATCGTGCTCGAAGAGGTCGCCCACCGTCGCAGCACCGATCAACTCGACGGCCAGGACGTCCTCGGAATCTTCCTGCGCACACCCGATAGCCAAGGCTGCCTGATGAGCGACGAGGAGATCTGCGACGCGATGCGCACCCTGCTGCTCGGTGGCCACGATACGACCGCTTCCACCCTGACATGGGTGCTAGAGCGCGTCAGCCGCTACCCCGACGCGCTTTCGCGCCTGCAAACCGCCGCACTCGACGGAGACGACGAATACCTCGACGCGGTCATCAAGGAGGCGATGCGACTGCGCCCAGCGTTCCCGCTCACCGCACGCCTCGCAACCGAGCCATTCGACCTGCCCGGGCTCACTATCCCGAGCGGCACGATGGTCGTCCCCTACATAACGCTCGTACACCGCCGTCCCGAGCTCTACCCCGACCCGCTCACCTTCCGCCCCGAGCGTTTCCTAGACACCCGCGCCGGCACCTACACCTGGATTCCCTTCGGCGGCGGACCCAGACGGTGCATCGGCGCCGCGTTCTCCCTCACCGAGGCGCGAATCGTACTCAAGACCATCCTCCGCCACGCCCGCCTCGAACCCTCTCACCAGCGTGCAGAGCGAGTCGCCCACCGCAACGTATTCGTCGTACCCGCACGCGGCGGACGCATCACACTCCAACCCCGCACACCCGACACCAACCACCCCCACGCTGCTTCGCGCGACCACGCACAGGTCATCTAGTGGTCCGTTCTTCTAGTTCACTGATGGTTACGGGGTCTCTTGGCCTGCCGTTGCTGGTGATAGTGCTGCGCAGACCTGAGGGAACCATCCGGCGAGATGTTCGGATCTAGTGCCTTTGCGAGTGTGGCCCGGCCGTTCATTCCTCAGATGCTTGCAATGTAGTCTCAGTATCCGCCTCGCGGCCCTCGCAGATGGATCGTGAGCGCTAGTGGTTGGCCGCCCGGCTTGCGGCGATCTGCTCGGATGCCAGCTCGTCCGCGACATGGACTCGATCGCCGGCCCTGGCGCGGACCGCTCGACTGGCGGCCGGTTCAGCGACCCCCAGCCGCACATGAATCGCGATATGCGCGCGCGCGAACGCGCGCGCGTCACCTTGGAGGATGAACGACGTGTTGGCTGCCACGAGCAGCGCTTGAAGCTCGAAGGCGAGCTGCACGGGGTCGATGCTCGGGTCGAGTTCGCCCTCGTCGGTCGCCTCGCGGGCGAGCCGCTCGAGCAGCGCAAGCCACTGGATGCGCTGGGCGACGATCGCATCGTGTACCGGCCCCGGTCGGGTGCCCACATCGACTGCGGCCGCTGAGAAGAAGCAGCCGCCGGGAAAGACGCGGCGTTCGACGTGGGCGAGGAACTCCTCGCATGCGGCGAGCAGGCGCTGGATCCCTCTTGGCGCGCGCAACGCTGGACGTAGGACCTCCGCGACGAACGTTTGACGTGCCGATTCGACCGTCGCGAGCTGTAGATCGAGCTTGGATCCGAAGTGGGCATAGAGGCCGCTCTTGCTCATCCCGGTGGCGCGTGCGAGCCGCCCGATCGAAAGGCCCTCGAGCCCATCGACCGTTGCCAGCTTGGCGGCTTCGTCGAGAATCGCCGCGCGGGTCCTCTCGCCCTTGCTTGGCTGTGCATCGTCCATAGGCACGGTCCACATAATAGGAACGCTCGTGCTATTCTGCCGGGGTGGCCGAATAGCACGGTCGTGCTTCTCGGGGAAGGTAGAGGTTTGTGCCGATGGAAACGGACTATCTGGTCGTTGGGGCGGGGGCGAGTGGCCTTGCCTTTGCCGACACCTTGGTGGCGGAGGAGAAGAACGTCGAGGTAACCCTGATCGACCGCCGTTCAGCCCCGGGAGGACACTGGCTGAACGCGTATCCGTTCGTCCGCTTGCACATCCCTTCCGCCTACTACGGGGTGAACTCGCTGGCGCTCGGCGAAGACCGCATTGACGAGGCGGGTGAGAATGCCGGCTACTACGAGCGGGCGACCGGCGAGCAGGTGCGCGAGTACTTCGCCGAGGCAGCGGTTCGGCTCACGACGACCGGGCGGGTGAGTGTGCTCACCGGTCATGAGTATCTCGACCCCGGGAGTGGCGGTGGGCAGGTCCGAGACTTGGATACCGGCGGGGTTCACGCCGTCAAGGTACGCCGCAAGGTCGTTGACGCTCGCTACCTGGAAGCGTCGATCCCAGCCACTCACACCATCCCTTTCGATGTGGCGTCGAGTGCACGGGTCGTAGCCGTCAACGATCTCCCGGCGGCGGCAGCAATGGGCTCTTCCTACGCCGTGCTGGGCTCCGGAAAGACGGCCATCGACGCATGCACGTGGCTTCTGGATAACGATGTGGAGCCCGACCGGATTCGCTGGATCCGGCCCCGCGACGCGTGGTTCTATGACCGCCGCCACTTTCAGCCGCTGGAGCAGGTAGGCACCATGATGGAGGGGCTCTCCTTTGATGCCGAGGCCGGCGCCCAGGCGGCGACCATCGACGATCTCTTCGAGCGGCTCGAGGCTTTGCGGCGGCTCGTTCGCATCGACCCGACGCGGCCAGCGACAATGTTCCGCGGCACGATGCTGAGCGTCCGTGAGCTGGGCGCGCTGCGGCAGATAGAGGACGTCGTCAGGCTCGGCCGGGTCCGGCGAGTCGAGGCTGATCGCATCTTGCTCGAGCGCGGGGAAACCAAGACCAGCCCCGACACACTGCACGTGGACTGCACAGCTCCCGGCTTGAGCGACGCCCCCGCCAGGCCGATCTTGATCCTGGTCGAATCGTGCTTCAGCAGGTTCGCCACCTCTCACCATGTTTCAACGCAGCACTGGTCGGCTTCCTCGAGGCTCACCGCGCAGACGACGCCGAGAAGAACCGGCTCTGTCCCCCGAACCCGTACCCCGCCAGCATCGAGGATTGGCCAAGGATGATGAGCCGCACCTGGAGGACGGAGGCCCGATGGTTGGGCGAGCCCGATCTCTCAGCGTGGGTGGCCGGCAGCCGGCTGCACCTGCTTCGGGCGCTTGGCGACCACGCGACGGAGCCGTCGGTGCAGGCGCCACTCAAGCGTTATCTCACCTACGTCACGCCCGCGATTGAGCGGCTGAGGCAGCTGGACGGCTCGAAATCACCGGGGCCTGAACGGATCGACCAGGTGGATATGCAGCAGCGCAAGGATCCGCCACGGACTCCTCGCGTCTACTCCAAAGGGGGATCAGACTGATGAATGCCAACAAAGCGCTCTGGGAGAAGGGCGACTTCACGCAACTCGCTGAGTGCATGCGCGACAGCGGAGAGGCGCTGGTGGCCGGGCTCGACATCGAAACCGGGCTGAAGGTTCTCGACCTCGGATGCGGCGATGGCACGACGGCGGTGCCGGCCGCCCAAATGGGTGCCGAGGTCCTCGGTGTCGACATCGCCGGCAACCTCGTATCGGCGGGAAACGCGCGAGCGCGGCCGCCGGGCGCGAGGCGGACCTTCAGGCAGAGCTCGAGGCGCTGTTCAACGAGCAGAACACAAGCTCGAACGCGGAGGCAACCTGCATCCCCGCGAACTTTCTGCGCGTGAGCGTTGGAACCTGAGGCGCCATAGTCCACGGTCAGCCGTCGCGCGCGCCGCTAGCTCGGCGACGTACGGGAGTGTCGCGGCCACGCCCCGCGAGACACCTGGAAAGGACGGTGGGTGTCGCACAAACCTCGGGTCTGTCCGGTGTGGTTAAGAGACTTTCTGGGTATGTCCCAGAATTTTCTTGTGTGTGATCGTGAGCAGGTGTTCTTGTTGCCGCCGGACCCACGGGATTGGTTGCCGGAGGGTCATTTGGCGTGGTTCGTGTTGGAGTCGGTGCAGGAGATGGATCTCTCGGCGTTCTATGCGTCCTATCGGCTGGATGGGTGGGGCCGGGCGGCGTTCGAGCCGTCGATGATGGTTGCGTTGCTGCTTTACGCTTACGCGCGGGGCGAACGCTCTTCGAGGGGGATTGAGCGCCGGTGTGTGGAGGATGTTGCCTACCGGGTGATCGCTTGCCATCAGACCCCTGATCACGCCACGATCGCGCGCTTCCGTGTCCGGCACGAGGAGTCGTTGGCTGCCTTGTTCACGGAGGTGCTCTCGCTGTGCAAGGAGGCGGGGTTGGTGAAGGTCGGGCTGATCGCGATCGACGGGACGAAGGTCCACGCCAACGCGTCTCATCACTGCAACCTTGATTACGAGCAGCTCGCGCGTGAGATCCTCAAGGAGGCCGAGGCACTCGACGCGGCCGAGGACGAGCTTTACGGGGATGTGCGTGGCGATGAGCTGCCCGAGCAGCTACAGACCCGTGAGGGACGGCGTGCAGCGTTGCGGGAGGCGAAGCAAAGACTCGAGCGTGACCGCGGGGAGAACGGGAGCGTGAAGAGCGAAGCGGCCGCGGGGGTGGGCTCTTCAGGGGTGAAGATCGAGCTTGATGCTGGGGTGATCGTCGCGCGGGTTCAGGGTCGCGATGGATGGTTGCTTGAGGCTCGCCGCCAGCTCGATGAGCACCGCCGGCGTGAGGCCATTCCGATCGAGCGCTCGCGTGCCGGGCGGCTGCTGGAGGCAGAGCGACGGTTGCAGCAGAACCTCGCGGTCGAGCGCGAAGCGAACGAGGCATATGAGCACTACCGGGCGCACGGGCGCGACACCCAAGGCCGACGGCTCAGTCGCCCACCAAAGCCATACGAGCCGCCCGAGACGCCAGCGGGGAAGATCAACACGACCGATCTCGATTCGCGCAACGTGAAGACCCCGCGCAGCTACACCCAGGGCTACAACACCCAGGCCGCGGTGAACGAGCAGCAGATCGTGCTCGCCGCCGAGGTGACTGCCAGCTCACCAGACTTCGGTCACCTACAGCCAATGGTCGAAGCCACCAGACAGGAACTAGAGAAGGTGGGTGTCACCGAGACACCGGGAGTGACGGTTGCTGACAGCGGCTATTGGAACGAGGCGCAGATCGATAACGTCGTGAGCAACGGCATCCAGGTGCTGATCCCGCCCGACGCGGGCAAGCGCGACACACCGCGCCGCGGCTGGGATGGCGGGCGTTACGCGTTCATGCGCACCGTGCTCGCCGGCGATTATGGCGGCGGGCTTTACCGAAGACGCAAGGCGATGATCGAGCCCGTGTTCGCGCAGACCAAGCACAACCGCCGCATCAACCAGCTCCACAGGCGAGGCAGATCCGCCGCACGCTCCGAATGGCGGCTAATCACAGCGACTCACAACCTGCTGAAGCTCCACAAACACCACCTAGCCGCCCAGGCGGCCTAAAACGACACCCGGGCCACACAGAGACTCGACCAGGCCCCACAAAACCAGATCTCTACAGGCACCGCTGACGTTCACCCATCGCCCGCAGCAACTTTGTGCGACACCCACGACGAAGAGCAGACGCCTCGATAAACCGGGTGGGGACTCGCGGCTAAATCCGGTGGCACCGCACACGAGGTCGATCGAGCGGTCTTTGCGCTCAGCCTCGCCGTGTTGGCGTAAGAGGAGGCAGTGAGCGGTATCAACTGGTTCCGTCGCAATGGCTGCGCTTCCGCTGGAACCTCGCGCTGCTCCACGCGTGGTCCCTCTCGTCGCCATCCCGATAGTTCAAGTGCGGGCACCTGCCGCCGGACGCAACTTGCGCTCGGGTAGTGAAGCAAATCGCGGATCGTGAGTTGAGACGATCAACTGCCGCCGTTGCCTGGTGCGCCGTAGCAGGTCAAGGAGGCCCAGAAGATTGACCTCGAGCCGCCCCACAAGCCAAGATCCCCGCTACAGGGCCAGATCCCGCTCTCTTCAAGCCAAGCGGCGGACGGGCCTCGAACCCGCGACCTCGAGCTTGGGAAGCTCGCGCTCTACCAACTGAGCTACCACCGCGCTGAGGCAGATATTACGCCGCTCTCGCCGCCCTGGCACTACGCTTCCTACTCGATGGCCAAACGTTCTCTCATGCCCCTGCTGATCGGTGCGGCCGGCGCCGCGCTGGTCGGCCTGCTCGTGTACGGGGTCATAGCCCAGGCCTCCAAACGCACGCTCGACGAAGCCATCAAGCACGGGCACCATCCCACGGCGCCCGCCGCCAGCACCAGCATGCCGCTGCTCGCCGGCGCCGGAGAGCGCTCGCTTGGCTCCTATCGCGGGCATGTCGTCGTGTTGAACTTCTGGGCTTCCTGGTGCACGCCCTGTCAGGAAGAGGCGCCAATCCTGGAGCGCGCCCAGCACACGCTGATGCGCCGCGGCGGCACCGTGCTCGGCGTGACCTTTCGCGACTCCTCGCCCGACTCGCTCAACTTCGTCAAGCACTACGGCGTCAGCTATCCCAACCTGCGCGACACGACTGGCGAATTCGCCCAAGCCTATGGCACCACCCAGATCCCTGAGACGTTCGTGATCGACTCCTCTGGCGACGTGGTGGCGATCTCGCGCGGGGAAATCGACGAAGCCTTCTTGAACCATGCGATTGCTTTGGCGGAGCACGTATGAGGATTTTTGGGGCGTGCCCATCGGTGATAGTGGGGCGTGGCCCGAGTCCCATCTCGCGCCTGTCCCACCACCTTGCTCCTCCGGCGGCGACGCTGATGCTCGTGGCGACACTTGGGGCCTCGCTCCTACTCGACTCCAGCGCCAGCGCCGCTACACCACGCACCAGCATGCCCTCCATCGAACGTCAGGTCATGTGCGTGACCTGCAAGATTCCCCTGAACGTGGCCGAATCGCCACAGTCCCAGCGCGAGCGTGCCTACATCCGCGGGCTGATCGCCGAAGGCAAGACCGAAGCCCAGATCAAGAGCGAGCTCGTGGGCCAGTACGGGTCCTCGGTGCTTGCCTTGCCGAGCGCCAAAGGCTTTGACCTGGCCGCTTATCTCGTGCCCCTTGCCGTCGTGCTTGCGCTGATCGGACTGGTCGCGCTGTTGCTGCCGAGCTGGCGGCGCCATGCACGAAGTCAGGCGGCAACCAGCGCCGACTCGCCCAAGCTCAGCGCGGGCGACGCGGCGCGCTTGGACGCCGACCTCGAGCGCTTCGACTGACAGAGCTGTTTCCAGCCCGAGCGCAACACCACACCCCCTTCAGGCCCACCATAAAATTATGCGCCAAAATTTTATGGACGTGTTTTCAGGGGGGCTTCTGGACCTCCAAGTTTTTTCAGCCAAACCTCCGAAGTCCCCATCCGTCGGGGCCAGCTACATCTCCACAGGCGCGCCCACCCCAAGCAAATCCAGCGAGCGAGCGATCGTCTGGCGCGAGGCGACGCACAGCGCAAGGCGCTGCGCTTCTAGGGCATCAGACTCGGCGCCAAGCACGCGGCAATCGCGGTAGAAGGCCGTGAACTGCTGGGCCAGCTCTAGCGCGTAAGCGGCTATCCGATGCGGGGCGCGACGCGCGGCCGCTTCGTCGACCTCGCCGGGAAAGGCGAGCAGCTTCTTGATGAGCGCGCGCTCGGACGGGTCAAGGCCATGCTCGCCCTCGGACCCTGCCGCAACCTCGCCCAGCGCCCGCTCGATCCGCTCGACCCCGGCCTTCGCGAGCATCGAGGCGATGCGCGCGTGCGCGTACTGCACGTAATAGACCGGGTTCTCGTTTGATTGCTCGCGCGCCAGGTCGAGGTCGAGGTCGATCGTGGTGTCGTGTGAGCGCGACAGCAAGAACCAGCGGGCAGCGTCCACGCCGATCTCGCGCAGCAGGTCGTCGAGCGTCACGAACTCGCCCGCACGCTTGGACATCTGTGCGCGCTCGCCGCGACGTACCAGGTGAACGAGCTGCATGATCAGCATCTCCAGGTGCTCTGGGTCGCCGCCAAGCGCCTCATAGGCAGCCTTCATACGTCCTACATAGCCGTGGTGATCGGCGCCCCACACGTCGATCTGGCGATCGAAGCCGCGCTCGCGCTTGTCCTGGTGGTAGGCGATGTCCGAGGCGAAGTATGTATGCTCGCCGTTTGAGCGCACCAGCACCCGGTCCTTGTCGTCGCCGTAGTCGGTCGTGCGCAACCACAGAGCGCCCTCGCTGCTGTAGGTGTGGCCCTGCTGCTCCAGGATCGAGAGCGTGTGCGCCACCGGGCTTGGATCGCCGTCGTGCAGCTTGCTCTCGTAGCTCCAAGAGTCGAAGTCGACGCGAAATTCGTTTAGTGAACCGGCGATCTGGCCCATCATCACCGCAACCGCCGCACGGCCCAGCTCTGCCGGCTCCACCGCCGAGGCATTCGCGAGCTTTGCCACCAAGCCGGTCACGTAGTCGCCGTGATAACCATCCTCGGGCAGATCCTCCCCTCGCGCAAGCGCACGAATCGACTCGCCCAGCTTGAGTCACCTGAGAGCCGGCATCGTTGACGTAGAACTCGCGCTCCACGCTGTGGCCGTGGAAAGCGAGCACTCGTGCCAACGCATCGCCGTAAGCCGCGTTGCGGGCATGGCCCACGTGCATCGGACCCGTCGGGTTGGCCGAGACGAACTCGACGATGATCCGCTCACCGGCTGCCACACCCCCGCGACCGAAGCTCTCCCCCGCCGCCAACAGCTCGCGCAGCGCAGCGCGGTGCCAGGCGTCGGACAGGAACAGGTTCAGGAAGCCGGGGCCCGCGACCTCGAAGCGCTCCAACTGCTCACCCAGACGCTGGTCCAGCAACTCGCCGAGATGCTGTGCCAGCTCGCGCGGCTGCGCGCCCACGGCCGGCGCGAGCAGCAGGGCGGCATTCGTGGAGTAGTCGCCGAAATCCGGACGTGGCGGGCGCTCGAGCGTGATCGCTCGATGCGAGCTCGCGCTGCCGGCTTGCTCGCCGGCGAGGGCGAGCACGGTCTCGCGTAGGCCTGTCTCGGTGGTCGTGGAGCTCACGGGCGATGATCTTATGCGCCCGCACCGGTGCACCTCGACCGGAGCGCGGAGCCGTCCAACCAGAGCGCCCACCGCGGCGTGCCAAAACGGTCTCGGCCACTTCCGTGGGGGAGGTTGCGATACTAGCTCTGTGAACGACGAGAACCCAGGCGCCGAGCGCCACATAAACATTCATCTCTCTCCCGAGATCATGGGAGGCGTATACGCGAACTTCGCAAACGTCAGCCACTCCGACTACGAGTTCACGGTGACCTTCGCGAGGGTCGACCACGAGGTCGAGTCAGAGGAGGTGCCGGGCGTGGTCGTCTCGCGCGTGAACCTCTCTCCGCGCTTCATGCGCGAGCTGATCGACGCGATGGAGGACAACTATTCGAAGTGGCGCACGCGCGAGGGCATCAAGAACCTGCCCGAGTACGGGGGCGCCGAGACCGGGGAAGCCGACGAGTAGTGGCGCGGCCCCGTTCGAGGGCCTGTGACCGATGAAGGTCGCGGTCGTATCGGATATCCACTCAAACCTGCAGGCATTCGAAGCGGTACTGGAGGCGGTCGCCGACAGCGAGGCTTCCGAGCTTTGGTGCCTGGGAGACATCGTCGGATACGGCGCCGATCCCGACGCCTGTGTGGAGCTGGCACGGCGTCATGTAGCGGTGTGCCTGGCCGGCAATCACGACATGGCGGTCGTCGGCGAGCTTCCATTGGACGAGTTCTCGCGTGGCGCGAGCATCGCCGCGCAGTGGACGCGCGAAGTGATCGCTCCCGCAAACCAATCGTTCCTCGACGGCCTACGGCCACAAGGCCAGGAGGATGCGCGGGAGGGCTCGATCGGGCTCTACCACGCAAGCCCGCGTGACCCGGTGTGGGAGTACGTGCTCTCGGCGCTGCTCGCGGAGCTGTGCTTGGATCGCGAGCCCAATCGCATCTGCCTGATCGGCCACTCCCACGTCGCCTCGGCGTTCACGCGCCAGGCAGGCGAGGCGGCAAGCGGCGAACCGTGTCGCGAGGGCACCGAGCTCGACCTCGCAAGCGGCGAATGGATGCTCAACCCCGGAAGCGTCGGACAGCCACGCGACGGCGACCGCCGCGCCGCTTGGTTGCTGCTTGACCTCGACGGGTATCAAGCTTCATACCGGCGCACCAGCTACGACGTCGCCGGCGCCGCCGCGGCCATCAAGGCAGCGCGTCTGCCAAACTCGCTTGCGGAGCGCCTGGAGTACGGTCAATGAACATGCGAATACTCATCCGCCTCATCGTGGTGGCGCTGTTGGGCGCCGCCACCGCCCTGCTCGTGTCCTGTGGAAGCTCAGGCGCCGGTTTGATCCCGAGCTCAAGCGCCGGGCCCCTGCAAGAAGATTTCGAAGCTGTCGCCAAAGCGGCCGAAGCCGGTAATGGGGACTGCGCCAAAACCGAAGCCGCGCTCGGCAAGACCGAGCAGGACTTCCTGGCGCTCCCGGCCACGATCGACAAGGGGCTGCACAAGCGCCTGGAAGAGGGCATAGCGAACCTGCGCAAACAGGCGCTTGAGATGTGCGAAGAACCGACCGCGACAGACACCTCGACGACGAGCACCCAGACGAAAACCACCCCCGAGACCGGCACCACGAGCACCGAAACGACGACAAGCACCGAATCGGCGACGACCCCGACCACGCCGACGAGCACCGCGACGACACCGCCCACCAGCACGCCGCCGAGCTCCGGTGGCGGAGTCGAAGCTCCCGAAGAAGGCGCAGGCGAACGTGGGGGCGGCGAACAGGGCGCGGGTGTGGACGCGGGCAAAGAAAATGCCGGCAACGGCGCGTCTAACTCCGGCGGGGCAAGCGCGGGAGGCGGCCAGTGAGCGAACCCGAGATCGCCGGGCGCTATCAGTTGCAGAGCAGGCTCGGCTTCGGCGGCATGTCGACCGTGCACCTTGCGTTCGACAAGCGCCTGGAGCGCCGTGTCGCGGTCAAGTTGCTGGCCGAGCACCTGGCCGAGGATCCCACCTTCGTGTCTCGCTTCCAGCGCGAGGCTCAGGCCGCGGCACGCCTCATCCATCCCAACATCGTGCAGGTGTTCGACTCCGGCCAGGATGAGAGCACGGGGCAGTATTTCATCGTGATGGAGTACATCGAGGGGCAGTCGTGCGCCGAGATCCTGCGCGACGACGGCTGGATCGAGGTCGACGAAGCAGTTGCGATCATCGAACAGGCCTGCGAGGGGCTGCACTATGCCCACCGCCACGGCGTGGTGCACCGCGACGTCAAGCCAGGGAATCTCTTGCGCTCGCGCGACGGCGAGGTCAAGCTCGCGGACTTCGGCATCGCCAAGGCCACCGAGCAGTCGAGCATCACCCAGGTCGGCTCGGTACTCGGCACAGCCGCTTACTTGGCGCCCGAGCAGGCCCGTGGCGAGGAAGCCGGGCCGCGCGCCGACCTGTACGCGCTTGGCGTGGTCACCTACCAGCTGATCTCCGGGCGCCTGCCCTACGAAGCCGCCTCGCTCACCGAGCTGGCGCTCAAACAGCAGCAGGAAGAGCCGGCGATGCTCGACACGCTGGTGGCCGCGGTCACGCCGGAGCTGGCCGAAGCGGTGGCGCTGGCGCTGGCGCTCGACCCGCGCGATCGCTATGAGAGCGCGCGCGAGATGGGACGCGCGATCTCAGACGGCGCGCTTGGCATCTCCCCGGGCGAGCATCGCGCGCCGGCGCGTGGGGCCAGGCACGCCACCGAGGCGACAAGCGTGCTTGCCAGCGCCACGCGCACCCACAGCCCCTCCGAAGGACGGGACGCGGTCGCCCCACGCCAGCCGCGGCGCGGGCCCGCGCGCGAGGCCCCACCCGTCGTTGCGACGGCGCCGGCACGACGCCGCGGCTCCGGCCTGCGCCGGCTCGGGCTCGCGGTGTTGGCGCTGCTGGCACTCGTCGGCGTGATCGCGCTGATCGTCGTGCTCAGCTCTCCCCCGTCCACGACGATCAAACTACGCAACGTCTTCTATGAACGCACCGAGGAATCAGCCGAAGCGCTCAAGCAGCTTGTCGGCGAAAACGTGAAGTAGCCACAGAAAAGGCGGGGGGCCCGCTTGCGCGGACCCCCAGTAAGAACTACCGCCCTTTCGAGCGGGGCAACTGTCACCTGTCCCCATAGGCTAGCAGTGCCAACCGTCGCCTTCAACCACTGGCTCCGGCGGTCGGACTCGAACCGACATCTAGCAGGTGACAGCTGCTCATGTTGCCCTTACACCACACCGGATGCCACATCTAACGTACCCGGCGCTTGGGACGGTACTCTGCGCCGCGTAGCGAATTTGCCACCTCGGCTAGCTGTCCGTCAAGTATTCCCTGGCGCAGTTCGGCCATCAGCTGCGCCAAGAAGGCAAGGTTGTGTTCGGTCAGCAGGCGCATACCCGTCAGCTCCGAAGAGCGCACCAAGTAGGAGAGGTAGGCGCGCGAGAGGCCGCGTTTACACGCGTGACAGGCACAGCCCTCCATCAGCGGCAGCTCAGAAGTGCGCCACTCGCTTTTGGTCAGATCCACCCGCCAGCGTGTGGCTGGGTCTGGGACCAGCGCCGTGCCGTGGCGTCCCAGACGCGTTGGCATCGCGCAATCGAACGTGTCGATACCCAACTCGACACCGCGGATCAGGTCGTCCACGTCGCCGATCCCAAGCAGGTGTCGAGGAAGCTGCTCGTGCTCGCCACCCAACTCGGCGACGGCGTAGCCGACGACCTCGTACATCTGCGCCTTCTCCGCGCCGAGCGAGCCTCCGATCGCCACGCCGTCGCAGCCGCTTGCGACCACGGTGCGGGCGGAGGCGCGGCGCATGTCCTCGTACACACCCCCTTGCACGATCCCGTAGACGAGCTGATCGCTTGGGCCGTGCTCGGCGTGCCAGTCCAGACAGCGTGTCAGCCAACGATGGGTGCGCTCGGTCGAGCGCTCGGTGTAGTCGCGATCGACGTGGAAGGGGGTGCACTCGTCGAACACGAGCGCGATATCCGAGTGAAGCGCGGCCTGTACCGCCATCGAGTCCTCGGGAGCCATGAAGCGCTCGGCGCCATCGACATAGGAGCGAAAGCGCACGCCCTGCTCCTCGATCGAGAGGATCGCCCCCTCGCGCGCGCTCCCCTCGCCTTGATGCTTACGCGACGGACGCGCCTTGATCTCATCGGCGACCGTGCCGTGACCCATCGAGAAAACCTGGAAGCCACCGGAGTCGGTCACGATCGGCCCGTCCCAGTCCATGAAGCCGTGCAATCCGCCGAAGCGCTCGATCAGCTCGGCGCCTGGGTTGAGCATCAGGTGGAACGTGTTGCCGAGCACCATGTCATAGCCGAGCCCTTTGACCTCTTGCGGCAGCAGGCCCTTGACGGTCGCCTTCGTCGCGAGCGGGACGAAGGCCGGTGTGCGAACATCGCCGTGCGCGGTATGCAGCCGTCCGGCACGGGCACTTGTGGCGCCGTCGCGCGCTTCGATCGTGAGGGCCACCACGCGGCATCCTAGAAGTCCCAGACCATGCTTGCCTCGCTCATAAACGTCGGCCACCTCGTAGAAACCTTCGGCTACCCGCTGCTGTTCCTAGTTGTGATGGCCGAGTCCAGCGGCCTCCCGATTCCCGGCGAGACCGGTCTGATCGCCGCGGGCGTGCTCGCCAGCCAGGGCAAGTTGCAGATCGAGCTCGTGATCCCGATCGCCGCAGCCGCCGCGATCATCGGCGACAACATCGGCTACCAGATCGGCCGCAAGGGGGGTCGCTGGCTGCTGGAACGTCCCGGCCGCTTCGAACGCCAACGTCAACAGGTGCTGGTCACAGGCGAACCGTTCTTCGAGCGCCACGGCCCCAAGGCCGTGTTCTTCGGGCGCTTCATCCTCGGATTGCGTGTTTGGGCCTCGTGGCTGGCTGGAGCCACGCACATGCGCTGGCGCTCCTTCTTCCTCTGGAACGCGCTCGGGGGGATCTGCTGGGCAACAGCGATCGGCTTGCTCGCCTACTTCCTCGGCAACGCGGCGGGCAACGCTGTCGAAGCGTTCGGCCTATACGGGATCGCGGCGCTGGTGCTGGCCGCCATCGTCTTCTTTGTAGCCCACCGTCGCGCGAGCGTCTGTAAGCTCAGGCGCCGCAGCAGCCCGCGGTCACGCGCTCCCACATCTTGCCGAGCGTCTCCAGCTCCCCCTCGGAGAAGTGCGAGAGAAAATGCTCGCGCACGACCGCGCGATGGGTGCCGCGCGCCGCGTCCAGGCGCTCACGGCCGCGATCGGTGAGGCACGCGTAGGCGCCGCGGGCGTCGTGTTCACAGCTGCAACGCCCAAGTAGCTCGTCGCGCTCCAGGCGATCCACCAGGCGCGTGAGGCCGCTGCGCGATAGCTGGGCCTGCTCGGCCAGATCGCACATGCGCATGCGCCCGCCGGGAGCGTCGATCAAGTGCTGGAGCACCTCATAGGAGCTGAGCTGCAGGCCGTGCTCGCGCTCGAGGCGGCTCTCCAAGCGCTTGGCGAGCGAAGCATGCGCGCGCAACAGACCGCGCCACGCACGAAGCTCTGCTTCGCTGAGGCTGTCCGATTCACCGAGAGCATCCTTCCCCTGGGGAAGCTTTAGAACTGTCGCGGTGGCTGTTGCGGTGGACATGATCTTGCTCGAAAACGGCTGTGTGCTTACTCGAACATAGCAGCGTCGCGGGCCGGAATCCCTGTCAACCGTGCGCCACAGTGGCGCTCAGCTGCTCCTCTTGGTGGCTGTCCAAGCCCACCACATCATCAGTGGTTGCAGCGGCAGACGCGCGTACAGCGCCCAGCGCGGAATCTTCGAGAAGCGTTCGGGGGCGCGCGCCATGTGCAAGTTCGCCGGGAACACCGCCGCGAGCAAAGCGATCAGGCCTAGCCCGGAGAGGCGGCGCGTCCATGGCAGCAACACACCGAGACCGCCCGCGACCTCGGCCACGCCGCTGACCGCGACGAGGCTCTGTGCGCGACCCTTCATGCTCGGCGGCACGATCGCCTCGTAGGCACGCGGCATCAGGAAGTGGTTGACGCCGGCGCCGATGAAAGCGATGCCGAGCACCAAGCGTGAGCGGCGCCCGCGCCGTGGCAGCTCGGCGATTGAGCCGAGCGTCTCGGCGTCTGTGTCGGTTTCCATCGTCTCTCCTCGTTTGGCTTAGGCTTCGGAGCCTCAGCCCACGATCAGCGATGTCCCGGTCATTTGCGGGGGCTGGGAGATCCCAAGCAGATCGAGCACTGTCGGCGCCACGTCCGCGAGGATACCGCCCCGTGCGCGCAACTGGAGACCCCGCGCGCTCACAACCAGCGGCACCGGGTTGAGCGAATGGGCGGTGTTGGGGCTGCCGTCGGGCTCGAGCATGTGGTCGGCGTTGCCGTGGTCGGCGCACACGACACATACACCGCCACTCTCGCCCACGACCTCGAGCACCTTGCCCAGGCACTCGTCAACCGTCTCTACCGCGGCTACGGCGGCCTCTATGACGCCGGTGTGACCGACCATGTCGGCGTTGGCGAAGTTGATGACCCCGAATCGAAACCCAGCCTCCCCGTCCTCGCCCACTCCGTCCTCCCGGTCCTCGCCCACCCGGACCTCGCGCCACGCGCCCACGAACGCGGCAGCGGCCTCGCGGGCGCTCATCTGCGGCTTGTGGTCATAGGTGGGGACGTCGCGCGGCGAGGCCACCAGCTCGCGACGCTCGCCCTTGCACGGCGTCTCCTCGCCGCCGTTGAAGAAGTACGTGACGTGCGGGTACTTCTCGGTCTCGGCCACGTGTAGCTGGCGCGCTCCGCTGTTTGCGATCACTTGCGAGAGCGTCGTCTCTGGACGCTGGGGTGCGAAGGCGACGGGGTAGGGCCAGCCCTCCTCGTACTCGGTGAGCGTCGCCAGCCGGCTCACTGCGTGCGCCCCACCGCGCCCCTCCCAGCCCAGCAGCTGTCCCGCCCCGGGACGCGAGACGGCTTCCGCCCCCGGGTCGTGCGCAGCGCCTTCCGAGGCACCCTCCGACACCCCACCCCCGGTCTCCTCCGCGGCGCCTTCGCCAAAGCCTGGCTCCGCTAGGGCCCTTACGATCTCACGCATGCGGTCGGGGCGGAAGTTGAAGCACAGCACGCTGTCCCCGGGACGGATGCGGGCCTCGGCGCCGACCAACGTGGGCTCGATGAACTCGTCGGTCTCGCCGCGCGCGTAGGCGTCGCGCACGGCCTGCTCGCCACTTGCGGAGCTGTAAGGAGCGCGGCCGTGCACGAGCATGTCGTAGGCGCGCTGTGTTCGCTCCCAGCGCTTGTCGCGATCCATCGCCCAATAGCGGCCGACGACCGTGCCGACACGCACCCCTCTGTTGGCATCGAGCTCGGATAGATAATCAACGCCCGCATGCGGCAGCGTGTCGCGCCCATCGGTGAAGGCGTGCAGCACGACGTCCGCCTCGGGTGCCAGCTCGCCGCCGAGTGCGATCAGCGCGCGCAGATGCTCGAGCGAAGAGTGCACGCCACCGTCGGAGACGAGCCCGAGCAAATGAACGCGAGAGGCGCCGGCGAAAGCAGCACGCAGCACAGGATTCTCGGCAAGCGACCCGTCCGCGATCGCCTCGTCGATGCGCACTAGATCCTGCTTGACGACGGCGCCGGCGCCGAGATTCAAATGGCCGACCTCTGAGTTGCCCATCTGCCCTTCCGGCAATCCCACGGCGGCGCCGCACGCGGTGAGCGTGGTGTGGGGAAAGGTGGTCCACAGCTCGTCGAACACAGGCGTCCGAGCGAGCGAGACGGCGTTGCCGGGGCCCGGCTCGGCAAGGCCCCAGCCGTCGAGCACGATCAGGCAGACGCTCGACGCGCGCGGTCCGCTCGAACGACCGCCGCCGTCGCCCTCCGAACCGGTCGCCCGCCGGTCCGGCGTGCTCATGGCTGGGCAGCCGCCACGATCGCGGCGAACGACTCGGCGTCGAGCGACGCGCCCCCGACGAGTGCGCCATCGACATCGGGCAGCGCCAGCAGCTCGGCGGCATTGTCAAGCTTGACCGAACCCCCGTAGAGGATCCGCGTGCTCTGCGCCGCCTCGGGTGAGCGACCGCCAAGTAGGGCACGTACGAACGAGATCGCCTCCTGGGCCTGCTCTGAGGTGGCCACCCGGCCGGTGCCGATCGCCCAGATCGGCTCATACGCGATCGTCACCTCGGCCAGACGCTCGTCGGGAACGCCGGCGAGGTCCTCGCCGATCTGATGGCGTAGCTTGCGCTCGGTCTCTTCCTCGTCGCGCTCGGTCTCGGTCTCGCCTACGCACAGGATCGGCGCAAGGCCTGCCGCGAGCGCGGCGGGCACCTTCAACGCCAGCGCCTTGTCGGTCTCGCCGAACAGCTCGCGCCGCTCTGAGTGGCCGAGCACCACGCCGCCGACGTCGAGCTCTGAGAGCATCGGCGCCGAGATCTCGCCGGTGAAGGCCCCCTCGGGCTCGTGATGCATGTTCTGGGCGTACACCTCCACGCGCGACCCGCGCGCGCTGTCGACCATTGCGCGCAGGTCGGTGTACGGCACGCAAATGGCGATGTCCACCACACTCACAGACGACACGCGAGGCAACAGGGCTTGGATGTATTCCTCGGCCTGCTCCTCGGTCTTGTACATCTTCCAATTGCCCGCGATCAGCGGGCGGCGCTCGCCGGCCATCAGGCGATTCCGGCGCCCTCGAGCGCCTGGACTCCGGGCAAGACGCGCCCCTCGACGAGCTCGAGCGTGGCGCCTCCGCCGGTCGAGAGGTGATCGACCGTGTCCTCCAGGCCGAAGTCGGCCAGCGCCGCGGCCGAGTCACCACCGCCGACGACCGTCACGCCCGGCGCACGGGCGACGGCCTGGGCGATCGCACGCGTGCCTTGCGCAAACGGCTCGTACTCGAAGGCGCCCATCGGACCGTTCCAGAAGACGGTGCCCGCTCGCGCGATCTCGACGCTGTAGCGCTCGATCGTGGCCGGCCCGATGTCGAGTCCCATACAACCCTTGGGCACCTCGACCCCATCCAGCACTCGGTGCTCGGCATCGTCGGCGAGACGGTCGCCGATCACCAGGTCACTGGGCACCAACAGGCGGGCGCGGCCGGGCTGCGGCGAGTGCGTGTCGCTGGCACGCGCGAGCAGCTTGCGGGCAAGCTCGGTGTCCTCCTCGCCGCACAGCGACTCGCCAACCGTGTGACCCTGCGCACACAGGAACGGGAAGCACATCGCGCCGCCGATCATCACCACGTCGGCCATCTGCAGGAAGCGGTCGATCACGCCGATCTTGTCGGCTACCTTTGCTCCGCCGATGATCGCTACGAGCGGCGATGCGGGATGCTCGAGAATGCCGGTCAGCGTGCTCACCTCGCGTTCGAGCAGGCGTCCCGCCGCACACGGCAGCAGGTGTGCCACACCGGCGGTGCTCGCATGCGCGCGGTGCGCAGCCCCGAAGGCATCGTTGACATAGACGTCGGCCAGCTCGGCCAGTGCGCGAGCGAGCTCCGGGTCGTTGGTGATCTCCCCGGGCTCGAAACGCACGTTCTCCAGGAGCAGGATCTCGCCGTCTCGAAGCTCTTCGGCCAGCTTGCGCGCGCGCCGACCCACGACCTCGGGTGCAAGCGTCACGCTTGCCCCGGTGAGCTCACGCAGACGCTGGGCCACGGGCGCAAGCGACAGGTCGGCCTCGGGCCTTCCCTCCGGGCGGCCGAGGTGAGAGACAAGCACCAGACGGGCACCGCGGGCACGCAGGTCTTTGATCGTGGGCAGCGCCTGCACGATGCGCGTGTCGTCGGCTACCGCCCATGCACCTTGATCGTCCGTGCTCATCGGCACGTTGAAGTCCACGCGCACGAGTACCCGCTTGCCGTGTACGTCGAGCTGGTCGATGCTCCTCATCGCTTTTGCGCTCCCATCGTCGTGACGACCCCATCGTCCGCGGGGCCTTTGCATATGCTCACCGCTCCACCATCCGTGAAGAGCTGACCTGAGGGCCGATGAGCAGGCTCACAGGACCCTCTGAACAAGGTCGACGACGCGGTTGGAGTAACCCCACTCGTTGTCATACCAGGCGACGACCTTCAGCATCGTGCCGTCGATCGTGGCGGTGAGCTGCGAGTCCACGATCGAGGAGAGCGGGGAGTTGACGATGTCGCTGGAGACGATCGGGTCCTCGGTGTAGCCCAGCAGACCTTGCAAGGGGCCGCTCTCAGAAGCAGCCTTCAGCGCGGCGTTGACCTCCTCGACGCTCGTCTCGCGCGCGCACTCCACTGTCAGGTCGACGACCGAGCCGGTGGGGACGGGCGCGCGCACGGCAAAGCCGTGCAACTTGCCCTGCAGCTGCGGCACGACCAGCCCGATCGCCTTGGCGGCACCGGTCGAGGCCGGGATCAGGTTGATCGCGGCCGCACGCGCACGACGCAGGTCTTTGTGGGGCAGGTCCTGCAGGCGCTGGTCGGCTGTGTAGGCGTGAATCGTGGTCATCAGGCCGTGCTTGATCCCGACCGTGTCCACCAGCACCTTCGCCACCGGAGCAAGGCAGTTGGTCGTACACGAGGCGTTTGAGATCACGTCGTGCTTGTCGCGGTCGTAGGCCTCGTCGAAGTTGACGCCGAGCACCACCGTCACGTCCGGGTCGGTTGCCGGCGCGGAGATCACGACCTTCTTGGCGCCACCCGCGAGATGCTTGGCGGCGTTGGGGCGGTCGGTGAACAGCCCGGTTGACTCGATCACGACGTCCACCTCGAGTGACTTCCAAGGCAGCGCGGCAGGGTCGCGCTCGGCAAGCACCTTCAGCTCGCGTCCGTCGACCACGATCGTGCGCTTGTCCTTGGCCACCACCTCGCCCGGGTAGGGACCGAGGATCGAGTCGTACTTGAGTAGATGAGCCAGCGTGCGACAGTCGGTCAAGTCGTTGACGGCGACCCACTCGATCTGATCGACGTCCCCCCGAGCCATTGCGGCGCGGAACACGTTTCGACCGATGCGGCCGAAACCGTTGATCCCCACGCGTACGGGCATTCACGGCCTCCTGAGTGAAAAATGAACGATGCCGGGCCTCGGGAGCATCGCTCCGTTGCCCGGCTCTGAGCCGAAAAGGCTATCAGCGGCCCATTCTGCCGCCTTTAAACGCCTACCCGCCAATCGATCAACGCATTCTCAGGCCGGGCGCTTGCGCTGCGCGCTGATGTCGTCAAAATCAGCGATGCCCCGCACGCGCGCGCGGGGCATCGCCTAAATCGATACTCACCCCCTCGCTCGACGACGGCGAACAGATCCCAAGGATCGACCTACATCCAGCGCTACCACGCGACCGCGCGGCTCGACCAGGCTCACTAAGAGCGCGAGCGCTTGTCGATGTCACGATGGGCGACGGCGACCGTCAGCTCCTCACGATCGCGGTAGCGGAGGGCGAGATGCTCGGCGATGGCCACCGATCGGTGGCGACCGCCGGTGCAGCCGATCGCGATAACCAAATGGGCCTTGCCCTCGGCCACGTACTCGGGCAGGAGGAAGTCGAGCAGCGCGTGCAGGCGCAGGTAGAACTCGTCGAGACGGCCGTCGCGGGCGATGTACTGCACGATCCGCTCGTCGTGTCCCGTCAGGTCACGCAGCTCGCTCTCGTAGTGCGGGTTAGGCAGGAAGCGCACATCGAAGGCGAGGTCCTCCTCGCGCGGAGGACCATGCTTGAAGCCGAAGCTCATAAATGTGAGTGCCAGCCGGCCCGCGTTCTGGCGCGGCAACATCTCCGCGGCAATGCGGCTGCGCAGCATTGCCGAAGACATGCCCGTCGTGTCGATCACGAGATCGGCGCGCGAGCGCAGCGGCTCGAGCAGCGCGTGCTCGGAGGCAACTCCGGCGGCGACACTGCCCTCGGGCGCGAGCGGATGGCGACGGCGTGTCTCCTTGTAGCGGGTCGAGAGCGTCTGCTCGGCGGCCTCGAGGAACAGCACGTGGTGGGTGATGCCGAGCGCCTGCAGGTCGTCCACGACCGCCGTCAGCGCCTCGAAGTAGACGCCGCCGCGCACATCGGAGACAACCGCCGCGCGCTCGACCTTGGAGCCCTCGTGCACGAACAGCTCGACGAGCGAGCGGATCATCTCCGGCGGCAGGTTGTCGACACAGAAGTAACCCGCGTCCTCGAACACGTTCATCGCCGTGGACTTGCCGGCGCCGGAGAAGCCCGTGATGATGACGAGGTCCTGCAGACGCGACACAACGGTCGGTCCGCTCACGGAACGGGATTGGACGGGCCTGGTGGCGGCCATCTCCGTCCATTGTGCAGATTGCGCCGGGGGAAAGGGCCGGTCGAGGCGACTCAGCCCGCTCGATGTAGCAGAGCGTGGATATCGCGGGCCGTCTTGGCCGGCAGACCCGGCACCCCCTGCAACTCCTCGCGCGAGGCGGCCAGGATCGCCTCCGGCGAGCCGAAGTGGGTGATCAATGCACGCTTGCGCGTCGGACCGATACCCGGCAGCCCGTCGAGCAGCGAGCCGGTCATCGCGCTGTCGCGTCTGCTGCGATGGTGGGTGATGGCGAAGCGGTGCGCCTCGTCGCGGATGCGCTGCAGCAGCTGCAGCTCGGGACTCGAGTGGTCGAGCAACAGCGGCTCGGGGCGACCGGGCATGAACACCTCCTCGATGCGCTTGGCCAGCGAGACGACGGCTACGCCGCGCTCGCGAAAGCCGGCTAGCGGGGCTAGGCCGGCGGCCAGCTGACCCTTGCCGCCATCGATCACGACCACGTTGGGCAGTGCGGCGAAGCTGGCATCGTGGGCCGGGTCGTGCGGGGAGAAGTCGGCCTGCTGCTCCCAGCGGCTGAAGCGTCTGGAGAGCACCTCCGCCATCGAGGCATAGTCGTCAGAGCCTTCGACCGTGCGGATCTTGAAGCGCCGGTAGTCGGATTTCTTCGGTGCTCCCCCCTCGAATACGACCATCGAGGCGACCGTGTGGGTGCCGCCTAGATTGGAGATGTCAAAGCACTCGATGCGCACCGGGATCGCATCGAGCGAGAGCGCGAGACTGCAAGCGTTCGAGCGCCTGGGCACGGTGCTGGTGGCGGCGCTCGTCGCGCAAGCGCTCCTGGTCGAGTGCCAGCAGCGCGTTGCGCTCGGCGAGCTCGAGGATGCGGTGCTTGTCACCGCGCTCGGACGGGCGCAGCTCAACCGGGCCACCACGACGCCGCGAGAGGGCTTCGGCCAGCACCGGCCGCTCGCCAAGCTCCTGCTGAACCACGAGCAGCGCTGGGATCGTGGTGGGGCCGCCGTAGTACTGCAGCAGGAACTCCTCGGCCACCTCCCCCAGCTCGCGCTCGGTCTCGTTGGACAGGTAGAAGGAGTGACGGTCGGAGAGGATGCCGTCGCGCACCTGGAAGACCTGGGCGTTGGCGTCGCGCCCGTCGACGGCTACGGCAACGGCGTCGAAGCGTGCCGATCGACTGCTTGGCGACACGTTGGCGCTCCATCAGCGAGCGCACCGCACGCAGCCGGTTGCGCTCGAGCGTTGCCTGCTCGTAGTCCTGAGCGGCCGAGGCCGAGCGCATGCGCTGCTCGAGATCGCGCTCGATCGTGGTGAAGCGCCCGGAGAGGAAGTCGATCACACCATCGATGCTGCGCCGGTAGTCCTCCTTGGTGACATAGCCGACGCACGGTGCCTCACAGCGCTTGATGTAGTAGTCGAGACATGGGCTGCCGCTGCGACGTCCTGGCTCTGGACCAGTGCAGGAGCGGTACATGAAGACCTTGGCGAGCACCTCGAGCGTCGAGCGCACGCGCTTGGCGCTCGAGTAGGGGCCGAAGTAAGCGCGCCCCGAGCGGTGGCGCTCGCGTGTGAAGTAGACCCGCGGATATTGCTCGTCGAGCGAGATGGCGATGAACGGATAGGACTTGTCGTCGCGCAGACGGATGTTGAAGCGCGGGCGGTACTGCTTGATGAAGCTCTGCTCGGCCAGCAGCGCCTCGGCCTCGCTGGAGACGACGACGCACTCGATCGCCTCCACGCTCGCCACCATCTCGGCATGGCCGGGGCTCGAGGGAACCTGGGCCTTGGAGAAGTGGGAGGCCACCCGCTTGCGGATCGACTTGGCCTTGCCGACGTAGATGACGCGACCCTTCGCGTCGCGAAATAGGTAGACGCCCGGCTTGTCCGGCAACACGCGGCGCTGCTCGGCCAGGCTACTCAATAGGTACGGGAGTAGCGGTAGACGGCCAGCAGCGTATAGACGGCTATACCGATCAGCGCGAACCAAGCGAACTCGCCGAACGAGCGTCTGCCACATACGCGACCGGGCGGCTACCGTGACATAGCCGACGGCGACGGCCCCGTAGAGCAGCGCCCGGTGACGATCGCCAAGGCTGTGCAGGTCAACGCCGCGTTCGCGGTAGAGCCTGTAGCCGAAGAAGGCGAAACCGGCGGCGAACACGACCCATAGCGCCGCCGCGAACGCATCGGCGGCACGACCGCCGCCCGGCAAGAACTCGACGGCCGCGGCTATCAGAGCGATGATCGCGACGTTACGCGCGGTTTTCATCCGGTCCATGACGAGATCCTGCCCATGAGCTCATTCAGTCTAGTTGGGCTGTCCGGCGTGACCCCGCTCGCGGCGACTGAGAGACAAAGCCGCAATATCCGCAAATGATCGTCCTACAAGTTATCCAACGTTTTCACCACGCGAGCAATTTTACGCTATACTGGGCAAGCCCATTCGGTCCTAACCCGACCGAAACGAGGGTTGGTTGGCAGGCGCCGGGGTACTCGTCATTCAGGTCAGAGAGCCCCGGCGCCTGTTTTAATGCGCCACACCAAAATCTCCCTGGTGCGCTTGAGCTTTCCTCGCCGTTCGTTTCCTCGACCATCTCGGCGCCCTCAGCCACAAGCCGCCCGGCTCACGACCGACGAACGTAGCTAGGAACTACAACTAGTCGACAAGCGCCTCCAGGTGCTCGTATGCCTGCTCGACCGCGCGCTTGGCGGCGGTGTGGCGTGCCTCGGACTTGGCGGCCTCGTACTTCGTCGCCCAAGCCGCCGGATCGGCCAGCTCGTCTTCCAGCTCACGCAGGGCCGCCTCGGCCTGTTCGACCGTCTGCTCGGCCTTGACTTGCTCGCGCACTCGATTCTTCGACGGGCCGGGCGACTTCGCCGACTTGCTCCTGCAGGACCTGGGCCCGCCGGCGGCCAACCCCGTATCCCCGCCGTCAGCCTCGCTCGAACCCGATGCCCCCCGCGCGCGCGGGGGGCATCGCCGTTTTCGTGACCTCCGTCCGCACTCCCACTCCCACCCTTACTCCCACTCCCACCCTTACTCCCACTCCCACCCTTACCCTTACTCCCACTCCCACTCCCGTCCACGCTCCCGCTTCCACCGGCCGCGGCACCGCTCGCTCCCCCGCGCAAGCGCACCTGGGCACCGCCGGACTTCGAAGCCTCGGCGGCCAGCCGTTCTTCGCGCACCCGCACATACTCCGGCCAGCCGCCGAGGAAGCTGCGCAGCGAGCCGTCTTCGATCGCCACCGTGCGCGTGCCCACCGCGTCGAGCAAAGCCCGGTCGTGGGAGACGAGCAACAGGGCACCCTCGAACGAGCGCAGGGCGTCCTCCAAGGCCTCGCGGCTCTCGAGGTCGAGATGGTTGGTGGGCTCGTCGAGGATCAGCACGTTCGGCGGGCGTGGCGTGCCGTTCATCAGGATCGCGAGCGACAGCCGACGGCGCTCGCCGCCGGATAGACCTTCCAGCGGCTTCTCGGCATCCTCGCCCGAGAACAGGAACCTGCCCACTAGCGCGCGCGCCTTGTTGGGCGCCAGGCCCGTCGCGCGCTGAGCGGCCTCCACGACGCTCTGCCCCGGCGCACCGCCGGCGCCAAGCTCCTCGGCATGCTGGGAGAGATAGCCGACGGTGACGTTGTGCCCGGTGGAGAGCTTGCCCGCGCCCAGCGGGCGGCGTCCCGCGAGCGTCTCGATCAAAGTTGTCTTACCGGCGCCGTTTGCTCCCACCAAGGAGACGTGCTCGCCGCGCTCCAGCCACAGCTCGGCATCGTCGAGCAGAACCAAAGCGCCACCCCCATCCCCGGCGCCCTCGATCTCGACGCGGCCATCTTGCAGCTCGAAGATCACACGGCCGCTGCGCTCGGGCGCCTTGAAGGAGAACTCGAGTGTCGCCGCGTCGCGTGGGTCGCGCTCGATGCGCTCGATCTTGGCCAGCTGCTTGACGCGCGACTGGGCTTGGCGGGCCTTGGTTGCCTTGGCGCGGAAGCGCTCGACGAAGCGCTCCATGCGCGCGATCTCGGCCTGCTGCTTGTCGATCGACTTGCCCAGCGCTATCTCCCGGGCGGCCTGCTCGCGCCGCCACGCGTGCCACGTGCCGGCGAAGAAGCGCGAGCGCGTGGGCGGAGCGCCGTACGAGCTCGAGCACCGCCGTGCCGACGGCCTCCAGGAACCAGCGGTCGTGGGCGACGAGCATCACGGCCGCATCGAGGTCCACGAGCGTCTGCTCGAGCCACTCCAGCGACTCGATGTCGAGATGGTTGGTGGGCTCGTCGAGCAGCAGCACGTCGGCGCTCGTGGCGAGCGCGCGCGCAAGCGAGGCGCGCGTGAGCTGACCGCCGGAGAACGTGTCCAGGCCACGATCGAGGTCGGCGTCTGAGAAGCCGAGGCCGTGCGTCATGACGGTGGCACGGTCGCGCCACAGATAGCCGCCGTATGACTCCAGGCGTGCTTGGGCGCGCGCGTAGCGGTCGAGCAGCGAATCGTCGCTCGCGCCCTCGGTCATCTCGCGCTCGAGCTTGGCCAGCTCGCGCTCGACCTCCAGCTCGTGCACGCAGCCGGAGAGCACATAGTCGCGCAGCGACATCGTGCGCTCTCTGCGGCGGGCGCTGGTCGTGCAGGGCGATGCGCACGCCCTTGGCGACGCTCAGCTCGCCGCGGTCGATCGTGTCCTCGCCTGCGATCATGCGCAGCAGCGTGGTCTTGCCCGCGCCGTTGCGACCGGCGATCGTGAGCCGTTCGCGGCGCTCGAGCTTGAACGACACGCCGCCGAGCAGCGGCTTGCCGGCCATGTCCTTGCGTAGGTCGGAGGCGATCAGTAGGGCCACGTCGAGGATGGTAGGGCCGCGCTCTGGCGCTTGCCTGATAAGATTCTGACCCACATGCGCCGCCTGCTCACAAGCCTCTGCGCCTCCACCCCTGCTGCTCGTGCTCGCTCCCGCCGCACTTGCCGACAACGACGGGCGCGGCTTCTATGGAGCCACCAACGACAAGGTGATCACCAAAGCCGGCTTCATCCTGATCATCTTCTTCCCGACCTTCGTGCTCCTCATGAGCTTGCTGCAATGGCGCCTGGACAAGCGCAAACAAGCTCGCAAAGCGGCACAGACCGCGCGCATCGGCGACGCACGCTGGCGCGGCGGTTGGTGAGCCGCCCAAGCTGACCTGGCGATGACGAGCGAGCCCGACACGACGTCCGGCTCCCAGTCCCGGCCGACTCCCAAACCAGTTCTCTATGAGCGCCACGGTGCGGCCGCCGTGGTCAGCATCGACCGGCCCGAGCGGCGCAATGCCGTCGACGGGACGTACCGCCGAGGCACTGCACTCGGCGCTCATGCGCTTCGAGGGCGAAGAGGACGCGCGCGCGATGGTGCTCACCGGCACAGGTGAAGTCGCCTTTTGCGCTGGGGCCGACCTCAAGGCGATCGAGACGCTCGGCGGACGTCTGATGTCGCCGGACGGGCCGATGGGGTTCACGCGGCTGACACCCTCCAAGCCGACGATCGCGGCGATCTCCGGCTTCGCCTTGGCCGGCGGGCTGGAGCTGGCGCTGTGGTGCGACCTGCGAATCGCCACCGAGAGCTCGAAGCTCGGCTACCCCGAGCGCCGTTGGGGCGTGCCCCTGATCGACGGCGGCACACAGCGTCTGCCGCGCATCGTCGGGCTCGGGCGTGCGCTCGACCTGATCCTGACGGGGCGCATCATCGACGCCGGCGAGGCGCATGCGATGGGGCTGCTGACCGAGGTGGTTCCCGATGGAGGCGCATCTGGAGCGGGCGATCGAGCTGGCCAACAACCTTGCGCGCTTTCCGCAGCGCACGATGCTCGCCGACCGGCGGGCGGCAATCGACGGGCTTGGGCATGACGCTCGAGCAAGGGCTTGCGCTCGAGTCCCAGGCCGGGCCGGAGACCTACCTCGACGCGCGTCAGCGGCGCACAGCGCTTTGCCTCCGGCGAGGGTCGCGGCGGAGCGGGCGCCGGGGCATAGACGTCAAACAACCTGGGTGCCCCCCGCGCGCGCGGGGGCATCGGCCATTTCGGAGCAACACCTCAACCCGCCGCGTCCCGCGCGCGGTTCCAGCTATGACTATCCTCGACTGATCGAACTTCGGGAGAGCAAATGGCCTATTTCGTAACGGGAGCTACCGGCTTCATCGGGCGCCGGCTGGTGGAGCGGCTGCTGGAGCGCAGGGGCAAGATCCACGTGCTCGTGCGCGAGGACTCGCTGGGTCGCCTGGACGAGGCGATCGAGCACTGGGAAAAGACCTCCGAGGCGACCGTGAGCAGGCGCGTGCATCCGGTCATGGGGGATCTGCGCCAGCCGTTGCTGGGGCTGACCGACGAGCAGGTCTCAGAGCTGGCGGGGACGATCGAGCATCTCTTCCATCTGGCCGCCGTATATGACATGACGGCGCCGCTGGAGCTCGACACGGCCGTCAACGTCGGCGGCACCAACCACGCGGTCGAACTGGCTGGGGCGCTGCGTGCCGGACGCCTGCACCACGTGTCTTCGATCGCGGTCGCGGGCGCCTACAAGGGGGAGTTCAACGAGGACTTGCTTCGACGAGGGGCAGCGGCTGCCCTCGCCCTATCACGCCACCAAGTTCGAGGCTGAGCGAGCGGTGCGCGAGCAGGAGCTCGTGCCCTGGCGCGTGTACCGGCCCGGGGTCGTCGTGGGCGACTCCAAGACCGGCGAGATGGACAAGATCGACGGTCCCTACTACTTCTTCAAGGCGATCCAGCGCATGCGCCAAGTGGTGCCGCAGTGGATGCCGCTCGTCGGGCTGGATCTCGGCAAGACGAATGTCGTGCCCGTGGACTGGGTGGCAGGGGCGCTCGACCACATCGCCCACCGGCCGAACCTCGACGGGAGGGCCTTCCACCTGACATATCCGGGCGGCCAGCGCGTGGACGAGGTGATGAACGACATCGCATCCGCCGCGAACGCTCCGCGCTTTGCCGTGAGCATCGACAAGCGACGTGCTGGACGTCGTGCCCACGGGGCCGCTTTCGCTTTTGATGCGCGTGCCTCCGTTGCGCCAGGCGCGCAGGCTGACGCTTCGCGAGCTTGGGATACCCAAGGAGGTGCTCGAGCACATCGACCTCGTGCCCACGTTCAACACGCGTCAGGCCGAGCGGGCGCTGGCCGGCTCCGAGTTCGAGCATCCGCCGGCGCTGCGCGAGTATGCCGTGCAAGCTTTGGGACTACTGGGAGCGCGAGATGGACCCGAGCATCAGCCGCGGGCGCACGCTTGGCGAGGCGGTGCGCGACAAGCGCGTGCTGATCACCGGCGCCTCTTCGGGCATCGGCAGGGCAACGGCCGTGAAGGTCGCCGCCGCTGGCGGGATTCCCCTGCTGGTGGCGCGCAACGTGGAGAAGCTCGAGGAGGTTCGCGCGGAAATCGTCGCCACCGGCGGGCTTGCCTACGTGTATGCGGCGGACATCTCCGACATGGACGAGATCGACCGGCTGATCGAGCGCGTCAAAGACGACCACCGCAACGTCGACATGCTCGTCAACAACGCCGGGCGCTCGATCCGGCGCTCGATCTCGCTTGAGCTACGAGCGCTTTCACGACTTCGAACGCACGATGCAGCTCAACTACTTCGGCGCGGTCAAGCTGATCATCGGGCTGTTGCCGCAGATGCGGGCGCGCGGCTTCGGGCACATCGTGAACATCTCCTCGATCGGCGTGCAGACCAATCCGCCGCGCTTCTCTGCCTATGTGGCCTCCAAGGCCGCGCTCGACGCCTTCACGCGCGTTGTCGCCTCCGAGGTGATCGGCGACGGCGTGACGTTCACCACGATCCACATGCCGCTCGTGCGCACGCCGATGATCGCTCCCACGAAACTGTATGACGCCTTCCCAACGATCACTCCCGAGCAAGCGGCGGACATGATCTGCGAGGCGCTGCGCACCCGTCCTAAGCACATGGGGACCACGCTCGGCACGACCGGCGAGGTCCTCTACGCGCTGGCTCCCGGGGTGGTCGACCGCATCCTGCACCTCGCCTACCGCGTGTTCCCCGACTCGGCCGCCTCGCGCGGCGAGAAGGGGACCGACGAGCGGGCTTCGCTGGAGCAGCTCGCGATGGCGAACCTGATGCGCGGCGTTCATTGGTAGGAAGACCAGCGCCACATGTGGCGCTGTCCCGGCTCGGTGCATGCACCGACCGGCCGAGTCGTGCATGCACGACTCGGAACGAAGTCGCACATGTGCGACTTGGCCACTCGGCGCATGCGCCGAGTGGAACAGAAATAGGATTGATCGGTGAGTCCCAGCGGCCCCGCAATCGAAGTCCATGACCTGCACAAGCGCTACGGCGAGTTCGAGGCCGTGAGAGGCATCGACATCGAGGTACACCGCGGCGAGGTCTTCGGCCTGCTCGGGCCCAACGGCGCCGGCAAGACGACGACAGTCGAGATCTTGGAGGGCTACCGCGAGCGCAGTGCCGGCGAGGTTTCGGTGCTCGGCCACGATCCCGCCACGCGCGAGCTGGCATTGCGCAAGCGCATCGGGATCGTGCTGCAGAGCAGCGGCATCTACAGCCAGCTGACACCGCGCGAGGCGCTGCGCCACTGGGCCAGCTTCTATCCGCACCCGCGCGACGTCGAGGAGGTGCTTGACCTGATGGGTCTGCAGGAGAAGGCCGACGTGCGCACGCGCAAGCTCTCCGGCGGGCAGCTGCGCCGACTGGACTTCGCCTTGGCGCTCGTCGGCGACCCCGAGCTGATCTTCCTCGACGAGCCGACCACCGGCTTTGACCCCCAGGCACGGCGCGCGGCCTGGGAGACGATCCGCTCGCTGCGCGCGCTTGGCAAGACGATCCTGCTGACGACCCACTACCTGGACGAGGCGCAGGCGCTGGCCGACCGTGTGGCGATCGTCAAGGATGGGCGCGTGCTGGCGATCGGCCCGCCACGCGAGCTTGGCGTGGGTGCCGCGCACTACACGGTCGCCTACCGCAACGCCGACGGCGAGCTCGTGGAGGTGCAGACCGACGATCCGACGCGCACCCTGCACGAGCTCACCTCCGATGCCTTGGCGCGAGGGGAGCGCCTGGAGGAGCTGAACGTGGGACGTCCCAGCTTGGAGGACGTGTACCTGGAGCTGACCGCCGATGCATGACCTTGATCTGAGCGCATGTCAGATGTGCACGAAGACGCGATGCCCCGCGCGCGCACGCGGGGCATCGCCAAATGCGACACCAAATCCCCCATGCCTGACGCCGTCGCCCTCACCTGGCGCCAGTACCGGCTGGAGCGGCACATGTTCTGGCGCAACCCGAGCGCCGCCTTCTTCAACTTCGCCCTGCCGCTGCTGTTTCTCGCCGCCGGGCGGGGTCATCCTGCACGGCAAACAGCACGACCTCAACCTGCTGGTTCCCGCGATCGCGGGCATGAGCGTGATGTCGACCACCTTTACGGCGCTTGCCTACAACATCGTGTTTCTGCGCGAGCGGGGAGTGCTCAAGCGCATCCGCGGCACGCCGCTGCCGACGATCTCCTACTTCGGCGGGGTGGCGGCCAACGCGGTCACGAACACGGCTATGCAGATCGCGATCATCACGGTTGCCGGCAAGCTGTTCTTCGGGATCGGCTGGCCACTCGAGTGGCTCGAGCTGGTCGTGTTCGTGGTGGCCGGCGTCGTCTGCTTCGCCGCGCTCGGCGTGGCCTTCGCCCATGTGATCCCCAACTTCGAGTCCACGGCGGCCTATGTAAACGCGGTGTTCCTGCCGGTGGTGTTCGTGTCGTTCTACGTATTCGACAGCAAAAGCGCGCCGGCGTTCGTGCGCAACATCGCCGAAGCGCTACCGCTGAAGCCGCTGATCGATGGCATCTCCGGCGCGATGGTGACCGGCAAGGGGCTCGGCGACAACCTCTCCGCGCTCGCCGTGATCGCGCTGTGGGGCGTGTTCGGTGTTTACTTCGCGGTGCGCGGCTTCTCCTGGGAGCAATCGCGCGACTGATGTCCGCACCGCGCCAACGTCCAGCGCACCCGCACCGCGCCCGCATCACGCGCACGCGACCACCCTGCCCGCCGGCCGCTGTGCCCGCCACTATTGTGGTGCGGGCTCCAATCAACCGCCGGAGGTAGATGCAGATGAAGCAGCTGGCCGAGGACGTCTACATGCTGAAGGGCTTCCCGCCGAACGCGATCAACGTGTACGTGGCGGGCGACGTGCTGATCGACTCGGCCACGCGCCAAGCCGAGAAACGCATCTTCAAGCAGATCGCCGGTAGGACGCTGACAGCGCACGCGCTCACGCACGTGCATCCCGACCATCAGGGCTGCAGCCATGTCGTGTGTGAGCGGCTGGGCATCCCGCTGTGGGTGGGCCAGGACGACGTGCCCGCGATGGAGACCGCCGGCAGCGTCGTCGGCGGCGAAGGCGCCCGCCGGGATGAAGCGCATCCAGGAACGCTATTGGGTGGGACCTCCCCACCCCGTCTCCAGAGCCTTGCGCGAGGGTGACGAGGTGGCGGGGTTCGTCGTGCTCGACACCCCCGGACATACGCGCGGGCACGTCTCCTTCTGGCGCGAGTCCGACCGCGTGCTGATCCTCGGCGACGTGCTCAACAACGTGAACCTGATGACCGGCATGCCCGGGCTGCACGAGCCGCCCGCGCTGTTCAACGTCGACTCCGTGCGCAACCGAGCCTCGATCCGTCGGGTCGCGGCGCTGCGTCCCGCGCTCGCGCTGTTCGGCCACGGCGCGCCCCTGCGCGACCCGGACAAGCTCGCCGACTTCGCGGCGCAGCTGCCGGCGTGAGCGAGAGCATCTTCGTCGGCGATGGCGACCTATTCACGCCAACCGAGCATGCGCGCGGACCCTGGGACCCACATGCACTGCACGGTGGCGCACCGGCCGCGCTGATCGCGGCCGCTTTCGAGCGGATGCAGCCCGGCGCGGAGCTGCCGTTCGCGCGACTGTCCTTCGAGTTCCTGCGCCCCGTGCCGATGGCGCCCCTGAAGCTGAGCACCCGTATTTCGCGCCCTGGACGGCGTGTGCAGGCGCTCGAGGCGGAGTTGAGCGCTGGCGATGTGACGGTGTGTCGCGCGAGCGCGCTACGCCTTGTGCCGGTGCCCGATGAGTTGCCGGAGCTTGCGCTCGCTCAGGTCGAGGCCGCGCGACCGTCGCGCGATCGCGCCCGCATCTGACGGAGAGCCAGTGCACTTCGCGCTCGATGACATGGAGCGCAAGAGCTTCGCCGCAACCGCGATGGAGATGCGCTTCCTGCGCGGAAAGCCGCTGGTCGGTGGCTTGCCCGAGCACGACACGGACCGTCAACTCGAAGCCCCGAAACGGGAGACCACCGGCGCTGACCCTGTAGAGCAGAGCGCAGCCGGGCATGTGCCAAGCGGCGCAGCGACGGTTTGGATGCGTTTGCGCCATCCCCTGTTGCCAGACGAGCCGCTCACCTCGCTGGCGCGCGTGGCGGCCACCTCGGACTTCGGCAACGGGGTGGCGACGGTTCTGCCGTTCGACAAATATCTGTTCATCAACGCCGACTTGACGATTTCGTTCGACCGCTCGCCCCAAGGCGAGTGGATCGCCCTGGATGCCCGCACGTTGCTGCATCCCAATGGGATCGGCTGGTCTGAGAGCGTGCTGCACGACGAGCTCGGCCCGCTCGGGCGGGCAACGCAGGCGCTTGTCGTGCAGCGGCGTTAGCGAACGCCAGCCCGAGCCGGCCGGCCGCCGGGCACTCGACGACAAGGCGATCTCAAATCGCCGGCCACCGGGCCACTCGACAACAAGCGATCTGAATCAGCCGGCAGCCGGGCCGCTGGACGACGAGGCGATCTCGAACTCGGGCAGGTTGTTGCCCTCTTCGAGCTCTGCCAGCTCGCCCTCGCGCTCCTGCAGGTAGGCGCGCAACGCCTTCTCCAGGCCCTTGCCGCGGCGAAAGCCCTCGAACATCTCGTGCACAGGAAGCTCAGGGTCGTCAAGGCGGCTGACGATGCCCTTCAGCTCCTCATAGCCTTGCTCGAAAGTGATCTGCTCGCGCATTCGTGCGCTGCCCTTCTGCCCAGGCTCGAGCTGGTCGCCCAGCTTGCGAGTGGCCCCCTCCAAGCGAGCTTCCCGCGCGGCTTCTCGCGGTAGCGGCTCCCGCGAGTCGGACTCTCCCCGACCGGCGCGTAGCTCCTCCTCGTCGGTCGGCTCGAACATGATCGCCTGCGACTGTGCGGCGTCGCTCATGGGTGCTCTCCTCGTTTGATTTCGGTGATCGTGGCGCCAGCCTCGCCGTCGGCGAAGCTCAACAGAAGCTCCTCTGCCGGATGCAGCTCGGCAACGCTCTTGACTGGTACGCCGCCCGCGTCGGTGGCCATCACCCACCCGCGCCGGCGAAAATCCTTCGCCACGATGACCGCGCCGAGGGCTGCCACGCGTTCTGCTTGACGTGCGAGCAGACGCTCGGCGGCGGGACCCAGCCTGCTCGCGTCGCGATCGACGGCCTGGCGCTGGGTGACTACGCGCCGGCGCAGTTCGCGGATCGCTTCGGCTGAGCGGCGATCCAGGGCGGCGATCAGATCCAGACGCTTGCGCGTGACACGCGCGCGCGAGCTGTGCAGCAGCTCCCCCATCCGCTCGCACCATCGCGCGTGGACGGTCGAACACACGCGCGAGCGCCGTGCAGTGGCGATCTAGATCCTCCAGTAGCTCGACGGCCGAATGGCGGATCGCAATCTCGGCCGCCTTCGCCGGTACGGGCGCGTAGGCCGCCGCCACGTGGTCGCAGTTGGGACGGTCCTTGGTGTGGCCGATGCTTGTTATGACCGGCACCGCGCAGGCGAAGATCGCCCGGCACAGGCGCTCGTCGTCGAAGGCCAGCAGGTCTGCGGTCGAGCCGCCGCCGCGAGCGAGCACGATCGTGTCGACGCCCTCGACGGCCTGCAGACGTCCGAGCGCGTCGATCACCGAGCCAACTGCGTGCACTCCCTGCACAGAGGCGGCGCAGAAAACAATGTCCTGCGGCGGAAAGCGCCGGCGCAGTGCCTGGATCACGTCGATGTTTGCGTCGTTGCGGGCGGCGATCACGCCGACGCGCCGCGGGAACGCGAGTAGCGGCTTGCGCCTGTCGGGGTCGCACAGCCCGTCGGCTCGCAGACGCTCGAGCGTCTCGGCGCGACGGCGCAGCAGCTCTCCCTCGCCCGTCGGGCGAACGCGGTCGACAATCAGCTTGGTGGCGCCGCGAGGCGCGTAGAAGTCCACACGCTCGTAGTGCGCTTGAACCAAATCGCCCTGTGCCGGCAGCGGCGAACAGCGCGCGACGCGGCCCTTCCAGATGCACGCGTCCAAGCTCGCGGACTCGTCGGCGAGCGTCAGATAGACGTGACCCGAGGAGCGGTGCACGCTGACCTGCGTGACCTCCCCCTCGATCCAGCCGTCGCCCAATGCTCGCAGCGCCCCACCGATGCGACCGGCGACCTGCGCAACGGGCAGGGCACTGTCGATCTGCGTTTCGGTCGCGCCATCCACAGCCTGCAAACGTTAAACGCCGACCCGGCGCGAACTACTGCCTTCGGGCCGGCTCGCCGGGGAACGGGTCGGCAAGCGACGCCAGTACGTGATCCGGGTTGGCAGCCTCGAGCTCCGCGACGCTCATAGCGTCCACTCGCCACCCCGACAGACACCGCGCCAACGCCCTTGGCGGCGGCGACGTCAAGCGGCGTGTCGCCGACGACGAACACCTCGCCGAGATCGAGTGCGTGGCCGAGCAGCCGCTCTCCACGATCCACCGCCGCGCGCGTGAGCGCCACGCGGTCCTCGGAGTCCGAGCCGTAGCCACCGACAAGGAAGAAATGGTTCAACTGGCCCCGCCCGAGCTTCGCGTGAGCCGCGGCTTCCAGCCCGCCAGTCGTCAACCCAAGGGCGATACCGGCGTCGGTGAGGTCTTCGAGCAGGCTCTGCACGCCGTCGAGCACGCGGTAGTCCTCCGAGGCGGACGACGAAATCTGGCAGCACCGCCTGGTAGCTAGCCATCAGCCGCGTGAGCTCGGCGCTGGTCGGTTCGCGCTCCATCACCTCCTTGAACGTGGCGCGCCCGATCGCCGGGTCGGTCATCCCGGCAGTGGAGTGTTCGGCGATGTCGACCTTTGTGTCGAACTGGCGCTCAAAAGCCCACGCCCAGCTGCGCGCGCCGGCGCCGCCCGTGTCGATCAGGGTCCCGTCGATGTCGAACAGGATCAGCTTTGCTTGGCTCATTCGCCCATTGTCCTACCTTGAGGGGCGTCTGCCCGTTACGAATACGGTGCGGGAGATCTTCGTGCCTGCCGTAGGCGGACTTTGCAGGTAGTTGTGGGGGCTTTGTGGGTCGGGCTCTGCGGGTCAGGCTCTGCGGGTCAAGGGCTCTGCGGGTCAAGGGGCTCTGCGGGTCAGGCTCTGCAGGTCAAGGGGCTCTGCGGGTCAGGCTCTGCAGGTCATGTTCTGTAGGTCGTGAACCCCCGCAGGTAGTTGCGTGTGCAAGCATCGTGTTATAACTCTGTCTTGAGCGGTTATCCACTTGCACGGGCCATACGCCCATCGCTGAGTTAGGCCGCCACCCAACCACTAAAAGGAGTCCTGATGTCCGACACCACCACCGCCATCTCCCCCGCCGACACCACGCCGCTGCCCGTCGGAACATGGAAGGTCGATCCGGTTCACTCGAGCGTCGAGTTTCACGTCAAGCACCTCGGCATCGCCACCGTCAAGGGGCAGTTCAAAGCGTTCGAGGGCACACTCGAGGTCAGCGACTCCGGCGCCCGCGCATACGGAACCGTCGAGGTGGCGAGCGTCGACACCCGCGAGCCCCAGCGCGACGAGCATCTGCGCTCCGCGGACTTCTTCGAGGTCGAGAGCTTTCCGCAGATCACGTTTCAGTCGACCGCAATCCGTCCTCTCGGCGGAGACGAGTTCGAGATCGACGCCGACCTCACGATTCACGGCGTCACCAACGGCGTCACGTTGAAGGCCGAGTTCGAGGGCTCCGAGACCGACCCACAGGGCAACGATCGCGTCGGCGTGTCAGCCAGCACGCAGATCAGCCGCGGGGACTACGGCATGAAGTTCAACGCGGCGCTCGGCTCGGGCAACGTTGTGGTCAGCGACAAGGTCAAGATCCTTGTGGACATAAGCGCGGTGAAGCAGGGGTAAATCAGCGAATGACGACGTCGCCCAACGCCTCGTCCACCGCGGCGAGCGTTGCGGCGTCGAGCGTTATTCCCGAGGCGGACGCGTTCGCGCGTACCTGCTCGGGCCTGCTGGCGCCCACGATCGCAGAGGCGAGGTTCGGTTGGCGCAGCACCCAGGCGAGCGCCAGCTGGGGCATCGTCAAGCCAGCTCCCTCTGCGACCGGCCGCAGGCGCTGTACCGCTTCGAGCACCGGATCCTGCATCAGCTGGCCGATGAAGTCGCTCATGCTGTCGCTCGCTGCCCGCGAGTCCGCGCGGCGGCTGCTCGCCGGGACGGTACTTGCCGGTGAGCACTCCCTGGCCCAGCGGCGACCACACGATCTGGGAGATGCCCTCGCGTTCGCACAGCGGGATCACCTCTGCCTCCGGCGCGCGCCACAGCATCGAGTACTGGGGCTGGCTCGACACCCATCGCGCGACGGGGGGGACCAGCCACGCGCGAGCGACTCTTCGATCTTCGCGGGCGGCCACTCGCTGAAGCCAATGTGACGGGCCTTGCCGGCCTCGACCACTTCGGCGAGCGCCTGCATCGTCTCCTCGAGCGGCGTGTCCTCGTCGTAGCGATGGCACTGATAAAGGTCGACGTAGTCGGTGCGTAGGCGCTCCAGGGAAGCGTCGATCTGCTTGTGGATCTGTGCCGCCGAGAGGCCCCTGTCGGTGTCGGACATCTGAAAGTAGACCTTCGTCGCGAGCACGTAGGAGGAGCGGTCATAGCCCGTCAACACCTCGCCGAGCAGCGACTCGGCGGCGCCGCGCCCGTAGACGTTGGCGGTGTCGATGAAGTTGATGCCCTCCTCGAAGGCCGTGCGCACACACGCCTCGGCCTGCTCGCGCGCCACCCCGCCTGAGTAGGTCAACCAGGAGCCGAGGCTGATCTCCGATACATCGATGCCGCTGGAGCCAAGCTTGCGATAGTTCACGCAAGGCAGACTACCCCGTGAGACAAGACTCAAGCGGTGACGAGCACGCCCGCCATGTCCTCGGTACCGCGGGTTTCGGCAATCTGCGCTAGGCGCCCCACACAGACGGTGGCTCAGGTTGGCTCAGTCCATACCCAGCGGGCCGCTTGCCGACCCGCTGAGGAACTGGCGCACGAACGGGTTCTCCGAGGAGAACATCCGCTCCGCGTCGCCCGCTTCGACGATCCGCCCGCGCCACAGCAGCGCAATGTATTCGCCGATCTGACGCGCCGAGGCGATGTTGTGGGTGACGACGATATAGGTGCCGCCGTGGAGCTCGTGCATCTCCTGGATCAGTTCGCACAGGAGCGCGGTGCGCACCGGGTCGAGGCCCGAGTCGGGCTCGTCGAAGATCACGATGTCAGGTTCGGTCACGAGCGCGCGCGCGAAACCGGCGCGCTTGCGCATGCCGCCGGAGAGCTGCGAGGGCGAGTCGTCCATCGCCTCGGCGAGACCAACGTCGGCCAGACGCTGGCGCACTCGCTCGCCGATCTGCCCCTCGGACATGTCGGTGTGCTGGCGCAGGGGAAAGGCCACGTTGTCGAATACCGACATCGAGCCGAACAGGGCGCCGTCCTGGAAGAGCACGCCGATCCTGCGGCGCAGCTCCAGCAGCTTGGGCATCGTCAGCGTCGGCACCGAGTTGCCGAGCACCTGGACGTCGCCCGAGTCGGGGAACATCAGTCCAATCAGGTGCTTGATGAGCACGCTCTTGCCGGTGCCCGAGGGACCGAGCACGACCGTGATCATGTTATCGGGGATCGCGACGTTCAGGCCGTTGAGCACCGGGATGCCGGCCAGGCGCTTGACCACGTCAAAGCAGCGGATCGACCACTCGCGGTCGGTCGCCTCCCCCGCGAGGTCGAGGTCGCCGGCCCCGGAGTGGTACTGGAACTCCTCGCCGTCGCCTTCGACGCCAAGGGCCGCATCGGAGCCGACGGCTTCCTCGCTCTCCCCGTGAGTGCTCCCCCCGCTCTCCACCGCACAGATATTAGTGGTCGGCGAGGACCCAGGTCAACCCACGCGCGCCGGCAGGCACGCGCACGGCTCGGTACCGGCCCATACACATCGCCTTGACATACGGAGGCCGTTGGGTCTACTATCGGTGCCGGGAGGTCAGGAGATGTTTCATCACAGGCACTCCGCCGTGGAGTCCGAGGTAGTTGCGGACACCTCCGCGGGAGCGTCAGCCGGCAATCGTGGCGCACGACGGGGCGGACCCGCGCAAGCGCCTGCTCGACGCGATGGTCGAGACCGTGGCGCTACGCGGCTATGACCGCACCACCGTAAGCCGTGTGCTATCGAACGCGGGCCTCCAGGAGGCGACGTTCAGCGAGCACTTCCACGACAAGCACGATTGCTTCATTCAGGCGATGGACGACCTGCTGGGTCGCGTGGAACGCGGCGCGCTCGCGCGCTTTCGGCGAGCCGCGCCGTGGCCTGAGCGTGTGCGACTGGGGCTGCTGAGCCTGCTCGATGCGCTTGCCCGCAACCCCGCCGGAGCACGGGTGGCGCTCGTCGAGATGCTCGGCGCCGGCCCGGAGGCCTGCGAGCGCCAGCGCTCGGCGCTCGCCCTGTTCGCGGCCCTGATCGAGGAGGGCCGCTTGCAATCGGCGGACACCTCCGCGCTGCCCGCCCAGACCTCTGAGGCGATCGTCGGCGGGATCGCCTCGATCGTGCAGCGCCGCATCCTGCAGGGCGACACCGCGAGGCTGCCGGAGCTGCACGCCGATCTCACCTACTTCGCGCTGCTGCCATATCTCGATCACGAGCGCGCGCTGAGCGCCACTCGAGCGCCCGAGTAGATCTTCAGAGAGCTCAGCCCAGCCGAAGCGCAAACGCACCGGCCGCGGACGGAGCTGACGGAGCCGCCTACTTCGACGGCGTGGCGTGCGGGAACTGGCTCGTCTGCCCGTTGAACGTGAAGGGCCCTTGCTGGTTGCAGGCAGGCGCCGCGATCGCGTTCGTCGGGGTTTTCGGGATTGTTGGCGACGGGCGCGTAGAGCGTGGTTTTCGGTCGGATGACCGTTCTTCCTACTGCCCGGTACCAAGCCCACCAGCTGTTCGATGATTTCTTCGCTGATCGTGCCCAGTGGCGGCCCACTCAACGAAGGAGCGGAGTTGGCGCACGAGGCGCTGCTGAACACCTGCAGGCCGGTGGCGAGCGAGTTGAAAGCGCCAGGTTGCGGGTAGGCGTTGGCGCGGTTGGTGCCGATCCGCTGCTGGTAGACGCTGAGACCTTCGGGCGTGAACACTTGCATCACCTTCAGGAAGTGCTGCTGCGAGGACCTTCGACATTTTTGTTTTTTTCGTGAGTCTGCGTGGAGGCCGTCCCATTGGCAAACAGCGCCTGCAGCTCGGGCACGTACTCGCTTGCGTACTGGAGGAAGGGATTGAAGTTGTGCAGCACCGGACTGAATGCGGCAAGTATCGGCACAGTCAGTTCGGTCACCTTTTTGACGTCCGGTAGGCCTACCTTGGCCGCCTTGCGCAAGTGGGCCCAGGTTGGTGAGCAGCGCATTGAATGGCGGCGTGAAGGGCTTGACGGCCTGAAGCAGCGGTGTCAGTTTTTCCTCGAAGGGGCGGATCGCGTTGTACAGCGGAACGGTGTTGGTAGCGAAGGCGTCGAGGCTGCGCAGCGCCGTCTGGGAATTACGCTCGAATGCCGGCAGCAGCCGCCAGGTCTCGGCAAACTCATTGCTGGCTGCAGCGAACGCGTGGAAGGCGCGCTCGCCGTTTGAGGTCAAGCCGCGGAACTGTCCCTCGCGCGCAGTCAGGGCGTCGAACACGACACCTGTGTTGTGGATGCTTGCCGTCAGCGCCCCCTCCTGGGAGTTGGCCACGGTAACGAGCTTGTTGGCGTCTTCCACGAACGGTTGGATGGTCGCGAAAGACGAGTTGATCTCTTCGCCGCGACCGCCGAGGCCTTCGGCCAACGACTGCATCCACACCTGGAAAGCCGCACGCGTCTGTGGGTTGAAGGCGGAGAGGATGTCGTCGAGCGTCACCGACGGTTCGACTTGGGCCTCGGGCAGTTCCCCGCCGTCTGGCAGCGAGTGGGAGTCGGTACCCTCGGGCTTGAGCTGCACGTAGGTCTCTCCCAGCAGCGTCTTCTGGCGCAGGATGGCGCGCATGTTGGCGGGGATCGGCGCGTATTTGCTGGCGATTTCCAGCTGTGCGTGCGCCAAGCCGTCCTTGTTGTACTTGAGGCTGATCACATGGCCGACGTTGACGCCGCTGATGCGCACGTCGGACTGTTCGGCGAGCGCCAGCGTGCGCTGGAAGGCGATCGTGAAGCGATAGCCCTTCGGCTTGAGCGGCACGGGGCCGCCAAATGACTCCCACAGGAACAGCAGCAACCCAAAGCAGCTCAGCGCGAACAGCACGATCACGAGGATGTTGGCAAGTGTGGGCGCACGCTTCTGCATCTCAGCGACCTCCCCCGCTGCTCGCAAGTCGCCCAAAGCTGTCCGTCGAGCCGAGCAGTTTTATGCCGAAGCCTTTGTTCGAACCTTTGTGAGTTGCCTTGACACGCGCGGCCGAAACGGTGCTGGCGCTCGTCGAGGTTCCGTTCGCGGAAGTCAAACCTTGTGCCTGGCATTCCGCTGCGGTGGGCGGATTGAGCAGCGCGACCAGCAGCTTCACCGTCGCGTTTACTTCGCTCGCACCCGTTAGGAGCGGCAGCACTTCGCAGTTCAGATAGGCAACGGTGCGCCCGACCGGGCCGTGAGCGTCGGCAGTGCTGAGCACGCTGTTGAGGTCGTGGGTGCCCCAGTCGAGGAAGAACAGGAAGCCACCCTGGTTGGGCCCGGGGTTGTAGGCAAACTCGTTGAAGAGTTCGTTGAACACCGAGAAGCTCCTTTCCAGCCCGGGGAAGGCTTCGCTGAGTTCCTCAAGCGAGGGATTGAGCTGGTTGACGACCGGCAGGGCCTCCCGCGCCAGCGGACGGATTTGGTTCTTGATGATCGGCGTGCTCTGCTTGAACAGCGAACGCGTGGCTTCCTGGGCGGGCGCAAGCGATTCGGCGAACGGCTGGAGCTTTGTCAAGGTCGAGCCTGTCACGGCGGCGGCCCTCGACAGCTTGCCCAGACCGCTCTTGGTCTTGGCAAGCGTGCTCGGCAGCAGATGCAGCGTCCGCTGGAAGCTCTGGTCCTGTTCGGCGAACACCCGGAAGACGGCGTTGGAGGCGTCGATCGCCTGTGAGATTTCGGTGTCCTTGTCGCCCAGCGCGCTGACGAACAGCTGGAAATTGTGGATCGCGTGTTCGATGTTCTTGTGGCGCAGCTTCAGCTGCGCGGTGATCTTGCGCGAGTAGAGCGAGATCGGGTCGAAGCGCTTGAAGGTGGCAGAGAGGTTCTCGGAGTTGCCCTTCAGGCCATCGCCCGCGCCGTCGATCAGCTCCTGCAGGTAGTCGCGCGTTTCGCCGTCGAGCGCGGCGAGGAATTCCTCGAAGTTCACATCTGGGGCTGTCTGCGACTGAGGAATCGTGTAGCCGCTGGGAACGTGGCCGGCGCTTGGGGTGCCCGGGTCGACCTCGACGGTCATGTCCTTCAGCTGCGTCTTGGGGCGCAGCAGCATCGTGGCGTTGCGGTAGATGTAGTGCGCGTACTTGGGCGTGATGTTCATCGTCACGAGCGCGCTGCCTTCGTTGGCCTGAACGCTTGCGATTTCGCCGATCTTGGCCCCGGCGATAGTGACCGACTGACCCTGCCCGGGCGTCACCGCCTGAGCCGTGCGGAACTCAGCCTTGAGCGTGACGTATTCCTTGCCAATGACAGGTACCCATCCGGGCAGCGAGAGGCGCTCGTTGGAGAGGATGTAGCCGCCCACGAACAACGCGAACACGACCATCGCGACGATCGAGATGAAGGCGGTGCGATAGCGCGCGATCTGGTCGCCCAGACCGCGCTCTCCCTGGTGCTCGGGCTTGGGCGTCATGGTTCACTCCTCTGAAAGACATCAGGCGTGTGAGCCGGCCGAGGAGCAAGCGAGACAAGGACGCACCGAACGCCGTGTGCTTGGCACACAAGTGAGGGAGGACGCAACCGATCGTCGATCGACGAGATCGACGATCGGCCAGCGCCGCTCATCGGCCGGCTCACGGTTCACTCCCGTCCGCCGGACCCTGCGAGAGCGCGCCGTTGAGGTTTTGCGGCGTCTGCGTGTAGCACGGCACGAGTGGCTTGTACGGCGGCTCGGTACGCCGGGAATGCTGGGCGCGTGCCGAGTGGCTGTTGGGAGGTGTGAGCCAGCAGGCGCAATTTCTTTCCGCGCAGACGGGACGCCAACGGTCGTCGCCGGCGCTGAGCGCAACGTGGTACTGCCCGTCTCAATCAGGAACCGGTTCGTCAGCCCGTTGCCGTCGAAGCTCTGTGCGATGCCCGCGACGCCCACCATCGCAGTACCAGAATTCCTTATAGGCTTCCACGCCGGAGGTGTTCGAGCCGTCCTGTAGCTTGGCGTTGGCGGCCGGGTAGAAGATCGTGCTTAGGCACTTGGAGAACAGGTCGGTCTGTTTGAAGAACGCCGGCTGAGTCACGACCAGCTCCGCGAGCGTCGGGGCTGCTTCGCGCAGACCCTTGGCAACGCCGCCAATCTCCGTCGGGGCAAGTGAGGCTTGTGTCTGTTCGATCCACGGGAAGGCCGCCTCGATCGTCGAGGGAGTCTGTTCTACTCCTGGAGTGAGCGCAAGCGAGAACTTCCTGATCGCGGGGGTGGCGGCGTTGAAGTTGGTGAAGGCGCGGCTGGCGTTCTGGAAAGTCCTGGGCAACAAGGCGATCGCCGCCGTAAGACTCGTTGACTGCGCGGCGAAGGCGCCAAGGAAGGTGTTGAAGTTGCCGACCCATTCTCCGAGCTGCTGTTCGTGCACGTTCAGGGCAGCAGTCAATTTCTCGATGCCGGCGACCAGCTTTGAGAGGTCGTGCTGTTCGACGCCGCCGAACGCCTGATTGACGATCGCGGTGCCTTCCAGCGCTCCAGGACTGTCGTAGTAGGTCTTTTTCAACGCCTGCGCAGCGTTCAACCCGCGCACGGCCGGGTTCTGTTCGGCGTCTTGCGCAGCGGTTGGCTTACGTGTCAGCGCTGAGCCATATTCGGTAAGCAGCGTCTGCAGGTTGGCACGCGTATCGGTATTGAGCGCATCGAGTAGCTGATCGAGCTGGACCGGGTCGGAGGTCTGTGTGATCGGGACCGTGTAGCCGGAGGAGACCGTCGGGGACGTCGGCGTGCCGGGCTGCAGGTCGACGAACCAGTTGCCTTCGAGCAGGATTCGCGCGCGGATCTTGAGCGTCGCGTCGCGGTGAATCGGCAGACCGCCATTTGTGATTTCCATCGTCACAACGCCCGTGTTGCCCTCGCGCTGGATCGAGGTGACCTTCCCGACGTCGACGCCCGCGATGCGCACCGGTGATTTGGGGCTGATGTTGACGGCCGTGGCGAACACCGCCTTCAGGCGGAAGCCGTGCTTGAACGGGATGTGCTTGGTGAAGCCGAAGTACACGACGATCGCGGTGATCACGATCACGATGATTCCGAAGCGCACCGGGTTCGATTTCTGTAGCTCGACGACCGGCATCTCGTCGTAGCGTTTCCACCAGCGCACGCGGCTCATTTCTTGGCCCCCTTCGAGCCCTTCAGGCCGAGAGCTTCAAGCGTGGAGGCCGGATATTCTTCGCCGAACAGGTTGTTCTTGCGTTCTGTGGCTTCGGTTTTGGTCCCGACGTTCCCTGGGACGTTGCCGATCACGGCTTGGCCGATCTTATAGGGCTCGTTGCCTGCTTCGCACTCCTTTGACTGGCCGGGGCCGGCGACGTTGGGGTACGGGTTGACGTGCAGATGGTTGTTGTCCGGTCCAGGGCCTGGGCTACCTGGCGGAGGCGGTTCGATAGAGGGCCCGTTGGCGTAGGTCGAAGAGGGCAGGCCCTCGTTGTTCGGCCCGATCGGCGCAGAGCACAGCGGCCGCGCGCGCGAGCGTGCCGACACCGATGCTCTGCGAGAGCAGGCTCGCGAGATTGCGGAACGTGAGCGTCACGTAGTTACAAGTCGTCTGCGTCGGAGCCAACCCCGCGAAGAGCGGATTGGCAAGCCCGAGCGTGTGCGTGGCGTCTTCGATGCCGGCGATCACAAGCGGGTTCTTGCCGAACTTGGCGAACGCTTCGGTCGCTTCGGCGACCTCGCCGTTGAGCGCTGTCGCGGAGCGCAGGTTGACGGCGCCGACTTCAAAGGCGTGTCCGAGCGGCGCCGCCACGGTCGTGAGGATCTTTGCGCTCGGGCGCAAGAGGCGCATGAAGTCGGCGCTCTTGTTGACGAATTCGGCCGTGGAAGGGGAACGAGTGGGTCGCCTGGCGCAACGCGGGCGGCGCACCGGCGATCGTCTGTTCGAGCGAGGGGGCGACGCTCGCCCAGGCCGTGAAGAACGTGTTGAGGTTGGTGTAAAGGGCGGCGTTTTCGTTTGCCACAGGCGCCACTTCTTTGGCGAGACGGTCGAGTGCCACGAACAGCTGCCCGAAGCCCGTCTTTGGCGAGGCGAGGTTGTGTAGCACCGGGATCGCATTCGTGACGAGCGGCCTCAACGTCGAGATCGTTTCGTTGAGACCGATCCCGCGCCCGGCGAAGCCGTTGCCGAAGCTCGTTAGGTTCACCTGGTTGGCCTTGCGCGTCTTTTCGTCGAACATGTCGAAGAACTGGTCGATGTCGACCGGTTCGCGCGTCTGGGAGACGGGGATCGTTTCGCCCGCCTTGAGCTTGCGCTCGGAGTGGCCTCGTTCGAGCGCCAGGTACTTCAGGCCGATCGTCGAGACCGATTGCACGATCGCGGTCGTATCCGCGGGCAACGGTTCGGCGGCCTTTTCAAGCTTGAGCGAGACGATTGCGGTCACGCGACCGGTCTTCGGGTCCTGATATGGGCTGAGTCCGCTGATCACGCCGACACGCTCGCCGCCGATGCGCACCTGGTTTCCCTTCTGCAGGCCCGATGCCTCTGGCAGCTGCACCTTGATGTCGTAAGTCGGTGTGAACGGCAGGCCGTTGTTGGCGTTGTAGGAGAGGAACACGGCGACAACCACGATCAGCGTCGTGACCGCGCCGATCAGCAGCGGGCTGCCGGCAAGCGAGTTGGAGCGACGGCGGTTCATCAGGGGACCTCGCTCGGGTCGCAGCCCAATTGGCCGTTGTCGGTGAAAGGCGATGACCCATCCGCCGCCGGCTGTGTGCGCGGCGCCGGGGCAACGGCGCAGCTGGCCGGTCTTCAAGCCCTGCACGACCTGCGACGGATTCGCCGGTTTCAACGTGTCTTCTGCGCCCAGTTCGAAGTCGGGGAACAGGCCTGAGACGCGCGCGTAATGACCGTTGGCGTCGTAGTAGGCACTGGACTGCCCGAACGCGCGCAAGAAGCCCTCGAGATCGGGGGTATAGGGGCCGAATAGGGCTGTTATGGGTACGGATTCTTCAAGCGCAGCGGACGTTGTCGGGCGAGGCCGTCGTGAGCGTCTTGGCGATCTGCGGCAATGCCAGCGCCGCTTCTGTCAGATCGTTGCTTGCGCCGGGCTTGCTGATTGCTTCGCCGAAGTTGCTGACGACGGGCGTCGCCGTGGTCACCAGCGGCTGCAGCTTTGACACGAACGACGAGAGCAACGGCGCCGCCGGCTTGGTGGCATCGACCAACTTGGTCAGGTCGGCAAGCGTCGCTGGCAGTGTTTCAAACGTGCGATTGCCTTCCCTGAATGTCGCGGGCAGCGCCTTCAAGCCGGCGGTCAGGTTGGACCCCTGGGAGGCGATCGCCCCGAAGGCGGTGTCGGCGTGGCTGACAAGTTCGGTGAGCTGCTGGCTGCGTCCCGCCAGCACCGTGGTCGTCTTGGCCGATTCCACGAGGAAGTTGGAGAAGAGTTCCTGGTCGCCGCCGAATTCGGCGAGCACATGATCGACCGCGGCCAGCGCCGGCGGGAAGTAGCGCGCGTCCTTCTGGAGCTGGGGAGCGACGCCCGAATACTGTTCGGCGGAGCCTTGGATGAGCTGCTGCAGGCCCTTGCGCGTCTTGGCGTTGAAGATGCCGAACAGCTGATCCAAGTCGACGACACCGTGCGTGGAGGTGATCGGCAGCGTCGACCCGGAAGGCAGCGCGGGACGGTTGTTTGGCCCGGGCGCGAGCGCGATATAGCGGTTGGCGACGCTCGACAGCGACGGTACGCGGATTTCGGCGGTGCGTGCCCTCGTGTAGCGGCGCCAGCGAGGATTCGACGTTGATCGTGATGCGCACGTCATAGTCGTGCAGCAGCGTGATGTTCTTGATCGAGCCGACGGGCACGCCGCCGACCTGTACCTGATCGCCGCGCACCAGCTGTCCGGCTTCGGGGAAGATCAGGTAGTAGGTGGCACTGCCGCTGCCGCCGAGCAGGACTACGAGCACGATCGCGACCACGACAGCGATCGCCGCGACGGCGACGATCCTGGTCCTGTTGGCGCGCCGCGGGGGCGGGGGCAGCGGTGGCGGCGCCGATGCGGGCGGTGGAACGGTGGTCGCCATCGCGCTACTTGCCTTCCGGGGCCGGTGAGGCCGCGCCGGAGTCGTCTGGGATCGCCGCCGGCGATGGCTTGGAGCTGACCGCGGGATCGGGCACCTCGCCGAGACGGGCGACGAGCTCGAGCCACTGCGCGGGCAGTCAGTCCGGAACCGGGCACGGCGGCGGTGTGCGCCTGGGCGCCTGCAAGTGGAGCGAAGTCGACGCTGAGCGTGTCCCCCTCGCCGGCAAGCACGGTCATGTGGAGCGTGCCGAAACGCATCGAGCTTGCGATCCGCAAGAGGCTTCATGACGCCCTGTAGTCCCACGAGCTTGCGCGCGGCGGCAAGCCCCGGAGCACTCGGCCCGCCCAGCCCGAGGACAGGAGTCCCGTCGATCGCCGAGAGGTCGAGCACCTGGCCTGTCGCACCGGGCGACGGCAAGCCGTTCTTGGCTGTGGATGCCTGCGCGCAGCTGCGGGCGGAGACGGTCGGGCTCAAACCCGAAGCGGAGAGGAACTCGAGCGCCGCGAGCACGCGCCTGTCGGCCCGGTCGTCGTCGATCAGACGCCGCTCGCAGCGCGGCAGGTGGATCGCGCGATCGCGCGGGACCTGCAGCTCGAGCTGCGTCTTTGACTCCAGCAGCGCCTGTCCGGGGCTTGGCGTGAGCTTGGCGAATGGCGTGCGGCCCGTGGCTTTCACGGCGGAGGAGCTTTGCAGCTTGACCCAGCCGTCGAGGATCGGCTTCGGGTCGATCAGCGGCTCGCCGATACCGGCGGGGCGGATCTGAAAGACGATGCGAGGTTCGGCTCCGGAGCCGACGTGACCGAGCACGGTGCCGGCGATCACCTGCGCCCCGACGTGCAATGGGTGCAGGTAGACGTTCTCCGAGCCGTCCCTGAAGGTCGCGGGTCGCACCGCTTGCGGCTGCGCTCGAGGGACCGCTATCCATGCCGATGCTCGAGAGACCAGCCGCACGCGGAGCGCCGGCTTCGGCCGATTCGAGCACCGGGTAGAGCGAGGCGAGCGTCCCGAGGCCGGCGTAGGTGTAGGTGTTTCCGTACGCATCGACAAGTGAGATGCTCGGGCCGAACGGACCGGTCGGGTCGATCTGCGAGATGCGCCCGTCCTGTGCCGCGATCACGGGAGCCCCGGCCTGGGTATAGATCGTCGTCGCGGGCACCGTATGCGGCGAAGGACCTTCGGTAGTTGGAAAGCCGTCGCTGTAATGCGAGGCCGCGTACACGGGAAAGCGCGCTTCCGTCAAGCCTGTGATCGCGCCGAGCAGTTCCGGCGGAGTGCCGCCGAGCAAGCGCGCGCGCAACATCACCGATTCGACGTATGCCTGCGAGTGGTTGTAGGCGAGCACCGCCGCGCGAATGTCTGTATCGCCACCGGCCTGCTTGAGATAGCGAGCGGCAGCGAAGATCGCGTCGGCGGGGTTATAGGGATCCTCATAGCCACTGTTGTTGACGTCGACGCCGTATTGGCTCCACTCGCTCGGCAGGAATTGCATCCAGCCCTCGGCGCCGGCGCTGGAGACGCTCAGGTCGCGGCCATAGTCGGTCTCGACTTCGTTGATCGCAGCGAGCACCTGCCATGGGATCCCATACGCGGCGCCCGCGGCCTGGTAGATCGGCAGCAGGAAGGGTGGGATCGAGAAGCTGTTGATGAAGAAGCTGGGCACGTTCGAGAGCGACCCACCGAGCGTCGAGGGCAGCGGCGGCGTCAGCGCCGAGGGCGACACGGCCTTGGCGTTCTTGCCGGTCGTGGTGCTCGGCGAGGACTGCGTCGTGGACAGGCCTCCGTGAGCGTGGGTGACAGTCGTACGCGGCTGCGAGCGCTGTGTGCGGACTTCCGGGGCAGGGACGGTAGTGGTGGTGGTGGAGGAGGGGGAGGAGGAAGAGGAGGATTCGCTCGATGAGGTCGTGGAAGGCGGGGGCGTGGCGGTCGTACTCGTCGGCGCGGGTTCAGTTGCCGGCGGGGCGGGCACGTTCGTCGTCGTCGTCGTTGCAGCGGCGGGCGCGGTCGCTTCGGCCGTAGGAGCCGTTGAGGTGGTTTCGGCAAGCGCCGCTTCGACTGGAGCCAAAACGGCAAGCCCCGCAAGCAGCGGAAGCAGGAGCGCAGTGGGCGATGGGCGGGTCCTCATCGTCAGTTGCCGAGCAGGTAGTTGAGCAGCATGCCGCTTGCTTCGGAGGATTCCGAGGATGGGCTGTAATAGGTCGTGCCAGAGGCGGCGCCACCCACCGGCTGGGCCGTCTGCGTCGCGCCGGAGGCCGCCGACAGCAGGCCGGCGGCGCCGTTGGCCTCGCCGGTGACCGAGCCCGGATAAGTGGCGATCGCCTCAGCCGGTGTCATGCCTTTCAGGACGGCAAGCGTGCGCTTCATCACGAGGCTCGTCGAGTTGACGCCGGCGGCCGTGGCCGTCGTGCTCGCCGTCCTTCCACCGATGAATTTTCCGGTGGAGCAGCTGGGATTGGTGACGATTGCGTAGCCGATGCAGCCGGCGCTGGCGACGATTTCCGCACGCAGGAAGTGCCCAAGCGCGTCGTAGCCGTTGACGCTGCCGGCGCCGAGATAGATGAAGTCGAGCAGGCGCTCCAACCCTCCCGTGCTTTTCAGGCTGGTGAGCAGCCCGGAAAAGTTAGTCGCGAACGGCTTGGCGTTCTTGCCCAGTCCCTTGGCCTGCGCGAGCAGCGGTTCGACGGCGGTCAGAGCAGAGGCCGTCCTTTTGGCGTTTTTGCCGAGCGTGCCCAGGAAGCCTTCGAAGGATTTCGAGAATGGTGCCGTACTCACGAACAGTTTGTTGATGCCGGGCGCCGCGATACCGAAGTCTTCAAGCGTTGGGGTCGTCTGGTCGGCAAAGCGTCCGAGCCGTTCCATCGCCGGTCCGAGCTGTTCGAGGAAAGCGGGGAAGTCGGCCAAGTTCTGAGCAAGCGCGCCGCGCTGGTTGGCGGCCGCCTGGGCGACTGTCTTGCCCGCTTTGATGAAGCCTACGACCTGTCCGCGATCGGCCGTGATCGGCGCGAGCGCGCGGTCGCCTTCGACAGCGAGATCGGTCAGCACCTTGTTCTCTTTCGCGAGGATCGCCAACACTTCTTCGAGTCCTTGCAGAGCCGGATTGGCGCGGCGGATTACGGCGTTTAGGTCCGAGCCGCGACCTGCGAAACCGGCACCGAATTCGTTGAGCAGGATCGTCAAGCGCTGAGCCTCGGGCAAGCGCGTGATGTCACCGAGCAAGTCGGGATCCACTGGGCTGTGCGTGTTCGTGACCGGCAGCAGCACCTGGCCGGCGCCTTCTTGTCCCGCGGGGATTGTTTTCAAGGGCGGAGGCAAGGGTGTGCCTTCGACGCGCGGCTTGGTTGGCAGGCAGTCCACGAACTTCTCGCCGATCAGCGCCTGCGGGCGGACCGTGCAGCTCGCGTCTTCGCGGAAATCTTGGAAGCCGGGAGTGGTGATCTTGAGCACGACCGCGGCCTTTGCCTGCGGCGTGGGCGTGACCGATCCGACCGTGCCGACGTTGACCCCGTCGACCTTGACGTTCTCCCCGGAGGTCAGGTTGCCGGCGTCGTCGAAGATCGCACGGACTTCATAGCTGCCGCTGGAGCCGCCGGCCGAGGTCGCGAGCAGCACGACAGCAACGAGCGCGACTGCGCAGACGGCAACCGCGACGGCGGCCATGCCCCTCCTGAACCCCTGATTCTGCGTCCTCAACCCGATCCTACCTCTGTGTTGATAACGAGGAGAGGGCGGCTACTCCGTTTTGGATTCGGCCGCCCCGTCCCGCCGTCCCTCAGACCTTACGCGCATCGCGCACTCTCTGAGGTACCTCTTCCTTTACTTTCCTCCAAGTCCTGCCGGTGGCCGCCCCAAGCGCCAGGCGGCCACCGACCTCTCCCGACTAACTCTGCCGCGACCCTACTTCTTCGGGCACGGGGGCTTTGCGGTGACCGTAACCGTTTCCCCGCTGAGGAATTTCAGTTCGGCCTTGACCGTGAAGCCACCCTTCGGGCATGTCTTCGGCAAAGTGCCGTAAGACACCAGTTTTTTGCCCTTCATGAAGGCCGCCCCAACCTTGACCTTGATGTATTCCGCGGACCCGTAAGGAGCACCGGGTACCGTTATGACCAGCGGGACTTCACTGGAGACCACGGGGCCAAAAGCACCGGCGGCGGGCAGGATTTTGCCTGTCGCCAGGAGTTCGATCACGGCCGGTTCGCGTCCTTCGGCGTAGAAGGCCAGGTTGCCGCCTTCCGCGAAAAATGGCTGCAAGCTCAATTTCTCCTGGACGCGCGTGCCTCCGAAGCTGACCACGCCGCCGGCTTCGCCCTTCGGGCCGGCAAACGACTTCGCCGGACATTTCTGCACTTCGTGGCTTTCGAGAGTCCCAGCGGAGCACGTCGTGAAGCCCTGGGTCGTGACCTTCGAGCCCTTGGGAAAGGAGGCCGTGACGCCGGTCAGCGGCGAGGGAAATCCGCCATATTCGGTGCCGCTGATTTTGAATTCGGCTTCGACCGCCGTGCCGGCACCGAAGATGTTGCCGGTGCCAGGCCAAGTGGGGCCGCCGTTGGAAGCTGGGTTCTTGGGTATCGGGACGGCTTTGACCTTGAACGTCACGACCGGTGCCGCCCCTGCGACCGCCGGTAGGGCCAGCATTGCTACGGCGAGGCCGAGCAAGGCCAAACGGGTAGATGCTTTGCGCATCAGCTTCTCTCCTCTGTTGATGGGACAGGTCCGCCTACGATCCGGGTAGCTCCGGTCCCTTGACGGTCCGGCGACATCGAGTCCCCTAACGTCTCAGCCGTCTGGGGAGCATTGGCGATTTGCCCGCAAGATTACCCGGATCGGACGACGGGTTCAACTAGGTGGTTGCGCGGCGGCGCTCAAATCGAGCTCGTCGCCGACGTAATGCACCCCGATCGACTCGACGATCACCTGGCGCGGACCGGCCTCCACAGAGCCCGCCACGACGGCTTGAAAGCCCAGTCCTTGTGCCAATTCGACTACCTCAGCGCCCGTTCCCCCAGAACAGTAGATCGCGTAGCCGGAGCCCATGTTGAATGTTGAGTACGCCGCGTGCCTGTCAAGACCAGCCTGCTCCACCAGGAACGCCAGAACCTCCGGTACAGGGGGCAGCTCGGAGATGCGGTAGCTCAACGCCTTGACGGGACGCATCAGCTTGAGCAAGCCGTGGCCGGTCACGTGGCTGAGATAGGAGATGGCGAGGTCGGACTCGAGCAGCGCCTGCACCAGCGGCACGTACATGACCGAGGGGTCCAACAGCGCCTCACCCAGCGTGCGCCCGCTCGGCAGAGCGGTCATATAGCCCTCGGGCAGGCGCTCGACCAGCAGCCGCGCAAGCGAGGCGCCGTTGGCGTGCAGGCCGCTGGAGGCGACCAGCACGATCTCGTCGCCCGCCCGCAGCCGCTCGCCGAGGATGGCCGCGCGGCCCGCCGGGACCACGCCCACAGCCGCGCCCGCCAGCTCGATGTCCTCTGCCGCGACGAGGCCAGGCAACGAGGGCGACTCGCCTCCACCCCACGCGCAGCCGGCGTCGATGCAGGCACGCTGCCAACCCTCGAGCAACGCGGCGGCGCGCTCGGGCTGGGCGTACCACTCGGATGCGCCGGTGGCGAAATAGGCGTTGACGACTAGTGGCAGCGCGCCCACGCAGCAGAGGTCGTTGAGGATCGCCGCAACGGTGTCGTAGGCGACGTCGGCGAAGCGGTTGATGCCGTGGCGCTCGAGCAGCTGCCGCGCGACGACCGACTTCGTGCCGAGGCCCTCCATGACGAAGGCAAGCGTCTTCTCGCCCAGCTCGAACACGAACGCCGGCTCGCCACGCGAGGCGTCGAGCGCGCGTCCGCCACGGAGGTCAAGCAGCGACGAGGTGGCAAGCGCGCGCGCCATCGCCATGCGCTTGCCCTCGTCGAGCGCACCGTAGTCGACGCCCGCCGCCTTGTAATCGGCCGATCCCTCGCTCATCCGCGATGATCCTATTCCCACTGCCAGAGGAGGAGACGATGGACTTCCAGCCGAGCGAGCGTTGCATCGAGTTCCAAGAGCGCCTGAGCGCGTTCATGGACGAGCACATTTATCCAGCCGAGCCCGTGTACGAGCGCCAGCTGGCCGACTCCGGCGACCCACACCACCAGCCGGCGGTGATGGAGGAGCTGAAGGGGGGCGCCCGGGAGGCGGGACTATGGAACATGTTCCTGCCCGACGCCGAGCACGGGGCCGGCCTGTCGAACAGCGACTATGCGCCGCTCGCGGAGATCCTCGGCCGCAGCCATATCGCCTCGGAGGCGTGCAACTGCTCGGCTCCGGATACCGGCAACATGGAGGTGCTGCACCAGTTCGCCACCGACGAGCAGAAGCAGCACTGGCTTAACCCTCTACTCGAGGGTGAGATTCGGTCCTCGTTTGCGATGACCGAGCCCGAGGTTGCCTCCTCGGACGCCACCAACATCGCGCTGCGCATCGAGCGCACGGGCGACGAATACGTGCTCAACGGGCGCAAGTGGTGGATCTCAGGGGCCCTGCATCCGCACTGCAAGATCATGATCGTGATGGGCAAGACGCAACCGTCCGCTCCGCGTCATCGCCAGCAGAGCCAGATCCTCGTGCCGATCGACACTCCCGGCGTGCAAATCGTGCGCGGGCTGCCTGTCTTCGGCTACCAGGACCAGGAGGGCCACGCCGAAATCCTCTTCGAGGACGTGAAAGTGCCGGCCAGCAACCTGATCGCCGGCGAGGGCGACGGTTTCATGATCGCCCAGGCACGACTCGGTCCGGGGCGCATCCATCACTGCATGCGCTCGATCGGCGCCGCCGAGCGGGCGCTGGAAGCGATGTGCAGGCGGGCCGTGGAGCGCACGACCTTCGGCCAAGCCGTGGCGAGCAGGGCCAACATCCAGGACTGGATCGCCGAGGCGCGCATCGAGATCGAGATGGCACGCCTGCTCACGCTCAAGGCCGCGTGGCTGATGGACACGGTCGGCAACCGCCACGCGCGCACCGAGATCGCCGCCATCAAGGTGGCCGCTCCGGGCATCGCGTTGAAGGTCATCGACCGCGCGATCCAGGTGCACGGCGGCGGCGGCGTCTCAGACGACTTTCCGCTCGCCTGGACCTACGCGCACCTACGCACCCTGCGTCTGGCCGACGGGCCCGACGAGGTGCACAAGCTCTCGATCGCGCGGCGCGAGCTTGCGCCATACATGTCGGCGCAGGCGGATTGAGCGAGGGTTCTCCCACAAGACGCAAGTACTCCAAACCGCACATGCCCCCCGCGCGCGCGGGGGCATCCCGCCTTTTTCAAACCCACCACCCCGCGCAAACCCACCACCCCGCCTTTACGCCAACAACCGCATTTACATCACAGCCGTAAGCCGCGTTTACGCACCGGCAAGGCGCAAGCTGTAGAGCACGGCGGCAACCGACGTGGCGAGATTCAGACTCGAGACACCCTCGCGCATCGGCAGGCGCAGGCGCGCGTCGGCGCGCTCGAGCAGCTGCTCGCCGAGGCCGTCGCGCTCGGTCCCAAACGCCAGCAGCGCGCGCGCAGGCACCGCCTCCGGGCGCAGCTCTTCTCCCTCGGGGTCCAGCGCCAGCAGCGGCCTGTCGGTCTCTGGCAAATCTCCCAAGCGCGCGACGGGCAGCGCGAAGTGCAGGCCGGCCGAACCGCGCACAGCTACCGGGTCCCAGGGATCCTGGCGACCGGTCGTGAGCACGCCTGCTGCCTCGGCGGCCGCGGCGACGCGGATCACGGCGCCGAGATTGCCGAAGTGACGCGGATCCTCGAGCAGCACGAGCGGCGCCTGCCCCTCGGCGGCGAGCACGGCGAGCGGATCGCTGAGAACACGACGAGCGATGCTGACCACGCCGGTGTGCGGGACGTAGGGGCCCAGCCGCTTGAAAGCCTCTGCGGGCAGCACGACGGCCAGCGCCTGCATCCGCTCGATCAGATCGGGCGCCAGGCCCTCTCCCAGGCGTGCCAACTCGGCTGTGTCAGAGCACGCGACCAGCTCCACGGAAGCGCCAAAGCGAAGCGCGTGCTTGAGCGCATGAAAGCCTTGCAGCACGACCAGGTCCTCGCGGCGACGGGCCTCGTGGAAGCGCCGCACGATCGCGGGCGTGTCGAAATTTGGCGCGCCGGTACTCACCGGCTGAGTGTATGCAGGCGTGTCAGGGCTGGGCGCCGAGCCGCTCCGGCGCCCAGCCCCCAGCCCCCAGCCCCCAGCCCAGCTGCTACTCCGGCTTCTCCCCTGCCGGCTACTCACGACCTGCCTCCCACCGCCCCCGCCTTCGCGCCCATCCCATTCGCGCGCGACGACCAACTGGCTGTTACCGTTCGTTCGAACGAACGGCCCGTATCGACGATCTGAGTGGGCACACCGAGCAGCACGCCCCATCCAATCCAAAAAATGTCCTCAACCATCCGCTCAAGCCCAGCCGCGGACGCCGAAGGCGCCAATACGGCCTACCCCACACGAGATCTACAGGAATGCGTGGCTGCGCTGGCCGAAGGGCACGTCAGCTCCGTGCGGCTCGTGGAGCAGGCGCTCGATCGCATCGAGACGACCCAGCCGACGCTCAACGCCTTTCGCGTCGTGCGCGCCAATGCCGCTCGCGCGGAGGCGGCCGAGGCCGACAGGCGCATCGCGGCCGGCGAGCGGCTGCCCTTGCTGGGAGTGCCGATCGCGATCAAGGACGACGTGGACCTGGCCGAGCACCCGACCTCCTTCGGCTGCTCTGGGCCGTTCGTGGCCAAGGGCGAGGACTGCGAGATGGTGCGCCGCCTGCGTGCGGCCGGCGCGGTGATCGTCGGCAAGACCAACACGCCCGAGATCGGGCTCTATCCATTCACCGAGGGGGAGGCCTTCGGCGCCACGCGCAATCCCTGGAGCCTCGATCGCACCCCCGGCGGCTCCAGCGGCGGCTCGGCCGCCGCGGTCGCCGCGCACATCGTCCCCGCCGGGCTCGGCTCCGACGGAGCCGGCTCGGTGCGCATTCCCGCTGGCTGGTGCAACCTCGTCGGCGTCAAGCCCCAGCGCGGGCGCATCTCCACCTGGCCCGATGTGGAGTCCTTCAACGGGCTCACCTGCATCGGGCCGCTGACGCGCACCGTCGCCGACGCCGCGCTGATGCTCGATGTGCTGAGCGGCAATCACCCCGAGGACCTGCACGCCCCGGCCCCGCCGCCCGAGCCCTACGTCCAGACGATCGCCCGCGAGCCGCGCCCGTTGCGCATTGCGCTCTCCCTTCGTCACGCCTTCAGCGGCGCGCCCGTTCACCTGCACCACGAGATCGAGGCCGGCGTGCGCAGGATCGGTCGGGTGCTGGGCGAGCTCGGCCACAGCGTCGGCGAGCGCCACCCCAACTATGGCCTGATGGGGCTCACGCTGATCGCGCGCGGAGAGTCCGGAGTGCACGGCTGGGTCAAGCGCGTGCCCGACAGCTCACTGCTGGACGCCCGCACCCGCTCCACGGCACAGATCGGCGGCATCCTGAGCAAGACCGTCCTGCCCCTCGCCAGACGCTTGGAGCGACGCTTTCAGGATCGCATCGGTTTGATTTTTGGGGATTTTGACGTGCTTATAACCCCTACGAGCGCTGGGGTACCACTGCCGGTCGGCAGGACCGATGGACTCTCCAGTTGGTCCACGCAACAGGTGATCGCCGGCGCGTGCCCTTACGCGTGGCCTTGGAACATCCTCGGCTGGCCGGGCGTTAGCGTTCCCGCGGGGCTTACCGGCCACGGTCTGCCTTTTGGCGTGCAACTACTGGGACCGGGCGGCAGCGAGGGCAACCTACTCTCGCTCGCCGCCCAGCTCGAGCGCGTCGAGCGCTGGCACGAGCGGATTGCGCCGCACGCCGTCGGCACGGTCGCGCCTCGATGACTGGCGCAACCGCACACGCCGGCACATTCGCGCCGCGATGACCGGCGCAACCGCACACGCCGACGCAGAGGCACCTGAGGAGCGCGGCGGGGAAGCTCAAAGTCTCGATGCCCCACCCGCACGCGTGGGGCATGCCATTTCGGGGGGCAACCCACCAGACTCGGCAAACGATCCACCCAACCGGTCAAGCGGCGATGCCATGGGCGTGCGCGAGCGCATGCTGCGAGCGACCTTGAAGCTGATCGCAGACGGCGGCGTCGCCGCGGTCACCAACCGCCGCGTCGCGAGCGCCGCCGGCGTCTCGCTCGGCTCGCTCACCTATCACTTCGCTAGCCAAGCTCAGCTGCTGCGCGAGAGCCTGCTTCTGCACGTCGAGGAGGAGACCGCAAGGCGCCAGCAGATCGCGCACGAGCTGGCGAGGGAGAAACCAGGCGTGCAACAGGTCGCGCAAGCCGTCGAGCGGCTCGTGGCCGTCCCCGCTGAGATACCCCGGCAGATAGCGGAGCTCGAGCTACACCTGCAAGCCGCCCGCGACCCCGAGCTGCGCGAAGCCTCGCGGCGCTGCTTCGAGGCCCACGAAAAGATTGCGAGCGCCGCGCTGAGTACGCTGGGGATTCCCGCGGGAGAGCAGCACGCGCCGGCTGTAGTCGCGCTGATGACAGGGCTTGCGGTGCGTCGCCTCGCGGGGGGCGGACAGGACGCACAGGGCACCTCTGAAGCGTTGCTGGCGCTCGTGCGCGGGCTCGGGGCGTAGTAGGCGACTCAGACGTCTTTCAAAATGAGCTGTGCGGTGGGGCGTTCATTGGATCATGAGAGCTGGGACATATGGCTCATCTTTGAATGATCTGCCCAACACCCCCCTTTTGCGAAGGCCTAGGTAAAGGTTAGGTACCTAAATAAATCCCCCAGCTCCACACCAAAGGGGTATCCAGACGCGCAGGTCATTTTGAAAGGACTTCCAAGCCCGGGCGCCCGCCGAGCCAGCACAAGCGCTACCTCGGCCTACCGGGTCGCCCCGGCGTGAAACCTGCCTCGGCCTGAACGCCTCAGCGTCCGAGTGTGCGCACCAGCTCGCGAGCGCGGACGCGGACACTGCCGATCGACTCGCGCACCTCGGAGAGGCCAGCCCGCAACTCCACGTCGCCGACCTCGATCGGCAGCATCGAGTCCTGCAGCTCACCAAGCATCCCATCCGCCCGTCCGGCCGCATCGACCGCGGCGTCGATCAGGCCCTTCGTGCCATTCGACGGCGCCACCGGAGACGGTGTCTGGAAGGTGTGACTCTGAAGCTCGTAGCGCTCGGCAAAGCTGGCGTGAACACGCTTGGCACGACCATAGGCCGCTTGGATCGGCTGGAACAGCTGCTCTTCAAGGCGCTCGGCGGTCCGTTCGTCGAGATGCTCGTAGGCCTCGCTCAACAACGCCAGGGCGATGGCGATCTCATCGGCGGCGCCTGCGAGATCGTCGAGGATCTGTTGGCGGCCCTCGGCAGTGGTGTAGGCCATCGCCGACAGCCTACCCGCGACGAACGTATCGCCCCGAGCCCAGAGCTCCTCTCGTGTGCGAAACCGTGTCTAAACGACCAGACATGACTTGCGAGATGGCCTTCCTTCGAAGAACGCATGTTCACGCTTGCCCATCGCCGTAAAGGGTGGAGCATTCTCGAAATGCTCTGCCGCTATGGAGCCCCAGTGGGTGCCGGCGCGCAGCTGCCCGATCACCGACATCACCCCCATTTCGGCCCGAGCCATAGCTGTGTACTCGGGCGACATCGTGATATGGCGGAAGGCATTGGCCGATGGGCCGTTCGGCGAACACCTGCGCTCGATCCTCCTCGCCGCGTACTCCGGCGTGACGGTGAACTGCTCCTGCGCCCAAAGCATCCCTCCGTCCCCCCGCCAATAGGCGAATACTTCCTCGGGGGTGACGGGGTCTGAGGACTTGCAGAACCCAGCCTCCACGCACGCCCGCCAAGTTCCAAGGACGTCTCCGCGCAAGCATTCGCGCAGCACCACGTCCATGATCTTGACCTGCTCGCGGCGGAAGCGCTTGACGCAGCCGAAGTCCAGGAAGCTCACGCTTCCATCATCGTGGAAAATGTAATTGCCAGGGTGCGGGTCGGCGTTGAACTGGTAGATGCGCTCGTAGGTGCCATAGACGAAGCGGAAGATCGCCTCCGCCCACTGGTCGCGTAGCTCTTGCCTGGCCACAAGGGCGTCGCTCCAGGACAAGCCCCGCACGAGCTCCTGGGTCAGCACGCGATCAGTGCAAAACTCACCGACCACCTCTGGGATGTGGATGAACGGATGCCCGCGGTAATACTCGGCAAATTCGGTCTGGCTGGCTGCCTCGAGCCTATAGTCGAGCTCCTCGATGATGCGCACGCTCATCTCACGCGCCGCGCCGCGCAAGTCAAAGCTCAGCCTGCGCGGGGACATGCCGCCGACAGTCAAAGTTAGAAATGTCGCCAGTAGCTCGGTGTTCTTCAGGTCGGCGTGGATTGCTTCCGCCACTCCCGGATATTGGACCTTGACCGCGACGGCGCGGCCGTCGTGCAGTCGGGCCGCGTGCACCTGGCCGATCGAAGCCGCCGCGAGCGGCTCCCAGTCGAACTGGGCGAACACGTTCTCGGTCGTTTGCCCAAGCTCGCGCTCGAGCACCTCGCGCGTGAGCTCCGGCGCCATCGGCGGCGCGTCGTCGCAAAGGCCCATCAGCGCTGTTTGGTAAATCGACTGGATCTCCGGCGGCACCGCGGGACTCATCAACGCAAACGAAGCCATCTGTCCAGCCTTCATCAGCGCGCCCTTGGAATGACCGAGCAGCTCGGCATAGCGCTCCGCCGAGCGCACATGAAACTCGATGCGGTCCGCAACCGCGCGCCTGCCACGCAGCCTGGCTACCAATACATCCTGGGCGATACGAGCAGTCAGGCCCACAAGCGGAACGGAGCGCCGCAAGCGACCCCGGCCGATCCCGTCGCCGCGCGCGGCGCGTGTACTTGGAGAAAGCTCGAAATCGGACATACCCCACCTCCCGCTCAATCAGTCGAACACGACTTCAACCAAGTGTACACTTAGGAGATAGGAACATGTCAAACACAACAACTCGCGAGCACATCGTGCGCACGAGCGTACATCCATACGCTACCGTATGGTTTAGTTGGAATGAGATCGAAACCGAGGCAGGCTGCGACCGTTTTGCGACCGCAAGCCCACCGGGCTCCCGCAAATCGGCGATTTTCGTTCGCGCCGCTTCGCCCTTGTACGCTGGCGTCCTCTGCGTCGATCCGCGTTTCGCGAACCTCCGCAGGAGTCCCAACCAGTGGACCCTAGGGGAAGAAGACCAAACCGTCGAGCCCGGGTTGAGGCTTTGCGACGAGCGTTGTTTGATGCTACGCGAGGGCTAGCTTGAGGTCTGCTGGGCTGGCCTTTGCGGGCAACTCCAGCCGAAGCTCGCCCTGAGCCTCATCGAGAAGCCTGCGGATATCGATCAGGGTCAGACCGACGAGATCCCCGTTCTCGTCGAAGCTGACGGCATGCCCTTCAGGTGTCTCGTCGAAGTCGACGGCCCGCGCAGGATCGCCCTGGGCGAGATAGAGCACGTCCGCATCGTGGTCGTAGCGAACTCGGTCGAACGTGTATGGGCCGATGTGAACAGTCATGGCTTGCTTCTCCTTGGGAATGCTGTCCGGATACTCCCGACAGAACCCTCGTCAAAGGCTACTACGACCTTGAGCCATCGACTTGGGCCCACATCCCGCAAGTAGAACCAATCCTGGCCGGGCCGCGGTTGCTCGATCAAATCAGTCGGCGCCTCAACCGCCCGAAGCACTTCGGCACGGAACGGCGCCATGTATGGGTGGCCGTCGACGATGTGCTGCCACCGCTCCTCGGCCAGGTGCACGGTGCGCCCGAGCGGATCGATCGTCTCGTCCATTGCCGCGATTCTTCCGGACGGCGCGGATCCCACGCGTGTAAGCAGGCTTCGGTTGCGGCCTGCGACTGTTGCTGAGCTTATTTGAGTAAGCAGCTCCGGTACGGTTGCTCGCTCATGTCGAGCACGTTGGCAATCGTCGCAGTCACGAGTGGGGCGACCTTGAGTGCGGCGGCAATCACGGCCTTCGCAGGTCAGGTGCAGGCTCGGACGCGTGATCGGAGCGAGGCCGAACAGATGCAGGCACGGTTCCGTCACAAGCGGAGCCTGCATGACATGGACGAACTGCGGACCGTGCTTGATGATGCCGCTGAGGCGATTCGCGAAGTGCGCAGCGTCGTAGCTAAGCCGCCCGGACCGGGATGGCTCGAGGAAGGCTTGGCTCACCTGAAGCCCATTCAATCGAAGCTCGCCCTCCGTCTCGGAGCGAAGCATCATCTCACTGAGAGCGCCGACAGAGTCGTTGAAGCGCTTGAGGACTTCGAGGGCCTATACGCCTCTGTCGAGCTACGCACCGAAGAGGACGAAGACGAGTTCTGGGCCTCGTTCGAGGCGATCCGAGATGAGGTCGGCTACTGCGCTGATCGCTTTCTTGAAGATGCACAGGAGACAGTTGGCGCGCGACTTGCGGTCGAGGACGGTTAGACGAGGGGCATAGCTCCACGCCGCACCGTCAAATGAGCATTGGATCAGACCAGTTGATGGTTTACACGTCGGACCTCAATGGAGACGCCGGGAATCGAACCCGGGTCCGCAGTCGCGTATGAATGGCTTCTACGAGCGTAGCCGGCGCTCTAGTCTCGTCCCCCGCTAGCCTCGCCGGCCGGGTTGCAGGGGACCAGCCTCCTTGAGTGTTCCCGGGTCAGCGGAGGCGGACCTCACCGGGTGAGCCTACTTTCTGATCCCGAGGATCCCCGCCATAGGCGAGCGGGGCTCGAGACCTCGTGCCTTAGCTATTGACTAAGCAGCGAGGGCGTACTCGTGAGAGTCCGCACTTATGGTTTTCCCGGGTGTTTTACGAGGCCGCCCGGGACCTCGACTCGCGACCATCCACACGAGCCAACCGCGTCGAAGCCTGTCGTCCCCGTGGATGTTTGTCTACTGCAGTGTAGCGTCTGGCCGCAACCAGCAACCACAGATTCGGCGCCCAAGGAGGTTAAACGAAATCGACGCGGTCCCGGGCCGCCTTGAGGAACCTTTCGCCGATCGGCCCGAAAGCCTTCCGACGATTGGTGGCGCGGCCTCACACCTCGGTGGCCTCGCTCTTTGCGGCTCGGGGTCCGCGTCTTCATCCAAGGTACGCCTCTTGCTGGCCCTCGTCAAGAGGGTTTTGTGCTTTCCCCGCACATTCCGAAAAAAGCGTTTGCGACGACACTCAGACGGCTTATTAGGCCCCGCTTATGACGACTGCGACAATGGATGGATGGACGGTGAGGTGCCCCTGGCCAGTGAGGCTCCCTTTGGAGCTCCTCGACGTCCCCTGCGCAAGCGGATCGGCAGCGCATTTGCCGGTATTGCCGCACTTGCCGCGAAGTTCGGCGCCTACCTGAAGACCGGGCTTTTTTTGCTGCCGAAACTGGCCTTGCTCAGTACCGCAGGGCACCGCGCTGATATCGATCGCCGCCTACAGCCTGCTGTGGGGCTGGACGTTCGCCGCCGGCTTCGTGGCCCTGCTGTTCGTGCACGAGATGGGGCATGTGATTCAACTCAAGCGCGAGGGGATCAAGGCGAGCACGCCGATGTTCATTCCCTTCCTCGGGGCCGCGATCTTCTCGCGCTCGCTCGGCGAGGATGCGCTCGCCGAGGCGCGCGTGGGCTTGGCCGGGACCGATTCTTGGCACGCTCGGAGCGGTCGCGGTTGCCGTTGCCGGAGCGTTGACGGGAAGCGACATGCTGCTCGCGCTTGCCTATATCGCGTTCTTCCTGAACCTCATCAACCTGATCCCCGTCGTGCCCTTCGACGGCGGCCGCGCCATGGCCGCGGTGGCGCCTTCGATGTGGTTCTTGGGAATCGGCGGCTTGGTGGCGATGATCTTCGTGCTGGGCAATCCGTTCCTGCTCATCTTCATCTTGCTGGCGCTGCGAGAGATGCCGCGCCGTTGGCGTCAGCTCCGGTCGCGCTCGATCGAGCAGGCCGCCTACTATCGCGTGCCCCGCCGTAGCCGGATCGCCATCGGACTTGTGTACGCGGGGCTGATCTTGGTGCTTGGAGTCGGAATGTCCCAGACTCACATACTGGTCAGCGCCGGGCACAGCTTCCGCGCGATCTGAGCCTCGCCCGGACCAAAGCGGTCGCTCGGCCCGAGCTTGGCGGGCTGCCGTTCGATTCGAATCTGTAGGCTGTTCGCGGGGCAGCAGGACAGGGGCATATGGGCCAAACGCGACGGGATTGGGGATTTGCATGGGACCTAGAAGGCTGGCGGCGGCAACGCTCGCCGCGACTACCATGGCCATTGCGGGCTGCGGCGGGTCGGCAAAGCCGCTGACGCACGCCGAATTGGTGAGCAAGGCCAACGCGATCTGCAAGACCGTTACGACGAAGCTCGAGACCAAAAACGCCAGCATTGCGAAGGGCACCAGCACTGTGAAGCGACATCGCCCGCATAGCCCCTGAACTGGCCTCCTTCGAGCAGACCGCCCTGTCTGAACTGAGCAAACTCGTTCCTCCCGCCAATCTGGAGAGCGACTGGAAACAGTTCGTCGCGGGCGCTGAGACACTTGCCGAAAACACTCTCCAAGCTCGGCGAATACGCGAAAGCGAACAATATCAAAGCAGCCGGCCGGACTGATCACCTCCAGCGAGACGACTCAGAAGCAGATGCAAGCGATAGCCAAGCGCACGGGCTGACCGAGTGCGAACAGGTCGCCTGAGCCAGCTGGGCACGCCTAACCCCTGGATCTCCTCGAGGGCCCCGAGCAGCGGCGATGGCGAGCCTGTCAGCGTCGCGCTTCTCTGATGCCCCGTTCCATCTCGCGCTTGGAGTCGCGCTCGCGCATGGTCTGGCGCTTGTCGTAGAGATCCTTGCCGCGGGCTAGCGCGATCTCGACCTTGGCGTGCGGGCCCTTGAAATAGATGCGTGTCGGCACCAGCGTGAGGCCGCGCTCTGAGACGCGCCCGGCGATGTCCTCGATCTGCGAGCGGTGCAGCAAGCAGCTTGCGTGGGCGCTCGGGGTCGTGGTTCTCACGCGAGGCCGGCAGATACGGCGGTATGTGCACCGACTGCAACCACAGCTCGCCCTCGCGGATCGAGGCGTAGCCGTCCTTCAGCTGGGCGCCGGAGGCACGCAGCGCCTTGACCTCGCTGCCCTGCAGCGCGATGCCGCACTCGACGCGGTCGGTGAGCTCATAGCGGTAGGAGGCGTAGCGGTTGCTCGCCACGTCGCCGGCGCCGATCTTGCGCTTCTTGCCCTTTGCCTTGGCCATCAGTCGAGCCTATCCAGACCGCCCTCACGGCGCGGAGCGCCGCGAGGAACATGGACGTTGGGAACGCCGATCGGACGCCTCGCGACGATGAGCGCCGCGAGGATGCACGGCTGATGGTGTTAGCCGGCCGGAGCGAGATCGACCCGGCCGGCTGAGGCGTCGACCCTCACGACACGCACCTCCACCGGATCGCCGAGCCGCAGCGTCGCGCCTGAGCGCTCGCCGCGCATGATCGTTGACTGCTCGTTCAGCGACCACCACTCGCGCTCCTCCTCTCCGCGCTGAGCAGGCGCACCGGCAGCATGCCCTCGTAGATCGGACGCACCCGAGACTCAACATGCACATCTTCAACCTGCGCATCCGCGGCTCCCTCGGCATCTCCCCTAGCGCGCATGCCGCCCGCGCGCACGCGGGGCATCCCCAAATGCGACAAATACTCCCGCCCCGATCAAGCCCGTGACCTCGCCCGCAAAGACCTGGTCATATCCTCCATCCAACAAGACCTGCTTCAGCAGGGAGCATGCCGCGATGTCGTCTCCCTTGTGCTCGAGCTTCGCGGCCTCGCGCTCGCGCTCGGATGTCCATTCGCCCAGCTCCACGAGCTTGCGCGCGCTTGTGACACGTTCTCCGGCGCCGATGGAGGACAGCAGCGCCCGGTGGCAGACGAGGTCCGGGTAGCGGCGGATCGGCGAGGTGAAGTGGCAGTAGCAGGCCGAGTGCAGGCCGGCGTGGCCGACGTTCTTCGGCGAATAGCAGGCCTGCTTGAGCGAGCGCAAGACCAGCGAGGAGAGCGCGATACGACCCGTCCCCGTACGACGTACGTGGGCATTCACCCGGCGCGAGATCTCGCCGACCAGCTCCGCCGCCTGCGCCGGAGAAAGCGGATCTGGCAACGGTGGCGTGGAGACGCCCAGCGAGGCCAGCTGGGCGATGAGCGTACGGATGCGCTCAGGGTCGGGGCGCTCGTGGACGCGGTACAAGCAGGGACCGAGGCCTGCGTGAGCTGACGCGCGACCGCTTCGTTTGCGGCGATCATCAAATGCTCGATCAGGCGGTGAGACTCGGTTTGCGCACGCGGGCGTATCTCGGTGACGTTGCCACGCTCGTCGAAGGAGAACTCGGGCTCCTCGGAGTCGATCGCAAGCGCACCGCCTGAGTCGCGCGCCCGTTGCAGCTCGGCGGCGGCGGCACGAGCGGCCGCGAGCGGGCCACCCCACGGTTCAGGCGCCTGCTCGTCCCGCGCGAAGATTCGATCGACTTGCTCGTAGTCGAGGCGCATGTCCGAGCGGATCAACGAGCGGCAGAAGCTTGCGGAGACGAGCTTGGCTCCGCGCAACAGCATCTCGACGGTCACCGCCAGACGCTCCGCTCCCGGAACGAGCGAGCAGGCGTCGCTTGAGAGCGCGTGCGGGAGCATCGGCTCGACCGTGCCCGGCACGTAGACACTCGTCGAGCGCCGGCGCGCCTCGATGTCGATCGCCGAGCCCAGCGGCACGTGGGCGGCGACATCGGCGATGTGGACCCAAATGCGTACCGTGCCATCGGGCATGGCCTCGGCGGAGATCGCATCGTCGAAGTCGCGTGCCGTAGCCGGATCGACGGTGAAGGTCGGCAACTCGCGCAGGTCGCGTCGCTCCCCCTCCCGCAACTCGACCTCGGCCTTGGCCCAGGCACGCGCGCCCGCCTTACGCGCTTCGCGCTCGACCGCCGAGTCGAAGCGAAGCGCATGGCCGGCCTCGCGCAGCATCTGCTCGATGGCTTCACGAGCGGTTTCAGTGCGCTCTTGCGGCGGCCACACGACGCGTGTGTTCGACGGTCCGCCAAATCGCGGTGCTACGCGCTTGCCTCGTGTGGCTCCGTCCTGGGCTTGTGCGGCCCCGTCTTGGGTTCGTGCGCCAGCGCCATCCTTGCGCGGAGCGTTCGACTTCGCTGCGCGTGCACCGGATGTCTTGCTGCTCTTGCGCGCGGCGCTCGCCTTGCCGTTCTTGCCTTTCGCTTCGGCCCTAACGCCGCGCTTGCCTTTTCCTTCGACCTTACCTCGCTTGTTTGGGCCTCCGCGCGAGCCGCCGCGCGACGGGCTCATTTGACCTTGGCGAGCAGCGTGTGCAGTGCGACTTCGAGGCCGTGTTCTGTGTCCACAGCCTTTGGCACGCGAATTTCTGGGGTGATGCCCGCGCCCTCTTTGACGCCTCCTCCACCCAGGTTGCGACCGTTGGGGGTGAAGTACTCGCCAACCGTGATCTTGATCGCGCCACCGCCAGCGAGTGGCTCCAGCTCCTGGAAGACGCCCTTGCCGTAAGTGTGGGTGCCGACTACGGTGGCACGGCGATGGTCTTGCAGAGCCGCCGTGACGATCTCCGACGCCGAGGCGGTGTCGCGGTCGACGAGCACGACCATCGGGACCGAGCTGGGGATGGCGCCACCCGCGGCAGTGAGCACAGTCGTCGGCTGAGAGCGTCCCCGCGTGGTGACGATCACTCCCGAGGGGATGAAGATCGAGGCGATCAGACGCGCTTCGCTGACAAGGCCACCTCCGTCGGCGCGCAGGTCGAGCACGAGCCCGCGCGCGCCTTCCTTGAGGAGCTTGTCAACCGCCGAGCGCACTTCGGCCGCCGAGCCTTCGCTGAACGTCGCGAGGTAGACCCAGCCGAGCTTGACACCGTGAACGGTGCGCATCGTCGAGGCGACGACTGGCTCGGAGATGATCGCCCGTGTGACCGTGAGCTTGTGCGGTGCTCCATGCGCCGGCTTGACGGTCAGCTCTACGTTGGTGCCCGGCGGGCCCTTGATCAGCGCGGTCGCGGTATCGGCGGGGACACCGTGCAGCGAGCGCGAGCCGACGGCAACGATCGTTTCCCCCGTCTTCAGGCCCGCGCGCCCGGCCGGCGAGGAATTGAACACGTGTACCACTTCTAGGCCCGCTATCTTTGGGTCCACCGAGACGCCGATCCCGGCAAAGCTGGCCGGCTGGTCGAAGCTCGTGAATTCCTTTGGACTGAGGTACTCAGAGTACGGATCGTGAAGGCTCGAGATCAATCCCGAGACTGAGGAGTTCGCCAGAGCGCTCTTTGAGACCGGTCGGTAATAGTCGTGGGAGACGCGTTCGATCGCTTCGTCGACGACCTGCGTGTCGTTGTTGGCGACGAATGCTTTGCGCGCGAAGCTTGGGAGATTGCTTGGGTGGCCACCCAACCAGATACCGACGAGCAGCAACAGCACTGGTAGCAGCACGGCAAGAGTCGCAAACAGGATCTGTCGTGCACGGGAGCTCATACCCCCACCCTATACGCACTCCTTAAGGCCGTCTGAGACGGTCATGGACCAAGCGAGACTAGGACGTACCCCATTCGGGGCACAAGCAGTTTCACGAAGTGTGCTTCGCACACAGCGATCGAGGACGACGTATCGCGCCGCGTCCCATGGCCGTCTCAGACTCGGAGGAATCTACGCAGCGACAAACCCGAGCCTGCCGCGGAGACGGCGATGGCACATGCCATCAGCACCAGGATCAGCAGGCGAAAGTCGATCATGTCGGGTTGGGAGATCAGCTTCACCGTGCCGGCCAAGGGGTCGATCAGCGTGACCTTGGCGACTGCTAGCAGCCCAATCGCGCATACGCCTCCCAAGGCGCCCAGGAACAGGCCCTCGATCACGAACGGCCAGCGGATGAACCAGTCGGTCGCGCCGACCAGCTTCATCACCTCGACCTCACGCCGGCGTGAGAAGAGCGACAGGCGGATCGTGTTGGAGACGAGCAGAATCGAGGAGAAGACAAGCAGCGCTGCCAGCAGGGCCATCGTAATCTTGACGATGCGCGTGGCCGAGAGGATCTTGTCGGTTTGGGCTTGGCGATCTTGGACGTCGGCTATGGCGGAATCGGTCACCAAGCGCGTGGGGGCTGGACTTGACTGGTTCAGCTCGGCCTGGATCGCGTCGGCTCTTGCGGGGTCGGTGGGGGTGATCCTTAGGATTTCCGGGAGCGGGTTGTAGCCGATCAGCTGAAAAGCCTGCGGGTCGATCTTGCGCTCCTGTTCGTAGGCCGCCTGCTTGGAGAGCACTTCGACGTGGCCGACGTAAGGGGCGTGTTCGACCTTGTGGCGCACACGAGCTACTTCCGCGGCGGTGGCCGTCGTGTTGAGATCCACGTCGACGACGACACGGCCGCGAATCGAGTTGGCGGCCCCGTTCGTCGCTTGGACGACCGGGATGAAGACGCCCAGTACAAGCGTCGTCACCAAGACACACGACAAAGCGGCAAACGAGGGGGCGGGGTTGCGCCGCATCGAGCGCACCGCCTCCTTCAAGAAGAAGCCAATTCTCATGATCGCCCAGATGGAGCCGTGGACCGAGCAGTCCAAGGACGTACCCCTTCGGGGCACAGGCAGTTCGGTGGCGTGCTACGCACGCGAGCGACCGAGGACGCAGGAATGCGAAGCGTCCACGGGTTCATCGGCGCGTGCCGCCCCTCGGACGTGGGGCCTCCTCGGCAGCAGTTTCCCGCTTCAACCTCTCTGCCAAGTCACCCGTCGTCTCATCCTGCGCGTACAGGCCCGTGGCCTCGTCGCGGATGATGCGCCCGCGGCGCAGCTCGATTACGCGGCGGCGCATCTTGTCGACCAGCTCGTTGTCGTGGGTTGCCACGATCACCGTCGTGCCGGCTCGGTTGATGCGGTAGAGCAGCTGCATGATGCCGATCGAGGTGTCCGGGTCGAGGTTGCCCGTGGGCTCGTCGGCCAGCAACAAAGGCGGGTGCGAGGCGAAGGCGCGCGCTACCGCCACTCGCTGCTGCTCGCCGCCGGAGAGCTGATGTGGGTAGTTGTGCAGCTTGGTCGAGAGGCCCGTCAGACGCAGGATGTCCGGCAGCGAGGAGCGGATCTGCTTGCGCGAGGCGCCTGTCACCTGCAGGGCATAGGCGATGTTGTCGTAGACGGTGCGCGTTGGCAGCAGCTTGAAGTCTTGGAAGACGACGCCTATGTTGCGGCGATAGTACGGGACGTGCTTGTGGTCGATCTCGCCGAGGTGGCGGCCGGCGACGCGGATGATGCCCTCGCTCGGGTCGAGCTCCTTGATCAGCAGGCGCATGATCGTCGACTTGCCCGAGCCGGTGGCGCCGACCAGGAAGACGAACTCCTGGCGGTCGATTGCGAAAGTAGCACGCTCCAGGCCGACGTCGCCCGAGTCGTAGAGCTTTGTGACGGCGCGGAAATCCACGACGGTGTTCGCTCCCGGCGTGCTCACCGGCGGCTTGCTCGAAGCGCTGTTTTGAGATGGAGCCGCAACAGGTGGTCGTACGCTTGCAACGACCCGAGCGCGGCTCGGGTTCATGTGCCGCGCGAGCGCGCGACGTGGGATCGTGCGCGCCGGACGAGGTGTTTTCTCTTGGTCTGCCATGGCGGGGCACAGTAGCGACCTGACCCAGGCGAGGTCGCACTTTTGCCTGCATGCAAAGCCTTTTGCACGACGCAATACACGAATCACGAAGAGGGGTTCGCGCGAACGCGGCGAGTACGACACGCCGATCGCCTATCGTGCTTGCGCATGACAGACATCTCGACGCACACCGTTGCCGGCAACGGCCTGCCCGTATACAGCGTGAGCCTGCCCGGGACGCGCGCGCTGACCGTGCTCGTCGCCTTCGATGCTGGGGCTCGCACCGAGCGCGTCGAGGAGAATGGGATGGCCCACTTCCTCGAGCACCTGGTGTTCAAGGGCGGCGAGAAGTACGCCACCTACAAGGACGTCAACGAGACGGCCGAGCGACTTGGGGGGATGCTGAACGCCTACACCAGCCACGACCTCGTCGCCTTCCACATCACCGTGCGCGCGGAGTCGGCGCCGGAGGCGATCGATCTGCTCAGCGACTTCGTGGCGCGCCCGAAGCTCGACGCGGAGGAGCTCGACCGCGAGCGCGGCGTGGTGATCCAGGAGATCAACCGCGCTTACGACCAGCCCTCGACCGTAGCCGAGTACCTGATCGACAAAGCCGCCTTCGGCGACCATCCGCTTGGGCGCACAGTGCTCGGCCCCGAGGAGAACTTGCGCAGCTTCACTCGCGCGGGAATCGTTAGCTTCCGCGAGCGCCGCTGGGCCGGGACTTCCGGCGCGGCTTTCTTGGTTGGGAATGTTGAGTTCGTTCCTGGGCCTGATCAACTCGCCAGTCTGTTCGCCCGGTTTCCAACCCTGTATGAGCCCGAGCCGTACTCCCCGGCACCAAAGTTCTCCCCCGAGACCTTGGTGGAGCAGCGCGACACCAACCAGTCGCATCTGCGCATGATCTACAGGCCACAGATCGATGTCGGCAACGTCAAACAGCGGGCTGCGCTGTCGATCTACTCGACGCTGCTCGGTGGCTCGATGGGCTCGCGGCTGTTCGAGGAGATTCGCGAGAAGCGGGGGCTCTGCTACTCGGTGTACGCGGTCGCTCACGCCTTCGCGGACGTGCCGATCTTGCAGCTTGGCTCAGGACTCGACTCGGAAAAGTGCATCGAGGCCTACACGCGCATGCGCGAGATCGTCGACGAGCTGCGTGCGGACGGGCCGACGGAGGAGGAGGTGCAGCGCGCTCGCGCGTACTCGGCCGGGCGACTGGTGCTTGCCTTCGAGAACACGAACGCCGTCGCTCGCTATGGGGCCAGCCAGAAGATCGTCTACGACGAGGACGTCAATCCCGACGCGGCGATCGCGGCGCTTGACGCGGTCACATTCGATGAGGTACGCGAGGTCGCCGCGGATGTGGCCGAGAATCTCGCGGTCGCCTGCGTGGGCCCGCACACGGCCAGCGAGTTTTGATCTCAGGCGGCTGAGACGGCCGTGAGCCAAGCCGGGCTAAGACGTACCCCGCGGGCACACCCTTCGGGCGCGGGTGGGCAGTTCACGTGACGTACCGATCGGAGATCGATGGATCTCCGATCGGTACCAGTATGCGAGCCGAGGACAACGCCCAGCGCAGTGTCCCCGGCCACCTCCGCTCAGCCGAGCGCGACCATGCGGTCGATCGGAACTCGCGCCCGCTCGGCTATCTCTGGCGCTACTCGCACCTCGAACTTCATCTCGCGCAAGGCGTCTCGCAGCTTCTCCAGCGTGATCATCTTCATGTACACGCAGCTCGCCTCGGCATTCGCCGGAATGAACTTCACGTCCGGGGCAGCCATTTCAAGCGGGTAGAGCATGCCGGTCTCAGTGGCGACAACCGCTTCGCGCGGCGACTCGCTTGCGCTCGTCTGCCCATCGACTCGACCGCCCGCCCGCTTCTCCAAATCGTCGGCGTAGCGCAACATCCCCCCTGTGGAGAGCATGTGCACACCCTCCGCAGAGACATCGCCGGCGGCGACGTACTCCATGATCGAGGTCGTGCAACCGCACTCCGGGTGGATCAGGAAGTCGGCGCCCGGATGCGCGGCGCGCGTGGCATCGATGTCTGAAGGGCGGATGCCAGCGTGTACGTGACACTCGCCGTCCCATACATGCATGCGCTTGCCGAGCTCCTTCTCGACGTAGGCGCCGAGCCACATGTCCGGGCCGAACAGGATCTCGGTGTCGAGACCGTGCGTCTCGTAGATGTGGCGCACGACGTCGACCGCGTTGGCCGAGGTGCAGCAGTAGTCGGTCAACGCCTTGACCTCGGCGGTGGTGTTCACATACATGACTACGACGCCCTCTGGGTATGAAGCCCTCCACTGCGCCAGCTGCTCGGCGTCGATCGAGGCCGCTAGCGAGCAACCGGCGTCTAGGTCAGGAATCAGCACCGTCTTCTCCGGGCACAGGATCGAGGCGGTCTCGGCCATGAAGTGCACGCCGCAGAAGACGATCGTCTCGGCGTCGGAGGCGGCGGCCCGACGCGAGAGTCCGAGCGAATCACCCACGTAGTCGGCTACATCCTGTACCTCTGGCACCTGGTAGTTGTGCGCAAGGATCGTCGCGTTGCGCTCAGCCGCCAGCGCACGGACCTCGTCGTGCAGCTCGGCGATCTCCTCCGCCGTCAGATCGGGGAGCGCGCCCTGGGTAGGGATCATCGGCAACGTCTTCATATCGTCACCTCCAGGATCAGGGACAGGTCTAGGGCCGGCGCGGAATGGGTGAGCGCGCCTACCGATATGAAGTCTACCCCGCTCTGCGCGTGCTCCCGGATGTTCTCGAGCCTCACGTTGCCGCTCGCCTCCAGCTTTGCGCGACCGCCCACCTGAGCGACCGCGGCCCGCAGCTCCTCGACGCTCATGTTGTCGAGCAGCAGGCGTGGCACGCCGGCAGCGAGCGCCTCTTCGATCTCGCCTGGATCGCGCACCTCGACCTCCAGTGTGGCCGCCAGCTCGGGGGCCATCTCGCGCACACGAGCCACCGACTGGGCGATCCCGCCGGCCGCCGCGATGTGGTTCTCCTTGATCAAGATCGCATCGAACAGCCCGACGCGGTGGTTGCTTGCGCCTCCGGCCGCGACCGCCGCCTTCTCCAACATCCTCAGGCCCGGAGTCGTCTTGCGCGTGTCCAGCACGACCGTTCCCGTCCCCTCCACCTCGCGCACGAAGCGAGCTGTCAGCGTCGCGATCCCGGACAGGCGTCCGAGGAAGTTGAGCGCCGTTCGCTCGCCCGTCAGCAGCGCGCTGGCCTTCCCTTCGATCGAGAGCACCGGGCCGCCCTGCTCCCGCCAATCGCCCTCTCGCGCCAAACGCTCGAAGCGCACATCGGGATCGAGCATGGCGAAGCACGCCTCGGCCGCGTCCAGGCCGAAGATCGTGCCAGCGGCCTTCTGGGCGATCAACGCACGCGCGTGCGCATCTGCCGTAACGGTCGCATTGGTCGTGACGTCACCAGCGCCGACGTCCTCGGCCAAGGCACGCCCGACCAGCTCGGTCAGCTCATCGCCGCTCACAATCTTTCTCGACTTGGACGCTGAGGCGGCCGTAGACCGAGCCAGGCAAGGACGCAGGGAGCGAAATGTGCTCTGCACATGAGCGACTGAGGACGCAGCATGGCGAAGTGTCTACGGCCGCCTCAGCAGATAGGCACGCACAAATCCATCTAGATCCCCGTCGAGCACACGCTGCACGTCGCCCATCTCATGATCGGTGCGGTGGTCCTTGGCCATCGAGTAAGGGTGCAGCACGTAGGAGCGGATCTGCGAGCCGAAGTTGACGTCCTGGGCCTCGCCCTTCTCGCGCGCGATCTCTTCTTGGCGTTCGCGCTCCTGCTTCTCCACGAGCTTGGAGCGCAGCATCGCCATCGCGGTGGCGCGGTTTGAGGTCTGCGAGCGCTCGTTTTGGCACTGCACCACGATTCCCGAGGGTCGATGGGTGATGCGCACGGCCGAGTCGGTCTTGTTGACGTGCTGGCCACCGGCGCCCGAAGCACGATAGGTGTCGACCTGCAGGTCGTCCTCGTCGATTTCGACCTCGCCGCTGTCTTCCACGACCGGCGCCACCTCGACGCCCGCGAAACTCGTCTGGCGACGGTGGGCGGAGTCGAACGGGGAGAGGCGTACGAGTCGGTGCACGCCCCGCTCGGCGCCGAACAGGCCGTAGGCGTTTACCCCCGAGACCTTGAAGGTGGCCGACTTGATGCCAGCTTCCTCGCCAGGGCTCACCTCCAGTAGCTCAGCCTCGAAGCCGCGCCGCTCGGCCCAGCGCATCATCATGCGCAACACCATCTCGGCCCAATCCTGTGCGTCTGTACCGCCCGCGCCGGCGTTGACGCTAACGAGCGCGTCACCAGCGTCGTAGGAGCCCGAGAACAGCCGCTGCTCCTCCAGCTCCGCCAAGCGCTGCTCGACCGAGGCCAGGTGCTCCTGGACCTCCTGCTCGAGCGTGGGCTCCTCCTCGGCCATTTCCACCAGGCCGTCGAGATCGTCAACGTCGGATCGCAACTCTGTGAATATCCGCAGACGCTTGCTTGCCTTGGCGTGCTCGGCTGAGACCTTCGCGGCTGCCTCGGCGTCGTCCCAGAAGCCGGGCGCTTGCATCTGCGCTTCGAGCGCCTCGAGGCGCTCGCTCAGTCCAGCTGGGTCAAAGATAGTCCGCTAGCAGTGTTAGCTGCTCGCGGATGGCCGCAAGGCGTTGCGGCGTCGACTCGCTTGTAGGGACCGTTGCCATCTCCGACGCAACGCTATCAGCAACTTCAGTTGTTACAACTTGTGCAAATTCGGTCACAACTCGTGTACGCTGTCGTCATAGCTGTCATCCGTCATGCTGTCAGCCTCCACGAGGCTCCCCGACGCTTCATCGTGCATAACACGCACGAGCAGATCCAGCTAGCCGCCGTGCGCGTGGTTGCTGCCAAGGGCTACCACCAAACCAGTATTCGAGACATCTGCGCCGAGGCCAACATTTCCGCGCGCTCCTTTCACGAGCACTTCTCGAGCAAGGAGGAAGCCGTCTTCTCCGGTGTCGAAGCAGGAGTCGATCGCGTGATGGGCTTCGGACAGGAGGTGTACCGCAACTCACCCAGCTGGCCCGACGCGGTTTGGGACGGCATGTGTGCCTATGCCGAATGGGCAAAAAACGAGCCCGCGTTCGCTCGCACTGGAATCGTCGAGCTGCTCTCAGTCGGACCCTCGGCCCAGGAGCTGTTGAAGTCGCTGATGGAGGCCTTCATGATCTTCTTGCAGCCCGGCTACGACCTGCTCGACCCAGCGGCGGCCGGCAGCCTCGATCAGCCTGTGATGCAGCGCTTCTTCGAAGTGCTGTACCTGTACATCAGCCAGAATTCCGTGGAGACGGTCGCGACGATCATCCCTGAGTTGACGCGCACGCTGCTAACCCCTTTCATCGGCACACAGGCGACCGAGGAGTTCATCGCCAAGCGCACAGGACAGTCGTAGAGCGAGACAGAATGCAGCGCAGTGCTTTGCACACAAGCGAGCGAAGACGCGTATCGCTTGATTCCATGTAATGCCTCCGTAGGACGGGTGTAGACCAAGCGAGACAAGGATGCAGCGAGCGCAGTGTGCTTTGCACACAAGCGAGCGAAGACGCAGTATCGCGCCGCGTCTACGCCCGTCCTACGCGCCGTGACAGCGCTTGAACTTCTTACCCGAGCCGCACCAGCAGGGGTCGTTGCGGCCGAGCTCGTGCTCTGAGTCGGTGACGCGCTGCTCCACTACCGGTAGCGCCTCGACCGGTTCGCCTTCGCCCTCGTAGGCTGCCGCGCCAGGACCCGCCGCAGCAGCAGCGGCGGCGATCGCACCCGCGCCCATGGCGCTGGAGCCACCCGAGTAGGAGACACGCCCGGCGCGCGTTGAGTTGCCCGCTGCCGCAAACGCCGGGGCCGGCGCTCCCCCTCCCCCGCCATTCTGCCCGTCGACGCTGACCTGCACGTTGAAGATCATGCGCGTGAAGTCGACCCATACGCTGTTCATGAGGTCGCCGAAGAGAGTGAACGCCTCGTTCTTGTAGGCCACCAGCGGGTCGATCTGGGCAAAGCCGCGCAAGTAGATGCCCTCACGCAGATAGTCCATGTCGTACAGATGCTCGCGCCAGCGTTCGTCGATGATCTGCAGGATCAAGAAGCGCTCTAGCGCACCCATCAGCTCGTTGCCAAGCTCCTGCTCGCGCGCCTCGTATTGCTTGAGCGCGGTCTGGGTGATCTCCTCCGTCAGGTAGCCGCTGTCGATCGTCTCCGGGTCGAGATCGTCCTCGTCGAGCTCGACCGGAAAGAACTGCCCGAGTGCGGTGAACATGCCATCGAGATCCCAATCCTCCATGTAGTCGCTCGGCGTGTACTGCTCGACCGTGCGATCGATCGTCTTGACCACCTGTTCGCGAGCCTCCTCGCTCATCTCCTTGCCTTCGAGCACCTCGTCGCGGTAGGCGTAGATGATGCGCCGTTGCTCGTTCATCACGTCGTCGTACTCGAGCACGCGCTTTCTGATCAGGAAGTTCTGTTCCTCGACCTTCTTCTGAGCCTTCTCGATCTGCTTGGAGAGCATGCCCGCCTCGATCGGCTCCTCGTTGCCTTCCTCGTCCACGCCACCCAGTCGATCGAGGATCTTGTAGATGCGGTCTCCCGCGAACAGGCGTACGAGGTCGTCCTCGGCCGAGAGGAAGAAGCGGCTCTCTCCTGGGTCGCCCTGGCGGCCCGCGCGCCCACGCAGCTGGTTGTCGATGCGCCGCGACTCGTGGCGCTCGGTGCCGCAGATGAACATGCCTCCCGCCGCCATCACGCGTTCACGGTTGACCTGCACCTGCTGCTCTATCTCGGGCAGCAGATCCTTCAGGCGCTGCGCGTAAGTCGGGTCCTCTGGATCGACGTTCAGCTTGGCAAGCTGTCGGCCCACCAGGTGCTCGGCGTTGCCGCCAAGCTTGATGTCCACGCCACGACCGGCCATGTTCGTGGCGATCGTGACGGCGCCAGGCTGACCCGCCTCGGCCACGATCTCCGCCTCGCGTGCGGCATGCTCGGGCTTGGCGTTGAGCACGGTATGGGCTATGCCGCGCTTCTTCAGACGGTCGCCGAGCAGCTCTGAGACCTCGACTGAGATCGTGCCGACGAGCACCGGCTGACCGTTCTCGTTGCGCGCTGCGATCTCTTTGACGACCGCCTCCCACTTGCCCTCCTTGGTCTTGTAGACCTGATCGTTGCGGTCGTCGCGGACCATCGGCATGTTCGTCGGGATCTGCACCACCGGCAGCTCGTAGATCTTCATGAACTCGGTGGCCTCGGTCAGGGCCGTGCCGGTCATGCCGGAGAGCTTGTCGTAGAGGCGGAAGTAGTTCTGGTAGGTGATCGAGGCGAGCGTCTGGTTCTCCTCTTGGACCTTCACGCCCTCCTTGGCCTCGACCGCCTGGTGCAAGCCCTCAGACCAGCGCCTGCCATCGAGAATACGGCCGGTGAACTCGTCGATGATCTTGACCTCGCCTTCGATCACGGCGTAATCGACGTCGCGCTTGTACAGCGACTCGGCCCGCAGCGACTGGATCAGGTGGTTGACGAGATGTCCGTTCTCGGCCTTGTAGAGATGGTCGATACCTAGAAAGCGCTCGGCCTTGGCGACACCGAGCTCGGTGATGGCGACGGTCTTCTGCTTCTCCTCGACCTCGTAGTCGAACTCCGCCACGAACTCCTTCTTGCTGCGCGGATCCATGCCTTCAGGCGTCTTGCCGGCGATCATGCGCGGCGCCAGACGGGCGAACTTCACGTAGAAGTCCGCTGCCTGTTCGGGCGCACCCGAGATGATCAGCGGCGTGCGCGCCTCGTCGATCAGGATGTTGTCGACCTCGTCCACGACCGCGAACGGATGGCCTCGCTGCACCTTTTCTGAGAGGTCCTTGGCCATGTTGTCGCGCAGGTAGTCGAAACCGAACTCCGAGTTGGTGCCGTAGACCACGTCGCACGCGTAGGCGAGCTGCTTTTCCTCGTAAGGCTGTTGGTTTTGCAGCACTCCAACGCTGACGTCGAGCGCGTTGTAGATCGGGCTCATCCAGGCCGCGTCGCGGCGGGCGAGGTAGTCGTTGACGGTCACGACGTGCACGCCCTTGCGTTCGATCGTCTCAGAGCCGGTGGCCCCCTCGCGCGGGGCCAGCGAGTTGAGCACGACCGCGAGCGTCGCCGTCAGCGTCTTGCCCTCGCCGGTCTTCATCTCGGAGATGCAGCCGTCGTGCAGCGCCATCGCCCCGACCAGCTGCACGTCGAAATGGCGCATCCCCATCGTGCGCTTGCCAGCCTCGCGCACGATCGCAAAGCACTCTGGCAGCAGATCTTCGAGTGACTCCCCCTCGCGCGCGCGCTCGCGCAACTCGTTCGTGCGCTCGCGCAACTCCTCATCGGTCTCGAGCTCCAGCTCGGCCTCATAGGCGCTGATCAGCGCTACGCGCTTCTCGTAGACCTTGAACTTCTTGCCCTCGCCGATGTTCAGCGCACGATCCAAAAGCGACATGCGCTCAGGGTACCGACTACGCCGCCGATCCTCGCCACCGATTGGCGTGAAGCGCAGTCGTCTCAGACGCGAGTGCGCAACCCGGCTATCTCCGATCGGCGCAAACCTCTCTGGTCATCCTCGATCAACGCAGCAGGCCTGCCTCCGATCGAAGCCGGATGTCGCCCATCGACGAGGACGACTATTCGACAGCCGGCGAAGGCCGTACTGGCGTCGCGACGGACGCGGCCGCCGCGTGCGCCTCGCGGCGATGGCGGCGCTTATCGCGATGGCGCTTGACCTGGCGCGCCAGCTCGTCGACGACCAGGTTCAGCGAATGCAGCATCTGCGGCGAGGAGTCGCGCGCCCTCAACGTGACGCCCTTGAGGTAGAGCGTCGCCTCCGCCACATCGCTGTCGGCGACGCGCGGGTTTGGCTCCCTGAATATCTCGAGCTCCAGGCGGGCGAACTCGGAGACCTGGCGGGAAATCTTCTCCAGCCGGCGCTCCAGATGCTCGCGCATGTCGTCGGTGACCGGGACATTGCGGCCCTTGATGTCTATCTGCATCAGGGACTCCCTTCACTCGGAGACGATGTGCATTCATCGTACCCCTGTTGGCCGTTCCTATGTGTCGGTTTTGCACGGATGTTCGACAATTGCGTCCCGGGCCGTCCCACGAATACCGTCGCGGGCTCTGAGTAGCCTCGCCTGCAGCTTCCTTCGGGAGGCGGTGGCCCTCGTAGCTCAGTGGATAGAGCAGTGTTCCGACAAAAGCACAGGTCCCGGGTTCGAATCCCGGCGGGGGCATTCCGAGAACCGTCCAAACAATCGTCTAGACTCGATGATGTCGGAGCGCTGCTTCTGAGCTGGACCTGTCCAGCAGATACGAGTTCCGGGGGGTCTGCGATGCAGGCCTCCCGGTTCTTATCTGGTCCGCAAGCTCTCCAGAATCCCCGCGTGGCCGGCGATCGCGCCGATCAGGATCGCGCCCGGGGCGACCTCGGTTCCTGGAAGCAAGATGCTGTCGCGCAGCTGGGCTCCCTCGCCGACACGTGCTCCGTCGCCCAGCACAAGCGGCCCCGTCAGACGCACGTTCTCGCCCAACTCCACATCGCTGCCGATCCAGACGGAACCCTCGATCTCGGTGCTGCGCGGCACGATGCTGTCCCCAGCGACGATCAAACCCGGGGCAACCTCGCGACCCTCGACCTGCAGGCGCAACTCGCCGCGCAGCGCGTCGAATGTGCCCTGACGTAGCTCCGCCAGTGAACCGACATCGTTCCAGTACTCGCGTACCTCATGGATGTGGAAGGGGATGTCGTTCTCGAGCAGGGTCGGGAACACGTCTTGGGCCCAGTCCACGAACGGGCGGTCGGGGAAGTAGTCGAAGATCTCCGGGCTGAAGATGTAGATGCCGCAGTTACCGAGGTCTGACAGAGCTTCCTCAGGGCTTGGCTTCTCTTGAAAGCCGGTGATGCGTCCATCGCGGTCGTGCAAGACGACGCCGTACTCGCGCGTGTCGGCGACCTTCTTGACTGCAAGCGTCGCGATCCCGCCAGCCTCGCGGTGACGGGTCGCGAAGGCGCTCAGGTCGATATCTGTGAGCGCATCGCCCGAGATCACGACGAACGAGTCGTCTCCGAAGAAGTCGGCACAGCCGCGCACCCCCCCAGCAGTTCCGAGCAGCTCCGGCTCGAAGCGGTAGCTCAAGCGCTCGCCGAAGTACTGCTTGATCGACTCGGGGAAGTAATGCAGGTTGGCGATCACATCCTCGAAGCCATGGTGTTCGAGCAGGTCGAGGATGTGCGCCATCACCGGACGGTCGAGGACCGGCACCATCGGCTTGGTGATCTCGTTTGTAAGGGGGCGCAGGCGGGTTCCGAGACCCGCGGCGAGGACCATCGCTCTCATTGGCAGCGCAACCTATAGGAAACGGAAACGGCAAGAAGGTCGCGTCCAGACCCAAGCCGGGAAGAGCTCTCAAAATGAGCTGCACGTCAAGGCCCCCCTTTACTGGACAGGAAGGATTTACTTAGGTACCTAATCTTTGACTACGTGTCCACATAAGGGGGGTGTTTGTGGGATCACCCAAAAATGGGCTTCACAACTCAGCGCTTCCAGAACATTCCGCCGCACCACTCACGCAGCACAGCTCACGTCGCGCGATCCATTCCGCCGCGCAGCCCGCGCAGCACAGCCCACGCCGCCGCACAGCCCCGTCACGCATGCCACGCCGCACAACCCACGCCGCCGCACAGCCCCGTCACGCATGCCACGCCACACAGCCCGTTTTGAGAGCGCCTACGCGCCGTGTTCCCAGGAGCTGCGATAGACGCGCTGGTCCTCGCGCAGCTCGTCGATCTGCACGCCGAGCGACTCGAGCTTCAGCCGCGCGACCTCCTCGTCGATCCGGTCGGGCACCGCCATCACCTGCGCGGGCAGGCTGCCCGCGTTCTCGACGAGATACTCGACGCACAGCGCTTGACCGGCAAACGACATGTCCATGACCGCCGCCGGGTGCCCCTCCCCCGCCGCCAGGTTCACGACACGGCCTTGGGCCAGAAGGTTCAGGCGCCGCCCGTCCGCGAGCGTGTGCTCCTCCACCAATGGCAGCGCCTCGCGCCGTCCGCCAACGGCGAGCGCGCGCAAATCTTCGAGCTGTATCTCGACGTCGAAGTGTCCGGCGTTGGCCAGCAGCGCACCGTCCTTCATGCGCTCGAAGTGCTCGCGGCGCAAGCACGTCGCGTCCGCCTGTGACCGTAACGAACACGTCTCCGCGCTCGGCCGCGGCAAGCGCTCCCATCACCTCATAGCCCTCCATGCGGGCCTCCAGAGCGCGCAGCGGATCGACCTCGCAGACGACGACCGAGGCACCCGCGCCGCGTGCGCGCAGGGCTACGCCACGCCCTGTCCAGCCATAGCCGAGCACCACAACCGTGCGCCCGGCGAGCAGCAGATTGGTCGCGCGCAGGATGCCGTCGATCGTGGACTGGCCGGTGCCGAAGCGATCGTTGAAAGCACGCTCGGTGCGCGACTCGTTGACCGCGAGCACCGGGCAGGCAAGCGTGCCCTGCTCGGCAAGCGCCCTCACTCGCAACAGCCCGGCGGTCGTCTCCTCGGTGCCGCCCAGCATCTCCGCGGCGTGAGCCGGGTTGCGCTCGTGGATCGCGCCGATCAGATCGGCGCCGTCGTCGATCGTGACCTGTGGTGCGCTTTGAACCAGCTTCTGTACGTGGCCGGCGTACTGCTTGGCGCTCTCGCCGCGCACGGCAAACACCGTTGCGCCATGGCGCTCGGCGAGTGCCAGCACCACGTCGTCCTGGGTGGAGAGCGGATTGGCCGCGCACAATCCCACCTGCGCTCCGCCGGCGATCAGGGCCCGCACGAGATTGGCTGTCTCGGCCGTCACGTGCAGACACGCCGCAACGCTCACACCGGCGAGCGGGCGCTCGCGCTGCAGGCGCTCGCGCACCTGCGCAAGCACGGGCATCTGCGAGTCGGCCCAGTCGATCCGGGCCTGGCCGCTGTCAGCCCCGGAGGCGGAAACGCTCAAGCCGCCCCCGCCTTGCTTTGCCTGCCGTCTTCGAACGCTTGCAGAGCTTCGCCTGCGGACCGCACGTCATATCTCCGTCGCCGACGTCGGCTGTCGGCTCTAGTAGCGGTAGTGATCGGCCTTGTAGGGGCCACCGACCGGCACGCCGATGTAGGCCGCCTGTTCCTCGCTGAGCTTTGTCAATTTCACGCCGAGCGCGTCTAGGTGCAAGCGCGCAACCTTCTCGTCGAGGTGCTTGGGCAGCACGTATACGCGCTTCTCGTACTCGTCGTTCTTCGAGTAGAGCTCGATCTGGGCGATCGTCTGGTTGGTGAACGAGTTGCTCATCACGAAGCTCGGGTGGCCAGTGGCGTTGCCCAGGTTCAGGAGGCGTCCCTCGGAGAGCATGATGATCGCGTGACCGTCTGAGAACACCCACTCGTCAACTTGGGGCTTGATGTTGATGCGCTTGATCCCAGGGGTCTTGGTGAGACCGGCGATGTCGATCTCGTTGTCGAAGTGACCGATGTTGCCGACGATCGCCTGGTGCTTCATGCGCGCCATGTGGGCGGCGGTGATGATGTCCTTGTTGCCGGTCGTCGTGATGAAGATGTCGCCCGTCTCGACGACATCCTCGAGCGTGTTGACCTCGTAGCCTTGCATCGCCGCCTGCAGCGCGCAGATCGGGTCGATCTCGGTGATCACCACGCGCGCGCCCTGCCCGCGCAACGATTCGGCGCAGCCCTTGCCGACGTCGCCAAAGCCGCACACGACCGCCACCTTGCCGCCGATCATCACGTCGGTCGCGCGGTTGATGCCGTCGATCAGCGAGTGGCGGCAACCGTAGAGGTTGTCGAACTTCGACTTGGTGACCGAGTCGTTGACGTTGATCGCGGGGAACAGCAGCTCGCCGCTCTCAACCATCTGGTAGAGGCGGTGCACCCCGGTGGTCGTCTCCTCGGTAACGCCCTTGATGTCCTGGCCGATCTTCGTCCAGCGCCGCGGGTCTTCCTCCAGCGAGCGCGTTAGCAGCGAGAGCACGACCTGGAACTCCTCTGACTCTGCCGAGGCCGGGTCCGGGACCGCGCCGGCAGCCTCGTACTCGGTGCCCTTGTGCACGAACAGCGTCGCGTCGCCGCCGTCGTCGAGGATCATGTTTGGGCCCGACACGCCAGGCGTCCCGTCCTGGCCGGGCCAGCGCAGGGCGCGGTCAGTGCACCACCAATACTCCTCAAGGCTCTCGCCCTTCCAGGCAAACACGGGCACACCGCGTGGATCCTCGGGGGTGCCGTCCGGGCCCACCGCCACCGCTGCCGCCGCGTGGTCCTGCGTGGAGAAGATGTTGCAGCTGCACCAGCGCACCTCGGCGCCGAGCGAGGTGAGCGTCTCGATCAGTACGGCTGTCTGGATCGTCATGTGCAGAGAGCCGGTGACACGTGCGCCAGCAAGCGGCTGAGCGGCGGCGTACTCGCGGCGGATCGACATCAGGCCGGGCATCTCGTGCTCGGCCAGCGTGATCTCCTTGCGCCCAAACTCGGCCAGCGAGAGGTCGGCGACCTTGAAGTCGGTGTCGGTCAGCGTTGCGGTGGGGGTCATGCGATCTCCATGGTCGTGGTCTCAGTTTCGGGGCCGTGGCCTCCGGTGGGCCGCGGGACAAGTGGCGCCGGCGGTCGCCAACAAGCGTTGGTGCTTCTCCTGCTCGAAGCGCAGCCAGTCGGCGGCGCTGACGTCCTCCGGACGGGAAGGTTCCGCGGCGAGCCACTGGTCGATCGCATCGCGCAATTGCGGATCGCGCTCGAGTCTCAGCGCGAAGCCGACCTCGGCGAGGTCCAGTCCATGCTCCTCCAGCAACGCTCGCAACGTGCTCAAGCGCTGTAGCTCGCCAGGGCCGTATAGCCGGTATCCAGAGCCGGAGCGGCCCGGCTCGACCAGCCCGACGCTCTCGATGTAGCGCAGCATTCGCGCCGACCAACCAGTCGTCTCGGCTGCCTCGTTGATCGTCAGTGCGTCTACAGCAGCAGTCTGCATCGAGCAGACCTTATCACGCTTATGTCAAGGTTGAGACGGCTGTGGGCCAGGCGGAGCAATGGATTGGGACCCCGCCCACCCGCGAAATGTGCTCTGCACATGTGCTGGCCGATCGGAGATTCCATCAATCTCCGATCGGTAGGACGCGGCACCGCGCCGCGCCCACAGCCCTCTCAACTGACCAAATCGGCCTTGAGCTGCTGGATCAGCTTGACCGGACCCGGGTCGACGCCGCGCAAGGTTGCCAGGTAGATCGAGACCAGATCGCCGAGCAGCACCAACGAGATGACCCGCTCAATCGTCGTCTGGCCGCGCGTCTCCAAGCGGAAGCTTGCCGAGGCGTTGCCGGCGATCAGCTTCTCGGTCAGGTCCATGCGCTCCTTCACGCGCGGATGGGCGTCGGAGTCGTCGAGGAACACGGCCGAGAAGCGACCCACGTCCAAAGCTCCCTCCCAGCCCTCGAGCTCGTTGTGATCGAGCTCGGGCAACTCGTGGGCGAAGGCCGGCTGCTTGGAGTTCTCGTTGATCTGAGTCTTCCAGCGGTAGGCGATCGGGACCGTGAGCCCCGCGCCGGCGATCACCGGGGCCGTACCGAGCAAGCCCCGCGCGGTCTGCTTGGCCAGCGAGTCCTCGGGCGCGTCGGGACCCCACTCGGCGACAAGCTGCTCGGTGTGGGAGGCGGCAACGTCGATCTCTGAGGTGAGGCGCGGCCCGGCGCCGCACAAGGCCGCTACCTCCAGTGCCGCGACGGTCATGTAGGCCACGGCCGCCCTGGGCTGGAAGCCTCCGGGCAGCGGGATGACAGGCACGCCGTCGGCACGAGCCATCTCGCCAAGACGCCCGCCGGTGGTGACCACCACGCGCTGGGCGCCGAGCGCCCCCGCCGACTCGTAACAGGCAAGCGTCTCCTCGGTGTTGCCCGAGTAGCTCGCGCACAACACGGTCGTCTCAGGCGTCGTCCACGGCGGAAGCCCATATGCCCGTGTCACGAAGATCGGGCGCGAAGCGTGGTCGCCGAGCGCGGCTCGCGCCAACGCGCCACCGATCGCCGAACCTCCCATTCCCGCCACCACGAGACCAGCCGGGGTGTCCCACTCGGCCATGATCGCCGACTCCACCCGCCACAGCGCGTCGCGCAGGTGCTCGGGCAGCGCCAGTATGTCCGCCAACTGGCTGGAAGCGTCCACGCGGGCGATCGCCTCGCGCGAGAGCACATCGGTGATCGGAGTGGCAGCGCCGCCGCCTTGACTCATTTACTCGTCTCCTGTTGGGGGTGCGGCCACGAAGGTGTAGCCATGAGGCTCGCGCCAGGATACCCGTCGTGGTGGACCCGACACCTTACGCTTGCTCCGACACACCCCCTTGTCCCGGACATACCTCCACCAAACACCACGCAGCGGAACTTACCGTACCCAGGAGCCGGCACCGCACGGGCGCTTGAGCGACCTAGAACTTGATGGCGCTGTCTGGCAAGGTCACGCCCGGGAAGATGCGCGCGCCGCCCGCGATGGTGTTGTCCGCTCCGATGGTGACTCCCTCACCCAGTACGGCGCCCTCTTGGATGTGGGTGCCGTCGCCTATTCGACAGCCGGCGGCAACGATGCAATTGCGCAGCGTGCAGTTCTCGCCGATCTCGCTGCCGGCAAGGATCACCGCGCGCTCGACGGTCGAGCCTGCGCCGATCTTGACGTCGCTGCCGAGCACCACGAGGCTGCCGACGTGAGCTCCCTCCGCAACAGTCGCGCCCGCCTCGATCACAGCCGGCGGAATTGCCCGGCCGAGTATTTGCGCGCCCTCGGCCACCGACAGGTAGCTGTCGCCAAGCCGCTCGTGCACGGCGGTGCGAACGTTGCCCTCGAGGATGTCGAACGTGCCCTGTAGGTAGCGCGCGGGCGTTCCGATGTCCAGCCAGTAGCTCTGCGAGGGGAAACCGTACAAGCCCTCGCCAACCAAGCGCGGCCACACTTCGCGCTCGATCGAGACGTTGCGGTCTGGCGGCACGAGCTCGAGGATCGAGCGCTCGAGCACGTAGGCGCCGGCGCTGATCAGGTTCGTGTCGATGCGGTCGGAGCTCGGCTTCTCGACGAACTCTCTCACCGCATGGTCGTCCTCCAGGTGCACGAGCCCATAGGCGCTCGGATCCTCGACCGGCACGAGCGCGAGCGTTGCCTTGGCACCTGTGCGCTCGTGCTGGGCGATCTGCTCGGTCAAGTCGATGTCGGTGAGCACGTCTCCGTTGAGCATCAGGAAGCGCTCGTCGAGCAGCGACTCGGCGAACTTCAGGGCGCCGGCCGTGCCACGTGGGTCGGGCTCCTCGACGAAGCGCAGCCTGATCCCATAGGCCGAGCCGTCGCCGAGCACGTTGCGCACGCTTGTCGCAAGGAAGCCGCAAGACATGATCACGTCATCGATGCCGTGCGCGTGCAGCCACTCGAGCATGAACGATATGAACGGCCGGTCGACCAGCGGGACGACCGGCTTGGGCACGGTCGAGGTGAGCGGACGCAGACGCGTGCCCTCCCCCCTACCAGGATCACCGCCTGCATCAGCGCCTACCTATTCCCTCGTAAGTAAGGCCCGCGGCGCGCACAGCCTCGCCGTCGAGCGCATTGCGGCCATCGATCACGAGTTTGCCGCTCATCGCCGTCGCGACCTCGCGCCAGTCGAGCTCCAGGAACTCGGGCCACTCTGTGACAAGCACAACCGCATCGGCATCTGTAGTTGCATCCATAGCGGATTCCGCGAAGCGAAGCCCGCTTATCAGGCTGCGCGCCTCGCTCTCCGCGACGGGATCATACGCGCTGACAATCGCGCCGTCGGCATTGAGCCGCGCCGAGAGCACCAGCGAGGACGCCTCTCGCATGTCGTCGGTGTTCGGCTTGAACGCGAGCCCCAGCAGTGTGATGCGCTTGCCGACGAGACCTCCGAGATGCTTCTGCAGCTTTGCGATCACGCGGCGCTTCTGTAGCTCGTTGACCTCGATCACGGCCGTCAGCAGCTGGAAGTGGTAACCGGAGTTGCCGGCCAGTTGCTTGAGCGCATCGACGTCCTTGGGGAAGCAGCTGCCGCCGAAGCCAATGCCGGCCTGCAGGAACTTCGGCCCGATGCGATCGTCCAAGCCCATGCCGCGAGCGACCTCGACCACGTCGGCGCCGGTCTCCTCGCAAACGTTGGCGATCTCGTTGATGAAGGAGATCTTGGTGGCAAGGAAGGCGTTGGATGCGAGCTTGACCATCTCGGCACTGGCGATGTCGGTGCGTACCAGCGCCGCTCCGAGGGGGGCATAGAGCTCGACGACCGCATCGCCCGCCCAGTCTCCGTTGTCGCCGACGACGACGCGATCGGGGTGCATGAAGTCCTCGACGGCGGAGCCCTCCTTGAGGAACTCTGGGCAAGACACGTAGCGCAGGCCGTCCTTGCCTTGCTCGCCGAGAATCCGCTGGATCGCCGCGCCCGTGCCACACGGGACCGTCGACTTCATGACAAGTGCATGGCTGTCGGAGCTTGGGATCGCGTTGACCACGGCGTGCACCGCAGAGAGATCGGCATCGCCCGAGTAGGTCGGTGGCGTACCCACGGCCACGAACAACAGACGGCAGTGCTCGAGCGCTTGGCCGAGGTCTGTCGAGAAGTGCAGCCGCTCGGAATGCTCGACCAGCAGTCGCTCGAGTCCCGGCTCGTAGATCGGGACCTCGCCAGCTCGCAGACGCTCGACCTTGGCGGCGTCGATGTCCACACACCACACCTCGCTGCCCAAGGCGGCGAAGCCGACGGCCGTGACAAGTCCCACGTAGCCGGTGCCGATCACCCCGATCGGCTCGCGCTCAGCGCTCATTCTTAGACCGATACAGCGAGGAACGCCTGGTAGCGCTTGATGTCGCGCAAGGCGCGTGCCTGCTCCTCAGAGCCCTCATCTGACCGCTCTGCCGACGCGCGAGCGTCGGAGAGCTGTGTCTCGATCGTCGGACGGTCGAGCGCGTCGGGGGCGATCGCCTCCTCCACGAGCACGAGCGCGCGATTCTCTGCGAACTGCAGGTAGCCCTCGGCCTGGGCGAAGCGAACGATCTCAGACTCCGAGCGATACAAGCGCAGCTCGGTCGGCTCCAGGCGCGCCAACAGCGGCTCGTGGTTGGCAAGGATGCCGATCGAGCCGACCGTCGTGAAGGTGGAGAGCATTTCGACCTCCTCTGAGAAGACCTCGCCCTCGGGGGTGAGCACTTCGACTGGGAACTTTGTGTGCGCCATGATCTATTTCTTGGCCGCCTCGACGACCTCGTCGATCGTTCCCTTCAGGAAGAAGGCGCTCTCGGGGACCTCGTCGTGCTTGCCGTCGATGATCTCCTGGAAGCCCCTGATCGTCTCCGCGATCGGCACATAGGCGCCCGGCGTGCCCGTGAACTCTTCGGCCACGAAGAATGGCTGGGAGAGGAAGCGCTCGATCCTGCGCGCGCGCTGCACCGTCAGCTTGTCCTCGTCGGAGAGCTCGTCGATACCAAGGATCGCAATGATGTCCTGCAGCTCCTTGTAGCGCTGCAGGATCTCCTTGACCTGGTTGGCGACACGGAAGTGGTCGTCGCCGAGCACGTCGGCCTTGAGGATCGTGGATGTCGAATCCAGCGGGATCCACCGCCGGGTAGATGCCCTTCTCGGAGATGGCCCTGGAGAGCACGGTGGTGGCGTTGAGGTGCGCGAACACCGATGCCGGCGCCGGGTCGGTGAGATCGTCGGCCGGCACGTAGATCGCCTGCACCGAGGTCACAGAGCCCTCGCGCGTGGAGGTGATGCGCTCCTGCAGCTGGCCCATCTCGGTCTCGAGCGTCGGCTGGTAGCCGACCTGCGAGGGCATGCGCCCGAGCAGTGCCGAGACCTCGGAGCCCGCCTGCACGAAGCGGAAGATGTTGTCGATGAACAGCAGCACGTCCTGACCCTGGTCGCGGAAGTATTCGGCCATCGTCAGACCGGAGAGGGCGACCCTCATGCGTGCTCCCGGGGGCTCGTTCATCTGCCCGAACACGAGCATCGTCTTGTCGAGCACGCCCGACTCCTTCATCTCGAGCCACAGGTCGTTGCCCTCGCGGGAACGCTCGCCCACGCCGCAGAACGCCGACAGCCCGCCGTGTTCCTTGGCGAGGTTGTGGATGAGCTCCTGGATCAGCACTGTCTTGCCCACGCCAGCTCCGCCGAACAGCCCGACCTTGCCACCCTTGGCGTAGGGGGCGAGCAGGTCGACGACCTTGATCCCCGTCTCGAACATCTCGGTGGTCGGCGTCAGGTCCTCGGCGCGCGGTGCATCCTGATGGATGCCGCGGCGCTGGGTGTCCTTCGGCAGCTCCTCGCCGAGGTCGATCGGTTCGCCCAGCAGGTTGAAGATGCGTCCGAGCGTCGCCTCTCCGACCGGCACCGTGATCGGGCCGCCGGTGTCGATCACCTCGGCGCCGCGCGCCAGGCCGTCGGTCGTGTCCATCGCGACCGCACGCACGCGGTCGTCGCCGAGGTGCTGCTGGACCTCGCATACGAGCACCTCGCCACCGGCCTCGGTGCTGACGCCCTCGGCCTCCTCGTCGGCCGCGGCAGCCGGGCGGGCAACCGTGATCGCATGGTTGATCTCAGGCAGGCGATCGGGGAACACGGCCTCGATCACGACGCCCTGGATCTCCTCGATGCGCCCGAGGTTGCGCGAGGCGGTTCCATTCGCTGCTGTGGCGGGCTCTGTGGTGGTGCTGGGTGGCATTAGCTCTTTGATCTCCTAATCATCTGTTCAAGTTCTTTGGACGTCTTGGACGTAAGCCCCAGGTGGAGTCGGTCTCATCGATGTCTTTGTGGTGTATGCGCGTGAGGCGGTCGAGGGGCAAGCAAGACAAGGACGCAAGAAGCGAAGTGTGCTTTGCACACGAGCGACTGAGGATGAGGACGCAGTATTGCGCCGCCCATCGACCGCCTCACGCCAGACCCTCGGCTCCGGCGACCACCTCCATTATCTCTTGGGTGATCTCGGCCTGGCGGGCACGGTTCATTTGCAATGTGTACTCCGTGATGATTTCGCCGGCGTTCTCCGATGCGCTGCGCATCGCCGTCATCTGCGCGCCGAAGAAGCCGGCCGCAGACTCCACGAGCGCCCGGTAGATCGATATCTCGATGTAGTCGGGAACCAGGCGCCTGAGGATTTTCTCGGGGTCCGGCTCGTAATCGACGGGCGTCAGCTTCGATGCGGCAGGCGCGTCTCGCGAGCCTGCGGAAGCGTCGTCCTGATCACCGGCGATCTCCTGGTGGGAGAGCGGCAGCAGCCGCTGACGCGTGACGTGCTGCGTGAGCGGCGATACATATGAGTTGTAGAGCATCTCGACACGATCGACGCGGCCGTCCACGTAAGCCTCGATCACGTCGTCGGCGATCGTGCGCGCGTCGGCATAGGACGGTCGATCGGAGAAGCCCGTGTAGCTGCCGCTGAGCTCGTGCCCGCGGAAGGTGATCGAGGAAACGCCGCGGCGCCCAGTCGCATACCAGAGGCTGTTCAGCCCCTCGCCGGTCAGCTCGGCCGACAGGCGCACGCCGGCACGGATGATCTGGGAGTTGAAGCCGCCCGCCAGGCCGCGGTCGCCGGTGACGAGCAGCAGGCCGACATTGCTTTCAGACTCGTGCTCTGCCAGCAGCGGCAGGTTCGCGGCCTCCGAGCCGGCCGCTTGCGCGGCCTGGCGCGTCATGCGCCCGATGGCATCCGCGTACGGACGCAGGGCGGAGATGCGCTGCTCTGCCCGCCTGAGACGGGCCGCTGCCACCATCTCCATCGCCCGGGTGATCTTCTGGATGTTCTTCACCGAGGCGATCTTGTTCTTGACGTCGCGTTGAGATGCCATGAGGATTGACCTTGGCCGGCGCTAGGCCGCCTGTGGCTCCTGCTCAGCTGGGGACTCATCCTTGCGCAGCGGCGCGTCCTCGTCCAGCGGCTGGCCCTCCTCGTCGAGGTCGTAGCCAAAGTCCCGTGCGAAGTCCCCCACGGTGTCGCGCACCTCCTTCTGGGTCTCATCCGACCAGTCGCCACCGTTGATCTTCGCGCGCAGCTCCGGGTGCTGGGAGTGCAGGCGTTCGGTGACGGCCAGCAGGAACTCCGGCACACGCTCGACGTTGAGGCGATCCAGGTAGCCGTTGGTGGCGGCGAAGATCTGCACGACCTGATCCTCGACCGCCAGCGGCGCGCGCTCGTGCTGGTTGAGCGTCGATACCAAGCGTTCGCCGCGAGCAAGCGTGCGCTGCGTGTCGGCATCGAGATCCGAGCCGAACTGCGCGAATGCCTCGAGATCGCGGTACTGGGAGAGCTCGAGCTTGATGCGTCCGGCGACCTTCTTCATCGGGCCGATCTGTGCGTTACCGCCGACGCGCGAGACCGAGATGCCGACGTTGATCGCCGGGCGCACGCCGGAGTTGAACAGCTTCGACTCGAGGAAGATCTGCCCGTCGGTGATCGAGATCACGTTCGTCGGGATGTATGCGGAGACGTCGCCGGCCTGCGTCTCGATGATCGGTAGCGCCGTCAACGAGCCGCCACCGAGGTCGTCGTTGAGCTTGACCGCGCGCTCGAGCAGACGCGAGTGCAGGTAGAAGACGTCGCCTGGGTATGCCTCGCGTCCCGGCGGGCGGCGCAGCAGCAGCGACATCTGACGGTACGCGTAGGCGTGCTTTGTCAGGTCGTCGTACACGCACAGCGCGTGCTTGCCGTTGTAGAGGAAGTGCTCGGCCATCGCGCAGCCGGCGTAGGGAGCCATGAACTTGATCGGAGCGGCCTCGTCGGCAGGCGCCGCGACGATGATCGTGTTGTCCAGGGCTCCGTACTCCTCGAGCGTCTGCGCGAGCGCCACGACGGTCGACATGCGCTGGCCGATGGCCACGTATACCGACACCACGCCGGTGTCCTTGTTGTTGATGATCGTGTCGATCGCGATCGCCGTCTTGCCGGTCTGGCGATCGCCGATGATCAGCTCTCGCTGACCACGGCCGATCGGGATCATCGCGTCGATCGCCTTCAGGCCGGTCTGCATCGGCTGCTTGACCGGCTGGCGCTGCACGACGCCGGGTGCCTTGAACTCGGCCGGGCGCTTCTCGCTGGTAGCAACCTCTCCCTTACCGTCGAGCGGACGACCCAGCGGATCCACGATCCGCCCGAGCAGTCGCATCGCCGACGGGGATCTCAAGCAGCGAGCCGGTGCGCTTGACGGTGTCGCCCTCGGACACCTTCTCCCACTCGCCGAACAGCACGGCGCCGACGTTGTCGGACTCGAGGTTCAGCGCCAGACCCGTGACGCCGTGAGGAAGCTCGAGCATCTCGAAGGACATGCAGTTCTCCAGGCCATGCAGGCGCGCTATGCCGTCGGCCACGCTCAGCACGGTGCCGACCTCGGTCAGCTCGGCCGTGCCGCTGTCGAGTCCCTCGATGCGGCTCTTCAGAATGCTTGTGATCTCGTCAGGATTGATCTGCATGTCGTTTTAAGAGGCTCCTTGGGCAACGTGCCTGCGCAGCTGCTCCAGTCGGTTGCGAATAGAGGCATCGAGGATCGAGTTACCGACCCTGATGACGATGCCGCCAAGAATGTCCGGGTCCACGCGCGCGGCCAACGTGACCTTGCGTCCCGCGCGCTCCCCGATCGTCTTGCCCAGACTCTCGGTGGTCGCCTCATCGAGGGCGATCGCGCTCGTGATCTCCACCGGCAGGGTCTTGTTCTCCTCATCCCACAGCCGCTCGTACTCTTGGCGGATGCGGAAGATCACGGGCATGCGGTGGTTTTCGATGAGTAGCTTCAGGAAATTGTCCAGGATCTCGTCCGCCCCGTCGAGCAGTTTCGAAAGCGACTGCTGCTTCTCGATGCTGGAGAAGTAGGGCGAGAAGAAGAACACCGCGAGCTCGCGGTGCTCGTCCAGAGCATCCGCGAACTGGCCGACCTGCTCGCGGATCTCATCCAGGCGTCCCTTCTCCAGGGCGACCTGGAACAGCGAGCGCGCATATACCTGGGCGAGCTCCTCCATTAGTTGCTCTGCGCTCCCGAGGATAGGCCAGAGAAGTCGAGCTCGCCCAGGGCCTCCTCGACCAGGCGCCGTTGGTCGGCGTCGTTGAGCGTCTTGCGCGTGACCTTCTCGGTGGCCATGATCGTCAGGTCGGCAACCTCACGACGGATGTCGTCGAGCGCTCGCTTGGTGGCGGCGTCGATGTCGCGCTCTGCACGCTTGGCCGCCTCGGCGAGAATCTCCTGACCACGCTCGCGGGACTCGTGCTCGTGCGTGTCGGCGGTTTGGCGGGCACGCTGGACGATCTCCTCGGACTGGGCGCGTGCCTCCTTGAGGCGCTCGCGGTATTCGGCCAGCAGCTCGTCGGCCTGCTTGCGGGTCTGCTCGGCGGCGTCGATGTCGCCGTCGATCATCTTGGCGCGCTTGTCCAGGGCTTCGCCGATGACGGGGAACACCGTCTTGCGCAGGATGTACAGCGAGATGGCGAACACCACGATGGTCCAGATCATGATCCCCACATTTGGGGTGATCAGGAAGGAGCCGCTGGAAGAAGCGAGTGGGATTGCAGCGTGCATATCGGCCTACAGGAAGAAGGCGATGAAGCCGCCGACGAGGCCGTAGAAGAAGCACGCCTCGGTGAGCGCGAAGCCGAGCCACTGGTCGCGCTCGACCTCGGCGCGCAGCTCGGGCTGGCGTGTCTTGGCCTGAATCGAGGCGTTGAACACAGCTCCGATGCCCGCCCCGGCGCCCGCGGCGCCGCCACCGGCTCCGACGCCCAGCGCGATCGCGCGACCGGCATCCTGGCTCTGCTTGATGATCGGTTCCACGACACCCAGCAGCGGGTGAATCGCACTCAAGAGGTGTAGAAACTGCATTGCTCGATAGCTCCTTGTTTGTTAGTGACTCTCGACCGCTCCGCCGAGGTAGATGGCGGTCAAGATGGCAAAGATGAAGGCCTGTAGGCCGGCGATCAGGACGGCCTCGAAGAGGAAGATCGCGACTCCTGCCGGCAGCAGGAACCAGGACACGAGCTGCAGCCCGACGAGCACGCCCAGCTCGCCGCCCATGAACGCGATCAGCATGTGACCGGCAAGTAGGTTCGCCCACAGCCGCACGGTCAGCGAGATCAGGCGCAGGAAGTTGGAGAGGATCTCGATCGGGAAGATCAGGAGCACGAGCGCCCCTTTGACGCCGCCAGGCATCAGGCTCTTGAGGTATCCGATTGGACCGTGGAACTTGACTCCCTCGTAGGTGAACATGACGAACACGCCAAGCGAGAGGATCAGCGGGAACGCGACATTGGTGTCGGCCGCGTAGATCTGAAACGACGGGATGTTCACGCCGAACAGCCTGAACGTCTCACCCGAGTTGACCGGCAGCGGGATGTAGCCGATCAGGTTGCTCACGAGGATGAACACGAAGATCGTGGCGATCAGCGGGAAGTACTTGCGTTCCATGTCTTCGTTGAGATTTTCCCTCGACATGCCGCGGGTGAAGCTGTAGAACATCTCGACCGCGACCTGAAGGCGTCCGGGGCGCTGTTGCAGGCGCCTTGAGATGTAGAACATCACCCCGAGGGTGATGCCGACCGTGATCAGCAGATACAGAACGCCCTTGTTGAACGCGACCGGGCCGAGTTTGAACCAGCTGTCGAGCTTGAACTCGTCGGTCGGTGAGAAGGTGCTGTTGGCGACCGCCGGGGCCTTGTGGGCGGTTACGCCAAACAGGATCACGAACAGCACGATCCCGCCGAGCCACAACCCCAGGACCGAATAGAGGATCTTCCGCCCTTGGGTCATTCCCTGCTTGCCGGAAGCCGGTGCTCCGGCGGGCGCCGGTGCTCCGACGGGCGCCGTGGCCGCTACCGCGCTCATCGCTGCGCTCCTTGCGGCCGTCCACTGACTACACGCACTGCGAATGCGACGGAGTAGGCGCCGAAGATCATGAGTGCGGCGGTCAGTCCGTCTGAGCGTCCGCCGATGAGAGCAGCGATCACAATCGCGCCCGCGAGCAGCCAGATGCGCCCGAACCCGTCGAGGAGACTGAGACCGAAGCGTGCATTCGATCCCTGCTTGGCGATCCAGCTTTTACCGACTCGGGCGACCACGTACTGCAAGAACCACGCTGCCGCACTCACCACAACGCCCACCGCGGGCGCGCCCAGCGCCAACGTGACGGGCACCGCGACCGCCACCACGATCAGATCGAGATGGCGCAGCGCCGCGCCCAGGCGGCTAGGGTCCTCGGCGCCCACATCGGCGCTCCGGGACGCTGCGCTCGTGCGCGCGGGGATGGGGACATCGGTCATTGTCGCTAGTCGATCGGGCATATTCGATGGTGAGCCGGTGGGCGGGGACCCTATACATACGAACGCCCGCACGCATTTGACGCGGCGGGCTCTGTCGCTCCCCTCAGAGCGTGTCGTCGGTGGCAGCCGCGAGTCTACCGGTTCTGCGACTTAGTAACAACTTTGTGACATGCGCCACGGACGCCAGCCGCACCAAAGCGAGCGCCAGCGCGAACGTCAGGAGGCCTCCGATCAGGTCCAGCACATAGTGGTTGCCTGTTGCCAGCACCGCAAACGCCGTCACGCAGGGGTAGACGAGCGCCAGCACCCGCACCCACACACGCGAGGAGATCTTCCACAGCACAAGACTGCACCACGCGGCCCAGGCGATGTGCAGCGAGGGCATCGCGGCGAGCTGATTGGCGTCGGAGGCGAGGCTGCCCGTGTGCCACGAGCCGATCGTGTGCGAGGAGGCGACGACGTCGGTGAAGCCGTCGGCGACAAGCATCCTTGGCGGCGCCACCGGGTAGCGCCAGAACACGATCAGTCCGATCACGTTGATCAGCACGAGCGTGCTGCGCAAGGGGCGGTAGATGTCCGCCCGCTTCCACCACAGCCAGCCGAGCAAACCGAGGGTCACGATGAAGTGGGCGTTGTCGTAGTAGTAGGAGAGGATCGTCGCCAGTGCGTGATGCGCGACAAGCCAGCGATTCAGGGCCAGTTCGGGCGCGATGTGCAGCGACTGCTCGAAGCTCAAGATGTCGCGCGCATGCGCGAGCGCCAGTTTTTCGCGCAGCGGCGCGAGGTTCGTGACTATGTCGTACAGCCACGCAAGCCACGCGATCACAAGCAGCTCGCCCCACCAGCGCGGACGCTCCACTTGCGACGACGACGCCGCCGCCGCGTCCTCGGAAACGACGATGCCCCCCGCGCGCGCGGGGGGCATCGTGTTGGGGGGACTCGTAACCGCGCCAGACCGCCCCCTCGGCTTTTGCTCGACAGACCGTGGCGGCGTCGTCGATGTCGGAGGCCCCGAAAGATTGGATGTGCTCGAACCGGCCAAGTGAGCGATGTTATCCAGCGGTGAAGCCAGATCTCCAAACAACAATGGCACTCATGGCAGCACCGTCTCGATGCCCTGCTCGTCGAGCACGTCCAGCACGCGTGGCAGCGCTTGCGCGGTCCGTTGCCATGAGTCAGGGGCGCTGTAGTCATCGGCGTCGTGGAGCAGCAGGATCGAGCCCTGGCCCACATCCTCGGTCACGCACGCGGCGATCGACTCGGGGGTGGCGCTGCGCCCGCCAGTCGCGGCCCCAATGGCTCCACAGCAGCGTACGCCTGCCCGCACGCCGCGCCAGCCGCACAGCGCTTGCGTTGAGAATCCCATAGGGCGGCCTGTACAGCGCGGGCGAGATCCCCGTCGCGTCCTCGATCGCCGCCTGCGCCCGGTTGACGTCATCGCGTACCTGCCATGGGGCAAGGCGCAGCAGGTTGCGATGGCGATGGCAGTGCAAGCCGATGGCGTGACCGGCGGCCACGATCTCCGCCGCGGGCGCCGGGTTGCGCAGCACCTGCTCGCCTACGAGGAAGAACGTAGCCCGTGTCCCGCGCTTGGCAAGGATCTCGAGCACGGCAGGCGTGCCTTGCGCGTGTGGGCCGTCGTCGAAAGTGATTGCCGCAGCCGCGGCCTGTGGCGGTTTCGCTCTCGACTCCGAGCGCCCCGCGCAAGCGTCCGCGAATAGAAGGCAAACGCCGGCAAAAGGTAGCCTGCCATCGCCACGCCCGCGAGCGCTCCCGCGAGCGGACTGGAGCGGCTGCGATGATCGTTGGGGTAAATGGTCGATCTCATCCTGGGAATCGCGGCGGCCGTGGCCGCGTCGGCGCTCTACAGCCTAGGGGTAGCGCTGCAGGCGATGGACGCCAAGCGCACTCCCCACACCGAGCACCTGCACCCCGCGCTTGCCCTGAACCTGTTGCGTCGTACTCGCTGGCTGGCGGGGACCGGGCTTTCGATGCTTGGCTGGCCGCTACAGGTCGTGGCCCTGCTGCTGGTCTCGCTTGTGATCGTGCAGCCGACGATGGCCGTCGGACTGCTTGTGCTGCTGTTCTTCGGCGAGCGCATGCTCGGCGAGCGTGCCGGGCGACGCGAGCACCTCGCGATGCTTGCGATCGTCGTTGGCGTCGTCGGTATCGCCGCCTGTGCCCCGAACCGCAGCACCGGGCACCGCGACGACCTGATCGTCACGGTCGTGCTCGTGTCACTTGGGCTGCTGACGCTGCTTCCCTACGCCGTCAACCGCGTGCGCCGACCGGCCGCATCGCTGACGATGGTGGCCGCGGGTCTTGGCTATGCCTGGAGCGGTGTGGCGACGAAGCTGTTCTCCGACGACCTTTCCCGAGGGCGCCTGTGGTTCGCGGTCGCCTGGGGGCTCTCGACGGCAGGGGCCTCGGCGGTGGCGGCGCTCAGCGAGATGAGCGCCCTGCAGATGCGCCCGGCGATCCAGGTCGCGCCCGTGGTCTTCGTAACTCAGACGATCGTGCCGGTGATACTCGCGCCGCTCTTGCTTGGGGAAGACTTCAGCTCCACCCCGCTCGGCGGCATACCGCTCACGATCTCCTTGGCCGTGCTCGTCTCCGGCGCTGCCGCGCTTGCCCGCTCGCCGCTCTTGCTCGCCTTGATGGAAGGCGAGGCCGTCAGCGAGCCCAGCGGCTCTACAGATAGGCCCTCGGAGCGCAAACGCGAGACGATCCGCTCGACGCCGGCAAGCGACACCGCGTCGCCATCCACCGACACTACGAGCACGTCGCCGGCGCGTATGCGCCCATGAGGCATCTGCCCGGGCGCGTTCAAGCGTTCTGAGCCGGCAACCGGAATCGCGCCGGCCGTACGGGCGAGCACGAGTTGGCCCACCGTTAGGCCTTTGGGCGGCTGTAGGAAGTAGAAGCGATGGCGCAGACCGAGCGCGCGCGCTTGCGAGCGCAGTGCTCCGCGCGTGCGTACCCAGCGGAAAGGCGAGCCTGAATGTGGCAGTTCGGGCAGCAATTCGTCGTGGTGCGTGCGCAGCTGCGCGATCGTGGTGGACGCGTCCGCGCCGTTGTCGGCGAACGACACGCGGATGCCGTCGTCCGCTAGCTCGCTTGCGATCAGCGCCACCTTGCCTGCCGGAGCTCGCACTACCAAACCAACCTCCGGCGCCCGGGTTTCCACGCGCTTGAGCGCGTGCCCTCCCAGGAACAGCGCGGCAAACGCGGTTACCTCGTCGGTGGACATCAACCAGGTGCTCGCCACCAACAGCAGCGCCATTTGCGTCACGAACGCGATCATGCGCAAGCGCCACAGCGGGATCGGGCGTACGCGGTGGGGGGCGTCGAGCACGAGGTCTACCGCCGCGGGATCGAGCTGTGGCCCACGAGACTCAGACTCCAGGCCTCCGCCGCGGTCGACCTCACTCACCAGAGCGGCACCGTGCACCTGAGCCGTCGGCTCCACGCGGGCCGTTGGGGGCGCTCCATCGACTTCCTCCACACCCTCGGCCAGCTCGGGAGCGGCAACCGTGTTCTGGCCGGCGACCGCCAGCAAGCCCTCGCGCGGATGCTCGCCACGGCCGCGCAACGCGTGGTGTTCGGCGAAGCTGGCCTGCACGTGCTCTGACAGCTCGTCCGTGTTGTTGGCGAGTCGCAGCAGGCCGAGATCGGCCATCGCGCGCGTGTTCAAGCGCGCGTGTCCGACCGGCAGGCCGTAGGAGACGACCGGTGTGCCGGTGGCCTTCGCCTCCAGGCACGTTACGCCTCCCGTCGAGTGCACGAGCGTGTCGGCGGCCGCCAGGATCTCCGGCATCCGTTCGGTGAAACCGTACACACGCACGCGCTGCTCGTCGGCGAAGTCCGACTCCAGACGCTCGCGCAGCTGCTCGTTGCGCCCAGCCAGGCAGACGATTGCGCTCACGTCGGGGATACCGGCGATTGCGCGCACCGCGCCCTCGATGTCGCCCACTCCCCAACCGCCTCCTGAGACGACGACCATACGGCCCTCCTGCGGCAGGTCGAGCGCCTGACGGGACTCCATCTGGGGGCGCTCGTCGAGGAACTCGGAGGAGATCAGCGGGCGTACCAGCTGTGCGCTGCCACGCCCGGCGATGCGCTCGACCGAGCTCATCGACTCGCCGTACATCACCAAGTGACTGTCGATGCCCGGCTGGGCCCAGAAGAACAGGCCCGTGAGATCGGTGATCGTCGCGACCGTCGGACAGTGCACCTGCTGCGTGCGACGCAAGCGCGCGAGCACGACCGTCACCGCCGGGTATGTGGAGACGACGACGTCGGGCTCGTGTTCGGCTATGCGCCTTGCCAGCGGGCGCGAGCCGAACAGGCACAGCAAGCTGCGCGCCAGCACTCGCACCGGGGCGACGGACTCCAGCAGCCAATAGATCACCGTGTAGGTCCACGGGAAGAAGCGCAGTTGCACGCGATAGCCGTCCTCGACGACTGGCTGCAGTAGCGGGCCCATCGCCGCGAGCCCGTCGATCACCGTCACCTCGGCCGGCTCGGGGGCGCTCTCGATCTGCCGGGCGAGCGCGCGTGCGGCTGCGGCGTGGCCCTCGCCAACGTCGGCCGAGAGAATCAGCACGCGCTTGGGCCCGGGGCGCCGGCGCGATGTCGGTGTGCGGTGGCGGCGTGGCATACAGTTCAAGCCTTGCCCGCCCGGTGGACGGAACGGCCTGCTCGCAAGCTTGGTGAAGATGCTCTCAGCGCAAGCGACATGCAAAGCGTAGCGGCCGCGGTGAACGGTCGCGCCTCGGCGGACCGCTCCCAGCGCTCCTCGGCCGCCTTGCGAGCACTCGGCATCGCCGGCCTGCTCGGCATCGTCGTGAGCGTCTTCGGCGTTGTGGCCGGCGCCGCGGGTAAGCCCACGCCCTATGTCCCGGCGCGCATCGGGGGCTGGCCAGGCTGGCTGAGCGGGCCGCTGCACGGACTCGGGGTTGGCATCGGCTCCTCGAGCTTCCAGGTGCTGACGCTCGTGATGTGCGCCGGCTACGTTGCCGCGCTGCTGGCCGCCCGCGTCTTGCCTGGCAAGGCGATCGCGCTTGCGATCCTGGCGGCCAACCTGCTGTTGCTGCTCGGGCCGCCGCTCATCTCCCAAGACGTCTTCGGCTATCTCGAGTTTGCTCGCCTGGGCGTGTTGCACGGACTGGATCCCTACACGCACGTCGCGGCGGAAGCTCCGACCGACGCCGTCTTTCCGTTCATCGGCTGGCCGTTCCAGCATTCCCCCTACGGGCCACTGTTCACGCTCGGCACCTATCCGCTCGCCTCGCTTGGGCTCGGCGGCGGGCTATGGGCTCTCAAGCTGGTGGCTGTCGCGAGCAGCCTCGCGGCGGTCGCCCTGACTGCTCGCGCGGCACGCATGATGGGACGCTCGGCCAAGCTGGCGGCCGTGTTCGTCGGCTTGAATCCCGTGCTGCTTGGGCTTGCCGTCGGCGGCGCGCACAACGACACGCTCGTGCTACTCGTCTTGGCCGGGGCGCTGGTGCTCGCGGCCCGCAAAACCGGCATGCCCCCCGCGCGCGCGGGGGGCATCGCCGTTTCGATGAACCCCGCAGACCTCCGCGCGACAGCCGCTCTGCTCGTCGTCGGGATCGGCGTGAAGGCCTCCGCCGGGCTCGTGCTCCCGTTCGTGGTGCTTGCCCCGAAGGCCTGGCGGGAGCGTGGGCGTGTGGCGGCGAGTGCGCTGGTGACGCTCGTACTGCTCGCGGTCGTGGCGGTTGTCGGCTTTGGGACACATGCCTTCGGCTTCTTGGGCGCGTTGGGCGAGCAGCAGCAGCTGATCGCCACTCACAGCCTGCCGGCGGAGACGGCGCGCTGGGTCGGCCTTAGCGGGCTACCGACCTGGTGGCGCGACCTGTTCGTCGCCGGCTTCCTGGTCGTGCTGGTGCTGACGCTGTGGCGCACCGCGCGCGGTGCCGAATGGCGGGCGATGGCCGGTTGGGCCACTCTTGCCCTGCTGCTGTCGACCGCTTGGCTACTTCCCTGGTATGCGATATGGGCGCTGCCGCTGGCCGCGCTCGCCGATAGCCGCCGCCTGCGTGTCGCCACGCTGCTCTTCTGTGCTTACGCGATCTTGATCCATCTGCCGCTCGCCGATCCCCTGCTGAGTCCTTCCAGGCACGTCGCTCGCCACGCCGTCCATCCCAGCGGCCGGCCGCTCGCCAAGCGTCCTGGCGCCGGAGTGATCGTCCTCGACACGGACGGTCGAGCGCTCTGCGACGACGACGTCGTACTCGCCGGTCTCCAAGTCGAGCGCCACGCCACTCTCGATCTCCGCTGGCGAGGCCTCGGGACGCAGTCGGCGTAGCCGCAGTGCGTCAAGGCGGCGAAACTTGAGGATCTCGAGCACGTATACGAGGTAGACGCTGGCAGCGACGACTAGCACCGCCAGGCCCACCATCACCAACGTCCAGCCCAGATATAGCTGGCCTTTGTGGTCGGAGTAGGGCACGAAACGCAGCGCGAGCGCGAAGCCTGCCAGCATCAGCGTCCATGCGTACAAGTACGCGATCGTGCGTCTACTGGAGAAGCCGATACGGGCCATGCGATGGTGGAAGTGCTCGCTGTCTGCCGCGTAGATCGGGCGCTTGTACTTCAAGCGCTTGAGCACCACGAAGGTGGTGTCCAAGAACGGCACGGTCAGCAGAATCAGTGGCAGCACAAACGACACGACAACTGGCTTCTTGACCGCTGCCTCGACTGCCACGACGCCCATCAACAGTCCCAGCAGGTTGGCCCCGCAATCACCCATGAAGCTCGAGGCGGGCGGGAAGTTGTGGATCAGGAAACCGAGCGCGGCGCCGGCCGTCAACGCGGCGAGCACGCCCGGCGCGGCTCGGTCAAGATCGAAGGCGATAATCGCTAGCGTTCCCGCGATGATCACGCAGACGCCCGCGGCGAGACCGTCGACGCCGTCTGAGAGGTTGACGATGTTCATCATCACGACGAGGCCGATGACGGTCAGCGCTGGGCCCGCGTTGGTGGGGCCCGCGTTTGGGAAATGCAAGGTGCCCGCGAACGGCAGTGTGATCGACTTCACCGCGACGCCGAAGTGCACGACGATCACGGCTGCCGCGATCTGGCCGACTAGCTTTACGAGCGGCGGCAGATCGAAACGGTCGTCGAGCGCTCCGACGACGGTGATTAGCGTTGCGGCGATCAGCACGCCGTGCCACATCTCCTCGCTCGAGCCGTAGCCCGACGGCAGGAACGCAAGCACTGCCACGAGCACGCCGGCAAAGATCGCCAGACCGCCCAGCAGCGGTGTGGCTCGGTCGGAGAGGCCGCGCTCGCGTGGTTCGTCGACGGCGCCCACCGCCCTGGCCAAGCGCATCGTGAACGGCGTCAGCAGCGCGGTCACGGCCGCTGCTGTCAGGAATGCGTAAAGCGCGTCGAGCTCGTTGAGTTTGGCCATCGGCTCGCGCACAGCATCGCAGGCGCGGGCGTCGGCAGTGTTAGAAACCCCAAATATGGGACCAGGGCGCGCATGCGCGCCCTGGCGGGGCGGCACATGTGCCGCCCCGGACAGCGGCGCATGCGCCGCTGTCAACTACAACGGTGCGCCAAGTCGTCTCAGGACGCTAGGCCGCAGCCACAGCGTTCAAATGCTCATACAGTGGATAACGCTCCACGATCGCCTGCACGCGCTCTGAGAGCTCTTGCTTGCGGGCCTCGAACTCTGGGGTGAGCGCCGTCGCGACGATTGCGCCAACCTCGGAGAAGTCCTCGACGCCGACGCCCCTGGTGGCCAAGGCCGGCGTGCCGATGCGCAAGCCTGAGGCCTCCATCGGCGGGCGCGGGTCGAACGGGACCGCGTTGCGGTTTACGGTCACGCCGATCTCGTGCAGACGGTCCTCGGCTTGACGTCCGCTCAGCTCGGGCTCACAGGCGCGCAGATCGACCAGGGCCAGGTGCACATCGGTCCCGCCGGTGAGCACGTTGACGCCGTGACCGGCCTTCATCAGTTGCTCGGACAATGCCTGGGCGCCGTCGATGGTGCGACGCTGACGCTCGACAAACAGATCGCTCGCGGCGATCTTCAAGGCGACGGCCTTGGCGGCGATCACGTGCTCCAGGGGGCCGCCCTGCTGCCCGGGGAACACGGCGGAGTCGATCTTCTTGGCGTGTTCGGCCTTGCACAGGATGATCCCGGCACGCGGGCCGCCCAAGGTCTTGTGAGTGGTGGTGGTGACGACGTCGGCACCGTAGGCGAGCGGATTGGGGTGCAATCCGGCCGCGACAAGTCCGGCGAAGTGGGCCATGTCCACCATCAGCATCGCTCCCACCTCGTCGGCGATCTCGCGAAAGCGCGCGAAGTCGAGCTGGCGCGGGTAGGCCGACCAGCCCGCGAGCAAGAGCTTGGGGCGACGCTCGCGCGCGATGCGGGCGACCTCGTCCATGTCGATGACGCTGCTCTCCCGATCAACCTCGTAAGCGGCGATGTCGTAAAGCCGGCCGGACACGTTGATTTTCATGCCGTGGCTGAGATGCCCGCCGTGCGCCAGCGACAGGCCCATGATCGTGTCGCCCGGGTCGAGCAGCGCGTGGTAGACGGCGGTGTTGGCCTGCGCGCCGGCGTGCGGCTGCACGTTGGCGTGCTCCGCACCGAACAGCGCCTTGGCGCGGTCAATCGCCAGCTGCTCGGAGACGTCTACCCACTCGCAGCCGCCGTAGTAGCGCCTGCCCGGATAGCCCTCTGCGTACTTGTTGGTGAGCACCGAGCCCTGGCATTCGAGTACCGCTTGGGGCACGAAGTTCTCCGAGGCGATCATCTCCAGGGTGTTCTGCTGGCGGCGCAGCTCGCCGTTTATCGCGGCGGCGACCTCGGGGTCCACCTCGGCGAGCGGGCGGTTGAAGTAGTCGGGCTGCAGGTCGTGCGGCATGGGCGTGCTCCTAAGCATCGCGTTCTTCGCCCAGGCGCGCGGCGTCGTATGCCAGCCGCTCCCCGGTGGTTCTCCACCTCTGGCGCCAGTCGCGGCTGTGGGTCGAGGCTAGCACGGCGCGAGCGAATGGGGACCTTAGCTTCGGGCGTCAGCACTTTTGCTCGGTAACAGAGATCGGAAGCCTTCGCACAAAGATTTTGTGCTGATAACAATTCCCAAAGCTCTAAAAAATTGAGATAGCAATTCTTTCTATAGTATAGTTTTCTTATGCTCACTTTTTCGCATAAAGATGGTCCTTATAGAAAGATTATCGCCAGTACTTAGGAATGGGATGATCGTTATGCGAGATTTTTCGCTGGCCGACCAGGGCGAGGTCTTCTTCAGCTCCACTTCAACCTCGCGCGCGGTGCGGACGCTGCTGCGCCAGGGCCGCGTCCGCCAGATCGCCGGGCGCCTCTACACAAAGAACCTCGACGACCCGCTCGAGGAGGTGACACGCCGCCGTCCCTGGGATATCGCAGCCGGCTTCTTCCCCGGAGCCGTGATCGTCGACAGGACCGCCTTCGAGGCCCGGCCGGTGGGTCGGGAGGGCTCAATCTTCCTGTGCTCGAGCACCAGCCGCGTCGTCAGGCTGCCAGGTCTGGTTCTGAACTGTCGTCGCGGCCCCGGCCCGGTCGCGGAGGACCTGCCATTCATGGGCGAGGCGCTCTACATAAGTTCATGGCCACGTCGCTTCCTCGACAACATGGCGCATTCGCGCGCTCGATCCGGGATCAGACGGACTCTCAGCCGAGCCGAGCTGGAGCTGCAGCTGGAGCGTCTGCTGGCCGCCGGCGGCGAGGACGAGCTGAACCGACTCCGAGACGCCACCGCTCAGATCGCGCCATCGATCGAACGCGAGAGCGAGGCCAGGACCCTGTCGAGCTTGATCGGCGCGCTGCTCGGGACCAGCGACGCATCCCTCGCGAGCGGGATAGGCAGAGCGACTCGGGCCGGCGAGAGCTGGGACGAGGACCGCATTGCGCTGTTCGACTTGCTGTTCGCTGCGCTGCACCGGCAGATCCTGAGCGATCGTCCGGCCCCGGAACGCATCAGGCCCAGCTTCTCCTTCTATGAGGCGTACTTCTCTAACTTCATCGAGGGAACCGAGTTCACCGTCGAAGAGGCCCAAGCGATCGTGTTCGAAGGAGCGATCCCGCTCGATCGCCCGGCAGACGCCCACGACGTCCTCGGGACGTTCGACCTCCTCAGCGATCCCACCCTGCTTGGCCGGGTCCCGACGGACGCCGAGGACCTCCTGTCGCTGCTGAGGACGTTCCACGCGAGGATCATGGCGGGACGCCCAGACGAGCGACCCGGCCGGTTCAAGACCCGGCGAAACCGCGCTGGCAACACCGAGTTCGTCGCCCCCAGTCGAGTCGCGGGCACACTCAAGCGGGGCTTCGAGCGCTACCGCGCCCTGCCGTCGGGATTCCCCCGAGCCGTGTTCGCCATGTTCCTCGTGGCCGAGGTCCATCCATTCGGCGATGGCAACGGCCGCGTCGCGCGAGCGCTCGCCAACGCCGAGCTGACCGCCGCCGCACAGCAGCGCCTGATCGTCCCAATCGTCTTTCGCGACGACTACCTGCAGGCGCTGCGCGCGATGTCGCGCCTGCAAGCGCCCACCGCGCTGATCAAGGTCCTCGCGCGCGCGCAGGAATGGAGCCAGAGCATCGACTGGACATCCCTGCCCTCGGCGCGGGCCGACCTCGAACGCACACACGCGCTGCTCACGCCGATGGAAGCCGAGGAGCGTGGGGTGATTCTCCGCACCACAGCCGAGATCGCCGGCATTGGGAGCATCCCCGTCTGAAGGTCAGCCGAGAGAGGCTGCCAAAGTTGTCCAGAAGACAGACAGATCTACGTCCAAATGTTAGACAATATCCTGTCCATCTGTTAGTTTGCTTGGGGTGGCCTACCGGCGACGGATTATCGATGAGGCGCTTGACGAACTCTTTCCCCATCTGGCGGCTATCGCGTTGGAGGGCGCCAAGGGTGTAGGGAAGACTGCTACGGCAACCCAGCGCGCTTCGACCGTCCTGTCGCTGCACAACCCAAACGAGTACGCGGCCGTCACCGGCAACCTCGACCTCGTTACGCAGGTACCAGCGCCGGTGTTGATCGACGAGTGGCAACTCGAGCCCAGCGTCTGGGACCGCGTTCGCCAAGCGGTTGACGATGACCCCACTGGCGAACGCTTCCTGCTGGCCGGGTCCGCGGGTGTGCCCCCGGGGACCCGCATCCACTCCGGTGCGGGGCGAATCGTCAGCATGGCGATACGACCGATGGCGTTCAGCGAGCGCGGCGTCTCCCAACCAACCGTCTCGCTCAGAGGCCTGTTGACCGCAGAGGCGACCAGCATCGAGGGCACCTCCGATGTCGACATATCGACCTACGCCGAGGAGATCCTCCGATCGGGCTTTCCAGGCATCCGCGATCTGCCCGAGCGGGCGCGGCAACTCCAACTCGACAGCTACGTCACTCGCATCGTGGAGCGTGAGTTGCCAGAGAACGGCGCCAGCGTTCGCCGCCCTGGCGCGCTGCGGTCATGGCTGGCCGCATACGCGGCGGCGACAGCCACCAACGCCTCCTACAGCACCATCCTCAACGCCGCCACCCCAGGCGAAGGCGACAAGCCGGTCCGCCAGACGGCAGCGGTGTATCGAGAGCACCTGCAACGAATCTTCGTGCTCGATCCGCTAGAAGCGTGGACACCGACCTTCGCGCCGCTCAAGCGACTCACCCACACACCAAAGCATCACCTGGTCGATCCGGCCATTGCCGCGAGGCTCGTCGGCGTCGACCGGGCAGGGTTGCTACGCGGCGACGGCAGCCGCGCCTCGCAGGACATCGGCACATGGCTCGGCGCCCTGTTCGAGTCGCTCGTCACCCAGTCGGTTCGAGTTTACGCCAGTGCCGCCGCCGCCAGAGTCGGTCATCTGCGCACCAAGAACGGCGATCACGAGATCGACCTGATCGTGGAGGGCGAGAACCGGTCGTGCGTCGCGATCGAGGCGAAGTTGAGCACAACCGTCGATGACCGCGATGTCCAGCACCTCAACTGGCTCCAAAAGCAAATCGGCGACAGATTGCTCGACCGCATCGTGGTCTACACAGGCAGATTCGCCTACCGCAGATCCGATGGCGTCGCGGTCGTTCCGCTTGCGCTTCTAGGATCGTGAAGCGCCCCGGCCAGCGACTCCGCGCCGACGGGCCCCTCGCGCAGGACGCGCCACGAGCCGCTCTGCTCGTACTCGGAGAGGTCAATCACCGTCGAGGCTGTCCCCGGCAGCTCCCCCCGTCGAGCACCAGTTCCGCCCCCTCGCGCAGCTCCGCCGGCACCTCGGCGAGCGTGCGCGGGTCGGGGCCGCCGGCGAAGTTGGCGCTCGACTGAGCGGCGGGCAGGGCGATCGCCGCCAGCGCGGCGAGCTGGCCCGCGAGCGCGGGCACGCGCAGTCCGAGCAGACCGGGGCCGTCACCGCTTGGGGCGCAGGCACCCGGATAGCGGCCGCGCGGGTTGGTCAGCAGCAGCGTGACCGGGCCGGGAAGCAATGCCTGTGCGGCGGCGCGGGTGCGCGGGCCGAGCTCGCTCAGCGTGTCCAGCGCCGCCTGCAAGGAGAAGAACATGACCGCCGCCGGCTTTTGCGGGGGGCGACGCTTGAGCTCGTAGATGCGACGCAGGGCAACCTCGCTCTCGGGATTGCAGGCCAGGCCGTAGACGGTGTCGGTCGGGGTCAGCGCGACGCCGTCGCCCTCCAGACATGCCTCCAAGCGACGCATATGCTCGGCCGTCAACGCGGCCGCGTCGGAGCGCCGCGAGCGCCCACCGCCCGATGCCGAGCGCCCGGACCCGCTCACCGCGCCCGTCCCCACGTCGGCACCGCTAGCGCTCTCCGACGACGACGCGCTCGATCCCGGCGAGGTCGCGCTCGGCGCGCACCTCCGCGAAACCCCGTTGCTCGCATCAGCTCGCCGACAGCGCCGGCCTGCCCCTGCCCGATCTCCAGCGGCCAGCAGCCGCACGCGCCCGCGCTCTCCCGCCTGAGCGACCAGACGACGAACGACGTCGAGCCCGTCCACGCCGGCGAACAGCGCCGCCGCCGGCTCATGGCGCAGGATCTCGGGCGCAAGCGAAGCGCGCTCGTCCTCGCGCACGTATGGCGGGTTGGAGAGCACCGCGTCGAACTCGTCGGGCACGTCGTCGAGCAGGTCGGCCCGCAGCCAGCGAACGTCGAGGTCCAGCCGCTTGCCGTTGGCGCGGGCGACCTCCAGCGCGCCGGCGTCGCGATCGCTGCCGGCAACGCTCAGGTCCGGGCGCTCGTCGGCTTAGCGCCAGCGCCACCGCGCCGCTGCCGGTCCCCACGTCGAGCACGTGCGCCCCTTGCGGCAAGCCGAGCCCGACCTCGACCAGCAGCTCGGTCTCCGGCCGCGGGATCAGCGCGCGCCGGTCGACCACCAGCTCCAGGCGGCGAAAGTGTCGGCGCCCGAGGATGTAGGCGACCGGCTCGCGCTCCACCGAGCGCCGCCGCACGAAGTCCTGGAACACGCGCACGGCCGGGCCGGCGACGACCAGGTCGTCGATCAGCAGCCGCTCGCGCGCCACGCCGAGCGCGTGGGCCAGCAGCAGTTCTCCGTCCAGCCGTGGCGTCTCGCAGCCGGCGGCCGTCAGCGCCGTGACAGCGCCATCGAGCGCGTCGCGGACCGGAGTTCCACGAGCGAGCGGTCCGACGGGCGCGGGAGACATTTCGGGAGGTCGTTTTTGCGAGGAGGTCGCGCCCGCGAGATCAGACGTCCGTCTGTGCCAGCAGGCGACGGCGCTTCTCATCGGCCTGCAGGGCAGCGGTGATCTCCCCAAGCTCGCCTTCGAGGACCTGGTCGAGGTTGTGCACGGTGAGCTTGATGCGGTGGTCGGTGACGCGCCGCTCGCCGTAGTTGTAAGTGCGAATCTTCTCCGCGCGATCGCCAGTGCCGACCTGCGAGCGGCGGTCGGCAGCCAGCTCTGACTGTTGCTCGGCAAGCGCCCGCTCATACAGACGGGCGCGCAGTACGCGCAACGCCTTCTCGCGGTTTTGCAGCTGAGACTTCTCGTCCTGCATCGAGACGACAATGCCCGACGGCTTGTGCGTTATTCGTACCGCCGAGTCGGTCGTGTTGACCGACTGTCCGCCTGGGCCGGATGAGCGGTAGACGTCGATCTGCAAGTCCCCAGGATTGACCTCGACGTCGACGTCCTCGGCTTCGGGCAGCACCGCGACGGTGGACGTGGAGGTGTGGATACGGCCTTGGGACTCGGTTTGCGGCACACGCTGCACACGGTGGGTGCCACCCTCGAACTTGAAGATCGAATAGGCGTAGGGTGGGTGGACCCTTGATCGCGAACGTGTACTTGCCCTCGCCGATCTCTAGCGGCTCGGGCTTGAGGCCTACGCGTTCGGCATAGCGGGTGAGCATCCGGTAGACGTCCCCCGCCCACAGTCCCGCCTCGTCGCCGCCGGCACCGCCCTGAATTTCGACGATCACGTTCTTCTCGTCGTTGGGGTCGCGCTCGACCATCGCAAAGCGGATCTCCTCTTCTAGGCGCTCGATGCGCTCACGCGATGCGCTCAACATCTCGCGCAGCTCGGGATCATCGCCGTCTTCAGCGATCAGCTCCTCCGCGCCGGCCGCATCGTCGCTGGCATGCCGCCACTGCACGGCAAGCTCGGCGGCCGGCTCCAGCTGACGGTATGCGCGACCGACCTCGGCGTAGCGTTCGCGGTCACCGATCACCGCGGGGTCGGTCATCTGCTCGCCCAGCTCGGCGAAACGGGCTTCGATCTGCTTGATCAGCTCTTCGATCATCAAGCCCAGTCTATGGGCGTACACGAGCAAACGGCTTGCCTGGCCACAGCGCTGGCGACCGTACGTGTGGGGGGCCGGCGCCGGGGGCGCCTCTTGCTGCCGGCGCGCGGGCGCTGCGGCGAGAGACCTGATCATGGTCTCTCGCCGCGATGGCACCTGCTGCGCGCGCTGCTCGGGTGGTCTGCTAGCTGCTCGCTTCGAGTTTGCCGCCCGCAACTGCTTCGACTGTCTGCGTGCCGGTAACTGAGCCACTGCCGCTGCCGTTGACCGATTCGCATTCCAGCGCTTCACCGTCGAATACCGATTCCACACCGGCCGTGATGTTTTTCATGTCGGCACTAAGCGACTTGGCCGTGCACGTATATGTGACTTTTATACCCAGGGTGGTGCAGGTCAGCTTGAAGCCTGGGCGGCCTTTGCTCGCTTCTTCGGAGAGCAGGTTTTGTATGTCTCCTTCGGAGAAGGCCAGTCCGCTGCGCCACGGTAGATGTATCGCTTCCATCGTCGGGGCCGTCGTGCTGCCGCACGCCGCACCTTCTATTTTTGTGCATTTCGACGCGGTCCACGCCGTGACCGTTCCTGCACCGCCGACGCTGGCGGTCCCTTCTCCGCTGTCTTCGCATTCGACCTTTATTTTCGACAACGATTCAGCAATCTCCACTTTGCCTTTTTTCAGCGTGGTTTTGATCGTTTCCGAAAGGGCTTTGCCCCCCTGCCTCCACTCGCCAGCGCTCACTTCCTGGGCGCTGATAGCTTCTGTTCCCGCGGGGTGTTCGAAGGTGATGGGCCCTTCAAGGCTGCCCGAGTTCGCTCCGCCCTTTGTGCAGGACGTTTCACCGGAATCATCGAAGACGGCTTTGACCGCGCCCCCTTCATTGAACGGAATAGCATGAGTATTGAAATTGCAGGTGTCCTGAACTTTGACCCCACTTATCGAACATTCGAAAATGAATCCAGGCGTTCCCGAGCCGCCGCTCTCCAGCCCCATTTGGACACCACGTTCATTGTAAAGTTCGGTCTTCCACGGTAGGTTCAGGGGCTGCACTGCGGTGGGGGTTTTACATGTGCCCGCCGTCAGTTCGCAGCTGCTGACTTCGTAACGGGTGATCTTCCCGATACCGGCTGCTTCCAGGGTCGCTTCCATCGTGCCTTTGCAGGTGACCTTCTCTTCGATGCCGAGGAGGTTGGAGTCGCCGACCCGGAGGTTCGTCGCGGCATTGACTTTCAGAGGAGTCGACACCCTCCTGTTCACCCCGCCGCTCTTTGAGAACCATTCTGGGGATGCATACGCCGACCCGCTCGCGACGGCGCTCAAAACAAGCATGGCGGCAAGCGCCGCCAGCCCAACCCTGTGCGTGTATCTCATATGAACTAAACCTGTCTTTCTTTCTCCGACTGACATCTATACTCAATGCCAGATGTTTAACTTTATCGGCCTGCTTGCCCTACAGTGAACATTCTTAACCGATTGGCAGCGGCACTGGCTGCATCAATGTGTTGCATCGGTTGCCGCACATTGCCGCATTTGGCATCGCTGCCATTCAGGCCGCGGAGCTTGTAAAACCCCCGGCATGGAGCCCGACGCGCAACCGCTCGACGCGCAGCGCTATCTCGATCTCGGCCTGGTGCTCGTGCAGCCGATAGCCCAGTCGCCGCTCGATCTCCTCGAGCCAGCGGTGCACAGTGCCGCGATCGACGCCCAGCTTCGACGCGGCCGAGGACACATTGTGTTCGGCGTCGAAGATCGCCTGCAGCGTCCGCCTGCGGGCGGCCCCGCCACCGCGCTCGTCGTCCAGCGGCGACAGGTAACGCTCGGCCAATGCACGAGCAAGCAGCTCGTCGTGCAGCGCGGTCGCCTCCAAGGCCACGTCCCGATAGCGGGTGAGCCCACCGCACGGCCGGCACTGCGCTACCAGGTGCGCCACGCGGGCGCTGCGATGCGTCTGGCGCCATCCTTCGATGCCGTGGGCCGGCTCGCCCACAGCCAGCGAGACGCCCGCATGATCAGCGGTTGGCAATGCCTGCTGAATGTCCGTATCGGCGAGCTTGTGTGGTCCACCTATCCACGCCCACACCGTTTCCTCATCACACGAGACTCGCAGCAGCTTGTGGCCGGAGCGAACGTTCGATCCTCGCAAGGCGTCGTATGCTCTGGGTCCGCTCACGATCACGCCAAGGTGCCACGTGGCGTCAAGCTCATAGTTCAGATCGTCCAACTCCGCGGGGGCGATAGGATCACCGCACAGCAGTGCCTTCACGATCTCCAAACGCTGCCGGGAGCGCCCGACTCGCTCGAGCTCTTGGACATACTCACGCTCGATGGCGGTGGCAAGCACCCGTAACCGTTCCACGATCTCGACACTAACGCCCCTCTCACCGTGGGACTGCGATGTGCTCACGCGCCAACCCTGGGTGCTGGGCTCATCGCGCGCTGCACCTCCGTGCCGCGAGCCGTGAGCGTCCAGGCGTTGGGCATCCCGCGAGCGCCTTGGGCGTTCACATTTTCGATCAGACCCACCTTTTCCAGACGAGCGAGCAGCTTTGAGATCTGACCCTGATCCTCGATTCCGGCGGCCCTGCCGATTTCACGGTTGGATGCTCCGGGGCGCGAGGCGATCGCGGCGAGTACGCGCACGGTCCTGTAGGTGACGCGGATTTCCAGTTCATCGAGCGGACTAAACTCCGGCGCCGGCGCGAGCTCCTCGGGCGCAAGCCGCGGTGCCGGCCGCCGCGCCTCGCGCCGCGCCACAAGCGGCCCCAGGTAGGGCAGCACGATCATGCTCATCAGCGGCCCCGTTAGCTCGACCAGCGGCTGCTCGTCCCCGTCGATCAAGCGCGCTTGCAGCACTGAGACGACACCGCCGACGATCCCCTCCCCAGTCAGTGGGGGCAGGTCGTGAGCAGCCTTGGCTTCGGCGCGACCGGCTTCCACGGCCGCTATCGCGTGGTCGAGCAGCTCGCGGCGGAGCTCGAGCGCTCTGGGACCGGCCGCAAACGTTTCCACAAGCACCAACCTGCCCGCGAGGCGGTCGTGGTCGACGAACGCGAGCAACTGCACGAGCGCCCCCCTGAGGCGCTCGTGCCAGCGTCCCGGCTCGCGCCAGGCCGGCACGACGCGCGCGCCGATACGCCGATGCGCTTCGTCGAGCGTGGCAAGGAGGCATTCCTCGACGTCGTGGAACAGTTCGTAGAACGTGCGGCGCGAGACTCCTGCCTGCTTGACGATCGCCGCGACGGTCACGTTCGCGGCGCCGTGCGCGGCGCATAGGGCAGGCATCACCCGCACGATCCGCGCGCGCTGGATCGCAGCGATATGGCCGTCGCCGGCGCCGTTCAAACCGGACTTCGCCGGACCCGCGGCGACGCCGGCTGTCAACCGCCGGCCGGACCGCCCGTCCTTCTCTGCGCCGAGCACCTCACCTTCCCTTGCCCGCGTGCCCATGGGACTTCGACGCCTTACGCGCGTAGCCCTTCGGGCAGCCGCTGACGGCAATCGCCGTATTCTGGTGGATCGCGACGCCGTTCTGTGCCGTCAGGACGGTCGGCATGATCAGACCCGGGCCCTTCTTGCGCAGCTTGACCGTCACGCTGCGCAGACGGCCGTGCACGCGGCGCTTCACGCGCTTTGAGACCGTGACCGTCTTGCCGGCGGTGCAGAGATCGCCGTTGGCGGCAAGCGCCGAGAACCTCCCCTCCGGGAAGGTCAGTTCGAACGATTCGAACGGCGTGTCGGGCGTCGAGCGGAAGCTGGAGGACGTCACGCCGTTCTTGATGAACGTGTTGCCGACCACGTCGATCGTCACACCGTAGCCCTGCAGGACCATGATCAGCTTCGGGAATTCTTCGCCGCCGTAGCTTACGAAGTACGCGGGCCCTTCGAGGGCCACCGGCAGTATCTCGGTGTGTACGACGGCATGCCCGACGATCGATTCGTTTGGACATCCGGCCGGGTTCGCTTCGAAGATCGCATGCGGACAGGCCTTCTGCAGCGTCGTCAGTCGTGAGGGCAGCTGTCTGGGCAGGTCGACCTTGACGGAGCGCAGGTTCGTCTGCTTGCCGATCGACCCCGGCGGATAGCTCACGGTGACGTGCAGACTCGCGCCGTCGGCGCGGCTGGTGTGCGCGGCGGTCGAGACCTTGAATTCCGGCTTGAACGCCAGGCTCGCGCAGTCGGCGGCCTGGAAGCGGTTCGAGACGGTTACTGGGTTGTTGCCGACGGGCGCGCTTGAGTCGCTGCCGGAGCCGATCACGGTCGCGTTCACGCTCATCGCCTCACAGCTGGTGGGGTTGATCATGAAACGTTCTCGATCGATGTAGGCACGGATCGCGCGCAGGTGAATAACGATCCCGTCGATGATGTGCGGTATCTGGTCAGAGGGACCGGCGGGGATGCTCACCTGCGCGGTGAGCGGGTCGATGTGCAGCGCAGATGCACCACGACGGTGCCGAGGTCGAACGGGCCGACCTTCGCGCTCGTTATGTTGAGGACCGAGAACGGCGCGCCTTCGAACGGACCGGCCAAGTACAGCTTGCCGGGAGTCTGGGCAAGCACGGTCCCGACACCGGCTTCGGCGATCGTAGTCCCGATCTGGCTCGCGGCCGGGCACGCTGGGGCGGCTTCGGCTTCCGCACCCGTCTGCGCACGGGCATGGGCGATGTCCGCTTCCGAGCAGAACGGGATGCCGCTCAGGTTGCCCGTGAGTCCGGGCGGCAACTGGGTGGAGAAGCCGGTGATCTCCTGTTCGCCGTCCCGGCGTTCGATGCGCAGATAGAAGGGGCTGTAGGAGGAGGCCTCGTTGTTCTGTGTGCCGGCGGACACCTGTGGCGCGAACGGCGGCGTCCCGCCGGCCGGGCACGCACTGCTCGTGGCGCCTTCGCTGATCAGGAACGGCGTGGTCAGGTCGGTGAGCGTCAGCACCGGATTGGACCAGGGGTTCAGCTGGGCCTGTGCCTGGTATTCGCCGCACGCGGGCGGTGTCACAAGCGGCGAGGTCTCGCCTTGGCGGAAGCTGAAGGTGAACGAGCTGAACGGCACGGGAGGCAGGCCTTCCTGCGGGGGCAGCCCTTCGAACGTGCTGATGAGACGACCTGTGACCGGGTCGGGAACGATCTTGCCGGCGAGCTTGACGACGATCCCGCGTTCCGGGAAGCGCACGACGATGTAGAGAGCCAGCAGCGAGTCGAAAGGGTTCGCGTACGGTTGCGCGATGTACACCGAGCCTGTGCCTTCTTCTTGTACCGCCGGGGTCTTGACCCTGACGCTGCCGAGCTTGGCGTCCGTGGGACAGCCCTGCCCGGGCGTGAACGTGAGCCGTTCTTCTTCGAGCTGCGCCGGCGCGCACGAGCCGAGACCGGCCCCGGCCGACGGATTGACGGTCATCCCTTCAGGCAGCGTGACGACTGCCCGCTTCAGCGTCGAGGTCGCCAATCCATACGCGTTGTCGTAGGTCTGGTGCACGAGCAGCTTCACGTCAAGCCCCGTCGGCGCGTACGACCGCGTCGTCGTCGGCGTGGCCGTGAACTCCGTCGGCAAGCTGAGTCGGTCGCACCCGATGAACGGCCCGAATCCCATCCGTGCTTCGACGTCTTCTTCCGGGCGCTCCCACGAGTTGACGATGAACTTTGCTTCCAGCGGCCCACCGCCACACGACGTCGGATTGGTGAAGAACGGTGCGCTGGCCGCGTCAGAGGCCACACCGAACCCACTGAGTCCCGTTTTGCCAATCATGGGTTGGAAGCGCAACGGGTCGTGGATCGGGTCGGCAGGCACTCCCCAGATCGTGAAAGTGACGTCGTCGACTTCGGAGATGCTCTCACTGAGACTGTTGAAGAAGGTCGTCGTCAACCCGTAATCCCCTGGACGCACCGACACCGCACCCTGGAATTGCAGCCCGCCGGTCTGGAACCCGACCTTCGCCACTTCGCCCGGATTCGGCGTCAGGTTGTAGACCGGGAGTATATCTACGGTCTGTTTCCCAGAAATGTCCAAAATTAGGGTCACATCCCCCACCTGCGCCCCGATCTGACATTCCTGCAGCGCGAACTTCGAGACCGGACAGCTTGGGGTGTCGACAAGGTCGCCGGCGAAGCCGGGCGGCAGCTCGTCGCTCGTGTCCTTGAACCCGCCCGCGAGCGCGCCGGCCGTGGTGAGGGTATTGAACGCGATCGAGGTCGTGAAGTCGGGATGCGCTCCCGCCTGCAGGCTCGAGAACGCCGTGCTCGCCCCACCCGCAGAGATCCCAAACCCAGCAGGTTTGGTGTTGATTGCCGTCGGTGTGCTCACGGCCGCGTCCACCGCTCCCCCGCCTTCCACCCGCACCGTGTTGGTAACGGAACCGCCCGCGCCCCCCAGCACGTCCACCGGGAACGTGAGCACCAGCGAGTCCCCGGGCGCCACAACACCCGCATACGTGCACGTAAGAATGACGCAACTGAGCGATGGGTCTTTATAAACATGGTTGGTCGTGTCTCTGTCTTCTTCGAACGTCAGCTCGTCCACACCAGAAGCGCCAGCAGAATCCAGCGAGAGCCCCAGCGGCAGAGCATCGCTCACTGTCACAGGCGAGCCGTCGCTGGCTTCACCGCCCGTATTTGTCACAACCACGCGGTAGCTGTCGCCGCCACCGGCGGCAGCAGCACAGGCCGGCGTCGCCGCGGGACAGAAGTTCGTCGGTAGAGACACGGCCGTGACAGTCCACTGCGGGCCTCCTTCTGCGGCCTGCGCCGAAGAAGCGCTCATCGCCACGATCCCGATCGTGCAAGCTACAGGAATGAGAGACGCAAGCAGGCGACGCCTCATGTAGGAGAGGGTCGTAGAAGAGAGAGGGGAAGGTTTTAGAGATACCATGCCTATCGGCCCTTTCTCGTAGAAGGCTTCTTTGGCCCGTACTTTTTCCTAGCGCGCTGTTCACAAGCTTTTCGCGCTTTGCCCTTGGCCTTTCTACACGTCTTCAGCGCCCGCGCAAGCAATTGTGCACGCGATGCCGGCCTCGACTCGACGGCCAGCTTGGGCGCTGACGGCGAGGCATTGCCCGCGCCCGCAAACGTCAACGAGCCCGGCGTCGCGTCGATCGGCGCCGGCGGCGGACTCTGACACGCATCGCCTTCGCACTGGCCGGTTTCTTCCACCGGAGGCTTGATGCACGGGTCGACGACGGTACACACACGAGCGTCGTAGACATCGCCATACGTGTCTTTGTCCTGCGGCACCAGCTGCGCATGAGTTCCAAAGAACACGTTCGCCCCATCGGGACTCGCACCGAGGAAAAACGACTGCGCCTCATCAACCCCCGAACTGATCAGGTGCACGCAACCTCCCGCCTGTCCACAACCGCCCGTCTCTCGTGCCTCCCACTCATACACGTCGAGTGTGCCGTTCGTGTCTTGCGGAACCAACGGATCCGCGGTTTCAAAGAACACCTCAGAGCCATCGTCGGACATCGCCCGCACCGGACCGGCCGACGACAGGACGAGCGCCGAACGACCGAACAACGCATTGGACACCGGTGCAGCGCCGCTCGGATTACACGACACACACACGATTTCGCCGCTTGCCGAATCGTAACGGTAGACCTCACTGCAATGATGATCCCCAGAGCCTTCACTGACCTCTATCGCAGGACAGTCCGATCCATCGGCTTCAAGCGTCTTATAGTCGACCGCGGGTATTTCGGCAGAGGTCGCAAACAATAGGTAACGTCCGTCAGACGTAGCGTACCAACTCGCTTCAGGCAACAGAGCAACGTGCTCTTTATCTTTAAACGTTGGGTAGTAATCGCGTTCGCCAAGCGTCACCACATATTTTGTGGCGAGCGGTGCGGGTGCATTCGTGTCATAACGGTAGAGCTCCACCTTGCCGGTGCCGGCGGTAGGGGCGTTGCCGGTTAGTTTTTCTCCCGCCGTTGTGAAATACACGGCCGACCCGTCGGCTGAGATCGCCGGCACCTTCTGAACGTCGGCAGCGGCATGACCGGATTCGCCGGCAGAGATGCGCGTCAGATGACCGTCGCTCGTATCGTACATATACAACTCTTCGTCGTGTATGCCCGCATCGTCGCTCGTCAGTTCCTCCGAGGACAGGAAGAACACCTTCGAGCCATCTGCGGACGCCCCGACGAACGTCGCTGGATGACAGTCGCCGAGCGCAGGATGACATGGATCGCCACCACCGCCCGGCAACGAAAGCTCGGTCGTCACGTTCCCAGAGCGCATGTAGAGTTGCGGCGCGTTTTCTTCCACTCCGCCTTCGCCCGCCGGCTTCCAACAACCGGTCCCCCTGTTCTGCGCGTTGGGGTCCGGCGCGGTGAAGAACAGCTTTGAGCCATCAGCCGACACCGCGTCGTGAGCCGTGCCGTAGAACGCCCCCGAAATGTCTTCCCTGCCGGCGCCCAACACAGCGCCGCACAAGTCGAGGGGTGCTCCCTGGGCGTCGCTGTTCACGAGCTTGAGCGCGGATTCTCCGTTCGCCGCCAATCGTTTCATAGCCCCCGCTCCATTCGCACAAAGCATGACTGCCTTCGTCCTGTCCGGGGTCGCCGGGGCACAGGCTGCTGCTTCTGCTTTCAAGCACGACTCGTCCGAGATTGCTTGACGCTCCTACGATCGACGATCGCACGCCTTCTTCGGCGTTAGAACGTATCGTTGGGTCGACCCGGAGAGCGGTGTACGGACCCTCAGCGGGACCGATCAAGCTCAGCAGGCTGCCACCCACGCCGGCCGTCCACAAGTTGTCACTGATGCCCACCCGAGTGAAGTCATACGGTTCGAATACCGGCACTTCGATGTTCTGCAGACCTCCCAGTGACGGTGACGCAAGAGACTGCATCTGCCACCCCGACTGTCCGCGCGAGAACACATACCCATTCGCGTCCGACCCGGGGAACGGCCCGAACGCCGCAGGCGTCGTCAATAGGAAATTATCACCAGATTCCGCCGGTACGCCAGTATCGAGATTTATGAATTCATTGTCAAGGCGTGGGTGACCGAACATGTCGGCTGAGCTGCCCTTGTCCGGTGGCGTGACCAGCTCGTAGGCGCGCGCGTCGGGCAAGCCCTGTGTCGGCGGCGGAAGCGTCGTGAAGCTCTGGCCCGAGCCATATGTCGTTTCGGTTTTGTCTTCGACGACGTTTTCCGCGACGACACGGAAACGGTAGGTCGTTCCCTGCGTCAGCGGGCCGATATGTTGCAGCACCGAGGCGTCAGCTCCACCGGTTGGCCCGCCCGCGCCGATGTCCACGGCCGGCACCGGCACACTCGCGCCCTCCGCGTACGGGTCACTTGCGCCAGACACGTAATCGGCTTCATCGACATACTGGAAACGGTAAGTCGTCTCGGCTCCCAACGGCGCTATCGACGCACGCAAATCAGCGAATTCCGAAGAGACACCTTCGACCGACTCCGAGTCGATCCGCGGCGCGTGCGGCGTCGTGAACCCAAGCACACCGCTGACCGCCTGAGCGCCGAACGCCCCCGCCGTGCTTGCCAGCAAACGATAACGATACGTAGTTCCGGACACCAGTTGTTCCAACTTTGCTTCCACCCGCTGAGCGCCACCACTCGGCTCGATCGACGCCGTTGAGGGCACACACGCAGCTTCCCCACCCGTGCTCAGGTCGGCAAACCCCTTTGCCTGGACCGCCGCTTCGTCCACATACTCGAAGCGACATTCGCTCAGCGACGCTCCTTCCGGATTCACCGTCCCGGTCACAGTCGCGCTCGTGGTCTTGCGTTCAGAGGCTTCGCCCAGTTCAACGGTCGGCAGTATCTTGGCGGGGCCGTACTCGTCGACCGCGTGTTCTTCGGTGTGGGCGCTTTCTCGGTCGACCACGTATAGATCCCCCTGCCCGTCGACCGCCATCGCGCCCGCGCTGTGCAGGCGCTTGCCCGGCGCCGTCTGCGTGATCTGAGCCAAAAACGTACCTGCCGCATCGAACTCGTCAACCGCACCTTCGTCCTTGGACGAACTCTCGACAGCAACCAGCACGTCGCCGCTGACGGGATCCACGGTAACGCCGTACAGCTGGCTGCCCCAGCCGCCTTCGCTATGATCGCCGCCGAGGCCGGTAGTTTCCGCGCCTGTGAACGCCCGTACGAACCTACCTGTGGGTTCGTACTCATACACCGCTTCCGGTTCTTCACGCCCAGCATGTTCGACATGTCCCACCACATACAGATCACCATGTGAGTCGACAGCAATCGCGCCTGGTGTCGCTCTTATGCTTTTGAACACGCCATTCGGTGCCCCCACGATCTGATCGCCGGAAATGTAACTCGCCGATTCAGTGAACGGCACCTGTTTGCATTCCTGGTCCAGCTTCTCGACACCACCGGCCAGACCTCCAACGCGTGCGCCTGACACATACACTGGACCGGCGAACGGCAGCTCCGAATTATCGACCGCCACGTGCGCGGGTTCGCCAAACGTCCCACACTGCCTCACCAATTCACCGCCACTGTCGAATACTTCAAGCGGGGACACACTGGTTGGTCCGCCCGTCACGAAAAGATCGTTGCTCGTGAAGGACATCGCGATGCTTATGGCCGCCGTTGTCCTTCCTTTAAGGTCCACTGTTTTTACAAAAGTTCCAGACGGGTCGAAAACGCTCACAGACGACGGTTCAGTGTTATGGACCGGCCCGTTGCTCACCCACAGATCTCCCGACCCGTCGATCGTGATACCCCCCGGGGCAAGCGGCACGCCGGGCGCCGTCTGCGTTATCTGGCGGAGAAATGGACGCGTGACCGCCGCGAGGGCCGAAGACGAGCCGAGAAGCACGAGAGCTGCCATCGTCACGGCAAGGCACAAGGCCAAACCGTTAACCTGGTCCGCAAATACTTCGAGCCGCCTGCCGGCCCGCCTTTAGTGCTCCATCTGCTATTCATCGACCGCATCCTCCCTCGTCTCCTCATACCGTGCCACACGCGCTAGCCACACCTAAAGGGCCGCCCGACCGACCAACGCTCATCGCCCAGTACGCCTGGCGGCTCACGTCGGTCGGACGATCGACTTCACTTCCCCAACTCAGGGCGCCGTCACAGCCCAACTCCCGTACGCTGCCGATGCTTCGCCTTGCGCGCCGCCTAGCAGTACGGCGCCGCTGGTGCTCGCGCCTGGAGCGCCGGCGACTCCGGGCGGCAATTCATTCGGGGGGAAGATGTTCATAAATGCCGTGCTGGAGCTCGGACGGGTTTCCACCCCGAATGAGAAGCCTTCATAGACACAGAGGTTGCCTGCGGTGGCCTTCGGCGCCGAAACGGTGCCGGGACAGGCCGCCGGTGCGGTTTTGCCGGCGACTTCTTCAGTTCCTACATAGTGAACTTCCGCCGGGCACAAGCCGTCTTCCTTGAAAACGCCGGGTTCGACTTCACAGCGCTTGTCTTGCTTGAGTGGGATTGCAAAGGAAATCGACGCGTAATCCTGGGGATTGGCCTCCCCGCCGCTCGCCCTTTCGAAGTCGCCCGAGCCCGAGGGTTTGGCTTCGGTTTTGCATTCCTTTTCAGTCCATTCGCCGTGGCCTACATCCGGGACGCAGACAGAGACCGGCGCCGTCGCCGGCATCGTCCAGACACCCGTCTCGGTCTTGCCGGACGGTAGCGATTCGGTGAAGCCGCTCTGGCCGTTCTCGCCGTTGCAGACTTCCCGCGGCGCTTTCGAGCCTTCGGCTTCCACGGTGACGCCGCCCGCTTTGCACCCGACCGCGGTGGCGCCGACGGTCACGCCCGTCCCGTTGCTGCCGTTGGTCCCGTCTTTGCCGTTGACGCCGTTCGCGCCGTCTTTGCCGTTGGCGCCCGCTTTACCTTCCGGGCCCACGGGACCCTGAGGGCCTCCCGGGCCCGCGGAACCCTGGGGACCGGCCGCGCCGTGCAACTGCTTGAGCACGCTCGGCTTGATCTGCTTGGTCGAGGTGATCAAATATTTCCCGGCCGCATACGCGCCGCCCGCCATCGCGAAGACCAGGGCCGCGACGGCCAGCGCGGTCGTCGCGTTGAAGTGCTTTCGGAACATTCGTGGATTCCTCCCTCTCCGTGGGCCCGGGCAAATGCTCCGGCACGCCGCTGTGCGCTGGCTCGTCTCCCATACGAGCTGCGCCTGATTACTAGGAGCGAGAGTATTCCCATTGCACAGTGCAAGTCAATACCGTTAAGGCAGGCAGTCGTGAGCGCCCCGCATCCCGCAGCCTCCGGCAAACTGGCTGTCAATAGCGTTAATGCAGGTGTTCGTAGCGTCCGCGCCAGCGCCATAAGTCCCGCGTACAAGCCAGATCCCGAGCGCACGCGCCGGCAGCGACGCCCGTTAAGGCGGTTGACTCCACGGAACGGCCGTATGATGGAATGCATGAGGGGAGCTGAAGCGCCCGGGGAGGGCCGTCACGGCAGAGGGGAGGTCGCGCATGTCAGCTAAGCACGCGCTGCTCGGCCTGCTGCTCGAGCGCCCGGCCTACCCCTACCAGCTGGCCGACCGCCTCTCGCAGCGGCTTGGGCCCTCATGGAAGGTCAACTCCGGTCAGCTTTACCAGACCGTCAAGACGCTTGAGAAAGACCGCCTGATCGAGCGCGTGCAGGGCTTCGAGCGCGAGGAGCGACACGTGTTCGAGATCACTGAGCTGGGGGTGATCGAGTTCGAGCGCTTCTTCTCGGAGGGACCTGAGGGAGTGCGCCTTTCGCGCCGCCCGCTGCTATTGAAGATCACCTTCGCGGGCCCGCGCAAGCTCCAGGATGCGCTGGAGAAGCTCGACGCCTACGAGCAACAGTGCGCACAGTTGCTTGCGCAGACCGCGCATTTGCGCGACGAGTTGCCGCAGGACGGGCCGCTCGTGCGCGCCGACCACCTGCTCTTGCGGCTCAACCTTTCCGCCGACGTCTCCCAGCTGGAGGGCGAGCTGCGCTGGACCAGGCACGCGCGCGAGATGCTCTCCTGGCTTGCCAGCCGTGACGCGATCTGGCCCTCCGAGCGCCAGCGCACCGACTCGAAGGCACCCAACGCCGCGCACGAGCACGCGAGCGCGGCGGCGCGGCGCGAGCTGTTTGACCGGATCGCCGGTTCGCAGCCGCAGGAGGACGATCCCCCCTCCGACGGGCGCGGTGCGGGAGGCAAGTGATGCTGCTGTCGCTGCGGGACATATCCAAGCGTTTCGACGGCTCCCGCAAGCCGCGTCCGGCACTCCAGGACGTCTCCCTAGAGCTGGAGCGCGGACAGATGCTGGGCGTGTTTGGCCCCAGCGGCGCCGGCAAGACCACACTGCTGCAGATCGCCGCCGGCCTGCAGGCACCAGACGCCGGAGAAGTGCTCTACGACGGCGAGGATCTGCGGCGCATGTCAAGCGCGCAGCGCACGCGCCTGCGCCGGCGCGAGATCGCCTGCCTCTTCTCGCAGCCTGCGGGCGGCCGTCTGGGCGTGCTCGAGCACGTCGCCGTTCCTCTACTCGTCGACGGCCGCGATCATCGCGGTGCGCAGCGCCGCGCGCGCGCGGCGCTGCTCGCCTGTGAGGCCGAGCACTGCGCAAGCGCAGAGCTGGACGAGCTCTCAGGCGGCGAGCGCCAGCTTGTGGAGATCGCCCGCGCGATTGTCGTCGAGCCGCGACTGCTGCTCGCCGACGGACCGACCTCGAGCCTCTCGCTCGTCGAGCGGGAGACGGTCATGGCGCTGCTCTGGACGCTCGCGCGCGAGGCGCGGGTCGGCGTGTTGATCGCGGCGACCGACGCCGAGGCGCTGATCGGGGCCGACCCGATCTTTTATCTACGCGAAGGCAGGCTCGCCGGCGAGGCGCCCAGCGACGCGACCGTCTACCAGTTCCCCGACCGGCCGCGCGTGGCCGCGGCCGATGCCTGAGCCGCCGGGCGCCGCCGCGTCGCGCAAGCTCTCAGGCGGCCGATCGCATCCGCTACTCGAGCTCGAACACGCCCGCAAGCGCTACGAGAGCCCCGGCGAGGTGGTCCATGCCGTGCGCGACGTGAGCCTCAGCGTCGACGCGCGCGAGTTCGTCGCGCTGTTCGGGCCGAGCGGCTCGGGCAAGACGACGCTGCTGCTGCTCGCGGCCGGCCTGCTGCAGGCGGACGGCGGCAGCGTGCGCTTCCAGGGCCGCGACCTGTGCGCATTCACCCGCGCCCAGGCGCTCGCCCACAGGCGCAACGAGCTCGGCTTCGTCTTCCAGAGCTTCAACCTCGCCGCCGGCCTCACCGCCGCCGAGAACGCGGCGATCCCGCTGCTCATGCGCGGGGTCGAGTACGGGCAGGCGCACCGGCGCGCTCGCGCCGCGCTGGCCGAGGTCGGGCTCGAGCGGCGCGCCGAGCACACGCCCGAGCGGCTCTCGGGCGGCGAGCAGCAGCGCGTGGCGATCGCGCGGGCGCTTGCCGCCGAGCCGAAGCTGATCCTCGCCGACGAGGCGACCGGCAACCTCGACAGCGAGACCGGCGAGATGGTGCTCGAGTTGCTTGCTTCGCTCCCGCGCGAGCGTGGGGCCGCGGTAATCCTCGTGACCCACGACGAGCGCGCCGCGCGCCACGCCGACCGCGTGCTCGAGATCCGCGACGGTCAGCTTGCACATGAGCGCCAGAGCGTGCGCGCGGAGGTCGGCCCGTGATCGGCTATACGCGCACGCTGCTGCTCTTCTACAGGCGCCACCTGCGCGTGCAGCCACTGCGCGAGCTGATGGCCGTGCTCGGCATCGCCGCCGGCGTCGCGCTGCTGTTCGCCGTCCAGGTCGCGCATCGCTCGATCACCGGCTCCTTCGAGGAAGTCGCGCACGGCGTCGCCGGCAACGCGACGCTGGAACTGGCCGCCCGCGGTCCCGAAGGCTTCGACGCGCGGATCGCTGAAGAGGCACGCGGCCTGCCCGGCGTGAAGGCGGCGGCGCCAATCCTCACCGAGCCGATCGTCGCCACCGGCCCCGGCGGGCGGCGCGCGCTCACGCTTGTCGGCGCGAACGAACAGGTCGCCGCGTTGCACGGCCGGCTCTCCGGCGCCTTCCAGCGCGCCGCCGAATCCTCACACAGGGGTTTCCTGTTGCTCACCGCGCCGACAGCCACGGCCATCGGCGTCCACCCGGGCGCCAGGGTCACCGTCTTGGTCGACGGCCACGCCGAAGCGATGAGGCTCGCCGCGACCGTCGGCTCGAATGCCATCGGCGCCGCCGCGCAGAGCCCCATCGCTGCCGCCCCGCTTGCGATTACGCAGACGCTTGCGGGCTTGCAGGGGCGCGTTAGCCGCCTTCTGATCGAGCCGGCGCCCGGCCGCGAAGCGCCGCTGCGCCGCCTGCTCGCCGCCCGCTTTGGCTCCACCCTCGACGTCCGCCCGATCGACACCGAAGCGAAGCTGCTGGGCAACGCCGCCGCCTCGGAAAGCGAGGTAACGCTGCTGTTCAGCGCGATCAGCCTGGTCGCCGGCGTGATCCTCGCCTACAACGCGCTGCTGCTGGCAAGCGAGGAGCGCCGCCGCTTCATCGTCTACCTGATCGAGACCGGCACGCCCGACTCGATGGTGCTCGCCTCGCTCGCGTTCGACGCGCTGATCCTCGGGATCGCGGGCTGCGCGATCGGGCTGCTCGCCGGCGAGGGGATCTCGCTGCTGGCTTACCGCGAGGTGCCCGGCTACCTGACGGCCGCGTTCGCGGTCGGCCCCCAGCACGTGGTGGCGGCGCAAACCGTCCTGGTCGCGATCGCGGGCGGCCTGTTCGCGGCCTTCGCGGCTGCGCTGCTGCCGGCGATCGCGACGCTGCGCGGGGGCGCTTCCGCACAGCCTGAGGCGGTCGGCGGCGCGCTCTCGCTCACGCGCCGGCTGCGCACCTCCGATCACGGCCTGCTCGCCTGCGGCGTGGCGCTCGTGTGCGCGTCGGTGGCCGGCGCGCTGATCGCGCCCCAGGTGACCGTGGCGGCGCTCATGGGGATGGCGGCGGGCATCGTCATCTGCCTGCCGATGCTCGCGCGTGGGCTGCTCGCGCTGGCCCACTCGGGCACGCGGCATTCGAGCGACCCCGCCGCCCACCTGTCGGTCGCCGAGCTACGTGGCGCCCCGACGCGTCCCGTCGCGCTGCTTGCCACCGGCACGATCGCCGCGCTCTTGATGGTGCTGATCGGCGGCTCGGTCGCAAACGTGCAGAGCGCCGTGCGCACCGGCGCCACCGACCTGCTCTCGGGCGCCCAGCTGTGGGTCAAGCCCGGCGGCCCGGAGAACGTCTACACGACCCAGCCGTTCGCCTATGCCCAGGCCCAGCGCCGCCTGCAGCATCTGAGCGTCGTTCGCTCCGTGGAACCCTGGCGCGACTCGTTTCTGGACCTGCCCCGACGGCGTGTGTGGGTGCTCGGCGTGCCGCCAGGGCGGCAGGCGCAGATCGCCCCCAGCCAGCTGATCGAAGGCTCGCTTGCGAGCGCCGACCGGCACCTGCGCGAAGGCGGCTGGGTGGCGCTCAGCCAGACGATCGCGCGCGAACGCCACCTGCGCATCGGCCAGCTCTTTGAGCTGCCCACCCCGACCGGGCCGGCGAGCCTGCGCCTCGCGGCCACGACCGCCAACTACGGCTGGCTGTCTGGCGCCGTCGTCATGAACGCCGACGACCACGCGCGGCTGTGGGGAAGCAGCCGCGCCAGTGAGCTTGCCGTCACGCTACGCCCCGGCGTCCCGCTCGAACAGGGCAAGCAGTTGATCGAACGGGCGCTCGGCACAGGCGGTCTTGGCGCGGGTAGCGCTGGCGTGGGCCGGGCAGGCGCGGGCGGGGCAGGCACAGGTGGGGCGCTCGAAGTCCAAAGCTCGGCGCAGCGGCGCGCCGAAGTCAGCGCGGTGCTCGCCAGCACGCTCTCGCGGCTGAACGACACGACGCTTGTCGTGCTGATCACGACGATCGCCTCGGTCGTCGCGCTGATGATGGCCGCCGTCTGGCAGGGCCGCGCGCGCTTCAACTCGCTGATCTCGATCGGGATGGGCTTCGGCCAGCTCGCGCGACTGCTGTTCTACGAGTGCGGCACCGTCCTGCTCGGCGGCTGCGCGATCGGCATCGCCGCCGGTCTCACCGGCCAGTATCTGATCGACGGCTGGCTGGCGCACACGACCGGCTCCCCGGTGCATTTCTCACCCGCGTGGCAGCTCTCGCTGCGCACCGCCGCGGTCGCCCTGTCGATCTCGCTGCTCGCGTCGCTGCTCGCGGCGGCGCGCGTCATGCGCTTCCAGCCCGGCGCGGCCTTCTCGATGGAGTGAGCTGACGGTGGCAAGCGAAACCCCCACGAGCCCGAACGCGCCAGAGGTTTTGGCCGAGCGCCCCCTCCCCGAGAGCTTCCTCCAGGAGCGGCCCGTCCCCGAGCGATCCCTCCCGACGCGGGGCAGGCACATGGCCGTCGCCGACGGGAGCACCTTCGCGCCCGCCCTGCGCTGCCTGCCGGCCCCGGTCCGCGCGGACGTCGAGTGCCTCTACCGCGTGCTACGCACACTCGACGACCTCGTCGACGAGGACGACCCGAGCGCGAGCGAGCGCGTGCAGGCCGTCGAGCGCTGGGCGCGCCGCGAAGCCGCCGTCAGCCCGGAGACGCGCGCACTCGGGGGACTCCACCGACGCCGCCCGTTCACGCGCGAGGCGCTGCTGGACTTCTGCGCTGGGATGCGCCACGACATCGCACGCGCGAGCGTCGAGGACGAGCATGACTTCGAGCGCTACTGCCAGCAGGCCGGCGGCTCGGTCGGGGTCGTGCTCGCCAACCTGCTCGGGACGCACAGCCAGGAGGCGGAGGCGAAGATGGCCACGCTCGGCCGGGCTATGCAGGTCACGAACATCCTGCGCGACATCGACGAGGACCTCGAGCACGGGCGGCTGTATATCCCGCGCACGCTGATCGAGCACTTCGGCTTCCCAGCGCCGGGCGCCAGGAAGCAGCTCCTGCGCGAGCTGATCGCGCAAGCGGACGCGCTGTACGAAGAGGGCGCGGGCGCGATCGCGCTGCTGGGCGACGGCGGCAACGCGATGGCGGTCGCGGCCGCCCTCTACCGCGAGATCCTGCGCCAGATCGAACGCGACGGCTTCGGCCGCGCGCCGGGGCGCGTGGCCGTGCCGCCCTGGCGCACACGCTTCCTGGTCGCGCAACATCAGAATGACTAATGTGATTGGAGGGTAAGGATGTGGAGGCCAGGAGTCATTCGCCCGATCATGATCGGGGCCGTTGCGTCGGCGATCGCAGTCATGGCCGTGGCGTTGCAGGTCGCCATCGCCGCCGCCAGCGCCGGCGCGGGAGCGCGCGGTTTGCCTACGGCGCACGCCGCGCGCACGCTCGACGGCACCGACACCGCCCACCTGCGCCTCGTCCGCCAGCACGAATCGACGCTGTTCGAGGAAGGCTCCGCCGCCGGTGCGCTACCGGGCCACATGCGCGCGACGCTCAGCGTCGGCTCGCGCTTCACCGGCGCCTGCACGATCTACACCGCATACGGAGCGATCGCCGGCCGCGGCAGCGCGACCGCGCACGGCACGGGGCGCTACCAGAGCTTCAGCGGCTCGTTCACGATCACGGCCGGGAGCGGACGCTACCGGCACGTCTATGGCGCCACGAGGCTCTACGGGACGTTCGACCGTCGGACGTTTGCCGTCGTCGTGCAGACCGTCGGAAGGCTCTCCTATTGAGCGCTGAGCGGCTTGCCGCGAACCGTGCGCGCCTGGGCGCCCTCACCGCTTGCCTGGCGGCGGCGGCTTGGCTTCTGCTTGGCGCAAGCCCCGCGAGCGTGCGCGCCGCGCCGTCGGTCAACCTGAAAGCCTCGTTCACTCCGGAGTCCCTGGGACACGGCACGACACTGCGCCTGACAGTCCGGATCAGGCCGACGACTGAACTGGTGCCGCCGCCCGTGATCGCCGGCGAGCTGCGCTACCCCGCCGGCCTGGACTTCCAGCTAAGCGGGCTGGGCATCGACGCGTGCCAGATCTCCACTCTGGAACTGTTGGGACTCGAAGGCTGTCCGCCGAACTCGCTTATGGGCTACGGCAACGCGATCGGAGCGATCCCGATCAAACACGAAACGTTTCAGGAATCCGCCCACATCGGGATCGTGCGGACCACAGAACAAGAAGGGCGCCCGGCATTGCTGCTCTACGTGTACGTGCAGTCGGGCGTCGAAGTGCAACTGGTCCTGCCGGTCGAGCTCTACGGAGCCGCCAAGCCCTACGGCGGGCGCCTGGACATCCACGTTCCGCTCGTCCAAGCGTTCCGCGAAGGCCCGGACATCTCGGTGACCGAACTGCATCTCGTCGTCGGCCCGAAAAACCTCACCTACTACGAACGCGCCCATAAAAAGACCGTGCGCTACAAACCCGCCGGCATCCCGCTTCCCAACCGCTGCCCGCGCGGGGGCTTTCGTTTCGCCGTCGGCCTCACCTTCCTCGGCGGCGCCGAAGCCGCGGCAACGACCGCCGTCCCCTGCCCGGCGCACCGGCGACGCTAGGCCTTTCCTCGAGCCAGCAGCAAGCCCACCGAGGCCAGCCGCTCAAGCGCCAGCGCCACGTCTTGCAGGTCGCCCGCGGCCTCCAACTCGGCCGTGGTACGGGTTCCATCCAGCAGCGCGAGCATCTTCGCCTCCAGCGCGCCGTCAAGGCGCACGTTGGCGTGCAACAGCGAGCTGAGTGCCGGCAGGCCGGCCGCGTTCTGGGCCCGGGCCAGCGGGCTGGCGGTGGGCCGCTCGCCCACCTCGCCGCTCACAGGCGGCGGGTAACCAGCGAGCATCACGATCCGCGCCAGGTAGGCCTGCAACAGCACCGCGCGCAGCCGCGCCGCGACCAGCTCAGAGGAAGCCTCGGGTCCCGCTGCTTCGCGTGCGCGCCCCAGTAGCGCTGGGAACGCCAGCGACTGTGGCCAAGCCTCCGCCAGCGCAGCCATCGCCGCCTGCACAAGGGGCTCGCTCGTGGTCATCGAGAAACCCTCGGGGGTCAGCAATGTACGCACCTCGGGGTCCTCGCCGGGCGCCGGTATGTGCGCGATGGGCCGCGTCTTATCGGGGGCACGCCCCTCCTCTCCATCCCTACCAGCGTCCTCTTGGTGACGCGCCCTGGATGAGATCCACAAGCCTTCGATCGCGGTCTCGTCGAGCGTTCTGTCGAGCGGGGCCGTGTCGTGGCAGATCAGGGTCTGGCGGAACATGCGGTTCTTGTAGAAGTCCATGTACTGCTCTCTGACGACCGCGTCCTGCGGCAGGCTCGCCATCAGGCGCCCGGCGCTCTCGGGCACATCGCGCATCTGGCTCTCGAACAGGTCGGCCTCGGAGAGGAACTGCAGGCCGCGGGCGCCGGCGTGCTCGACGAACTCGTGGAAGTAGAAGGGGGTCGAGACCTCGGCCAGGTCGTCGTGGAAGAGCAGGGCGTCGCTGTAACCGAGCATCCGCTCCATCTGCTCGCGCAGAACCCGCGCGAATGGGCTGGGCTGCTCGATCTCCACGATCGTCTTCATCAGCTCTTGCGCGCGAGTCAATCGCTCGCCTGGGCCGGACACACCCTGTACGTGGTAGCGCAGCATGTCGCGCGCCATGTCTCTCAGGTAACTGCCCGGGTAGCCGTTGTAGCTGACGAAGGCGATCCCTTCCGGGGCCAGACAGCGCTTCACGCAATCCAGCAGCGCACCCCGAGCCTGCGGCGGCACCCACGAGTAGACGCCATGGGCGACGATGTAGTCGAACTCGGCCGGCTCGTTCCCGATCAGCTCGGCCGGTCCCTTCCGGGAGGAGTCGCCCGGCTCGTTTGCCGTGGGCTCGCCCACGCCGTCCCCAAGCTGCTCGAAGTTGGCACAACGCAACTCCACATTTGCCAGCCCCGCTGCCCGCGCCAGCTGCGTGCCCCGCTCGATCGCGCCCGCCGAGGCGTCCACGCCGAGCACCTGTGCGCCGGGCAGTGTCTGGGCAATCGAGAGCGCGTTGCCGCCGTCGCCACAGCCCAGCTCCAAGACACGGCAGGAGCGGGCGGCGCCGGATGCAGGCCGAACAGCCTGCCTATCGCCTCCGAGCGGGCGGGGTGGGTCGCAGGATAGGCGAAGCCCGGGTAGGAGAGGCGCTCGTAGGCCTCTGCGGTGCTCAGAGCTTCAGGTTTGTCGAGAGGTTGAAGTTCACCGTTGCGCCCGTCTTGCCGTTCGGCTCGATGAAGGCCTCTGAGACCTTCTGGAAGGCGAACGTCACCTGCTCGGTGGGCTGACCGCCGCCCGACGCACCATCCTGCACCGAGGAGATCAGCACGTTCTGGAAGTCGAACTTGAGGTAGGTCTCCTCCTTGCCGCTCGCCTTGTGCGTGAACGAGAGCTGCGCTTCCTTGTAGTGCTGGCCCGTGGCCGCCGCCTGGAAGAGGAGCGGCGATGACTTGTCGAGCGTCTTTGAGATCGTGAAGCTCTGGATACTCACCTTGCCGGCGCCCGCGCCCGAGGACTGCGAGCCGATGCTCTGGGATCCCTGAGCGCTGACCGAGAAGCCGCTGATCGGGATCTCGCCCTTGTAGTACTTGTCGGTTGACTCGCCTGCAATGCCATCGATCTTCAGGAAGGTGTTACCGCCGCCGCTCACACCGAACGTGGTCCCGCCGATCAAGGGTGTGCCGGGGGCGCCTTGGCCCCCTGGCGCGCCTTGGCCGCCGGGCGCGCCCGCCCCGCCGGCTTTGCCTTCTTTGCCGGGTTCACCGGGCGGTCCGGCCGGACCTTTCTGGTTCCAGGTGATCGGTGTCTCTCCAGGTTCGCACACCGCATCCATGTTGGGGATCGCGGGCCCACCCGCGGCTGGGACCACGGTGTGAGGCAGACTCGGATCGATCACCCTCAAACCGCCGGGCGGCTCGCTGGCATCCCCAAAGAACAGCGCCTGTGGGACCCCGTTTTCGGTCTTGCTGTTGTAACAGCCATTGATCGTGCCATCGCTCCCCGGGATCGCCCCCGCCGCGATAGCCGCTCCAGCCCCGAGCGCCGCGGCCGTCGGCAGCGCTATCTGCACCGCTCGTTTGGAGTACTTCATCCGCTGCACCGCTCGCGCTATCCGGCTTGCCTCTTCCGCGCTCATGTCACCGCTCCCGGGTCTTTTGCTCGCAAGCGCATTGCGCGCTCTGTGTCGCCTCGTGGGCGGAACCAAACCAGACGGCCCGGACGCTGTCAAGCAAGATGGACGAACCTCGCACACCGGCCAAGGAGGTCCGTCAGGGACAACTACGTAAGTCCTACGCCACGACCTCGACGCCAATCAGGTCGGCGGCGTCCATGCTGCCCGGCTCTCCAGCTCGAGCACTGCCTCAAGCGACGCGATCGCCACAGCTAGCTGGTCGAGGCTTGGCTCTTGTGTCGTGAGCAACTGCAGCTTCAAGCCAGGCCACATGACCGCTTTGACCCAACCTCTATTGCGGTTGCGTCCCGCGAACTTGATGATCTCGAATGAGATGCCGGCGATGATCGGTACGCCAAGGACGCGCGAGGCGACGAGCAAATACCACACCGGCAGACCGACGGCGCCAAACACGAAGATCGAGACGACCATCACGATCAGCAGGAAGCTTGTGCCGCAGCGCGGGTGCAGGCGCGAGAAGCGCTGAGCGTTCTCGGGCGTCAGCGGAAGGCCGGCCTCGAAGCAGGAGATCGTCTTGTGCTCGGCGCCGTGGTACTCAAAGACGCGCCGCAGGTCTTTGATGCGCGAGAGCAAGAACATGTAGCCGAGGAAGATCAGAGTTCGCACTAGCCCTCGACGATCCAGAACAGTGCGGAGGAACCCAGTTGCCCCTTTATGAGACTCGTCAGGCCGAGCGGCAGTAGGAAGAACAGGCCGATCGCGAACACCATCGCGACGACGACCGTCCCGACCCATACGCCGGTTCCGATTTCCTGCGGCTCCTCCTCTGCCTCGCCCTCGGGTAGCTGCGCGTTGGCGGAGATGCCCAGCGCCCGGAAGCCGATCGCGAGCGACCCGCCAAGCGCGACGATGCCGCGCAGGATCGGCAGACGCAGCCAGCGGTGGCGCACGAGCGCCGAGGTAAGCGGGAAAGTGACGACCTCGATCTCACCAAGCTCCTCCAGCTGGCCCTGCTCCTCCTCGCGGCTGAGTTCTGCCTCGCGTGCGAACGCGACGTCAAAGGAGTGAGAAACGTTTTGGGCGTTGGCGGTGTGGTCCTCCTGAGAGCTGGGACGCTCCCCATGCGATCCGCCAACGCCATTGCGACCGTTGGATGCCTCGGGCGCGCTACCGGCTTTCGATGCCTCGCTTCCTTCGCTCGATGCCTCCTCGCTCTCGCGCAGCGGCTTGCGTACCGCCACCGCCCAGTGGCGCACGCCGCGCATCATTACTCCCTCCAAGACCGCCTGGCCGCCCAGTGGCGCGTCTCGCCTTGCCGTCAGCTCGCCATCGGGGAGTTGGCCTACCGCGCTTGCCGGGGCGCCCGAACTCGATGAGGAACGCGGTATCTGCCCGGTCGCAGCCGCCTGGAGGTTGCTCGCTTGGACCCTCCCACCGGCACCCGGTCGAGAGGACATCGTCTTACTGGGGGCGAGCCTGCGCCTGAGTGCCAGTCTGCGCGCTGCGCTGACGTCCCTTGGCGACCCGGCGTTGGAAGCGCTCTACGCGTCCACCTGTGTCCACGAGCTTCTGCCGTCCGGTGTAGAACGGGTGACAGTTGGAGCACACCTCGACGTGGATGTCCTCCTGCGTGGCGCGCGTCGTGAATTCGTTGCCACACATGCAACGCACGTGCGCCTCGACGTAATTTGGGTGGATCGAAGCCTTCATGGTTGAACCATTCTAGCGACCTCAGGCGCCGGCGGCTGGCGGGGTCTGCATAACCTGCCCAGGCAAGGTCGGCTGGACGCAGCGAGAGGTGTGCAGTTCGTCGCGCTTGAACACGCGTCCCCGTTCGTCAAGCCAGCGAAAGTGCACCAGGACGCGGTAGGCCGCGGGAGCGTCGAGGTTCGTGATCTGCTTGACGTACTTGTAGATCTCAACCCCAGGTTCTGAGGTACGCCATACACCGAAGCCGGGGGCCGCAAGCGTGTGGAATTCGCTTTCGCCATGTAGACGCTGCTGCAATTCGATCCGCATCGCCATCTTCTGCGTCGTGGCGGTGGCAGCCATCTGCGCAGTGAACGTGGCGGTGCGTTCTGCCTGTACCGTCGAAGTGACGCACTGTTCGATCCCGACCGAAGCCGTGCCGTCGGCCGGGGCCGTCGCCGACGCGCGCACACCTGTGTCCGCGAACGCGGCCTGAGCCCAAGCGAGCAGCACCAGCACTCCCACCAGGGCAACAGCCACTCGCGCGGCTCGCGCATGTTTGAACACCATTCCCCTCATTCAAAAGCCTCTAACACCAAATGGGCCACGTTGTTTCGCATAAGCCCTCTGAAGAATGCTCTTTCTCGTAGAGCCTCCTGAGCGTCAGCGACCAGCAGGGCAAGGACGTACCCCTTCGGGGCACAGGCAGCTCGCGAAATGTGCTTTGCACATGAGCGATCGAGGACGCCGCCATGCGCAGGTCGCTGGCGCTCAGGTGATTTGGTAGAGGGGGCCGTCGCCTCCCTCTGGGACCGTGAGCCGTCCACCCTTGGCGGTGATCGCCCCGCACTGCACGCAGTTGGTGTAGTTGACGATCACGTCCACAGAGCCCTTCTCTGGGGCGTCCTCGGGGATCTCGTACACCCCGGCCGGACACATCCAGCGCCAAGTTTCGGCCAGCTCGCGCGGTACGTGTTTTTGAACGCGGATGTGGTTGGGGGCGTCGTCGCGGGTGGCGTTGCCGGTGATGAATACCGAGGAGAGCTTGTCGAAGGTGTACTTGCCGTCGGGCTTGGGATAGCGCTCCTTGGTGTTGCCGACGAACATCGGCTCGGCGTCGTCGCGGTGCCATTCTTGCCGCCCCGGCGGGACCTTCCCTTTCGACATGATCGACGGCCCCGCGAGCAGACTTCCGACGAGGAAACCCTTCTGGAATGCCTGCCGCGTGTTGCGCACCTCCCACAGCTCTTTGGCGATCGAAGAGTTCTCGACCGCCCGCTCGTAATCCGACAGGTCGCTGCTGCCGCGTTTGAGCGCCGCGTAAATCGACTCGGCCGCCAGCATTCCCGACTTGATGCAGTGGTGAACGCCCTTCAGCGCCGCGGTGTCCACCATTCCGCCGGCGTCGCCGACAAGCACCGCGCCGGGCATCGAGAGCTTCGGCATCGACCAGTAGCCGCCGCCCGGAAGCGCCTTCGCGCCCCACGCGATTCGCTCGCCGCCCTCGAGAATACCCCTGACAAGCGGATGCGTCTTGAATGTCTGCAGCAGGTCGTGGGCCGAGGTCGTCGCGTCACGGTAGTTGAGGTCGACCACGAATCCGATCGATACGAGGTCATCGCCCGTCTTCTCGTCCTTCATCGGGTAGATCCAGGTGCCCCCGAGCTGTCCGTACTTGGCGGCAACTTTCAGCGGCCACGGCTGCACGAATGTGTGGATCACACGGTCGAGCGGCTTGGCTACCTTCCATACCTCCTTCACGCCGAGCTCCCAAACCTGCGGCTCGCGGCCCTTGGCAAGGTCGAACTCACGGATCGCGGCTCCCGTCAGGTGCCCCCAGCAACCCTCGGCGAGCACGGTCGCGTGCGCCTTGATGTCGGTGCCGGGCTCGAAGTTCCCGAGCGGCTCGCCGTCCTTGCCGCGGCCCTTGTCGCCCGAGCGTACGCCAACGACTTTGCCGTCCTCGACGATCAGCTGGGTCGCAGAGGTCTCGGTGAGGACATAGGCACCGCCCTCTTCGGCCTGCCTCTGCTGGAAGCGGGCGAGAGCGGAGACCGAGACCACCTCGTTGCCGTGGTTCTTGAAGTTCGGCACCGCCGGAATCGGCACCGAAGCTTGGATTTCGGGCCGGTGAGCATGTACACCGACTCCTTCGTCACCTCGCCGAAGGCGAAACCCTCCTTGCGCCACTGCTCGCGGGTCACGTCCGGGAACAGTTCTTCAAGGGCCTTGGGCCGTATGACCGCGCCGGAGAGGTTGTGCCCCCCGCAGGTCTTGGCCTTCTCCACGACCGCCACCGGTACTTCGCCGAGGCGCTCCATCGTCTCCGGGTCATCGCCGAGCAACTGCAGCAGCCGGTTGGCGCATGCCAGGCCTGCGGTTCCCCCGCCGACGATTGCCACGCCGACCTCGATCAGCTCGTCCTCGGCGTCCAGGCCGCGCTTGACGAACTCCTTCTGGGTGTCCACGGGCGGCGGGAAGGCCGCGGGCACGACCTTCCCGTTGTGAGAGCCGTTATTAGATGACATCGCTCGACGCTCCTTTTCGCTCACACATCCGCCCGAACCCCACTGCTAGGACGCTTTCTTGGCCTTCACGGCCTCGGTCAACTTGGGCAGGATCTTGTTGAGATCGCCCACGATCCCGAGGTCTGAGAATTCGAAGATCGGTGCGTTGGAGTCCTTGTTGATCGCGACGATGTTCTCCGAGGACTGCATGCCCACCTTGTGCTGGATTGCGCCGGAGATGCCCGCCGCGAGGTACAGCTTCGGCGAGACCGTCTTGCCGGTCTGGCCGATCTGAGCCGCGTAGGGGTACCAGCCGGCGTCCACGACCGCACGGGTGGCGGCCACTGCCGCGTTGTTGCCGAACGCCGCCGCCAGGTCCTCGGCGAGCTGAAAGCCCTCGGCCTTACCGAGGCCTCGCCCACCGGCGACGAGGATCGAGGCGCCCTCGATGTCAACGTCGGCGCCGCGCTGTTCGCCGCGCGTGACCATCGTTGCCTGCTTGGCGTGCGGGCTCAGCTCGAAGCTGAGCTGCTCGACGGGGGCCGCGCCCGCGCCGGTCTCTTTGATCTCAAACGCGTTGAGGCGCCCGATCACGATGCCGACCTCGGAGCGATATTTGATCTCCGAGATTGCCGAGTCGCCGAGGATCGGACGCTCGGCGATCAGCTCGCCGCCCTCAGCTCGTACCGCGGTGACCTCCATCGCCACGCCGGCTCCGAGCCGCGCGGCCAGGCCGGCGCCGATCTCAAAGCCGAGCAGGCCGCCGCCGAACAGTGCGTATTTGTAGTCACCACCGGAGATTGCCGCGCCCATTGCGTCTACGACCGGCTGTGCGAGCCCTTCTGGGCCCTCGGCGATGAGCACCTTCTTGGCGCCGTAGTTGCCGAGCGAGGCCGCGAGGTCCTGCGGGACGCCTTCGCCCACGAGGATCGCGTGCGCCTCGCCGCCGAGTTCGGCGGCCAGCTTGGCGCCCTCAGAGACGGCACCCAATGAGTTCTTGTTGATCGCGCCTTCGTAGTGAAGCGCGTAGACAAGGATGTTTGCCATCTAGATCAGCTTCCTCTCGTCGAGCCACGACACGATCTTCTCAACGGTCTCGTTGGTGTCCTCGTCCTCGATGATCTCGCCGGCAGCCTTTGCCGGAGGGGCCTTTGCGGCGACCCACTGGGCGGCGGAATTCTCACCGCCGACCTTCGAGGCGTCAACGCCGACATCCGCGGCGGTGACCGTGTCAAGCGGCTTCTTCTTGGCGCCCATGATCGCCTTCAGCGACGGGTAGCGCGGCTCGTTGATGGCATCGCCGACGGAGATCACGGCCGGCAGTGTGATCTGCACCGTGTCATAGCCGTACTCCGCCTGGCGCTCGCAGCGCAAGGAGTCCGCGGCGACGTCCATCTTGATGACCTGGGTGAGCGAGGGCATGCCGAGATGCTCGGCCACGACCGCGCCGATCGTGTAGCACTCGCCGTCGTCCGATTGCTGGCCGAGCAGCACGAGGTCCGGTTTCTCACGGTCGAGCGTCTGCGCCAGGGCGTAGCCGGTTGCGGCCACGTCCGAGCCGGCGACGGCCGGGTCTGAGAGATGCACGGAGCGGTCCGCACCAAGCGAGACAGCCTTGTGCAGCGCCCGCACGGCGCTCTCTGGGCCCATAGTCACGGCCACGATCTCCTCCACGGGGGCGACGCCGCCCTCGCGAACCTGCATCGCCGCCTCGATGGCGTGCGTGTCATACGGGTTGAGGTTCTTCTCCCCGCTGCGGTCCATGCGCCCCGTCGAAGCGTTGATGCGCTTCTCGACGGCGGCGTCCGGGACCTCCTTTACCAGGACGCAAATCTTCATTCAGCTACTCCTTAGGGGGTGTCGATGGGGCAATCCTACCTCAGTTGACTGACGAGTCAATCAGCCAGCCGATCGGCTACTACCGGCCACGGCCAGGCGTGGATATGAATACTTTTGGACGATTAACAATAGTGACTACTATTTGTAGTTACAATAGTAGTTGTCAGAAAAAGACAATACACCTGCTCAGCTTGCCCACGTTCAGCTGACCTGGCGCTCGCTGGTGGCCTCGCGAATGAAATCAACGATCGCCTGGGTGGGTGCGCCAGGCGTGAAGACCTCGGCCACGCCGAGGGCCTTCAGCTCGGGTATGTCTTCCGCGGGAATGGTGCCGCCGACGGTGACGACCACATCGTCGATGTCCTGCTCGTGTAGCAGCTGCACCACGCGTGGCACGAGCGTCATGTGGGCACCCGAGAGGATCGACAGGCCGACCGCGTCGGCATCCTCCTGGATCACGGTCTCGACGATCTGCTCAGGCGTCTGATGCAAGCCCGTATAGATGACCTCCATGCCGGCGTCGCGCAGCGCGCGCGCGATGATCTTGGCGCCACGGTCGTGGCCGTCGAGGCCGGGCTTGGCCACGACGACGCGGATCTTGGAGCGGGTGGGACTCGATTTGTCCGCGGCCATCTCAGACCTTGATTATGAAGGCGTCGCCCTGCCCGCCGCCGGAGCAGATCGCGGCACAGCCAAGGCCACCGCCGCGACGGCGCAGCTCGAAGACGAGGCTTCCGATGATGCGCGCGCCACTTGCACCGATCGGGTGTCCGAGCGCCACGGCGCCGCCGTTGACGTTGACCTTGTCCTCGTCAATGCCGAGCACCCGGATCGAGTTGAGCGTGACCGAGGCGAACGCCTCGTTGATCTCCCACACGTCGATGTCCTCGGCTTTCAGGCCGGCCTTCTGAAGCGCCTTCTCGGCAGCCGATGCCGGGGTGCGAGCGAGGTATGCGAACTCGTCGGCGGACTGGGCGTGGGCGACTACCTCGGCAAGCGCCTGCTTGCCGTTGGCCTGCGCCCACTCCTCCGAGGCGACGACCAGAGCGCCACCGCCGTCGTTTACACCGGGAGAGTTGCCCGCCGTGTGCGTGCCGTCCTTGCCGACGAGACCCGGCAGTGCGGCGAGCTTCTCCAGGGAGGTGTCGCGGCGCGGACCCTCGTCGATCTCGACGACGGTATCCCCCTTACGGCCTTTGATCGTGACTGAGACGATCTCCTCGGGCAGACGGCCCTCGTCGGTGGCCTTCAAAGCCAGCTCGTGCGAGCGCAGGGCCCAGCGGTCGAGATCGGCTCGCGTCAGCTCGAGCTCATCGCCGACTTCAGTGGCCTCCACGAACATCTGCTTGCCGGAGAAAGGGTTGGTGAGGCCGTCGTGGACCATCGCGTCGAGCGCCTTGACGTCACCCATGCGAAAGCCGAAGCGGGCGCCGGGCAGAAGGTAGGGAGCCTGGGACATCGACTCCATGCCACCGGCAACGCCGACCTGCACATCGCCCGCACGGATCGCCTGGTCGAGGATCACGGTGGCGCGCACGCCGGAGGCGCAGACCTTGTTGACAGTCTCCGAGGAGACCTCCTTGGGGATGCCTGCCTTGATCTGGGCCTGGCGCGAGGGGATCTGGCCTTGGCCGGCCTGCAGCACCTGGCCCATGACGACGTGCTCGACCTGAGCGGGCTCGATGCCCGAGCGCTGCAGCGCGGCCTCGATCGCGATCGCGCCGAGCTCGGTGGCGTCGAGCGTTGACAGACCTCCTCCCATCTTGCCGATGGGCGTGCGCGCGGCACCGAGGATCACGGTCTTGGGCATCGAGGCGATTCTCCTAGTTTAGATTTGTCCCAGCCACCCGGCCAGCTTGCGGCCGAGGCACGGTAATCCTACCGGGCCGAGTATCGTGCTCGGATCGTGAATGTGTCGTGGATCACAGACTCGGCAGCGCAGACAACCGCTGACACGGTAGTTGTTGGCCTCTTCGAGGGCGAGGACACACCCGCCGGCGCGCCCCAACAAGTGGGGGAGCTTCTCTCCAGTGGCGAGGCGCGTGCTTCGTTCAAGTCGCTTGGGTTGACGCACGCCGAAGGCAAGCGCTGGCTGACCGTGGGGCTTGGCGCACGCGAGGATTTCACGGCCGAGCGGGCGCGCGTTGCGTCGGCGGTTGTTCGCGAGCGCACCAAGGAGCTGTCGACGAAGGTCCTCTGCTGGCAGGCGCCTAACGCCGATGAGGATGTCATCGCCGCGCTGGTGCAGGGAACGGCGCTGGCCGACTACAGCTTCGACAGCCATAAGTCTTTGCCAAAGGATGCTCCGACGGGAGTGAACAGCCAAAAGGGCATCCCCCATGAAGGGGGGCAGGCGGGCAAGCAAGGCTCCGATGCGAAGCCAAAGCATCTCGAGGGCCTGATCGTGGCGGGCAAGGGCGATCTGGCGGCGGTTGTCGAAGCGGCACAGATCGTGTCCGAGGCCGTCAACGAAGCGCGCGATCTGCAGAACCGGCCGGCCAACGACCTGACCCCGACTGCCTTGGCCGAGCATGCGCGCAAACTCGGCGGCGAGATCGAGCACCTTTCCGTCGACGTGGAGGGACGCGAGGGCATTCTCAAACGCTCGATGGGCGCATTCGCCGCGGTGGCTCAGGGCACAGACGAGGAGCCGGCGCTGATCACGATGCGCTACGAGCCGCCGGGCGCCTCCAGCCCGCTGCTTGGCTTCGTGGGCAAGGCCGTCACGTTTGACAGCGGCGGCATCTCGCTGAAGCCCGGAGCGAAGATGGCCGAGATGAAGTTCGACATGTCCGGTGGCGCGGCCGTGATCTCGGCGGTCGCGGCGATCGCGCGGATCGGGCTGCCGGTGCGGATCGTGGCGGTGATCGGTGCTACCGAGAACCTGCCGAGCGGCCGTTCCGTGAAGCCCGGAGACATCGTTACGGCATCGAACGGCAAGACGATCGAGGTCAACAACACCGACGCCGAGGGGCGGCTCGTGCTTGCCGACTGCCTCTGCCACGCGATCGGGCTTGGAGCAGGGCAAGTGGTGGACCTGGCGACGCTCACCGGCGCGGTGATCATCGCGCTCGGCTCGACCTATGCCGGTTTGATCTCCAATGACGATGCCCTTGCCGCCGAGGTGACCGACGCCGGCGAGCGAACCGGCGAGATCGTGTGGCGGCTGCCGCTGCACGAGGAGTACGACGAGCTCGTGAAGGGTAAATACGGCGATCTCGACAACGCGCCCGAAGGGCGCAAGGCGGGGACGATCACGGGCGCGACCTTCCTGTCGAACTTCGTCGGTGAGACGCCCTGGGTGCACCTGGACATCGCCGGTTCGGCCTGGGATCTCGGACGAGCCTATGCGCCCAAAGGCGCCGCCGGCTACGGCGTGCGCCTGTTGGTGCAATTGGCTCGGGCCCACAGCGCCTAGCGGTCCGCTTTTTCAAACCGCGCGGGCCCGGCTCTGTTGTCGACGCGGCCGGCAGTGCGGTCTAGGCGACTCCAGTCGGCAACCTGTCACTGCGCATGTAGCCACCCAGACGACTGGTCACAGCGGCCCATGCCTCCCCACGAGGGTCGATGTGGGCACGATGCCTGCCGGCCTCACCCTCGATTTCGACCAACTCGACCGTGCCGCCGGCGGCGCGCTCCGCGCGCTCGTATTTGCGGCTCAGCTCCACTGATACAGTCTCATCCGCGGTGCCGTGCACGAGCAACACGGGGATGCCCAGCGGCACATGGGCCATCGGATCGGCGATGGCATAGCGCTCGGGAAGCTCCTCGGGGCTACCCCCCATCAGGCTCTTGACGGGGCCCTCCGGGATCCTGTGGTAGCCGTCGGCCAGGTCGCATACCCCAGCCTGTGAGATCACGCGGCGCACGCGAATTGGCGCTGGGGTACCCGGTGCTCCCGGCGGGAGCTTCGTGCGGCCTGCCGCCCACAACGCCAGATGGCCGCCGGCGGAGTGGCCGAGGATGCTCATACGCTCCAGGTCGATCGGGGCGTCGAGCATCCCGAGATGATCGATCGCGGCGGCCACGTCCTCGAAGGTCGCGGGCCAACCGCCGCCGTCGCCCACGCGGCGGTACTCGATGTTCCACACCGCCCAGCCGCGCCGCATGAGATCGCCGGCCAGGCCGCGCATCACGATCTTGCCGTAGCGCACCTGCCAGGAGCCGCCGTGGATCAGGACCATCACCGGGTACGGGCCCGCGCGCCTGGGCAGATAGAGGTCGGCGCGCTGCGAGTTGTGCGCGCCATAGCGATGGCGCTGCCGAGGCGCGAGGACGTCAAGGATCAGGCGCATGCGAGCCACGAACTGGCAATCCTAGAACGAGCATCCCCCCAATCCCGAACCTCATCCCGCGGATTGACGATGGCGTCCGTGGGACATCGCGCAAACAATAGGTCTCGGCAACACCAGTATTTTTGGCGACACCCAAGATAGTTTGGTACCTAATCTTTAGGTCTCTATACGGTTACGCCCAATCTTTTTGGGACTGCACGCGGCGGAACCCGCGTTTCGCCTGCTCTCTGTGAGAATGCGCGCGATGGACTTCGACCTCTCCCCCGACCACAAGCTGATCCGCCGCACGGTGCGCGAGTTCGCGGAAGGCGAGGTGGCGCCGGTGGCCGAGGAGCTCGACCGCACGAAATCGTTCCCGTATGAGATCGTCGCCAAGCTCGGTGGGCTCGGACTGATGGGCATTCCATTTCCCGAGGAGTACGGCGGAGGCGGCGGCGACACGCTCGCCTATGTGCTGGCGGTCGAGGAGCTGACGCGTGTTGACTCCTCGGTGGCGATCACGCTGTGTGCGCATACCTCGCTTGGGACGCAGCCGATCTACCTGTTCGGCTCCGAGGAGCAGAAGCGCGAGTGGCTGCCACAGCTGTGCTCGGGCGCGAAGCTCGGCGCCTTCGGCCTGACCGAGCCTGAGGCGGGTTCGGACGCAGGCAACACACGTACGCGAGCGCGCGCAGAGCACGGCGAATGGGTGATCGATGGGGCCAAGCAGTTCATAACAAATGCGGGAACCGACATTTCAGGTGTCGTGTGCATAACGGCGGTCACCGGCGACTCGGGCGATGGAGCCAAGGAGATCTCGAACATCGTCGTCGCGAACGGGACACCTGGCTACGAGCAGGGCGAGCCATATCGCAAGATGGGTTGGAACGCCTCAGACACGCGTCCGCTGATGTTCAGCGAATGCCGGGTGCCACAGCAGAACCTGCTCGGTCCGAGGGGCCAAGGCTTCAAGCAGTTTCTGCACATCCTCGACATTGGTCGCATCGGCGTGGCGGCAATGGGTGTGGGACTCGCCCAGGGAGCGCTTGACGAGGCACTCGCCTACGCCAAGGAGCGTAAGGCGTTTGGCAAGTCGATCTCCAAGTTCCAGGCAATCCAAGCCAAGCTGGCAGACATGTCAGTGGAGATCGAGGCGGCACGCCTGCTTGTGTACAAGGCGGCAAAGGAGAAGGATGCAGGTCGCAACTTCACTCTGACGGCCGCCCAGGCGAAGCTGAAGACCGGACGGCTTGCCGTCCGCTGCAGCGAGGAGGCCGTACAGATACACGGTGGGTACGGCTATATCGAGGAGTATCCCGTCTGCCGCTTCTACCGCGACGCGAAGATCCTCACGATCGGCGAGGGCACCGACGAGGTGCAGCAGATGGTGATCGCCCGCGCGCTGGGGGCATAGCCGCACGTACCCGATAATCGGTGGGCGGTTTTCTTATGGGAGACAAGATCCGCTTGGCCTCGCGGCCGGCGCCCGTGTGACCGGTCGCGACTCCCGCGTCGCCGAAGAAGGCTCCTCTTAGCGCGGCTCGAGCACTACGAGCGGTATCTGCCGGTCGGTTCGCCGCCGATAGTCTTCATAGCCGCCGTAGACTTTGACCGCGAGCTTCCACAGACGGTCGTACTCCTCTGGCGTGGCCACGCGTGCGTGCACGGGCATGCGCTTGGAGCCGATCTGGATCGTCGTATCTGGATTGGCCTTGAGGTTGTAGAACCAGGCCGGGTTCTTTGGATAGCCGCCCTTGGAGGCGATCAGGATCACGTCATCCCCGTCGCGCGCGAACACCAGCGGCGTGTAGCGGTGCTCGCCGCTCTTGGCGCCGACGTGATCGAGCAGCAGCATCTCCGGGGCGCCGGGGACGCGGTGACCGATCCGCCCGCCCGTGGCGCGGTAGACCTTCGCATGGCCGCCCATCAGGCGGATCAAGGTCGGCCAGGTGCGGTCGGCCAGGTTGAGATAGTCGAAGGCCATCGAGTCGCACTGTACATACAACTATTTATCGATAGTTGGCCGCCTGGCCAGCCGACACCGTAGGATTGATCGTGGATGCCACGAACGGCTGCCGACATAGACCCGCTCACGGCGCCCACACAGGCCGTGCCCACGCGCACCGGCAAAGAAGGGGTGACGCTTGGCGATTGCGCCCGAGCGTTTTGGAAGCAGCCCTCTCCTCCCTATCTCCTCGGAGCCGTCCTGATCGCGCTTGCGGCGCGGCTGGCGCAAGGGGGGTGGAGCTGGCGCGACCTGGTCATGGTCGCCGGGCTGATCGCGCTGACCCCGTTCGTGGAGTGGGCGATCCACGTCTACATGCTGCACTCGCCTCCGTTTGACCTGTTTGGACGCCGCGTGGAGATGCTCACGGCGCGCGAGCATCGAGCCCACCACGAAGCGCCCGGGGTGCTCGACGGCGTGCTGTTGCCGGTTTACGGCGTGCTCGTGTTCCTGCCGATGATCGCGCTCGCGAACTGGGGGATGTCCTTCCCGATCGCGCTCGTGCTCGGAGGACCTCGACTTGCTTACGCGACGACTGGGGTCCTCACCAGCTTTACGATCCTCGCCCTGTACGAGTGGAGCCATTTCCTGATCCACACTCCCTATCGACCTCGAGGGCGCTATTTCAAGGCGATCTGGCGCAACCACCGCTTGCATCACTTCAAGAACGAGCGCTACTGGTTCGGCGTGACCTCGACCGTTGGCGATCGTGTGATCGGCACACTTCCCGACCAGCGCACCGTCTCCCGCTCACCCACCGCCCGTTCGCTACACGGCGAGGACTGAAAGCCAAACTGGGCTGGCACACCGCAGCCACCAGGCAGGCCGTGCGGCACAGACCCCTATGGCACAGCAGACCATGCGCCACAGCAGACCGTATGGCGCAGGCTCTTCTAAGCGAGGCAGCGGCTATGCCGCATAGGGAACGATCGTCTTGTCGCTGCAACCGACCATCCGGTAGTGGCGATTGCTAGCGAGCTTGCGCATCACGAAGATCTTGCGCCCGGGGGCGTTGCAGTAGACGACGCCATGGCCGTAGACCAGTAGTACGTGGTCCGTGCCCGCCCCGGTCCAGATGTAGTTGGTGCCGTGACTTGCGTAGATCCAATCGTCGCCGGCGCCGCCGTAGAGACGATCGACTTGAGTCGTGTCGTTGCCTTCGGCGTGCGAGTCACCCCAGATCACGTCGCCGGCTCCTCCGGCGTGGATCGTGTCGTTGCCGTCGCCGCCGAGCAGCTCGTTGTGGCCGATGTTCGCGGGGACCAGATCTGCTTGTTCGTACTTCGCGGCGCACGATGCCGGCAAGCCCGACGGCAGAGCTAGGGCCGAGGCATCGAGCGCCATCGGGAACCTGAATCTGGATGGTGCCGCCGCCGGCGATGACTTCTTAGGTCGTGGCGGGCCTTCGGGCGAGCTGCCTTCTGCGGATTCGGTTTCCGACGGGGTGCTTTCCGGTGGGGTTACCTTGGAGCGTGCGGCTTCCTGCCGGCATTCTGCCTCCAGCTGAGAAAGCGCCGTAAAGCGCGGGCCGTCGCCGATACCCGGGTATCCACAATCGTGGTAGAGGCCTCCGGTGTCTGCGCCGTCGCACGAGTAGCTTGGGTCGGTGCCGTCGAACGGGTCGTGTCCTGGCCTGCCGTCCAACGGCCTGTTCTCGTTGTTCGAGTTCTGCAGCAGCATGCCCGTGATCTCCGGCCAACCCAGATGACTGGCCTCGGCCGTGCGTGCTCGCCTGTTCGCCTGGCCCTCGGCCGAGCGAGCGAAAACCGCCGCGCCGAGCGTCAGCGTCGCGACTAGCAGGCACGCGTAAAGCGCGATGTGGGGGTTTGGGCGCACCTGGTTTATCGGCATAGACTTACACGAGTCGAGGTGGGCCTGCGTCGCCGGCTGAGAAGACCTTTCAGAACGAGCGCCATGTCCAGCACCCCCTTGGCGTGAAGCCGGAAGATATTTTGGTGTCAAACCTTGATCCCGGGCTCCGCATATAGGGGCCTGGGAGGGGCGCTGTAACGCAGATCTGCGTTACGCAAACTTGCATAACGCAGATCTGCGTAATAATTATTACGCAGATCTGTATATAATTTAGGCATGGTCGCCCAATCCGACTTCAACCCATTCCGCTACGGCGCGCTGGCCCTCGACGAGGCGTTCACCGATCGTGAGCGCGAGACCGCCGAGCTGAAGGCAGATGCCCTCAATGGCCAAGACGTGGTGCTGTTCGCTCCCCGCCGCTACGGCAAGTCCTCGCTCGTTTGGCGGGTGTCGCAGGAGCTCATCGCACAACGCGCGCTTGTCGCACACGTCAACCTTATGACGACACCCACGATTACGCAGTTCGCGGAGAAGCTTGCCCAGAGCATCCACGAGGACATCGTCTCGCCGCTCTTCCGCGCAAAAGAGAGGCTGCGCATCTTCCAGGGGTTGCGTGTTCGCCCCACGATCAACGTGGACCCCGAGGACGGCTCACTCAGCTTTAGCTTCGACTCCGCGCCGCGCGTCGAGGACATCCGCGCCACGCTTGAGCGCCTGCTGGAGCTGCCGGGTCAACTGGCGGGCGAGCGCAAACGTCAGGTCGTGCTGATCTTCGACGAGTTCCAGGAGGTCGTCGAGATCGACGCGAACCTGCCGCGCCTGATGCGCTCGGTCTTCCAAGAGCAACCCGAGGTCGCCCATCTGTACCTCGGCAGCAAGCGACACATGATGCAACGCATCTTCAACGACGAGAACGAGCCGTTCTGGCGCAGCGCCAAGCAAGTCGAGCTCGACGTGATCGAGCCCGAGCCATTCGCCGAATACATCTTGAGCCAATTCGCGCGGACCGGTAAGCAGATCCATTCCGCGGCGGTTGAGGCCGTTCTAGAGACCACCCATGGACACCCCTACGCCACTCAGGAGTTGTGTTATTTCCTCTGGCAGGACACACCTCCAGGGGGCACGTCCACACCGGCGAAGGTCATGGGGGCGATCGCCCAGGTTCTGAATTCCGAGCACGCGCACTTCAGCCTCGTGTGGGAGAGTGCCTCTGCCCATCAGCGACTGCTGTTGAGGGCCCTGGCCACGGAGCCGGGGCGTCCGCTGGCCGCGGATTACCGCCGCCGTCACGCGCTTCCCGGAGCGTCCAGCGTCCAGCGAGCGCTTGGAGCCGTGGAGCAGGCCGAACTGGTCGGACGACGTGGAAGCGAAGCCTGGATCAACGAGCCGTTCTTGGCTCAGTGGCTGGTGCTGAACGAGGAGTAGGGCTTTACGCAACTCTGCGTTACGCAAACTTGCGTAATCAGCCCCGGTGCCGCTCGAGCAAAGCCGTAGCGGCGCTGGCCGGGTCGAGCCGTCGCTCGACTACCTCGTCCAGCAGGCGCTTGAACTCCGCGTCCTCGCGCAACTCCTCCTCCAGGCGCCGGCGCATGCGCGCGCTGGCGATCGCCAAGACCTCGTTGCGCAGGTTGCGCCCGCGGCGCTCTTGCAGGGTTCCCTCGCCGAGGATGTACGCGCGGTGCTCGTCGAGGCGCTCGATCAGCTCCTCCACACCCCTGTTGTGGGCAGCCTCGGTCTTGACGATCGGCACGCGCCAACGAGGGTGGGGGACTCGATTCTGAGTCGCCAAGATTGGCAAGCGACAGCACGCCGCGAATCTCGCGCACCATCGTGTCGGTCAGCGGATGGTCGGCCTTGTTGATGACGATGATGTCCGGGATCTCCATCACGCCCGCCTTCAACGCTTGGATCGAGTCGCCGGAGCCTGGCATCAGCACGAGCACGATCGTGTCGGCGTGGTCGATGATGTCGATCTCGGCTTGACCGACGCCGACGGTCTCCACGAACACGTCCTCGCGGCCCGCCGCGTCGAGCAGCAAGGCAGCCTGCAAAGCCGCCTCCGAGAGGCCGCCCAACGCGCCCCTGTTGGCCATCGAGCGGATGAAGACACCCCGGTCGAGGAAGTGCTCTGTCAGGCGGATGCGGTCGCCCAGCAGCGCGCCCTGGGTGAAGGGCGAGGAAGGGTCGATCGAGAGCACGCCAACGGTGCGACCCGCCTCACGTCTTGCCTTGGTCAGCGCGCCGATCAGCGTCGACTTGCCGACGCCCGGTGGGCCCGTGAAGCCGTAGACCGCCGCTTTGCCCGTGTGCGGGTAGACCTCGCGCACGAGCTCCCAGCCCTCGGGGCGGTCGTCCTCGACGAGCGTGATCGCGCGCGCGAGCGCACGGCGGTCGCCGTCTAGTAGACGTTGGGCAAGCGTTGGGGTCACGCGCGGAAGTATCTCGGAAAGCCACTTGGACCACTCATCGCCTGACGCCTCGGAGCCGAAGTCCGGCGTACCGAGGCCGGAGACCCGCCTTGCATGCTCCGCCGCGCCCAGCCGTCCCCGATGCGACTCCTAGCTCTAGGATGCGCGCTCGTGAAACAGCTCAAAGAAGCCGTGCGCACATGGCGATGGATGCGCGAGCACAACCTGATCAATCGTCATTTCGCCCTGCTCGGAGCGCGCTGGCTATTGCTGAAGCTCCGCTACGGCAAGCGCTTTCAGACTGACGGCATGTGCTTCATCTGTCCGCGCGTGAAGTTCGAGATCGGCACGCAACGCCACTCTGCGCATGGGTCGCTGGTCGTGGATCGGTCACGACTCGAAGATCCGCGTGCACGAGGGCGAAGTGTCGATCGGCGCGAAGACGGTGATGGGCCAGGAGTGCACGATCTCCGCCTACCAGCACGTGTCGATCGGACGCGAGTGCATCATCGCCGACAGGGTGATGCTGATCGACTTCGATCACGGCGTGGTCGAGGTGGAGCGGCCGATCCGTCTGCAGGGCATCTACAAGCGCGACGTGCGCGTCGGCAGCAATGTTTGGATGGGGTATGGGTCGTGCGTGCTGAGAGGAGTGAGCGTCGGGCACAACAGCGTGGTGGGGACGAATGCCGTGGTGACAAAGGACGTGCCCGAGAACGCGGTCGTCGGGGGCGTGCCGGCGCGCATATTGCGCATGCGCGAGGCGCCAGAGCGGCTGCGCTGGGAATAGCGCTATTCCGCTCGCTGTAGTGCGATGCCATTCGCTGCACTGCTATCCCACTCCCCGCAGCGCTATCCCACTCCCCGCAGCGCTATCCCACTCGCCGCAGCGCTATCCCACTCCCCGCAGCGCTATCCCACTCCCCGCAGCGCTATCCCACTCGCCGCAACGGTCGGGGCCTTGAGGGCGTCGAGCTCCTTCGTGCCTGCGGAACGCGCGGTGGATGCTGCGCTGCGAGGCTGAAGAGGTTGGCAGCGGACTGGCCTGAGGGAAGGCGCCGGTAGATGAGGAGATCGCTTTCGAGTGCTGTGGGATGACCGGGCAGCGCGGCATCGACCACACGCTCGACAATCGGCAGGAACGTCTTCGGAGCTACCAGCACGACGAGCCTCGTGCGGATGGCGATCCTTATGCCATTGGCACCGCCGTAGCTGGTGGGACGGCTTTCCAGCTTCCACAGCGACTGGCCGTAGCGACGCTCGTGACCCACGAGCCTCATCAGGCCTCTGCGATAGAGCGCGCGATAGAGCGCGATCCCTTCGACTCCGTCGAGAGTGACCTCAGCAAACGCCATCCTTAGCTTCAGGTCACTGAGGACATTTTCGCGAGCGACCGTGCTCACTTCGAGGCGGCCGCGATACCAAGTTTCACGGCGTCCCGGTGCGGAGGCCGATTCGCTGACATGCGTCTCGCGCTTTCCGTCGTGTGCTTCGGCGAACGTCACGCGCTCCCGTCGCAACCCTCTGCCGGTGTCGTCCCATTCACGTTGAAGCAGCATGCTCCCGGCCTGGATGCCGCGCTCGATATGCGTGACGAAGACCGCTTCGACGATCCCCGGCTTGGGCGAGGTCGCCGCATAAGCCGCCGCCGCCACGTTTACACCGGGGCCGGAGGAGCCCGAGCTGAGCACGATGCCTGCCACGCTCGCAGCGACACAGATGGGAACGGCGACGAGCGCGCGACGACGCATCCATGAACCCTTGCTCATCGACGAATACCCATCGCGCCGCTCGCCGATGTCGGGCATCGGGGCGTCTTCCCCCGTGCGGGGACAGGCGATCAGGCGACGCAACCGCTCTGGCGACTCGACTACCGGCGGGTCGAGCACGGGGTTGGCATGCGCCAGGCGGGTCATCGCGTCAACGCTCATGAGGATGCCTCCATCGATAGGGACGAGCAGGTCGTTGGATCGGAGTGCTCGTGAGAGAGCGCCTGAGTCAGACGCCGGCGCGCGCGCAACAGGCGCACGCGCGCGGTCGCCGGCTTGATACCGAGCACCGCCGCGGCCTCGGCCGGCGAGAGGGCCTCCCACGCGATCAGCAGCAACAAGTCGCGATCGGCGTCGTTCAAGCACGCGAGAGCGGCGGCGAGCGCGGGATCGCCTACGCCCGCAAGCAGTCCCTCCTCCGGATAACGGCTCGCCGAGGCCAGCTCGCCGGCGAGATCTCCGGCAATATCCGCAGACGTCTGTTTAGCGAAGTCCGTAAGCGCTGCCCCAACGAACTCCGGCGCATCGACCATACTCCCGCCGGCCTGACCGGCGAGGCGCTCATGCAGCGCCCCGCGCCTACGCTCACCGCGCCGTTGTGTGCTCAGCACCCGCCTGGCAACGCCGAGCAGCCACGGCAACGGGTCAACCGGCACCTCCTCGAAGCGCCGCCAGCAGACGACGAACACCTCGGCAACGACATCATCAGCCGTCGAGGCCGCAGACCGGCGCAGCACATATGCCTTGACCGCCGGGGCATGTTTCGCGTAAAGCAACTCGAATCGCAATCGCCTCTCCACAAACACTATGTGGCCGGATGCCGTCGAAGCGTTACACCTCGATCAATCCGCTAGCCCGGCAGACACCACTCCCACTCGCAGGCCTGACGGGTCGCCGCAGCGTACAACCAAGCCCGGTAGCCCCCGGCAACAGGTCACGGTGCGAGCAGCGCGAGCGGATCGGCGTGCACTGCCAGGTTGCGGAGAGCACCGAGGTCCCCGCCTGGGCCGGCCGCAAGCACCTTCTCGAACTCGGCCTGGTGATTGGCAAAGCGTTCTCGCGCATAGGGGACAGCCTGTCCGCGAGACACCATGAACGCCCAGTCGCTGGCCTGTAGCGCGAGCAGCTCGCGCAATGCGGCGCTGCCGGCCTCGCGTCCCGCAGCCAACGTCTGTAGCTCCGCGGCGCGGGTCGCGAAGGCTATCTCCGACACGCCCGGCCCCGACCAGGTCGAGAGGTCGCCGTCTGTCCCCCAAGTGCTCGCGCCCCACTCCGGTGAGCCAAGCGGCGCGGGACTAGCCATCGCCGTGGCTTCATCGAGACGCACGAGCTTCAATCCCTCTTTCGCACACTCCTCCACGACGGCTCGCAGCCACGCCACTCCCTCATACCACCAGTGGCCGAGCAGCTCTGTGTCCAGCGCACAGACGACCAATCCGCCGCCGGGCAGTGCATCTCCGCCGGCAGCCATCTCGTTGGCGCCTCTGAGCCGCTCAATGGTGGCGACCACAAACTCCTTGGCGTGCTCGCGCGCGAGGCTTCTCGCCAGCTCGTGGTCGTAGGTGCTGCCGTCGTTGGCCCACGGTTGATGGTGGTGGACGGTGTGATGATGGTAGTCGCGGTAGCTGCCGTGCGCCGGATAGCCGCCGTCGCTCCACACGCGTGCGATCGTGACACGGTCGATCGGGACGAGCACGACGCCCGATTCGCCGAGGAGCGGACGTAGGTGCTCACGAGCGCCGAGGCCGTAGCGGTTGGTCAGCTCCACACACGTCGCGCGTACGCCCGCTTCCTCGAGCAGCGGCTCCAGGTACGAAGCGTGGGCGCACTCCGGTAGCCAAAAGCCTCCCTGCCAGCCGCCGCCAAAGCGCGCGCGATGGGCGTCCACGCCGGTCTGTACCTGTGCGCGCACACCTGCGTCCGTTGCCAGCAGCGGCAGCACCGCGTGCGTGGCCGACGAGGTCCATTGCGCGTGGCGTCCGAGCGCGCCGAGCAGGTCTCCCCCGCGTTCGCGAAAGCGCCGCAGAACGCCTTCGTACTCGCTTCCACGAGCGCTCCAACTCGCGCGCCAGCTCGTCAAAGCCGTTCTCGCGTAGCCCGGCGACGTCTTCGGCGTGCGTGCGCCGCCGTACCTCCTCGACGAAGGCCTCGAAGCGCTCGCCCACGCCTGTCGCTTCCAGCTGGTCGCACAGGACCGGTGTCAGCGACAGCGTCAGCGGCGCACCCTCGTCGAGCAGGTCGAGCAGCGGCAGGTAGCTGCCGGAGATCGCCTCCCACAGCCACTCCTCGCCAAACGGCCACGTGCCGAAGCCCTCCACGTAGGGCATGTGCGTATGCAGGACGATCGCCAGCTCGCCCTTGGGGGAAGGACGTCTCATGGCTCGGCGGTCGTGAGACGTTGGCGAGATCGGAGCGGGTAGCTCACGGCCTGCCGGCCATGGCCGATGCGCGGTGCTCGGGGCTCACGGTTGGCAGACGGCGATGAAGTCGAGTGCCTTGTCGAGATCCGCCTCAGCCGCGGGGCGCAAGGCGAAGTCGCTTGCCGCTATCGCGGGGGTGAACCAGTCGTAGAAGGGTTTCGTCAAGCGCAGGCGCGGATGGAGCCAATCCCAGCCGAGCTTCAGCGCAAACGCATGTGCTTGCAGCTTGCGCGCGTGAAACAGGCCAAACATCTCGACTCTGGCGAACGTCCCTTCGCACAGCTCCTGGAACTCGCGCGAGCGATACTCGTGCACGTGCCACGGGTTGTCTGAGCGCTCCGCACCCTTGGGAGCGAGCGTGAGCACGTTGGGGGTGGAGACGAACACGACGCCTCCCTCCCCCACGAGCGACTTGAAGTGCCCCAATACTGCGCCGGGTCCTGGAGGTGCTCGATCGTCTGCAGGAACACGACCGCGTCGGCCGGCTCAGGGAACGTCTCCACCAGGTCGCGTGCGAAGCGCAGGTTCTCGCGCTGATAGCGCAAGCGCGCGTGCTCGTGCGCCTCGGGGTTGGCGTCCACACCGACGACCGACGCCGCGCTGCCCGCGAGCACGTCCGAGCCGTAGCCCTCGCCACAGGCCATGTCAATCGCGCGCAACCCGGCCACGCGCGCGGAGATCCACTCGTAAACGGCCAGGTGGCGCCTGAACCAATAGTTCTCCTCCGGCACGTCCGGCAGCGTGCGCTCGCCGGTGAGCGCGAGCGGCGGCACACCCTCTGGCTGGTTGTCCTGCAGGAACAAGGGCGCGGTGGGCATACCCTCTGGGGCAGAAGCGGAAGGGCCGGACACGGCGCGAGTATACGTTTCCTACACGCGTCCCGGCAGTGCGCATCGTCTGTGCCGGTGCCTTATTGTGCCCCGCCGTGACACCCACATTGAACGCGGAGGAGATCCGCGACGTCAACACCCGGTACCACGACGTGGCAGCCAACCACTACGACGCCAAGTGGGGCATCGACTTCGGCGATGTCGGCCAGGCACAGGTCATCTCCAAGGTGCGCAAGGCGCTCGGCCGCGAGCCCACTCGCTTCGAGCGCTCCCTGGAGATCGGCTCGGGCACCGGCTACTTCACGCTCAACCTGATGCTCGCCGGGCTGATCGGACAAGCAACCTGCACCGACATCTCTCCCGGGATGCTGGCGGCGCTGAGCGCCAACGCCAAGCGGCTCGACCTCGACGTGACGACAGTGCCCACCGACGCCGAGCGTCTGCCGTTTGAGGACGCGAGCTTCGACCTTGTTATCGGCCACGCGATCCTGCACCACATCCCCGATCTCGCGCAAGCCTTCCGCGAGTTCGCGCGCGTGCTGGCGCCGGGCGGCACGATGCTGTTCGCCGGCGAGCCGTCGCGCTACGGCGACCGCCTGGCGAAAGTCCCCAAGCGCGCTGCCGGCGCCGTGGCACCGCTATGGCGCCGGGCGATCGGTGCACGTCCCGCGCCACCCGCGGATGGAGGCGCCCCGGAGGCATCGCTTGAGGGCTTCGTCGACGTGCACGCCTTCTCCCCAGGGGAGCTATCCGGCTTCGCCGGCCAAGCCGGCTTTACAGACATCCGCGTAACCGGCGAGGAGCTGCTTGCCAACTGGTTTGGCTGGACCAACCGTACGTTGGAGGCCACCGCCCATCCCGAAGACGTGCCTTGGGGCTGGCGCAACTACGCCTACCGTGGCTATATCGCGCTGCAGGGCGTGGATCGTAAGTTGCTGGAGTCACGGCTGCCGGCGGCGATGTTCTACAACCTCATTGTCACGGCTTCCAAGCCGTAGTGGCCATTGGCCCAATGGGCCAATAAGAATGATTTTGGAGAGGACAGCCGTGGAGGCATATGGGTCCCATGGGACCCATATGTGCTGAGCTACGTCGATGGGAAGCCCTGGCCGTACAAAAGGGTCGTCCGTGGCGCGTCCATCCGACCGACCCGATTCGCTGTCGCTGTTTCGCGGCACCCGCCCACTTAAGCGTTGGCGCTACGTGGGGGTGTTCGGCGAGCACTTCATGATCTGTGCTGCCTCGGTCCATGTCGGGCCGGCACAGCAAACATTCTGGGCCGTGTTCGAGCGCGCGAGCGCTGCGCTGACGGAGCGTACGCGCATGATCCCGCGCCGTGGCGCGCTCGATCTGGCGCCTGGGCGCCTGCGAATTCGTGACGACGCCGTCCTGCTCGACCTCACACTCGAGGAAGACGAAGGTATCGAGGCAAAGTGCCCCAACGGCAACTCATTTGTATGGACGCGCAAGCAAGCCGGCGTGCGCGCCCACGGCCAACTGGTTCTCGGCGCCCGCCCGCCGATCACGATCGACGCGCTTGCCGTGATCGACGACACAGCCGGCTACCACGCCCGCGTGACGGAGTGGTGGTGGGCCGCCGGGGTCGGCAACGCGCCCGATGGAACCCCGCTCGCATTCAACCTCGTGCAAGGCGTCAACGACTCGCCTGTCGACAGCGAGCGCGCCGTTTGGGTTGCGGGCCTTCCCCACGAGGCGCCACCGGTGCGCTTCTCGGCCGATCTGCGCTCGATCTCTTCAGAGGACGGCTCGCAGCTGCGCTTTGCCCCCGAGGCCGAGCGCAGCCGGCGCGAGAACCTGCTGCTCGTGCGCAGCGACTACCGTGCCCCGTTCGGCACATTCAGCGGCAAGCTACCGGGCGGTATAGAGCTCACACGTGCCGTGGGAGTGGTCGAGCACCACCGCGCGCGCTGGTAGCCGTAGAGCGCAAGCGGCTTGTGTCTAGCGGGGCCTGCACCCGATGGCGAGGCGCCCGGACCAGGCGCCTAGACTGCGACACGCAGTAATCAGGCAGGCTGCGTGCCCGGCCCGACCTCCAGGCCGCCGCAGACCGTCTCCACCACCAACTGCTTGGCACGCTCGAGATCCTCATCGCCCTGCGGCAGCAGACCGAAGATCCAGCCTGTCAGCACCTGCTCGATCGCCCCGTAGAACGTCATCGCCGCGAACTCGGCGTCGATCTCCGCCTTGAAAACGCCTTCTTGCTGGGCCTTGGTGACGATCTCGCCGATCAGGCGGTAGGCCTCACGGATCTGGCCCAGGTGTGTCTGGCCGAAGGAGTTGGCCGCGCGCGTGACCTCGACGATGATCACCTTCATCAGGTCGGGGTCGTGACGGTAGCTGTCGATGATGAACGAGGCGATCGCACCGAGCTTCTCACGTACCGGCACCGGCTTGCGATCGACCTCGCGGATCATCTCGAGCATCACGCCCCAACGCTCCAGGAAGAGCGTGTTGAGCACTTCCTCCTTGGAGGGGAAGTAGTGGTAGAGCAGGCCGTATGCCACACCCGCCTCATCCGCGATGTCCGACACGCGGCACGCGTGAAAGCCCTGGCGCGCGAACACGCGCACGGCGGCGTCGAGGATCGCGCGGCGACGGTCGGGGACGGCCTTGGCTCGCGTAGAACTCACGCCGCTGCTCCTTTGTGGGCTTGCGCGGACGAGCGGCCTGCCCCCCCTTGTGGGGGGTGGTACAGCTTGGGGCGGCGATGCTCCAGCAGCGGCACCCGCCGACGGATCTCGTCCTGGTGGGCGTAGTCCAGCTCGGCGACGATGTATCCGGGTGTCTCACCGTCCGCGTGCGCGAGCACTGTCCCCCAGGGGTCGACGATCATCGAGCAGCCGCCCGAATGGTGGCCGCCGGGATGCTTGCCGACCTGGTTGGCGGCCACCATGAACACCTGGTTCTCGATCGCACGGGCGCGCACGAGTGGCTCCCAGTTATCGCGCGTCGTCGGCAGCGTGAAGGCGGCGGGAAGCGAGACCACGCGCGCGCCGCGCAGCGCGAGCACGCGAAACAGCTCGGGGAAACGCAGGTCGTAGCAGATCGCCATCCCGAGATTGGAGCCGTCGGCCAGCTCGCTCGAGACGACTTCGTCACCCGGTTCGTCGGTGTCTGACTCGCAGTAGCGCTTGCCCTCAATCTCGACGTCGAACATGTGCAGCTTGCTATAGACGGCCTTGATCTCACCGTCGGGGCCGACATGGACGGAGGCGTTCCCCAACTTCTCGCGTCCCTCGACGCGCTCGGCGATCGAGCCGGCAACAAGATCGATTTTCAACTCTGCTGCCGTCGTACGTGCCCAGGCGATCGCGCTTCCGTCAAGCGGCTGTGCACCGACGCGCAGATCCTCCGGACTGCCCATGACGGTCCACTTCTCGGGCAACACGATCAGCGTCGCGCCAGCGGCCGCGGCAGACCGTACGTGCTCGTCGGCAGCGGCGATGTTCGCATCCACATCCGCACCGGAATTCAGCTGAACGGCGGCAGCCCTCATATGCCCTCTGAACTCCCCGGTGTCCCCGGTACCTGGATAGATTGACTGGTCAGTCAATAAGCGAAGAATAGCGCTGCCCCGGCCTACGCCCACGCTTCGCCGAACACAAACGCCGCGAGGCCTCTACCGCCCGCGCTCGCGCTGGGAAGCCAGCTCCGCCAGCAACAGCTTCGAGTGGATCGCGCCGATCAGCTCGCGCAGCGGCTCTGCCCCAGCGGCGATCATCTCCACTGCGCGCTCAACCTCCACCTCGCCGACGAGACGGTCGAGCAGCGCGCGCACCTCCTCTTCCACGAGCGGACCGAGCGCCTCGCGGTAGCGCAGCGTGTCGTACACGGTGAAGCCAAGCGCCTGCTCGTAGCCGCCGGCGCGGAAGCGCGAGATCGCCTCGATGATCTTTACGTCGTCCGGGTCATAGCCGCCACGAACCGGGGTGAGCACGCCGATCTCCTTGAGGCGTTGCAGCACGTTGGCGGGGATCTCGTAGCGCTCACGGATCTCCTTGGCCGACACACGACCATGCTCGGCGCCGGCGAGCGCCCGCTCGAGGATGCTGTCCTCAAGCTCCAGCAGCGCACTCACGCGCTCGGGGTTCTCCTCCAACACCTCCTTGATCACACGCAAGGGCATGAAGCGCTCTTCCTGCAGGCGCTTGATCAGCTGGATGCGCTCGACCAGCTCCGGTGGGTAGTAGGCCATGTTGCGGCTAGTGCGACGGATGTCCTCGCCATCGCCGAGCAGACCCTCGCGGATGTAGTGGCGGATCGTGGGGGCGCTCACGCCCGAGCGCTCTGCCAGCTCACCCATCTTCAGCGACGCCTCCGAGGCAGCCATCAGGTCGTCCCGCCGTGTGCGCCCTGCCGCGGGCCGACGCTCATGCGAGGAAGGCGCCGTTGCCTGCGCCATCACCCTGGCCGGCAACGGCCCCCTGCTCCAGCAGCTCAGCCACCTGCTCCTCGGAGTAGCCGGCGGCGCGCAGCACCTGCTCGGTGTGCTCTCCCAACGCGGGGCCAGGCAGACGGTTGTGCTCGCCCGGCGTACGGTCGAGCTTGACGGGGATGCCGAGTTGGCGAACCCCGGCCTCGACGCCTGGCTGCTCGAGCGTAACGACCATCTCACGCTCCCCCACCAGCTCGGAGTCGAGCGCCTCGTCCAGATCGAGCACGGGCTCGAGGCAGCAGTCGTGTTCGGTGGCGAACTGAGTCCACTGCGCGCGCGTGCGGCCCTTGAAGATCTCCACGACCCGCGCGTGCGCCTCGGAACCGGGATGCTCGAACTGCTTCTCGATCAAGTCCTCACGCTCCACGCCTCGGCACCATGCTTGCCAAAACTTGGGCTCGAGTGCACCGAGCGAGACCCAGCCATCGGAGCACTCGTAAGGGCGGTAACAGATCACCGCACCGGCCAGAAGCTGCTCGCCGCGTTTGGGCACCACACCGTCGGCGAAGTATTGGCCGGCAACCATCGCCAACCACGAGAGGGCGCCGTCGGCCATCGACACGTCCACGAACTGGCCCTGGCCGGACCCAGTTCGGTCAGCCGAAGAGTCACCAACCCCTGCGGGTGTCGAGGCGGATGATTGGGATCCCCGCCCCGGGTGGGCGGGCGCTCCATCTCGCTCGCGCAATGCGGCGAGGATGCCGAAGGCGGCCATCAGCGCACCGCCGCCGAGGTCGGCGATCTGGCCTGCGGCCTGGGTGGGATGCCCATCCGCCTCGTCGCCTTCGCCCGTCAAGCCGAGCAGCCCGATCAGGCCGAGGTAGTTCATGTCGTGGCCAGAGGCATCGCGCTTGGGCCCGGTCTGGCCGTAGCCGCTGATCGCGCAATACACGAGCCCGGGGTTCTCCTGGCGCATCCGCTCGTAGCCGACGCCGAGGCGATCGAGCACGCCGGGGCGGAAAGACTCGAGCACCACGTCGTAGTCGCGCACCAGTCGCAGCAGCACCTCACGCCCGGCCTCGCTCTTGAGGTCGATGCGTATCGAGCGCTTGTTGCGATTCAGCGACAGGAACATCGCCGACTTCGCGCTGTCGTGCGCGCCCTCGTAATACGGCGGCGCCCAGCGGATGTAGTCGCCGGCACCGGTGTCCTCGACCTTCAGCACCTCGGCGCCGAAGTCGGCCAGCAACAGCGAGCAGAAGCCTCCTGGCAGCAACCGCGAGAGGTCGAGCACGCGAATGCCTTCGAGTGGCAGGCCCATCACACGCTCCGCGATGTCTCGAACATGCACACCGGGCAAACCATCAGGCGATGCCCAGCAAGCCGCGCGCCTCGGCCACCGTGGCGGGCCGGCGGCCGACGTCTTCGGTCATGCGCCGTGCTTGGGCGATGAGGTCTCCGTTGGAGCGCGCCATCTCTCCGTTAGGCAAATACAGATTGTCCTCGACACCCGCCCTGATCGAGCCGCCGAGCGTGAGCGCCGTCGCGATCAGGGTCCACTGGTCGCGGGAGATCCCGATTACCCCCCAGTGATGTTTGACGTGCCCGCCTCCTGGGACGGCGGCGATGTTGTCCACCATCGCCGCCAGGTTGCGCGGGGTGGGCGGTATCCCGCCGATCACTCCCATAACGCAATCCACGTGCAGAGGGGTCTTCAAAACCCCCATGTCAACGAGCGGCGTCAACGAGCCGACATGCCCGATGTCGAAGCACTCGTGCTCGGGCTTGATGGCCAGCTCGTTCATCGCCTGAAGCAGCTCGACGATCTCCTCGAACGGGTTCTGGAAGACCATCTTGAAGACGAAGTCTTTGCGCGTGCGCGAGTACTTGGCGTAGTTCATCGAGCCCATGTTGAGCGCCGCGACTTCGGGGCGGCAGGCGCGCAGGTACTCGATGCGCTTGGCGACCGGCACGCCGACGGTGCCGGTCGAGTAGTTGATGATCACGTCGTCCACCGCGCCGCGAATCGCCTCGGTGATCGCGCTGAAATCCTCGATCTCATAGCTCGGCGTGCCGTCTGGTTTGCGAGCGTGGATGTGGATCATCGAGGCGCCCTCGCCCACGGCCCGCTTGGCCTCGGCCCCGTACTCCTCGGGCGTGTAGGGGATCGCCGGACACTGCTCGCGATTGGCGATCACGCCCGAGATCGAGCAGGTGATTACGACGGGATCCTCCAGACTCATTTCTCTCCTCCTGTTCCCACAGGTACGTAGGGCAAGCTGGGCAAGGACGTACCCCTTCGGGGCACAGGCAAGTCGCGAATGTGCTTCGCACATGTGCTGGCCGATCGGAGATCCCATCGATCTCCGATCGGTAGGACGCCGCCCAGCGCCGCCATACGTGCCTGTGAGCTCATACGGGCACCACTCCTGACCTCTTGTAGGGACGCTCGATCTTCTTGCCCTCGGCCATTTCCAACCCGCGGCAGATCGTGGCGCGCGTCTCGCGCGGGTCGATCACGTCGTCGACGAGGTCGTTGCCGGCGGCGATGTACACGTCGAACATCTTTTTGAAGCTCTCGACCAGCTCGGCCTTCTTGGCCACCGGGTCCTCGGCGGCGTCGACCGCCTTGCGGAAGGCGATCTCGACAACTCCCTCGGCGCCCATCACGCTGATCTCGGCACTCGGCCACGCAACGATCAGGTCGGGCTCGTAGGCACGCCCGCACATCACGTAGTAGCCGGCGCCGTAGGCCTTGCGCGTGATCACCGTGATCTTCGGGACGGTGGCGTTGGCGACGGCGTACAGCATCTTGGCGCCGTGGCGGATGATGCCTTCGGCCTCCACCTTCGTGCCCACCATGAAGCCCGGCACGTCCTGGATGAACACGAGCGGGATCCCAAAGGCGTTGCACAGGTTCACGAAGCGCGCGGCCTTGTCGGCGGAGTTGTTGTCGAGGATGCCGCCGAGCTGCTTGGGCTGGTTGGCGACGATCCCGGCGGGGCGCCCGCCGAAGCGGGCGAAGCAGGTGATGATCGTCTTGGCCCACTGGCCCTTCATGTCGAAGATCTCGCCGTCGTCCACGATGTGGCGGATCACCTCGTACATGTCATACGGCTTGCGGTTGGACTCGGGCAGCACGTCGAGCAGCTCATCGTCGCCGCGCTCGATCGGATCGGATTTGGTCCCCCCCACCCGGATCGGCACCGGCGACTCGCAGTTCTGGGGCATGAACGACAGGTACTGCTTGATCCGCTCGATGCACTCCTCGTCGCTCGCCACCTCCATGTCGCCCACGCCCGACTTGCGACAGTGCACGCGCGAGCCGCCCAGTTCCTCCTGGGTGACATCCTCGCCCACAGCGGCGCGCACCAAATGCGGGCCGGCCAAGGCCATCGAGCCGCGGCCCTTGACCATCGGCACGAAGTCGGCCAAGCCCGGAATGTATGCGGTGCCAGCGGCGCACGGCCCCAACAGCGCCGCGACCTGCGGGATGACGCCGCTCATGATCACCTCCTCGCGGAACAGATGCCCGGAGCCGGCGAACATGGCGCCCGCGGCCTCCTGCACGCGCGCGCCCGCCGAGTCGAGCAGCCACACGAACGGGATGCGCTTGGTCAAGGCCAGCTCGCGCAGGCGCGTGACCTTGAACTCGCCGGTCATGCCCATCGAGCCCGCCATCACCGTGAAGTCGTAGGCACACACAGCGGTGAGGCGGCCATCCACCTTGCCGTAGCCGGTGATCACGCCGTCGGCGGGAGCCTCGACGCCGTCCATCGCGCGCTGAGAAGTGTGGGGCTTGCCGTGGATGCCCAGCTCCACAAACGTGCCCTCGTCCACCAGCAGCGCGATCCGCTCGCGCGCCGTCAAAGCGCCCTTCTCGTGCTGCTTGTCGATCTTCTCCTGACCACCGCCGAGACGAATTTGCTCGCGGCGGGCGTGCAGGTCCTCCACTAGCGGGCGCAAGAGCGAAGTCGTCTGCTCGGTGCTCATCGGCTCCACCGGGCGATGCCCCCCGCGCGCGCAGGGGGCATCGGCACTTCGAAGCACATCTGGCTGGCCCCTGTCTCACGCAGGCGTGCGGGGGACATCACATTTTGGACGTACATCCTCATCGCCCCTTCCACTGCGGCTCGCGCTTCTCGAAGAACGCGGTCACGCCCTCCACGATGTCCTCGGTGGAGATCGCCAGGGTCAGCTGCGCACGCAGGTAGTCCAGAGCATCGTCCAACGGCATATCGAGCTGGCGGCGCATCGCTTCCTTGCCGAGACGCATGATCAAGGGCGACTTCGACGCCAGCTTCGTGGCCCATTCCGCCACCGCGGCGTCGAACTCGCCGGCCGGCACGACCTTGTTGACGAGCCCCGCCGCAAGCGCCTCCTCAGCCGACCAGCGCTCGCCCAGCAGCAGCAGCTCGTTGGCCTTCTTGCGGCCGATGTTGCGGTAGATCAGCGCCATGATCATGAACGGGAACGCGCCGACGTTGATCTCAGGTGTGCCGAACGTGGCGGCATCAGAGGCCACGATCAAGTCGCACGCGAGCGCGATCCCGAGCGCTCCCGCGAGCACGTGCCCGCGCGCGGCGCACAACGTCGGCTTGCCGAGCCCGACGATCAGCTTGAACAGCGACACAAAGCGATCCGAGCCGAAGTGCTTGTGCACGAGCGCCACGTCGGCTGCGAAGCCACCAAGGTTGGCTCCCGATGAGAAGACCGTCTCGTGCGAGGAGGCGAGCACGACCACGCGCACGGCCTCATCGTCGCGGGCGCGCTCGAAGCCGGCGATCAGACCGTCGAGAACCTCACCCGACAATGCATTGCGCGTTGACGGCTCGTTGAGCGTGATCGTCGCCACACCCTCGGCAACCTCATAGAGGACCCTCCTGTCGGGGGCCAGGCCAACTCCTTCGGGCGGCAGGCTTTTGTCCGCCTGCGCGTCCGCCGAAGGCACAGGCTCGGACGGGGTCTGCTCATTGCTCACGAGCGCATCCTAACCCGATCTGACGTCAGTGAGAAGTGAGAAGTCCTACTGTTTACTTTCTTGCATCCGTGCGTTAGCGTGATCACACAGGAGCGAGCCCACGAAACGAGGCGTCCGCCGGGCGCCGAGCACACACGAGGAGACCAGCCCTATGGCAACCGCCGAGAGCGTTCTGAAGCCCGACCACCAGTCAAAGCGCAAGCACTTCATCTTCACCGACGAGCACGAACAGCTGCGCGAGTCGATCCGCAGTTTCGTCACGAAAGAGCTGACGCCGCACGCGGAGGAGTGGGAGGAGACGACGTTTCCCGACTCGGTGTTTCATCGCATGGGCGAGCTCGACCTGCTCGGCCTCGACAAGCCCGAGGCCTACGGCGGCCAAGGCGGCGACTACTTCACGAGCCTCGTGCTGGGCGAGGAGATGACCGGCGCCAACTCCGGCGGGCTGGCGATGGGCGTTGCCGTGCACACCGACATGGCGATGCCCCCGATCCTTGCGTTCGGCAGCGAGGAGCAGAAGCAGGAATGGGTCGTGCCGGCGATCAAAGGCGAGAAGATCCTGTGCATCGGCATCACCGAGCCCGACGCGGGCTCGGACGTGGCTGGGATCAAGACACGCGCGGTCAAGGACGGCGACGAGTACGTGATCAACGGCTCGAAGACGTACATCACCAACGGCCACCGCGCCGACGTGATCGTGCTCGTGACAAAGACCGACCCCGACGCGGGCTACGGCGGCTTCACGCTGTTTCTCGTGCCGATGGACGCGCCTGGGGTGATCCGTGAGAAGAAGCTCGAGAAGCTCGGGATGCACGCCTCGGACACGGCGCTGCTGGCCTTCCAGGACGTACGCGTGCCCGCGAGCGCCGTGCTGGGCGAGGTCGGCAAGGGCTTCTACCACATCATGTGGGAGCTTCAGGGCGAGCGGCTGATCGGCGCGGCGGGCTCCGTCGCCGGTGCGCAGAAATGCTTCAATCGCACGCTCGACTACGCCAAAGAGCGCAAGGCGTTCGGCCGCGAAATCGGCAAATTCCAGGTAATCCGCCACAAGTTCGCCGAGATGGCGACAAAGATCGAGAGCGCGCGTCAGATGGTCTACGTGACCGCGTGGCGCTTTGCCAACGGGGAGTACCCCGTAAGGGAGATCTCGATGGCCAAGCTGCACGCTTCGCGGATCGCCGTAGAAGTAGCCGACGAGTGCATCCAGATCCACGGCGGCGCGGGCTACATGAAGGAGTACGGCGTCGAGCGCGCGTGGCGCGACTCGCGTCTGAACAGGATCGGGGCGGGGACCGACGAGATCATGCTCGATGTCATCGGTCGGTCTTACGGCCTTTGATACACCGCAGCCGACGGTGAATGCACCTTTGAGCCTGGGAAGACATGGCCGCATGCGGCCATGTCCCGACGGCGCATGCGCCGTCGGCCGGGAACTGCCCAAATTAATTGATCGAGTAATCCCACTCCCCCATTCACAGAAGAGCATGAGGAGTTGCGCGAGTCCGTTCGTGGATTCTTGGACCGCGAGCTGGCCCCGCACTCGCAGCAGTGGGAGGCCGAGCGCTGGTTCCCTGACGAGGTTTTTCCAAAGCTCGCGGCGCAAGGCCTGCTCGGCCTGAAGTATCCGACCGAGCTGGGCGGGCAGGGCGGCGACTACCTGCACGAGGCGGTGCTTGTGGAGGAGCTGTCGCGGATCGGCTCTGGCGGCACCGCGGCCGGGATCGGCGCACACATCAACATCGCCACGCCTCCGATCTGGAAGTTCGGCACTGACGAGCACAAGCAGCAGTACCTCATGCCCGCAATCAAGGGCGAGAAGATCGGGGCGCTCGCGATCACCGAGCCCGACGCCGGCTCAGACGTCGCCGCCTTGCGCACCAAGGCCGAGCGCGTCGACGGCGGCTGGGTGGTCAACGGCGAGAAGACCTACATCACCAACGGCGTGCGCGCGCACTTCATGGTCACGGCGGTGAAGACCAGGATTGAAGACCCGCCCACCCCACCCTCCCGCCACCACGACATTTCGTTCTTCATCGTCGACCGCGGTGAGGGCGTCTCCTCCTCAAAGCTCGAGAAGCTCGGCTGGCACGCCTCGGACACCGCCACGATCTCCTTTGAGAACGTGTTCGTGCCCGAGCAGAACCTGCTCGGCGAGCTGCACGAGGGGTTCAAGCTGATCATGGCTAACTTCCAGTGGGAGCGCCTGGCGATGGCGTTGGGCACGGTCGGCGCGATGCAGCTCGCCTATGAACGCACCGCCGAGTACGCGCGCGAGCGCACCACCTTCGGGCGGCCCCTCTCAAAGCATCAGGTCATCAAGCACAAGCTCGCCGACCTCGCCACGAGTGCCTACACCGCGCGCTGCGTCACCTACGACGCCCTGCGCCGCTTCGTCGCCGGCGAGGAACCCATCAAGCAGGTGACCATGGCAAAGCTCATGACGCAAAGAGCCTCCTTCGAGCTGATGGACGAGTGCCTGCAGATCCACGGCGGCATGGGCTACATGGGCGAGCACTGGGCCCAGCGCGCCGCCCGCGACGCCCGCCTCGGGCCGATCGGCGGCGGCTCTGACGAGATCATGCGCGAGATCCTCGGTCGCCTGCTCGACCTGTAGCTGTCCCGCTCGCGCGGTCTCGTCGGATTAGGAGGAACAGCCCGGTCAAACACCGGGGAATCCGACGGGTGACAGGTGGTAGGTGCCAGGTGGTACAATTGAAAGGACATGAAGAAGATGAGCATCTATGTGGACCCAGAGGTGGATCGCGAGCTCACGCTCCGGGCCGAGCGCGAGGGCACGACCAAGGCGGCCCTGATCCGCAGGGCGCTCGCCGACGCGGCGGGCATCCGACCGCGACCGCGCGCGGTCGGACTCTTCTCCGGCCCCGGCGACCTGGCACGCAACCTAGACAAGTACCTGGCGGAGACCAGGTTCGGGGAAGTGTGATCGTCCTCGACTCCTCCGTCGTGCTCGCGTTGGTCGACCAGGGCGACGATGACCACGAGCGCGTGTGGAAGTGGATGGAGGAAGTGCCAGACGAGCTGTGCACCACCCCGCTCGTGCTCGCCGAGCTGGACCACATGGTCCCGTTGAAGGGCGGCTCGGTCGCCGCGGAGGCCGTGCGCGAAGACTTCCGCGATGGCGCCTACACGGTCGAATGGTGGCGCTCCGCGCTGTTTGAGACGATCGAGGTCGCAAGCCAGTACGAGTCGATCGGTCTGGGGCTGACCGACGCCTCGCTGATCGCGCTGGCGGCATACCTGGAAACGACCCGGATCGCCACGCTCGACGAACGCCACTTCCGCGCAGTACGACCGCTCGGCGAGCAAGACGCAACCTTCACCCTGCTGCCGGCGGACCACCTTTAGACGTGGACTGCGCACCACCCGCGGTCTGCTCGGCGAAGTGCTTGCTGAGCATCGTCTCCTGGCCCTGGTAGTTGGAGCCGATGTCCTGCCCATAGAGCACGTCAGGCTCGCCGGCCATGCGCTCGAACGCGAGCTTGCACACCGGCTGGCGGTGCTCGACCATGAAAGGCACGTCGCGGGCGCGCACCTCCAGCGCCGCGCGCGATCCGTGGCGACTCCCCGCTCGGGAGTAGCCGAAGCCGGGGTCGAAGAAGCCCGCGTAGTGGGTGCGCAGCTCGCCGGCGGTCGGGATCGTAGGCGAGCATCTCGGCCGCGTAGGACGGCGGGATGCTGACGCCCTCGGCCGAGAGCAGCAGGTAGAAGACCTCGGGCTCGAGCACGATCCGCCCGCCGCGCTCGGGGTGCACCGGCTCCCAGTAGTCCTGCCATTTGAGCTTGCCGATCCGCTCCAGATCGACCGGCAGGCTGTTGCGCTTGGCGCGGTAGCCGACGATGTTCTCCGGGCTGCCCTGGATGTCGAGGCTCAGGAACAGGCCGTCGGCAAGCGACAGCTCGGAGGCGCGCAGCGCGTGGCTGTCCAGGTAGAGCAGCGGAAACTCTTCGTGCACGGTCACCAGCTCCCGGTCGCTCAAGCGCGCGTCGCCGTGGCTGAGGCGCACCTGGTTGAGCGAGAGGCCCTGCTTGACGCGGATCGCGAACGAGCGCGGCACGACCTCCAGGTAGAGCTTGCCGTCGTAGCCGGCGGCGATTTCGTCGAAGCGGTGGCTGCGGTCGGTGATCACGCGCGTGAACACGTCCAGGCGCCCGGTCGAGCTCTTGGGGTTGGTCTTGGCGCGAATCTCTTGCGGCAGGTGCAGCTCCTCGATCAAGCGGCACCAGGTATGGGCGATCGCGCTCGAGCGTGGCCCCGTCGCGCAGGTCGATCCTGTCGAAGGCGAGGTCCTCGATCTTCTCCTCGACGGTCGAGCCGGAGTCGGGCAGGAAGCTGCAGCGCAACGCCCAAGCCGACTCACCCAGGCGCAGGTCCACGCTCGCGGGCTGGATCGACTCCAGCGGCACGCGCCAATCCCCGGCCGTGATCAAGCCCTGCGTGACCGCCTCGCGCAGACGCTGGGCCGGTAGCACCCCACTCGCCTCGGCGACCTCGGATTCAAGGTCGGTCCGCTGAGTTGCCGGATCGCTTGCCATATGAGCTGAGTCTATGTGGTGGCTGCGACGAACCGATCAGGCAACGGCACCTGGCGTGACCCGTGCGAAGGCCGGAAGTGTCCGACTTCAAACGAACGCTCAGATGCAGCGATATAGCCGGCCGCGACATGTTCGGTCCAGCGACCACGCCCGCCGCTAAGCCGCGGCGGCTCTCGCTGCCGATGCATGAAGCGTGAACCGCTGCCTTACGCTGCTACTTGCCGTCGCGATGACCGCGCTGGCGCTCCTCTGCCCGCAACCGCGGGGGCATCGAGCACGCGCTCGAAGAAGGGCAGCGTGCACGTCCGCCACATCACGATCCATCGCGAACCGCACAAAGGCTCCAAACACGGGCACAAACACAAGCGCAAGCACCATACGCACAAGCGTGCGGTGCACCACAGCGCGCAGGTCGCGTCCGGCAACCGCGGCCGACGAATGCCCCAACGCCAACCTCACGCCCGCGGCAAACAACATCGAAAGCGTTGTCGCGGCCACGCTGTGCCTCGTCAACGACGAACGCGTCCGCTTCGGCGAGTCCGCGTTGATCGAAGATCCCCGCCTTGCCGGCGCGGCGGTCGGGCACTCGCGCGACATGGACGCGAACGACTACTTCTCGCACACAGTCCCGCTGGCCAGACACTGCTGATGCGCATCCAGGCGAGCGGCTTCATCCCCAACGCCAACGTCGGCTATACGCTCGGCGAGAACATCGCCTGGGGCACGCTGTGGCTGGGCACGCCCCGCGCGATCGTCAAGGCCTGGATGGAATCTCCAGGGCACCGCGCCAACATCCTCAACGGCTCCTACCGCTACACCGGCATCGGCGTCGACCCGGACCTGCCGAGCTCGATGTCAGGCGGGCAGACCGGCGGGATGTACACCCAGGACTTCGGCACGATCATCGCCTGACGCCGCGCTTCAGGCGCCGCGCGAGCGCGCCTCGGCTTCCGCGAAGCACGGGGCGGCTGTTGGAGGAGCATGGGGTTGGCCGGGCGGATAACCTCCTGGCCCCCTCCAACACCGGAGGTGTTGGAGCCCCCGGAGGAGGCAGGAGGATATGGGGGTGTCCACTACAAGGAGAATCGAAGCCATGGGAGTACTCGACGGTAAGTCCGCGATCGTGACCGGCTCGGCGCGCGGCATCGGACGCGCGACGGCTGAGCTGCTCGCCGCGCAGGGCGCGCAGGTGCTCATCAACGACCTCGACGGCGACGTCGCCGAGCAGGCATCGAAAGAGATCGCGGGCGAGACGGCTGTGTTCTCCGGCGATTTGACCAAGGGCGACGCGCCCGAGAAGCTCGTGCAGAGCGCGATCGACGCGTTCGGGAAGATCGACATCATCGTCAACAACGCCGGCTACACGATCGACGCGCCGATCCACAAGATGTCAGACGAGCAGTTCCAGGCGATGCTCGACATCCACCTGATCGTGCCGTTCAAGGTGATCCGCGCCGCCGCGCCGCACCTGCGCGAGCCCGCCAAGAAGGAGCGCGAGGAAGGCAAGGAGGTGTTCCGCAAGATCGTCAACATCTCCTCGATCTCGGGCACGATGGGCAACGCCGGGCAGGCCAACTACTCCTCGGGCAAGTCGGGCGTGGTGGGTCTCACCAAGACGATCGCCAAGGAGTGGGGCCAGTTCAAGGTCAACGTCAACGCGGTCGCCTTCGGCTTCATCGACACGCGCCTCACGGCCGCCAAGGTCGAGGACAACACGATGGAGATCGGCGGCGAGAAGGTCCAGCTGGGCATCCCCGAGCAGATGCGCGGGATGGCCTCGATGCTGATCCCGCTCGGACGTCCCGGCACGGCCGAGGAGGCCGCCGGCGGCGTGTTCTTCCTGTGCTCGCCGTGGTCCAACTACGTGCACGGCCAGGTCCTCAACGTCACCGGCGGTCAGTTCGTCGGGATGACCTCCTAAGCGATGCACGTCTCAGCCCGGAGAGGCGGAGGGTAATTAGTTACGGTTTCTGAATTCACACTACGCGCTACAATATGGAGGCTGCTTTGTGAATTGAGTAAAAAGAGAGTACCTCCTCGCGTTTCAACCCAGGCCACATCGCGCGACGCAGTCAGGGCAGCATTCGTGGCGCATCCCGCCGGGACTAGGCGGCGCGGTTCTCCACGCCGGGTCAGCGCGGTCGCCGTGTCACTTGGCTCGGGCGCGGCGTTCGGCCCGGCGTTGCTCGCGCGCCCGGCGCAGCATCCCTTGCGGCCGTGTTCCTCCAGGCCGTTGTACAAAGCCTTGATCTCGGTGAGCACCTCTTCGGCCACCGCCTGCTGCTGCTCGCGCGTCGCGTTCTCGACCGGCTCCCAGCGCATCGGGTCGCCGTACTGGATCGGTCACCTTCGGGAACTGCAGGCGCTTCCAGTTGCGGATCTTGCTGGAGCCGTGGATCGCGATCGGCACGATCGGGGCGCCCGTTTCCAGCGCGATGCGCCCGATGCCGGCCTTGGCGTGCTCGGCCAGTTTGCCGTCGCGCGAGCGGCCCCCCTCGCAGTACATCGTGATCGCTCCGCCGCGCGCGAGGATCGCTTTGGCGGTGACGAACATCTCCTCGTCGCGCGCGCCGCGGCGCACGGGGAACACGCCGCCGTGGGTGTAGACGAACTGCATCGGCCCGCTGAACAGCTGCGACTTGGCCATGAAGCGCACCTTGCGGCGGATGTAGCAGCCCATCAGGAAGTGGTCCATGAAGGAGAAGTGGTTGGGCGCGAGGATCACTGCTCCTGAGCCCGGGACCTTCTCGGTTGAGATCGGGCGTGCGCGGAAGAACGTGTAGGCGTACAGCGAGGTGAGCAGACGCGTCAGCCTCGTACGCCCAGTCCGGTTCGCGCGTGCGGGCGCGCTCGTGGAAGCGGTCGAAGTACTCCTTGGGGCGCGGGTCGGTGTAGACCTGTTCGCGCATCGAGGCCAGCTCGCTCATCTAATGGCTCTACATCGCCGGCGCAGCAAAGTTACGCGTCGTCACCATCAGGAAGACATCGCCGCATGCGGCGATGTCCCGGACGGTGCATGCACCGTCCGGCCGAGCCGTGCATGCACGGCTCGGAACGGGGCCGCACATGTGCGGCCCCGCAGCCGGCGCATGCGCCGGCCGAACAGCATCATCGCCGAGTGCGCACGAGCGCATCGGTCCATCCCGCAAGCAGCGTCTCGCGCTCGTCCTCGCCCATGCGCGGCTCATAGCGCGCGCCCTGCGCGCCAGCCCTCGCGCACGTCGGACACCGTCCACGCGCCGACGCCCACGCCCGCCAGGTAGGCGGCGCCGAGCGCGGTCGTCTCGGCGATCTCGGGCACCACTACCGGCACGCCGAGCACATCTGCCTGGAACTGCATCAGCCACGCGTTGGCGGTGGCGCCACCGTCGGCGCGCAGCTCGCTGCAGCGGCTCGCTCCGAGCGCCTGCTCCATCGCCCGCAACGCATCGACGCGTCTGGTAGGCGATCGCCTCCAGCGTCGCGCGCGCCAGGTGCGCCCGACCCGTGCCGCGCGTGAGCCCGACGATCGTGCCGCGCGCGTAGGGGTCCCAGTGCGGCGAGCCGAGCCCGGTCAGCGCCGGCACGAAGTACACGCCGTCGTTGCCTTCGAGCGAGGCGGCCAGCGCCTCCGTGTCGCTTGCCCGCTCGATCACGCCGAGGCCGTCGCGCAGCCACTGCACGGCGGCGCCCGTCACGAAGATCGACGCCTCCAAGCGCATAGGTGGTCGCGCCGCCGATGCCCCAGGCGACCGTGCTCAGCAGGCCGGGCTGCGGAGCCGGCGCTGTGAAGCCCGTGTTGAGCAGCGCGAACGAGCCGGTGCCATACGTGTTCTTGCCCATGCCCGGGTCCACGCACGCCTGACCGAACAGAGCCGCCTGCTGGTCGCCCGCCACCCCCGCAACGGGCACAGCGTGACCGTGCAACGCCTCTGGTCGGGTCATGCCGAACGTACTGCGTGTTCCCGCCCGCTGCGCTCGCGCCTACGTAGATCCTCCCGCCGCGCTCGCACTTACGCGCGGCAAGGCTCGCTCAGGGATGTCGAGCAGTGCGAGCAGGTCCGGGTCCCAACGACCGGCGGCGATGTCGTAGAGCATCGTGCGCGAGGCGTTCGACGGGTCTGTCACGTGCTCGCCGCACAGCTTGAAGATCGAGCCACGCGTCGATCGTGCCGAACACGGCGCGTCCCTCGCGCGCTCGCTCGCGCAGGCCCTCCACGTTGCGCAGCAGCCACTCGATCTTCGTGCCCGAGAAGTACGGGTCGAGCACGAGCCCCGTGCGCTCGCGCACGAGCTCCTCGTGACCCGCGGCGCGCAGCTCCTCGCAGCGCTCGGCCGTGCGGCGGTCCTGCCACACGATCGCCCTGTGCAACGGCTCACCCGTGGACGGGTCCCACACGCACACCGTCTCGCGCTGGTTGGTGATGCCCACCGCGATCAGCTCTCCCGGGCGCACTTCGGCATCGGCGAGCGCCTCGCCCGCGACCGCCTGCGTCACCTCCCATATCTCCGCCGCGTCGTGCTCCACCCAGCCCGGCCGCGGGAAAGTGCTGGGCGAACTCGCGATAGGCGCGCCCCACCGGCTCGGCCTGCTCGTCGAACACGATGCAGGTCGTGCCAGTCGTGCCTTGGTCGATGGCGAGGATCATCGCGCGGCCGTCACGTGAGGATCATCGTGCCGGCCGTCCAGCCGCTGCTTTTCGCTCTCGCCCTGTTGCTGTCCACGGGACCGACATCTTGCGCGAGCCTACCGCCGCGCGAGATAGACGCGCACGAAGTCGATCAACTGACGTCCGCGATGAACGAACCCGCCAAGAGTGCGGCCGGTGGCGCGGTGCGACAAGTCCAGATCGAGCTCCCCCACGCGCGCGCCCGCGCGCGCGGCGTCGATCGTCATGCCGATCTCCATGCCGAACCTTGGCGCGAATGGCAGCACCTGCGCGAGCGTCTGCGCCCGTCATAGCGCGCGCTGGCCGGAGATGGGGGCTCGCAGCTCAAGGCCACAGCGCCGGCGAATCGCCCAGCGGCAAACCCGACCGCCAGCCCGAAGCCACCGCCGACGCGCTTGGAGAAGGCCGCCACCGCAAGATCGGCCTCGCCTCCGTGCACGGCCTCCACAAGTGGCCCCAGCCGCGCCGCGGACTCGCCCAGATCCCCGTCGCACAGCACGCACGAGTCCACTCCAATGTCCCCCTCGTCCTGTTGCCAGAGCGCCTCCGGAGCGCTCGCCGAGCTGCCTCGCGTCCTCAGCGCCGCATGCGCGAGCGTGACAGCGCCGCCCTTGCCGATCACCCGCTCGCTGCGCACCACCGTGGCGCCTTGCGGCTTCGGCGAGCGCGGCTGTGCCATCGGTGGAGCCGTCGTCGGCGACCCATAGCGGTGCGCCCGGAAAAGTCTCGCGCGAGCGCGGCAAGCGTCGCCGCGATGCGGTCGGCCTCGTTGTAGGCGGCGACGATCACGAACACGTCGGGACCCGTGCTTGTTGGTTGGGAATCGGAGGCCATCGCAGGAACGCCCGCGATCGTCATCGATCGGGAGCGGCGGCTATTGTCCCCCACCGTTATCCCGTCGGCGTCCCCGGAGGTTCAGCGTGGCTGAGGTAGAGGCTCACATCACCGGCACGGTTTGGAAGATCGAGTGCGCCGTGGGCGACCAGATCGAGGAGGGCGACACCGTTGCGATCCTCGAGTCGATGAAGATGGAGATGCCGGTCGAGGCCGAGGACGCCGGCAAGGTCGTCGAGATCCTCTGCGAGGAGGGCCAAGCCGTCAACGAGGGCGACACACTCGTCGTGCTGGAGTAGGCAGTGGGCGAGCTGCTCGTCGACGAGCCGGCCGACGGCGTCGTTCGGCTCACGATCTCCAATCCCGCCAAGCGCAACGCGCTGGATCACCCGATCCTCGACGCGATCACGGCCACGCTCTCCGAGCTGCCTCCGACGCCGCGGCAGCCGGCGGGGATGATCCGGGCACCGCTGCGTGATCGTGACCGGCGCGGACGGCATGTTCTCGGCCGGCTATGACATCGGCGAGATCCCCGACGAGGAGTTCGAGGAGCGCGCCGAGGCGCTCGTGGCGCACCCCTTCACCGAAGCGATCGAAGCGCTCGAAGCCTTTCCCTATCCCACGCTCGCCGCGCTGCCCGGGCCACACGATCGGCGGCGGGCTGGAGCTTGCGCTCGCGTGCGACCTGCGCGTGGCCAGCGCGGGGATCAAGCTCGGGATGCCGCCCGCCAAGCTTGGTCTCGTCTATTCGCACACCGGCCTGCGTCGCTTCATCGACGCGATCGGCGCCGCACGCACACGCGAGCTGTTCCTGCTCGGGCGCTACATCCCGGCCGAGGTGGCACTGCAGTGGGGACTCGTGAACCGGGTGGTGGCGGAGGAGCAGCTCGATGCGGCCACCCTCGATCTCGCCGCCGAGCTCGCAGGCAACGCGCCGCTCTCCCAGACCGGCAACAAGCGCGTGATCGCCGCGCTGCTCGACGCGCGCGACGGCCTGGCCGAGGACGTCGAGGCGGAGCTGATCGAGCTGCGCCGCGCCTCCTTTGCCTCCCAGGACATGCGCGAGGGCATGAAGGCGTTCGCCGAGAAACGCCCCGCTCGCTGGCGCGGCGTCTAGGTGCCAGGCGCTCATACGGCGTCCATGTCTCGGGCGCTCCCGCACAAGTCTCGGGGGGCTGGCACGGCGTCGAGGTCTCGGGCGCTCTTGCCCCAAGGTTGCGCGTCGTTAGACCTCGGGCGCTGGAGCGGCGGCGATAGCCGTGAGCACCAGCCCCTCGCCAACCATCCAAGCACCGAAGAATCCACGCGGTGCGTCCGCCGGCGTCGGACCCGGCGACAAAAGCTCGGCGAAGAACGTACGCGTGCGCGGGTCCAGCGAGACCGAGATGTCCTCGACCCCAGCCAACGCGTCGGCGAGCGGGAAACCACGCCTTGTAGACGGACTCCTTTGCACTGAACAACAGACGATCCCAGTGCACTTCGGGCAAGTCGCCCTGGAGCAGGCGCAGCGCCGGGAGCTCCTCGGGTCGAGCGATCTGCTCGAGCACTCCCTCCGGCAGCGCTGCGTCGGGCTCCGCGTCGATCCCGACCGTGAGGATCTCGCTCGAGCGCGCGACAGCCGCCGCCCGGTAGCCGTCGCAATGGGTGATGCTGCCCACCAAGCCCTCGGGCCACAGAGGCTCGCCGCGGGGACCACGTAGGATCGCGGAGGCTGGACAGCCCAGCTGCAGCAGGGCCGAGCGAGCGCACACGCGTCCCGTGGCGAACTCGCGCCGGCGCTTGTCGATCGCGCCTTCGAGCAGCGCTTCCTCCTCCGCGAAGAGCGCCTCCTCGGCAGAATCGTCTCTTGCCTCGACGGCGATGGCACCATCCGGCAGGATCTCCTCGATCATGGCTTTGAGCCTATTCGGATACTGTCTCGGCACGTCCCTAATGTCCAAGCATGAGAATGACCGGAGGTCGCCGCAGATGCCGCCGCTGATAACTCGCGAGGAAGCGCTCCAGCTCGGCGAAGCTCGAGGACCACGCCGAGATCGAAGCGCTCGTCGATCGCGCTTGGGCAGCTCGCGTCGAGCGCTTCTCCGACTCGACCGACATGTGCTCGCTGGTGAACGCCAAGTCCGGCGGGTGCGCCGAGGACTGCGGCTTCTGCGCGCAGTCGCGCTTCGCCGAGGCCGAGACGCCCCTGCACGCGATGATGGACCCCGAGCAGATCCTCGAACACGCGCGCGCCGCGGAGGCCGCCGGCGCGCATCGCTTCTGCATGGTCACCCAGGGGCAGGGCCTGTCCAAGCGCGACTTCGAGAAGATCCTCGAAGGGGCGAAGCTGGTTGCCGAGAAGACCAATCTGAAGCGCTGCGCCTCGGTCGGGCACATGTCGCCCGCGCGCGCCAAGGCGCTCAAGGAGGCCGGCATCCAGCGCGTGCACCACAACGTGGAGACGGCTGAGAGCTACTACGACGAAGTCTCGAGCACCGTGCGCTACGAGGGACGGCTGCGCACGATCCAGGCGGTGCGCGAGGCTGGGCTTGAGACTTGCGTCGGTGGCATCCTCAACCTCGGCGAGAGCCGCGCGCAGCGCGTGGAGATGGCCTTCGAGCTGGCCGCGATCGACCCGACGAGCGTGCCGATCAACCTGCTCAACCCGCGGCCCGGCACGAAGTTCGGCGACCGCGAGTACATCGATCCCTGGGAGGCCGTCAAGTGGGTTGCGATCTTCCGTCTGATCCTGCCTGAGGCGCTGTTCCGTCTGTGCGGCGGGCGCGTCGAGAACCTCGGCGAGCTGCAGCCGCTTGCGGTCAAGGCCGGGCTCAACGGCGTGATGATGGGCAACTTCCTGACGACGCTCGGATCGAGCCCCGAGGAAGACCGCGAGATGTTCGAGGAGCTTGGCTTGAACGTGGCGCGCCAGGGCGACAACGGCGCCAACCCACGACCCGACAACCGCTCGGGTTGGCTTGACGGCGAGACGCCGGATGTGGTCGAGGAGCTGCTGGACGGCAGCGACGAGCAGGACTACCGCGGGAGAGGGTCTTGAGATCCGTATGTGGGACCCCTCGACGCAGCTGCGCTTCAAGGCCAAGCGTGCGGTGCCGCCGCGGCCTGACGGTGCTCGCAACGCGGTGCCTGCCGGCTGGGGCGACTGACCGAGCCGAGCGATCGGCACGGGCGCGTGGCCATGAAGGCGCCGGCATCACCGCGATCCGCGCGGGCGCAGCCGAAACGCACCGGCGTCACTACGATCGATACGGACGAGCTTCAGCCCAAGCGAGGGACGCTGGTTGAAACATGACAGAGAGACAGCCATGAACGATATCGAGGAGCGTCTGGCCGAGCTCGAGCGACTTGGCTTGCAGCGTCGCCTGCGGACGGTTTCCGGGCCCCAGGGGCCGCGTGTCCTGCTCGACGGATCAGCCCGTGCTGTTGCTGTGCTCGAACAACTACCTCGGCTTGGCCGATCATCCACAGGTCCGCGAGGCCGCCGCTGACGCGGCAATGCGGTTGGGCGTCGGGGCCGGAGCGTCGCGGCTGGTGTCGGGCACGATGACGATCCATCGCGAGCTGGAGCAGCGACTCGCCGCATTCGAGGGCAGCGAGGCTTGCCTGCTGTTTGGATCTGGCTACCTCGCCAACCTCGGCACGATCGGCGCGCTGGCCGGGCCGGGCGACACGATCTTCTCCGATGAGCTCAACCACGCCTCGATCATCGACGGCTGCCGCGCCTCGCGCGCCGAGGTGATCGTCTACCGCCACCTCGATACCGATCACTGGAGCGCTGTTTGCGCGAGCATGGCGGCAAAGGCCGACGCGTGATCGTGAGCGATTCGGTGTTCTCGATGGACGGCGACGTGGCGCCGCTCGCACGCATCGTGGAGCTGGCGCACGCCTACGATGCGCGAGACGATCGTGGACGAGGCGCACGCCACCGGCGCACTCGGAGACGGCGGGCGCGGCGCCATCGCCCAAGCCGGGCTGCAAGGCAAGATCGACGTGCTGATCGGCACGCTCGGCAAGGCGCTCGGCTCCTACGGCGCCTATGCCTGCGCGAGCGAGGAGATGGTGCGGCTGCTGATCAACACCGCCCGCCCGCTGATCTTCTCAACCGCTCCCTCTCCGCCTTCGGTCGCCGGCGCGTTGGCGGCTCTTGAGCTGCTCGAAGCCGAGCCCGAGCGGGTGGCAAGCCTGCACGAGGCTGCCCGCACGCTTCGCGGGGCGCTCGCCGAGGAGGGCTTTGCGGTCAAGCAGAGCAACATGCACATCGTGCCGCTTGTCGTCGGCGACAGCGAGGCTGCGACAGCGCTCTGTCAAGCCGCGCTCGAGCGCGGCGTGTTCGCACAGGCGATCCGTCCACCGACGGTCGCGGACGGTACGTCCAGGCTGAGGCTCGCGACGATGGCGTCCCATGACACGGCAGAGCTGTGTCAAGCGGCGAAGGTCCTGGCCGACGCGGCGCGCGAGCTTGGGCTCGACCCGGCCCGGCTTGGCGAGCCCGCGGCGCTCGGCGAACGAGTCGTACCTCGCGGCTCAGGGCACGCGTCGGTATCTAGCTCGCCCCCAACGTCCACCTCAGGCTCGGGGGACACGTCCAGTCCTCCGCTCGCCCGCGTCGTGTAGTTCCGCGCGCGTGCGTGGCCTGTTCGTAACCGGCACCGGCACCGGCGTCGGCAAGACGATTGTGAGCGCCGCGCTGCTTGCGGCAATGCGAGACGCCGGCGAGCAGGTGCGTGCCTACAAGCCGGTTGTCACCGGACTTGCCGAGCCGCCAGGCGCCTGGCCAGCCGGACCACGAACTGCTGGCACTCGCCGCCGGAATGGCACCGGAGGAGGTCGCTCCGCTGCGCTTCGGACCTGCAGTCTCCCCACATCTGGCAGGCTCGCTGGCGGACGAACCGATTGACGCTGTCGCACTGATCGAGCGCGCGAGGGCCACCGCAAGCGCCAGCGAGATACTGGTCGTGGAGGGCGTCGGCGGCCTGCTCGTGCCGCTCGCCGACGACTTCACCGTACGCGATCTCGCGGTCGAGCTAGCTCTACCGCTTCTGATCGCCGCCTCACCCGGGCTTGGGCACGATCAATCACACGCTTCTCACGATCGAGGCCGCCAGAGCAGCGCAGCTCGAACGTCGCCGCCGTCGTGCTCACTCCGTGGCCGAGCGAGCCGTCGCCGATGGAGCGCTCCAACCGCGAGACGATCGCTCGACTCGGAGCAATCGAAGTCGCCACGCTCGATGAAATCTCAAGCCGCGATACCCGCAGTTTGGCGCGCGCAGGCGAGCGCGTGCCTTGGCGCGACTGGTTGACTCGATAGATGAGACGCGCTGACAATGACAGCAAAGACGGCCCCGGCGACCGCAAATCAGCTTAGCAGACAACAGTCGTCATCGACTTGCTGCCGTTACAACTGCCTTCGCCACGCGATCCAAGGTCGTCGTCGCCGATCACATACGGCGGCATCGTGTAGATCAGGTCTCGGAACGGGCGCAGCCAAACGCCGTGCTCGACCGCGGCGGTCGTAGCGGCGACGACATCTACCTCGTGCTCCATCTGCACCACGCCGATCGCCCCAAGCACACGCACGTCGAGGACCCCCGGCAACTCGCGCGCCGGCTCGAGCCCGGAGCGCAGACCACGTTCGATCCGCGCCACATCCTCCGCCAGTCGCCTTCGGCGAGCAGGTCGAGCGAAGCCAGCGCGACCGCACAGGCCAGCGGGTTGGCCATGAAGGTGGGGCCGTGCATCAGCGCGCCACCCTCCCCCCTGAGATCGCCTGCGCAACCTCGCTCGTGCAGAGCGTTGCCGCGAGCGTCATGTAGCCGCCGGTGAGCGCCTTGCCGACACACATGATGTCGGGGGCGACTTGCGCATGTTCACAAGCGAACATCGAGCCCGTGCGGCCGAAGCCGGTCGCGATCTCGTCTAGGAGGAGGAGAAGTTCGTGCTCGTCACACAAACCTCTCAATAGCGAGACACAGGCCGGCGAGTGAAAGCGCATCCCGCCGGCCCCCTGGACGACCGGCTCGACGATCACGGCGGCCAGCTCGTGGGCGTGGCGAGCGAACAGCGCCGCCACATCGCTCGGCCCATGCCTCGTCCAGCGGAGCGTCGAAGCCGTCAGGAGGACGCTCGGCGAACACGTGCTCGGCGAGCACGTCGCTGAACATCGAGTGCATCCCGCCAACCGGGTCGCACACCGCCATCGCCCCGAACGTGTCGCCGTGGTAGCCGCCACGAATCGTGAGCAGACGGGTGCGCTCGGGGTGGCCGACCGCGCGCTGGTACTGCAAGGCCATCTTGATCGCCACCTCCACCGACACCGAGCCGGAGTCGGCGAAGAACACGTGCTCCAAGCCCTCCGGCGTGATCTCCACCAGCCGCTCGGCAAGGCGCACCGCCGGCTCGTGCGTCAGGCCGCCGAACATCACGTGGGCCATGCGCTCCAGCTGCTCACGCACGGCCGCGTCCAAGGCCGGATGGCGATAGCCGTGGATCGCACACCACCACGAGGACATGCCGTCGATCAGCTCGCGCCCATCGGCTAGGCGCAGGCGCACGCCCTCGGCGGAGACCACCGGCAGCGGCGCGAGCGACCCGGGCAGCGCCGAGTACGGGTGCCAGACGTGCCGCCTGTCGAGCTCCTGAAGCTCGGCCCGGTCTGGCTGTGAAGACAAAGCCAGCCGGGACGCCTCGGCGTCCTAGTCCTCGTACAAGGTGAAGTCCCGCTTACGCGCTCCGCACACCGGGCAGAACCACGTGTCGGGGATGTCCTCGAAGGCGGTGCCGGCGGGGATGCCCCCGTCGGGGTCGCCCTCCTCCGGGTCATAGATGTAGCCGCAGGACTCGCAGATCCAGCGTTGCAGGGTTTGGGTCGCGCTCATGCACGTAAGACTACCTGGCGGTAGGGTCCTTGGCATGAGCAGCTCGACCCCCAGCGGCGATGAGGAGGCTGGGCAAGGGCTCAACCTCGACCGCCACAGCGGGCCTGGACAGGAGCTCAACCTCGGCGGCCACACAGGAGCCCGGCCAGGGGCTCAACCTCGGCGAGGCGACGCCACCGCGACAGGCCGCCACCGTGATCCTGCTGCGCGGCGGGAGCGCAGACGCTGGAAGTGCTGCTCGTCAAGCGCACCGAGCAGGCCAAGTTCATGGGCGGCGTGTGGGTGTTCCCGGGTGGCGCGGTCGATGAGGCGACCCTTCAACGCAGGTGAGGCGGCATCGACGCGCATCGCGCGGCGGCGGCGCGAGAGCTCTCCGAGGAGGCGGGCATCGCACTTGCCGACCCAGCCGCGCTCGTGGAATTCTCGCGCTGGATAACTCCCGAGGAGGTGTCCATCCGCTTCGACACCCGCTTCTTCCTGGCGGAGCTGCCCGACGGGCAGGAGCCGTACGTGGATGGCGAGGAGTGCGTCGATCAGGGCTGGTTCACGCCGCAAGGGGCGCTCGACGCATACGCGCGCGAGGAGATCGCTGCTCGTCTTCCCCACGATCAAGCACCTGGAGCAGCTTGGGGCGTTCTCGAGCGTGGCCGAGCTGCTGGACGTACGCGCGCGGTCGCGAGGTGCTGCCGGTGCAGCCGAAGGTGTGGTTCGACGGCGAGGTCGCGCGCGTGGCGCTGCCCGGCGAGCCGGGATACGCCTGAGCGCCTTCTGTGCGCTGATTGACGCACTTGCGAGCGCCGGCCGCCAGAAACCACACGACAAGCGTCTGCCCAGAGCGCGGGCCGCGCCCGAATCAAGAGTGCTGAATCGCGCCCATCACATGCGTGACGGCGTTGATCAGCGCCAGATGCGTGAACGCCTGCGGGTAGTTGCCGAGATGCCGGCCGCTTGAGGCCTCGAGCTCCTCCGCGTAGAGGCCCAGCTCGGATGAGTAGCCGAGCAGCCGCTCGCACAGGCGCCGCGCCTGCATGTGCTCGCCGATCTCACACATCGCCGAGACGAGCCAGAACGAGCAGATCAAGAACGTGCCCTCCTCACCGCTCTGTCCGTCGTCGGTCTCCTCCGTGCGGTAGCGCAGGACCAAGCCGTTCTCGGTCAGCTCGTCGCGGATCGCCATCACAGTGGCTCGCACGCGCTCGTCCTCGGGCGGCAGGAAGCGCATCAAGACGATCAACAGGTTGGAGGCGTCGAGCGCGTCGGTGTCGTAGTGCTGGCGGAACACGCCCCGCTCGTCGACGCCCTTCTCGAGGATGTCGGCCTTGATTTCCTCGGCGATCCCCTGCATGCGCTCGGCGTGCTCCTCCTCGCCGCGCCGTTCGGCGAGCCGCGCGGCGCGGTCGCACGCGACCCAGCACATCAGCTTCGAGGAGACGTAGTGGCGCGGCTCGCCGCGCGCCTCCCAGATCCCCTGGTCGGGTTCCTTCCACACGCGTCGCCGCGCATTCGGCCTGGTCGACCAGCACCGGCCACAGCCGCTCGGGGATGTGATCGCGACGCTTGGAGTGCAGGTAGACCGAGTCGAGCACCGCGCCGTAGACATCGTTCTGGCGTTGGTTGTAGGCGCCGTTGCCGATCCGCACCGGGCGCGCGCCCTCGTAGCCCTTGAGGTGATCGAGCGTGGACTCGCTCAGGTCCTTTTGGCCCTTGATGCCGTACATGATCTGCAGCGAACCGTCCTCGTTGCGCTCCATGTCGGCGACGTACTGGATGAAGTCGTCGGCCTCCCAGTCCAGCCCGAGCGCGTGCAGGGCCCACAGCGTGAAGGACGGCGTCGCGCATCCAGCAGTAGCGGTAGTCCCAGTTGCGCGAGCCGCGCGGCGTCTCGGGCAGCGAGGTGGTGGGCGCCGCCACGAGCGCGCCGGTGGGCATGAACGTGAGGCCCTTCAGCGTGAGCGCCGAGCGCTGCAGGTGCGCGCGCCACGGGTGGTCGGGGTAGTTGCCTTCGGCCAGCCACGTGCGCCAGAAGTGGCTCGTGCGCTCGATCCGCGCCTCGGCTTCTTCGACCGTGCGCGGGCCGCGCAGCTCTTTGGTCCAGGAGATCGCGCAGAAGCGCTTCTCGCCCTCGTTCATCGTGTGGCGCGAGTGCGCGCGATTGCCCTCGATGCCCATCCGCGTGTCGCTGAACAGGCGAAACGCCGTGACGCTCGTTGCTTGCGTCGAGGCCATGGCCGTACTCGTCTTCGACGTGGCTCCACTGTGCCGCGGTAGTGCCGTAGTCGAGCATCGGCTCGCACACCATCTCCACCTGCACCTGACCCTGGATGCATTCGACGATTCGCACGAGCAGGTGGTCGGCGTCGAAGTCGGTGGGCGGACGCGTGTGGGTGGTACCGCGCTCCACGTCGTGCCAGTCGCTGATCGTAAGCGCATCCACCACGCGCAGCCAGCCCTGGGGCGTCATCCAGGTCGTCTCGAGCACGTTGGTGCCCGGCAGGTAGCGCCGGCCGACGGGCACATACATGCCGTACGGCCCGACCCTGAAGCTGCCGGCGCCGCGGTCGAGCATCGCGGCGAAGACCGAGGCGGAATCGAAGTGCGGCAGGCACATCCACTCGATCGCGCCGTCGGAGGCCACGAGCGCGCCGGTGTGGCAATCGGAGAGAAAGCCGTAGTCGGCGATCGGTGGAAACGGCGAGTCTTGAGCGGGGGCTGGGATGACCGACCCTCCGGGCTGCGCCGCCGGCGCGGCGGATGCTCCCGCTTCCGGAGCGCTCGAGGAAGGACTGCTCATGGGGCACACACAAACCTTCGAGTTGCGCTTAGGGCATCGGCAGACCCAGAACCTGGAGCGCTCATCGCGCGGGCACCGACCTCAGCTGGGCAGCTCTCGCGATGCCGGCACACTTCCACGTGAGCGCTCATCGGGCAAACGGTAGCGGTAGCCGACCTTCTTCGGCGAGCTTGTCGAGATGCGCGGCGAGCGTGATAGCCGCAAGTGGGCGCAGCTGCTCGGGCACATCCGACCAGGCGGCGTCCAGCAGCGCCCGCTCTCCGCGACGGCCTTCGGCGATCGCCGCGAGCAGGCGACGCTCGCGATCGAGGCGGTGCTCGATGTATTCGCCGATGCGCTCCCCAGGCGTCCAGATCGGCGGGCCATGGCCGGGACAGAGAACCTCGAGCTGACGTTCTCGCAGTCGCCGTAGGCCATTCAGGTAGCCGGCGAGCGCGCCCGGGTCGGGGGCGACGAATACGCTGCCTTCGCCGAGGATCGCGTCGCCGGCAAAGCAAGCCCTGCCTGCGATCAGGGCGAAATGATCGGGGGCATGGCCGGGCGTATAGAGCGCCTCGAATGGCCCGAAGCGCACTCCGTCGGCCAGCTCGACATCGGCGCCGCCCCGACCGGCGGCGAGCGGCGCGGGGAAGCGCTCGCGCAGTGCCGCCACCGCCTCGGAATGATCGATGTGATCGTGAGTGAGCGACGATTCCCCCCAGCCCGCCCCGCTCTCGCAGCGCAACCGTTAGACGCTCGAGATGAGCAGCCAGCTTGGGGCCCGGGTCGACGACCCACGCTGGATCGCGTCCCACAACCCAACTGTTGGTGCCCGACATCGTGAGCGGGCCGGGATTCTCGGCGCGTAGACGCAAAACGCCGAGGCTCTCCAGTCGCTCGTCCTCCGAAGTTTGGGAGCTCATCGACGCGACGTTAGCCGAGTGGGGTGCGCCCGGCAATTCTTTGCAACCGCTACTTGGACGTGCGAAGCCTGTTAAGGGGATAGGCAGCACCACCCAAGGAGAGTTGAGACATGGCCAGATCCGAGCACGCCAACCGAAGCGCAGTCCATAGCCGAGGCGCCGATCCCCAAGCAGATACGCGACGCACCCGGAACCTTCGGTCGACCCGCCGCGGCGAACGCACTCACACACTCAGCCTCCTGGTGGGCTTGGCCTGCCTGGCGATCGCGGCCATCGGCTTGCCCGCAACCGCACTCGCTGCTCCAAAAGTCACGGTCAAGGCGAAGATCCTGCCGGTCCTCAAGAATCCCGCCTCGCCCAAAGGGGGGTCCTATCCCAACACAGGCAACATCCTTGGCGCGGGTGCATCGGTTGAAGCTCAGATGACGATCAGCGGCACCGAATATGGCGGCTTTCCCTCACCGCTGACAGGGGTAGTGGTGTACCTGCCGTCGGGCACAAAGCTTCACCCCCAGGGTTTTGCGACCTGCTCGAACGCGGTCCTCGAAAGCCATGAAGTACAGAACTGCCCGAAGAAGTCGGTTGCCAGTCCAAAGGGCGAAGTGCTCGGAGTGGTCAGCTTCGGCGCCTCGCGCGTGCAGGAGAAAGCTACGGTCCAAGCGTTCTTCACACCCGGCGGCAACATCGCCTTCTTCACCGAAGGCCGGGAACCGACGGTGCTTGAAATCCTTTCCACCGGCAGGTTCTCAGGAGCGTCCAACCCGTTCTCGCAGAAGCTGACAGCGGTGGTGCCGCTCGTATCGACGGTACCCGGGGCTCCCTATGCATCGGTACTGTCGATCAAGATCAGAGTCGGCGCCGCCTTCATGCAAGGCAAAAAGCTGATCTCCTACGGCACCGTGCCGAAGAAGTGCCCGAAGGGCGGCTTCCCGGCGAAGACCGAACTCAAATACCTCAGCGGGGAAACCTCAACGGTCAGCATCAAGGTTCCCTGCCCGAAGAAGTAGCGACTCGCCAACCAACGTCGAATGCGATCCGACTCGGGTTGCATTCAGGCGAGGCGGTGTCCCGCAAGTTTCCTGCCTGCTGGGGACAGGCAGGAAAAGGGGAGGAAGGGAGAGGACGAGCGCGTAGAAGCCTCCCGGGCTTTGAATGCCCGGGAGGCCATCTACCGGGGGAGGCGCTCCCCAGTAGTCGTGTCGCGCGGGGGCGCGAGGCGAGGATCTGAGGCCCTAGTAAACGTCACGATCGCGCACTTCGCGTTCGACCGGCGCCACGCCTCGCCTGCTGGCCCACGCGCCAAACCACAGCAGCGAGAGCAGCAGGCCAACGACCCCTACGACGATCAGCACGAGGCCCACTGTCTGCAGGTTGATGCCGCTGACCGTGGCCGTCACCGCATACCGCAAGATCGCGCCAACCGCGATCAGGAAGAGCGAGGTTCCATATGTCATAGCGCCGGATATGCCCCCAAGCGCGCCTCTTCAACCCCGAATCCTCGTGACGCCGATGCTTATGCGAACATACGTTCGTGCGCTGGAGCAATCTGACCGAGGAGGCCGACGAGCAGCGTCGCCTGCCCGGATACCGCGACGAGGCCGTGGTGCGTCATTTCGACGCGCCCGAGGCGCTCGATACACGCTTCTACGAGATCCGCGCCCGCTCGGTGCTCAACCGCGTCCCGGCTCGTTCGCGCATGCCGTTCAGCTGGACTATCAATCCCTATAGGGGATGCAGTCATGCGTGTGTCTATTGCATGACGGGAGAGACGCAGATTCTGATGGCAAACGGGCGCACCAGGCCACTCACCGACCTCGCCGTCAGCGATGCGATCTACGGGACAGTGCGCATGGGCGCCTACAGACGCTTTGTCACGACACGGGTGCTCGCGAAGTGGTCGAGCATCAAGCCTGCCTATTCGGTGGAGCTCGAAGACGGTACCCGACTCATCGCCAGCGAGGATCATAGGTTTCTCACTCAGCGCGGATGGAAGCATGTGATTGGCGCAGAATCGGGGCCACTGCAGCGGCCACACCTCACGCTTGGCAGCAGACTGCTCGGACCTGGCGGCTGCGTGCTACAGCCCGAACTCGATAACGACTACCGTCGTGGCTACCTAGCTGGACTGATTCGTGGCGACGGGACTATCGGCTCATACACGTATGAGCGGCCAAACAGAGGCCCCTCTACGGTGCACCGCTTTCGCCTCGCCCTTGCAGACATCGAGGCGCTGGACAGGGCCCAGGAGTACCTATCCAACCTTGGGGCGGAGGTCGATAGATTCATGTTCGCCGAGGGAACCGGAAGGTACAAGCCCATCAATGCGATCCGTACGTCGGCCCGACTCGATGTCGAACGAGTAAAGGAGCTGGCCGGTTGGCCGACGATGCTCCCCAAACTGTCGTGGATCAAGGGCTTCCTGGCTGGCATCTTCGATGCAGAGGGTTCCTGTAGCGGTCATATATGGCGCGTCTCAAACACCAATCCCGAGATAGTGGCGTGGATCAAGGCCTGTCTCGGGCGTCTTGACTTCGATTACGCCGTCGAGCCGCTTCTCAAGCACAACGGACTTGTCAGCATTCGGCTTCGTGGGGGCCTTCCTGAGCGGATGCGCTTCTTTCTCGGCACGAATCCGGCGATCACAAGAAAGCGCTCTATTGAGAACAGTGCCCTCAAGACACACGCCAAGCTGGGCGTGACAGGAATCCGATCACTGGGATTTGTGGCGCGAATGTACGACATCACGACAGAGACTGGCGACTTCATCGCAAATGGGGTGGTCAGCCACAACTGCTTTGCTCGGCCCACGCACCGCTATCTGGGCTTCGACGCCGGCCGCGACTTCGAGCGTGAGATCGTTGTCAAGGTCAACGCGCCCGAGGTACTGCGCCGCGAGCTTGCGCGTCCGTCGTGGAAGCGAGAGCACGTGGCGCTGGGCACCAACACCGACCCCTATCAGTGGGTCGAGGGGCGTTACCGGCTGATGGTGGGCATCTGGGAAGCGCTGCGTGACGCCGCACGGGGGGCGGGCAACCCCTGCTCTATCCTCACAAAGTCTCCTCTCCTACTGCGCGACCTGCCATTGATGTTGCAGATCGCCGAGCGCACCACGATCAGCGCGAGCCTGTCGATCCCGACACTCGACGAGCGTGCTTGGCGAGCCACCGAGCCTCATACCCCCAATCCCCGCGCCCGCTTGGAGGCGGTCGCGGAGCTCAATCGCGCCGGCATTCCGACAGGCGTACTGATCGCGCCACTGATGCCGGGCATCAACGACAGTCCCCAGCAGCTCGAGCCGCTGCTGCAGGGGGCGATCGATGCCGGCGCGAAGAGCATCGGAGGGGTCGCCCTGCACTTGCGCGGTGAGGTCAAGGACGTGTTCATGGACTGGCTGCGTACTCAGCGCCCGGAGCTCGTGCGCCGCTACGGGGACCTCTACCAGCGCGGCGCCTATGCACCGGCAGATGAACGTCAGCGCCTTGCCCGACTTGTGCACCGACCAGGAACCAAAAGCCGATTCAGACAGCTGTCGAAGCCACCCGTCAAGTCATTGGACGAGCCAATCCAGGCTGACGCCGCTCAACAGAGCTTGTTTTGACCTGCGTGCGCGATGCGCGTCAGACCGCGGGCGAGCTTGTCGAACCCGAACCGGGCAGCGCATGCCGCCGCACACGCAAAGCTGGGCTGGCATCGGAACCCCGAGCTCACCGATAGATTCACACGATGGAGCGCGCGGTTCAGATCCGAGGTGAGACGATCAGGCTCGGCCAGCTGCTGAAGCTCGTCGGGGCCATCGACAGCGGTAGTGAGGCGAAGGAGTTCCTGGCGTCGCAGCCGGTTCTCGTCAACGAGGAGCGCGAGACGCGCCGCGGACGCCAGCTGCGCGCCGGTGACAGAGTACGCGTGGGCGAGCAGACACTGTCGGTGACCAATACCGACTGAGCGCGAAAGCGCCAAGCAAACGATGTCCAGCTGAGATGCCACCCCAAGCTCTAGCCCTCGCGCTCGCCGCCTCCATCTACCCGCCGGCTGTACTGGCGGTCATCGCCCTCGGTCGAGGCTCACAGGTGCGCTCGCGAGTACTCGCCTTCGTGCTGGCCGCGGCTCTGATCACCTATGCGGTCGGCACCGTCGTGCTGTTCTTGCTGGACGAAGTGGGCGCCACCGGACCGCACCATCTGACCCCAAGCGCCGCACTCGACTTGGGCTTCGGCGTGTTGTTGCTGGGATTCGCGGTCTACCTGCGCAGAAGAGAACCAGCTCCGGCAAAGCCGAAGGGCACATCCAAGATCGATCGGTACCTGCAGAGCACGCGACTGGCGTTCGTGCTCGGCATCACGCTCTATGTGCTGCCCTCGCCGATCTACATCGCCGCGGTCAAGGAGGTCTCCGACGCCAAACTCTCGACCGGCGGCAAGCTGCTCGGTCTCCTCGTCACGGTGGCGGTAATGCTGTGGCTGATCGAGCTGCCGATGCTGGCATTGCTGCTGTTCCCTACTCGCGCCTCGGACTCGCTCGAGCAGATCAACGCCTGGTTTACGCGACGCGGACGTCTGCTGGCGGTGCTCGCTTGCGCGGCAGCCGGCGTCTACCTGATTATCAAAGGCCTGGTGAACCTGATCAGCTAGTGCCGGGCGCCTCAGGGAGGGCACTGCCGACCGCCTCTCCCACAGGACCACTGGACGGCTGCTGGTCAAAGTCGCTCGCCGGGCTCAGCCTCTCCTCCTCCTGCAGGCCCGCACGCAAGCCGACGAAGGCCACGACCGCCGCCGCCGCCATGATCGCCGCCATCACGTAGAGCACCGAGCGCGTGGCGTAGGCGAAGTCGAGCTGCACGAAGTGGGGAATCGAGGCGATGTTCCCACCGCCACCGCGAGATTGGGCGATGCTCGACGCCTCGGCATGCGCTCGGGCGCTGGGCACGCCCTTTGCGATCAGCGAGCTGACGACACGCGAGCGCATCTGCGAGACCAGGATCGTGCCGAGGATCGCAAGGCCAAGACTGGCGGCATAGTTCCTGACCGTCTGGGTGATACCCGTCGCCTCGCCGTAGGAGAGCCGCGAGGCGCGATTGACGGCGTCGGTGCTGGCCGGGCCGAGCATCATCCCCATGCCGGCGCCGGCGAGGATGATGTACCACTGCTGCGCGCTGAAGCTCAGGTCGGCGATCTTTCCCGCCCACAGCCAGAAGCCGACGGCGCTCAACGCGCAGCCGAGCACCACGGGACGCTTGCCTCCCACCCTGTCGAGCATGCGTCCGCCGATCTGCGCGGCGATGACGAAGCCGATGAAGAAGTACAGGATGTAGAGCCCCGCCTCCGAGGGTGACTTGCCCAGCGCGATCTGGGCGTACTCGCTAGCGAAGAAGAACACCGGGACGAACACCAGCATCGAGATGGCGAGCACGAGGTTCTGCACCAGGAATGCTCGGATGCGAAAGATACTCATCTCGATCAGCGGCGAGACGGTGCGCAGCTCGACGAAATAGAACACCACCAGCAGCGCGGCGCCGATCGCGATGCACGCCCCGGTGGCTGGATCGCTCCAGCCCCACGTGGAGGACTGTTGGAAGCCAAATACGCTCAAGGCGACACCGGAGACGATCAACGCCAGGCCCCGGTAGTCCATGCGCGCCGGGCGATGCTGAGTCCTCGGTTTTGAGAGGACGATCAAGATCAGGGCGATGACGGCGACGGGGATGTTCACCCAGAAGATCGCCCGCCAGGTCCACTGTGTGAGATAGCCACCGAGGATCGGGCCAACCGCCGTGAGGCCGCCCGCGATACCGAAGAAGATCGCAAGCGCCTTGCCGCGTTCGCGCAACTCGAAGGTCTGCACCACGATCGCCAATGCCGCAGGGAACATGATCGCGCCGCCGGCACCTTGGATGACACGGAACGTCACTATCCAAGCCTCCGCCAAGCTGCCCTTGGGAGTCAGACCACACATCGCCGAGGCCGCCGCGAACACGATCACGCCAAGCGTCACCATCTTGCGGTGACCGACCGTGTCGGCCAGGCGACCGCCAAAGGCAAACAGCGAAGCCAGCGAGAGCAGGTAGGCATTGATCGCCCACTGTGTCCCAGTGCTCGTAAGGTTCAGCTCCTTTTGGATTTCCGGCGCGGCGATCGAGACGATCGTCTGGTCGATGAAAGTCATCGCGACCGCGAAGATCATCGCCGCCAGGATCAGGTTCCTGGGCTGCCCTCCGGTGGTGCCAACGCTCGCCACAGCCATGAGACTAGCTCGCCGCCTCGCTCGCCAACTGCTCGAGCAGCTTCGCCATCTGCTCGAGCGTCGATCGGTGCTCGGCTACGTCATATTCGTCAGTCAAATCGCGGGGATCTCTGTACGCGATCAGCACTTCCGTCCCCTCTCGCCAAACCAGCACACGCAAGGGCAGCTCGATCCCTATTCGCCGGTCGCTCAGCATCAGCGGAGTGCCGGCCCGCGGACTGCCGAACAACACAACCTCCTCCTCCGCCAGCTCCAATCCGGCCTCGCGGGCCGCCCCGGCGTGGTCGATGCGAGCGAACACGGTCAGGCCCCGCCGCTCGATTGAAGCGAGCAGCGACGCCACCGTCTCCGAGTGGCTGGTAGAGCTCCGCTTGACGACCAAGCCGGGCATATCGCACTGCACTATGTCAAGGCCGGCAAGCCTTGACAACCTGCCTACATCGGGCAGCCCAGCGTCCAGCGTGTGAGGTTCCCCGCCGATGAAGGCTTGCTGGCCGTGAACTTCAGTGTGAGCTTGTTGTAGACCCTCACACCCCGCTTGCAACTGCGCCTGTCGTATGCCTTCACGCTCACAGGAAAGCGGACCACTTTTCCTTCGGCGCAGTTGGGCGTGCACGTGTTCGTCTCGAACGTGCCGGCCGCTTTGGCGCTTGCGCCACCGAAGCTCGACCAGCGCAATCCGCTGAGGGCCGTGTTGCCGTCGCCACACGTGAGCGTCACCTGTTTGGGGCGACTGCTGGCCTTGTTGCAGTTGGTGATCTTCACGGTGCCCGCGCCGGAGGCGGTCATCGCGCCGGCGGCGACCATCGCCGCTACCAACGCCGTGAGTATGAGGAAATGTCGGCTACGAGCTTGCATGCTGTGATCCTCCTTGTATCGGCGGCTACGATCTGCTCGCAGCAATGGTCGCACGCGCTCGCACGAAGCCGTCAAGCAGGCGCGTCGGCCGGTAGGCCGACAAGCGCGGCACTACGTTCCCACAAGCCCTCTGCCAGCACCTCGTCCTGCGCCTGGGCGCTTGGTTGGGCCACCTTCTCGTTTTCGATGTACTCGCCGCTGAGCGAAGCCGTCTCATCCGACAGCGACAGCCAGATCAGCGAACGAGCGCCGCGCGCCGGCGAGCGAAAGAAAGGGCCGGCCAGGGTCGTCAAGACCTTCCAGATGCCGTTCTCGTTCTTGCCAAAGCCGGTGCGCACTACTCCAGGGTGAAAGCAGTTGGCGTGCAACTCTGGAGAGCGCTTCGCCAGCTCACGCGTAAAGAGGATGTTGCACAGCTTCGAGGTGCCGTACACGCGCATCGCCGCGTAGGATTTCTCTGACTGCAGGTCTTCGAGATCGAGCCGGCCGGACTTGTGCGCGTCGGATGCGGTCGTCACCACGCGGCCCCCCGCCAAGCGATCGCGCAGCAAGGCCGTCAGCAGGAAAGGCGCGAGATGGTTGAGTGCGAAGGTCCGCTCCAAGCCTTCGGATGTGACCTTGCGCGAAGCAAATAGCGCGCCTGCGTTGTTGGCCAGCACATCGATGTGCTCGTAGCTCGCGCGCGCCTCCTCGGCCAGCTTGCGCACATCGCTCATCAGCGTCAGGTCGGCGACGTGCTCGTGTACTGGGGCGCCACCGCCGGCTGCTCTGGCTTCATTGGCGACAGCCGCCACACGCTCGGGGTCCCGACCCACCAGCGCAACCTCTGCTCCATGGCTGGCGAGCTCGATCGCCGCGGCTTGGCCGATGCCTCGGGTAGCGCCCGTTAGCAGGACTAGCGTCATATCGGGGACTTTACCCGTTGGCGACGAGCAGGCCCGCGCGCCTGCGCGTGGCGCGCACCGCCTCGGTCAACGTCTCGATGTCATACGCGCCGTGGTGGCGGCGGCCGTTGATGAAGAATGTCGGCGTGCCCGAGACGCCGCTGGCGTCGGCGCCCGCCACGTCCTCTGCCACTCTCCCCGCGTAGTCGTGATGGCGCAGCTCATCCCAGAAGCGCTCGACGTCGAGGCCCAGCTGCTCTGCGTAGCGACGCATGTCCAGCGGCGTGAGCGTGTCCTGGTGGGCCAGCAGCGCGTCGTACAGCTCCCAGAACTTGCCCTGGGCCGCGGCCGCCTCAGTCGCCTCGGCCGCCAGCTGTGCGCTGGAGTGCACATCGTTGAGCGGTAGGTGGCGCCAGACGTAGCGCAGCTCGTCGTCGAAGGAGGACAGCAGCTCGCGCACTATCTGCTCGGCCTGGCCGCAGTAGGAGCACTCGAAGTCGCCGTACTCGACCAGCGTGACCAAAGCGTCGTCGCAACCGCGGATGTGGTCGCGCGACGGGTCCACGTCGTCGGCGAGGTCGAGGATGTCATCTGCCGTGCCGACGATCTGGCGAGCTCGCACCTGTGTGGGTAGGCGTCTCATGAGTTTGAAGACCGTCCAGGCGACGAGTGGCGCGAGGATCGCCGAGGCGAGCACGCCGAGCTTTGCCTCTTGCAGGCGCTCGCCGTTGAAGGCCAGGCTCGAGATCAGCAGCGAGACGGTGAAGCCGATGCCGGCTACCGCTCCGCCACCCGCCAGCGAGGGGAAGCTGAGAGTTGGGCGCACGCCGTGCAGGCGAGGGCGCGAGGCCACATATGAGGCGACCAGGATGCCCAACGGCTTGCCTGCCACATATCCCACGGCGATGCCGAGCGTGATCGGCGAGGAGATCGCGTCGCCCAGCAGGCCGCCGGTCACGTGGATACCGGCGTTGGCGAGTGCGAACAGCGGCACTACGACATAGCTCGTCCAAGGGTGAAGGCTGTACTGCAAGCGCTCATTCGGCGAGATCGCCGAGGCAACGCCGATCTGGGCCGAACGCGCCAGCTCGGGCGTCGGCTGCTCGCGAAAGGAGCGCGTCAGCGCCGTGGCGCGCTCCAAGTCCTCACGCGAGGGCGGGTAGGCACTTGTGACCAAGCCGACCGCAAGCCCAGAGATCACCGGGTCGATGCCCGATTCGAACATCGCCACCCACAGGGCCAGACCCACGATCACCGTGAGCTGGCGCCGCCAAGCCGGCACGTAGCGCAGGCCGATCAGCAGCGCGAACAAGCCGACCGCGACGGCCAGTGCTGGCAAGGATATGTGGCCGGTATAGGCGACCGTGATCACCATCAACGCAAACAAGTCGTCCACGACCGCGAGCGTCAGCAGGAAGACACGCAGGCGCGTCGCACCGACCGGGGTGAGCAGCGCGAGCGCACCCAGGGCGAAAGCCGTATCGGTCGACATCGCGGCACCCCAGCCGTGCGCGCCTGGACCACCGGCATTGAAGGCGAGATATATAGCGACTGGGACAACCATCCCACCGAGTGCCGCCAGCACCGGGATCGCCAGACGACGCCGCTCGCGCAGCTCGCCCACGTCCAGCTCGCGCTTTGCCTCCAGGCCGACGACGAGGAAGAAGAAGGTCATCAGGCCCTCGTTCACCCAGTGACGTAGGTCGGCGGAGATGCCGCCGCTGCCAATTGAGATCGACAGCTTCGTGCTCCACAGCGAGTCGTAGGAGGACGACCAGGGCGAGTTGGCCCACAGCAGTGCCAGCACGGTCGCCCCGAGCAGCACGATCGCCCCGCCTGTCTCGGTGCTCAAGAAGTCGCGCACCGGCGCGGCCAGGTTGCGCGCCCAGGCCGTGTGACCGCTGTAGGAGTTGGCTTGCGCTTCCGCCATCGCCGACGATTATCGCTGGGTGTTCGTTTTTGCAGTTCCGGGCGCGCATGCGCGCCCGGCCGGACGGTGCATGCACCGTCCGGGACATCGCCGCATGCGGCGATGTCTTCCCTGATTACCTTGAGGTTTGACCCCGGCTCGGAGATTGACCTCGGCTCGGTGCGCCCCCGTTACAGGACCCGACGAGCCCAGGTAAAGCTTTCCGCTAGCCAACCGGACGTAAGCGGCAACACATAGACCCCCTGATCGGAGGAGTGGACGGCCCACTGGCTGCTGAGCGCGATCCCCTCGTGGATCACGTTGGACTCGGTTGCGGTTGCATTGAAGCTCGCCGAGCCGAAGAACAAGAGGTCGCCTGGCTGAACGTCTTCCAGGTGGATGCGACTGCTCTTGGGGATTTCACCGGCCTGTTCGGCGGCGGTGCGTCCGAGGATGCCCTTGCCCCACGACAGGCCCGAAACCTTGTAGACGCGCCAGGCGAAGCCAGAGCAGTCATAGCCGCCGTGTTCCAGGCCGTCAGCCGTGTTGTCGGTCGTCCCGCCCCACACGTAGGGCATGCCGATCTTGGACACCGCTATGCGCAGCACCTCACGCTGCGCGGAGCTGTACTGCGGCAGCGAGAAGCCCTCCAGCACTTCGCGCGCCGAGGAGAGAGACCAGCTTTCAAGTCCCAGCACGACCGCGAAGGAGTGCGCGGCTTCGGCGCGCGTGATCGCGTTCCAAGGGTAAAGCTCCAATGAGTCTTCCCCTGCCGGGTGGTTGTAGCGCAGGCCCAGGTAGCGGGCGACCACCTCGCTGCCGAAGTAGCTGGGCGGCGTGAGGCCGGCGGCGACGGCCACCTGCTGGACGTGTTCGGCGACATCGCCGAGGCCCAGCTGATCGACAAGCAGCCCGTCGAAGCGCACAAGTGTGATCGGGGCATTGGTCTGGAAGGCGATCGGCGCGACTTGCTCGCGTGCAGCGATCGCTGTCAGCGCGGCGCTCTCGGCCTGGGCGCTCAGCGGGGCGGCACCGGCAAAGCCGGCGCCGGGCACTTCGCTCATCGCCCCAGCGACGACGACGAGCTGTTGCTGGGCGCTGTCCCAGTTGGCGGCCGTCAGCTTCTTGGTCGTCGCGGCCGCCGCCGAGGAGGCACCGGCCACACCGACCACACTCGCGCCTGCCAGCGCGACGGTGCAGCCAAGCACGAGCGCAAAGCCACGTGGAAAAAGCGAACGAACTTGTGAGCCCAGCTCGAGCACACCCCCCTATCGACTGGGCATATCGCTGCTTGAGCCTCTCTACGACCCGCTGGCCATCGGTTCGGGTGCCCGCCCCTAGCCGCGACCGTCCTGCAACCGTCCATGCAAAAGGGGCGATGCCCCGCGCGCGCGTGCGGGGCATCGCCCCTTTGGAACAACGACCACCGTGCCTTGCGGCCGAGTGCGGGCCAAGGGGCCAGGGGGCGGGAACACCCCTTTGAGCAAAGACCGTCGCGCTACAGCGAGGCCAACCGGCGCTCGAGGAATAGTCGCTCGGGCTCGGAGCGAACCAGCTGGAGCGCCCGCTCGAACGCCACGCGGGCTTCGGCCCACCTGTCGAGACGGTGCAGCAGCTCGGCGCGGGCGGCATGGAAATAGTGGTAGCCATCCAGCCCGGCAAGAGCTTCGATGCTTGCCAATCCCACCGCTGGCCCCTGTGCTTCGGCCAGCGCGACGGCCCTGTTGAGCTCAATCACCGGTGAGGGTGCCAACCGCGCAAGCTCGTCGTAGAGCGCGGCGATCTGCGACCAGTCGCGCGTATTCTCGGTGTGCAACAAGGCGATCGCGGCCTGCAAGGTGTACGGGCCGCCGCGCACGCTCCAGTCACCGCCCACATTTTCGCCTCCGTGGCCGGCCCCATGCGCGTATTCGCCGCCGCCCAAAGCCAGGGCGCGCTGGAGCACTGCCCGCCCGGCGTCGATCTGCGCCCCGTCCCACAAGCCCCTGTCCTGGTCGGCGAGTAGCACCAGCTCGCCATCGCTGAACCGCGCTGCGCGTCGTGAATCGTGCAGCAGCATCAGCGCCAGCAGACCGCTCGCCTCAGGCTCGTCGGGCATCAGCTCGACGAGCGCCGCGCCGAGGCGGATAGCCTCGGCGCTCAACTCGCCACGGCTCCCATAGCCCTCGTTGAAGATCAGATAGACGACCGCCAGCACTGCATCCAGACGCTCGGGGAGCAGATGCGCCGGTGGAATCCTGAAGGGGATGCCGGCAGCCTTGATCTTGCGCTTGGCGGCCCCACTGCTCACGGAAGACCTGTCCTACCGACGGCCCAGCAGCGACCGTTCCGTTCGATCTGGGGGCTCCCTCAGCCAGCGCTTGCACCTCCTCCGAAGACGTGCACTACCAACCCTCCTCCACCAGGGGACGTAGCTCGATCGCGCCACCCATGCTCGCGGCCGGCACGCGCGCGGCCAGCTCGATCGCGGCGTCCAGATCCTCGGCCTCGAAGAAGAGGTAGCCGCCGAGCGCCTCCTTCGTCTCCACAAACGGGCCATCGGTGCTCAGCGTCTTGCCGTCCTTGACCCGCACGGTCGTCGCCGTCTCGGGGTCACCCATCCGCACACCGGGGGTGACGCCCGGGGTCTCGTTGATTGTCTTGTAAGCGCCGTAAACCGCCCCTTGCTCCTCGGCGGAGAGGCTCTCCCACTCAGGTGTCCCCGGCAGCGGCGTGGTGCCTTGATGTATCAGCAGTATGTATCTCATCGCTTCTCCATAGAGTAGGTGGACGTTTTCCTTAGGACGAACGACCGGCGACGCAATCGACATAGCGCGCGAGAAACATCACGTATCAACCCGCACGTGCGATCGACTAGACTTGATCGCACGTGAGTTCGTAACGGGTCGTCTTCTGACGCGGCACGGAGAGGAAACACGGGCCTGGCGGACGGATTCCATTCCGTCTCCTTCCTTTCCTTCGCCTGGGCCCGATCCCAGGAAGGAGGCGAGAACAGGGCTATTCCTTGTCCGACATGCCGACCACCCCTAAGGGGTCGATATCCGCTGCGATCTCAAGCGCGGTGGTGCAGCTGATGCGCGAGTACACCGGCCGCGGCCCCACCAAGGCCCGCACCTATATCGACGAGGACCTCATCACCGTGGTCTTGCAGGACACGCTGACGATGGGCGAGCGCAGCCTCGTCCGCGACGGCGAGGCAGATCTCGTCCTGACCAGCCGCAAAGCCTTCCAGAGGACCATGAGCACGCAGATGATCGCCGCTGTCGAACGGCTCTCCGGGCGCAGCGTCTTCGCCTTTCTGAGCGACAACCACATCGATCCCGACATCGCGGTCGAGACCTTCGTGCTCGCACCGATCTCCGATGCCGCGGTAGACGCCGACGAGGAACCTAACTCTGACTAACACCGAGCGTCCGCTCAGAGCATGTCCTGCAGCGACCAGCTCGTCGGCGAACCGACTCCACCGCTGGAAAGCCTGACCTCTAGTTTCCGGCTCAATCCCCCAATTCCTCGGAGACAGATTGGAACAGGGCCATCTGCTGGCCGAGCGCCTCACCGGTAAAGGCATCGATGACGCCGATGTCGTCGACGATCGACGCCGCGCGGACGACCAGTCTCCGGAACTCGTCGCTCGAGCGGACCTCGTCCAGCGAGCCGCGCGAGCCGCGCAACAGGATGAAGCCCGCAAGGTCGCCTCCATGCGCAGCAATCAGCACAGGTTCGAAACTGTCGATCCGGCCCTCCTGTTGCAAGGTGCCGTAGTAGGTAAGCGTCTCCTGGAAGACCTCCAACGCCTTTAGCTCACGGCCCCGAACTACGGGACCCCAGCCAAGGAACAACGCATCGCCAGCCATGTCTAAATCCTCTCTGTCGAGGTTTTGACAGCAAGGCTACTCCCGCTCCGGTGCTCCGTCGAGATGACAATAGGCAGCCAAAGTCATCTAAGCAACCGGGACTTGTCACCTTTATGCACTCAGCCGCCCAGCGGCGATGGCGGTATCCGTGTCTGGCCCCGCACCTCCGGGATGTTCAGCGCCACCTCGTCCACAAAGCACCACGACCATGTCTCGCCCGGCTCCAACGAGTGCATCAACGGGTGGGCGCTTGACTGACTGTGTGCTGTGGCGTGACGGTTGGGCGAGCTGTCGCAACAGCCCACGTGACCGCACTCCAGGCAGATGCGCAAGTGCAGCCAGGCGCCGCCCATTCGCAGGCAGTCCTCACAGCCCTCGACCGACTCGGGCAGCTCGGTTATCTGAATCTGATCCAGGTGTGTACAAGCGGGCATTTGGATCCTCCGATCAGGTCTCTTGGGAGCGAGTTGACATCGAATTTTCGATCAGGTCTCTTGGGTGCCAGTTGACATCGAATCCTCGGGTCAAGCTTTTTGGCTGAAGGGCAGCCGTACACGAAAGACTGTACGGCCGGGTTTGCTCTCGAGCGTGAGCGAGCCGTCATGGCGCTCGACCACGATCCGTCGCGCGGTCGCCAACCCCAGGCCGGTGCCGTGACCCACGTCCTTGGTCGTGAAGAACGGGTCGAAGATGCGCCCTGCCAGATCCTCCGAGATGCCGGGACCGTCGTCGGCGATCTCGACAACCGCGCACTCGCCATCGGCATGTGTCGAGATCGTGATCGTGCCCTGCTCTCCCAATGCGTCGATCGCGTTGTCGAGCAGGTTCGTCCACACCTGGTTGAGCTCGGAGCCGCGCACCGTGAGCTTCGGCAGCGCCCGGTCGTAGTCGCGCACGAGCGCGATCGTGGTGTGCTTGAGCTTGTAGCTGAGCACCGTTAGCGTGGTCTCAAGGCCCTCGTGCAGATCGACCTCCACGAGCGCGCCGCGGTCCATGTACGCATAGGACTTCACTGCGCCCACCAGCGATGACATGCGCTCGGTGGACTCGCACAGCTCAGCCGACAGGCGGCCCGCGGTGAGCGAGGCGGCAACCCAGCGCAGTGCGGCCTCTACCGCCGGACCCGCAAGTTGGGCCACACGTTCGAGCCACTGCCGGTCCACCCCGGCCGACGCCAGCGGCTCGGCAAGTCGCCAGGGCTCCCCCACCCCCATCGCCTGCATCTGCTCCAGCAGCTCGTCCTCGGCGTCCGCGGCGTCTAGCGCATCCAGTGCCGTGGCCGAAGCCGCCTGTGAGATCGCCTGCTGTTGCAGTCCCAACAGAAGCGCTGCGTCCTCTCGCTCCACGCCAGCCTCGACGAACGAGGCCAAGGCCGAGTTGATCGCCTCGAGCGCCTCGGTCATCTGCGCGGCAGCGCGACGAGCCGCGGCCGCGGGATTGTTGAGCTCGTGCGCAAGGCCGGCGGCCATCGTGCCCAGCGAGGTGAGGCGCTCACTGTTCTGCTCGCGTTCGGTCACGCGGCTCATCACTGGCGCGACCTGGCGCATCACGCGTTGGTGGATCTCCGGCTGAGCGAACGCCAAGCGCTTGAAGTCCTCCGGAGCAACCGTTGCCATGCGACAGCCGGTCTCGGCCTGCATGCGCACCCCGAGCGTGCCGCCGGTCAGCACGGCGATCGCGCCCATCCACGTCGGTGCCGTGTGATGGCCGACCGGCTCGCTTCTGCCCTGCGCGAGGATCAGCGCCTGCGCGCGTCCCTCCAGCAGTAGCTGCAAGCCCGGCGGCTCCTCGCCCTGCTCGGCGATGATCCCACCCGGATCGACGTGGCGGGTGCGCGCGAGCGCCACCCACTCGGCCAAGTCGGTGTCGCCGAGACCGTCGAACAGATCGACGCCGCGCAGCTCCTCCAGTGTGACCGGCGGCTCGCTCACCGCATACCCCGCCGCAGCCGCCGCACCCGCCGTGCTGCATGTCTTTCAGGGCAGACGATCCACCGCGTCGAGCGGGAGCCGCGCTCGCCGGTGCCGATGCACCGTGGCATTGGGACGAGCCTCATGCCTCGACCAGGTACTCGTGGATCAACGACACGGCCATCGAGCCCTCGCCCACGGCGCTTGCGACACGCTTGATCGAGCGCGCGCGCACGTCGCCGGCGACGAACACTCCCGGCACCGTGGTCTCGAGGACGTAGGGCTCGCGCTTCAAGGACCAGCCGCCCGCTTGGGCGTCGCGGCCGGCCAGGATGAAGCCGCGCTCGTCGCGCGCCAAGACGCCGTCCAGCCAGTCGGTGCGGGGGGCGGCCCCGATGAACACGAAACAAGCGTCAGCCGCCAATGCCTCCTCGCCACCCGGAGTCTTCACGCGCAGACCCGTCAGACGCCCACCCTCGCTTTCGGCCGCGAGCGCCGAGGTGCCGGTGCGGACCTCGATATTGGGCTGGGCCGCGATCTGCTCGATCAGGTAGTGGGACATCGACTTCTCGAGCGATGGGCCGCGCACGAGCATCGTGACCTGGGCGGCATAGCCGCTGAAGTAGACAGCCGCCTGGCCAGCGGAGTTGGCTCCGCCGATCACGACCACACGCTGCTCAGCACATCCACGCGCCTCGGTCATCGCCGCGCCGTAGTAGATGCCGGCGCCGGTCAGCTCGGGGAAGCCGGGTGTGTCCAGCTGGCGGTAGGACACGCCTGAGGCGACGATCACGCAGCTCGCGCTGAGCGCGCCGCCACCGCTCAAGTCAACCAGGCGCGCCGAGCCCTCGGCACGTAGGCCGACAGCCTCTTGGACGGTCAGCAGCTCGGCCCCCAAACGCCGGGCCTGGTCGGTCGCGCGGCGGGCCAGGTCCGAGCCGCTCAGGCCGGCCGGAAAACCGAGGTAATTCTCGATGCGACTCGACTGGCCCGCCTGCCCGCCCGGTGCCTCGCGCTCGACCATCACCGTCTTCAGGCCCTCGGAGGCGCCATACACCGCGGCCGCCAGTCCCGCCGGGCCGCCACCGACGACGACAAGGTCGTAGTGCTCCTGCGCCGGCGTGCCGCTGACGCCAAGGCGCTCGGCCAGCTCGAGGATCGTCGGGCGCTCGAGCACCGTACCGTCCTCCAGCAGCGCCACCGGCAGGCGCTCGGCGTCGACGCCGGCAACCCGCAACAGCTCGCGCGCCTCGCCGTCGCGCTCCACGTCCAACCAGCGCGCGGGCACTCGGTTTCGCACCAGGAAGTCGCGCAGGTCATGCGACTCGCGCGAGAAGCGGTGGCCGACCACACGCACACCGCCGGCCTCGAGCGCCGCTCCCGCCTCCCATGTGGTGAGCAGGTCCTCGACCACCGGGAACAGCTGCTCCTCGGGGGGGTCCCACGGCTTGAGCAGGTAGTAGTCGAGCGCCACCTCGTTGATCGCCGCGATCGCCGCCTCGGTGTCGGCGTATGCGGTCAACAGCACTCGCTTGGCGTCGGGCACCAGCTGTCGTGCGTGCACCAGGTACTCGGTGCCCGGCATTCCCGGCATACGCTGGTCGGCGATCAGCATCGCCACCTGATCGCCGCGTGTGCGCAGCTCGCGCAGAAGCTCCAATGCCTCGGGCCCCGAGCCGGCACGCAAGACGCGGAAGCGCTCGCCAAAGCCACGGCGCAGGTCGCGGCTGACCGCCGCCAAGACCGCCGGCTCGTCGTCGACCACGACGATCGCGGGTCGGCGTGCCTTTCGCTCGGTGTCAGCGGCTTGGGCAGGACGCTCGGCTTGCTCTGACATGTCTCGCATGACAGTACCGGTCTTGACCCTTTCACCGGGTTGAATCTTCGGCGAGCCTATATCTCCATCCCAAGTTGTTCCGGGTCGTGCATGCACGACCCGGCCGGACCGTACATGTACGGTCCGGGACAGCGCCGCATGCGGCGCTGTCTTCCCCGAGATATGGATTAATTGGTCAGTCGAGGAAGGTCACTATGTCCTCTACCGGTGCGCGCTCGGGGGCACGCTGGGCTTGCACCGGGTGGCCGAGGTGGAGCAAGCCGATGGCTTGCTCTGTGGCGGACATGCCCAGCCCGGCGTGGACCGTGGGCTTCTCCAAAATCGGCAGCGTGCGCCAGTAGCCGGCCAGTCCACGCGCATGTGCCGACAGCAGGACGATGTACGCGGCGACCGCTGCTGCCAGCAGATCGTCTTGCTGTTGAGACGGGTCGCCTTGCGGCTCGACCCCGACGACGATCAGCGTCGGCGCACGCTCGAGCTTTCGCGCCGAGCCGGGCTGCTCGAGCTCTGCCTCGCGGGCGAGCAGCGCGCGCGCTTGCGGGCCGATCACGCGGAAGCGCCACGGGTTGGTCAGGTGATGGTTGGGCGCCCAACGCGCGAGCTCAAACAGCTCCAGCAACGTTGCCCGGTCGACCGGCTCGGGGCCGTAGGCCTTGTGGGTTCGGCGTGTCCGGATGAGAGTCTCGAGCTTCACGTTGGTCCGCGTGCGTGCCTCTGTGGAGCTAGAAGTCGCAAATCCCCCCGCAGGCGTCTGTGCATCTGGCATAGCCGACACCGTAGCGTCCTACCATCTACAGATGGTGACGAGATCCGCCCATCTGGATGCGGTGTCGACGGGGAATGACCGCAAGCGCATGCTGCTTGGCATGGGCCTGGGTCTGGTCGTCGCAATCGCCGCGCTGGTCGTGGCGGCGCTGGCGCTTTCCGGCGTGAGCTTGGCGAGCGACCCGACAGCGCTCGCGCGCGTATCCGTGCAGCCGTTGGGCGGCACGATCGAGCACGTCGAAGCGTTCGGACCCGACGGTCAGAGGGTGCCACTGGCGGTGCAGGACGGGCGCTTGACGCCACTGAAGCGGCTGACGCCCGGCGAGCAGGTATCCGTCGAGGTTCAGGTTCGCAGGCCGGGGTGGCTCGGCTGGGCACTGGGCCACGAACGCACCGAGCGACTGACGCTGCAAGCGCCCGTCGCGCACGTGAGCGAGCAATGGATGACCGTTCCCGCCGGCTCGGCGGTGCACGTCAGCTTCGACCAGCCGGTGAGCGCCATCGCCTATGGGAGCACCGGCCGTCTGACTCACCGCGCGACGCTCCGCGACCCGCGCAGCTCCGTCTCGCTCGGATCCCAGCCTGCGACCGGCAGCACCGAAATCGCCGCGGCCGCGCGTTCCTGGGAGACGGTTGGCAAGCCGATGCAGGTGAGCTGGTTCCCGCAGTCGCACACGACCGTGATGGCCACGATCCCGGCCTCGGGCGAACCGATCTCTCCCTACACTCCGATACGCCTGACGTTCTCAAAGACGGTGAGACGAAGCGCTCGGGTCGAGTCACCCGACGCTCTCGCCTAGCACGCCGGGACACTGGCGCGAAACCGACAGTCACACGCTGGTGTTCACACCGTCGGGGTTCGGAGCGCCGCTGGGCTCGCAGCTGCGCGTCCAACTGCCGCGAGAGGTTGCGGTGACGGCGGGCAGCGGCTCCGCGCTGCGCACCACCAGCCAGGTCGAATGGACGGTGCCTGCCGGCTCGACGCTGCGCCTCCAGCAGCTGCTCGCCGAACAGGGCTATCTGCCGGTCGACTGGCAGCCTTCTGGCGCACCGGTGGCGCGCACGCCCAGCGCCGAGGCGCAGGCGGCTGTCGAACCACCAAGCGGGAGCTTCGACTGGCGCTATTCGGACACGCCGCACCAGCTGCAGGCGATGTGGGCTCCGGGCCAGGCGAACAACGATCACGCGCGGCGCGATGATGAAGTTCGAGAGCACCCACGAAATCACCGTCGACGGCCTTGCCGGGCCGGGCGTCTGGCGTGCGTTGCTCAGCGACGCGATCGCCGGCAAGCGTTTGAGCAGCGGCTACACCTATGTGTACGTACATCGCGAGGTCCCAGAGGTGCTGACGCTGTGGCACGACGGGCACACGGTACTCACCTCGGCCGCCAACACGGGTATCAGCGGAGCGGAAACCGAACTCGGGACTTTCCCGGTGTTCGAGCACATTCCCGAAGGCACGATGAGCGGCACCAACCCCGACGGCTCCCACTACGAAGACCCCGGGATCAAGTGGATCAGCTACTTCAACGGCGGCGACGCGATTCATAACTTCGACCGCGCGTCCTTCGGCACGCCGCAGAGCCTCGGTTGTGTCGAGCTGCCGCTGCAGTCCGCCGCGGAAGTATGGCCCTACACGCCGATCGGCACGCTCGTCACGATCGAAACGTAGAGCGTCTTTCAGGTGAGCTGTGCGCCGGAAATGAGCTGCGCCGGCGGTGTACATGGATCGTGAAAGCTGGTGTGTGGATCATCTTTTGAATATAGGTCCGCCTAACACCCCCCTTTTGCGAACGCCTAGATAAAGGTTAGGTACCAAAATAAATCTCCCAGCTCCACGTAAAGGGGTGTTGAGCGTGCAGGTCATCTTGAAAGACGCCCTACGAGGCATCGCGACCCGCCGCCCACGCGCAGGCCGCGGCGCGATCGAGCAGCAACTGACGCTCGCGGGTATTGCCGGCGAGCGATACTGCGCGCTGTAGTTCGCTCTGTGCTTCCTCGAAGCGGCCGAGTCTCGCCAGCAGGTCGCCCCTGACGCTCGGCAGCAGGTGATAGCTCTGGAGCGAGGGCTCGTCGAGCAGCGGATCGAGCGCTTCGAGACCCGCCGCCGGACCGAAGGCGCTCGCCAGAGCAACGGCGCGATTCAGCTCGACGATTGGCGAGGGTGAAAGCTGGGCCAGGGCCTCATACAGCGCGGCAATACGCACCCAGTCGGTGTCCCGCGGCTCAAGGGCACGCGCATGACAAGCGGCGATCGCTGCCTGCAGCGTGTATGGACCGAGGGCGCCATCGATTTGCTCGGCGCGCTCCAGTCGCGGCCAGGCCACGCGCGATCAAGAGGCGATCCCAACGAGCACGGTCCTGGTCTCCCAGCAGGATGGGCTCGCCCCCGGCGCCGACGCGGGCCCCGAGGCGCGACGCCTGGATCTCCATCAAGGCGACCAGGCCGTGTACCTCCGGCTCTTGCGGCATCAGCTCGGCGAGGACGCGCCCGAGACGCAATGCCTCCTCACAGAGATCGGCGCGCAACCAGTCCTCGCCCCCGCTTGCCGTATAGCCCTCGTTGAAGATCAGGTACAAGACCGCCAGCACCGAGGAGAGTCGCTCAGCCAGCTCATCCACCTCGGGCAACGCGAACGGGACCTTCGCCTCGACGAGTGTGCGCTTGGCCCGCACGATCCGCTGCGCCACCGTGGACTCCGGGACGAGGAACGCTCGCGCGATCTCCTCTGTCTTCAAGCCGCCGAGCAGGCGCAGTGTCAGCGCCACTTGCGCAAGCTCGGACAGGACCGGGTGGCAGCACATGAAGATCAGACAGAGCAGGTCGTCGCCCACCTGCTCCTCGATCGAGGCTTCCAGCCGCGCTTCGACCGAGTCACCCTGAAGCTCGAGCTCGCCCGCCAGCTGCTCGTGCTTTTGCCGCAGTCGTTTGTTACGGCGCAGCAGGTCGATCGCGCGGTGCTTGGCGGTGGCCATGAGCCAGGCGCCCGGGTTCTCCGGAACGCCTGACTCGGGCCACTGCTCAAGCGCGATCACGAGCGCGTCCTGAGCCAGATCCTCCGCCATGCCGACGTCACGCACGATCCTTGTCAGACCCGCGATCAAAGCCGGCGACTCAATCCGCCAGACGGCTTCGATCGCCGGCATCTGTCGGGCAGCGGTCGTCATTCGCTCGAATGCGCCTTCTACGTGCCGATCTAACTTGCCCGCCGCCCAGACGTGCTCTAGCTCGCCGCCGCCGCTTGGACCTCTGGCGGGAAGTCCGACATCTCAAAGACCTGGCGAACCTCGATCACGTCGCCCTCGGCCGCCGGGCAGCGCGAAGCCCACTCGACCGCCTCCTGCTTGGATTTCGCCTGGATCAGCCAGTAGCCGCCGATCAGCTCCTTGGCCTCGGTAAACGGACCGTCGGTGACGTTCGCCTTGCCGCCGGAGAAAGACACACGGGCACCCTTGCCCGGCGGGTGCAAGCCGTCGAGGCTGAGCAGGATCCCGGCTTTGGCCAACTCCTCGTTGTAGCGACTCATCGCCGACACGGCATCGGCGCTCGGAGTCCAGTCGGCTTCGTCGGGGATATTGGGAATCATGATCATCATGAAGCGCATCTGTGTTGCTCCTTCGCTGGTGGGTTTCGCTCTGGTGCGCTTACCGTTCTGAACAGGTTCGCACCTCGGCTCTACCTATACGTCGAACGAGCCCCCATGAAATCGACACGACTCGTCGTTCGAGATCGAGCTCGGCCATTGCCGCGATAAATTGCCGCGACAAGCATCTGCGCGAGATAGGCCATGTGGAAGAATCGCTTTGATGCCGGCCCAGTTGAAGCGCCGCTGCCGGACGCCCCACACTCGAGGCGCCCGGCGAGCTGGATGCGACAACGTCAGTGGCCGGCGACCCCCGGAAGCACCTGGGTGCCTTCGATTTGGACCGCTTCGAGCGCGTCCGGATCCAGGCCTAGTAGGTCCAGGATCGTGGGCGCGATCTGGGTCGTCTCGACCCAGGAGCGGTAGGCCCCCGGCTGCACCGCACCCGGCGCGTAGACGAGGATCGGCACGTCACGGTCGGCCGGATTTGCGCCGCCGTGCTCGGCGATCTTGCTGCCACCCGTATAGACCACGCCGACCTGCACCACACCCCACACGTCGGGGTGGCGCGGATCGCCGAGCGGCACACCGAAGTACTTCGCCGCGTCCTTGCCGGCGTAGATTTCGGCCAACCCCGAGTGCGCCAATGTGCGTGTACTGCCGTCGTAGGCGACGCCTGTTGCCGTGTGGTTCCACAGGTATTCCTTTACGAAATTGGCAGCTTCTTGGGAGGTGTTCGACAGGTAGCTTTGCCAGGCGTCGTCGTCGGTACCCGCAACGATCAGTGCGCCCGAACCGGGGTGAAGCGCTTCCCAGGAGGCGTTGATCGCTTCGATGATCGGGCCGTCCTTGATTTTGACCAGCGAGTTCGGGTCTTGCGGGGACTGGCCGTGCTTGGCCGAGACGATGATGGCCGTAGAGTTCGCGAGGCCCTGCGCTTGGATCTCTTCATCCATCGCTTGTAGCTGTGCGTTGATGTAGTCGAGCGCCCGTTGGAGCAGCGGTCCCGGCGTGTCGGTGCCGGGCAGGTAGCCGCCGGTGAGGCCGTCGGATGTGTGCAGCTTCTCCGCGGTCGAGACCGTTTGGAAGTTCATGCCGAAGATCGCCGGCACGCCAACTTTGGTTTTGCGGCTGTGGTCGTAGCCGTCGATCTCGTTGAGGACAGCTTGGACCTTGTAGGAGTCGTATTGCATCGTCGCGGCGTTGTCTTCGGTCCAGCTGATTTCACCCGGATACGGTTTGCCATTCGGTTCGAGCGCGATCGAGTCGATCTCGGGCGTGAACAGGTCGTCGATGCTGTTGCCCGCCGGGCCTTCGAGGGCTTCGTAGGCAGGGTGCTTGTCCGACCATGCTGTCCGCAGACCGTGATCGTGGACCACTTCGAAGATCGTGTTGACCTCGAGGTATTCGTGGGGGTAGATCGGCTTGCAGGTCTGAGGGTTGACCGGCAGCGTGGCCGGATTGATCAGCGACTGCGGCTGAGCGGTCATTTCGAGAATGCTTCCTGGCAGGCCGGTGAGACCCTCGCCGGCGTCGAGCGCGTTCGCGTCGATGTCATCCGGCGAGTCGTAGATGACTTCGCCACCGGTCGGCTGGCCGTGACACGAGGTCGTGCCCGCCGGCAGTACGGCGTGGCTGTACTCGTCGTCGTAGTAGACGCCGGTCGTACGCGGATTGCCGCCCGTGACCTGTGCGGTCATGCCGGGAAACGAGTCGGAGGGGATCGGCGTCTGCGCCTGTGAGTACTCCGCGCCGCCGCCCACGAGCTTGGCCAGCTCCGAGCCGGGATGGTTGGCGACATACCATTCGAGGTCCGACTGGTGCAGACCGTCGACCGAGATCAGCAGTACGTGGGAGATTTGGTTCTTGTGGTGTCCTCCACGATTCCCCGATTCCCCTTTGTGTTCTCCGGCTCCTGCTTTGTGATCTCCCGACCTACCGCTGTGGCGTCCTGACCGTCCTTTGAGATCTCCCGGACCTTTGTCTCCCCTTCGTCCGTGATCTCCCCACTGTCCTTTTTGATCTTGCGATGGTCCTCTTTGATTCCGCGACGGATGCGCCAAGACAACCGCCGCCGGAGCACCGACCGCGATCGCCCCGACAGCAAGCGCAACGCCTGCGCCGCGATGGATTCGTCCAAACATGAAACCCTCCTCAGTCGAGAGTGAGCAAGTTCCGGTAGTCCTACCCGCGAGTCTTCCCAACGAAGTTGCCGATCTGTGGAGATCGTGTGGCTATCGTGTAAACGCTGTTTCAAGACGCATGAGTTGCCCTGAGGTCGGTACATGTCCCCCGGGCGCTGGGCACATGTGCCTAAGCGATGTTGAGACCCATCGTCGAGAAGAACCTCACTCCAGGAAGCGCACCACGTCTACGGCGTCGGCGTCCAGCGCGGCTGTCTGCTCGCTGGTCAAGCGACCGAAAGGCTCCAAGAGAACCTTTCCGGCGGGCATGCTCCACGTCGCGACGGCGCGGCCGCCAATCAGCGCGAAGGGACGGAAAAGGCCGTTGACCGTGATCACTTGCTGGTGTGAGCCGAGAATCGCCTCGCGCGAGCGCCAGCCGAGCAATAGAGGATCGAAGGCACCCAGCAGGCGCGGCCCGGGCAAAGCGGCCGACGATGTTCCTCCGGAAAGATCGAGCAGACCGTCGTCGCGCGTCCTCAGGCGCGGGCCGATACGACTCAGGCCCGCTCGGACGTCGCGTAGCGGGAGTCCAGACCACTTCGCAAGGTCGCGCTCGTCGGCTGGGGCGTGACCTAGTAGATAGCGGCGCGCGAGCTCCGCCAAGGCGAGATCGCGGTCGACCGATTTCGTCTCGCCCAGCCAGTCGCGCACCAGCACGAACGCTTGTTGGCCGGCAATCATCGGTCCACGCACGATCAGGCCACGAATTGCGGCGAGCGCCAGCAGGTGAACCATCGCCTGGCCCTCCGTGGGGACGTCCGCGGCCGCGATCCGCTCGCGCAGTTGTCCGCGTGTGAGCGGGCCCCCGTCGGCCAGGGAACGCTCGATCGTTCGCACGCCACGCTCGGCTAGCCGATCTGACACACCCTCCTGTGCCAGCCTTCGCGCATTGGCCGTGAGCATGCGCGGTGCGGTCAGCGTCTGCAGCCACGGGTAGTCCTCGCTGCGAACCAGGTGCAGGGTGCCGCGGTTCAGCCAGGTGACGATGAGCGTGCGCTGCTCGCTTAGGGCACGATCGACGTCAGCGGCCGTCGTACCCACGGTTCGCGAGCGGATCGCGAGGCGCAGCCCACGCGGGTCTTGTCCCTGGACTGCAAGCAGCCGCTCGGCAACGGCGACCGCGTCGCTGGCCGGCTCTCCGGCTAGGAGCTGCGCTGTAAAACGCTCGGCGAGCATCGACGCCAGTATGGCGCTGAGGCTTCAAGGGCGGGACAAACCCGACGCGCAACGGCCTGGAGCCTTGGAGCCTGTCGGGCCTAACCAAGCATGCTCAGGATTGTGAGCGCGGTCTGGGTCGTCTCGAACCAGGGGCCGCCGAGTCGTCCTTTGGCCTCCAGCCGAACGGATTGGTCGTATCGTGAATTCCGTCGGCGTTGTTGGACACCGCATAGAAAACGGTTGAGCGGCCCGATACCGGCTCTACCGACAGACAGGCCTCGACAGCGCTCAGGAGATCTCCATGACTCAGCCAAGTTGCGGTCTGTCCTGCTCCCGTCTTTACAGAGTTATCTCGCGTTACACCGCCAAACCGCACACCGACGAACTCAAAGCCGAACTGCTTTGAGAGGGCCTTGCCCACCTCCTCCTCGACGAGCTTGTAGACGCCGTATGGTGTCGCCGGGGAATAACTGCCGGGAATGGAGAGCGGCCCAACCGCGGCAGGGTCGCGGTGGTTGTCGGCGTGGACCGAACTGGCCACGATCAGGCGCTTCACCTCAGCTCGCACCACCGCTGTAAAGACGTTGACGTCTATCCGCACATTCTCTGGGTATATGCGCATGCGCCGGGCTATGGGGTCAGCCTGCGAAAACCTGCGGGCGAGGTGAATGACCGTGTCAACACCCGCCATTTGTGCCCATAGAACCTCGTAGTGGGATATGTCCTCAGGCAGATCTACTCCCCTGATCCGGTACTTGCCGCCCAGCCCGTGCCGAAGCACCGAGCCGATGATCCCCTCAGAGCCGGTGATCAGGATCGTGCGCATCCAGCCGAGCTATCCCGGAGCTTGCCTTTCGCTGCGCTCCTGTTCTCGTGCACGCCGGTACTCGTTTACGACTATCTCGGTGAGCTCCTCGACGGAGGTCTCGTTCGTTGGCTTGTCGAGTGTGATCACCCCGTCCTGGATCATGCTCACGCGGTCACACGCCTGCAGCACATGAACGTAGTTGTGGAGGATCATGATGATCGACACTCGGCCCTCCGCCTTCAGCCGCGCCACCAGGTCGAGGATCATCGAGCCCTCCTTGGCGCCCATCGCCGCAAGCGGCTCGTCCAGCAACAGGATGTCGGCGTCGGAGTTGACCGTGCGTGCGACCGCGATCGCTTGTCTTTGCCCGCCGGACAGGCGCGCGACCGCGACGTCGATCCGTGGGATGTTGATCCCGATCTCATCGAGCGCCGTGCGGGTCTCCTGCTTCATCCGCCGGTTGGCGAGCAGTGGGATCGGATGGTGCACGTGCTCGCGGCACAGAAACATGTTGTGGTAGACAGACAGTTCGTCGATCAGCGCGAGGTCTTGAAAGACGGTGTCGATCCCCTGGCTGCGGGCGTCGTCGACACCGCGGGGCCGGTAGGGCTCTCCGTGCAGGAACATCTCGCCTGAATCTTGCTTTTGAAAGCCGCTGATGGTCTTGATCAGGGTGGACTTGCCCGAGCCGTTGTCACCCAGCAGACCGAGCACCTCGCCCTTGCGCAGGTGCAGGTTGACATCGCGCAGCGCGGTCACGGGGCCAAAGCGCTTGGAGATGTGCTCGACTCTGAGCACATCGTCGGGCGCCGAGGTCGGCGGGACGACAGTCTCGATCGGTTGCGCGTCAGCCACTGCCATGCCCCCTGCGCGCGCGTTGGACGTAGACGTTGACGGTCATCGCCACGATGATCGCCAGGCCGAGATAGAACAGCTTGTAGTTGGCGTTTACCCCTTGCAGGATCAGACCGTCTTGGAGGATCCCGAGGAATAGAGCACCGATCAGCGCGCCGATCACGGTGCCGGACCCGCCAGCCAGGAGTGTCCCGCCGATCACCGCCGAGGCGATCGCGAAGAAGAGGATTTCGTTAGCTCCGGAGGGGTCGGGCTGGACGGAGCCCGCGCGTACGGCCTCGAGGATCCCGACGAGCCCGGCGGTGAGGCTGCAGAGCACGAAGTTGCGGATCGTCACGAGCTTGACCGCGACACCCGCCTCCGCCGCACCGAGCTTGTTGGAGCCGATTGCCACGGTGTGCAGACCCCAGCGGGTGAACGTGAGCGTCGTTTGCAACAGGAACACGATCACGATCGCCCAGACGAACTCCGAATATGTGCCGGCACCAAAGATTTTGGCGAACGTGCCGACGTGGTTGACTGTTTCGGTGAGGAAGATGTGGTGGCCGTTGACCACGTGTTCCACCTTCACCGTCGTTTGGTGAACTTCCGCTCCAGGCGTGTTGACCGGCGCGCCGTGAGAGATGATCAGGCTGAGTCCCTCGAAGGTGAACAGCATCCCAAGCGTAGCCACGAATGAGCTGATCCCGACGACCGCGGTGAAAAAGCCGTTGACGGCACCTACCGCCATACAGCACAACAGCGCGATCACAACACTTGGCACGAGCGAGATCCCGGCGGTGGACAGCTTATAGAACAGGATCGGAGAGAACAGGTACATCGCGCCGATCGACAAGTCGATCTCGCCAAGGATCATCACGAACACCTCGCCCGCCGCGAGGATCGTGAGCGGCGCGAAGTATGGCAACAGCGTCTTGAAGTTGGCGCCCGTCAGGAAGTTGTTGGTCTCAAGCGAGAAGTACACCGCCGTGACGATTGCCACGACAATGATGCTGCCCTCGCGCAGAGACAGCACGCGCGCGAGCGGACCGTGCGTGTCAATGGAGCGCGCCCGCGGTTCCGGACCCTCCCCGCTCGCCTGGCTCTCAGAGGCAGGCGGTCCCCCTGTCGCGCTTGACACCTACGAGCTCCTCCACTTGGCACGCATGGCTGTCACGAGCTCCTCCACTGGGCGCGCATGGCTGTCGCAATCACTAGGCGGGTGTGCCGGCCTTGATCGGAACCACCTTGACTTCGGTTGACGTCCCCTCGAAGCGGGTCTTGGATTCGACGTACGGCGCGACCGTTTCCTTGTTGAGGAACTTCAGGCCCGTGTCCGTTTCGGCAGGGCCCGTGAGCGAGCCCGACACTTGCCACATGAACAACTGCAGGACCGGAAGGAAGCCCTGTAGGTAGGGCTGCTGGTCGATCGTGAATTCGATGTTGCCTTCCTGCAGCAGCTTCTGCGTGCCTTCGGTCAAGTCGAAGCCGCCGGCCTTGATGCCCTTGGCCGGCAATCCGTACTTCTGCATCACCCGCGCGAGGCTTTCGGTGCTGCCTCCGTCCACGGCGTACATGCCCTTCGTGCTCTGATGACCAATCCAATAGGCGTCGATCGTGGAGAGCTCGCCCGGGACCGCCGCGCCGGTCGCGACCGTGTGCACCGTGATCGGCTTACCCGAGGCCTTGATCGCCTTTTCAGCGCCTTCGATGCGTGGTTGCAGGTTGGCCGATCCGGGCGTTGCGATGAACAGCGCGACGTCGCCCGAGCCGACCGCTTCGACGATCCGTTCACCCATCTTTTCGCCGGCCAGTTTGAGGTCCTGTCCGATATAGGACAGACGCGCGTTGCCGGGCGCGTCGGCGTTGTAGGCGACGACGGGGATGCCCGCCTTCAACGCCGATTCGACCGGAGCGTTGAAGGCGTGCAGGTCGATCAACGCGACCGCGATTCCATCGGCACCGCTTGTGATGGCGGTGTTGACCGCGTTGACCATCTGGTTGACGTTGCTGCTTTCCGAGCCCGTCCACTCATACGAGCATCCCAACAGTTTGCACGCATCGGCGAACCCATATTGGGTCGGCACGAAGAACGGGTTGGTCGTGACGTGGTTGACGGCCACGAATTTGTAGCTTGGATGCGAGCCGAACACGGCCGCGCTGCCGCTGCCGCTGCCACTGGCGCTCGAGCCACTGCTTTTGCCGCAGGCGGCCAGGATGCTGCTCGCCGAGCCGGCCGCTATGCCGGTGAGCGCCGTGCGGCGCAGGAACGCACGACGGTCCAAGCCTCGTTGGCCGATCTCCGAAGACTCGAGGGCTCCAGCCGCTCGTGAGCTGCATCGACCTGATCTGTCTCTGACATCTGTATCTCCTCCTCTATGGAGGCCGCGTCAGGCGACGCAGCGCCCATCAATACTTTTCCCCCTGAATCCATTCGTATGTCAAGGACTTCAGGATGAGGGCTCTATCGTCAGGGCATGGCTTCGGCATCCGCCAGCCCACAGCCCCCTTCTGACCGCCCGGATACAGCAGGCCGGGAGAGCCGGGATCAGGTGCCACTCGTCGCGAAGCTCCCGAGACGTCGGAGTCGGATAGCGCTCGCCCAAAAGGGCGCAATCCACATGGGAGTGCGAAGGAGGGTCACGCGGTCTATGGGCCCCTAAGCATCGAGCGGCATGTCAAGCAGGACGGTCGGGCGCTCATCCTCTATGCCCGCCGAGGGCGCCAGGCGCGATGAGCGAGCAGCGCTTCAACGAGTTGCGCGGAGAGGAGGTCGTATACGCGATCCACCGCCAGGACCGCACCTTCCTGCCCCCAGAGGACCACTGCCCCCTATGCCCCACGCCTCCCGGCTACCAATCCGAGGGTGGTGTGCAGACGGAGATCCCTGCGGCGGCGTTTGAGATCGCCGTCTTCGACAACCTGTTCCCCACCTTTCGAGGCGCCGCAAGGGGCGGCGGAGGTGATCGTGTACACCGATAGCCACCACGGCTCCTTCGGCACGCTGGCGCCCGAGCGTGCCGAGGCGCTGATGTGGGTTTGGCGCCACCGCTACCAAGAGCTTGGCGCCCGAGAGGACGTGCAGTACGTGCTCATCTTCGAGAACCGAGGGGTCGAGGTCGGCGCGACCTTGCACCACCCACACGGGCAAATCTACGGTTACCCGTTCCTGCCGCCGGTGCCCAAGCTCGAGCTGGCAGCGGACGCACGCTTGGGGGGTTGTGCGGCTTGTGAGCTGCTGCGTCGCGAGCTGGAGGACGGGCGGCGGATCGTGCACGAGAACGAGCACGTCGCCGCCTACATACCCTATGCGGCCCGCTGGCCATATGAGACGCATGTCGTCCTCCGGCGGCATCGCCCGAGCCTGCTCGACTGCGAGCCCGGCGAGCTACGCCTGCTCGCCGAGTGCTTGCAGAGCGCTCACTCGCGGCTACGACGCCCTGTTTGCCAGGCCCTTCCCCTATGTGATGGTCGTCCACCAAGCGCCCACCGACGGACATTCCGATGGGCACCTGCACGTCGAGTTCTACCCGCCGCTGCGTACCGCGACCAAGCTCAAGTATCCCGCTGGCTCGGAGCAGGGCGGGGGCACGTTCGTCGGCGACACGCTGCCCGAGGATTCTGCCGCAGGCGCTGCGCGAGGCGATCGTCAGTGTCGCGTGAGAGCGTCAGCGCGTTCGCTCCCGGTCGCGTGAACCTGATCGGCGAGCACACCGACTACAACCAAGGACTTGCGCTGCCGTTCGCGATCGCCGAGGGGGTCACGGTTCATGCGAAGGCAACCGGCGAGGAGCGCATCCTCGCGCGTGCGCTCGACAGTGGCGAGCAGGACGAGTTCGCGCCTCGCCGAGCCCACGAGCGCAACTGGTTGGCGTGCATACGTGCGCGGCGTCGTTGCAGAGCTGAGCCGAGCGGGATACCCCCTGGTGGGGGCTGACCTGGAGATCGGCGGCGATCTCCAGCAAGGCGCCGGCCTGTCCTCTTCGGCCGCGCTCGAGGTCGCTCTGTGCCTGGCATTGCTCGCCCTGGCGCGGTGAGGCCGAGACCGACCGTGTCAGAGCTGGCCCGGCTGTGCTCACGCGTGGAGAGCGAATGGGTGGGCGCACACACCGGGATGCTCGATCAGCTCGCCTCGCTTGTATGGCGCCCCCGGAATGGCGATGCGCATCGACTTCCAGACATTCGAGGTCGAGCCGGTACCCCTGCGGCTCGAGGATGGCTGGCGACTGGTGACGCTCGACTCCGGCGAGCGTCACACGAACGCCGGCTCCGCCTACAACGAGCGCAGGGCCGAATGCTCTGAGGCGTGCGAGCTCTTGGGCGTCGATTCACTGAGGCAAGCGAGCTGGGACGCGCTCGACGGGTTGCCGCGAGCGACTGCGAGAACGCGCACGCCACGTGCTCGGCGAGAACATGCGGGTAAAGGACACGGTGGCCGCATTGCGGGCAGGCGACCTGCCTGCCGTGGGACGCTTGCTGAACGCTTCCCATGCGAGCTTGCGCGACCAGTACGAGGTCTCCACGCCCGCCGTCGAGATGACAGTCGAACGCCTGCTCCACGCGGGCGCCGCCGGCGCGAGGATCGTAGGGGGCGGTTTCGGAGGACATGTCCTCGGCCTGCTGGCACCAGTGCCTACGCCACCGGAGGGCGCCCGCGAGGTGCATGCGGATGTAGGCGCCCACCTGTCGAAGCCAACCGCGACGCCGGCTGGCTGACGGCCCCTATCGGTCGAAGTCCCGGACGGGGACACCCGCGCCGGCCGGCGCGCCACCGTGGAGCTGCATGCCGGTCCCCGGCCACGGGGCGTCGCGATCAGGCCCTACGTGTCCTGAGGGCGGACTCTGGGCCGTGCGCCCGGATCTCGAGATAAATCTCCGTTCGGTGTACCGAAACGTTCGAGGGTGCTTGGATACCGAGGCGCACCTTTGTGCCGTCGTTAGACAGGACCATGACCTCGATGTCGTCGCCGATCATGATGCTCTGTTTGTCCTTCCGCGTCAGAACGAGCATGAGCCTCAGTTCCCCGACTTGATCCAGCTCAGTCGGACTTCAAGTTTAAGGGCGTACGCATCGGTCAGACCCTCGGCGCATCGACTTCCCTTTGCGATGCCATCTCTCATACAAGCTTAGCGCCGGAATGACGATCTGGAGCCGAAAGCTCGTTATGGTTATAGAAGCGAACATGATCGAACTGGTCAAGAGTCCTTCGACGCGGGTTCTCTCCAAAGGCTGCTTTGCTCTTTGGCTGGTTGTCTCGCTCGTGTTCGCGTCGCTACTCTTCGCCGTTGGTGCCCAAGCGCAGGGGACGAACGCCCCCGGCGGCGCCGCGCAGACACCGATAGGCGAAGTGGCTACGAAAAGCGGTGCCCCTCCAGAAGAAGCCCCTTCTGTGATCGAACAAGCGCCACCCGCGGCTGAAGAAGCACCCCCTGTGGTCGAACAAGCGCCGTCCGTAACTCAAGAAGCATCGCCCGTGGTCGAACAAGCACCGTCCCGTGGCCGAAGAAGCACCCCCCGTGGTCGAACAAGCACCGTCCCGTAGCTCAAGAAGCACCCCCTGCGACCGAACAAGCACCACCCGTGGCTCAAGAAGCACCGCCCGTAACTCAAGAAACACCCCCTGTAGCCGAACAAGCACCGCCCGTAGCTCAAGAAGCACCGCCCGTAACTCAAGAAACACCCCCTGTAGCCGAACAAGCACCGCCCGTAGCTCAAGAAGCACCGCCCGTAACTCAAGAAACACCCCCTGTAGCCGAACAAGCACCGCCCGTAGCTCAAGAAGCACCGCCCGTAACTCAAGAAACACCCCCTGTAGCCGAACAAGCACCGCCCGTAGCTCAAGAAGCACCGCCCGTGGCCAAACAAGCACCACCCCTGGCCGAAGAAGCACCCCCTGTGACCGAAAAAAAGACCGTCGAACAGACCGCCGGCGAGGTGGCCGCTGAAGCGGGCTCCGAAGCCACCCAACGCTCGGGGGAAAACTCCCAGGTGCCCGCCGGCGCCTCAGGACTGACTCACAAAGACGCGACGGGCGAAGTCGCGCCGGAAATCTCGATGGCCGTGACGACTTCTGTCGGCCCCGCCACCGCGTCTGAAATCTCGATGTCGCCCGTGCGGCCGCAGTCGTCTCTCACCTTGCGGCCGCAAACAGTCTCGGCACGCGGCGCTGGGCCGATGAGCTGTGTCGGAGCATCGATCACAGCAGGCTACGCCGGTGACTGGTTGGACATCTCGCTTGCTTCGTCGTTATCGAACGCCCCCTTCACCGCCGCCGACGCCTCCTCGACAGCGATCGCGACAGGTACACCTGCCGGCAGCCTGGGCGACGGTTCTACGATTGATGACCATCCCTCCGCCCCCGGATCTGGGTTCGGCGGAGCAGGCGGCGGATCGGCCGCGGGGGGCGGTTCAGGCACCGCCTCCTCGGCATCCTCCACACTCGTGGATGTTCTCCTCCAAGCAGCGCCGCGCGCGATGCGACGGTTGCGCCTTGCTCAGCCATCGTGGCGCACCTCGTTCTTCGTTCTGATCCCAGAGCGACCGGACTAGCTCCTTCCGGTCTCTCTAACTCGGCCCTGGATCAACCCTGATCCAGGCCAATTGGCTAATCAGATCGAAGTTCTGTTGAGAGGAGTTGTATTGATATGACGCATCATTTGACATTGTCAACGGCAAGCCAGCATGCACCTAATCAGGGCGACGCGGTGGAAGCAGCCTCGGATCCAACCCGCGCCAGCGACGGTGAGGCTAACGTGTCAGTTGCTGCGCACTACCGGCCGCACCTGACGCTCGCGAGTACGCCCGTCTGGAGGCACAGGCTGATCCTGACAGGCAAGTTGGACTATCGTTCGGCTTCTGAGCTTGAGGAGGAGATCGAGTGCCTATGCCAAGAAGGCGTCACGATCCTCACGCTCGACCTTCGTCAGCTCGACGCGATCGATCCAACCGGGGCCACGGTAATCGCATTCCGCGGCACCGTTTGCAGAAGGCGAGGACATGACTTTGCGGTGATCCCCGGGTCGCGCGTCATCCATAGCGCGTTGACCGAGGCCGGCGCCACGGACTTGCTGACGCTCGATCCAAACGACAGCGTCGTTCGCCGTTCTTCGAGCCGTTCTTCGAGCCGTTCTTCGGACGGCTTTTTCTCAGATAGGTCGACTACGACGATCAAAAACTTGTGACTGGAGCGGTATCTACAAGGACGTCGGTTCGAGTTCGCTGACTCCAACAGAGATCTGGGCTAACCCCTAACCCCGAAGAATGGGGTTGGGGGTTACCAAGAACACCCCGGCGGGACCGGGAACGCTGGATTTGCGGCACTGCCATGTAGCAGGCCTGAGACGATCTGGCCGCCTGGAGCGCGTCCGAATCCAAGCCGAGCGGTCCGATCAAGCGGCCGGCTGCATCACGGTGAAGGAAGCTCCCTGCGGGTCGATCAGGCCGGCGAAGCGTCCGATCGGCATGTCCATCGGCTCGTTCGTGACGGTCGCCCCGAGCGCGCGGGCCTTCGCGACGATGGCGTCGCAGTCGGCAACCGCGAAGACCACACCCCAGTGCGGTGGGATCTCGGCCGGGAAGTACTCGTCGCTCATTTGCATCATGCCCCCGACCTGTTTCCCGTCCAGCTCCCAAACCGTGTACGTCGTCGGCGCGCCCTCGAAAGCGGGGGGACGCCCCTCCCAACCGAAGACAGCAGCGTAGAACGCCTTGTTGCGTCGGCGTCACGGGTGAGCACCTCGTTCCAGCACAATGAGTTCGGCTCGTTCACGAGGTCGGCGCCGGTGAACGTCTTCGGCTGCCAGACACCGAACACGGCGCCCGTGGGGTCTGTGAAAAACGCCATCCGCCCGATGTCCATTACGTCCATCGGCTCGAGCATCACATTGCCACCGGCCGCCTTCACCTTGGCGGCGGTCTCCTCGGCGTCGGCGACGCTCATGTAGGTGGCCCACGCGGTCGGCTGGCCCTCCTGCATGATCCCCATCAGGCCGCCGATGTTCTTGCCGTCCTGCTGGAACATGCGATACCCACCGGTCTCCTCAGATCCCGGCTCTGTCGCGCTCCAGCCCATCAGCTCGCCGTAGAAATGTATGGAGGCATCGGTGTCGGGTGAGGCAAGTTCGATCCAAGACGGGGTTCCTGGTGCGTAATCGGGCATGGGTTTCTCCTTTGCGGACGGGGACACCCACGATCGTGGCAGATCGACAGTGGTTGCGTGTTTCGCACTGGCGTGCCGAGACCACCGAGGTTCGGGTAGCGATCTGAGAGGAGAAGGTGATCTGCTGCGCTGCTGGCGCCTCAGCGCGGCTCGGGGGGAGGGTCGTGCTCGACGCCGAGCGCTCGCTGCATCCACGCGACATCGTGCCACGCACCGAACTTCCAGCCGATCCGCCGGTAGACGCCGACCGGCTCGAAGCCCATCGCTCGGTGCAGGCCCGCGCTCGCCTCGTTCGGCAACGTCATACCCGCGACCGCCATCCGGTAGCCGCGCGCCGTAAGCCGCTCGAACAGCGCCTCGTACAGCACGCGACCCGAACCAGTGCGTCGCCGGCCCCGCTCGACATAGACGCTTACCTCGCACGAGAAACGGTAGGCCGCTCGTTGCGCGTGCGGCCCGCCATACGCATAGCCGACGACGCGATCTTCCTCTTCGAGCACGACCCATGCGTGCGTGCGCGTCGCCGCCGCGACGCGTTCGGCCATCTGTGCGGGCGTCGGCGGCTCGCCCTCGAAGCTGACGGCCGTCTCGCGCACATACGGCGCGTAGATCGCCGCGCACGCCGGCGCGTCATCCTCACTCGCATCTCTCACCGTCGCACCGAACACGCTCCGCCGTAGCATATGCGGGCGCGTGCGAGGCGTCCGTATCGGCTTCGTTGAGACCGTCCGCGCCGTCGCCCTCGGCGCAGGCCACCGGAGAGCTGGGTGGCTCGCCTGGACCCCCCCATGGGCTACCGCAGCGCGATCGTACGCGTGACCGTCCCGAGACCGTGGCCGCCCTGGGAGAGGCCGACCGTGACGGTGTAGCGGCCGGCGGGCAGCGAGCCCAACAGTTCGGCAAGCGGCACGTTCACGGTCTGTCCCGGTACGATCGCCTTCGTGCCCGCGGTAGCGCGGAGCGAGCGTCCCTGCCCGCTGATCAGCACCGAGCCACCGATCGGGACAATCGTGTTGCCGGTATTGCGCACAGCCAGCAGCAGCGTGCCGTGCCGTGCGCTGCCCTGCTCGACGAGGCCGCCCGGCTGCGCGCGAAAGGACTGCGCGTTCTGCGGCGCGTCGAGCCGCAGGCTGCTCACCAGACGGTAGGCGAGCTTGATCCCTTTCGCGGCGTGGCCGGGCGGCGTGCCCACGACTTCGATCGCGCCGTACAGGGAACGACTGGGAGGGGTGCCCGTCAGCGACACGCCGACCGTGCGCGAGGAGCCGGCGCCCAGCGTGAAGGAGCTCGCGCTGAGGCTCACCTCGGCCAGCGTGGCGCCGCGGTTGGGCGACACTTCGCCGCTGAGCCCCTGCAGCCACGGCCGCAACGCGACCCTCATCACCATCGACGTGCTGGTGGTATTCGAGATCTTGATCGAGCCGACGCTGCCGCGGCTGGCGACGTGCTCAAAGATGCCGGGCGAGATCGACACGCCGCCGCCCGCCGCAAGGCTTGCGCCGGCGACGGCGAGCATCGCGACCGTCATGACGAGTGTCGTGACGAGCGTAAATCGCCTGATGTTGTGAAGTCTCATGATCGCTGCTTCCTCTCTCATGGGTTGGGAGTGTCTTTGCCGATGGGCCTTCACCGCGCCGGGCTGTCACGGTCCGGCGACGGTGACGGTCACCAGCAGGAGCTTGTGGTAGCCGCCAATGGGCGGTTGGTGGGCGCCGCGCACCGCCTGGCGCAGCCGGATCGTGGCTCCTTCCAGCGAAACCGGTTCGCCCCACTGTTCGAGCACTGGGTCCACGCTTGCATCGAGCGAGCGGAAGCGGCCACGACCAGCCGCGGCCTGCAGCGCGATCGCGAGGCTCGAGTGCCCTCGCACCAGATGCCCGCGGCGGGCGCCGGAGATTGCTTCGCCGTCAGCGAGGCTCAGCCTGACCGGCGCGTCGGTGGCGGTCACTTCCACGGGGATCGTCGCGTCATACACGCTCTGCCTGTGGCCGGCGCTTGCGCGCGCAAAGAGGCTCGGTTCGCCCAGCGAGAGTGCGAGCGTGCTTTCCACCGTGCCGCCCACGGGCGTGCCTTCGGCCAGCGCGGCGGGCCGCCGCTGAGCACGGCGAGCGCCGCGACGAGTAGTGCCAGCGTCCCCAGGCGCGTTGCGATGCTCATCGCGCTCTACCCCTCCTCCTGCCACGGTGGTTGTGGGGGTCTCGACGTGCGATCGCCGTGCTTATCCGCACTTCAACGTCTTCGCCGCCAGCCTGGCTGTAGCGGAAGATGATCGTACGCGCACTCTTGAAGGCGAACATTGCGCTGAGACTGCCTCCATGCACGAGCATCGTGCCGGGCCTGGCCTTAAAGGTGCGCCGCCCGAGTCCTGTAGAGAACGCGGACGGGCGTGCCGTCGGGCGCCAAGGCGCGGCGGCGGCCGTGCAGGCAGGTGAGTCGACCTGTGAAGCGGTAGCGCCGGCCACGGCGCAGCACGGGTACGCCCTTGCTGGTATATCCGAGCGGCGTGGAGGCAAGGCGCATTTCCAGCATCGGCGAGGGGCAGACAGGCGGTACGCGGCGGCGGTTCTTTGAGCGGATGTTTGTGGGCGAGGTTCTTCCAGCGATTCCACGGGCGGACCTTCGTGCATGGCTGAGATCCCGACCGTGACCGTGTTGCTGCCGGGCGCGACGGGGTCCAGGACTTCGATCGGCGCTTCGAGGAGCGTGTCGGTGTTGCCGACCGCATCGGTTACGGTGACGAGCAGCATATTCGAGCCGGCGCCGCCAACGTCGATCGAGAGCGGGATGTTCGAAACGGCCTGCGGACATGGAGAGGCCGAGCACAGGCTCACGGACGCGGTGTTGCCGTCGATCGAGGCCTGCGCGCTTGCCAGGCCGGAGCCCGTATCGCTGGCGTCGATCGTCAGGCTCAGCGTCGAGCCCGCTTCCGCGGGGCTCTGCACCCCCCCGACAGCTCCGCTGGGCGTGTTGTCCCGCACGCCCAGCGTGATTGATGAAGATCTGAATGTCATGGTCGCCTGAGCACTAGAGGGAACGAGCACCGCCGTCGCGACCATGATGGCCGCGACGGCGGTGATGCTCCTCAGGCGCCTCGACGTGCGCCCGGTTTGCTTCATTTCACTGCTTCGAGCTACGGGGTGGTGGTTGACAGGGTCAGCGTAACCGTCTTTGCGTAGGTGCCGGTGTGCAGATGATCATGCACCACCGAGTATTCCTGCAATTTGCATTCGCCCGCCTGATCACAGATTGGACAATCGAGCGGATGATTGATGAGCAACGATTCCAACACGCCTTCGCGCATCTGTTTCACACCGGGCGTTTTCGTGTAAATTTCCATTCCCGGCGAAATCGGTGTTGCACAGGAGATCGCCGGACGCGGAGACTTGGCGATTTTCGGCGTCCCATCGGG
>CAVRRX010000008.1:0-664141 GCA_963723685.1 uncultured Solirubrobacterales bacterium
TGATCCCCATCTCCGCGGCAATGTTCTCCTTCATCCAGGTAACCATTGACGCTCTCCTCAGTGAAAATAACGTCTTGTTGTTCCTGCGTCAACGAACCACGCCGCGAACCTCTCGTCCACCCGGTCGCGAAAAGGCACGAGCTCGTCATCCTGATCGAGCGTGTAGCGCACAAGCGAGACGATATCGGTCAACATCCCTCCACCCGAACCACGAACCTTCGACTGGTCGAGCATCTCGTACGCCCGCCACAGCCGTTCGGGCGTCCATTGACGCGGCGGGCGCTGGATCGTCGTCGCAAGGTCCTTGATCTCCGCGAACGTCAGCCGCTCGCTATAGGGACGGCTGTACAGGACCTGCAGAGCGCGGACATCGTCCTTGTGCTCCTCGATGTACTGCCTGAACGACCGACCAGCTCCGCCGCCTTTTCGCGGCCTTCGTCAGAGTGTCCGGCGACAAGCACCGTGTCCTGGGACAGCTCGTCGATACCTGCTCGAACGACCGACGGGCGTCGAGGATGGCGTGTGAAGCTCGGGGTTCGACAACAGCGGCTTCAACGCCTCCGCGATCATGCCACTCGCCACCTGCGCGACCGCCTCCTCATCTGCGTCGTCCCCGCCCGCCCGATTGACCGCTTCAAGTTGCGTGTCGGGGTCCAGTGCCTCGACGATGCCGCGGGCTATGGCCCCAAGGTAGACACCGCCGGCCAACTTCGCGAGCATCTCGCGCTCCTCGCCGGGTAGTTGCGCGTCCAGTCGCGCCAGCCGGCCGGCGAGCGTAGAGGCGACCTCGGGCTCGCGGTTACCGAAGCCGACGAGCTTCATCAGATCCTTCAGCTGCGCTCGGCTTGCGCTCCAGCGGTACCAGCGTCTCCATCAGATCGCTGTCGGTGATGCCGACGGCGTCGACCATCACGAAGCGGTCCTTGTGCTGGCGTCGTCAGTGACGGCCTGGAAGTCGGTGTCGTCGATGATGCGCACGCCGCGGCCCTTCATCTGCTCGAAGTAGGTCCGGCTCTTGACCGAGCGCATGAAGAACACGCACTCCAGCGGCTTCACGTCGGTGCCGGTGGCGATCATGTCGACGGTGACGGCGATCCGCGGGTTGTAGCGAGTTGCGGAACGACTGCGAGCAGGTCGTCGGGCTTGCCGTCGCGCGTGCGGTAGGTGATCTTGGTGGCGAACTCGTTGCCCTTGCCGAACACCTCGCGGGCGATCTGGACGATGTCCTCGGCGTGGGAGTCGTCCTTGGCGAAGATCAGCGTCTTCGGCACCTCGGTGCGGCCGGGGAAGAGCTCGGTGAACAGCTTGTCCTTGAACGTCTGAGCACCGTGCGGATCTGATCCTCGGCGACGACGGCGCGGTCGAGCTGGTTGCCGGTGTAGTCGATCGGTTCGTCGACCGCCTCCCAGCGCTGCTGGCGCGTCTGCGGTCGCGATAGTCGGCGAACTCGCCCGCGTCGATCGTGGAGCCCTGCTCGGTGATCTCGGTGCGGATGCGGTAGACGTCGAAGTCGACGTTCACGCCGTCGGCGACCGCCTGTTCGTGGCCGTACTCCATGACGAGGTTCTGGCGGAAGAAGCCGAACGTCTGCTTGGCCGGTGTCGCCGTCAGGCCGATCGAGATGCGCGTCGAAGTAGTCGAGCACCTGCCGCCACACGCCGTAGATCGAGCGGTGGCACTCGTCGACGATGACACGTCGAACGCCTCCGGCGGCAACTTCGGGTTGTATTCGACCGTCACCGGCTCGGCACCGGCAGCTCGTAGACGAGTGCTCGTCGAGTCTCCTCGTCGAGTCCTCTTCGCCACGCAGGATCGAGTAGACGCGCTGGATCGTCGAGATGCACACGCGCGACGGGTCGACGTGTTCGACGTGAGGTGCTGGACGTTGTACAGCTCGGTGAACTTCCGCCGTGTGTCCGGGACGTCGAACTTGTCGAACTCGGCTTCGTCTGTCGCCCGAGATTGGCGCGATCGACGAGGAACAGGATCCGCTTCGCGTCGGCGTGCTGGATCAGCCGATAGCGAGATGTTCGCGGCGGTGAACGTCTTGCCCGAGCCGGTCGCCATCTGGATCAGCGCGCGCGGGCGGTCTCGTGCAACGACTCCTCCAGGTTGCGATCGCCGTCGACTGCACCTGCCACAGCCTCGTCGGTCGAGTTCGGGCAGCGACTGCGGCCGCGCACGAAAAGTCGGCGCGTCCGGGTTCTCGCGAATCTGCCGAATCCACTCGGCGAGCGTCTCGGGCCGGTGGAACGAGAACACACGCCGGCTGCGGGCGTCCGGGTCGTAGCCATTCGTGAAGCGCGTCTCGGTGCCCGTGGACTCGTAGACGAAGGGCAGCGGATAGACCGGCGGCTCCATCCAATCGGGCAGTCCTTCGACGTACTTTCCGGACTGGTGCTCGACCTCGACGAGCGTGGTTCCCTCCGTCTTCGCCTCGATCACCCCGACGGGTTGGCCGTCGACGAAAAGCAGGTAGTCGACCCTGCCGTGGGGCTTTTCGAGTGGAAACTCTCTCGTCGCTACGCCAGGGTCCGCATTGACGTCGATTTCGTCCTTGCCTTGGATGGTCCAGCCCGCCGCCGCCAGCTGCTTGTCGATCTCCCTGCGTGCCCTGGCCTCGCGAGCAAGATAGGCATCATCTGGGTCCGTCATCGGCCAAATCCTATCTGTCGGTATGCAGCGCAGCGAGCAAGTCCGCGGCCAAGGCGGCGACGGCGGCGCTCACGACAGCGGGCTCGCCTACGAGCTGCTCGGCGCGGCCGGCCATCATCGCACCGAGCGCATCCGGGCCGTCTGCAAACAGCACCTGCAGATATTCGATCGCCTGGGTCGTGGCTTCGCCCGCGAGCTTGTCGCGCTGTAGCTGGTCGATCGACGCAGCGAGCTTAGGGGTGTCCGTCGCAACGAGCAGCCTGTAGAGGTCGTGGGCGTCCTTGTCGATCAGCCGGTCGGGCTGATCCTGGCGCTCGCCGAGCTTGTGCAGCTTGGCGACCAGCAGCGCCGCTGGCCCGGCCACATTCATCTCGATGCTGCGCCGATCTGATTTGTCGAGCGCGCTGATCGTGTGTACAGCGTGGTCGACGACCGCCGCCTCCAGGCCGGCTGTGCGGCGGGTGGCGTGCGGCTGTGTGGCGGGATGCGGGCGCCGCGGCGCCCCGCCTCCCCGGCCAGCGCCTCGGGGACCATCAGATCGACGGGAATCCCATGCGGAGAGCCAGCCGCCAGGCTGCGGGTGCTACGAGGTCGCGATGGAACTCGGCGGCGTATCATCGCATCCTCCGCAGCGGGCTGATCGCTCGAGGAGTTGCGGGGGTCGACGGCGAGGTCGCTGTCCTTGGTCGTCTCGGCGAGCGCCACTGGCGCTGCACCGGTGTGCAGGTAGATCGCTTGGGCGCCGATCAGCACCAGCGCCTCGCGCTGCTCGGCCAGTGCCTCAAGCGCGTCGAGGAGCACCGCGCGCGCGGCGACGAGCAGCTCAGCGTCGCCAGGAGGTTCATTGCGTCATCCAGTCCAGCAGTGCGTTCGCCTCGCTGGGGTTGCGGCCCGGGCCCGTGAGCAGATCGACGGCGACCTGACTGAGCGCTCCGAACCGCAGCCTTCCACCATCTCCGCGCGGTCGAAGACGACGTCGTACCTGCCGGAGGCCAGCGCGACGTTGGCGCCGCTTGTCGGTCCGCGCAGCCCGAGCGCGTCGGCGACATCGGCGGTGTCTCGCACATAGAGCATCGCCAGTCGCGGCGGCGCATAGGCGGCGACACGCTCGGCGGCCAGCGAACCCGTCAGGACGTAGTCCACTGCGGCTGTTCGGCAAGCGAGCTTGTGAGCGCTCCCAGCCCGCGGGGCTCCAGGTAACGTCGTCGACGGTGTTGGACTGCGCAAAGCCGTAGTCCTTGCTCCAGCGTTCCAATAACGGCCTCCACTGCACCTCGCCGATCGGTCCGTAGCGGGCAGGCTCCATCAGGCCCTCTCCTTCGAGGAACTCAACGACACGGTAGGTGGCGCCGGTCGACGCGCCGGCACGCTCGGAGAGCTCGGGAACGGTGTAGGGCGGGGCGAAGTCGATCAGCGCTCGCACGACGCGCGCGGCGGCTGGACCGTGCAGCGTTCCGCGCGGGCGCCCCGGCCCACGCCACGGGTCGCGGTCAGCGCCACGGTCGCGCAGGAACAGTCCCGGCCGGCCAGCCGCCATCAGCAGGTTGCCGGTCGCGTCGACATAGCCGCCGCCCGCGGCGGCGATCCGCTCCCTGGGTGGCCGCTGCCAGGTATCGCGCCGCCAGTACCAGCACCAACTCCTCGCCGCCCCCCAATCTGCAACGCCGCCCTCTGCAGCGTCTCGAGGCGATCGGCACGTCGCGCGTGTTCAGCAGCCGCTTGGCCTGAACGAGCACGACAGTCTCAGCGCCATCCTCGGCGCCCAGGCGCAACTCAGCGTCAACCCCGATGTCCTTGGGCGACGCGGGTTCGGGTGCTTCGTACAGGCTCCAGCTACGCGGCAGACGGTTGCGCAGCATCTGGACAGCCTCGAGCAGCACATCCGCCTCCGCCTCTGGAGGAGTTTTAGAGAATCCCCACGTCTCCGCTTGCATCGGAAGCTGACATTTACGCATAAGACTAGCGCATCATGTCCGAAATGACGATGTTCCGCTTGCAACGGAAGAACATTTTTCCGGAAAATATCGGCTGGCTCCCTGCCGCCGCGCCGCAGGCAGGCCTCATAAAACGAAGGAACGACAGCCGGACGGCCGTCGCTGATATCCGGCATAGCGGGGGCAGTGTGTGGTTTCACCACATAGGCGACACCTGTGTCAGGACATAGGAGACACCGAATGAAGGAGCTCTCCTGTGGACAAGGCGCGGTATCTGGTCGAGGCGCACGTGTTGGAGGGCCGCTCGTCAGCGAGCTGGCGGCGGCCCACGGAGTGCATCGCAGTTGGATCTACAAGCTCCTCGCGCGCTACAGGGCGGGGGCTCGGCCCTGGAGCCCCGCTCCGGGCGCCGCGCTCCTGCCCGCACCAGACGCCCCCTGAGTTCGTCGGGGCGATCGTCACGCTGCGAGAGCAACTGCGTGCAGGAGGGCCACGATGCGGGGCGGCGACGATCGCCTACCACCTCGCCGCTACGGCTGGACTCCGCCCCCTCGGTCTCGACGATCTGGCGCGTCCTCAGGCGGAGGGGCTGTCGTCCCCCAGCCCCAGAGCGGCCGCGCTCCTGCCTGATCCGTTCCAGGCGGAGCTGCCCAACGAGATGTGGCAGGCCGACATCACCCACTGGCAGCTCGCGGGCGCCAGGCACGCCGAGATCTCAACATGCTCGACGACCACTCGCGCCTCTTCATCGCCTCCCGGGCCCAGCCGAGGACCAAGGCGAGCGACGTGGTTGCGGTCTTTCGGGCCGCGCGCCTGCATGGGGCGCCCGCCAGCCTGCTCTGCGACAACGGCGCCGTCTTCACCGCCACCCGACGCGGGGGCAAGGTTTTGCTGCAGAGAGAGCTCGAGCGGTTGGGGATCGCCGCCAAGAACTCCCGGCCCTATCACCCCCAGACCTGCGGCAAGGTCGAGCGCCTGCACCAGACGCTGAAGCGCTACCTGCCAGCAGGACCCCGCCCAACGCTCGCCGAGCTACAGGGCCAGCTCGACGCCTTCGCGCACTACTACAACACGAGAAGGCCCCACCGGGCGCTCGGGGCGCACGCCCCTTCGGCCTACGGCGCCAGGGTGAAGGCACGGCCGAGCGCTCAACCAGAGACCCACTTCCGCATCCGCCACGACGAGGTCGGCTCAAACGGCACAGTCACCCTCCGCCACAACAGCTCCACCACATCGGCATCGGCCGCGCCCACAGGGGACGGCCGATCAAGCTCCTGATCGCAGACCGCAACATCCGCATCCTCGATCCCGAAACCGGCGAGCTGATACGCCGCCTCACCCTCGATCCAAGCCGCGATTACCAACCGATCAACGGAAGGCTGAGCTGTCTACGATGTCCCGAGACATCCGTCTCCGATGTCCTGAGACACAACACATAGCGGGGGGCGGGATTCGAACCTGCGACCTTCGGGTTATGAGCCCATTTCGGGAGTGTCGTGGAGTGTCTTCGGGTCGTCGAATTTGGCCTTATTGCTGAGGATTTGGCTTTCGCTCGATTTGCCGATGTCGTGGAATGGCGTGGGGCATGTTTGCACTTTGTTTGCACTTTGGGCGGTCGCCTGTCGGTCGAGCCATGTCCGCCGTACTCGACGGCTTGCGGCCCTACGATGGAGGGATGCAACGTAGCGCTGTCGCACGCAGTGGCGACATCGCCGAGCACTCCCAAAGTGAGCTGCGCGCAGGCCGTGGCGGACGCGCGGATGACTTGTTGCGTGCAGAGGGTCTTGAGATGGGCCTCGAGCATCGGGCGCTTTCGGCCCGCTGGGTGGCCGGCGAGATGGACGAGCGAGGAACTGGAGCGGCTCGGCGTGGAATTCGTACGCCAACGTCTCGCTGCTGGCACTGTCCGATAGTTGGTCGGGGCTGATGGCAGAGGATCCGTATGTCTATCCGCGTGAAGGTGCGTCCACGTAAGCATCTACATCGTTAGACTGGGACTAGTCGTAAGGCTGGAATCGATCCACATCACGGGCAGCCCACCCCACTCGACATCCCATAGCTCGCCGATATGCCGCCTATCGACTTCCTAGACCTCCGGCCCTTCAAGTCTGCGGTCTTCGCATACCAGTCCGCCGGGCAAACTCCACCTATCCAGGCCACTCTTGGAGACCTGCGCAAACTACTGAAGGTCACTACCACTGGCAGGCGCCGACAACGTTCGAGACAGCACGAAGAGAACGGCGAGGACGCTTGGGGCCTCCTGCACTACTCGCGACGCGAGCCTGCCTCATGGGCGATGCCAGGCGTCGGCGAGGCCGACGACATCACCAACTACCTCGCCGCCGTTGTCCGCCGTGGCCCATGGGTCGCGATTACCCTCACCGAGGGCTCCCGCCGCTCTACGCTCATGAAAGCCCTCACCGCCAGAGGGATCCAGGGACTCTCAAGGGTACCGCCAAGCGTCATGAAGAGCGCGTTCGTCGCCGGGAAACCAAGAACTCTCTGGCTGAAGGGAACCCATCGCCGGGACACCGTCAAGGCTGACAACAAGGTCCTGATAGGCCCGGACCTAAAGGACGCCTCGACCCGATTAGCGACCAGACATACCGGTACACGGCAATCCGCTGTGAGTCCCCCGGGGCACCCCTCGGCGACGTGGTCGGCGTCGCCATCGACCAGGGTCGACTATGGGCCTCAACGTCGGAAACCTGGGACGACTATCGCTTGGCGATGCTCACAGCGCTCGAACCCTCGCGAACGCCACACCGAATGCTGCCGAGCTGCTACCGGTCCTCGCCCTCTCCGGAGCCGACATCACCGGGGTCGAAAACGCGTTCGACCTCGGGATCACCCCGCCGGAGCTGCTTACGATCGGTCCAACCGAAGACCCAGGCGTTCTCGCCCACCTCGAACAGCTCGAGGAGCTGGCTTACAACACAGCCTTCGATGTCATCGGGCAGTCCGGAAGCACAACGCTGCAAGCGCGCGTCACGCGCGGCAGCACACACCTCGGAGATATCACCCTCCAAATCGCCGTTGAAGACGACGCGCGTCGAGGCGATCGCCACGAGCGCTGTCGCAGCACCCGGCCAGAGCGAATCATTCGAGACCGTGAAGCGCTGCTGTGAAACCCCCGACATGCTCACTATCTACTACGAGTCAGGGCACAGCATTCTCGACGGCCAAGTCTGCACTGTGCGCCATCGCGACGTCTCCTTTGACGGCTTCCACTTCGCCGACCTCAGGGGCTACAACGTCGACCGCGAGAAGCCCAGCCCTGGGGCAGCCATAGGCACTGACGGCTCTCTGTTCTGTTGGACATTGCATCAGTGGCCCACAGGTGCGGGCTTGCCGGGTTCGCGCGGCTGGCTGCTCTGCGACGACCGGCCGGGGGAGACCTGCGATTTCATCCACCTCGACCTAAGCGACCCAGCCCTACCCCCGCTGCTAACGCTCATCCACGTCAAGAGCGCGAACAGCGCGAGCGCCCAGAGACAGATCTCAGTCGTCGCCTACGAGACCGTCACCGGGCAGGCGATCAAGAACCTTCGCCACCTCGATGCAGACCTGCTTGCCAAAGGCATAGGGGGCGCTGTTCCGTCCGGCGCGAGCCCGCCCGTGTGGCTGGACGGCACGCCGAGCACGCTCGCGAACTTTCAAGCTGCGATTCAGGGACTCGGCACGAACGTTCGACGGCGCGTCGTGATCCTCCAACCGCACATCACACGCACCGCGCTCATTACTGCGAGGGGAGCGACCACCGGTGCCGACCTCGCGAGACGCCGCCAGCTTGAGACTCTGCTCGTCGCCGCCCGTGCGAACGTCCAATCCATGGGCGCAGAGTTCCTCGTCGTGGGCGACGACAGCTATGGTTGATTCCACGGTTGGGTGGTGGTTTTCGAGGGTTTGTGGGCAGCAGGGTCGAAGTCTCCGTAGGTCTCTTGGCGGTCGCTTTAAGTATCTGCTGCAACCTGTTCCCACGGATCCCCGGCCAGGCCGGCTACGTGCGCCTCAGGCCAAGCGATCAGCGAACTGCCGCGGCGTGACGACCTCGACGGCGAGCTGACCAGGATCAATGACAAGCAGGTCGAGGTCCCCGCTGACGATCGCCTCAGCTCCACTGGCCTCAGCGAGCGCGACGAGATAGTCGTCGCGGGGATCACGACACACGGCCCGGTGAGGGCCAGGCGGATCGACCAGCAGGATCGTCTGTGCGCCAGGTCCGCCACGAACCGGGTGGCCTCATCAGCCGAGACATACTTCTGCAAGCGCGGTCGTGCGAGCACAATCGTGACCTCCCTCAGCAGCAGCGGCGAGGTGACCAGCTCGACGCGACCGTCAAGCGCCGCGTCGAGGGTCAGCACCGAAGGCGCCTGCGGAGAGCGGGCCAGGGCCGCAGAGACGAGCACGTTCGCGTCCGCGACGACGCGCGGCATCAAGCAGCGTCGCGTTCAGCGCGAGCGGCGTGCAGCTCCTCCCGTACCAGCGCCATCGCAGCATCTTCGTCGAGATCGCTGCGCGAGCGGATGCGGGCAACCAGCGAGCGCAGGTCATACGCGCGGATAGCGCGATCAACGATCTCGCCCTCGCTGACGTGCGCCTCGGCGGCGTGCGAGCGCAAGATCGACGCAACCTCCGCGTCAAGATCGACATTCATCTGCTGGCGAGCAGCGGCCATAGAAGAAGCGTACCGCGATGCTGCCGGCACCATTCGCCCGCTCATGAAGCGGTCTCCAAGCGGCTCGCCGAGATCGTTGTCGAGCAGGTGGACGTAGGTGTCGAGCGTGAAGCTGGCCGAGTGGTGGCCGAGCCAGCGCTGCACCTGCACGACGTTCCGACCCTCCGCGAACAGCCGCGAGGCGACGGTATGGCGGAACGTGTGGAAGCCCGCCCACTCGACGCCGGCCGCCTTACACGCAGGCGCGAGCACTCTCATGGCGAGGTTGTCCGGGTCGAGGACCGTGCCGGTGGCCGTGCAGAACACGAAGTCGTCGGGCGCGGTATCGAGGGCGCGTAGGCGATCAGCCAGCGCGCGCGGGATGGGCACGTCGCGCTTGGAGTAGCGGGACTTGAGCGGGCCGATCACAAGACCCTCTCCGCGACGGCGGCGCACGCGCTGACGCACCTTGACATGCGGCCGCTCGCCGTCGAGCGCGAGATGGCGGCCTTCGAGCACGAGCAACTCCGAGCGCCGCAGACCTGTCGCCGCGAGCAGCTCGAACATGAGTCGATGCGACTCGTGGACGTGCTCGACAACCAGCTCCATCGTCTCGATCAGCTCGCCGTCATCGCCCTCGATACGAGGGAAGGGCCGTGGCCGGTCATCGTCGTCATCCACCCGCGCCCTGTGAGGCAACGCGACATCGGTCGCCGGGTTGTGGCGGATCAGACCCTCCCGACGGGCCGTCGCCAAGCACGCCTTGAGCGGCCCGAGCGCGTTGCGCACGGTCTTGTCCGACAACGGCACCCGCCTATCCGGGTCCTCCTTCGTCGCCGCCGACCTCGTCTGTTCGCACAGCCAGCCCACGAAGGACGCGATGTGCCTTGGCGTGATCTCGGTCAACTTCGCCTGCGCGGGGAAGTGACTCAGCGCGTACTTGTCGAGCAGCGCCCGGTACTCCGAGCGCGTCTCCTCGCGAAAGCCTCTGCGACCCGTGCCCTGGTAGCGCTCTACCCACTCGCGGGCGTACTCGTGCAGCGTGATCCGAGAGCGCTCCTCGAACTCCCCCGACCTATGTCGGTCGCTCGCGCCGCCTTCGCCCGGCGCGCCTCGTCGAGCGTGCGGCATGACTCCCATCGCTGCTTGCCGTCCACGCGATAGGCGAACACATACCGACTCCCGCGCTTGTAGATGCCCGGCGTGCGGGTCTTCTCCATCTTCGCCGCCATCACGCGTCCTTCCGGCAAACACGCTCGGACGCGGCCGTGCGTCGCCCCCGCAGGGGCGACGCTGGACGACAAGCCGGGCGGACATCACAGGCTCAGCTCGTCCGCTCGGATGGCGGCGCGCGAGGCGCAAATAACGTGCTTGTTGATCCGGGTGATGAGCCCTGCGGCGTGCAGCTCGGCGATGGCGTCCACGACCTCTAGCCGGTTGCCCTTCTCGCGGATCATCTCCTCGACGGTCCATGGCCGATCCTCGGCCAACAACGACGACAGGACTCCTTGTGGACTGGTGGTGCTCATGGGCTCCTCCTTTGGTTGGAGGCCCCGGGAGGACTGCTCTGGGCGAGGAAGCCAAGCAGTCAGACTGCTAGCTTGGCTCGCGCGCCGGGAGTTTGCGCTCTCGGTGCCACGGCGCCCGGCGGTCCTACCCGCGCGGGCGCCAACTATTTTCTGTGTCGCAGAGCTTACAGCAACCTGACCCGGAATACCAAGACAATGATGAGCGAGCCTACCCGCGATACCGAGCTGCGCCTTCTTGGCGGCGCGCTTCGTCGCCTGCGTGACGCAGCCGGGATCACGCAGGAGGAACTCGCCGAGCGCCTCCAGATGGACCCCACATACATCTCTCGGATCGAGCGAGGCAGACGCGGCGTCCAGTGGCTTACCGTCCGACGATTCTTGCGGGCGCTCGACACCGACCTCCAGCAGCTCGCCCAGGCGATCGGCGAGCAAGAACGCCAAGCCAACGAGTGACGCCCACGACGGGCAGGTCATGTAGTCCGTCCTTCGACGTAGCTGTCGAGATCGTCGCGGTGCAGTAGGACGCGGCGGCCGTCGCGGCGAGGGTGGAGCTTGCCAAGGGATATGAGGTCGTAGATCCGGTCCTTGCGACAGCGCAGCCGCTCGGCGGCCTCGGCGACGTTCAGCCACGGCGAGACGGCAGGAGCGCCGGTCGGGATGAGAGCAGCGGCGCGCTCGGCTATCTCGACGAGTTGCTCGTCCGTGAGCCTGACAGTCAGCTCGATCATCGCTACGACCCTCCTTTCGCGACTCGCGATTTGCTATGGGCGGTGTTGCCCCTATGTGTCTATGACCGTGAGCACGCGAAAACGGCCACCGACTTTTCGGAAGGCCATCCAGCGGCACCCGTCCCAGATCCATCCGGCGTCTGCGGCAGAGCACCAGACATCGCAACCCCGACCATAGAACGCGCATCCGTTGCCCTCGTTCTCGTAGCGCCCGCTGTGCTCCAAAGGTCACGAACAGACTAGATGCACAGCAGTGCGAGAACACAGCAATTGCTGTGTCTCGACGGAGGGACCGAGCCGCCGCTGGGCGGTGCCGATCGGGTACCGCACGGTCCCCCGTGCATCTCGTCGTCAAGATTGTTCGGGTTGCGCAGGTGCCAGCGGAAGTGCAACAGCTGTGTCGTCCGCGGCTGGCAACGCAATGTGTCTCCGGGTCCGCGCCGGACCTGTCAGGCGGCGCGCTGCAGGTCGGCCTGCGGGTCGTTCTCGTCGCGCTGTTTGCGCTTGCTGGCGATCTCCTCGACGGCGATGTCGACGAGGTTCACGATCTCCCGTGCGGCCTCGGCGCCGCAGCTCTCGCGTAGCTCATCCGTGAGGATCGCCCCGCGTCCGGGGTCGGCGTCGATCCACCATGCCGCTGCGCCGCCGACCTGGACGAACGGGGCGAGCCGCTCGTTGTCCTCTGCGCCCTGAGCGAGCCCGAGGCGCAGCGCGACGGCGAGCGCGACGGCGGCGAGGCGCGCGACGTCGCGGTCGTCTCCCTTCTCGGAGAGCGCGGGGAGCGCTCCGGAGAGCTCGTGGACGAGGTCCTCGTCTCCTGCGACGAGATTGGCTGACACGTCGAGTAGCTGCTCGAGCGTCTGCTCGTCGAGGCGCCCTCGGTGCGCTGCACTGTGCAATGCGCCCGCGAGGCTCTCGGCGAGCTGCTCGGTGGGCTCGCCGGCCAGCAGCCGGGCGGCGCGGAGGTACAGCTTCGCGGCGGCCGCAAACCGGCCCGCCCGGAACTGCAGGCTAGCGCGGCCCTTGAGGGCACGTGCCCGCAGGTGACCGTCTTTCAGTGTTCTCGCGAGGTCCTCCGCGCGCTCCAGGCTTGCCCCGGCGCCGGCGATGTCGCCCTCGTCCTCGGCGTTGAGCGCGAGCAGCACGAGGGTGTCGCCCTCAGCTCGCGCGTCCTGTAGGTCACGCGCGAGCGACAGCGCGCTTTTCAGGTGCTCGCCAGCGTTCCCGTGGTTGTGTTTGCGCCGCTGGATCTCGCCGAGGTTCATGTGTGCCTGCTGGGTAAGCGCCCCGTCGTTCATGCCCACGGCGATCTGCAGGCACGCGGTCAGGTCTGCGAGGGCGCTCGGCAGGTTCGCGAGGTCCGCGTTGGCCGAGGCTCGGTCGTTGCGGATGAAGAACGCCTGTCGGCGGTCCGGACGACGCGCGAACACGCGCAGCGCAATCGTGAAGAACTCGGGAGCGGCGGGGGTCTGGGAGGTGTGGCTGAGCGTCGCGCCGATTTCCGCGGCGCGCCACGCCCAGCTTTCGGGGGGCTCGTGCTCGCGGCGCAGTTCGAGCTCTTGCTTGAAGATGCCGGGCGCCTGCCCGGTGGTCGCGCACGACTCCAGCGCACCCAGGCCTGCCTGAGCGAGCGCGTCGGCGCGCTCGGACGGATCGGCAGCGAGGTTCGCGGCCTCCAGCAGCCTCGACACGGCGGCTTCGGGCTCCTCGAGTGCGGCGAGCTCGACGGCGAGGTTGGCGAGCTGCTGTGCTCGCCAGTGGTCGGTGCCGCCAGGCATCGCCAGCGCGCGCTCAGTCAGTTCGCGCGCGCGCTCGGCGTTGCCGGCCCGCATCAGCGACCCACCCGCATCTCCGAGCGCGATCGCGGCCTGCTGTTCGTCTTCGAACTCAGTGGCGTCCTCGGCGACGCGCAGGAACAGCTCGGCGGCGAGGTCGTATTCGCCGAGGTGGACGTGGGAGAGTGCGAGCGCCTGGCGTTGGATGCGCCTCTGGGTGACGTCGCCGATGCTCTCGGCGAGTTCAAGCGCCTTTTCATACCAGCGTCTTGCGCGCGCCGGTTCGCCGAGGTCGTGCGCTACGGCGCCGAGATTCTGGGTCGCGGTGATGACGCGCGGCGTAGCTCCCGAGCGTCGGGCGCAGCGCAGGGCCTCGCGGAACTCATCCTGTGCGGACTGCAGGTCGCCGCGGGCGACCGCGACGCTGCCGCGATGCCCGTGCAGGCTGCTGCGCAGGTAGGGGTCGCGGAGGTGGCTCATCAGCGCCTGTAGGTCGTCGAGAAGTCGGTCGGCGAGGTCGAGCTTCTTTTGGCCGACGAAGACGTTGACGAGGTTGAACAGCACCTGCAGCCCGCCGTGCCAGTCGCCGAGCTCACGCTTCTGCTTGAGGCTGCGGGCGAACTTCTCGCGGGCCGCGGCGTGCTCGCCCTCGAGCACGTCCTGGACCCCGAGGTTTTGCAGGGCGGTACTCTCGAGGTCGGCGTCGCCCAGCGCCTTGCCGAGTTGGCGCATCCGCTCGTACTCGGCGCGCGCTGCGGCGCTTGAGGAGCCCTCCGAGAGGGCGAGCCCGCGCAGGTTGCAGATCCAGCCCTGCCACCGGTCGTCGATCGCCTCGGCAGGTATGACGCGCTCGATATCCTCGACCAGCTTCAGCGCGAGCCACGATAGGCCGACGTCGTAGGCGCCCTGCGCGACCCACCAGAGTTCTTCGAGCGCACCGGGCGCGTCACCGTCATGAACACGCTGCCCGGCCTGCGCGAGGAGGTCAGCGATCGTGATCATGGCGCCGTCCTGCCCGGCGCTGACCTGCATCTCGGCGGAGTCGTCCTCGGTCGGGCCGCCAGAGCCTTTGCCGAGGAGGGCTTGTCGCCGCTCGAGCATCCGTGCGCGCCACGTCCTGAGCGCCAGAGTGCGAAGCGCGCTGACCACACGCGTCTTCAGCTCGCCGGGAGAGGAGAAGTTGACCGTGGTGTTGCCTTCGCCGCGGATGCGCTTGATCAGGCGTTCCAGCTCGGCATCACGGGTGACACCGGTCTTGAGCATCACGAAGATCGGGACGCCTGCGTCCTGGGCCGCCTTCAGCTCGCTACGGGTGACGGGGGTAATCTCGTCCTCAAGGATCAACACGAGCCCATCTGAGGTGCCCGCCTGGCGGACACACTCGGACTCTGAGCAGTACGGCCCCGCCGCGGCGCTGTCCTCCCAAGTCCACGCACGCCACGGGGGGTACTCCTCGATCGCCTCCGCGGCGGCCCGGCGCTCGGTCTTCAGCGCGCCGCCGCTCATCTTCGAGGAGACGAAGATCTTCCCATCTTCGGGTGGGCGCGCGTAGATCAGGTTCCCGGGATCGGAGGGGTCGAAGTCCATCAGCTCAGGATGGCGCGCGCCGCGGACCGTATCGGCGCGGCCTTCTCGGCAAATGCGGGATTTGCGGAGAGAAACGCCGCGGATCTGGCCGGTCCTAATGAATCCCGGCTGCGCAGGGCGGCGGCATTCGGCCCGACCGCCCACGGCTTACGCGTGGGCGGTTTCGCGTGCGGTCCCGTTCCGAGTTGCCTCGCAGTGAACCAGGCGCGCTCTGCACCAGCACCAGCCAGAATCCTGATCCCAGAGCCAATCTCGCGCCTTCAGCCGCCCCCAGACCCCACCAGTATCCAACGACCTACGAGTCTGGGAGATAGAGCTTGAATCTGCGATGCCCCACACCCCTGGAAGCCGACCAGGCGAGCGGGCATGTTTGCACTTGAGTTAGCACCCGACCACCCTGGCGTCTCTCACACCGCCCCAATAACAACAAAGGCCCCGGAGATCCGGGGCTTTCCTCAATAGCGGGGGCAGGATTCGAACCTGCGACCTTCGGGTTATGAGCCCGACGAGCTACCAGACTGCTCCACCCCGCGTCGCTCCCCATGTTCTAGCAAAAAGCTTGCCCGGCCAAAAGCCCTGGGCGCTCAATCGCATCGGCCCTCGCACGCACGCGCATGCGCGTGCGCACTCGCGCACGGGCAGAAGGCCTCGAATCAGACCAAGACCCCACCAGCGCCCATCGGCCTCTACGATGCCCTCCCGATGCGCACAGCCGTCGTCGACATAGGCACCAACTCCACGCGCCTGCTCGTCGCCGACGTAGAACAGACGACCGGCACCGTCAAGGAGCTACACCGCGAGTCGCGGGTGACCCGCCTCGGCGACAAAGTCGACGCCGGCGGTACGCTCTCCGCCGCGGCGATCGGGCGCGTGCAGAGCACGCTCGAGAACTACCGCGCCACGATCGACAGCTACCGCTGCGAGGCAAACCTTGCCGTACTCACCTCAGCTGTACGCGACGCAGCCAACGGCGCCGAGTTCACCGAGCTTGTGCGCTCCCAGTTCGGGCTCGACGCGCGTGTGCTCTCCGGCGAGGAAGAGGCGCAGCTGACATTCCTCGGGGCGATGAGCGACCGCGACGCGGCCACCGCGGCCGAGCCGACGGTCGTGATCGACATCGGCGGCGGGTCGACCGAGTTCATCGTCGGCGCCGATCACACGGCGAGCTTTCACGTCTCCGTACAAGCAGGCGTGCTGCGCATGAGCGAGCGCCATATTCACAGCGACCCTCCCTCCCCGACGAGCTGCAGGATTTGGCCGCCGACACCCGCACGATCTTCTTCGACGGCTTGCCCGTCGAGCAGCGCAAAGCGGTCACGCGCGCTATCGCGGTTGCCGGCACCGCCACCTCAGCCGCCGCGATCGACCAGGAGCTCGATCCCTATGACCCCGAGCGCGTGCACGGCTACGAGCTGCTGCTCGCCACCGTGGAGTTGCTGATCGCGCGCCTGGCCGACATGACCGAAGCACGAGCGCCGCGAAGTGGTGGGCTTGCACCCGGATCGAGCGCCTACGATCGTGGCCGGGATGATCCTGTTGGAGGAGGCGATGAAGGCCTTCGACCTCGATCATGTGGAGGTCTCAGAGCACGACATCCTGCGCGGGGGCACACTGCGCCTTGCTGGCCTCGGTTGACGCGCGCAGACAGCGCGGCACCGGACGAAACTTCGCTGACTCGCGAAGGCCGCCTGGACAGTCGTTGGAACGAACCTCTATCCAATTAATCCGTTCGTCCTCCCCAGCCGAAGAGCACTTACCGGCAGTGGAGGCATAGGGCTCTGCCGCGTCCCTTCGCGACCGGTCCATAGGCCCGAGCACTACCCGAGCGATCGGCAGTCCTGCTTGCGGGCCATCCTACCCGGCCTCCGAGACGCGCACCCCTGCCACTGTCTCGAGGTCAAGCCCCTGAGGAAGCCGCCCACCCGGGCGGCTTCCTTGTTCAGACTCCCCACGACCGGCGTCCCCACACGGCTGCGACGCTACACCAGCCTCGCGCGCCGCTAGGCCAGGTTCGACTTGCGCGGGTAGGCGATGCTCGGGTCGGTGAGCACGTTCACCAACGCCGGCCTGCCCGCCGCAAAGGCACGCTCAAGCGCAGGGACGACATCTTGCGCTCGCTCAACGAGCTCGCCATAGCCCCCGAGCGCCTCCACCACCTGGTCATAGCGCGTGGCTGGGCGCAGATCGGCCGCCACCGAATACCCGTACAAGAACTCCATCGGGTGCTTCTCCAAAGCCCAGATGCCGTTGTTGCCCATCAAACCCACGACGTTGACTCCGTGACGGGCGAGCGTGTCGAACTCCATGCCGGAGAAGCCGAAGGCGCCGTCGCCTAGCAGCAGCACGACCTGGCGCTGCGGGTGAGCCAGCTTTGCCGCCAGCGCATAGCCTGGGCCTGTGCCCAGACACCCGAACGGGCCCGGGTCAAGCCAGCAACCCGGGGCGTAGCTGTCGATTACACGGCCCGCATAGGAGACGAAGTCGCCCCCGTCCCCGATCACGATCGCGTCGCGGTCGAGCACCTTTGCCAGCTCCGCATAGAGTCGCATCGGGTGTAGCGGAGAGCGATCGTCAGATAGCTCTCCGAGCTCGCCGGCGCGTCGCTCGCTCTCGGCTGCGCGCAACTCGGCAAGCCAAGCTCCGCTTGCAAGCGCCTTGCCGCCGGCAGCCGTGCGCAGATCCTCGAGCGTCGATGCCAGCTCGCCATACAGCTCCACGGTCGGTTCGCGCGGATGCGCACGCCCGGGCTCGGCCACGTCGATCGCGACGATCGCGGTGTCCTCGCCGAAAGAGCCGCCGAAGCCAAGGCGGAAGTCCATCGGCACGCCGATCACAAGCGCCACGTCAGCGCCTTTGAGGGCCTGCGAGCGAGTACGCGAGAAGAACAGCTCGTGGTCGGCCGGCACACAGCCACGCGCCAAGCCGTTCAGGAAGACCGGAATCCGCAGCGTCTCGGCCAGCTCAAGCAGATGGCGCTCGCCGTGACCCCAGTAAAGATCGGTGCCGGCCATCACGACGGGCCGCTCGGCCTCGGCAAGTAAACGCGCGGCGCGCTCGATCGCCTGGGCATCGGCTCGCTGCGGGCCATGCCCCCCGCGCGCGGGCGGGGCATCGGCTTCTGGAGCGCTCATGAACACGTAGTCCAGCGGGAAGTCCAAGAACGTCGGTCCACCATGCGGGGCAAGTGCGCTCGCAAGCGCTTCGTCCACCAAGCCCGGGATCTCCGCGGTGCTCTGGGCGGTCGTTGCCAACTTGCACAGCGGGCGCACAAACGGGACGTGGTCGATCTCCTGCAGGGAACCCTGCCCCCAGCGCATCGGCGGGTGCGCGACCGCCGAGCACGAGCATCGGCGAGTGGTTGGCCTGGGCGCTGGCCATCGCGCTCATCCCGTTCGTCACGCCTGGCCCGGCCGTCAGCGCGCAGACACCCGGCTCACGCGTGACCTTCGCCCAACCCTCGGCCGCGAAGGCGGCGGTCTGCTCGTGGCGAACGTCCACGATCTCAATGCCCTCCTCGCGGCAGCCGTCGTAGATCGAGAACAGGTGACCGCCGGAGAGCGTGAACAGCTTGCTCACGCCATGTGCCTTCAGGCGACGCGCGATCAAGCGCCCGCCGTGCAGCTCCTGGGCATGATCGGCGCTCTCCTGAGTGCTCTGACTGGACATCGGCTCCGCGACTCTACTTGAGCGGCATGCCCGGGGTGGGACTCGAACCCACACGCCCTTGCGGACTATCGATTTTAAGTCGACGGCGTCTTCCAATTCCGCCACCCGGGCGAGCATTGGCACTCTAGTCCAGTGGATGTCGTGGATGTCCAGCATGGACCGCAAATAGACGCCCTGATGAGTCGATGTCTTTTTTGCGGAGGTTTATGCGTGCTTTGACCGATCCGCTCGGCCTGAGCACGTCCCGCGCGGGATACCGCCGCCCGGCGGCGTGCGTCGTCGCGTTTATCTGGGCTTGTGCCGAGGCAGCAATACTTCACAAAGACCGCAACTAATACCGCGCTAGCGTGTATTTAGGAGTGCAAGCAGCGAAAGGACCGCCGTGGAGGTCTCAGCACTAAAAGCCCCAGCAGCAACCGGCCTGAGAAGCCCCGCTGCCCTATTGCGGCTGCAGTCCGACGAGCGCCTGATCGCGCTGATTCGCCGCGGCCAGCACGCGGCCTTCGAGACGCTTTTCTCACGCTACCAATCGCGCCTGCTGGCCTTCTGCCGGCACATGCTCGGCTCCAAGGAGGACGCCGAAGACGTGCTGCAAGAGGTGTTCGCGGCCGCCTTCAACGCGATCCTGGCCGACGAGCGCGAGATCAACGTGCGCCCCTGGCTGTACCGGATCGCGCGTAACCGCTCGCTGAACCACCTGCGCAAGGCAAGCGCGATCGGCGTGGACTCGATGGACGTGCATTTCGCCGAGAACGGCGTGTCCACGGCCGACAAGGTGATGCGCCGCGAGAGCTTCCGCCAGCTGATCGGCGACGTGCAAGGGCTTCCTGAGACGCAGCGCACCGCGCTTTTGCTGCGCGAGATCGACGCGCTCTCCTACGAGCAGATCTCAGACGCGATGGAGACGACGGTGCCGGCGGTCAAGTCGCTGCTGGTACGCGCGCGCATCTCCCTCGCGGAGGCCGCCGAGGCGCGCAAGCTGACTTGCGAGGAGGCCCGTATGGAGCTTGGCGAAGTCGCCGAGGGCCTGGTCAAGTCGAGCCCGGCGGTACGCCGCCACGTGCGCGATTGCGAGCGCTGCCGTGCGTTTCGCAAGCAGCTGAAGGACAACAACGTGGCGCTCGCGGCGATCTTGCCCGTCGGGCCGCTGCTGATGCTCAAGAAGCTTGTGCTCACAAAGCTGGGGTCAACCGCCGGCGCCGGGGGGGCCCATGCGGCTGGCGCCGGCGGAGCAGGCGCAGCTGCCGCCGGCGCGGGGGCTGCCGGCGGAGCCAGCGCAACCGGCAGCTTCGTCACAGCAGGCGTTGGCGCTCTGGCGACCAAGGCCGCGGCTGGACTGGCGGTCGCGGCGATCGTGACGGCCGGCACGGTGGCGGCAGACCACGGCACAAACACTTCCCGGCGCCACCATCACGCGCTTGCCGCTACCGCCGCTCTCCCGGTGGTACGTGCGAGCCGAGCCGGTCATCACACGCTCCAGCGCTCAGCCGGTGACAGTCTCCTCGCCCGGCCTGCCCGTGAACCGCACCGCCGCGCTGGCACGGCACCGTCGGGTCAAGAAGTCGAAGGTCTCATCTCCAGCCGATGTCACTCCGACGACCGTCGCCGCTGTCGTTCCCGCTTCGACGGTCCTCGCGCCGACGACGACACAAGTGACTGCTCCGAAGCCGACGCCACCGGTGACCGAGGTGACAACCGACTCGACCCAACTGCCAAGCGCCCAAGCGCCCAGCACCGTCGCTACTCCCGTCACGGTCACGCCGACCGAAACGACTGCCACGACACCGCCCGCGAGCACCGAAGAAACCGCGAGCACACCGCCACCCGCCACGACCACACCGACAACGCCCACTTCCCCGCCACCCAGCGAAGAAGTCGCCAGCGGTGCGGCGGCGCCGAACGTTGTGGTCAGCGTTCCTCAGCCGGTCACGCAGACGCCGTCGGACACGCCGTCCACAGACAGCGCCGGGGAATAGCCCGCCCTAGCCGAAGGCGAACGTCTTCAGCGGCGTTTCGAGCACTCCCGAGCTTGCCACTGGCTTTGAGACGCTGGCCGGTTCGCTGCTGAGCATCTCGACGACTACGCCCTCGCTGGCACCGTGGTGCGGCGGGATCAAGATCACGTCACGCCCGTAGAGCTTTTGTCCGTCGACGAGCGCGCTGTAGAGCACCTCATAGCCGGCCAGCGTCGAGCTGATGCGGGTCTTGCCCTCGCCTTCCAGCCTGAAGCCGGAGAAACGGGTGGCGAGCGTACGCGTGTAGGCAGCGGCGGCCAGTGGCAGCTCGCCGGTGACGCTGCCGCGATATGGGGCGATCGCGAGTGGCGCCACGGCGTAGGAATCCTCGAGCTTTTCCCCGGAGCCGCGTACGACCTTCACGTATCCGCCCGGGTTTGGTCTTGTCTTGTAGAGGCCCCTGTATTCGAAGCTGAAGGGCACGGCACCAACCTGCGAATAAGAAGCGTTGAGCAGGCCGAGCACGACCGCGATCATCAGCGCCAAGAAGCCGACTCCGGCCGCGATCGCGAGCGCGCGTGCCGTCGCGGCCGCGGAGCGCCAGCGCGGCTCGAGCAGTTTTCCTAGCGTGGGGCCATATTGAGGCTTCAGCGGGATCGAGGTCATTGTGTGAGCTGCCTTGATGGTGAGCTGCTGTAGGTGTGACGGCCGTGGGTGGTCGGCGGATCGCGGGGCGCGGCGCGCTATTCGCCGATCGAGAAGAGCGCCTCGAGATCGTGCCTGGAGAACGCGGCGAAGGCGACCATCGTCTGTGTGCGACCCACGCCGGAGAGCTGGCCGATCCTGTCGGTGACCACGTCGGCGAGCTGCTCGTGGTCTGGAACACGCACGATCGCGACGAAGTCCCATTGGCCGGTTACCGAATAGGCCTCGGCGACCCCCTCGATGTCAGCCAGCTCCCCACCCAGCGTCGACAGCGCGTCGCGCTCGGCTTCGATCAGGACGACGGCATGCGTCATCGCCATGCTTGCGCTCCATTGCGCGCATGGGCAACATCGCGATTGCGCAGCCACGCGCCGCGCTTCGATCTCATGCTCATGAGCTGCGCATCGCTGCTCGTTGCGTGGTGGCTCATGGCGAATGGGTGTCGCCGGGCGCCAGCACGATCACCTTTGAGGAGCCGGCGGCCTCGACGTCCGACTTGAACGCCTGCGCGTCGGTCTCGATCGGCGGGAACGTGTCGTAGTGGCACGGAATCACCTGCTTGGCGCCGATCATCCGCGCCGCCTCGACCGCGTCGTGGCGATCCATCGTGTAGTGGCCGCCGATGCACATCAAGCGCCACGTCGATCTCGCCGGCCTGCTTGGAAATCAGAGCCAGATCGGAGAACAATCCGGTATCGCCGAGGTGGTAGATCGTCTTGCCGGCGAATTTTACGATCAGGCCAGCGGGGGTGTTGGCCGTACCTTTGGGGGTCGTCGAGGTGTGCCAGGCCGGGACCAGCTTGGCCGAGCCCCACGGCGAGCTCGACGGTGCCGCCGATGTTCGGGTCGTGCACGTTCTCCAAGCCTTCCTCGCCCAGCTCGTTCGCGATCTCCACGATCGCCACCACATGCGTATTCGTGCGCTTGGCGATCGCCACGGTGTCGCCGATGTGATCGACGTGGCCGTGCGTCAGGAGGATCGCATCGGGGCTCAGCTCCTCCGCCGCGACGGCTGCCTTGGGATTGCCTGTCAGGAACGGATCGATCAGCACCGATGTGTCGCCGTCTGAGAGCTCAAAGGCCGCGTGGCCGAGAAAGCGAATCTGCATGGTCAGTGCTCCTCTGTCGATGATTGGTTTCTTGCCGATTGCGCTTCGCCAGACGTCGCGGCGCCGGGGGCCACCCCGCTTGGCTCTACGCTCTCCGAATCCTCAATCGGTGGCACGCTTGCGGCGGCAAGCTCGTGCGCCAGCTCGAAGCCTACGGCGACGCCTACGAACATGCCGAGCCTGGTCTGCTCGGCAACCAGCGTGCTGAGGGCACGAGCGCACTCCTGTTCGTCCTGCTCGCCCGCGATGCGGCGCACCTCGGCGTCGTGCGCCTCTCCGAACCAGCCGCCTTCGCTGAGCGCTTCGGCGAGTATTCGCTGGAGGGCCGGCGCCGCGTGCACCACGACGTCCTGTGCGTGCGCGAGGCGTCCCGGTTCGACCAGCGCCTCGAGCGCCGTGTCAACTTCGGCTGCCGTATAGGAACGGTCGGGCAAAGCCACCTCATCATAGGGGCCGCCAGAGCTCAAACCGTCCTCGCGCGGCTCAAGCCGAAGCCAAGCGTCAGGCCAAGCGCCGCGCCGGTGACTCCCGCCAGCCAGCTGACCTCCGGTCGGGCGTACGGCATCGCCAGCAATACTGCCGCGATCGCGGCGGTGGCCAGCAGATCTCCGTCGTAATACTCGCCGGCTCGCGCGGAGAGTAGCTTGGGCGCGGCCCATGCGCCCAAGAGCGCAAGCGCGCCCGCGTTTGCGCCGCTGACGATCGGAAACGTGTACACCGCCTCGGCGGCCAGGCCACCGGTGATGCCGGCCAAGAAGAACAAGACGAGCACGACGAGCGGCCCGTGGCGCCGCTCGATCAGCACCCCGAACACGGCTACGCAGAGCAATGTGGCGAACATGAGCATGCCGGCGGAGAAGCCGCTGCCATAGACGAACTGACTGCTCAGCAAGCGCCACCAATCGCCGTTTAGCGGGCCCAGGATCACAAGCTTGCCCAGGTTCACATATGCGCCCTGGGAGGCGATCCATACGCCACAGCTCGCCGCTACTAGGGCAATCGTGGCGTACGGCGGGGTATCGACACGTACGCCGGCGATCTCGCCGCTGCGCAAGCGGCCAAGCGAGGCACGCCGCAACGGACCTTTGCGCGGCTCGCGCAGACGATCGCGCGGCAGCTTCGGCGCCCGACGTCGCAGCCTGTGGCCGCAGTAGGGGCACTCCGTTACGTACGGACTGACCTCCGAGCCACACTTCTTACAGACCACGAACAGATCGGCGCCTGAGGGCATCGGTCCATTCTACGGGCGTATCTCGGCCCCCCGGCACAGGTCCCGGCGATAGAGTGCAATCGTCCCTCGCCAGTGACCCGCAAGCCTCCTTGCCGGCACGGCTGCGAGGCGGTACAAGCGACAGCCAAAGGAAACCGATCGATGCAACTCGGCTACGAGAAGAAGCTCTACATCCTCGCGTTCGACCACCGAGGCTCCTTCCAGAAGAAGTTCTTCGGGATCGAGGGCGACCCCGACCCCGAACAGACCGCGATGATCGCCGACGCCAAGCACCTGATCTTCGAGGGGCTGCAGAGAGCCGTGGCCTCCGGAGCGGACGCCTCGGTGACCGGCGTGCTCGTGGACGAGCAATTCGGGGGCTCGGTTCCCGAGGAAGCACGCGCCCAAGGGCTAAAGCTCGCAATGCCGGCCGAGCGCTCCGGCCAGAACATGTTCGACTTCCAGTACGCAGAGGAGTTCGGCGAGCACATCGAGCGCTTCGACCCGGACTTCACGAAGGTCCTCGTCCGCTACAACCCGGACGGCAACGCCGAGGAAAACACCGAGCAGCTTGGCAAGCTGAAGCGTCTCTCCGACTGGCTGCACTCAAAGCAGCGTAAGTTTCTGTTCGAGCTGCTCGTGCCCGCCGAGGAGGCCCAGTTGCAGGCCGTCGATGGCAGCACCGATCGCTATGACACGGAGCTGCGTCCCGAGCTGATGCGAGGCGCCATCGCCGCAGATCCAGGACGCCGGCATCGAGGTGGACATCTGGAAGATCGAGGGCGTGGATGAGCGCTCAGACTGCGAAATGCTCGTCGCCCAGGCTCGCAGCGGCGGGCGCGACGGCGTCGTATGCGTGGTGCTCGGTCGTGGTGCCGACGACGCCAAGGTCGACCACTGGCTCGAGCAGGCGGCCCCCGTGGACGGCTTCATCGGATTTGCGATCGGCCGCTCGATCTGGTGGAACCCACTGAAGCAATATGTCGACGGCAAGATCGAACGCTCCGAGGGCGCACGCCAGATCGCCGAGAACTATTTGCGCTTCGTGAAGGTCTACGAGCGCGCCGAGGGCAAGGCTCCCGTTGCCTAGAACGTGCTCCAGGCCGTTAAGGGCCCTAGCAGGCCTTGCTGGAACCTGTCGCGATGAGGATGAGGCAATCGCTTACTGAGATCGAGCGGGCCTTTGCCCGTGAGATCTCGATGGAGCGCCATCGGCGCGCGTCGCTGCGGCGCACCGCCGAGCAGCGTGCGATCAAGCGCGAGGTGGACCGGCGTCACAAGCGCGGCTCGGTCCGCTTCGTGCTGCTCGTGCTGACGCTGATGCTGACCGCGGCCGTCGTGACGGTGGTCATGTTCCGCACGCTGTACCTGCTGCTCAGCTGAGCGCTGCTGCCGCCACGCTGCTGGTCGGAGCGACTAGGCCTGCAGCCTCAGAGCCATCAGGCAGCGGCTCAGGAAGACTCGCCCAGCTTGTCCAGCGCGTCATCCACCTCGGCGCGGACGGCCTCGCTCGAAGGATTGGCCTGCTCGCCCCCTTCGCGCTGGATCTCGACGTAGATCTCGGTCCGAAATACTGGGATGTCATGCGGCGCGTGGATGCCGATCCGCACCTTCTCGCCGACCACCGAAAGCACCGAGACCTCGATGTCATCGCCGATCATGATGCTCTGGTTGGGCTTGCGCGTCAGAACCAGCATCGGTTGCACCCTTCTAGTTGGCCATGGACATAGGGCGAGATCGCCCCCGGCCCCGCCCTATCGGCAAGCATAGTCATCCGTACCACTGAACGCGAGCGAGAGGCTTAAATGTGCGATCCCGCGCTTTGGAAGATCACACGAGCCTCCGGCAACTGCTCGCCCACAAGCGTATTTGGGACGTTCGACGCGAGCCGGCCGAGCATGCGCTAGTCTCCCGGGCCGTTCATGGCTCGAAGATCACTGCGCCCGCACCTAAACCAGATCCGAAGCTGGGTACGACAAGGTCGTACCGATGCTTGGGTGGCCCACCAGCTCGAGGTCACCGTTCAGGAGATCGAGCAATTCAAGCGCCAGAACGAGCTGCTCGGCGAGGACAGCCCCTCCGACGGCGCCCAGACGGCCGTCGCGTACCCCGAGGAGATCGACCTGCGTGCCGAGGACGACGAGCTGATCGCAGCCGAACTGGAGGCCGCAGATGGAGGCCGAGCGCGAGAAGGCCGAGGCCGAAGCGGCGGCTAAAGCCGATGGCGATGAGCGATGGCGAGGACGGCGCTCCCGCGAGCCCGCGACGCAGGCGCAGCCGCCGTGGACGCAGATCCTCGCGCGACTCGGGACCGCTCGAGGGCACATTCGACCACGGCGAAGAGGGCTACGGGCTATGGCTCGATCCCGCGATCCAGGACAACCCGATTTACGCCGAGCATTGGGCTGGGCATCGCCCGGTCGAGGTCACGGTCGAAGAGGACCGGATAGTGATCCGCCGCACCGGCTCCGACGACTAGAGCACTAGCTCTCTGTCGGGATCAGGCGGCCGCCGGCGTAGTCGACCGCCTCGCGCAGGTAGCGCGCGAAGGCTGCGTCGACGACGGTCCGCGAATCCCACGCCCACGGGTCCTCCGGGGCGATTTCCATCGCAAGCTGCAGGCACCATGAGGTGCCCTTGCCGTAGAGCTCGGCCAGTTCCTCGGCGGAGAAGCGCCCACCAAGGCGTTTGCGCAGCTCGACCACGAGCGTGTCGCGATGCGCTGCAGCACGTGCGATCGCTCGGGGCTTGCTCGGGAGAGGCGCCGCTCGCCCTGCTCTCCACTGGTAGATGGCGTTCTCGAAGCCGGACACGAGGGGCGAGGCTAGCAGCGACACTCCGAATCCCGACATGGCCGTCCCGGCGCTGAGCGAGGCCGGCATGGACGGCCCACGCTGAGCGAGGCGAGACTGTCGAGACTCGCATCCCGAAAGCCACCCCCTTGCGCAGACACGGACCAGATAGTTTAGGTACCTAAATAACTGCACGGTGCTCAAAAATACTGGGAGTTTCAGGACAGCACATTTCAGTTGTCCGGCAGGCCGCTCACGATGTAAGCCTGCTCCCCCGGATGGATCATGCCTAGCCGGCGCGCCTCTGCCTGTACGGTGCCAGGACTTGAGAGCAGCGCGTGCTGCTGCTGCAGAGCCTTGTGCTGGCGTTCGAGCACGCTGGCCTGGGCATTGTCGCGCTTTGACTCTCCCCAGGCGGAGAACAGCCGCACGCCGGCGCTCAAGTAGAGATAGACGATCGCCACCATCACACCCAGCATCGCGATACGTCCCAGCCGATCCCAGCGCACGCGCGGCACAGATCTGGTCGAGGACGCCGGCGGGCGCGTGGTGCTCTCGAGGCGGAGGCGGAGCGGCTGGCATAGGTCGCATTCGCGCCCGCAGCCAACCTCCTGCACGATCGGCTGCAGGAGGGCCGCACTTCCGCGAGACCGCTGCCCGAAGCCGCTTCCTACCGATACGCACGCTGTTCAGCCGCGGAACACCGAGCGGCCCGGGAAACTCGGCGTCGCCCCCAAGCTGCTCCTCGATACGCAGCAGCTGGTTGTACTTGGCCACCCTGTCCGAGCGCGACGGCGCGCCCGTCTTGATCTGACCACAGCCGGTCGCCACCGCCAGATCGGCGATCGTGACGTCCTCGGTCTCGCCGGAGCGGTGGCTCATGACCGCGGTGTAGCCCGCCTCGCGCGCCATCGCAATCGCCGCGAAGGTCTCGGTGAGCGTGCCGATCTGGTTGACCTTGATGAGGATCGAGTTGGCCACGCCGAGCTCGATTCCGCGTGCCAGCCGCTCGGTGTTGGTGACGAACAGGTCGTCACCCACGAGCTGGACGCTCGCGCCGAGACGGTCGGTGAGCGCCTTCCAGCCGTCCCAGTCCTGCTCGTCCATGCCGTCCTCGAGCGAGACGATCGGGTAGCGCGCCGCCAGCTCGGCCCAGTAGTCGGCCAGCTCGATCGCGCTGAGCGTGCGGCCCTCGTGCTCGAGCACGTAGGCGCCGTCTTCGAACAGCTCGCTGGTGGCAGGGTCCAGCGCGATCGCGACATCGGCGCCTGGCTCATATCCGGCGGCCTCGATACCGGCGACCAGCATCTCCAGCGCCTCCTCGTTGGAGCCGAGATCGGGAGCAAAGCCACCCTCGTCCCCGCCGGCGGTGGACATGCCGCGCTCGTGCAAAGTGCGCTTGAGCGCGTGGAACACCTCCGAGCCGATGCGCAGGCATTCCGAGAAGCTCGAAGCACCGCAAGGGACGATCATGAACTCCTGGAAATCCACCTTGTTGTCGGCGTGGGCGCCACCGTTGAGCACGTTCATCATCGGCACCGGCAGCACGCGGGCGGTCTCGCCGCCGAGATAGCGCCATAGCGGCAGCCCCTCCTCGGCCGCCTGGGCGTGGGCGGCCGCCAGCGACACGCCAAGGATCGCGTTGGCGCCAAGGCGCGACTTGTTGGGAGTGCCGTCGAGCGCGATCAGCGCCTCGTCGAGACCCTGCTGGTCGGCTGCGTCCATCCCGGCCACCGCGCCGGCGATCTCGCCGTCCACGCTTGCCACGGCGCGCGTGACGCCCTTGCCCTGCCAGCGCTCGCCGCCGTCACGTAGCTCAGTAGCCTCGAACTCGCCGGTGGAGGCGCCTGAGGGCACGGCAGCGCGACCGTGGACACCTGAGCGCAACACGACTTCGGCCTCCACAGTCGGGTTGCCCCGGCTGTCAAGGATCTGACGGGCGTGGACTCTCTCGATCTGGCTCATTGCTCTCCTTGGGGTCCCGACTCTTGTGGTCCGATCTCCTGGGCTTCGATCTCCTGCGATCCGACACTCTCGCGAAATCGCTGTGCCGCCGCACGCAGAGCCAGCTCGGGATCGACGTGCGCCAAGCGCGCCTCGTCGACAAGCGCAAACAGGCGCTCGCCGATCGCATCGAAGGATTGCTGATCTGCGCCATCGACGTCCGGCGCTCGATTGCCGCCCTCAGATACCGTCTGCAGCCGGTCCTCGCCGGACGGATCCCCGGCTGTGTGAGCACCACCAGCGGCTCGAGCCGTCGCTCGATCCCCACCTGAGGACCGTGCGGAGGGATGCAACCCAGCCGTGGCGGCCCTGCGCTGCAGCTTACGTGCATACAGCAACGCAGGAAGATTCTCCGGCACCTCGCCGAACACCCCTTGCTCGCGACCGGGCTCATCAGCCTTGATCGCGTCCCAGTTACGCAACACCTCACCGGCATCCGCCACCTGTGTGTCGCTGAAAACGTGAGGGTGGCGACGGATCAGCTTCTGGCGACAGTGCTCGGCGACCTGGCCGAGATCGCCCGCACCGCGCTCCTCGAGCAGCAGCGAGAGAAACATCACCTGGAAGAGCACGTCCCCCAACTCGTCAAGCAGCTTGGCGTCGTCGCCGCGATGGGCGGCGTCGGCAAGCTCATAGGCCTCCTCGACCGTGTGTGGCACGATCGAGCGCTCGTCCTGCTCGCGATCCCAGGGACACTCCCGGCGCAGCAGGTGCGTAAGCTCATCGAGCGCGAGTAGCGACTGTGAGGGATCTGGCGCTACGGCGTGGCCGTCGTGGTACCGGTGGACGTCTTCGGCGCCTTGTAGGCCTTGCAGTCCTGCACCGAGTATTCGTTGCGGCATTCGGTGCGCGCCGTCCACTTCTTACGGAAGTTCTTGACGAATTCGCTGACCGCCTTCTGCTGCTTTTCGGCGGTGATCGCTGCTGAGATCGTGGACTGCACCTGCGAGAGCGTCTGCTGGTTCCCTGGGATCGTCTTCGTGACTTCATAGATGTAGTAACCAAACGGCGTCTTGATCGGGCCGCCCAGCACTTTCACCTTTGCACCGAAGACGGCTTCGTCAAGTGCCTTCTCCTCCTGGCCCTTGACCACCCCTGGGAGCGATCCGCCCGCAGCCTTGCTGACCGGGTCGATCGAGTCGGCCTTGGCGACGCTCGAGAAGCTCTTGCCCGATTCGATTTCTTTCTTGGCCTGTTTCAGCCTGCGCCTGTGTCTTGGTGAGGACGATCAAGATGTTGCGCTTTTCGGGCTGCCCGTACTGAGATTTGTGCTGTTCGTAGTAGGACTGGATTTCCTTCTGGGTGGGCTTGGCGCCTGCTTCCTTGCTGATCTTCTGCTGCAGCTTGGTGGAGAGCAGATCGAGCTTCACGCGTAGGAGCACGTCCGAGACGGTGTAGCCGGTGCTGGCCAGGAACTTCTGGAAAGCCGCTTCAGTCGGGAACTGCTGGCTCTTGATCTGGTTGAACTGCTTCTTTACTTCCGCGTCAGAGACTTTGACGCCACGTTCGGCGGCTTCGGAGATCACCCAGTTGGCGGAGATCAGATAACCCAGTACCGACTGCTTGAGCGAGGTGTACTGCTGTTCGCACTGCGTCTTCAGCTGCGCGGCCGTGGGCTTCGGCTGGCCCTTGGCTGGCTTCGGCGCCGTGGCTTCGAGGTGCGCGATGCAGTTCGTGTAGGTGGGCGGGTCTGGGACCGGGACTTTGGGAGCCGCCGCGCCTGTCGTCGTCGAGGCCGAGCTTGCGTTGGCCGCGACGGTCATCCAATGATTGAAAGTCGAGACCGTGATCGGCGTGCCGTTGACATTGGCGACGGCATTGCCAGGCACGCCGCTGCTTCCGCACGCGGTGAGCACCAATCCTGTAACCAAAATGGCGCCGAGCGCCGAGATTTGACCCGTTAGTTTTGACACGACGCGGGCACTCTAGCGGAAACTTCCCATGCTGTGCTTAACGAGTTCATTAAAGATGCCTAAGCACCCTTCGGGGAGCTGGTGCGCCCCTCCAGGGGCGCACGTTTGTTTGGACGGCGTGGGCATTCGCTAAGCGGCCTCGCGCACGATCGCAAGCAGCACGTCGGCGGCGCGCACCACCGTGGGGAAGCGCTCCTCGCCCTCCTTGGGAACACGCACCGAGACCTGCGAGCGTCCGGACTCGTACAGCGCCTCGGGCAACTGCTCGCGCAGGCGCTTGGCGCGTACCGAGTCAAGCTCGATCGGCGTCACCGCAAGCCGGTCGCCACGGAAGCTGACAGCCTGCGCGCCGGCTTGGCCGAACTTGATGCGCGCCCGTTGCAAGGCCAAGCAGGTTGGCGAGTGGCTCGGGCACAGGGCCGAAGCGGTCCTCGAGCTCCTCGCGCAGGCGTTCGACATCGGCGACCTCGAGCGCCGAGGCAACGCGACGGTGGACCTCGATCTTGGCCTGCTCGTAAGGGACATAGTCGGCTGGAACGTAAGCGTTGACGTTGACGTCCAAGCGCACCGGCTCGGGAAGCTCCTGTCCCTGCTCGCCTTCGGCAGGGCCGGCTTGGCGCACCGCTTCGTCAAGCATCTGCATGTACAGCTCAAAGCCGAGCGCGGCGACGTGACCGGACTGCTCGTCGCCGAGCAGGTTGCCGGCGCCGCGGATCTCAAGGTCGCGCATCGCGACCTTGAAGCCGGCGCCAAGCTCGGTGTAGTCCGACAGCGCCGACAAGTCGCTGGGCGGCCTCAGGCGTGAGCGCGGCGGCAGAGTCGTAGAGCAGGTAGGCATAGGCACGCTCGCGGCTGCGTCCGACGCGTCCGCGGATTTGGTAGAGCTGGGACAGGCCGAAGGCATCGGCGTGCTCGACGATCAGCGTGTTGGCTTGGGGAATGTCGATGCCCGACTCGATGATCGAGGTGCACACCAGCACGTCTGCGCCACCCTGCAGGTAGTCCATCATCACCACCTCGAGCTCCCCCTCGCCCATCTGGCCGTGGGCCACGGCGAAGCGCACACCTGGACACAGCGCGCGCAGACGCTCTGCCGTCTCGTCGATCGACTCGACACGGTTGTGCATGAAGAAGGCCTGCCCTTTGCGCTCGTGCTCGCGCAGGATCGCGCGCTTGACGAGCTCCTCCTCGTACTCGCCCACGTATGTCTTGACCGGCCGGCGTCCCTCCGGGGGCGTCTCGATCACCGATATCTCGCGCAGGCCCGCGAGCGACATCTGCAGCGTGCGTGGGATCGGGGTGGCGGACATCGAGATCACGTCCACCTTCAGCTTGAGCTGGCGCAGTAGCTCCTTCTGCTTGACCCCGAAGCGCTGCTCCTCATCCACGATCAAGAGACCCAGGTCCTTGGCGCGCACGTCACGCGAGAGCACGCGATGGGTGCCGATCAGGATGTCCACGGCGCCGCTGGAGAAGCCGGCGAGCGCGACCTTTTGCTCGGCGGCGCTGCGAAAGCGCGAGACGTGCTCGACCGTGAACGGGTAGTCGGCCAGGCGCTCGGAGAAGGTGCCGTAGTGCTGCTGGGCGAGGATCGTTGTGGGCACCAGCATCAGCACCTGCTTGCCGTCGCCGGCAGCCTTGAAAGCGGCCCGTAGCGCCACCTCTGTCTTGCCGTAGCCGACGTCGCCGCACACGAGCCGGTCCATCGGGCGCGGAGCTTCCATGTCGGCCTTGACCAGTTCGATCGCTTCGAGCTGATCGGCGGTCTCGGTGTAGGGGAAGCGCTCCTCGAACTCGCGCTGCCAGTCTGTGTCGGGCTCAAAGGCGTGGCCGGCGCGACGGCGGCGCTCGGCATACAGGCTGAACAGCTCGCCAGCCAGCTCCTGCGCCGCCCGACGCGCACGTGCCTTCATCGCCTCCCAGCGCGTACCGCCCAACTTCGACAGCGGCGGCCCGCCTTCGCCGCCGGCGCCCACATAGCGGGAGATCTTGGCGAGCTGGTCGGTGGGCACGAAGACCTTGTCGTCGCCCTGGTATTCGAGATAGAGGTAGTCGCGCGTGACCTCGGCGACCGTGCGCGTCTCAAAGCCCGCGAAACGGGCGATGCCATGGTCCTCGTGCACGACGATGTCGCCTGTACGCAGCTCGGTGAAGGAGCGCAGCGCGCCACGCCGCGTCGGGCCACCACCGACACCGTCGGCGCCAGAGCCGCCGGGCCGCTCCGCGCGACGGCGGCGCAGCAGCCGGTGCTCTGGGAAGACGGCAAGCTTCAGCGATGGCGCGACGAAGCCCTCGCGCAGCGACGCGGCGGCAAAGCGCAGCGAAGGCTCCAGTGGGGCACGCGTGACATCGACTTCGCCGTCGAGCCAGTCGGCCTTCATGCGACCGAGGTTGTAAGCGGCGCGCTCGCCTTCGCCACGCCTCGGGAAGGCGACAACGGTGCGATAGCCCGAGCGCACCAGCTTCTCGAGCTCCGGCTCGGCTTCAGCAAGCGAGCGCGCAGCGGTGTCCGCGGCCGATGCCCGTAGCTCGATCTCCTGGCCGCTCGACATCGAGGACAGCCAGATCTTCGTGCGTGCGGCCAAACCGGACTGCACTTCCTCGGGGCTCACGTACAGGTGATGGGCGTCCTCGTCCGCGAAGGCCGCGCACACGTCGGTCCAATGGTCGGTAAGGGCGGGAGCCAGCTCCTCCTCGGCGGCCACGATCACCTGGGTTCTCAACGCCGCGCCACCCGAGCCGCCGTTGCCCGAACCCTCGTTGCTTGAACCGTCGTTGCCCGAGCCGCTACCACCCGAGCCGCCATCAGGGCCGCCAGCGCTGGGCGTGCCGGAACCCGCGCCGTCGATCAGCTCGAGCAGTGCGCCGAAGCGCTCGACGGGCAGCAGCTCGGCGATGTCCGGCCGGCCCTCTTGCCCATCTCCCTCGCTCGAGCTGAACGCGCCTGTGGCGGCGGCGATCTCGGCCAGCTCGCGATGCTCGGGCGCAAGCTCTGCCGCCGGGGCGATCTCCACCTCTGCGATGTCGCCGAGCGAGCGTTGCGTGAACGTCGAGAACCAGCGCAGCGATTCGATCTCGATGTCGAACATGTCGACGCGAACGGCATGCTCCTCGGTGGCCGGGAAGACGTCGAGCAGGCCGCCACGCATGGCGAACTGGCCGCGCTCCTGCACCTGGTCGACACGCTCGTAGCCTGCGCCCACCAGCTCGGCGGCGCACTCGTCGAGGTCGAGCAGCTCGCCGACGCGCAGCGTGAACGAACGTGGGCGCAGCTCCGGGTCGGGGACCTTCTCCGAGAGCGCCACGGCGGAGACGACGACCACCGGCGCCTCCGCGTCGCTCGTTGGCGACAACAAGGCGTCGAGCGCGGCGACTCGCAGACCGACGAGGTGCGGCGGCGGAGTCAGGTGCGACTCGTAGGCCACGCCACGAGACGGATAGAAGCGCACGCGTCGTGGCGCGAGCCAGGCACGCAGATCTCCCGCAAGGTCGCGGGCGGCACGATCGTCGCCAACCACCACCAATGTCGGTTGCGTGGCGTCGCGATCGACGAGCGCGGCGATCGCATATGGGCGCAACGAAGACGATACGAAAGCGTGCCCTCCCTCACTCGCTAGTCGAGTAGCGCCTGCATCCTGGTCGATGGCGCCGAGCAGCGCGCGCAGAGCCACCGCCTCAGCGCCCCTCTGCTCGCGCCGCGCGCCATTGAGCGCCGGCTGTGTGCAAATGGTCGTTCATCGGCTATTGCCCTTCACCTAGCACGACGCGCTCGACCGCCTGGCAGGCCAGATCGATCAAGTCGCCGACTTCCTCGGATGACTCGCGAAAGCGTCCGAGCACGTAGGCGGAGACGACCTCTGGATCGGTCGATTTAGGCCGACCGACGCCGACCCGCACACGCATGAAGTCGGCGCTGCCGAGCTCCCGCTTGAGCGACTTCAGGCCGTTGTGACCGGCAAGTCCCCCGCCGAGGCGTGTGCGTACATCGCCGAACGGCAGGTCGATCTCGTCGTGGACGACCAGGACACGCTCGAGCGGCACCTTCAGCGAGCCGCGTGCTGGGCCGACTGAGCGTCCAACGTCATTCATGTAGGTCTGCGGCCAGAGCAAGGCAACGCGATGCCCCGCGCGCGCGGATGGGACGTCCGTTTTTGGGGATTTGTCGCCTTGGGTTCCACCCAACTCGCCATCGCCCGGGACTCCAACGCCTCCAGTCGACGAAGCCCCAAGCGCGCCACCGTCTACTCCTGCCGGGGTACGCCCCTCGGCGATGCGACCACGAAAGCGGTCCTTCGAACGCGGTAGCGCCCAGCGAGACGCCAGCTCGTCGGCCACCATGAAGCCGACGTTGTGGCGGGTGTCGGCGTGTTCGCGGCCGGGATTGCCCAGCCCGACGATCAGCCAGTCAACTGGCGCCCCACCGCCAAAGGGGCGCAGAGCTACTCCTCGGCGGAGGCGCCGCCGTCACCAGAGGCCGCCTCGTCACCGCCGGACTCGCCGACGAGCTCGGTCTCGGATTCGATCTCGGACTCCTCCTCGCTCTGCAGGCGAGGTGCCGAGACCGCAGCCACGGTTGTGGCCAGGTCGTCGAGCAATGTGACGCCCTCGGGGACGGAGATCGCCTCCAAGGCAAGCGTGTCGCCGATGTTCAGCTCGCCGAGCTCGTGCACGATCGACTCGGGGATGGCGGTCGGCAGCGCTTCGATGTTCAGCTCTCGCAACAGCTGCTCGAGGATGCCGCCTTCCTTGACACCGGGTGTCTCCTCCACTCCGGTGAGCTCCAGCGGCACGACGGCGTGGATCGGCTTGTCCAAGCGTACTCGCAGCAAGTCGACATGGGTGGTTTCGCCGCGCACCGGGTCGCGCTGAGCCTCCTTGAGCACAACCGGGGTAGCCGTGGAGCCATCGATGCTGAGATCGACCACGGCACCTGAGCCGGCGAGCGCGACTCGCAATTCGCGCGCGTCGACGCTGAAGCTGACGGGCTCGCCATCGCCGCCGTAGAGCACGCCGGGGATGCGCCCGGTGCGGCGTAGGCGCCGTGCTGAGCGCGAGCCCTCGGGGTCGCGGCTTGCTACATCGAGCTTTGTGGTTGCTGTAGCCATAGGAGGTCGAGGACTTTAGCAATCCGCATCGCTCAGGTCCGGGTCCACCCCCCGGTCACCGGATCTCAGGGCGATTGGACCGTCTCGCAAGCCTGAGATCAGCCCCGCGATTCAGCAGTTCCCTTCGTTTGGAATTGGTTTGCTGAGAACCAGTAGCGAGACCGAAATACCCGTGAGGAAACTGCCGCTACGCCTGACGGTGGCGCACTGGACGACCGGCAGGCGCCCAAGCACGACCCAGGCCACGCGCGTGTGGCCGGTTGCACCGGTGAGCGAGTAGGCGGTGGCGGAAGTAAGCGAGACGATCTTGATCGAGCCACGGCGTCGCAGATTCGTCGAGTTCCACTTGACGTCCGACGCGCACCGGGAAATGGCGCGACAGCCTGACAGCTGCGAGAAGAGCGCCCGTTCGTTGCCCGAAGTCTCGGCTTCAAGCGCCGCAAGCACATCGTCGCGTTCGACGTTCTCGGTCGAGAGAAAGCGGGCGAGCATTGCGCTGAGGACGAGAAACACCGCGAGCACCAGGAGGATCGGCACGATATGCCGGCGGCGCAGTCGACCGAAGAGGTCGCGCAACGGCCTCGGCCGTGAGGCCGGTCCCGTCGGCGGCGCCGAGGGAGCAGGCGGCTCGGCCGAGGCGGCGGTCGTCATCGCGCGTGGGCCGGCGGGCGACGGTCACGCCGCAGCGAGGCGAACGCGGTCGATTGCGGCGAGGCCACGGTCGCTCCCGCGCAGCTCAGAACAGCTGGTTCTCGCCGCCAAACACTTCGCTGACGGAGTCGTCGGTGAAGATGCGGCGGATCGAGTCGGTCAGCAACTCGGCGCACGGCAGCACGCGGATGTTGCTTGGGATACCCGGGCGGGCTGGGATCGTGTCGGTGACGACGATCTCCTTGAAATCCGAGGAAGCCAGGTTCTCGAACGCATCACCGGAGAAGACCGCGTGGGTGGCGGCTGCGTAGACGCTCTTGGCGCCGGCGTCGAGCACGGTGCGAGCAGCCGCCTTGAGTGTTCCGGCGGTGTCGATCATGTCGTCGACGATCACGGCCGTCTTGTCCTTGACGTCACCGATCACGTAGCCGATCTCGGCCACCTGCTGGGCGGGTCGCTCCTTGTCCAGGATCGCCAGCTCTGCGCCGATCTTGGAGGCAAAACGCTTGTTGAGCTTGACCCGGCCGGCGTCGGGGGCGACAACGACAAGGTCGGAGAGGCCAAGGTCGGAGAAGTACTGGGTGAGCATGAACAGCGCGGTCATGTGATCGACGGGCTTCTGGAAGAAACCCTGGATCTGCCCGGCGTGCAGGTCCATGGTGAGCACGCGGTCGGAGCCGGCCGCCTCGATCATGCGTGCCACTAGGCGCGCGGAGATCGGCTCGCGGGGGGCTGACTTCTTGTCCTGGCGGGAGTAGCCGAACCACGGCGTGACGGCGATCACGCGGTGCGCGGAGGCGCCGACGGCGGCGTCGATCATGAACAGCAGCTCCATCAACGAATCGTTCGCCGTCACGCCGGTCGCGGGGTTGCCGCATGTGGGCTGCACGATGAACACGTCGGCGCCCCGGATCGACTCCTCGTAGCGGCAGTACACCTCGCCGTTGGAGAACGTTTTCAGCGTGACTGGACCCACGTCGACGCCGAGCTTTGCCGAGATGTCGACAGCGAGCTGCGGGTTGGCACGCCCTGAGAAGAGCATCAACCGCTTGTCGTAGTCGATCGGCAGGCTGGTCGGGGCCACCTGCGTGCGCGTATCGATCACGCTCATCTCCTCCGAGAGTGTAGAGACATCAGGCTTCGTTCTCCCGACGGCCCGCATAGCCCTCCACGTTCTTCTGGCGGGCGCGCGCCACTGCCAGCGCGCCCTGAGGAACGTCTTCCGTGACGACCGATCCCGCGGCTGTGTAAGCGTCGTCGCCGACGGTAACCGGCGCGACGAAGGACGTGTCCACTCCTCCACGCACGCCGCTGCCGATCTTGGTGCGGTGCTTGGCGTGACCGTCGTAGTTGGCTGTGATCGTGCCGGCCCCTAGGTTCGTGCGCTCGCCGACGTCCGCGTCCCCGATATAGGAGAGGTGCGGCACCTTGGTGCTCTTGCCGATATCGGAGTTCTTGATCTCGACAAACGTGCCCGCCTTGGCGCCCTCGCGCAGCACGGCCCCAGGCCGCAGATATGCGAACGGCCCGACCGTGACGCCGGGGTGCAGTACCGCCTCGGACAGCCACGAGACGCGCACGCTCGCGCCGTCGCCGATCCGCGAGTCGATCGCGGTCGTGGAAGGTCCCACGACCGCGCCGGCGCCTACGACCGTGGAGCCCTTCAAGGCGGTTCCCGGCTCGATTGTCGTGTCCTGGCCGATTTGCACATCGACGTCGATGACGGTCGACCGCGGATCGACGATCGTGACCCCCGCGCGCATGTGGCGCTCGGCTATCGCTTGCTGGGCAAGCGCACGCACTTGCGCGAGCGCGACGCGGTCGTTGACGCCGAGCATCAGCCCCTCGTCTTCGACGACGTGCGCCGCGATCGACTCGCCGTCGGAGCGCAGCAGGTCAAGCGCCTGCGGCAGGTAGAACTCGCCTTGGGCGTTGTCGGAGGTGAGCCGCGGCAAGGCCGTGAGCAAGGCCGAGCCGTTGAACACGTATATGCCGGAGTTGACCTCGCGAATTTGAAGCTCGGCCTCAGAGGCGTCTCCCGGCTTCTTAGTCTCCACCACGCGCGCCACCGAACCGTCTGAATCGCGCACCACGCGGCCGTAGCCGCTGGGATCCTCGAGCAGCGCCGTCGCCATCGTGGCTGCCGCGCCGCTGCTCGTGTGCGCTCGAACAAGCTCCATGATCGCCTCTGCGCTGACGAGCGGAACGTCCCCGCTGAGGATTACGACCGGCACCGCAGGATCGATCAGCCCCGCTGCGGCTCTCGTGGCACCACCGGTGCCGTCGGATTTCGGCTGCACGACTAGCTCGACCCCATCGGGTAGCACCTTCCGCAGGGCGAGCGCCGGCGAGTCGACCACCACCACACGACCCGCGCCCGCTGCTTGTGCCGCTCGCACAGGCCACAGCAGCATCGGAATGCCGCACAGCTCGTGCAGCACCTTGGGTGTGCTCGAGCGCATGCGCGTGCCCTGGCCGGCGGCAAGGATCAGGACAATCGGGGCGACCATCGCAACAGACTCTAGATGGACTTGACGCCAGCGGTGAACTGGGGAGCCTGGACTCGAACCAGGACTTGAAGAGTCAAAGTCTCCCGGGCTGCCATTACCCCACTCCCCACCGCGGCGGTCGTGTCCGCTGATGATGGCATGAGCGTCCCCTACGCGGCCCAACGGGGCCTTCTGTGAGGTCTAGTTGGGCGCTGGAGGTGGGACGGCATAACACAACCGCCACATCTCGTCACGCGCTCCTGCAAGAATCCTTGCCGTGTCATGGGGTAGGGGCTCCGTGGTGAGGCGAGGCAGACGCGCGGCGATGGCCGGGCTGCTGCCGTCGACCATCGCGGCCATGTTGTTTGCACCGAGCGCGCTGGCTTGCACGGGCACGAAGCTGCAACCCACACGCACAAACCTCGCTCGCGTGAGCACGGCCACGTTGTGCCTGATCGAGCATGAACGCCTGGAATATCGTCTGCGGCCGTTGCATTCCAACAGCTCGCTGCGACGCATCGGCAGCAAGCAGGCCAGCGAAATGGTGATCGGCGACTACTTCGGCGACGACAGCCTGTCGGGCTGGACTCCGATGCAGCGCATCGAGGCCTCGGCCTACGCCGCACGCGCCCGCAGTCTCTCAGCGGGCCAGAACATCGGTTGGGGTAGCGGCGCGCTCGCCACGCCAGCCGCGATGGTGCACGCTTGGATGCTCTCGCCACCGCACCGAGAAATCATGCTGAGCGGCGGCTATCGCGACATCGGCGTCGGCATCGCGCCCGCGGCGCCGCGGGCATCGACGGGTGGCCTGCCGGGAGCCACATACGTCGTGGAGTTTGCTTCGCGCGGTCCTGATGCGGCTGACGCCTCTGAAGCCGAGCGGGCTGCCGCACGGACAGCGCGCAACACAAGCGCAGGGCTGGGCAGGAGCGATCACGGGACGCAGGCATGTGTGGGGCCGACCAGGAGAGCGAAGGAGCAGGCCAGCGACGGCTGTGACGGCCGTTAGGAGCGCCGCGGGACGCGGCCCCCGCGGGCGCCGTCCTCAGATGCCGGGCCCCGTGCGGAGGAGATGCCCAGCACGCGCATCGCCTTCAAGCCGAGGCTCAGCTTCTCGCGACCGTCGCTGGAGCTGACGTCCAGGCCCGTCAGCTCGCGCACGCGCTCCAAGCGGTAGTAGATGGTGTGCCTGTGGGTGAACAGGCGCTGAGCGGTGCCGGCGACGTTGCCGTCGGCCTCCAGGAACGTCTCGAGCGTCTGCAGCAGGTCGGTCTCGTACTGCTCGTCGTAGGCCACCAACGGCTCGACGGTCTCGGCGTAGAAGCGCTGTAGCTCGCTCGGGTTCTCGCTCATCGCGCTCAACAGCAGGCGGTAGGCGCCGGTCTGCTCGAAGGCCAGCACCCCCTCTTGCGAGCCGCCCTCGGCGACGTTGGCGGCGAGCAGCGCCTCGCCGGCCGCGCGCGGGAGCTCGCCCGGGTCCTCGGCGATGCGACTGCGCCCCAGCGCGAACGTGTAGCCCGACAGCGCGCTTTCCATCTCGCGCAGGACCGCTTCGGCGGCACGGGCGCGCGACCGGCTCCTCGCTGCCTGGCACCAGCAGCAGGATCTCAACGCCGGCGGCCCCGTCGCGCTCTGAGAGGGCAGCGATCGAGCGACCGACGACCGCGCGGGCGCCACGCTCGGCCACCGCGCGAGCACGCGCACGCCAGCCCTCCTCGGTCGGCGCCTGGGGATGGGCACGAGCAACGATCACGCTCGCGCCGTCCTTCAGCTCCAGCGACAGCTCGGCTCCGCGTGCGATCAGCTCCTCGCGCGGGATCTGGTTGCGCGCGAGCGCGACGCGCAGGAAGTCGGCGGCTGCGTTCTCGGAGGCCAGGTCCGGGGCGCGCACGCGCTCGACCTCGGAGGCGATCATCGTCACGAGCAGCCTGCGCACAGCGGGCTCGGGTCGGTGCGCGCGCGCATGTGCAGCGATCCCACGACCGCGTCGGCGACGCGCAACGGCAAGCTCGTGACATCCTCGCCGCCGGCCAGCAGCGAGCGCTCGTCGGCGCTGGAGCGTGCGGCTACCGCGATCGTGGCGCCGGCAGCGTCTGTTACGGCAAGGCTTGCGTCGAGAGCGCGCGAGGCGGCGCGCACCACCTCGGGCAGCCCTGCGCCCGACTCGACCGCCTCTGTGACGGCATCCAGCCCACCGAGCTCGGACATGCCGCTAACCCCAGAGGTAGACGGCTAGGAGCGCCGCGAGCACGCCGGCGCCGACGAGCACGCCGAGCACGTACAGCGACAGGACTGTGGCCGCCACGCGCTCCCACACGCGCGAGTAGGAGCCCCATGCCGGCACCAGGATCAGCCCGACGTACAGGGCGAACCCGAACACGCCGGCACACACGGCCACGAGATAGGTGATGTCGTTCGTGCTCATGAAAATCGCATTGTTACGTACCCAGAGGCTGTACGCGCGCGAAGTCGCCGTCCACGGACACGGCGGCGAGCGCGGCCGGCTCGCGCCCGAGCGAGACCGGCGGCGGCACGCTCGGCGCGAGACAGGCCGTTGGCGCGCCCGAACAGAGCCCACGACGGTAGGCCCGGAGCCGCTGACGAAGACCGTCTCCGCGCCTGCCTCACGGGCTTCGCACGAGCGCCTTCTTGATCGCTGGGCACAGCTCACGGCCGAGGCCTGCAGATCGTTGTGCAACAGGCGACTCTCGCCGGGCAGGGCCGCGCCGAGCTCGAACGCTTTCACCAGCATTTCGCGGCGTTCCTCGATATCGCGCGCATCGCGGGCGATGCCGATCCGATCGGCGTCGGCATACACCTCGGCCGTGGAGAGCTCGGAGCCTGCGCCAAGACCAGCACGCCGAGTGGCGAGACGGGATCGGGGAGTGCTTGCAGCTGCTCACCGGCGCCGGTTGCAAGCCAGCGTCCTGGCGTCACCTGCGCGGGGACATCGGCACCCAGCTCGGCAGCAAGCACGAACAACAAATCCACATCCCCCAGCCCCGAGGCAGCTGTGGCCAGGCGCAAGCGTCGCCGCCGCGTCCGCGGAGCCCCCGCCCAGGCCCGCGGCTACCGGGATGCGCTTGTCGATCTGCAGCCGCAGCGGCGGCGCGTCCCAGCCGGTGGCGCGCGCGGAACAGCTCGAGCGCTCGCGCCGCCAGGTTCTCGCCGGCCACTGCCTCGGGCACACGACTTCGTCGTGCTCGGTGGCCGGGCGACGCGGCTTGCAACGACGAGCTCGTCGGCAAGCGAGATCGACTGCATGACGCTTGCGAGCTCGTGGCGTCCGTCGGGCGCGGGTCGGACCGACGAACAGGCCCAGGTTGATCTTCGCCGGAGCCAGCGCGTGTAGCGGCAAGGCAAGCGGTGGGGCGTTCACAAGCCAAGCACCTTCGCCAGCTCGACGAACTCCGCCGGCGCCAGGCGCTCGGCGCGCTCGTCGGCTGGGTGACCGAGCTCGACCAGCGCCGCGCGGATCTCCTCGCGCGTGTGGTGCGTACCCCGAGAGCACGAGCGAGTCGCGCCAGCGCCTTGCGCCGGTGCGCGAAGGCGCCGCGCGACGAGCTTGCGCACCGCGGGCGTCGGCGCGACAGACATGCGAACAATCTTCACCAGCACCGAATCCACGTTCGGCACCGGGCGAAATACGGTGCGCGGGATCGCCCTGACAACTTTCACCTCACCCGCCAGCTGTGCCAGTACCGAGCTAACGCCATACACGCCGCTGCCAGGCGCGGCCGCGAGTCGTTCGCCTACCTCGCGCTGCACCATCACCAGCCACAGAGCCACATCTTCAAGCTCCTCGATCGTGCGCAGCACGACGCCAGCGGCGATCCCATAAGGGAGGTTCGCAACCATCTTGGTCGGGCTCGGCTGACATCGCGGCCAGGTCGATGCGCATCGCATCCCCCCACCAAAGCGACACGTTGTCGAATCCGGCGACGCTCCGCTCCAGGGGCTCGCGCAAGCGCTCGTCCAGCTCCACGACGTGCAGCCAACGTGCGCGCGGCGCAAGATAGGCGGACAGGACTCCTTCGCCACCACCAATCTCGAGGACGACGTCCCCGCCGCCTCCTCCAGCACCACTGCTCCCCCCGTCGAGCCATTGCAGCGTCCGACAGCTCGCCTCCCGCCCGATCACACCGAGGATGTTCGGGTCGCGCAGGAAGTTCTGCCCCAGCTCCCTGCTGCGCCGACTGGCCCTGCTTGCCGCCGGCTCCTCCGGCTGTGCGCCCTTTGGGTGTGCCCCTTGGGAGTACTACCCCCCGTGCGGGCGCTCACCATCCGAAGACGCGCTCGGCGTTGCGCTCCACCGTCGCACCGAGCTCAGCCACGGACACGCCGCGCAGCTCGGCGATGAACTCCGCCGTGTGCGCGACAAAAGCGGGTTGGTTGCGTTGTTTGCGCACCACCTGCGGGCTGAGATAGGGCGCATCGGTCTCCACCAGCAGACGCTCCGCCGGCACGCGCCGTGCCGCCTCGGCCAGATCGGCGGCGCTTTTATAGGTGACGTTGCCGGCAAAGGAGATCATGTAGCCGCGCTCGACGCACTCATCGAGGCGGTCGGGCATCGAGAAGCAGTGGATCACGACACTCAATCCCTCGGCCTCGGCGGCCAGCTGAGCGAGCGTGTCCTCGTCGGCGTTTCTCGTATGGATCGTGAGGGCGTGCCCTGACTTCGAGCGAGCGCGATCTGAGCTGAGAATGCGCGCTTCTGATCCTCTCGGGTGCGTGCCTTCACGGTAATAGTCGAGCCCTGTCTCCCCAATCGCGACGCAGCGTGGGTGCGCCGCAAGCGCTTGCAGCTCGGCCAGGTCGGCGTCGTCGAAGCCGTGCGCCTCGTTGGGGTGGCGGCCGATCGCCGCGTACACCTGTGGAAACGCCTCGGCAGCAGCCAGCGCGGCGCGACAGGAGGTGCCGTTGGTGCCGATGGTCAGCATCCGCGTCACGCCGGCCGCGACCGCCCGCTCGACCAGCTCGGCATCGGGCTCTTCGCACAAATACAGATGGGTGTGGCTGTCGATCATGAGCCTGCTCCTCCGCTTGGGGAACAGCGGCTCGAGCTTCTGCGCAACAACGCTGATTCTCCCCTTGCTGCCGAAGCCGGCGCCGGCGAAGGAGAGGTCGGGCGCGTCAAGCGCGGCGAGCAGCTTCTCGGTGGCATCGGGCAGGTAGGGATGCAGGAGCACGGACACGACCCGCAGACCCTCGGCGAGCGTGCGCAGCACGCGGTCGAGGTCCGCCGCGCGCTCAGGGTCCTTGGCCAGCTGCCATGGCGCCTGCTCCTCCACGTAGCGGTTCAGGCGGCGCACGCGCTGCCAGATCTCATCGAGCGCGTTGGTCAGCTCGACGCGGTCGAGCAAGCTCGCCACAAGCTCGGGCAAACCGGCGAAGTCCTCTTGCGAGCAGCTCGTCGGGGTCACCGCCGGTCACGACGCCGTCGCGGTAGCGCGCGATCATCGCGATGCTGCGGCTGGCGAGGTTGCCGTAGTCGTTGGCCAGCTCCGACTCGTAGCGCTGCTCGAAGGATGCGGTGGAGACCGAGCCGTCCTGGCCGAAGGGCACGTCGCGAAGCAGGTAGAAGCGCAGGGCATCCGCGCCGAAGCGCTCGATCACCTCGAACGGGTCGAGCACGTTGCCGAGCGACTTACTCATCTTCTCGCCGTCCATCAGCAGATAGCCGTGCACGAACACGCGCTTTGGCAGCTCGATCTCGGCGGCCATCAAGAGCGCCGGCCAGTAGACGGTGTGGAAGCGCAGGATGTCCTTGGCGATCAGGTGCACGTCGGCGGGCCAGAAGGCTTCGGTGAGGGTCTGTGAGGCGGCTGCCCCCCGCGCGCGCGGGGGGCATCGCGGTTTCCGGCAGCGACCGCCGCAGCGTTCCCTGCGCTGGGACAGGCTCCCGTCGGAGACACTCCTGAAGGGCGCGGGCGGCGCGTAAGACAGCGCCGAGTAGTAGTTGAGCAGCGCGTCGAACCACACGTAGAAGACGTGCTCTTCATCCCAGGGCACCGGCACGCCCCAGGTCAGCTTGTGGCGCGTAGAGCGGCACATCGCGCAGGCCGGACTTGATGAACGACAGCGCCTCGTTGTAGCGGCTGCGCGGCGCCACGAAATCCTCGTGCTCGGCATACAGGCGTTCAAGCGGCTCCTGGAAGTGCGACAGCGCGAAGAAGTAGTTGTCCTCCTGCTCGCGCGTCAGCTTGACATGGTGGATCGGGCAAAGCTCGCCCTCGTCGACTTCGTTCTCGGCCTTGAAGTCGGCGCACTTGGGGCAGTACCAGCCCTCGTAGGTGCCCATGTAGACGTGACCGTTCTCGCGAACCCGCGAGAGCACGTCCTGCACCACCTGCATGTGCTCAGGGTCGGTCGTGCGGATGAAGAAGTCGTTGCTCGCCTCGATCTTGGGGGCCAGCGCCCGGAAGCGCTCGGAGTTGCGATCCGCCAGCTCCTGCGGCTCCACGCCGAGCGCATGCGCCGCGTCGGCCACGGGCTCGCCGTGCTCGTCTGTCCCCGTCAAGAAGAACACGTCCTCGCCGCGCTGGCGATGGTGGCGAGCCAGCACGTCGGCGGCGATCGTCGTGTACGCATGCCCCAGGTGGGGGGCCGCGTTGACGTAGTAGATCGGGGTGGTCACGTAGAAGGAGGACATGCTCGTCTCAGGCTACTGTGCGTCCATCGTGAGGGGCCGCCGCCGCGAGCCTGAAGGGACGGTCGCCGTCGCGAGGGCGCCAAACGGGACGTCTCGGAGGGCTAGGACTCCGTTAGCTCGCGGTACAGCTCGTTCGCTGCCACCCCCGTGAGCTTGGCGACGACCCCGGCCGCCGGCCGTGCGCGCGCGCCGGCGTCTACGAGTGCGCGTAGCGCAGTCAGCGCCTGCTCGCGATCGGCGCTCCCGGCGGGGCGGCGCCCACGACGAGCACGATCTCTCCGCGCGGGGGATCCTCGGCGTAAAAGGCGGCCAGCTCAGACGCACGGCCGCGCCGGACTTCCTCGTGCAGCTTGGTCAGCTCGCGGCAGACGGCCAGCGGGCGGTCGGGATCGTGCTCGGCAAGCGACGTCAGGGTCGCGGCTAGGCGCTGCGGAGACTCGAACGCCACGAGCGTCTCCGACGCGCCGACCAGCGTTCGTTCCAGCTCAGACCGCTTGCGCGGCAGGAAGCCGACAAACGACCAGCGCTCCGAGGGCAGGCCCGAGGCGACGATCGCCGTGAGCACGCTGCTAGCGCCCGGCAACACTTCGACCGACAGGCCGGCCTCGATGCAAGCCCGCACGAGCTTGTAACCCGGGTCAGATACAAGCGGCATCCCGGCGTCGGACACGAGCGCGAGGACCGCACCCTCCTCGATCCGCGCAACGAGCCGCGGTGCACGCTCGCGCTCGTTGTGCTCGTGATAGCTCACGAGCTTGCCGACGATCTCGTAGCGGTCGAGCAGCACACGCGTGCGCCGCGTGTCCTCACAGGCGATCACGTCCGCATCGCGTAGCGCGTCGAGCACGCGTAGCGTCACGTCTCCCAGGTTGCCGATCGGGGTCGGACACACCACCAGCCGCCCTACTGCGCCATCCGGGGTGCTCATCCGAGGAATATAGGGTCCCGCCGCTCGCCGGCGAACTCCCAAGCAGACCGTGCCCCGCGACCCTGACGACAAACCGCAGTACAAGCGCTACCGCGCCGTTCCCCGCCTGCCTGGACAGCGCGAAGATGCACTGGAGCAAAGCGTCACGCCGAAAGGGCCACGCCGACCGCGCAAGCCTGGCGAGCAACCTGCTGGACGCATTGCACCCGCGCGCGCGCGGGGGGCAGGCGCAAATGCGACAACCAAGCGCCCATGGCAAGAGCGCATAACACCCAAGCGCATAATCCTCGGGCTGATCGCGCTCGTCTTCGCCTGGCTTGCGCTCTCGCTGGTCCTCTTCCTGATCAGCGCCCACTTCGAGCGCACCTCGCTCCCGTCCAACGTCGCAAGCGTGCTCGACCCCTCCGGCTTCCCGTTGACCTCGGCCAACAACATCCTCGTGCTCGGCTCCGACCGCCGCCAGAAGGACAGCAAGGAACCTGGGGCCGAAACGAGCGGCTTCGGACGCTCGGACACGATCATGCTGATCCGCACCGGCGGCGGGCACGCGGCGCGTCTGTCGATCCCGCGCGACACGGTCGTGGAAATCCCGGGGCACGGCCTGCAGAAGATCAACGCCGCACATGAGTTCGGCGGCCCGGCGTTGTCGGTGTCGGCGATCAAGCACTGGCTCGACATCCCGATCAACCATGTGGTGGAAGTCAACTTCGAAAACTTTCCGCAGCTGATCGATGCGATGGGCGGGATCACCTACAGCGGCGGCTGCATCGTCTCCAAGCTCGACGGCGGGACCGCCAATGGCGGCTTCACGCTGCGCCTGAGCACTGGCACGCACCACATCGACGGCAAGCAGGCGCTAGCGCTAGCGCGTACCCGCGAGAACCTCTGTGCGCCGGACGAGACCGACATCCAGCGCGAGGAACACCAGCAGGCATTGTTCAACGACATGAAGGACCAGTTGCTCTCGCCTTCGAGCTTCTTGCGCCTACCGCTGATCGCCTGGAACGCGCCACCGGCGATCATCTCCGACATGAGCGGCGCGGAACTGCTCGGCATGTTCGCCGCGCTGGCGATGACCGGCACGCCGCCCACACACGTACTCAAGCCGACCGGACAGACCACGCTGCCGGAAGGCGGGGAAGGCTTGACGATCTCCGAAGCGGCACGTCGCGCCGACGTGGCGCGCTTCATGGCGGGCTGAGGGTCGCTCTACTTGAGGTAGCCGGCCTTGCGAAGATCACGTTTGGCGTCTCGAACTTCCGCCCCGGAACTAGCGAGAGCGCGATTGAACTGCCCGGACTTCTGACGCACGGTTTGGAGGGTGTTGCGGTTGCGCTCAAGCGTACGCTCGATTTTCCGCTGGTCGCTTTTCAATCTTGCTATGTCATTGGGAGCCATTAGTCACCCTCCTTCTTAGCTTGAATCGTATCAATGTGATCAAGCAAGGTCGCGATGTTCCCCTGCGCCTTTATAAGGCCTTCGTCGCTCTCGACAAGACGACCTTCCAACTCCTGGATTGTGTCGACGGCCTCCTGAAGTTCGTTCTGTAGTAATTGGGCGCTGCTATCAAGGCGCGCAATCGGGTCGGACACCTTGAATGGACCGAGCTCGGACAACCATCGACGACCGCCCATCAAGGCGATCACCGAGACAACCACGTAGATCGCGGCCGCAACCAAGGCGATCCGCACGAACATCAAGACAAACGGATTCGCAAAGATGTTGTCTACGAAGCTGGGGTCTTTCGCGTTCGATACATCGTGCGGAAAGATTTCGACTACTACAAGACCGGCGACAACGAGCAGCACGACCAAGAGCAGGACACCCAATATCTTCTGGCCAAGGCTCCGGCTATTCAGCGAGTCTGCGTCCACTACTCCCTGAGAATCGGCCATGACCCATTCCTAGCCCACCAGTCGGACAGAGAGAATTTTTGGACCGCACGGGATCGGACTTGCCAGACCTACCACTTGGCGGAGGACGCCTACTTCGTGGCTGCAACCGGCTTTGAATCGGCTTTCTTCTCCGACTTTCCCGCAGACTCGCCCTTCTTGCCCTCGCCCTTGCCGGAGGAGTCGCTCTTAGCAGACGAGTCGCCCGCGGAGGAGGAGTCCGAGGAGGATCCCTCGCTCGAAGAGGACTCCCCCGAGGAGCCAGAGGAGGACGAGTCACTCGATGCCGCGTTCTCGCGCTGGCGCTTGCGCGTACCGTAGTCGGTGTTGTAGAAGCCTTTGCCCTTGAAATGGACCGCCGGCGCGTGCAGCACGCGCTCGATCGGCACCCCGGTCTCGGGGTCGACGGTGAGCGTGTCGTCGCTGAAAGACTGCTGCAGCTCGAACGTGGTGCCGTCCGGTCGTCTGTACTCGTAGATGGGCATGGGCCCCGATTATAAGAGGGAGGCTCTGCTGTCAGTCGGCTAGAGGCAAACGGAGTGCTCTCGCGTCAGTCGCCACGAGCGAGCCGGAGTGCTCTGGAGTCAGTCGGCGACGAGCGAGCGAGCGCACTCGATGCCCGCCTGGATCGATGCGCCGAAGTCGCGGTCGGGCTCTGAGATCATGCGCAATGCGAAGCCGTCGCCGAGCGAGAACAGGATGTCCGCCACGGCGTCCGGCTCGGCATGCAGGCGCAGTACGCCCTCGCGCTGTGCGGCAGCCAGCATCCCGGCCAGCCGCTCGCGTGTACGTCGCAACAAGCTTGCGTACTCGACCGCGATGTCGGCGTTGCGCCGCGAGAGCGTGAACAGCTCGAACACGAGCGTCACGAAATCCGGGTCCTCTGAGATCGTCTCTTGCAAGTTCTGGGCCAGCAGCGCGACGAAATCGTCGGCCGTCTGCGCGCCCGCCAAGCGCTTCTCCAGCGCCTCGGTACGCAGCTCGCAGTCGCGGCGCGCCGCCTCGACGAGCAGCTGCTCCTTGGTGCCGAAGTAATAGTGCAACAGGCCGCGCGAGACACCCGCCTCGCGCGAGACGTGATCGAAGGTCGAACCGGCGGCGCCGCGGCGCGCGACGCTGTGGCGCATCGCCTCGACGATGCGCTGAGCCTTCTCGCCCGAGAGCGAACGGGTCGACGAACCGGTCGGCTCGCCGACCCCGTGGGTCACAGACGCGTCCTCGGCCGGCGCCCTGTCGGTGTCAGCGGTTGCGGTATGAGTCATGTTGAGTCATGTCTGCAAGAAGCGATGAGCGTCCGTGCTCACGCGGCGGGCACATCCGCTGGAGCTGGAGGGGCATCCTGCACCGGCATCGTGGTGGAGCTGTAGTCGAATTCCTCCTCGGCGCCGAACAGCAGATCGAGCACCTTCGAGCGCAGGTCCTCGCTCAGGGCCAACGCCAGGACCGTGCCGACGACGATCAGCAAAAGCGCGCGCCCAAGGCCGCCTTTGCGTTTTGGCTTGGATGCCGGCTGCTTGATCGCATACGAGGCATCGCGCAGCGCGGCTGCCGCTTCGGAGAGCTCCTTCTGCAACTTGCGATCCTCCAGCAGCGCCTTGCCCGCCGGCTTGCCGTTGCTGACACGCCCGTAGGCACTGCGTCCCGCCGTGTATGCGGCAAGCAGGTTGTCGCGCAGCTGCTCGTCTTCGATCAGACGTTTGAGATAGTCGCTAGAGCGCATCGCCTCGCTTGCTTTGCCGATTCTGTCTTTTGCTGCCATCTGGCCACCGCCTCTACTCGGGGAGCTTTGAAGATCTTGTCCAATATACCCCCGTTGATCGGGGCCATACCCTTCCTGTTCGACGTACCCGACACATGAGAAGCTAAGCGCGTGCCCACCTTCCAGGCTACCGCCGCCTTCCTCGGCGGGCTGCTGATCGTCGGCGCGCTGGCCTCGGGGCTGGCTCAGCGCTCGTTTCTCTCGCTTGCCGCTCTGTTCGTGTTGGCCGGGTTCGTGGTCGGAGACGGCGGTCTGGAACTGGTCAGCTTCCGCGCCCAGTCGGGGTTTGTGGAGGACCTGGCGTTCGTAGCCTTGATTGTGATTCTGTTCCGCGACGGGCTAGAGGTCGAGGGCGAGATGCTGCAGCGAGCTTGGCATCTACCGTTGCGCAAGCTCGCGATCGCGATGCCACTCACGGCCGGGATCGTGGCCGTGGCGGCGCACCTGCTCGTCAAACTGTCCTGGACCGAGTCGCTGCTGTTGGGCGCGCTGCTCTCGCCGACCGACCCTGTGCTCACCTCGAGCATCGTCACCAACCCGCGCGTGCCCCGTGTCGTGCGGCATTCGCTGAACTTGGAGTCCGGTCTCAACGACGGGCTGGCGCTGCCCGCCGTCCTGGCCTTTCTTGCCGCACTCTCAAGCGAATCGAGCGACTTCGTCTGGTGGCGCTTCGTCCTGCAGGACATCGGGCTTGGCTTGCTCTTCGGGCTTGCGATCGGCTACCTAGCCTCAATCCTCATGCCACGCGAGGGCAAACGTCCGCTCGAGCACCCGATTCCCGCCCACCAGAAGTCTTTGTACGCCCTCGGCGTGGCGTTTGCCACCTATGGCGTGACGGTGCTCTCGCCGAAAGGCAACGGGTTCATCGCGGTGTTCGTCGCGGCGATCGTGCTCGGCGTGCGCCGTCCCGACCTGCGCCGTCACTTCGAGCAGCGCGCCGACGACCTCGTCGAGATCGTCAAGCTGGGCATCTTCGTCGTGTTCGGCTCGCTGCTGACACTGCACGCGCTGGCTAGCAGCGGCTGGATAGCACTCGTCTTCGTAGCCACGACGTTCCTGATCGCCCGCCCGCTTGCCGTTTGGATCGCGTTGATGGGCACGGACACCGACAGGCAGACGCGCTTGTTCATGGGCTGGTTCGGGCCGAAGGGAGTGGCGACGATGACCTTCTCGCTGCTCGTCCTCGACCAGCACATAGCCAGTGGTCAGCGCATCTTCGACCTAGCGGCGCTGGTCGTGTTCTGCTCGATCGTGGTGCACGGGTTGAGCGACACGCCCGGGGCGAACTGGATCGCACGGCATGCCGAAAAATCCAGAGGGGACTAAGCGTGCAGCGCCGCTTGTTCCTGCGCCGAGGGGAACGCCCACGCCGCCCGCGAGCGACGCTCCTGGCGAAAGACGAAACGCAGTTGCTGCGGAGGCGCAAGCTGCGCCTCGTTTGGCCGGAAGGTGGCGCAGGGCTCGGCCAGCTCCAGCGCACACAGCATGTTGCACCGGAAATAGCACTCATCGCATGTAACTTTGCGGGCTGCCCGCTTGCTCTGCGTCCTCGGCACTGACTCCCCTTTGATTCGCGGCTTGACTGGTGGGCAGCGATCAAAGCACTAGCCGGGCGCCCGCTCAAGGGCAACCGAGAAGCCTTCCCCGCAAACCGCGAGGAAAACCGTCCGGATTGCGCAAATAGCCACAATCGGGTTTAGGTCGTGTGACCAGAATCTCGGCACTCTACGCATTTTGGGAGATTTTCGGCGTACTCGTACAGGTCGAAGGCCGACAACACGCCGCCTGCTTCAGTGCGCGGCGCCGGCACGTCATCATGCAAGGGTGCGCATCCTTCTGACCGGCATCAGTGGCTTCGCCGGCTCTGCCCTGTTGCCTCGCCTACTCGAGCAGGGCCATGAAGTGCGCGCACTTGCACGCGATCGCACGCGCGTCGAGCTGGCGCTGGAGTCGATGAGGCTCAAATCGAGCGTCGATGCGACGCTCGATGACTTCGAGCTAGTGATCGGCGACACGCTCTCGGGGGCGGGAATGGTGCAAGCGATGCGCGACGTCGAGGTCGCCTATTACCTGATCCATTCGATGGAGCCTTCCCCCTCCACTGGTGAGCCTTTTCCCGCGCGCGAGCGAGCCTCGGCACAGACCTTCGCCGACGCCGCACGCGCCGCCGGAACGGAGCGCATCGTGTACCTCGGCGGCCCGCTCCCGCCTGAGCAGGCATCCGCTCATCTATCCAGCCGCTACGCGGTCGAGCGTATCCTGCTCGACCAAGTACCCGGATCGGTAGCCCTGCGCGCATCGATCGTGATCGGCGCGCGCTCGCGCTCCTTTCGTTTTCTCGTACGCCTGATCGAGCGCCTACCGATAATCGCGCTACCCGCCTGGCGGCATTTTCGGACGCGTCCGATAGACGAGCGTGACCTCGTCGAGATGCTCACGGCCTGTGCCTCCAATGAACATGTCGCTGGAAGGGCTCTCGAGATCGCCGGGCCGGAGACGCTCACCTACGGGGAGTTGGTGCAGCGCATCGTCGAGCTGATGATGCTGTCCCGCCCCAGCGTCGGGCTTGGGGTGAGTGTCACTCCGATTGCCGCGCGCCTGACGGCGGTGCTCGCCGACGAGCAGCCTGAGCTGGTGCTGGCGCTGATGGAAGGGCTCAGCGGCGATCTGCTGCCCAGCGGATGGGACGCGGCGGCGGCGTTGAATGTGGAATTGCACTCATTCGACTCGGCTGTCGAACACGCTCTATTCGAGTGGGAAAAGCTCGAGCCGCTCGCCGCGCGCTGATCGCGCACGTGGACAATCCGGCTTTGAACGGTTGCGCGAGCTACGGTTGGGCTTCGCGATGAGCACCGTCTGCGCCTCAATCGAGATTGCCGCCACGCCGGCGGCGGTGTGGGAGACCGTCATGGACCCCGAGCGCCTCGGCGACTGGGTCACGATTCATCGCAAGCTGCGCCACCATGACGACGGCGCTCCGCGTGTTGGCTATCGCATGGATCAACAGATCCACCTGAGAGGAGTCAGCGTCGACGTTCACTGGACACTGGTGCGGTGCGAGCCGGGTGAGCGCGCCGTGTGGGAGGGTCGCGGGCCAGCCCGCTCGCGCGCTCGCACGGAGTATGCGCTGCACCCGCTTTCCGGTGGTTGCACGCGCTTCGACTACCGCAACGAGTTCCACCCGCCGCTCGGACCGTTCGGTGCGCTCGCGAGCCGCGCGTTGGTCCGGGGAATACCTGAACGCGAGGCCACCCACACGTTGGAGCGCCTGCGTGCACTACTCGAGCGCTGACACTCCTTGAATCGGCGGCGAGCGACGGTAATTTTGCTTGCACGCGCCTGACACATCCTTTGGTTTGGACATCAAAGGCCACATCGTGCGCACGGTTTGGTGCACGTGAAGTAGGGCAACTTGTGTAAAGTGAAGCTACATAGACCGTGCAACTCGACCCTCGGGTTGCATTCACACCCCAGTGAACAGGACACAATCGTGACTGACTTCCTTGACGAGAAGCGCCGAGAGATAAACGACCGACTGGCGGAGCTCAAGCCGCTGATCGACGAGTACACCCGCCTCCAGGACGCCGCGGCGGCCCTCGCGGGCGTTGGCGGAGCAGCTCCCCGTGCGGCCGCCAGCACTCCGGCTGCTTCAACCGCCACGCCGGCCCGTCGCGGCCCGGGCCGCCCGCGCGGCTCCAAGAGTCGTACGACAGGCGCGCGCCGTGGACGTCCGCCCAAGGCGGCCGCCGAGGCAACAACCGCTGCCGCTCCCGCGGCCGTCACAACAGGCCGTCGTCGTGCCGGCCGTCGCAAGGGCAGCGGCACGCGTGCCGCGCAGGCCTTGCAATTCGTCAGCGGACAGCCAGGGATCACGATCCCCGAGCTTGCCGCCAAGATGGGCATCAAGCAGAACTACCTGTACCGCGTACTCCCGGGTCTCGAGCAGGAAAAGAAGATCAAGAAGCAGGGTAGAGGTTGGCATCCAGCCGCCGGCTAATCTAGCTCGTTTCACGTCAACGGCCGGGGCGCGTAAACGCGCCCCGGCCGTTTTTCGTTAAGGGAACGGTTTAGATGAGCCCCTGGCTTGAGACCGTGTCGCGCTCGCCGGTGAGCTCCGCCACCGAGGCGTCGATCTTCGTGCGGGAGAAGTCGTCGACGTCGAGGCCCTGCACGATCGACCACTCCCCGTTCGCGCAGGTACACGGGAAGCCACTGATGAGACCCTCGGGCACGCCGTAGGAGCCGTCGGAGGGAACACCCATCGATACCCAGTCGCTGGTGCCGCCCACCCAATCGCGCATGTGATCGATCGCGGCGTTGGCGGCAGATGCGGCACTGGAGGCGCCGCGCGCCTCGATGATCGCGGCGCCACGCTTGCCGACGTTGGGCAGGAAGTCGTTTTCGATCCAAGCCTGGTCGTCGACGACCTTGGCCGCCTGCTCGCCCTTGATCTCGGCGTGAAAGAGGTCGGGATACATGGTGGGGGAATGGTTGCCCCACACACCCATCTTGCTCACGTCGCTGACTGACGCTGCCACCTTGTTGGCGAGCTGAGCGACCGCGCGGTTGTGATCCAGGCGCAACATCGCGGTGAAGCGCTCGCGTGGAACGTCCTGCGCGTTGTTCATCGCGATCAGGCAGTTGGTGTTGGCGGGATTGCCCACGACGAGCACCTTCAAGTCGCTGGCGGCATACTCGTTCAGCGCTTTGCCCTGTCCGGTGAAGATCTTGCCGTTCTCGCTCAGCAACTCGGCGCGCTCCATGCCCTTCGTGCGGGGACGCGAGCCGACGAGCAACGCGATGTTGACACCGTCGAACGCTTCCTGCGGATTGTCATGCAGGTCGAGGTTTGCCAGTAGCGGAAAGGCGCAGTCGACGATCTCCATCGCCACGCCCTCGAGCGCCCCCATCGCCGGGGGAATCTCCTGCAGTCGCAGGTCGACCGGCTGATCGGGGCCCAGCAGCTGCCCACTTGCGATGCGGAACACGAGGCTGTAGCCGATCTGGCCGGCCGCGCCTGTGACGGTGACTCGTACGGGATTGCTCACGGATTCTCAGCTCCTATTGGGGTCGATTTTTCAAAATAGTGCGCAAAGACTCGATCGGCTCGCAAGGACATGTCTCGCATCTGGGCGTGTCGATCCCTTTGAAGACACGCTCTCTCGAGCGGGCCGCGCATATCGATCATGCCATCGCGCGCTCGAGGTTCTCGTCGATCGATGCGAGGAACTCCTGTGTGGTCTGCCACTCCTGCTCGGGGCCGACCAGGAGGGCGAGGTCCTTGGTCATCTTCCCTTCTTCCACGGTCTCCACGCAGACGCGCTCGAGCGTATCCGCGAACTCGCTCACCTCGGGCGTGTCGTCCATGCGCCCGCGCGCCGCGAGCCCGCGCGTCCACGCGAAGATCGAGGCGATCGGATTGGTGGAGGTGGGCTTGCCCTGTTGGTGCATGCGGTAGTGGCGGGTGACCGTGCCGTGCGCGGCCTCCGCCTCGACGGTCTTGCCGTCGGCGCTCATCAGCACGCTCGTCATCAAGCCAAGTGAGCCAAAGCCTTGGGCAACCGTGTCCGATTGCACGTCGCCGTCGTAGTTCTTGCAAGCCCACACGTAGCCGCCTTCCCACTTCAGCGAAGCAGCCACCATGTCGTCGATCAAGCGGTGTTCATAGGTGATGCCGGCGGCCTCGAAGTCTCCCTTGAACTCGGACTCGTAGATCTCCTGAAAGAGATCCTTGAAGCGCCCGTCATAGCGCTTGAGGATCGTGTTCTTGGTCGACAGGTACACCGGGATATCCGCGATCGAGCCCGTAGCGCATCGAGGCGCGTGCGAAGTCGCGGATCGACTCGTCGAGGTTGTACATCGCCATCGCGATGCCTCCATCGGGGAAGTCGTACACGTCTAGCTCGATCGGCTCACTGCCGTCTGCCGGTGTGAAGGTGAGCATCAGCTTGCCCGCGCCCGGCACGACCATGTCGGTGGCGCGGTACTGGTCGCCGAATGCGTGACGGCCGATCACGATCGGCTTGGTCCAGCCAGGCACCAGGCGGGGAATATTGGAGATCACGATCGGCTCGCGGAAAATGACCCCGCCGAGGATGTTGCGGATCGTGCCGTTGGGCGAGCGGTACATCTCTTTGAGGCCGAACTCCTCCACGCGCGCCTCGTCGGGGGTGATCGTGGCGCACTTCACCCCGACGCCGTATTGCTTGATCGCATTGGCGGCTTCGACGGTGATCGCGTCTTCGGTTGCGTCGCGGCTCTCGATCGAGAGGTCGTAGTACTTCAGGTCGATCTCCAGGTAGGGCAGAATCAGCTGCTCCTTGATGAACGACCAGATGATTCGCGTCATCTCGTCGCCGTCGAGCTCCACTACGGGGTTCTGCACCTTGATCTTGGCCATGTGTCGGTCCTCGGTTTTAGCTGACGGACGGGATCCCACTCGCCCCGGCGGGCGATGCTATCGCGCTGCGACTGGAGGTCCACGGTTGAGCGAGATGCCCCCCGCGCGCGGGGGGGCATCTCCAAAAAGAACACTGCCCCTCGCTCTCGCAAGGGGTAACCTCTAAACCGATGGCGGCCGTAGGCGACCAAATACGCGCGGGGCAGTGGCAGACCCACAGCGTTGCCAATCAGGTACCTCCGCTTGAGGGGGTGGACGTCTTCTCCAGCAACCTCCCGCTCGTGGAGGCAACCAAGCGCGAGGGTGCCGCTTGGGCGCTGGGACGCGCGACCGAGCTGGGCAAGTTCGTCGGCGGCGAGCCGCAACAGCTGTGGGGGCGCCTGGCGAACGAGAACAAGCCGACGCTGAAGACCCATGACCGCTACGGGCATCGCATCGACGAGGTCGAGTTCCACCCGGCATGGCATCAGTTGATGAAGATGGGGGTCGAGCACGAACTGCACTCGTTGCCGTGGACCAGCACGGAGCCCGCGCCCCACGCTGCGCGCGCGGCGCTGTACATGACCGCGATGCAGGCCGAGGCTGGCTTTGCCTGCCCGATAACGATGACCTTCGCGGTTCTGCCCGCCCTGCGCGCCCAACCGGAGCTGCTAGCCGAGTGGGGGCCGTTGGTGACGGCCAACACATACGACCCACGCCTGATCTCGGCAAGCGAGAAGGGCTCGGCTATCGCCGGCATGGCGATGACCGAGAAGCAGGGCGGCTCTGATGTGAAAGCCAACACCACGCTCGCCCGGCCGATCAACGGCGGTGGCGCGGGAGCCGAGTATGAGATCACCGGCCACAAGTGGTTCTGCTCGGCGCCGATGTCCGATCTGTTCCTCGTACTGGCTCAGACCGACGACGGCCTCTCATGCTTTCTGATGCCGCGCGTCCTGCCCGACGGCACGCGCAACGCATTTCACATCCAGCGCTTGAAGGACAAGCTCGGTAACCACTCCAACGCGTCCAGCGAGGTCGAGTTCCACGGCGCGTGGGCACGTATGGTGGGGGAGCCGGGGCGCGGCGTACCGACGATCATCGAGATGGTCGGCCACACACGGCTAGATTGTGTGATCGGCGGCGCCGCCGGCATGCGCGCCGGGGTAGTGCAGGCCACCCACCATGCCGCACACCGCTCGACCTTCGGCAAGCTGTTGATCGACCAGCCGTTGATGCGCAACGTGCTCGCCGACCTTTGCGTCGAGTCGGAGGCTGCCACGGCGCTGGCGATGCGCTTGGCGCGCGCCTACGACGAAGCGGGCGCCGAGGGGCCGGCTCAGGGCGAGGATGATTTGAACGACGCTCACCTGTTCAAGCGCCTGGCCACGGCCGTCGGCAAGTACTGGGTCTGTAAGCGCGCCCCCAACCATGCCTTCGAGTCCTTGGAGTGCCTCGGTGGCAACGGCTACGTCGAGGAGTCCGGCATGCCGCGCCTGTATCGCGAGGCGCCGCTCGCCTCGATTTGGGAGGGCTCTGGCAACGTGATGAGCCTCGACGTGCTGCGTGCGCTCGTGCGTACACCGCGCACTTTGGAGGTGTTCATGCACGAGCTCAAGCAGGCCGAGGGCGCCGACCCGCGCTTGGACGAGCACGTCAAGAAGCTGGAGCGCCAATTCTCGGACCCGATGACGCTCGAGACGCGAGCGCGACGCGTGGTCGAGGGCATGGCACTGGCGCTACAGGGCTCGCTGCTCGTGCGCCATGGCTCGCCGGCTGTGGCGGACGCCTTCTGCGCCTCGCGCCTTGGCGGCGACGGAGGCCTGGAGTACGGCACGCTGCCATCCGGCAGCGACTTCGAGACGATCATCGAGCGCAGCCGCGTGCAGGTCTGAGCGCCCGGCTAACGCATCGCCACAGCCTAAGATCAAGTTATGGCCACCAGAGCACCGCGGCGCATGCCCGGCAACATTCAGGTTGCGCGCATCTTCGGCATCAGGGTGGGCGTCAGCGTCAGCTGGTTCTTCGTCCTCTTCTTCCTGATCCTGTACCTGTCCCAGTACTTCCACGACATACTGGGCGGCTCGAGCAGCACGGCCTACGTTGTGGCCGTCCTCGGCGCACTCGGCTACTTCGCCTCGCTGATCCTGCACGAGCTGGGACATGCGCTCGTCTCGCGGCGCCTGGGCATCCCGATCCTCGGCATCGACCTATGGTTCTTCGGCGGTATGGCACGTCCGGCGCGCGAACCGGAGACGCCAGGCGAGGAATTCAAGGTCTCCGCCGCCGGCCCCGCCGGAACGCTGTTGGCGCTACTCATCTGTGCGGTGGCGACGCTCGCGCTCGCCCCCGGCGGGCACTTCTTCGGGGCCCTGCTGCTGGAAGAAGGCTTCACGATCACTCCGGCAGTGGCCCTTCTTGCCTGGCTTGTGTTCATCAACGCGGCACTCTTGCTGTTCAATCTCGTGCCGGCCTTTCCGCTCGACGGAGGGCGAATCGCGCGCGCCATCATCTGGTGGCGCACCGGCGATCGTCATCGCGGCACGCGCATCACCGGGCGCGCCGGCCAGGGCTTTGCCATGGTGCTCGGCCTCGTGGGCCTGCTCGCGCTGCTGGAGGGCAACAGCTTCGGGCTGTTCACGCTGGTGCTCGGCCTGATCCTCTACCAGGCCTCCGGTGGCGCGGTGATGCAGGGAGCGATGGGCCAGCGCATCCAGAGCGTACGCGTGAAGGACATCATGGATCGCGAGCCGACCACGATCCCGGCCGAGCTGAAGCTGCTGGATGCCCAGGAGCAGTTCTTTGCCCGCTATCGCAGCCCCTGGTTTGCGGTCGTGGACCATGCACGCCACTTCCTCGGGGTGGTGCGCTCCGAGCGAGTCGACGCGGAGATCGCGGCCGGCCGACCGGCGCTTGAGATCGGCGACGTGCTCGAGCAGGACCTGCAGGTGCGCATCGACGAGCAGGCGCCGCTGGAGTCGCTGCTGCGCAGCGAGGGCCTCGGCCGGCTCGGTGGGATGGTTGCCGTAGACGCCGACGGGATCCTGCGAGGCACCGTCACCGTCGCCCAGATCCGCCAGGCGCTCAACCCTGCCGGCGGGCTCGCCGGCGGGCGTTCGTAGGACATGTGGCGATCCCCGTCCGGTCCCGCGTTATAGAGTCCAGGCCGCAGACACCGCCCCTCTCCTTCGAGCCCCCAGGAATCCATGCCAGCACATGACGTATTGATCATCGGCGCAGGTCTCGCGGGCCAGCGTGCCGCGCTCGCCGCCGCAGAGGCCGGCTCGAGCGTCGCGATCCTCAGCAAGGTCCATCCGGTGCGCTCCCACTCGGTGGCGGCCGCCGGCGGCATCAACGCCGCGATCAATGTCGCTGACGATTGGCGCTCGCACGCGTATGACACCGTCAAGGGCTCCGATTTCCTCGGCGACCAGGACGCGATCGAAATCATGTGCTCGGAGGCACCGCAAGAGGTGATGCACCTGGAGCACATCGGTGTGACCTTCCACCGCAACGACGACGGCGAACTGGACCTGCGGGCCTTCGGCGGCGCTTCGATGAAGCGCACCGCCTACGTCGCCGACATCACCGGCCAGGCGATCCTGCACGTGCTCTACGAGCAGCTGATGAAGCACCACGAACAGGTGGAGCGCTACGAGGAGTGGTTCGTGACCTCGCTGCTACAGGACGACAGCGGGCGCTGCTGCGGTGTTGTGGCGCGCGACGTGCGCTCAGGGCGCATGGAGACTCTGCAGGCCAAGAACGTGATCCTCGCCTGCGGCGGCGCCGGCCAGGTGTACATCGCCCACGACCAACGCGCTGATCGTGACCGGCGACGGGATCGCCCAGGCGTATCGCATCGGGGCTCCGCTGATGGACATGGAGATGGTCCAGTACCACCCGACCACGCTTGTCGAGAACGGCCTGCTGATCACCGAGGGGGCGCGCGGCGAGGGTGCCGTGCTGCTGAACTCCGAGGGCGAGCGCTTCATGGAGAAGTACGCGCCCAACAAGATGGAGCTTGCCTCTCGCGACGTCGTCTCGCGCGCCGAGCAGACCGAGATCCTCGAGGGTCGCGGCGTCGGCGCCAACAAAGACGGGATCTACCTGGACATCACGAAGGTGCCGCGCAAGCGCACCTTGGAGGCATTGCGCGAGATCGTCAACATCGGCAAGGACTTCGCCGGCGTGGACATCACCCGCGAGCCGATCATGATCCGACCCGGCCAGCACTACATCATGGGCGGCGTGAAGACCGACGTGAACGGCGCCACCTCGATCGAGGGCCTGTACGCCGCCGGCGAGGTCGCCTGCGTGTCGGTGCACGGCGGCAACCGCCTCGGCGCCAACTCGCTGCTCGACACCCTGATCTTCGGCCGGCGCGCCGGCGAACATGCCGCGGCGCGAGCGGCAAGCATGGCCCTGCCCGACGCTACCGACGCCCAGCTGCGCGAGGACGTGGCCATGATCGACGCGATCATCGCCGGCCGCGCAGCGGCCGGCGCGTGTCGGAGATCAAGCAGCGAGCTCGGCGAGACGATGAACCAGTACGTCGCCGTGTACCGCGACCAGGAGGGCCTGGACAAGGCGCACGAGATCGTCAAGCGCCTGCAAGCGGAGTCCAAGGACGCCTACATCGACGACAAAGGCACCGTCTTCAACCAGGACGTGCTGGGGGCGATCGAGCTTGGCTACATGCTCGACTGCGCCGAGGCGACCGTCGTCGCGGCGATCGAGCGCAAAGAGTCGCGCGGGGCACAGTTCCGCACCGACTTCCCCGAGCGCAACGACGAGGAGTGGCTCAAGCACATCGACATCAGCCTGAACGGGGACGGGCCAGAGGTGAGCTATTCGCCGGTGACGTTGACCCAGTGGGAGCCGGAGGAGCGGAAATACTGATGTGTCCATGTCAGCCTGCTGAACAAGTAAGCAAGTGATGTCCTTGACCGCTGCGACCCGTGCCGTGAATCTGCATCCGACCGAGAAGGAGCGAGCCTGATGGCCGAAACCCACAAGCCGCCGGAGCAGTTCACGCTGAGGATGCGCCGCTATGACCCCGAGTCGGGCGAGGCGCCCTACTGGGACGAGCACACGATCGAGCTGGAGCCCCACCGCTCGGTGCTCGAGGGCATTCTGCAGGCCAAGGCCAAGTTCGACGGCTCGATCGGCATCCGCTGCTCCTGCCGCGCCGCCATCTGCGGCTCCTGCGGCGTGCGTATCAACGGCGAACCCGGGCTTGCCTGCCACACCCACCTCGACCATGCGCGCGCGTCGAGCAAGGACGGCGTGATCGAGGTCGAGCCGATGGGCAACATGCCCGTGATCAAGGACATGATCGTCGACATGGACGCGGTGCACTGGAAGAAGGTGCAGCGCGTGACCCCGTGGCTGATCAACGAGGGTCCGCAGCCCGAGCGCGAGCACATCGTTGCCCGCGAGTCGATGGTCGACATCACGCAGACGATGGCCTGCATCCAGTGCGGGGCTTGTGTGTCGGACTGCCTAGCGATGGAGGTCGATCCCGGCTTCATCGGGCCCGCCGCGCTTGCCAAGGCCTATCGCTTCGTCGGCGATCCGCGCGACGAAGAACAGCGTGAGCGGCTGCTTGACCTGAGCGAAGACCCACAGGGGCTCTACGACTGCACGCACTGCTTCAAGTGCGTCGAGGCTTGTCCCAAGGACGTCAATCCGATGGGGCAGATCATGCGGCTGCGGCGCATCGCCGGCGCCGACCAGCACATCAACGACCAGAACAACGGTCACCGCCACGAGGAAACCGTCGTGACGCTGATCAAGGACTACGGGCTCTTGCACGAGGCGGAGATGCTGCCTCGCTCCTACGGCGGCAACTCTTGGTTTGGCAAGTTCCACCCCGCCGCCGGCAAGGAGCTGCTCAGCTCGCTGCCAGTTGCGATCCGCGCTGTGATGAAACGCAAGATGAGCATCAAGATCGCGATCTTCGGTCACAAGATCCCTAAGCAGGACCTGAACGCGGTCAAGCGGATCTACGAGAAGATCGAGAGCAAGCCCGAGCGCTACGAGCTGAATCTGTACATATCCGGCGAGGACGAAGACGCCGAGCAGACGCCGGTGGGCATCAGCGCTCCTGGCCCCGGACCCGAGACAGGCGTATGACCGCGGACGCCCTAGCACCCGAAGGGAGCACCACATGAAGGTCGCCTACTGGCCCGGCTGCGTGAGCAGGGGCTTCACTCCCGAGCTGCACGGCTCGATGGCAAAGGTTGCCCCCCTGCTGGACATTGAGCTGGTCGAACTCGAGCGCGCTAACTGCACCGGCTGCGGCGTGATCGCAGAGCACAACCAGGAGCTTGCCGACACGCTCAACGCGCGCACCTTCGCGCTGGCCCAGCAAGTTCAAGGGGCCGAGCTGATGATGAACATCTGCTCCACCTGCCAAGGCGCCCAAGGCGAGTGCCAGGAGCGGCTGGATTCAAGCGCCGAGTACAGGGCGCAGGTCAACTCGACGCTCGCCGACGAGGGGCTCACCTACGAGAAGGGCCTCACCAACAAGAACTTCCTGTGGCTGCTGGTCGAGGAGATCGGCCTGGACAAGCTGCGCGGGATGGTCAAGCGTCCGCTGACCAACCTCAAAGTCGGGCCGTTCTACGGCTGCTACATCGTGCGGCCGCGCGATCGTCTTGGGCATCGACTCAGAGCATCCTCGCGACCATTACCTGGAGCAGTTGATCGAGGCGCTTGGCGGCACCGTGATCGAGTACGCCGGAATGCGCAAGTGCTGTGGCTTTCCGATCGTCACGATGAACAAGGAGGCCTCGTTCAAGCAGGCCGGGCGCCACCTTGGCGACGCGGTCGACGCCGACGCCGACTGCCTTGTGACTCCCTGCCCGCTCTGCCACCTGAACCTCGATATGCAGCAGCCGCTTGTCGAGAAAGTGGTTGGGCGCGAGCTGAACATGCCGGTCCTGCACCTTCCCCAGCTCGTCGGGCTTGCGCTCGGCCTGGAGCCGAAGGAGCTCGGGCTCTCCCGCCACGTGGTCAAGCCGACGTCGGTGATCGACTGGTCCACTTCGGTCGTCGGCGCCGCGGCCTGATACCGGCGCGCTTGGCGGGCGGCAATCCGATAGGCGACATACGCACAGCGCGTCTGCCGGACGCGTAGGCTTGCACCTGTGCGCGTCCTCACAGTCGTAGGCAACCGGCCGCAGTTCATCAAGGCGGCCGCCGTCTCAGGGCCACTGCGCGCCGAGCACGAGGAGATCCTCGTGCACACCGGCCAGCACTACGACGACTCGCTCTCCAGCGTGTTCTTCTCAGAGCTCGGGCTGCAGGCACCCGAGCGCGAACTTGGCATCGGCGGCGGCTCGAACACCTCGCAGACCGCGCGCATGCTGGCGGCGCTCGAGCCGCTGCTCGACCGAGGTCGAGCCCGACGCGACGCTCGTCTACGGCGACACCAACTCGACGCTCGCGGGCGCGCTGGCAAGCGCCCAGCGCGGCGTGCCGGTGGTGCACGTCGAGGCCGGCATGCGCTCGTTCGACCGTGCGATGCCCGAGGAGCTCAACCGCGTGCTCACCGACCACATGAGCGAGCTGTTGCTGTGCGCGTCTGAGACGGCGGCCGAGAACCTCAGAAAAGAGTCGGCGCACGGGAAGATCGAGGTTGTAGGGGATGTGATGATCGACGTTGCGTTCAAGTGGCGCACCGCGGCTGGAGCGAACAACGAAGCTCTCGCCGGTTTTGACATCGAGGCCGGCGACTACCTGCTGCTGACCGCCCACCGCGCCGGAAATGTGGACGATCCACGGCGCCTGCAGATGTTCGTAGATGTCGTGGCCGCACTGCCCGGACGCGTGATCTTCCCGGTGCACCCACGTACACGCGCGCGTCTACGCGAAACAGGGCTGCTGGAGCGGCTGACAGGCACTCGACGGCGTGATGCTCTACGAGCCGCTTGGCTACGTGCGCTTCAGCGCGTTGGTTCAGAATGCGCGCGCGGTGCTGACCGACTCCGGTGGCGTCCAGAAGGAGGCGTACCTTGCCGGGGTGCCCTGCATCACGCTGAGATCCAACACCGAGTGGGTGGAGACCGTCCAGAGCGGCTGGAACACGCTCGTCGATCTCGATATAGAGCGTGTTCTCTCGGCCCTGGCACGACCCATTCCCCAAAACCATCCCCAACTCTATGGCGATGGCAAAGCGGCCGAGCGTTGTGTGGCCGCGATCGGGGCACTTACGTCAGGCGCGGGTGGAGAGCGGCTCTCTGACGTGGGACTGCAGTCGTGAGCGGGAGCGGCACGCCGATCCGCGTCGGCGTCGTCGGCCTCGGCTACTGGGGGCCCAATCTGGCTCGCAACTTCGCGGCGATCGACGGCTGCGAGCTGACGCTGGCTTTGCGACGGCTCTGAGCAGATCCGCGCCAAGCTGGCCGACGCATTCCCTGGAGTGCGCACCAGCGCCGAGATCGAGGAGCTGCTCGCCGACCCCGAGCTCGACGCGATCGTGCTGGCCACGCCCGTGCCCACGCACGCAGAGCTGGCTGCTCGCGTGCTCGAGGCAGGCAAGCACTGCTTTGTCGAGAAGCCGCTCGCCACGACCGTCGCCGACGCGCAGCGCGCGGTGGACGCCGCCGAGCAGGCTGGGCGCATCCTGATGGTGGGCCACCTGCTCGAGTATCACCCCGCGGTCACCGCCTGAAGGAGCTACTCGACGACGGACGAGCTGGGCTCGCTCTACTACGTGTACGGCAACCGCGTCAACCTCGGCAAGCTGCGCGCCGAGGAGAATGCGCTGTGGAGCCTCGGCGCGCACGACGTGTCGGTCGTCTTGCACCTGATCGGCGAGGAGCCGGTCGGAGTGCTCCGCGCACGGCGAGTCCTATGTGCGCGGCGGCGTCCAGGACGTCGTCTTCTGCTACCTGCGCTTTCCCTCCGGGCAGGTCGCCCACCTGCACCTCTCCTGGCTCGACCCCCACAAGGAGCGGCGCATCACCGTCGTCGGCTCCAAGCGCATGGCGACGTTCGACGACATGCGCACAGAGGGCAAGCTGACCGTCTACGACAAGGGCTTTGACGAGGACGCTAGCTCATGGGGCGAGTACATAACCCGCGCCGGCGAGTCCTTCTCCCCGCGCCTTGCCAACGCCGAGCCGTTGCGCCTGGAGTGCCGGCATTTCATCGACTGCATCCGCGAGGGCGGGACGCCACGCTCGGATGGGCACAGCGGGTTGCGCGTGGTGCGGGTGCTGGAGGCATTGCAGCACTCGCTCGAGGACAGCTAGCGCAAAACCTGCTCAGCGACCTTCGCGCTGACACAATGCGCGATGCACCCCTACCGCGGCTGGCCGTTCCTCAACTCGCCTCAGCACCCGAGCTCTCGCGTGGGCCGTCTTCATCACGGGCATCAGCCTCTTCGTGGTCCTGCCAATCGTGTTGCGCAGCGACAAACACCTCTACGGTTGCCTTCCTCGGCGGCCCGCGGTCGATCTCGATCACGTCGTGGCCGCGAGCTCGCTGCGCTCGAGACCCTGAACCACCGGCCCGACACTCACAGCCTGCTGTTCGCGCTTGCGCTTACCTGGGTCTATCTCATTACTCGCAGTAAGCAACTCAGCTGGTCGGTATTGGCGATCATTGTCTCTCACCTGCTGTTCGACGCGGCCGGCGGAGACGAGTACTGGGTATCCGCTGAAGCACCCCAACTCGATCCCGTGGCTTGCCTGCCCGATTGGGATCGCGCTGCTGTTTTGGGTCAGTACGCGCTGCTCGCCATCTAGCCGCGGGCAGCACCTCCGCCCAGACTTGACATTCCATTAGCGGAACCTGTCAGTTGAAATTTTGGCCAAATGGCCAAGCCATTATCTCACTCCCCTGAACCAAGATCTCACCCTTTTGAACCAAATTTAAATATAAAAAGACGCCTTCCAATATTCGTCCAGTCTGCTAGGGTGCGGCTCAAGCACGCCTGGTAGGCACGGTGGGGCCGACCAGCGGGTGGTGGCCAGCAAGCGAGCTTCTTAGGAGGTTTCTCCCAGTAGGGAGTGTCTGACTCCCTGCAATGCGTTTGGCTTTGCAAAAGAGAGCCGACGAGTCGCGCGTTTGTAAGACACACATATCGGGGTCGGGGGAGGGTTGCATGGAAGCGACTAAAGGACATCAGGCTATGAGCGGTTTGGACGAGTCGCAGTTGGCAGCTAGCGAGCTTGCCGCAAGGGCACAACACGTAGGGCATGTAGGCGAACAGGAATCGATCGCGAGCGAAGCTCCCGAGCCTCAGCCGCGCGCAAGAACGCCGATCATCGACGCCGATCGTCGCTCGCACAAGGCCGGGGCGCCGGCAGGGTGGCCGCAGGTGAGCGTGATCATTCCCACGCTCAACGAGGCCCAGAACCTGCCGCATGTGTTTGCGAAGCTGTCACGCGACCTGCACGAGGTGATCGTCGTCGACGGCTTCTCGACCGATGACACGCTCGACGTCGTGCGTCTGCTGCGCCCCGACGCCAAGATCGTGCTGCAGCAGAACCGCGGCAAGGGAGACGCGCTGCGCTGCGGCTTCGAGGCCGCCACCGGCGACATCCTTGTGATGCTGGACGCGGACGGGTCAGCCGACCCGAGCTGAGATTCCCGCGTTCGTCGAGACGCTGGTGGACGGGGCAGACTTCGCCAAGGGCTCCCGCTTCCGCGAGGGCGGCGGAAGCTCTGACATAACCCGCTGCGACGTACGGGCAACCGCGCGCCTGAACGGACTCGTCAACGTCCTCTTCCGTACCTCCTACTCCGACCTCTGCTACGGCTACAACGCCTTCTGGCGGCACTGCCTTGGCGCGATGAAGGTCGACTGCACGGGCTTTGAGGTGGAGACGCTCATCAACATCCGCGTCGCGCGCGCCGGGCTCGACATCCGCGAGGTGCCGAGCTTCGAGAGCGACCGCATCTATGGGCAGAGCAACCTGCGCACGTTCCGCGACGGTGGGCGCGTGCTGCGCACGATCGTGCGCGAGCGCGCACGCAAGAAGCCTCAGACTGTGAGCGTTGTTCACCCGAGTAAGGCAGTTCTCCACCCAACCGACGAAGAGCTGGCCGGCCGTGAGGTTGCCTCGGCTGAACTGGCTTGAAGCAGACCCGCGAAACCGTATTTGACGGGCAGCGGTTACGTGCTCCAGATCAAGTTTTTGGCCGCCGGTCACCGGCGCCCGGCATTGATCCGTCCGTCCTTACTTGGCTCACGCCGATGGGCCCAGGTACGTTTATCGGCAAGCTGGGACAAGGCCAGAGGTATATATGAACGTGTCGTCCCTAGTTAGCGAGTCATCCATTACCGAATGCGAGAACGCTCTGCCCTCTGTGAGCGTGATCATTTGCAGCTACACCCTGCAACGCTGGGAGGCGCTGCTTGATGCCGTTGCATCCGTAGGCCGTCAGACCCGGGCGCCACTCGAGACGATCGTCGTGATCGATCACGACTGCGAGCTACTGGAGCGCGCGACAGCAGCGCTGCCAGATGCCCACGTGATGGAGAACACAGGTGAGCACGGCCTATCGGACGCTCGCAATACCGGCGTGATGGCGGCAAATAGCGAGATCGTCGCCTTCCTCGACGACGATGCAATCGCTGATGATAATTGGCTGAAGGAGCTGGCTCGCGTCTATGACGACCCCAATGTGGTTGGCGCCGGCGGAGTGGCAACGCCACGGTGGGAGGACGGCACAGCTCCGCGATGGCTGCCCGAGGAGTTCTACTGGACCATCGGTTGCAGCTACCGCGGCCTGCCCACGCAAACCGCTCCGATACGCAACCCGATCGGCGCAAACATGTCGTTTCGTAGAGCTGTATTCGCCCGGATCGAGGGTTTCAGCAGCGGCATCGGACGCGTGGGGACCACACCGCTCGGCTGCGAGGAGACCGAGCTGTCAATCCGTGTCCGGCGGACATATCCGGGCGGAGTCGTGCTGCATGTGCCGGCCGCGCGCGTGGAGCATACGGTTCCTGCCGAGCGCTTGAGCTGGAGCTACTTTCGCTCACGCTGCTGGGCGGAGGGGCTTTCAAAGGCGCTCGTGACCGAGGAGGTTGGTTCTACGGACGCGCTGTCGTCGGAGTGGACGTACACGCTCAAGGTACTTCCAGCCGGCGTCCTGCGCGGCCTGCTGGATGGGGTTCGCGGCGACCTCGCGGGCCTGCGGCGATCGGGCGCAATCGTCACTGGGCTGCTCCTCACCATGGCGGGCTACGCACGCGGCCGGCTGGTGCGTGTGAGATGACACCTCCGGCCGCGCGAACTACCGTGCCTTCCCTGCTCTACCACTCAGTCAACGACCGGCCGGCAATCGGCCAGGAGGCGTTCACGGTCACCCCAGCCACCTTCCGCCAACACGTGCGCGCAATCTCCGACACCGGTCGCACGGCGCTGAGCGTCGGCGAATTCGCTAGCGCGCTGCGCGGCGAACGGTCACTGCCCTCCCGCGCCGTGCTCGTTACATTCGACGACGGCTTCGCCGATACACGGCCGGCCGTAGAGCTGCTGCTGGACGCGGGGCTCAAGGCGAGCGTGTTCGTCACTTCGGGATGGGTCGGAGAGAAGGCGATGCTCACGCCGAGCGGCGTCCGTGAGCTTGCGGACCTGGTGGAGGTCGGCGCGCACTCGGTCACACATCCGCGGCTGGATGAGCTCGGAATGGCGCAGGCGGCGGCGGAGATCTCTGACTCCAAGGCGGCACTGGAGGACCTCATCCAATCCCCTCTCGAGTCTTTCGCCTATCCACATGGCGCCTATGACCGGCAAGTGCGGGGGGCGGTCATAGCTGCTGGGTTTCAGTCCGCGGTCGCGGTCAAGAACGCTCTCTCCCATGACGAGGACGACCCCTGGGCAATCGCCCGGTATACCGTGTGCAACGCCACCAGTACTCAGCAGATCGCCCAGATTTTGGACGGTCGGGGCATCCCATGCGCCTGGCGTCATGAGCGGCTGCGCACCCGTGGCTACCGCGCGGCGCGCAGGCTGAGGCACACGCTCGGCCGGGGGTCAGGATCGTGACGTTGAGATCCCCCGCAACCGTGATCGACACCAGATTCGCGGTGGCTGTCAAGGACCTGATCTCCCAGGACCGCAACGATCCCTGGGCTATCGTCCGGTACACGGTCACTGGCGACACAAGTACCGAACGCCTCGAGCGTGTCGTGAACGGGTGGGATGCTCAGCTCACCTGGGAGCGTAAGTGTTTTCGCACATGGCCGGCGCGTAGGGCGCGAGAGCACTTCCGAGAGGCTGCATAGGTTATGCAGCTTCTGGAGGCACCCGGTCCTCATCCTCGAACAGAACGCCGACGGCGCAAATTGGTGAGGCGCCTGTCCCGTGACGGCGCCGAGCGCGATCATCTGGCGCGGACGGTCGGTGCGCTGTTGCTCAATACCGCGGCTACCAGTGCGCTCGGAGTCGCGTACTGGGTGATTGTTGCAAGGCTCTATTCGCCGACCAATCTGGCCCGTAACTCAGCGCTTATCGCCGCAATGTTGACGATCTCGGGAATATGCCAGCTGAATATGGGTCTTGGCTTGGGCGCCCTGCTACCACGCGCAGGGCGCCTGGCTGGTCGGATGCTCGCCGAGGTCTACCTACTGGTCACACTCGTTACCGTCGGGGTGCTGGCGGTATTTCTGCTGCTCGTCTTGCCGCAAATCCCTTCGTTGAACGTGATACTGGTAGGCTCCGTGACCGTCGCGGTATTCATCGGGGCGGTGCTGTTCTACAACGTCTTTGCACTGGAGGACGCGGCGCTTGCGGCCCTGCGGGCCCCAGAGATCGTTCCGCTTGAGAACGCCATTTTCGGTGTGGCGAAGATCGTTGTCGTAGTTGTCCTGGCGACGATCCTACCGCGAACGGGGATCTTTCTCAGCTGGGCGACGCCGCTCCTATTCATTGTGCTCCCAATCTCCACGTACGTGTTTACGCGGGTCGCGCCACGCCAGCGGCACGCACCAGTCGGACACGTGAGGTTGGTGGACGCTGCAAGGCCGGTCGCACTTGACTATGTAAGCTATCTATTCCTGGCGTGCTCAACGCTGGCGTTGCCGGCAATCGCGCTTGCGCTTGTAGGGCCCCAACGAGCAGCGGTGTTCTCGGTCGCCTACTTGACGAGTTCGAGCCTCGATCTATTCGGTGCAAATATCGGCGTCGCGTTGACAGTAGAGGCGTCTCACGCACGCGAGAAGTCTGCGGAGATAGTGCACCGCACGCTCACGCGGGGACTTCCGTTGCTCGCCCTACTCTCGGCGGTGGGCGTGCTTGTCGCGCCTGTGATCCTGTCGTTCTACGGACCGCGATACGCCGCATCGGGGGTGCCGCTGACTTCGACTGCTCATTGCCGGAGTTGTGCCGCGCGCCGTGTCGGTACTCGCGATGAGTCAGGCACGAGCGGCGCGGCGCATGGGATTTATTGTGCGCACACAGTTTCTGACATGCTTCCTCGTCATCGGCGGCGCGGTGACACTAGCCCCGTTCTCGGACTAACTGGAATTGGGCTAGCCTGGGTCGGGGCGCAAACCATAGTTTGCCTCACTGTGCTCCCTTCCTTGCTCAGATCGCAACGGAGTTGAGTGGACCGTGTCGTCAGGCGCCATAACACACACCACCGTGCCCGGGGCTCATCCATCGTTCTTCGGGTCCCTCCCTCCGTATCTGAGAGCCCTAGGGGAACTCGCCGTACCCGTGGCTGCCGTGGGTGCCACCCTGCTGATAGCTCATCATGCGAATCCCAACGATGTAGGCAGCTGGGGACTCATCACCGTGACGCCGTGGCCGATTTTCCTGATCGCCGCTGTACTGTCGGTGAGTTTCTTCGCACTTCTGCGGGTCTCGTCACGCAACGGGCTCGCCCTGTGCGCCCACATCTTCGCCCTAGCCCTACTCCTGCATGGACTTCCCTCGCTGCTCGAGCAGGAGCCACGCTTCTCAACCGCGTGGCTCCACGCTGGATTCGTCAGCCAGATCATCGAACACAAACACCCCCTCACCGCACTAGACGCGCGCTTTTCATGGCCGGGCTTCTTTACGGGCGTCGCGGCGGTCTTGGGAGTAGCTGGTCAGAACTCTGCGGTCTCCCTCTTGCGCTGGACGCCAATGGTGTTGAACATCGCGTACGTGCTACCGGTGTTCATCATCGCGAGAACGCTCCTGCAAAGTCGTACCCGAGCATGGCTGGTCATCTGGCTGTTCTTGCTCACAAACTGGGTAGGCCAGGACTACTTCTCGCCACAGGGCGCGTCCTATTTTTTGCTGATGGCCATCATGGCGATCCTTGTATACGCGTTCGCGAGCTCAGGGGATGTGCCCGGCATACGATTCCTTCCCGCCCGAGTCAGTCAAATGATCAAGAGGGACGAGGCGGGGATAACGAACCTGACTACAGGACAGCAAGGGGGTCTTCTGCTCATCCTGCTGGTGGCTTCGGTAGCACTCAATATGTCGCATCAACTCACCCCCGTGATCCTTACTCTCGATGTAACTGTTCTGGTTCTCGCGCGGCGTTGCTCACTGCGTTATTTCCCTCTTATCCTGCTCGTGCTATTGCTGGGATGGGTTAGCTACGGAGCGGTCGGCTTCTGGTCCGGACATCTCCAAGCGCTATTCGGCTCCGGAGGGACGCAATCGGTGTCCGCCAACGTGAGCCAACGGATCAAGGGTTCGTCCGCTCACGTTGACGTTGTTTATGAGCGCTTGTTGTTCTCGGCCGTGATATGGATATTTGCCGCCATCGGCGTGCTGTGGGCTTGGAGGTCTCGACGGGGGATCAGCCTCACGGCCATTATTCTCGCATTGGCGCCTTTCCCAGTTCTGCTCGCGCAATCATATGGCGGAGAGGCGCAACTCCGCCTCTACTTCTACACCTTGCCGTTCATGCTGATCCTTGGCGTTGCTGGTCTGCCTGGAGAGTTGACATCACTCACGAGACGCTCTGCGATCGCCCTGGCAATCGCTTCGCCAATCATCGTACCCATGTTGCTCATTGCCAGATTCGGCAATGAGCAATTTGAGCAGGTGAGACCTGACGAAATCGCAGCCATAGAACGCCTCTATCAGGTCGCCCCCAAAAACGCGACTCTCGTTTCAATCACACCCAACGTCATCTGGAGGTATCGTAACTTCGCATCGTACGACTACAAGCCCGACACCCTGGAAGAGTTCGCGTTTGGAACACCCCAGGCGATCCTCGGCGTCATGGGCGCCAGTCCCATCGGATCATACCTCCTCATCACACGGGCGCAGATCGCATACGTCGAAATTACGCACGGGTTTTCTAGTAACTGGGGCTCGGAAGTGGAGAGCCGGCTTGCCCGCCAGCCGCAGTTCCACCTGATATATCAGAACCCTGACGCTCGTATCTATGACGTGGTGACCACAGCAGGCGCCCAGTCCCTGGGGCCCGGAACACGCTTGACCACTGATCATCAGAAGAGCGGCGGACGTCCAGCGCTGCGCACCAGGCTCGGGCACAGAGGCACGGCACAGCAATCCGTAACGGGGGTGCGATGACGACCTTAAGCTCCAGTACGCCGGCACCGGTGCTGATTGCGGAAGTCGAGCTCGACACCGGTCACGTGACGGTATCACCCAACTCACGGTTCCTGGGCGAGTACAGCTCGATCTGGGCACTGGTACTGCGAGGCGGCATACCGATCGGAGACATCGCCCTTCCTGTCTCGTCGATGACAGAGCGATGGCAGTCAGACATCGTCGCCGCCGCACAAACGGCATTTGGACAAGCTGCTCCCAGAGCACTTGCATCAATTGCCGATTGGAATCCGTTGGTGAGCGTGATCATTGCGACACGGGCTCGTCCCGCACTCCTCCGGGGCGCCGTAGCAAGCATACTCAGCGGCGACTACACCAACATCGAATTGATCGTCGTCGACAACTCGGCAACAGGCGACAGTCGGGCTACAGTCGCGTCGCTGGCGCGAGACGACCCGCGGATTACTTACCTCTGGGAGCCAGCGCCTGGCATTTCGCGTGCCCGCAACACCGGCGCAGCGCGCGCGGCCGGAGAGCTATTGGTATTTACGGATGACGACGTGATTGTGGCCAGCACCTGGATCTCATCCATGGTTCGCGCGTTCGCGGGCAATCCGACATCTGAATGCGTCACGGGATTGATAGTCCCGGCCGAGCTGGAGACACCGGCACAGTTGTGGGTATGGATGGCCGCTAGCTTGAGCAAGGGATACACGCCACGCATATTCCATTCAGGTGCTACCAACCTGCCCGCACTGTTTCCATTTCGGCTCGGGGTCTACGGTTCTGGCGCAAACCTCGCTGTCCGCTCGGATGTCTACTCCGCTCTCGGCGGCTTCGACGAGACGCTGGGAGTGGGGACCCCGGCACGAGGGGGCGAGGACCTCGATTTCTTTCTGCGTTTGATGCTTGACAACCGACGCCTTGTCTACGAACCCGCAGCATATCTGCGCCACAACGACTACAGACGTTTCGACGATGTGCTAGTACAGCGCGACGGGTACGGTGTGGGTCTCGCCGCCGTTCTCACAAAGCACCTAATGACCAAGAACAGGCGACTGCTTTTCCGACTCGCACCACAGGGCGTGTGGTACCTGCTTTCGCCGCATTCGCCGAAGAATGCGGGAAAGGCTTGGGGATACCCTCGCATCCTCAGCTTGGTCGAGTTCGCTGGACTCGCCCGGGGGCCGTTCGCATACTGTCGATCGCGGCACACTCGTGGCGGGGCCACGCCTGCTGACACAGTTGGCACACAATCATGACGTACCGGCACAAGTCACGAACTGCATGGCCCATTGGTATCTTTACACACCCATCCTGGCTGGCTGGCGGCACATGCGCAATGCGGGTCGGAGCGTTGAGTTAATCTTATGGCACGGAAGACTGTGGAAGACATCAGACCGACCTCTGGGGGCGTAGGGACGCCTAGAGCTCTTCTGCGCCTGGCGCCACTCGGATTGCTGCTGGTGACGACACTGGCGGCGTTCGCGGTCTTTCTGCCAACGTCACACGCGGTCCGCGCCATAGCCAGTGTGATCATTGTCATCGGCCCCGGTTGTGCGATTGTCCCAATGCTAGGACTGCGCGACCGCGCAGTCCTAGCATTGCTCGTGCTGCTGGTCTCTGTTTCGCTGCTAGTGTGTGTCGCTCAGACGGTCACATACGTCGCGTCGTTCTCTTGGCGCCCGTGCGCAATCGCCCTACTTGCCATTACCGGTGTCGGCACCGCGGCGCAGCTGCTGCTCTCCCTACGCGATCGAAGGATGGATTCGTGACTCTCTCGATGGCCACAGCACACTCGATCATTCGATCGACGAGCGTCGGCATCGGCGTCACAGTTGTGGCCGTGGTCGTACTAATGAGCGCGCAGTGGCTCGAATGGAGCAACGGGAAAAGAGAATCGCTTCGCCGAATCGTACTCTGGGTCGCTGCCGCCGACTTGGCGGTGCTTGGCTCTTTGGTCGTGCTGCGCTTCTTGATAATCGCATGAAGCCTGTCGTCCTGGTCAACCACTGGCACGACGACAATCGTGGCGATTCTGCGATTACCTATGGAACCCTGACACTGCTCAATGAAGTGTGGCCCGATCGGCCGCTGGTGCTTCACACCATGAGCTCCGATACGGAGGATCACCTGCACGCCACGCGGCATGTGCGGCGCACATTCCCAATAGTGACGATGCGTACCTCTCTAGTAGCAACCCCGCCCGCAGGTGGTGCACATCTGCCTACGCTCCTCTGGTTTGCCCGGACTTGCTGGCTCGCACTCAGACTCGCGGCAAATCGACCGGCGGCGGAACTGGCCGACGTCCGCAACGCTCATGCCGTGTGCCTGCTCGGCGGCTCGAATCTGTTCGTGCAGGGCCGCCAACGTGCCATGGGGCTAGCGCGTTTGCTGCAACTGCTGGCGCCAGCGATCGTTGCACAACGTAGCGGCGTGCCAACTTACCTGCTCGGACACACCATTGGACCGCTTCGCGGCCGCTCAGCCCGTTGGCTTGCTCGCACAGTACTCCGGCGGGCCACGCTCATCACGGTCCGGGAGCGGCACAGTGCTGCTCTACTAGCCGAGTTCGGGGTCTCCAGGGCCAAATATCGTGTTGCACCCGATCTCGCTTTCGGCTTGAGTCCTTCCACAGCAGGAAGCGACGCGGTGCTAGAGCGATACGGCCTCAAGGGAGTTCGCTTTCTCGCCCTGTCCGTCCGCCAACATCCCTACGGCGGCGACACCGATCGTCTGACAGCCGAGGTAGAGGAGTTTGCTCGGCGAGCACTCCGGGAACGGTCTGTCGAGCGGATTGCCGTCATCGCACAGGCCCTCGGGCCCACACCTGTCGAGGACGATCGCGTCATCAGTCGGCGTTTGGCAGCCGCGATCGGCAACAGTGCGGTCTTCGTGGAGGAGGATCTGTCGCCAACAGAGCTCACCGGCGTCTACGCGAGTGCGGCCGCAGTGGTCGCTGTTCGCCTGCACGCCGCGATTCTGTCGATGGCCGGGGGGGTGCCAGCCATGGCCATCAGCTATTTTACGTCAAAGACCGAGGGTGTCTTCGAGTTCATGGGCATGCCGGATATGTGGTGCGAGTTTGCAGACGTGACAGCCAGCGTGCTCCTAAACCGGCTGAGGGCGATGCTCGACCAGAGCTACGGTGAGACAGTCGTCAGTCGTGCAGCGGAAGCTCGCCGCGATGTGTTGGAGATAGCCCGCGAGCTTTCGTGATGCGCATCATGCACGTAAATCTCGGTGGCTTTGGCGGAACGGTCGATGGGATCACGGCAGCCGAGTCGCAACTTGCGCAGCTACTCGAGGACGCAGGGCATGAGGTAATCAGCATCAACGCAAGTGGCGGGCTCCCTGCCCTTTTGTCGCTCGCCGTCAAGTCCGCATGGCGGGCACGTATGGACCGCATCCAGGTGGTACACATCCACTCCCTCTTCCGTCCCGCCCACTGCGTGCTTACCTACTTGTTGCGGAGCTTCCGGATTCCTTACGTAGTCTCCCCGCACTCCGCGTTGTCTCCAGCCGCGCTCGCCCGCGATCGGCTCCGCAAGCGGATATTCCTTGACCTGCTGGACCGAAGGATGCTGCGGGCGGCTGCCACGGTCGTGTGCCTGACTTCGCGCGAAGAGCGAGACGCTCAAGCCGTTAGCCGCGACCTGCACACATCGGTTGTTCCCAATCCGTATGTGCCGCAAGCGGGTGAGCGATGGTCGTGGCTGCCACGCGACCGACCGACACTCATCACCCTTGCGCGGTATGACACCTACCACAAGGGACTCGACTATCTCTCGCTGCTCGCAAGCGCCCTACCCGAGGTCGATATCTTAGTTTATGGCGTGCCCGACCACAATGAGGCAGCGCTGATTGCCGCCGTTGTTCGGAGCGCGCCACCAAACTTCTCGCTTAAACCACCGGTCGTGGGAGTTGAGAAGCAAAGGGTGCTCGCGACCGCCAACCTGTACGTGCAAGCATCTCGCTGGGAGGGACTGTCTATTTCGCTCATCGAGGCGCTCGGCGTCGGAGTGCCAGTGGCTGTCTCACCGCAGGTAGCCGATACAGTGCCGATTGAGGAGCGAGGCATGGGACTGGTGATGTCACCCGACCCGTGGCTCGCGGCCGCGACCATTCGCGATCTGACCGCCGATTACAACAGACAGCTGGAAATGAGCACAGCGGGAATGCAGTGGGTTGAAGATACTCTCACTCCCGACCGAGTGATGGCACGCCTGGAGGCTGTATACGCCCTCGCAGCGAGGAGCGATGACCAGACACGCACATGTGCTCCTACCCACGGTCGCCAAGATGGTCAATGACAAAGCCCGAGCATGGCTGGCAAGTGACCGGTCACCGCGAGTAGAGTAGATCGTAAGACTGGACACACGCAGCTACGATCCACCGGTGTCCACGATTTCAGGGCCCGCTGAGAAGCCCATCGCGGCCACTCACCATCTGCTGCGAGGCGCTTACAGCCTGCTCGCGAATATCGTTGTCACGTCGATCCTGGGGATGGGATTCTGGGTTGCGGCCGCACGGCTTTATTCGAGCGTCGAGGTTGGTCGGGACACGGTGCTGATCTCGGCGATGCTGGGACTCTCAACGATCTGCCAGCTGAATCTGAGCAACGGCATTGCGCGCTTCCTGCCCGACCTTGGCGGGCGCAGCGCACGGGCCCTTATCTGGGCGTACGGACTGACGGCTGCAATTGCGCTCCTTCTAGGGACTGGCTTCGTGCTGCTGGCCCCCAGCGTGTCCAACGAACTGGCCTATCTCGGCGACAAAGCAGGGCCCGCGGTGGGTTTTGTCGTGGCGCTCGCGCTGTGGGGGATATTTGCCCTGCAGGACGCCGCGCTCATGGCAACGCGTCGGGCGCCGTGGATTCCGATCGAGAACGGCCTATTCGGAGCGCTCAAGCTTGCCGCGTTGCCCGTCCTTCTCCTCGCGGGCATCGCCAACGGTGTGTTCCTCGCGTGGACGCTGCCCATGGCGCTGCTGCTGGTGCCGGTCAACCTGTTGGTGTTCAGACGAGCTATCCCGATGCACGTAGCAGGTGACTTGCCCGAATCGTCAATCAATCGCCTTGGGCGCCGACGGGTGATGAGCTTCCTGGCCCAAGACTATCTCGCCGCGGTCTTGACCGAGACGACGTTGACCGTACTGCCGCTGTTGGTGATCGCGATCCTTGGGGCACAGAAGAGCGCATACTTCGCGATACCGTTTACGATCGCGGTCGCGTTCGATAACCTCGCGTACAGTGCCTGCGCCTCGCTGGTGGTGGAGGGTGCCCTGGAACAGGAGAGCTTGCAGGCGCTCACCCGGCTTTTCGTCCGCCGTGTGCTGGCGCTATTGGTACCCGCCGCCGCGCTGCTGGCCCTCGCTGCGCCGCTCGTGCTGCTGCCCTTCGGCCACGTCTACGCTGAACACGGGGCAGCGGTCCTGCGGCTGCTGCTATTCGCGAGCGTTTTTCGCACCATCATCGCGCTGTTCTCGGCAGTCGCACGGGTCAAGAGTCAAGGGTCACGTATCGCCCTCGTTGAGCTTGCGCTGTTGATGCTGGTTCTAGGCCCGGCTGTCCTACTGGCCCATTCCCACGGGATCGGGGGCGTCGCTTTCGCCTGGCTGGCAGCCAACGTCGTCATTTGCCTAGCGGTCATCCCCCTGTTGTTGCAGTTCCTGCGCGGGCCCGAGACGGCCTAACCTAAACCTCCTAGACCGAGTCGGCTCGCGAGGTCCACCTAGGCGCATGCCCCGCTGGAACAAGGGATGGGCCTAGCCGCAAATATGCCCATCAGAGCTGCGATCTGCAGCGAAATCTCAAGCGGCTCTTGGCGGGACGGCGCGAAGAACCATGTGTCCATGTTCACCGGACCGAGTCAACAGTCACGTGATCTTGATCGACACTAGCAGCGAATGGCACGCTACCCGTCCGTCCATGTCATATACAGCTGTTTGGCGATTGCGATGTTCACGCTGGCTATGCCCAGCAGTGGGTTTGCCAGCAGACACCCCGTTCCCCGAGGCTCCTCAGAGCATCATCCTCGGCGTCACCGTGGCGCTGATAATCGACATCGTAGGCGTACCGCCAAGAAGACCTCCGCGGCCCACGCAACGAAGGAAGCCGTGGCGAAGCCACGACGGGCAAGCAGATCCGCTGGGAGCTCTCCGTCTTCTCCATCCCTAAAATCGGCCGTCCCTGCATCTCCTGCTACCGAGTCGTTTCCCCGCGAAGCATTTCTCGCACAATCCCCAGCGCCCAAAGAACCTGCCAAGACGCCAACGCCGACAGAATCCCTCAAAGTGCCAGAAGAACCCACCACAAAGGAAGCAGCGTCCGAATCGCCCTCGGGAGAACCGATGCCGGTCGGCGACATACCCGGATGGCACCAGATCTTCGCTGACGACTTCAAGACCAACGTGCCTTTGGGCAGTTTCCCGAGTGCAGTGTCGAGCACCTGGGGTTGCTACCCCGATGGCTGGCATGACACGTCAGGCAACGGCACCTATAGCTGTACGAGGGTGTGCAGCGTCCACGACGGCATGCTGGATCTCCACATCCATACCGAAAACGGCGTCCACTATGTAGCGGTGCCCTACCCAAAGATTCCGGGTGGCAGCTCGCAAGACGGTCAGCTCTACGGGCGCTACGCCGTGCGCTTCAAGGCCGACCGACTGCACGGATATAAGACAGCATGGCTACTGTGGCCCGACAGTGAAGTCTGGCCTCGTGATGGGGAGATAGATTTCCCGGAGGGTGAACTAAGCAGCCAGATCTACGCCTTTATGCACCACAAGGGCGCCACGCTTGGCTCGGAACAGGATGCCTACTCCACTGGGATCAGCTACGAAAAATGGCACACGACGATAATCGAATGGTCGCCCTCTGCAGTCAGCTACTACTTGGATGGGAAGCTCATTGGCCAGTCCACCGAACATATCCCGGACACGCCGATGCACTGGGTGCTCCAGACCGAGACTTCCACCGCTCCCGGCGTCACCCCAAGCGACAGTACCGAAGGGCATGTGCTGGTCGCCTGGGTGGCCGTCTATGCCCCCGCTTCCTGACAGCGTGGTAGCGACGGGTCGGTGCGTGCCACCACTGCGCTGACCCCAAGCCGGATCGGACGGACGCATCGCGCTCACCGTGATCACGCCGCCAAAGTGAGGGTCGCGATCGTACAGGTACGATCCTTACGTATAGCTTCAGTTCATCCCAGTACGATTCCTCATCGAAGCCTCGACGGTCAAGACGAGTGTGGCGCCGATGCGTGCCAAAGTAGTCAGACCTGCGCTACAGCTGCGCCTTGACGGGTATCACGTGCCGAGCTATGTCGATCACTAACAACATGACTACCGACCTCGGACTGCCCGTCAGGAACGAAACGGAGGCATCGGGCGCCGATCGCCCACAGAGCAGCCTGGAGCACAGCCCCAACGTGCGCTGGCAACGCTCAGCCCTCAGCCGTGAGCAACGCTGGCAGTCCCTCGGACATGCCGGCGCGACTGTCTGGTTCACCGGTCTGCCGGCCGCCGGCAAGTCGACGATCGCCGGCGCGCTCGAGGAGCGCTTGGTCAAAGAGGGGCGCCCTGCCTTCCTACTGGATGGCGACAACCTGCGTCACGGGCTCAACGGCGACCTCGGCTTCGACGAGTCAGCGCGAAGCGAGAACGTGCGCCGCACAGCACATGTCGCAAGGCTGTTGGCAGAGTCTGGGACGTTGGCCATTGTGAGCCTGGTCAGTCCATACGCCCAGGATCGGGAAGGGGCCGCCGCGCTGCATTCGGCCGCTAACCTGCCCTTCCTCGAGGTATTCGTCGACGCTCCATTGCGACTATGCGAGCAGCGCGACCCAAAGGGACTCTATGCGCGTGCCCGGTCAGGCAAGCTCACTGGCCTAACCGGTGTCGATGCGCCCTACGAGACACCCTTGCGGCCCGATCTCGTCCTGCACTCGGACCAGGAAACCGTAGAGGTTGCGGTCGAGCGTGTCGTTCAGATGTTGTGCGCCTGCTCGTTGCATCGCTCTCAGCGCGATTCAAGCCTGGACTAACCTAGCTAACCAGTTGCTAAGATCGCCTCATGACGCGTGTGGGCATGCACGAGGCCAAGACCAACTTCTCGCGGCTGGTCGAAAGCGCCCGCCATGGCGAGGAGATCATCGTCGAGCGCTCCGGGCGCCCGGTGGCCAAGATCGTGGCCTATGACGAGAAGCCACGCGGGCTTCTAGCCCTCGAGGGCGTGTGGAAGGGCAAGGGCCACATACCAGATGACTTCGACGAGCTGCCCGAAGACCTCCAGCGCGCCTTTGGCATGATCGACGATTGAGGCTCCTACTCGATACACACGCGCTGCTCTCGCTGCTTTTCGCCGACGGGCGCCTTTCAAGGCATGCCCATGATGCGGTGGAAAATCCGGAGACACAACTGGTGGTTAGTGTCGTCAGCGTCTGGGAGATCGCGATCAAGCGCGCGATCGGCAAGCTCGAAGCTCCCGGCGACCTGCTTGCGCGTATCGACGAAGTCGATACCGAGGTGCTCACCATCACCGCGCGTCACGCCAACGCGACCGGTGAGCTTCCCCTCCATCACGGTGACCCCTTCGACCGGCTCCTGATCGCCCAAGCCAAGCTCGAGGGCTGCCCGATCCTCACCCGCGACCGGGCTTTTGCCGCCTATGGCGTGCCGGTCCTGTGGTAGCCCCGGTGCCGCAGCCCAATCTTCCTACCTTCGACCCAGCACCGGCACGCACCGACCTGACAGTCGTCGGCGGAGGGATCGTGGGCCTGGCCGTGGCTCGCGAGCTGGCACGACGCTTTCCATCCTCATCGATATGCGTCCTTGAGCGTGAGCCCGAGCTGGCCCAACACCAAACCAGCCGCAACTCAGGCGTCATACATGCGGGCGTCTACTACAAGCCCGGCTCGTCCAAGGCACGCCTGTGCGTAGAGGGAGCGGCAGAGCTCTACCGCTACTGCGAAGAGCATGAGATCCCGCACGAGCGCTGCGGCAAGCTGATTGTCGCCGCGAGCGCCGAGGAGATACCTCGACTCGAAGAGCTCCAACGACGGGGCACGCTCAACGGCGTGAGCGGACTGCGCAGCCTCGACGCAAAGGGCATTCGCGAGCTCGAGCCGCATGCAAAGGGCATAGCGGGCCTCTACTGTCCGCCGACTGGCATCGTCGACTTCCACGCCGTCGCCGGCGCCTACGCACGTGACCTACTGGAAGCCGACGGAACGCTCGTGACCGGTTGCGAGGTTCGCGCCGTCGAACCCCGGGGTCGAGGTCTGCGCCTGCTTCACACGCACGGGTGCACGGACACCACGCACGCGATCTTCTGTGGCGGAGCATGGTCGGACCGGCTCGCCGCAGCGGCCGGCGCCGATCCAGACCCCCGCATCGTCCCTTTTCTCGGCAGCTACCTGCGCTTGACCCCAGAGCGTCGAAACCTCGTGAAATCGCTCATCTACCCAGTCCCCGACCCCTCGCTTCCCTTCCTCGGGGTCCACTTCACGCGACGGATCGACGGCGAGATCGTGATCGGGCCAACCGCCCTGCTCGCCGGAGCCCGCGATGCCAGGCGAGCATTTCAGCTACGTCGTAGAGACCTCGAGGACACCCTCAGCTGGCCAGGTTCGTGGCGCATGTTCGCCCGCTGGTGGCGCACAGGCCTCACCGAGCTACACCACGCCATCTCGCGCACGGCGCTCGTCCACGATGCAGCCCGCTACGTGCCGGAGATCACCGCAAAAGATGTGAAGCCATCTTTCACGGGCGTACGCGCCCAGGCAGTCGCCCGCAACGGCGATCTGGTGGACGATTTTGTCTTCTCGGCCACAGAGCGAGCCTTGCATGTCCGCAACGCGCCTTCGCCGGCTGCCACGGCATCGCTTGCAATCGCGCGCGAGATAGCAGACCGCGCGCAACGCTTGTTCTGAGCCAAAAGCGCGTCAGACGACGCCCCAACGATGTTCCTCGACGGTCCTGATCGAAGATTTGTAGGCAGTAGTCCGGCGATTTACACGAGCATCTTTACTCGGTGCCAACAAGCAAGCACGTGGTACATGAACGCCGACATCAGATGGAAAACCCCTGTATACATGCGGGATTCGCGGCAAAGCACGGAGTCTTGCGATCAAGCAGCGACACCGTCGGGTGGTGGGGATACGCGTTCATCGCATGAACGGAGATAGCGACGATCGGGCCATTGTGGCAACCGCGCAGGTTGCCGATCATCGTTCGCCACAAGCCCCCTGAAGACAGGATTCGGAGGGGAGCCACCACCGCCCAAAACCGGGGGAACAACCTATGCATCACCGCCTTAACGTCATGGATGGACATGTGGGCTTTCGTCGCCGTACAAGTTTGGAGGAATCGCCGCAAACGGCACGCGAAGTGCGCTTGGCGATTGCCCGTACCAAGCAGGGAGACCGCGAGGCGCTGCGGTTCCTTTACGTGCGCTACTCGGACAACGTTTACGGCTACATCTGCAGCATCGTCCACGACGAGCAGGAGGCCGAGGATCTAACCCAGCACGTCTTCATGAAGCTCATCACCGTGATGGTCCAGTACAAGGACCACGGCATTCCGTTCACGGGCTGGTTGCTGAGGCTGGCGCGCAACGTCGCACTCGATCACCTGCGTAGGCGACGCGCGACACCGACTGAAGAAGTGTTCGGCGCGGATGTCCACGCCGACGACGGATCACGCGAGCGCGCAAACGACCTGCACGAGGCGCTCGCCTCGCTGCCGGGCGAGCAACGCGAGGTGATGATCATGCGCCATGTCGTCGGGCTCTCGCCGGGCGAGATCGCCGAGGAGATGGGTCGCTCGGAAAGCTCGATCCACGGACTGCACCACCGCGGTCGTCGAGCTCTCCAAGAAGAGCTCGCTCGACTCGGCTCGGCGCCATCGACGACCACCTCCGACTCTTTGAGCCTGGCATGTTGAGCGCGCAAACGACCAACACCACAGCGGCAGGCTCTGTGCCATTCACCCGCCTGGACTTCTCTGACGCTGCTCTGTTGGAGGAGCTCATGGGAACCGTGCGCGAGGTAGCCGAGCGCGGTGCCTTCACGCTTGGCGAGCAGGTCGAGGCTTTCGAGCGCGAGTTCGCCGCCTACTGCGAGACGGATTTCGCGGTGGGCGTCTCCTCGGGCACCGAGGCACTTGCGCTGGCTTTGCGAGCGCTTGAGATCGGCCCGGGTGACGAGGTGATCGTGCCCACCAACTCCTTTATTGCCACCGCGGAGGCCGTCAGCGCCGTTGGCGCTACCCCCAAGCTCGTCGACGTCGATCCCGACTCCCACCTGATCACGGCGGAGATCGTCGCCGAGAACCTCGGTCCAAATGTGCGCTGCGTAATCCCCGTGCACCTGTTCGGGGCGACCGTTGACCTGGACCCGATCCTCGCGTTGACCCACGAAGCAGGAATTCACGTGATCGAGGATGCCTGCCAGGCGCACGGAGCCAACTACCGCGGGCGCCGGGCGGGCAGCATCGGCGTCCTCGGCTGCTTCAGCTTCTACCCGACGAAGAACCTTGGGGGGTGGGGCGACGGGGGAGCAGTCGTGACCGCCGTCCCGGAGCTCGCGGAGCGCCTGCAGTTGTTGCGCTCTCACGGCGAGCGGCCACGCTACAACCACCGCGTGGTAGGGACGACGGCTCGACTGGACGCCCTTCAGGCGGCTGTATTGCGACGCAAGTTGGCTCGCCTCGACGGATGGAACGAACAGCGGCGCGCGGCCGGCCTGGCGCTGCGGACTAAGCTCACCGCCGCGTTGCAAACGGGGTCGGAAAAACACTCGATCGAACTCACCGAATTGCCGTTTGCCGAGGCCGATCACGTTTACCATTTGTTCGTCGTTCGTACCGACGCGCGGGACGAGTTGCGCGAGCATCTCACCGCATGCGGGGTCGCCTCGGCGATTCACTACCCCACCCCGATTCATCTCACGGGCGCTTACGCCGATCTTGGCATGGGGCCCGGGAGTTTGCCAGTAAGCGAGCGACTGGCCGAGAGGATGTGCTCGCTTCCGCTCTTCCCAAGTATGACGGGCGCGGAGATTCAACAAATCGCCGACGCGGTTGCCAGTTTCGTGCAAGCTGAATCCTCCTGAAGACGTTGATTAACCATGAACTCGCCAGCGACAACCTGGAAGGGGCCCTAGAGGCGATGCTCGACGGATCGAACACATCTGTACAGGATGTACAACTAAATGGACGCACCCGCATCGTGCCGCGACCGGCACCAATCGGAGCCGCGCTCGTCGGCTGCGGCTACTGGGGCCCGAACCTTGCCCGCAACCTAGCCGAGCATCCCCAGTTCCAACTGCGGGCTCTGTGCGATCGCGACCCTGTCCAGCTGGAGCGTCTCGGACAGCGCCATACAGACGCAGTCGCGCTAGCAGAGTTCGACGCCGTCCTGTGCGACGACAGCGTCGAGGCGATCCTGCTGGCCACCCCGCCGCACACTCACCACCCGCTGGCCAAGCGAGCCTTGGAAGCCGGCAAGCACGTGCTCGTCGAGAAGCCGCTTGCCACACGTCTGAGCGACGCCCAGGAGCTCGCGGACATCGCCGAGGACACAGAACTCGTGCTGATGCCGGGGCACACATTCATCTATAGCCCGGCCGTCAACGCGGTGCGCGACCTCATTCAGGAGGGCGTGATCGGTGACATCCACTTCATCACTTCCTCGCGAATGAACCTCGGCAAGTACCAGAGCAACGGCGTCGTCTGCGACCTCGCCCCCCACGATCTCTCGATCCTGCTCTACTGGCTCGATCAGCCCGTCCTCGGGGTCGCCGCGACCGGAAGCAGCGTGTTTGACCAGGACGTCCCCGAGACCGCGTTTATGACACTCACTTTCGCGGGCGGAACCACCGCCAACGTACAGCTATCGTGGCTCGCTCCGCGCAAGGTGCGCCAGATGATCGTGGTCGGCAGCAGGCGCATGGTGCAGTACGACGACACTGCGTCCGATGAGCCGGTGCGAGTGTTTGACCGCGGTATCGAGGTCGGCCCTCCCACAAACTTTGGTGAGCACCAGCTCACCTATCGCTCAGGTGACGTGGTCAGCCCCAGGGTGCAAGCGCAGGAGCCGCTGCGCCTGGAGCTAGACGACTTCGCGCGAGCCATCCACACGGGCGAGGAACCGCGTTCCAACGTCGCCCTCGGCTTGCAGATCGTTGCGGCGATCGAGCTCGCCAGGAGTCGTTGCGCAGTAACGGGGTGCCGCTTGCGGTTGCGCCGCGGCTAGAGCGTGCGCCGGCCCTGAGCTGAGTCGCGCCAGGATTCGCCAGCGCGACCACTGGTCTCAACCGGATACTCGCGGCCCCCAGAAGGGGGCTTGATCTACAAGAACCGCTGGGGCAGGTATTCGTTGCCGTGCCTTTGTTCGACAGGTTAATACTGCGTCAAGCTTCAACCGTCGAGCCGGAGTGGCTCCTCTAGCTGTCGCTCCTCGACGAATTTGCGCAACGCCACGGGAGTATGGGACCGTGGCATGCGTTGGTTCTGTGTGCTCGCCAAGGGGATCGTCGTCGTTCCCAATACGACCCGCTGGACAGGGCCGTGGCTCAGCGCTACAAGGATCGCCTCGCTACAGCGAGTGGCGAACCGCGCAATCGTCTGTCACGTGCTCAATGCGCTGCGCGCAGCCGGCGTGAGCGACATCGCCGTCGTAGTGCCTTCCGATGTGACCGACGAGCTCGTCTCTTGCATCGCAAACGAGAGCCCCGCGGACCTGAAAACGCACTACATCGCCCACGAGCCCGACGAGGGCGGCGATGCGCTGCTCGCAGCCGCACAGTTCGTCGGAGACCAACCTTGCATTCTGCACCGCGCTGACGGCCTGCTGGGACAAGCGCTCCCAGCATTTGCCGAGCTGCTGCTGGACGAGGAGCCTTCGGATGCCCTGCTGCTTCTCCAAGACGCCGAAGGCGATGCCCAGCGACTGCGGCTTGTGCCCCAGCGTCCGCTCCGTGCTGGCGAGGACGGCATGATCGCAATGCCGGCCGGCGTCGCGGGCGTGTGCCTGCTTGGGCCCGGCGCGCTGAAGCGCATGGCGGATTTCGGCGGAGGCGAGCAGGCTTTGGACTTCGCGGTCATGGTCCGAGAGCTCGCGAGCGACGGTGGGCGCGTGCAAGTCCGGTTCGTTAACAGGTGGCGCCATTTCGCCGGCGAGGCGCTCGACCTGCTCGACATGAACCGCATTGTGCTCGACGCGCTCGACCCCGAGATGACACTAAGCACCCTGAGCGCGACGGATGGCAACCGCTTCGAGGGTGCGGTCTCGATCCACCCCACAGCTCTGGTCACGTCGAGCGTCATCATCGGACCGGTAATCATCGGCGCCGACGCGGTGATCGCCGACTCCTATATAGGGCCCCACACCTCGATCGCCGAGCGGGTCCACATAGAAGGGGCCGAGCTCGAGCGCTCGATCGTACTCGCCGATGCGAGCGTGCTCCACGTTGGCGGACGGCTCGTGGCGAGCATCGTCGGGCGCCGAGCGCGGATCTTCAGGGACTTCTCGGTGCCCCGCGCACTGCGCTTGCAGGTGGGCGACGGGGATGAGGTGGCGCTGTGCTGAAAGGCCGCGTGCTGGCGTCGGCCGGTATAGGTCAACCTAAAGCTGGTGGGCGTCGCGAGGCCTGAACCGGCCCGAGAATCTGCACGACACCCTGCGATAGCCTCCCGGCGCCACCGCAGGGCGTCGCGCGTCACTGCGCTAGATCGTGTGCCCAAGTCGACTGGCGAATGAACCTTGCAGGCGCGCCCGCGACCAGCGTGCCCGCTTCGACGTCCTTCGTGACGATTGCGCCCGCGGCGACGATCGCTCCATTGCCGATCGTGACCCCCTTGAGAATCATCGCCCGCGACCCGATCCAGACGTGGTCGCCTATCGCGATCGGCAAGGTGTGTGAGTGAGACGATCCACAGACCACGTGGGAGTCGCTGTCGCGGATACAAACGTCGGGCCCAATCGCGACATCATGGCCAATGGCGATGCGTGAGAAGCATGCGATCGATGCTCCGGTATTGAGATATCCGCTCCCAAGGCTGAGTTGAGCGCCTGGCGCAACGATCACGGAACTGCCCGTAAAGAATCGAAACTCGCCTTCGACGCCGCAACGTCCGCCAGCTTGAACGATGAACTCCGTTGGGGAGAAGTAACCGTCCGGCCAACGCCTGCCAACCTCCAGGCGTCCGCCTCCGTCGACTTGGCCGAGAAGGCGCATCCTGGCCCTTCTAAACGGCACCACTTGCGCCCCTCGTTGACGGATTCTTGCATTGGCAGCCCTGAGCACCGATATCTCTTGCCACTCGCCTCTCATCCTGCCTCCTGGCGCATCGAGATCACTTCGAACACGTCACTCGCGCGCCTGCGAATGCAGCATCGACGCGCACCCCCGTGCAGGTAAGCGTCACGAAAAGCAATCGGAACTTGAAGCTCACGGCACTATCCCGAGAACCGTAGACGAGCCGCCGCTACCAGGCGCCGCTTCGCACCCCGGAGACGCTTGCGGCCAGGCAGGACGCGCCCGAAAGCGGATCTCTGACTGCGCCAGGCACCCGGGAAGACTATGCGCAATGTCAGCAAGTAGGGCGGCGCAGCAACAGCCGCGAGCGCAAGCAGCCATAGTACCGGGGGCATATCAGCGGCCGTCAGCACAAGGCTCACCGGTAGAGCGACCGCGACAAGCCCCACACAGGAGACGAAGGCCGGTGCGACGTCATCCCACAGACGGCGCAGCGGGCGAGCAGGCGACCCCTGCAACATCAGTACGTAAGCGACGACCAAGAACAGCGTGTGAACAACAGCGGCGTCGATGGCAACAGCAACGATCCCAAGCCGCACGACGAGGAATACCGTGATCCCGTACACAACGAAGTGCGCCGTACCGTAGCCGAGCAACGCACGCGCTCTGCCTGTCGCCATCAGTACCGTGCCAACGGCGTCAATGACAAGTGTCGAAGCTCCGCCCAGCGCGAGGATCTGCACCGGCACGACGGCTGTAGCCCATCGCGAGCCGAAGAGAAAGGGAACGAGTACCGGCGCTCCGATCGCCAGCAACACCAACAGCGGAAAGACCGTGATCGTCAGCAGGCGCACCATCTGGCGGTATAGATGTGTCAGCTCGTCTGCGTCGCGCGTGCGTGCCAGCACAGGGAAGCCGACCTGGTTCATCACAAGGCTCACCTTGCTCTGATATTCGACGGCCAGCGTATAGGCGCGGAAGTACAGACCGGTCTGCACAGCGCCAAGGCGAGCGCCGATGATCGCGTAGTCCACGTTGCTGAAGCCGATCCAGCTGATCGAGGCTAGCGAGACGGGTAGTCCATAGTCGAGCAAATCGCGCACCGCCGCACGATGCAGGCGCGGAGCGGGAGGAGGCGCACTGACCCACGCGACGGCGGTCGTCACGACCGAGCCGGCGAGCACGCCGAGCACCAGCGCCTCGCCGCTCAGGCCGGCCAGCGCGAGGCCGATGCAGGCGGTGACCCGAGCCAACGTGTTGAGGACTTCGATCTCGCTCAGACGCCTGAACGCCATCCGCCGGCGCAGGGTGGCCATCGGCACGGTCGCCAAGGCCGAGACCACGCACAACGGCGCCATCAGCCGGACGAACATCGCTGTGCGCGCGCCGAAGACCGGAACGACGATCAGACTTGCGGCGAGAAGCGTAAGCACGGCCAGTGCAAAGCCCGTAAGCAACCCCAGCGCCATCCCTGTCTGCATGTGATCGCGACTCACCGTCTTGCGCTGGACCAGGGCACTGCTCAGGCCTCCGATCACGATCAGATAGGCGACTTCCTGCGCGACGAGCGCTATCGCGTAGCGACCGAATTCCGCGGGTGCGATTAGACGTGCCAGCACCACGATCGAACCCAACTGGAGGAGCTCTATCATGGGGCGAGCGATCGAAGTCCAGCGGACGCCGTGGGCTGCGGCCTCGCGGAGATCCTCAGATGATGCCTCGATCGTCGCCTGTTCCTCGGCCCGGTCTTGGTCGCTGGGCATCTCGTAAATATCAACGGATGGCCGGCGGCGGTTCTCGCGTCCCGCTCGCACGCGATTGCAGGCTGCCAGACGATCGCAGCACCATGCGCAAAAATCCAGAGCGAGCGTCGGCGTTTATCACTTGATGACCCACAAAAACCAAGTCCAGGCGATTGCAGCGCGCTGCTGGACTCGACTCAAGTTCGACGTCCGGAAGCCGTCGAGCACCGCAAGAGGGCTCACAGCGAGGTCCGCAAGGCCTCGACGGCACGCCTGTAGCGAATCCCCGCCGAGATGAAGGGCACCGCACGGCTGGACGCGGCGCTGCAGCGCGGCCGAATATGGAAGTACAGGGCGCTGTCGAGCTGCCGGCACGTCAGCGGGACGGCGATCCTCCGCCAACCGGTCCTGTTCCTCGGGGGGGGAGCCATCGTCCTGGGGCGAGACGTGGAGTTCGGCTGGGCCACCTCCAAGTCCTTCTACACCGGCTACTGCCACCTCGAGGCGTCGAGTGGAGCGACAATCGAGATCGGCGACGAAGCCCAGATCAACAACAACGCGTTCCTCAAGAGCCAAGGGCCGGGAATCCGCATCGGTCGCGAAGCGCTGATCGGCTCGGAGGTGACGATCTACGACAGCGACTTCCACGACCTGCGCCCGGATCGTCGTCGCGACGGCGATCCGCTGATGGGATCGGTGGTTCTCGGCGAGAACGTGTTCGTGGGCGATGGGGTCACGATCCTCAAGGGAGTGACGATTGGCGCCGACTCGGTGATCGGCGCGGGTAGCGTCGTGGTCTCCTCGATCCCCGCAGGCGTGATCGCTGCTGGTAATCCGGCTCGGGTGATCAGGTCAATCGAGGTTGTCCCGTAGCTCGTAGAAGTTTGTAGGTGGCGGTTCCTTTCGCCTTGTCCGGTCCCGCTGGGACCGTGGCGAGTGCGAAATCAATCCGAAGACGAAGGGAACCGCCATGAAGACCGTAATGCAGGAGCAGGACAGCCGTGCGGAGAGTCTGCCGCTGCGGGTGCAGGAGGCGCTCGGGGAGCTCGTCGGGGCCGCGAAGGAGGGCCTGCTCGCTTTGAGCGTGGGTGTCGGGCTGGGCGTGCTGAGCGAGATGATGGAGGCCGAGCTCGAGGAGGTCGTGGGGCCCAAGCACGCGACCGCGAAGGACCGCACGGCTGTCCGTCACGGCCACGAGGACGGCGCGGTGACGCTCGGTGGCCGGCGGGTTGGCGTGAAGCATCCTCGTGCCCGCACGCCCGACGGGGAGCACGAGGTGCCGCTGGCGACGTATGCGTATTTCGCCGATCGCGACCCGCTGACGAAGGTCGTGTTGGAGCAGATGCTCGCTGGTGTTTCCACGCGCCGCTTCGCGAGGACCCTCGAGCCCGTCGGCGAGGCCGTGGCCGGCGCGGAGCGCTCCACGTCGAAGTCGACGGTCAGCCGCGAGTTTGTCTCGCGGACCGGCGAGCACCTCGCGGCGCTGATGGCCCGTCCGCTCTACGACGTCCGCCTGGCGGCGTTGATGCTCGACGGGATCGAGCTGAAGGGCCGCTGCTGCGTCGTGGCGCTGGGTGTCAGCACCGAGGGAGTCAAGATCCCGCTCGGGCTCTGGGATGGATCCACGGAGAACAAGACCGTCACGGTGCACCTGCTCGCCGACCTGGTCGAGCGTGGCCTTGACGTCGAGCAGGGCGTCCTGGTCGTCCTTGACGGTGGCAAGGCCCTCAGAGCCGCCGTCAACGAGGTGTTCGGGCCGGTCCCGGTGCAGCGCTGTGTTCGCCACAAGGAACGAAACGTGCTCGACCATCTCCCCGAACGCGACCGGCCGCTCGTGAAGGCACGGCTCAGAAAGGCATGGGCCTCGGAGAACCACCAGTTCGCGCTCGAAGGGCTCGAACTCCTCGCCGGCGAGCTCGAGCGTTCTCACCCCGGCGCAGCCAGCTCGCTGCGGGAGGGCCTGGAGGAGACGCTGACCCTGACCCGCCTCGGGGTTCGCGGCAAGCTCAAGACGACGCTCCAGAGCACGAACCCGATCGAGTCGATGATCGGCACCGTCCGGCAAACGAGCCGCAACGTCAAGCGCTGGCAGTCGGGCGATATGTGCCTGCGCTGGACCGCCGCGGGGATGCTCGAGGCCGAGGCCCAGTTCCGCAAGATCATCGGCTACAGCGACCTCGCCAAGCTCGCCCTCGCCGTCGAACGCGACCTCGCCGCCCACCGCACGAAGATTCACACCACAAGCAAGGAGGACACCCGCATCCCAGTCACCGTGTAACCATCACACCGGAACCGCCGCCACCAACTTCCACGGCGAACGGGACAACCTCGGTCAATCGCTTGAGCGAGACAGAAGCGCACCCTTGCCCACACGCCCGCGTCGGGCGGCGCGGGATAGTCGTCCCCGACCGGAGGCGCCCGCACGCTCGAGCCCGACAGCCCGCCGATCACGCTCCATGATCGCCTCTGTCCTCGACCGGAGCGCACACTATCGAGGTCGCGCTCGATAAGAAAACAAATATTTGCGGAGATGTGATAAGAGTCTCACTCGATTTGTACCAAATGTGCGGGTTTGAGCCAGTGCGGGTTTGACCCAGTGCAGGTTTGAGCCAGTGCAGGTTTGAGCCAGTGCAGGTTTGACCCAGTGCAGGTTTGAGCCAGTGCAGGTTTGAGCCAGTGCAGGTTTGACCCAGTGCAGGTTTGACCCAGTGCAGGTTTGAGCCAATTTAGGGGGGATACCAAGTGAGGCAAGGACGACTCTGGTCAACCGGGACCTGGATGGTGGCCACATTGGCCTTCGGACTGATGTTGATTGCTGCGCCATCCTCGGCGCTCGCGGCGCCTGACACGATCTTCGGATCGACGGTCCCCGCCATGATCGACTCCGGCGACGGGCACTCGGTCGTGCTCGGCGTGAAGTTCAGCTCAGAAGTGGCCGGCAACGTGACGGGCATCCGCTTCTACAAGGCGTCGGCCAACACCGGCACCCACCTCGGCAGCCTCTGGACCACCGGCGGCAAACTGCTCGCCTCGGCCACTTTCACAAGCGAAAGCACAACGGGCTGGCAGCAGGTCAACTTCTCCACGCCGGTGCCGATCGAAGCCAACACGACGTACATCGCCTCCTACCTGGCGCCCAAGGGCCATTACTCGGACACCACCTCGGGCTTTGCGTCCGGCGGCGTTAAGAACCCCCCACTGCAGGCGCTTGCGAACTCCGTCAGCGCCGACGGCGTATATGCCTACAGCACTTCGAATGTGTTCCCGACCAACACCTACAAGTCGACCAACTACTGGGTCGATGTCGAGTTCGAACCGACTACTGCGACAGCCCCAGGCCAGGTCACGAATGTGAGCGCAACCGCGGGCCTCGAATCGGCGACCGTGAGTTGGGATGCGCCGACCGGCGGAGGAGCCGTGACTACATACACCATCACCCCCTACATCGGCTCTACCGCCCAACCCACGACGACCGTAACGGGGACGCCCCCGGCGACCAGCATCGCGATCAACGGGTTGACCGCCAACAAGAGCTACACCTTCACCGTCCAGGCGTCCAACGGCAAGGGCGCCGGATCGGTCTCGGAATCGTCGAACGCCGTTACGCCAACCGGGCCCACCGCGCCGGGTGCGCCGACGGAAGCCAGCGCCACGGCCGGCAACGGCAGCGCCACCGTTAAGTGGACCGCGCCGCCCAACAATGGCAGCGCGATCACGAGCTATACGGTGACCCCGTACGAGGGTACGACGGCGGAGCCGTCCACAAAGGTAACCGGATCCCCCCCAGCCACCAGCACCACGATCGACGGGCTGACGAACGGCACCACCTACACCTTCACCGTGACCGCCACCAACGTAATTGGCAGCGGACCGGCGTCCGCACAATCGAACTCTGTGACGCCGAGCACGGTCCCGATCGCCTATCCGGACCTGCAGCTGATCATGCCCACGCCCGACATCTACATCGAGCACACCGGCTCGACGCGGATGCTCGAGTTCGAGCACATAACCGCGGACCTCGGCGCCGGGCCGCTCGAGATCCGTCCCGTCTACAACTCGGCGACCGGGATCTCGCAGGGCTACCAGGCGCTCTACGCGAGCCCCAAACCCGGGGTCTGGACCCTCGCCTACACCGTCCCGATCGTCGGACCGATGTACTGGGAAGCGCCGAGCGACTATCGCTTCCCGTTCGACAAGTTCTCGCTGTATAACTCCAACGCCAGCGGCGAACCCGGAAGCGTCGTGGCCGTCAGCCCGAAGGATCTGTTCTGCATGACTTCGGACACCTATTTGGGCAGTGTGCCCAACGCTCCCGCGGACAACGAATACCCGGGCTTTGAATGCGGCAAGCCCGAAGGGCGGCTCGGCTTGAGCGTCGGCTGGGGCGACGAGTACGACGCGACTGACGGCGGCGAGGGCATCGAAATCTCGAGCCTGCCCAACGGCGTCTACTGGCTACGCGCGGAGGCCGATCCCGACCACTACTTCGAGCAGTCGAACGCGTCTAACGACATCACCGAAACCAAGCTGCTGATTGAAGGCGACACCGCGCAGGTGCTCGAACAGACGCACCCCAGCTCCACGCCGCCGACGGTGACTTTGACGAGCCCGACCGCGGAATCCACGGTCTCCGGCAACGTTACGCTCACGGCCACTGCCAGCGGACCGCACCCGATCAAGTCGGTGCAATTCCTGCTGGACGGCCAGCCGATCGGCGAACCGGTGACCGCTCCGCCGTACACGATCCAGTGGTCGGCGGCGAGCACGCCCGCCGGTAAATACTTCCTCAGCGCGCAGGCGACCGACAGCGAAGGCTTCGTCGGCACGGCAGCGGATGCCCCGGTGACGATCCAGTCGGGCTCGGGCGGAGAACAGCCGCAGCCGCCGAAGGCGTCGATCGTCAGCCCCACCGCGGGACAGACCGTCTCGAACACCGTGCAGGTGAGCGCCGGCGTCAGCGACAACGTCAAAATCGCCTCGGTGCAGTTCTACCTCGACGGCAAAGCGCTGGGCGAACCAGTGACCTCGGCGCCGTACGCGGTCACCTGGAGCACCACGGGCACGACCAACGGCAGCCACACGCTTACAGCCGTGGCGACCAATAGCTCCGGCCTCCTCGGGGACGCCACGCCGGTCGAAGTGACCGTCAAGAACCCCGCTGAAGAAAACCCGTGCTTCACGATGGACGTCAAGGTCACAGACGAAGGCAAGGGAACCCTGACGACGCCGACCTTCACCACGGCCGAAGCCGGCGAGCAGCTGCTCGCATTTGCCAGCTCCGACGGTCCCGATGGAGCGGGCAAGCAGTCCGTCACTGTCTCCGGCGCGGGACTCACCTGGACGCTCGTCAAGCGAGCCAACTCGCGCCCCGGCGACGCCGAGATCTGGGCGGCAACGGCACTCGCGCCACTCTCCAACGTGACCGTCACCTCGACCCCGGCGGTCGGGGGATACGAACAGGAGCTGACGGTGATCGCGATGCAGATGTCCGACGGCGTCGGCGTATCGGCCAGCGGCGGAGCGACGAGCGGAGAACCGCACGTATCGCTGAAGACCACCGAAGAGGGAGCGCTGGTGTTCGCCGTCGGCAACGACTACGATAATGCGATCCCGCGCACGCTCGGTCCAAACCAGGTGATCCTCAACCAGTACGTCGACACGAAGACAGGCGACACATACTGGTCGCAATTCACCGGCGCGGTCACCGGCCCCGTCGGAGAAACCGTGACCATGAACGACGCGGCGCCGACAACCGACCAATGGAATATGGCCGCGGTCGAGCTGCTGGGCGACGGGCCCGACGATTGAGGTCGGCGCGCAAGATCGCCAGCCTCGAGAGCGTTCAGTCAATATGAGGTACGACCAAGATGCTCGGTGAACGTGCGCTGATCACCGGCGGCTCTGGAGCTGTGGGCTCGAACATCGCCGACCAGCTCGTACAGGCTGGTGCGCGCGAGGTTGTCGTACTGGACAATTTCGTGCGCGGCCGCCGGGAGAACCTCGCGTGGGCGATCGAGAACGGTCCGGTTCGGCTCGTCGAGGGCGATATCTGCGATCGCGAGCTCGTCGCCGAGCTGACGAAGGGCGTCGACGTCGTGTACCACCAGGCGGCACTGCGGATCACCCAGTGCGCAGCCGAACCGCGCCTGGCGCTCGAGGTGATGATCGCCGGTACCTACAACGTCATCGAGGCGGCCCTAAAAGGGCGTCCGCCGCATCGTGGCCGCGTCCTCGGCGTCGGTGTATGGGCTGGCCGAGCAGTTCCCCACTGACGAGTCCCATCATCCTTACGCCAACGACACGCTTTACGGCGCCGCCAAGACCTTCAACGAGGGGCTGCTGCGCAGCTTCCATTCGATGCAGGAGCTCGACTATGTGGCGCTGCGCTACTTCAACGTTTACGGCCCGCGAATGGACATCCATGGCGTCTACACCGAGGTGCTCGTACGCTGGATGGACAGGATCGCCGCGGGCGAAGCGCCCCTGATCCTCGGGGACGGCTCACAGACGATGGACTTCGTCTACATCGGCGACGTCGCGCGTGCGAACCTGCTCGCCGCCCAGGCCGACGTAAGCGATGAGGTCTTCAACGTCGCCAGCGGGACGGAGACAAGCCTGCTCGAGCTTGCCCAGCTGCTGCTCGAGGTGATGGACTCCGATCTCCCGGTCGAACACGGCCCCGAGCGCTCGGTCAACAAGGTCCCGCGACGGCTCGCGGATACGAAGCTCGCGCGTGAGCGCCTAGGCTTCGAGGCGGAGGTCGATCTCCAGGAAGGCCTGCGACGGCTCGTGGAATGGTGGAGCTCCGAGCGCGCCGAGACCGTCCCCGCGACACTCGCGGCGCCATGATGCAGATTCCGATCACCCGCCCCTATCTGACGGGCACCGAGGGGGACGCGGTCGCCGAGGCCGTCGCCTCGGGTTGGATCTCCCAAGGTCCGCGCGTACGAGCCTTTGAGCAGGCGTTCGCCACACGTGTCGGCGCCGCCGATGCGGTCGCCACAACCAGCTGCACGACGGCGCTGCAACTCGCGCTCTACGTCTCGGGGGTGGGACCCGGAGACGAGGTGATCGTCCCCTCGCTCTCGTTCATTGCGACCGCCAACGCCGTGTGGCACTGCGGAGCGCGTCCGGTCTTCGCGGACATCGATCCGCTCACCTACAACCTGGACCCCGCATGCGCGGAGCGGGCGATCACACCGAGGACAAAGGCGATCATGCCGGTGCACCAGGTCGGCCTCCCAGCCGATATGGACAGCTTCTTCGAGATCGGCGAGCGCCACGGCCTGGCTATCGTCGAGGACGCCGCCTGCGCGATCGGCGCTCTCTACAAGGACCGGCCGATCGGCTCGCTCGGTTCGCTCGCCTGCTTCTCGCTGCACCCGCGCAAGGTCATCACCACAGGCGAGGGCGGCATGATCGCCGTCGAGGATCCCGCGATCGCGGAGCGCCTGCGACGCCTGCGAGCGCACGGCATGGACATGTCCGACCTGGCGCGCCACTCGGCCGGCGACGTGGTATTCGAGGCCTATCCCGAGCGCGGTTGGAACAGCCGTATGACAGATATTCAGGCGGCCCTGGGACTGTGCCAGCTGGAGGTGCTCGACGAGATCCTCGAGCACCGCCGAGTGCTCGCCGAGCGCTACACCGACGCGCTTGCAGGCATCCCGTATCTCGAAGCGCCCTACGATCCGCCCTACGCGACGCGCACTTGGCAGTCCTACTGCGTGCGTGTCAGACCGGACGCGCCGCTGGGCCGCACAGAGCTGATGCGGAGCCTGCTGCACGACGGCGTCGCCACGCGCAGAGGCGTGATGGCGATCCACGAAGAGGGCGCATACGGCGATCGGCCTGAGCTGAGCCGTCAGATCGAGCTCGCGCACACCGAGGCGGCGGCACGCGAGACGTTGATGCTGCCGATCTTCCCCGGCCTCTCAGAGGAAGAGCAGGACTACGTTGTCGGACGACTCGCTGTGCACATGCTCGAGCGCGTCGCATGACTGGGGGCAGGATGCCCGATGTCACGGTCGCGAGCATCTGAGCAAGAGCCGCAAGTTGGGAGCGAGCGGAAACGTTCGTTGTTTATGGCGGCTCACGCTATCGATCAACGGGTACCCTGGCTCGACGCGGGTAACTCGACATCCCCCGACGGCGGCGCGCCTGGTGCCGGTTCCACGGCGCGCGGCGACAACGTCTCCACAAGCCCTAGCACCGGCTCCAAGCTCGTCGACGCAAGCTGCAGGACGCTCGACGTGATCGGCACCCTGCTGCTGCTGATCGTCCTCTCGCCGCTGTTGTTGGTCCTCGCGGTGGCCGTCAAGCTCGACTCCCCAGGGCCGGTGCTGTTTCGCCAGCGGCGACTTGGGCGCGACCTGGAGCCGTTCACGGTCAAGAAGTTCCGCACCATGCACCACGGCGCCGCCCACGACCGCCACCGCGAGTTCGTGCTCAGGCTGATCAAGGGAGAGAACCCGCAGCCCGAGGCGGACTCGCCGTACAAGATCGTGGGCGACCAGCGCGTGACGCGCGTTGGTCGGGTGCTCAGGCGCTCGAGCCTCGACGAGCTGCCGCAGCTTTGGAACGTCCTGCGCGGCGAGATGTCGCTGGTCGGTCCCCGACCGCCGATCCCGTACGAGGTCGAACATTATCCGCCGCACTGGTTCGCGCGCTTCTCCGTCAAGCCTGGAATAACGGGCCTCTGGCAGGTCAACGGCCGCTCGGAGGTTCCGCTGGAGGAGATGGTACGCCTCGACGTCGAATATGCCCAGCGACGCTCGCTGTGGCTCAACCTCGCGCTACTCGCACGAACCGTGCCGGCAGTCTTGAGTGGGCGAGGGGCAGCATGAGCGCGACAGCCAATTCTGCTACGCGCTGGCTGCGGCGATCTTGCCTGCTCGTTTTCGCATTTCTGGTGACCGCCGTCACGCTGCTCCCAGCTTCGGCGCGGGCCGAAGGCGAATGCGCATCGGCGTCCAACCCGATCGTGTGCGAGAACCAGTTGCCCGGTGACCCGCCGAGCAACTGGCAGATCCAGGGTGTGGGCGATCCCACGATCCAGGGCTTCGCCACTTCGATGAGCGCCAACGTAGGACAGACAGAGAACTTCAAGATCGACACGCCATCCAGCAACTACCACATCGACATCCTCCGCCTGGGTTACTACAAAGGCGACGGCGCCCGGCTGATAGCCACCAACATCAAGCCGACAGCGCGACTCCCCCAGATACAGCCAGAATGCCTGAGGGAATCGTCGACCGGACTGATCGACTGCGGCAACTGGGGGGTCTCCGCTCAGTGGACCGTGCCGAGCAACGCCGTTTCCGGGGTCTACATCGCGCAGCTGATCCGTGACGACACCGGCGGGGAAAGCCAGATCCCGTTTGTCGTGCGAAACGACTCGAGCCACTCCGACATCATTTTGCAGACCTCCGACGCCAGCTGGGAGGCCTACAACGATTACGGCGGCAATAGCCTCTACACCTGCACGGTCGCCTGCCCGCCGGGCACACCAAAGGCCTACAAGGGCGCCTACTCGGTTTCCTACAACCGTCCCTTCGACGGCGCGTTCACGACCGACAGCGGCGCCTCCTACCTCTACTACGCCGAATACCAGATGATCTACTGGTTGGAGGAGAACGGCTACAACGTCAGCTACACGAGCGAGAACGAAGTCGCCAACAACGGCCCGCTGCTGAAGAACCACAAGGTCTTCATGTCCAGCGGCCACGACGAGTACTGGTCGGACGAACAGCGAGCGAATGTGATGGCTGCCCGCGAAGCGGGCGTCAACCTGGCCTTCTTCAGCGGCAACGAGATCTTCTGGAAAACGCGCTGGGGGGCGAGCATCGATGGGTCCAATACGCCCTATCGGACGCTGACCACCTATAAGGAGACGCACTTCGAAGGGCCGGCAGATCCAAAGGATCCACCCACCTGGACCGGCGCCTGGCGCGACCCGCGTGGCGGACCCGCGGACGCCGATGGGGGCCAACCTGAAAACGCGCTCTCGGGCCAGCAATTCACGGTCAATTCGGGGACGTCCGAAATCACCGTTCCCGGCCAGTACAGCAAACTCAAGCTGTGGCGCAACACCGCTGTGGAAAAGCTGCAGCCCGAACAGACCCTGACGCTTGCCCCGGGCACCGGCACCCTTGGCTACGAGTGGGACGAAGACGTCGACAACGGCTTTCGGCCCGCGGGCGAGTTCGACCTCTCCTCGACAACGGTCAGCGGCGTGCAGGCCTTCACCGACTACGGCAGCACGCTCAACAGCAATGCCACCGCAACCCACCACCTCACGCTCTACCGCGCGCCGAGCGGCGCTCTGGTCTTCGGCGCCGGAACGGTGCAATGGTCGTGGGGCCTGGCCAACGTCAACGCGTGGGACGTCAGCACCACCGAGCCGAGCCGCAATCCCCCAGACCCCAACATGGAGCAGATGACCGTCAACCTGCTGGCCGAAATGGGCACCCAACCGGGGACGCTGATCAGCGGACTGGTGCCTGCGGAAAAGTCGACCGACACGACACCGCCGATTTCGACGATCACCTCTCCCCAACAGGGCGAAACCTTCCAGGACGGCAGCAAGGTCACCATCGCCGGCACCGCGACCGACGCTGGCGGTGGAGTGGTAGCAGGCGTCGAAGTCTCCACCAACAACGGTGCCACGTGGCATCCCGCGACCCTTGCCACAGCCGACGAACAGTCCGTCAAATGGTCTTACGCCTGGGCCGCACATGGCTATCCGGCCACGACGATCAGGTCGCGTGCGGTCGACGACAGCACGAACCTGGAGAGCCCATCGGCCGGCGTGCAGGTCAAAGTCTCCTGCCCCTGCTCGATCTGGGGCAACGCCGTCACGCCCCCAACGGCCGACTCCGGAGACACGCACTCAACTGAGCTCGGCGTGAAGTTCACCTCGGAAACGTTCGGCACCGTGACAGGGGTCCGCTTCTACAAGTCAGCGGCGAACACCGGGACACACATCGGGACCCTCTGGAGCGCATCCGGGCAGCAGCTCGCGACGGCGACCTTCACCAGCGAAACCGAATCAGGCTGGCAACAGGTCAACTTCTCGACTCCTGTGGACGTGTTCCCGAATACGACCTACGTTGCCGCCTACTTCGACCCAGCCGGCCACTACGCCGACTCCCAGTATTACTTCTACACTCCCCCTCCAACGGGCGGCAACGCGCTCAACAGCCCGCCGCTGCACGCCGTCGCAGCCAACGCCGCACCCTCAAATGGGGCATTCGCCTCGGAAAACGGTCTTTTCTCCTACACCTCTGCGAACGCATTCCCGACGAGCAGCTTCAACGGCTCCAACTACTGGGTCGATCCGGTGTTCGCCCCCGCGTCCGCTCCGGGGGCGGTGACAAACGTAAGCGCAAAAGCAGGCGGCGATTCAGCCACCGTCTCGTGGAACGCGCCCACGGAAGGCGGACCCACCACGACATATACGATCACTCCCTATGTAGGCTCCGAAGCGCAGACAGCTACGACGATCACAGGAACGCCTCCCGCGTCGAGCGCGACGGTCCGAGGATTGACAAGCGGGACCAGCTACACGTTCAGGGTGCAGGCGTCAAACCCGAACGGCGCTGGCTCCATGTCCGCCCCGTCCAACGCGGTCACGCCCACCGCGGTCATCCCCCCATCGGCGCCCACCAACGTGACGGCAAGCGGCGCTACCGGCCAGGCGCTTGTCAGCTGGACCGAACCCTCCAGTACGGGTGGCGGTCCGATCAGCAGCTACACCATTACTCCGTATATCGGCGCGACCGCGCAGACGCCAACCGAAGTCAGCGGCAGTGGGACCTCGACGATCGTCAAAGGACTGACCAACGGCGCGACCTACACGTTTACGGTGATAGCCGTAAACGCCGCCGGGAACAGCCCGGCCTCCGCGGCATCCAGCGCGGTGGTCCCCGAGAACACCATCTTCGATTTCGCGACCCCGGCGACGATCAACTCCGCCGACGCGCATTCGGTCGAGCTCGGCGTGAAGTTCAGCTCCGAACTCGCCGGCGTCGTGACGGGCATCCGTTTTTACAAGTCGAGCGCGAACACTGGAACCCATGTCGGCAGTCTGTGGACCGCGGGCGGCGCCCTGCTGACATCGGCCACGTTCACCTCGGAAACAGCGTCTGGCTGGCAGCAGGTGAACTTTGCCACGCCGGTCGCCGTCAGCGCGAATACGACATACGTAGCAGGCTACCTGGCGCCGAAGGGTGACTACTCCGACACGGCCTCCGGGTTTGCCTCCTCAGGCGTGAGCAATCCACCTCTGCACGCCCTGGCCAACAGCTCGAGCGTCAACGGACTGTACTCCTACGCCACTACGACAACGTTCCCGACGAGTACCTATAAAGCAACCAACTATTGGGTAGACGTCGACTTCGTGCCCACATCGATTCCCGGGCCGACAACGAACCTCAGCGCTACCGCCGGACCGGGACAGGCGAACGTGTCGTGGAGCGCGCCCACAGAAGGCGGCGCACCAACCGAATACACCGTCACCCCCTACATCGGCAACGAAGCCCAAACAGCCACCAAAATAACCGGCACCCCACCCACCACCAACACCACCATCAAAGGACTCACCGCCGGCACCAACTACACATTCAAGGTCCAAGCAGCCAATGCCAACGGAGCAGGCCCTGTGTCCTCCGCGTCCAACGCGGTCACCCCAACGGCGATAGTTCCCCCAGGCAGGGTGGCCACCGTTAACGCGACCGCCGGCGCACGCTCTGCGACCGTCTCTTGGAGCGCGCCCACAGAAGGCGGCGCACCAACCGAATACACGATCACCCCCTACATCGGCAACGAAGCCCAAACAGCCACCAAAATAACCGGCACCCCACCCACCACCAGCACCACCATCAAAGGACTCACCGCCGGCACCAACTACACATTCAAGGTCCAAGCAGCCAACGAAACCGGCGCTGGACCGGTGTCCGCCGAATCGAACGCGGTAACGCCATTGGCGATGGCAGCTCCGGGTGCGCCTACTGGCGTCAACGCCAACGGCGCGACCAGCCAGGCGCAGGTGAGCTGGACCGAACCTTCTAGCAACGGCGGGAGCCCGATTACCGGCTACACGATCACCCCATACATTGGTTCCACCGCACAAACGCCCGTCGAAATCACCGGCAACACCACATCGGCGATCGTGAAAAGCCTGACCAACAACACCAACTACACATTCACCGTCACCGCCACCAACGCCGTCGGCAACAGCTCGCCCTCCAGCGCCTCCAACACGATCACACCAGAGAACACAATCTTCGACTTCGCCACACCAGCAACCATCGATTCGGGAGAAACCACACCGACTGAGGTCGGTGTCAAGTTCAGCTCCGAAGTCGCGGGCACGATCACAGGCATCCGCTACTACAAGGCGACGAACAACACCGGCACCCACATCGGCAGCCTGTGGAGCGCCAGCGGCACGCTGCTAGCCTCCGCCACCTTCACGAGCGAAACCGCCTCCGGCTGGCAACAGGTCAACTTCTCAACACCAGTCACGATTTCCGCCTTCACGACATATGTCGCGGGCTACCTGGCTCCCGTGGGGCACTATTCGACGACCCCGCTGGCATTTGCCTTCGTCGGCGTGAGCAACCCGCCGCTGCAGGCTCTCGACAGTCCTGTCAGCCCGAACGGCATATATACGCATAGCTCCACGAGCGTGTTTCCCACCAACACCAGTGAAGCAACCAACTATTGGGTAGACGTGGACTTCGCGCCCACCCCACTGCCCGGCCAGGTCACAAACGTGAGCGCGACCGCGGGCCCAGGAGCGGCAAACGTGTCGTGGAGCGCACCGACAGAAGGCGGCGCACCAACCGAATACACTGTCACCCCCTACATCGGCACAGAAGCCCAAACACCGACGACCGTCACAGGTACTCCTACCCCCACGGGAATCGCCATCTCCGGGTTGACGGTTGGGACGAGTTATACGTTTACGGTCCAAGCAGCCAACGCCAACGGCACAGGACCGGTATCCACCGAATCCAATGCGGTAGTGCCGACGGCGTTGGTCGCGCCGGGTGCGCCGAGTGGCGTGGGCGCCAGCGGCGCTACACGCCAGGCGCAGGTGAGCTGGACCGAACCTTCTAGCAACGGCGGGAGCCCGATCACCGGCTACACGATCACCCCATACATTGGTTCCACCGCACAAACGCCCGTCGAAATCACCGGCAACACCACATCGGCGATCGTGAAAAGCCTGGCCAACAACACCAACTACACATTCACCGTCACCGCCACCAACGCCGTCGGCAACAGCTCGCCCTCCAGCGCCTCCAACACGATCACACCAGAGAGCACAATCTTCGACTTCGCCACACCAGCAACCATCGAAGCCAACGAAAACACATCGGTCACGCTCGGTGTCAAGTTCAGCTCCGAAGCAGCGGGCACGATCACAGGCATCCGCTACTACAAGGCGACGAACAACACCGGCACCCACATCGGCAGCCTGTGGAGCGCCAGCGGCACGCTGCTAGCCTCCGCCACCTTCACGAGCGAAACCGCCTCCGGCTGGCAACAGGTCAACTTCTCAACACCAGTCACGATCACCCCAAACACCACCTACGTCGCCGGCTACTTCGCACCCAGCGGCCACTACTCCTACACAACCTCCGCGTTCGGGTCTGTAGGCGCCAGCAACCCACCCCTGCAGGCGCTCGCCAACCCAATCAGCGCCAACGGCGTATTCACATACAACGCCAAAAGCACGTTCCCAACAAGCGCAAGCAACGCCAGCAACTACTGGGTCGACGTCGACTTCGTGCCCACCCCACTGCCCGGCCAGGCCACAAACGTGAGCGCGACCGCGGGCCCCCACTCCGCGAACGTGTCGTGGAGCGCACCGACAGAAGGCGGCGCACCAACCGAATACACCATCACCCCCTACATCGGCAACGAAGCCCAAACAGCCACCAAAATAACCGGCACCCCACCCACCACCAGCACCACCATCAAAGGACTCACCGCCGGCACCAACTACACATTCAAGATCCAAGCAGCCAACGCCAACGGCACAGGACCGGTATCCACCGAATCCAATGCGGTAGTGCCGACGGCGTTGGTCGCGCCGGGTGCGCCGAGTGGCGTGGGCGCCAGCGGCGCTACACGCCAGGCGCAGGTGAGCTGGACCGAACCTTCTAGCAACGGCGGGAGCCCGATCACCGGCTACACGATCACCCCATACATTGGTTCCACCGCACAAACGCCCGTCGAAATCACCGGCAACACCACATCGGCGATCGTGAAAAGCCTGGCCAACAACACCAACTACACATTCACCGTCACCGCCACCAACGCCGTCGGCAACAGCTCGCCCTCCAGCGCCTCCAACACGATCACACCAGAGAGCACAATCTTCGACTTCGCCACACCAGCAACCATCGAAGCCAACGAAAACACATCGGTCACGCTCGGTGTCAAGTTCAGCTCCGAAGCAGCGGGCACGATCACAGGCATCCGCTACTACAAGGCGACGAACAACACCGGCACCCACATCGGCAGCCTGTGGAGCGCCAGCGGCACGCTGCTAGCCTCCGCCACCTTCACGAGCGAAACCGCCTCCGGCTGGCAACAGGTCAACTTCTCAACACCAGTCACGATCACCCCAAACACCACCTACGTCGCCGGCTACTTCGCACCCAGCGGCCACTACTCCTACACAACCTCCGCGTTCGGGTCTGTAGGCGCCAGCAACCCACCCCTGCAGGCGCTCGCCAACCCAATCAGCGCCAACGGCGTATTCACATACAACGCCAAAAGCACGTTCCCAACAAGCGCAAGCAACGCCAGCAACTACTGGGTCGACGTCGACTTCGTGCCCACCCCACTGCCCGGCCAGGCCACAAACGTGAGCGCGACCGCGGGCCCCCACTCCGCGAACGTGTCGTGGAGCGCACCGACAGAAGGCGGCGCACCAACCGAATACACCATCACCCCCTACATCGGCAACGAAGCCCAAACAGCCACCAAAATAACCGGCACCCCACCCACCACCAGCACCACCATCAAAGGACTCACCGCCGGCACCAACTACACATTCAAGATCCAAGCAGCCAACGCCAACGGCACAGGACCGGTATCCACCGAATCCAATGCGGTAGTGCCGCAAGACACCATCTTCGAATTTACGACACCCACGATCGTCGACTCCGGCGACAGCAACTCCGTAGAGCTCGGCGTCAAGTTCAGCTCCGAAGTGGCAGGGACCATCTCGGGCGTCCGCTTCTATAAGGCCAGCACCAACACGGGGACCCACATCGGGAGCCTGTGGAGCGCGAGCGGCACGCTGCTCGCCTCCGCCACCTTCACGAGCGAAACCGCCTCCGGCTGGCAACAGGTCAACTTCTCAGCACCAGTCACGATCACTCCAAACACCACCTACGTCGCCGGCTACTTCGCACCCAAAGGCCACTACTCCGATACCTCCTCGGGATTTGCTTCCGCTGGCGTGAGCAACCCACCGTTGCAGACTCTCGCCAACTCCGTCAGCCCCAACGGCGTATACACATATAGCTCCTCCAGCACCTTCCCAACGGGCACCTACAAGTCCACCAACTACTGGGTGGATGTGGTGTTCGTGCCCAGCCACTGACACATTGAGAAGGCGCTCGATGCACACACTGAAGCGACCTACCCTTACCGTTCCGTGCACGCTCCTGCTAGTGACCGCGACACTGCTTCTGAACGCCTGCGGCGGCGGCTCTTCCACGTCGGCTACGGAAAAGTCCTCCTCCGCGCGCGCCGATGCGCGACCCGCCCACCAATCGACCGCCCTGGCTACCGGTCCCGGAGCCCGTCGCGACACCGTGACCAAGGGAGTCGTCGTGCACCGACCGATAGACGGCACGGGCGGCGCTGAAATCAACGACGACAACCCGGGGGTCGCCGATACCGGGAACGGCTCGGAGCCCGGCAAGCTGAACCCGTGCACGCTCGTGTCCCAGGGGGCGGCAGGAGCGATCCTAGGCGGAGCGGTCGACACTCCACAGGAGGCGCCGCTTGGACCGACCTGCATCTACAAGCGCAGCGGCAGTGCGAAGTTCGTCACGATTGCCGTGGAATCGGTCACCTTCTCCACGATCAAGCACCGGGTGCGCAACTCGAGCCAGGTCACCCTCGACGGCCGTACCGTGTATTGCGGCGACTACGGGCAGGAAATCGCCTTTGCCCCACTCGCCAAAGGTCATACCCTCGAGGTCACAGCGTCGTGCAACGTGGGCGCCCAGTTCGTCGTCAAGGCGCTCCCGCTGCTGAGAGGATGACGATCCAGCTTCTCTTGGCGCTCTTGACTGAGCTCCTCGACGCATCATGATACGGAAGACTCTGCACATACTGAGCGAGGACGGACCGCTCGTGCTCCGCCGCAGAGCGAGCAGGTTCGCCCGCCGACGACTTGCGCGGGGTCGCGAGATCGGGTTGCCGGTCGCGACACGCGATCTGCTCGACGCCGACTGGGAGACACACAAGCCAGTCAACCGCCCGGCCCACTCGGCTCCTCCAGAGCAGCTGACGGTTAACTGGGTTATACCCCCGATAGCAAACGGCTCGGGAGGACATCACACAATCCTGAGATTCGTGCGGGCGCTGGAGGCGCGCGGGCACACCTGCAATATCGTCGTCTACGACGGTCGCGAGATTCAGTCAGCCGAGGAGGCGCGCGCCGTCATCCGTAGACACTTTCCGGAGATGAAGGCGAACATCTGGACCAACCGCGACAAGCTGAGCGCCTGCGACGCACTGATCGCGACCGCATGGCAAACCGCCTACCCCGTTTTCAATGCGGTAACGAGCGCGAAGAAGTTCTACTTCGTCCAAGACTACGAGCCCCTGTTTTTCCCCGTCGGCACCGAGAGCGTCCTGGCGGAGAACACTTATAAGTTCGGGCTCCACGGCATCACGGCCGGTCGCTGGCTCAGCCACAAGCTGACGACGGAGTTCGGAATGAGCTGCGACCATTTCGAGTTCGGGTCCGATTCCGGTCGCTACCGCCTTACGAATGCCGATGCCAGAAGGCGGATCCTGTTCTACGCACGTCCCGGCGCGCCGCGGCGAGGGTTCGAGCTCGGCGTCTTTGCCCTGACCCTCTTCGCGAAGAACAATCCAGACTACGAGATACACCTGCTTGGATCGGATGTCGGCGACTACCGTCTCCCGTTCGAGTTCACGAGTCACGGCGTCCTCAAAGCCGACGAGCTGAACCAGCTATACAACGAAGCGGCGGCGGCTTTGGTGATCTCGCTGACCAACATGTCCTTGCTGCCTTTGGAGCTGCTCTCGGCAGGCTGCATACCCGTGGTCAACGACGGCGAGAACAACAGGCTGGTGAGCGACAACCCATACATAGCCTACGCCGACCCTTCGCCGCGCTCACTGGCGATGCGACTGCAGCAGACAGTGAGGCGAGAGGACCTCCCCACTTACGCGCGCGCCGCTGCCGAGTCGGTGCGGATGCTCAGCTGGGAGGCGTCGGCGCTTGAGTTCGAAAGAATCCTTTTCCGCCGTCTCCGAGAAAATGGCGGAGACGAGGCCATTGGGCCACACAAACATGGCCGTGGGTCCACTGCCTAGCAACGGCTAGGGGGCGGGGCACTTCAGCCCGGCGCGAGCCGGCGTCAAGCCGCGCGCGCGACCGCGCGCTTGAATCTCACAAGCCCGTCGACCATCCGTCGAGCCCGCTGCTCTGGGAGCGACAGCAGGAGCACGAAGGCCACAGCGCGCGGCGTAATCTTGTATCGGAGCGAACTCGCGAACATCGCCCGAGCGCGGCGCCGCTCACCGAAGTCGATCTCAGCGCGAGCGGTGCGCAGCAGGTCGTCAGCCAGAACCGCCCGGACGAGCGCGGCGTCGTCGATCGCCTCGGCGTGCCAGCGATGCGTGAGGTTGCGCGAGCGATGTATCCAGGGTTGATCGTTGGTGGCGTTGCTCGCGTGACGGCGATAGTTGACAGAGAACCGAGGGTCATAGTGGAACACAGCGCCCGCCGCGAGTGCTCGCAGCCAGTAGTCGTAGTCGTCGCAGGCAAAGCGCTCCCCTGCAGCGCTCTCCACAAATGGCCCCAGTCGGACATACAGGCTCCGTCTGACCAAGACCGAGGACGCACAGATGATGTTGCGGCGATAGAGCACCGGCCGGAACGTGCGCAGGTCCAGAAGGCCCTCTTCGGGGGCGGGGGGCCAGGGATCGTCGACTACTCCGAAGTTGCGAGCGCCGCTGTATGCGAGATCGATCTCCGGGTGCGCGACCAGTGCCGCGACCTGACGCTCGAGCTTCTCCGGTTCCCATACATCGTCTGCCCCGCACATCGCTATGTAATCGCTGCGAGCCTCGGAGAAGCCCCTGTTGAAGGCGGCTGGACAACCGCCGTTCGCCTGTGTCACGACGCGAATCTCACGCCCGAAGCGCTCGAGCTCGCGCGCGGTGCCGTCCGTCGAGCCGTCGTCGACGACGATCACCTCGTCCGGGGGATGCGTCTGCGAGAGGATCGCGCTCAACGTCTCGCCAATCCACTGCTCGGCGTTGTAGGCACCAACAACCGCCGCGATCGACGGCGTCCGCCTGTGCGCTGCGCTGCTGGTGAACTGTCGTCTTAGATCGCTCATACGAGAATAAACGCTCTCCTCGCCAGGATTCTCGCGGCACACACGAGCCACGCGAGGGCCTTGCGTCGCCCTATTGTCAGTTCGCCGTGGCTACCCGATCGATGACTCGTCGCATGTAGTAGGCGCCGGCGCCGGTAGCAAGCGCCAGCGGCGCCAGGCGTGTTGCGCGCGTGCCGAGCGGTACCTCGGCGATCGCCGCACGCAACTTCGCCCCAACGGCGCTCCAGTGGCGCTCAGCGGCAAGATCCTTCCCGGCGGCCCTGGCAGCCGCGAGCGCTTCGCGGTCATCGACAAGCGCGAGCAACGCCTCGAGCAATTGTTCAGGGGTCGGCTCGTCGAGCAGCCTGGCAAAGCCGGCCGCACCAAAATCCTCGGCGGTGTCGTCGCCACGGCCGAGCACGCACGGAAGCTCAGCGGAGAGATAGTCCATGTAGCGAGCGCGAGCCGCCAGCTGTGCCTCGGCGGCATGACGATGGAGGGTGAGCCCGATGTCGGCCTCGCGCAGGTAGTCATGGCGCTGCTCGTAAGGGATCCACTCATCGAGGAACAGCACGCTGCGCCCGAGCACACCCAGCTCCTGGGCCAGCGCTCGAATATCCTCCGTCGCGTCGAACAGACGCCCCGCGTCCCTGTTGGGCGGCCTACCCGCAGTGAGGACAAGCTTGACGTCCGGGCGGATAGCGGCGATCTGCGCAAAAGCCCGCACCGCCGTCTCGGCGTCTAGCCAGCGCCAAACGCTCCCCCACCAAAGCACTATCGTGTCACCCGGAGCGATCTCTGGAAAGCGGTCGTGAAGCGGCCTGCGCGAGGAGACGGGCGGTGGGTCCGGAATGCCGAACGGAATGACGATCGGGTCGGACGAAGAGGTCCCGCTCCCGGCGAGCGAGCGTGCGACTCTCGCCAGCTCCGTCCGCTGGCTCTCGGCCGCACACAGCACCATATCCGCGTGACGCAGCTGAATTGCGCGAATACCAGCGCGTGAGCGCAGCCCCCGATCGCGTTGGCGACCATCCTTCAACGTGGCAAGCTCTAGCTCGTGGGGATCGTATTGGTCGGTGATCGCCAGAAAGTCGTGCAAAGGCTTCAGCGCGAGCAGGTAGGGAGGCAGACACGATGAGAGGATGGCGTCATGGCGCAGGGCCTCGCGTAGGAGCCGACGCCGCGTGAACGGGACAACCCGCATGCCCTCGCGTTCGCCGGCGGCAGGTCGTTGAGCGGCGAGTGTGACCTCGTATTGCTCACTCAGAGCTCTGGCAAACTCCAAGGAACGGATCTCCGGTCCAGCCAAGCGCTCGCCCAATGCTCCTGGCACGAGCACCAAGACACGCTGTAGCTCAGACCCGCTCATGTCGCCGCGACTGCCTGCGGTCGACGGGCCGGCTGGCGCACCAGCTCACGTGAGGGCGTCACATTGCCCTCTGGCCCAGCTGAAGCGATTACCGTCAACGCCGCAACCACAAAGAACACGTAAGGGGCCTCAGCAAAAGACAGTGCGTCAAATAGGGCACACACGACAAGAAAAGCAATGCAACCGGCGGATGCGGCAAGCGCGAGCGATGCGACGGTCGGGCCGCGCGTGCGAATCGCCTTGCGGGCAGTGAACACAGGTGCGATTATCATCCACACGAACGTGAACAGCCCGATCGCTCCCACCTCCCACAGCTCGTCGATGTACTCGTCGTCGTTGATGCGGAACTGCGAGGGCTGTTCTTGGTTGAGCGTGCCGAAGCCACGACCCAACACCGGATGTGCGAGCACGTCCGGTACGACGTCGCTGAAGTCTCCGACTCTGTGTGTGGTCGAGTTGCTGTTCACGTCCTGATTCAGATTGAGGACCGTCCCCAAAGCACCCGGGGAAGCGAAATGCACGACGCCGAGGAGTACAACGAGTCCAAGCGGTGCAAGCCGGAGCACCTGGCGCGGACGGTACAGCGCCACATAGAGCACAACCGCGATCGGCACAAGCAGAGCCGTCTTGCGATCGGTGGCCATCGCGCCCGCGAGCATCAGCGCGAAGGCAAACCCGTTCAGCCACCACGACCGGCGCGTCGTCGCGTCGAATACACGAATCAGCGCGAAGGGCATGACAACGACGAGCATCGTCGTCGCGGCGAGCCCATGCTGGGTCGGGCCGACGACCGTCACGCGACCTTCTGTACCAAACGCAGGGTGGATGACGGTCGGCGAGGGAGCCACCCTGGCGATCGGACCAAGGATCACCCTGCTCCATTCGTAGAAGACGTTGTATCCCGTGTGTCGCTCTATGAGCATGCCAACGGACATGATCGTGGCGAGCCCGATCAGATAGGTCGCGAATCCGCGAACGTCCTCGAAGCGCAGCGCTGTGAGGACAAACCAAGAGAGGATCAGAAACGACCCCAGCAGCGCGAAGCGCTTGCCGGCGAGCTGGAAATCTCCGAGGTTGACGATCCTGCCGGCGTCGAGCAAAAGACTCGCCACGGCCAGAGCGAGGAACAGTAGCGCCGCGGTGACGTACAGCTTGGAGCGTCGCGTGCGCAGAAAGGCGCGCTGGTCACCACCAAACCAGAACCACGCCAAGACCAGCCCTATGATCGCGAAGCGATCGATCCGAGAGTCGACTGGGAGATGGACCTTCACTTCGGTCGCCGCTACCGGGACGAAGAACAGCATCGCCAGAAACGCGGCCAACACCCAAGGCAGCGGACGCTTGGTGTGAGGAAACGCGTCAGGCCGCACAGGCACCGGCTCTACCCCTGCCGGCGAACGCTTGGGGGCATCGGGCAGCGACGCGGCGGCGCGACCCGGGCCGACTGGAGCCGCTGCGAGTGCTCTGGCCACGACTTACCCAGCCGGCCGCGATGTCGAGGCGCTCGTCCTCATCGTGCGCTGCGCGTCGGGATCGCCGCAGGTTCGTCATCGTGTTGGAACGTCTCGAAAGTCGGGAGCTCGGGGTGCGTATAGGCACCATCCGGCCTGCCCACATCTGTGCCGTGGACATCCTGTCCATCACGCTCGACCGTCTCCTGACCATCGTTCAGCGTGTCGCTCGGCGCAGCGCTCGCCCGCCAGTTCTTGCGGAACCGGGACCCCACGAGCATTAGTACGCACCACAGCAAGAAGACAGCCAGGAAGACGATCGCCGCCAGTGCCTTTTTGATCCCACCGTTGACCACACCACCATTCGCGGGACCCAGCTGGCGAATCGCCACCCTCGACTTTGCCGGGATTTTGTTGCTGTTCTCAAGGCTTGTCACGTATTGCTTGAGCCCGACAGCGGCAGCGTTGGCAAGAGTCACGGCACCGCTCGTAGTCGGCGCTTGGGAGTTGATCGTGATCGTCGGCAGATTTGCCTGGCTTTCAAAGCTCAGCCGGTACGGGTTCGTCTCGCCGGTGATCTCCACGTTGCGCTTGAGAGCGGTCGGCTCCTGCACGACCCGCGGCTCGTTTGCGTTGACGGGGCCTGCCGCGTAGATCTGTTCGTCGGAGATGCCAGCCTGCTGGCCGATCAACTTAAGCACCGCCGGGCTTGCCATGAAGTTCGCATAGACCTCAGCCCGCGCATTGAGAGGTTCGAAGGCTTGCGAGGTGTTGCCCAACACCGACGAGGGAGTATCGACCAGGACCTGGGTGCTGGCGCTCGAGTACTGCAGCGAGCGGGCCTTGAGCTTGCCGCTTTCGAGGCGATAGATGCTGAAGGTCGCAGCGACAGCAGCGACCAGCACGCCGACCAGCAGCAGCGGCCAACGTTTCAATAGTTCTCGTAGTACAAGCGCGAACTCCATTTTGCGACCCCTTGCGTCTTTAGCCGATCATGCACCAGAAGCTGGCGCGTTCTGTAAGGCTTGTGGCGCCACAAGCGCCGAGCACGACCGGCGGGTGTAGCCCTCTTCGCACAAGCAACGCTCGCTCGCCGGTTTTTCTTGCGAACTCCTTCTCGGGCCTGATCTGCTTTAAACACACGTGATCTCCTCGCCTCAACGCGAGAAACCTCCGGCATCTGCGTTGCTTAAAACGATGAGCACCGTCGCCAGTCAAATCGACCACCAGCGCACAAGCGCAAGCACAGAGATGCCGACCGACGGGAGGGTCAGTGCGTTGGCAGAGGTCGACGCGCTGGCCGAGACCAGCACCGCGGCGGACGGCCGGCCCGACCTCAGCGTTATCGTCGTGACCCATAACCGCACCGATCTGGCCCTCACGACGTTGCGCTCCGCCCGCGAAGCGGTGCGAGACATCGATGTGGAGTGGATCGTCGTGGACAGCGGCTCGAGCGAGGACACTCCGGGGGCGATCGAATCGGCGCACACGGACGTGCGCGTCCTGCGGGAGAACAACGTCGGCTTCGCGGCGGCCAACAATCGGGGGCTTCCCCACGCGCGTGGTCGCTATGTGCTGTTGCTCAACCCCGACATCGAGATAGCCGAGGGCACATTCGACGCGCTGGTCGAAGCGCTCGACGCACGCGACGACGTCGGCCTGGCGAGCGTCCTCCAACGGGCCCCTGACGGAAGCCTGCAGTATTCGATCAGGCGCTTTCCCTCGGCTTGGAGTGCTTTCGGCGAGGCACTCCTCGGATCGAGCTGGACCCCGCTGCGTCGTTGGCGCGAGGAGGAGCCGCGCCCGCTTCGCTACCAAACTGAGGTGTCGGCCGACTGGCTCGTCGGCGCCTTTCTGATCGCGCGCGCGCGCGCGATCAGAGACGTCGGGCCGCTCGACGAGCGCTTCTTCCTCTACTCGGAGGAGACCGACTGGTGCTACCGCTTTCGTCAGGCAGGATGGAAGGTCTCACACTTGCCCGTGATGGCGGTGACACACCACACCGGCCACGAGCCTCGCCCCGATCTATCGGCACAGTTGAGCTACGCGAAGATCTTGTTCGCCCGCAAGCACTACGGAAGAGCGAGCGCGGGGGCAATTCAGGCCGCGCTGGCGCTTCGTCACGCACTGCGCACCGCGGGAGCGCGTCTGCTGAGCGTTGTGCAACCGCGATGGACAGCAAGAGCGGCGGCCGAGCAGCACGCGCTCGCGGTCGTGCTGGGCCGCGCCAGGCCACCTTTCGAGCGACGGTGCGCCGCGAAATGAGCACTTCCCTGCAAGCCCAGCCAGCATCGCCCGAGCAGCTGACATCGCAAGAGCTGGGATCGCAAGGGCGCGTGGGCACCAACCGGCCCATGCGGCGGGTCCTGATCGTCAACGAGAACGGGTCGGTGCCCGCCGACCGCCGGGTGCGGGATATCGGCGCCACGCTCGCGGGGGCGGGCTACGAGGTCGTGGTCATATGTCCACAGGGAGGTGGCGACGAAGACGCGCTCTACGAAACTCGCAATGGAGTGTCGATCCATCGCTATCCTGCGACTTTTTCAGACGGCGGTGTCGGTGGCTACGTTCGTGAGTACGGAGCTGCCTTTTGGCATATCTGGCGGCTGGTCAAGCGTCTCTCGGGCGAGCGACCGTTCGACGTCGTACACGCCTGCAACCCACCGGACTTCCTGCTGTTCGCGGCTTGGCCGGGTCGCCGCAAGGGCGCGCGGTTCATCTTCGACCACCACGACTTGACACCCGAGCTGTTCCTGTCCCGCTTCGGGAGCGGACGTCGATGGCTGTACCGCATGACATTGCTGCTCGAGCGCCTGTGTTTCGCGGCCGCAGACGTGGTACTGGCGACAAACGAGTCCTACCGCCAAGTCGCGCGCACACGTGGCGGCAAGCGCGCCGAGGATGTGTTTGTCGTCCGCAACGGTCCCGTTCTCAGTCGCTTCAAGCCCCTCGCGCCCGATCCGTCGCTGAAGCGGGGACGCGCTCTGCTGATCGGCTATGTCGGTTTGATGTCACCGCAGGACGGCGTCGACCATGCGCTGAGGGCGCTTGCGCTGCTCGGCGAGCGCCGCCAAGACTGGCACGCGATCTTCGCCGGCGAGGGCGACGCGAGAGCCGATCTGCAACGCCTGAGCGCCGAGTTGGGGCTCGAGGATCGCGTCGAGTTCGTGGGCTGGTTGGGTGACCAGGAGATCGCGCACCTGCTGTCCAGCTCGGACGTGTGCCTAGCCCCGGAGCCGAAGTCCCCCCTCAACGATGTCTCGACGATGGTCAAGATCGCCGAGTACATGGCGATGTCGCGCCCGATCGTCGCGTACGATCTGCGCGAGTCACGCTTCGCCGCGGGGAACGCGGCCGTGTACGCCCAGCCAAACGAGCCAGCCTCGTTCGCCGAGCATATAGATGAGCTGCTCTGTGACCCGGCGCGCTGCGCGGAGATGGGACGCGCCGGACGCGAGCGAGTCGAGCGCGAGCTGTCCTGGGAACACTCCGAAAGCAACCTGCTGGCGGCCTACGAGAGGGTCCTCGACGGAAGAGGTGCGGGCGTCAGGGGCGTGTTCGGATGACATCCGAACAACGCCTGCTTGTCGTCTCGCCCGTGCGCAACGAGGAGGCCTACCTCGAGCTGGTCGCCGATGCGGTCGCAAAACAGACGCGCCTACCGGACCTGTGGGTGATCGTCAACGACGGCTCAACCGACCGCACAGAGGAGCTCCTCGCGGAGCTGGTTGAGCGGATTGACTTCATCCAGGTACTCGACACCTCAAAGCTCCCCAAGATCGGCCCGGTCAACGACCGCCTGGCGACAGCCGCCGAGGCTAGAGCCTTCAATCTCGGGCTGAACAGCGTGGAGTGGGGGTCCTTCACCCATATCGCCAAGCTCGACGGAGACACAGAGCTGCCGCCACGTTACTTCGAGACCTTGCTCGACGAGTTCGAGCGCGATCCACAGCTCGGGCTTGGCGGCGGGCTGTACGCGGACCCGAGTCCACGCGGGGAGGGATGGGAGGTTGTCGGTATCCCCTCTGAGCATCATGTGCCGGGCACCCTAAAGTGCTATTCGCTCGCGTGCTTCCAAGCCATCGGCGGGATGCAGGAACGGCTCGGCTGGGACACGATCGACGAGACCTACGCACGTATGCGCGGATATCGCACATGTGCGTTCCCGGAACTGGTCGCGCTGCACCATCGCCCACGCGCAAGCGCGGACGGCACGCTGAGGGGCCGGGCCCGACACGGGGAGTGCGCCTACATCGTGCACTTCACGCTGTCGTGGGTAACCCTGCGCGCGCTGAAGGTCGCGCTTGCGCGACCGCGGGGGCTCTCGGGCATCGCCTTCCTCTATGGCTACCTGCGATCGGCGGCCCGTCGAGTCCCCCGCGTGGAGGATCCGGCGTTCCGTCGATTCGTACGGCTTGAGCTGCGCTCCCGAATGCTTGAATCCCTCAAACCCCGGAGGCGCTCGTTGCGCCTCGGCGCCAGGGCAGCCGAGCTCTAGCCGACGGGGACCGCGCCATAACGCCTCGTCGGCCCTATGCTGCCTCGGTAACCCGCTTTGATCGGAATATCAGTGGGGGCGTAGTAGCCGACGGGTATTGTCTGCTGGCCCGCTGGATTCCAGACGGTGGTGGCCCATTTAGGCGTCCAGTTGGTCGTGTAGTGGGTTGAGCCGAGCATGTCGGCGGTGGTGTCTTGTGAGGTGTTGTAGTCGAATAGGCAGGTGCCTTTGCATTCGCCGAAGTGGAAATCGCCGCCGGTACCAACGTCTTCCACGTCGATGTTGTGGGTCATGCTGTAGTTGCTGCCCGCACCGCAGTGTTCTGTCAACAGCGCGGTGCCCCACTCAGACCCCACGACCGTGTTGTTCTTGATCGTCGCGCCTTCGGTCGTGTAGATCTGCAGCTCATAACTGCTCGCGGCGTCCACAAACAGGTTGTTTTCGATCACAGTGTTCTTCATTTTGACGGCGCATTCGACCGACCCCGACCCGTTCTCGAAGATGATCCCGTCCGTCGCGGCCTCTTCAGTCATACCATTTTTTTCTCCGCGGCCCTGACCGACCGCGACGTTATCCTTGAACGTGTCGTTTTCGCCGCCTCCGAATATCTGCCAGAGATTCAGGTGCGAGCACGCCATCAGATCGTGGCCCTCGAACAGGTTATGTTCCACATCAACGCCTTCAGGGCCAGCACCCCCACCCTGAATATAGTGCCACCCCGCTTCGTTGAAAACGTTATGCGCGACCGTCACACCCTCCGCCGAATCCACCGTCACATCCTGACCCTGAGCATACCCAGCATCACATTTACCATCGACTTCCGGACTAGCCAAATGCACACGATGCATATAATTACCTTCGATCAACACTTTCCTGATCGGCCCCGAACCACCATTCAACACAATCCCATACAACGGTTCTTCAAACGTGTTTTCAACAAACTGGTAGTCATGGCCCGCGCCACTGGTGTCACGCATATTAAAGCCTTCGGTCATACGCAAACCTTCAAAACGCAAGAACGAGCTATTCGCGACTTCCATCCCTTCAACCGTCGCCGTGGCGCCCGCGACCGGTCGCACAGTCGCATACGCCTTGTGGGCAGCACCCACAACATGGATAAATGGATAGCTGCCGCCAGCCAAGCACACCGTCCCACCATCGGCCACAGACACAATCGAACTCGCAATCGAACTGGCCGACATGCTCGCCGTATCCGTAGCCTCGCAACCCGAGCGGCTTGGCGCCATCCTCGTATTGTGGCCGCCGGAAACGACGATCACAACACCAATCGCGATCACGGCCGCCGCGACAAGTGCGAGCGCAATTCGGCGTGACATCGATCGATTCGATGCTGCTATGGACCTATGCTGCCTTGGTAGCCGGCTTCGGAGGACAACCCTGTCGGCACGTAAAAGCCAGCGGGAGCTGTGGGTTCAGTCGCCGACTGCCAAGTAGTTGTGAGCCACGTGGGCGTCCAGCTGGTCGTGTAGTGGGTTGAGCCGAGCATGTCGGCGGTGGTGTCTTGTGAGGTGTTGTAGTCGAATAGGCAGGTGCCTTTGCATTCGCCGAAGTGGAAATCGCCGCCGGTACCAACGTCTTCCACGTCGATGTTGTGGGTCATGCTGTAGTTGCTGCCCGCACCGCAGTGTTCTGTCAACAGCGCGGTGCCCCACTCAGACCCCACGACCGTGTTGTTCTTGATCGTCGCGCCTTCGGTCGTGTAGATCTGCAGCTCATAACTGCTCGCGGCGTCCACAAACAGGTTGTTTTCGATCACAGTGTTCTTCATTTTGACGGCGCATTCGACCGACCCCGACCCGTTCTCGAAGATGATCCCGTCCGTCGCGGCCTCTTCAGTCATACCATTTTTTTCTCCGCGGCCCTGACCGACCGCGACGTTATCCTTGAACGTGTCGTTTTCGCCGCCTCCGAATATCTGCCAGAGATTCAGGTGCGAGCACGCCATCAGATCGTGGCCCTCGAACAGGTTATGTTCCACATCAACGCCTTCAGGGCCAGCACCCCCACCCTGAATATAGTGCCACCCCGCTTCGTTGAAAACGTTATACGCGACCGTCACACCCTCCGCCGAATCCACCGTCACATCCTGACCCTGAGCATACCCAGCATCACATTTACCATCGACTTCCGGACTAGCCAAATGCACACGATGCATATAATTACCTTCGATCAACACTTTCCTGATCGGCCCCGAACCACCATTCAACACAATCCCATACAACGGTTCTTCAAACGTGTTTTCAACAAACTGATAATCATGGCTACCAGCATAGGCTTCGCTATCGCGCATGTTAAAGCCTTCAGTCATACGCAGACCTTCAAAACGCAAAAACGAACTGTTAGCCACTTCCATACCTTCAACGGTCGCCGTCGCACCAGACACAGGACGCACCGTCACATACGCATTATGAGCCGCACCAACCACGTGAATTGACGGATAATCACCGCCAGCCAGGCACAGCATGGCGCCGTCTTTGGCGGAAACGATCGCGTTTGCGATCGCCGAGGCGCCCATGGCCGGCGCCAGCGTCGTGGTGCATCCCACGGGGGATAGTGCAACTATCGAGGTGCTATTCGAAACCAATGATGCCTTGGCGGCGCTGTTGGTGACCGTGACGAGCACACGAATGGTATGGCCGATATCGCCTTCTGCGACAGCATATGTCGATTCGATAGCTCCCGGGATATTTGAGCACGATTCGCCTGAGGCGCTGCAATCCTGCCACTGATAAGCGTAGCTCATCGGCGTGCTGCCACTCCACGTGCCGCTACTTGCAGTGAGCTTCTGCCCCACCTGCGCTGCACCGCTCACGCTCGGAGCGGTGACGTTCTTTGGGGGTGTGGGCGCAGAGGGAGCTTCGCTTCTCACGACGACGTTGTGCTCGACGGTGGCCGTCTGGCCACTCCCATCGGTTACGACCAGCCGCAGGTACTTCGTGCCGGTCAAGGCGAAGGTGTATTGAAGCGTCTCTCCGCCTCCTAGCGGCCACAATGCCGGTATCGGGCGCGTGGGGCCGCCATCGTCAGACCATTCATATATGCAGGGAGCGTCGGCGCAGACCGAACTCGAACCATCGAGCGTCACACGCTGTCCCACCACCGGCGATTCGGGTTCGACTGTGAAGCTTGCCGTGGGCCGGGGCGGCAGGGCGACTACCGCCGTCATCGCCGACGCGGTGGCCGCGGCGCCCCCGTCATTTGTCGCGGTCACCACAATCCGCAGCGCGTGTCCGATGTCCTGAGTACCCGGCGTATAGCTTGCCGCTGTCGCGCCTTCTAGGTCAGAGCACGTTTCGCTGGATGGATTACAAGTCTGCCACTGGTAGGCAAAGCTGCTCGGCGACCCGCTCCACGAGCCGGAAGATGCGGCGAGACTCTCCCCTGGAGCCGGCTTGCCGGCGATAACCGGTGGCACTTGCAGGACGGGGGCAGGGGGAACTGATATAGGCGGAATGGACGGAGGCTGCCCCATCAGCAGGAGCGCACTCGGTGGTGGCACGACGAGGGCCGTCCCACCGATCCCCGCAACGCTCGGGGGCGCCTGCAGGACGGGCCCAGGTTTGGCTGCTCTCCTCAGCGACCGGCGCGGGATGCATGGCTTTGCTTTGGCATGGGATTTGCGCACCGATCTCGGTCGCAAAGTTCTCCTGTGCCCTCGGTTTGGACCCTTCGCCACCGGACAGAGCTTTGGTCTGTGCGTAGATTTCTGCGCAGTATGGCGGAGCTTGGAGAGCCTGAGGACGCTCTTGAGGCGCGGATTCCGTGAGGCCACTGTGCTGGCGCCGGCCGTCTCGCCTGCACAGGAGACCGCGGCGAGCACGAGGATCGCTATCCACAGAGACCGTCTGCTGACACGCCAACTTGACCACATGGTTGGTCCTCGGATTGAGTATCTGGATCTCACCTGCCCGTGAACAGGGAAGAGCCCCATGGCATTGGACGCTACCCGTGCCGCCAGGATCGTAACGGATCCTACATCGGCACTCGGGCATCTTTCTGCGCCTACGCAAGAGGTCCTGCAAAATGCGGCGTTTATAGGACGGGCATAGCTGCGTCGCACGCCGCCCCGCAAGAGGGCAGGTGCGCGAACGCTGCTCGAGATCGTCTTCGCTGGGCGTCTCTACGACACCGATCTTATCTACGACACACCGATCTTACGGTCCGATGCTGCCCTGATATCCGGCTTCGATGGTCAGTCCGCTGGCAGCGTAGTAACCCGCAGGCACCCTCGCTTCGCCAGCCGGATTCCAGGCGGTTGTCGTCCACTGCGGCGTCCATTTCGTCGTGTAGTGGGTTGAGCCGAGCATGTCGGCGGTGGTGTCTTGTGAGGTGTTGTAGTCGAATAGGCAGGTGCCTTTGCATTCGCCGAAGTGGAAATCGCCGCCGGTACCAACGTCTTCCACGTCGATGTTGTGGGTCATGCTGTAGTTGCTGCCCGCACCGCAGTGTTCTGTCAACAGCGCGGTGCCCCACTCAGACCCCACGACCGTGTTGTTCTTGATCGTCGCGCCTTCGGTCGTGTAGATCTGCAGCTCATAACTGCTCGCGGCGTCCACAAACAGGTTGTTTTCGATCACAGTGTTCTTCATTTTGACGGCGCATTCGACCGACCCCGACCCGTTCTCGAAGATGATCCCGTCCGTCGCGGCCTCTTCAGTCATACCATTTTTTTCTCCGCGGCCCTGACCGACCGCGACGTTATCCTTGAACGTGTCGTTTTCGCCGCCTCCGAATATCTGCCAGAGATTCAGGTGCGAGCACGCCATCAGATCGTGGCCCTCGAACAGGTTATGTTCCACATCAACGCCTTCAGGGCCAGCACCCCCACCCTGAATATAGTGCCACCCCGCTTCGTTGAAAACGTTATGCGCGACCGTCACACCCTCCGCCGAATCCACCGTCACATCCTGACCCTGAGCATACCCAGCATCACATTTACCATCGACTTCCGGACTAGCCAAATGCACACGATGCATATAATTACCTTCGATCAACACTTTCCTGATCGGCCCCGAACCACCATTCAACACAATCCCATACAACGGTTCTTCAAACGTGTTTTCAACAAACTGGTAGTCATGGCCCGCGCCACTGGTGTCACGCATATTAAAGCCTTCGGTCATACGCAAACCTTCAAAACGCAAGAACGAGCTATTCGCGACTTCCATCCCTTCAACCGTCGCAGTGGCGCCCGCGACCGGTCGCACAGTCGCATACGCCTTGTGGGCAGCACCCACAACATGGATAAATGGATAGCTGCCGCCAGCCAAGCACACCGTCCCACCATCGGCCACAGACACAATCGAACTCGCAATCGAACTGGCCGACATGCTCGCCGTATCTGTCACCGTGCACTTCGAGCTGGCCGCGGCCACTGTGGCCGTCGCAACCGAAGAGCTCGTTTTACTCCCGGCGCCGTTCGTGGCCGTAACGAGCACTAGGAGCGTGTGCGCGATGTCGCTTTCGGCAACGGCGTGGGTCGCCGATGTCGCACCCGCGATATTCGAGCAAGCTTCCCCGGAGGTATTGCAATCCTGCCACTGATAACCAAAAGTCATCGGCGTACTCCCACTCCACGAACCATTGCTCACCGTAAGCGTCTGCCCCACCTGAGCAGCACCACTCACACCAGGCGCCACCGTATCGCTCGGCGGAGTCGTCGACACCGGCGCCGCTTCGACGACCGCGGTAGCCACCGACGACGCTGACGCTTCACCGCCCGCATTACCCGCGGTCACCACAGTACGAAGCGTATTCCCAACATCCGCTTCCGCTGCCGTGTAGCTCGCCGATGTCGCACCTGCGATATTCGAGCAAGCTTCCCCGGAGGTATTGCAATCCTGCCACTGATAACCAAAAGTCATCGGCGTACTCCCACTCCACGAACCATTGCTCACCGTAAGCGTCTGCCCCACCTGAGCAGCACCACTCACACCAGGCGCCACCGTATTGCTCGGCGGAGTCGTCGACACCGGCGCCGCTTCGACGACGACGTCATGCTCAACCGTAGCGGTCTGTCCGGTCGCATCTGTAACTATCAAGCGCACGTACTTCGTGCCTGCAGAGGAGAATGTATAAGCGAGCGTCTGACCACTTCCCAACGGCCACAATGCAGGTATAGGCTGGATGGGGGAGCCGTCATCCGACCAGGCATAGGTACAGGGACCATCTGGGCAGACCGAGCTTGAACCGTTAAGCGTAACCGCCTGCCCCGTCACCGGCGAGGACGGGGTAAAAGTGAAGCTAGCGCTGGGAGGGTTAGCGCTAGGAGGCAAGGCCTCTACCGGACCAACACCTGTGCTTGTAGCCGATGTGGCGCCGGTCGCGTTTGACGCGGTTACGAGCACCCGGGTCGTGCGACTGACATCGCTTGAGAGGAGCTTGTAAGTCGAACTTGTAGCTCCGCTCACATTGGAGCAGTTGCTCGTCGAAGTTTCGCAGTCCTGCCACTGGTAGGCGTAGGAAGTCGGGCTTCCGCTCCAGGTGCCTGCGGTGGCCGACAGAACCTGACCTTCAGTGGGATTACCGGCGACCGTGGGTAGAGCGAGGTTGGTCGGTGCGGGCAGCAACGTTTCGACAGGCTTTGTTCCTACAGGTTTAGTTCCGACAGGTTTAGTTCCGACAGGTTTAATTTCGGCGGGCTTCGTTTCGACAGGAACTGGTTGCACCGGAGTCGGGGGATCGAAGGCGGGCGCAGCCGCGGTCACGTATGCGGAGACGGGACAGGTCGGATACACCCGGCCGGTCTTCCAAGCTGCCGACAGGGCGCCGAGGTTCGTCTGCGCGCTGGTCTCACTTGGGCAAGGACCTTTTTCGCGATCGCGGTAGCGCAGCGTGCCCTGCTCCCCGAGCACCGCCAGCCAGTAGGTGCCGCCACTCACGAGCGGGACGGGAGTCAGCGCCACCGAGTCCCAGGCCGCGGACTGGACCGCCGAAATTGAGCCGCTGCTCAGCAACGTGCCCGGATGACCAGAGACATCGCTGTAGAGCCCCACGGTCAGCGTGCGTGCCGCATTGTGCGAATCGATGTACACGTGTGCGATGCCCGCGAGGGCAGACGAGCTTGCCTGCACGCGAAAAGCTTCAGCTTGTCCCGCGATCACATAGTCGACATGGGGCTCGACGGTCCCCTCTCCCACAAGTATCGAGGAAACCACGGCGGCGGTCGGCGTGCTTACGAGACGACCCGCTCGTTTCTTGTGGAGCCTGTTGCGGTGTACCCCGCTGTGGCCGTGGACCCTGTTGCGGTGTGCCCCTTTGCGGCGCTGGCTCGTGCGGTGATTTGCTGCATGAGACGTTGCATCGTGTGAGCCCTCAGACCCCAGCGCCGATGGAGCGGCGAAGGCGAGAAGTAGGGCAGCAGCAGTGATGAGATTGCGCGTCAGGTGCTTGAGCATTGAGGCCTCTCACGAAGGGTTTGGGGCGTGTGCTCACTTGTGTCGGTCCTCCACGAGCAGCTCTTGACTCTTTTGGGGCTGCCCTGGACACACTCGCGTTGAGTGAAGAGGCGTCTAGTTAGATCACTGCAAGAGACACCCTCCGGACGAGCACCTCCAGGGATCCCCGAGCGCGCGTGGGCCGATCACACGTCAAACGCCGGATTCGACTATGTTCGGGATGTGAATCGCTCCAGCAACGCCCTACGGGTGCTCCTCGCCGACGACCACCACTTCTTCCGCGAGGGTCTGCGAGACATGCTGGAGACCGCCGGTGTACGGGTCGTGGGCGAGGCCAGAGACGGTGTCGAGGCTGTTGCGCTCGCGGGCGAGCTTCAGCCGGACCTGGTCGTCATCGACCTCGATATGACCAATACGGTGGGCGCCGAAGCACTGCAGCGCCTCGCCGACGCGAGTCCGCAAACGAAAACAGTGGTCTTGACCACCTCAGCCGGGGATGTCGACGTGATCGAGGCGCTCCAGGCGGGTGCCTGTGGCTACATCCTCAAGGACACGCAACCGGAGGAGCTCATCGACGGCATCCGTCAGACAGCCGGCAGTCAGGTGGTCCTCTCGCGCGAAGTGGTTCGTGTGCTTGTGAAGCACACGAACGCGAACGGCCGCCCCCCCGAGCAAGCGCGGTCCGTCGGCGACAGTCCGGCCCTGACGCCGCGTGAGCAAGATGTACTTCGACTCATCGTCGAGGGAGCCGACAACGCCGCCATCGGCTTGGAGCTGTCCATCAGCCGGCACACGGTGAAGCAGCACGTAACGAACATCTTCGAGAAGCTTGGTGTCCGAACCCGCGTCGAGGCTGCCGTACACGCGGTGCGAAGCGGTCTCTGCTGAGCGGCTCAGGACGGTCGCACCCAACAGGTGCGAAGAGATCTACGTATGCACGACCGTCATAGTCGGCGCGCGGGCCGGCGAGCAGACGACCTTGGCTGCCCCAAGTCCTACCCGGCGGCAGCGAGAGGCTCTATCGCACGGATCGCGGCATCACGGTCGGCGACACCGAGCTTTGTGACTCCCGCGGAGATGTGGCGACGAACGGTGACCGGCGAGAGCGAGAGCATGTCAGCCACTTCGATTGTGCTCATCCCCGAGCCAAGCATCTTCAGGATCTCCGACTCTCGGGCAGTCAGCTGCACGTCGCCCACACGTACCGGACTGGCGCCCGCGGTCAAGGTGAAGGCGCGAAACTCCTGCAAAACACGGCCCACGAGCGTACGCGGCAGCGCAGCCTCGCCCTTGAGCACACCGCTGAGCGCCGCCGGAAGCCGATCGGGGCTCGTGTCCTTGGGCAGGTAGCCGACAGCTCCCGCCCTCAGCGCCGCGAGCAGATCCTCGGTATTGGTAGAGACGGTCAGCATGACCACGGAGGTCGCCGGCGCCGCCTCGGCAACGCGGCGTGCCGTCTCAATACCGCCACCGGGGATGGACACGTCGAGTAGGCACACGTCTGGGCGCTCGCGTATGACGGCATTGACAGCGCCATCGCACTCGGCCGCTTCGCCGACTACCTGGAAGCCTCCGCGCATCAGCGCCATGCGTACCCCAAGACGGCTCACCTGCTGGTGATCTGCAACCACGATCGTGGGTTCCACGCCGCTCACGACAGGTGCTCCGCACATATACAAACGCTGCTCACGGCGCGAAAAGCCGTCAACTCGATAGCCCACGGGGCGGGCTTTCCTACAGTCCGTGCGGCGCCTCGACCAAACTTAGTCCACGCTGGCACCGCATGGACTCGTCCTTGGTTCCCGCTTGCGGCAATCATTCCGTGTATGTCCTTTTCCTTTGGGCTCCGTCCCGATATGAGCGGCTCTAATGGTGTCGACCATAAACGGCCTATTCATTAGGCCCGAACTCCTGAGGCCAGCCAGTTTCGACAGATTCGAATGGTCTGTCCCGGATCGTCCGGAGTAAGCCGAATGATACAGATTTTTGTTTGAACGCGCATTTTGCGGGTAGTTTCGCGCAAAATTTGCGTAGTTTCCCGCGAAGATTTCGCTTACACGAATTCGACCGAGCGCGGTCATTACTCAGGGTCGCACCCCCCAGATGATAGATGGTGTACGGACCGTATCCGGAGATCTGTCCGATCGACCCGCTGAAGCGCCACCGACAAAGCCACTGGGTCGCTCAGGCCAGTTTGGTTGGTCGCTCAAGCCAGTGTGGGAGTCTTCACGCAACAGCCATCGATGACTCCAGTGCCGCTACCGCTGTAGTAGCCGTCTGGCTGGACCTGTACGCGGTAGTGAGCGCGGATACCGGAGCGATACTCGATCGTGCAGGACCAAGGATTACGCAGCGGCCCCGAGCCTCCCGCCCTGCAGCTCACTCTCGCGGGGGGAGTGCGCCTGTCCGTAGCAACCGGCTCGGGAGCCTGCGCCACAACGGCCTCTACGAGGGCCGCGCTCAACACCGGAGCGGTCCCCGAGCCAAGCGAGCGGGCTTGTTCGACGCGAAACAGATCCTCGCCGCCACGATTGCGAAGGACGACGGCTGTCGCGGCGATCCCCACGAGGATCGCCAGCCACACGACAGCCGCCGTCGTCCGCTTGCCCATCAGGCCGACCTAACGACGACCGCGACTACCTTTGTCGCCGCCCTGGTTGTCTTTGCCGCCGTAGCCAACGCCTTTGTCGCCGTAGCCTCCACCTTTACCGCCGCCTTGGTAGCCGCTTCCTTGGCCGCCCTGGCCCTGGCCGCCTTTACCGCCGCCTGGAAAGCCGCCACCCTGGCCACCTTTACCGCCGCCCTGGCCACCGCCTGGGAAGCCGCCACCCTGGCCGCCTTTGTCGCCGCCACCCTGGCCGCCTTTGTTGCCGCCGCCTTTACCGCCGCCTTGACCACCCTGGCCACTTATCGGATGACAACTGCCTTCTTCGAACAGGAAGCCATGCGGGCAACGGGGTACTGGGATCGGAATGCAATTGCGGCCCTTGAGTTCATAACCGGAGGGGCACGTCGGAGGCGGCGTGGGAACGCACTTGCCGGCACTCACTTCATAGCCCCGGGGGCAACGCGGGGGTGGGATCGGAATGCAGTGGCGACCTTGCAGCACGTAGCCACTCGGACATTCGGGACGGTATTGGCTGAAGCTGGCGCTGCCGCCCCCGTCTTTGCCGTTGCCGCCGCCCGCCAGCGCCATCGTGCCACCGGTTCCGAGCACGAGAAATCCAACCGTGAAAAGTGTCGTCAGGTGTCGCTTCATAAAAGATCCCTTGTGTCGTGAGGAAGTGGATCGCCGGACCGCGCTCATTGCCCTGAGCTTCACTCGATCCAGTGCAAGCGGATCGAGCGTCGGGCGTTCTTCACGGAGCGCGTCTGCGACGTACTGGAGGTCGTCGGGGAGATGTTCGTCTTCGTGTGAGTGGCTCATGTGCCCTCATACGAACGAGCGTCCGGATTCCTGGCTGAAGCTTGCTCGCCTAGACAAAAGGACGATAGGAGAGCTGGTGCGGGGCATACGCGACGACGGATTCGAGCGGCTCTACGAGGAGCACGCCCAGGGCCTGTTTGCCTTCCTCAGGTATCGAACGGGCGATACGGCGCTGGCCGAGGAACTTCTGGGCGATACGTGCGAGCGGGCGCTACGCTCCCGCGGGCGCTTCGATTCTCGCAAGGGGAGCACCAAGACTTGGCTATATGCGATCGCGCTCAACTGCCTAAGCGACCATGTCCGCAGGAAGGCCGGCGAGGGTAGAGCGCTCGAGCAAGTCGTCACCGGCCCAGGCTTTGTTTCGAGCGAGGAGCTGGAGATCGACGAGTTGGCCGACGACGAGCTCGACGGCCTGGCCGACCGCGAGCGACTCGAGCTCAGCCTTGCGAGACTGAGTGGCGTCGAGCGCGAGGCGATCTCGCTGCGCTTCGGCGCCGATCTCACGCTACCCGAAATCGCAAAGCTCACCGGCGAGCAGCTCACGACCGTCGAGAGTCGTGTCTACCGTGCGCTCGAGAAGCTGCGCGATGCGATGAGCTAATAGGACGAAGGGACGATCGAGAGGTCGTTGCTCTTCAGCGCCGCGGCTCGCACGATGGTGGCGTGCGTCACCCACTCTGTCGGGCTCGAGCCACGGAACTCCTTGGCCGCCTCGCGAGTGAGTGGCTCCAGCGGATTCATGCGCAGAGCAAGCTCTGCGTTCGCGCGCGGATCGATGCCGGCCGAAGCCTGCGCGAGCGCGAGCGCATAGTAGGTCTCCCAGCTTCCGGGATCGTTGCTGCGAGCTTGGCGCATCGCCGTTATGGCCAGATGAGGCTGACCACGCTGGATGTCGCAGAGGCCGACGATCTCATACGGTTCTGGGCGCACATCGAGCCAGCCGATCGACGACAGCGCGGCCGGCGTCGCGGCGGCACAATTGGACGCGTACAGCGCGTGCTCGGCCTGGCCGAGCCGTGTCTGCGAGCCGATCATCGACACAGGCAAGGCAACCGTGGCAAGGCAAAGCAGAGCTAGCACCAGGCGCGTGTTGTGGCTTGGTATCCAGCCACTGCCGACTCGCCCACGCGCGCTCAGCGCAAGGCCGGCGATGGCGAAGAAGCCGATCGTCACCACTGGCATCTCCCAGTCCCAGTCGACACCAGCGTGCAGGACCCATACGACCGCCACCGCAAGCAAGGCCCCGTAGAGGGTGCGCTGCCCTCCGCGCGCCCGCAGCGCCAGGCCGAGGATCGTCGCACCCACGAGCACCAGCAGCAATAGAAGACCAGGAACGCCAAGCTCGGCCATCGCTTGCAGGTAGAGGCTGTGCGCGTTGACTACATAGCCGAATTGGGAGCGCTCCCGATCCCACAGCGTTTGATACATACCGGCACCGACTCCGTGAAGGGAGGAGGCGCTAAACCCACGCAGGGCAACTCGCCACAACGGCGTACGGCCGTCGTTGGACGGGTCTGTCAGACGCTGGCGCAGATCACCGCCCTTGGTAGTGGTGGAGGCGCCGTCGATGAAGCGATCCCAGTCGTGAGCGAGGGCATGGGGCGCTCCAAGCGCGAAGAACACTACGACGCCCACCGCGACCGCGGCTACTGCTGTAAGCAGTGCGCCACGCTCGAGCGAAGCATGGGGTCGTGGCCCGCGCCGCCGGCGCCTCAACCGTGGATCGAGCACTGAGGCGAGCAGCAACCGCGCCGCCATGCCCACAAGCACGCACGCGCCCGCGACCAGTGCCACGTGGTGGCCCTGAGCCACAGCCCGAGGAGTCGTCGGATCGAGCGTGTCCAGCAGGTTGGCGCGATAGGCGAAGAGGATCAACACCGCCGTCGTTGGAATGACCGCAAGCACCGCGCTCGGCAAACCTCGGGGACGCGCCACGAGCACATACACCACCAGGCCTATTGCGCCGGCGAGCATCGCTCCGCGCGAAAACGTGAAGAACAGCGTCGCGGCGAGCAACGGCAACACGCCGGCGGCGAGCACGCGTACAACGCGCCGCTCGCCGAGGCTGCAGCTGAGGTGCAAGGCAAGCACGATCCCAATTGCAGCCAGCAAGCCCAGTGTGTTCCAGTAGGTCACCGGGTAGCTAAGACGCTCGTTGGAAACGTCCGGAGCCGTATGCCACACGCTGGGGAGCAGACGCGTCGTCAGGCCCGCGACACACACGATCGACACGCCGATCACCAGACCCCTTATCAGCCAGCGCAAGTTCTCCGCACTCGCTTGCACCGTCCCAAACAGAACGAACACGAGCAGGTAGAGCCAGGCGCGGTCGAACTCGATCAGGGCTCGGCTCATCGAGTGCGACCAGATCCCCGAGGCCAGTATCAGCACCGCGTAACAGGCGATTGCTCCCATCGCGACAAGGGTGGTTGACGCAAGGCCTTCGAAGGGATGGCGCGCCTGCACGATTCGCACGAGCAAGATCTGCGTTAGCACGAGCGCCACCACCGCGGGGGTACCCGGGAAATATCCGCCGGCGTTGAACCCCAGGAATACGATCAACCCACCGGGCAGCAGCATCAAGCCGATGAGCCCAAGCCTGCTCAGAGAAATGACGGAGGCGTCCTGCGCGCCGCGCGTCTCGACTCCAATCGCTATGCCGTTGGCCACCGGCGCATCGTAGTCGCCGCTCCCAGGCCGCTGGACGAGTGTTTGAGTGATCGACGAGCCGCATCGCGGGGGTCGACACCCCCGGACACCCTCATCCGTGCCTGAAGCTACACCTACCGCAAGGATCACACTCGCGACGTTCGGCGCCGCACGCCTCCTGACTGGCCGACTTCGATGTCGTGCGCTCAGCCGATCCGTATGGGCGCGCTGTAGGCGGACACGTGCGAGCCGTCGAATACCTGAACGAGCACCTGGTATACACCGCGATGACGGATGCGCACGACAGTGCTGAAGCTTGAGACTGTCGGCGTACCGGACTTGACGATAGTCCCGCCCTGGTTGATCGATGGAGCGCCGCGGCGCAGCAGCTGGAAGCCGACGTGCGCCCCCAACTCGGCCGGGGTGATCGTGCCGTAGAGGCGCACGAACTCGCCACGACGTGGGCGATGCACTCGCCGTACGTGCAGGGTGACCCGCACCGCGACACCCTCGACCACGACGGGACTTGTGACATAGGGTGCACCGGTCGTCACCACGCGCAACTGGGTGTTGGTAAGCAGGCCGACGACCGGGAAGGAAAAGCCGCCAGTCGAGCTCGTGACCTCGAAATTACCGAGTGTCTTGAAGCCTGCCACATATGGGAAGGGGTTAGTTTGCAAGGCCACCACGCGACCCGCGTTGCCGGTGCCCGTCAGTGTGCCCTGTACGGCAAAGGGATCGCCGAAAGGCACAGGATTGGGGGAGCCGGCGATCTGAAGCGATAGCGGTACCTTGGGCGTTTTGAAGCTGCGGTCGACACCGGGAATTGAGTGGCTTCCGCCGATCGCAAGAATCCGGTAGTGGTAGGTGGTGTTCGGCTGCAGACCGCCTATCGGCTGACTGACCTGGATCGTGGACGGCGCCCGACCTCCGGGGGCCAGAGGGGTTTGTCCGCCGTAGAACTTGGTCGTTCCGTATTGGAACACGTAATTGGTTGGCTGAGCCTTCGCGTCGAGCGACCCGTGTAGAACAGCAGAAGAAGGAGTCACGCTGGATACACCGCCGGTCGAGGCGGCGGGTAGCGCCGGAGCGGCAGCGAGGGTGGAGGCCGCAAATACACTTGACACGAGGGCCGCTACCAGTACAGCGACTGTGCGGCGCGCAGCCACAGGGCGCATCGTCCGCGGGCTCGGTGTCAGACCCATTTTCATGGCCTCTGAGTTACCCCTCATATCTCTTGCTAACCCCCGACCTGAGCCAGAGTCGCGCTGCCTCTCTCTCGATCCGCGGCCGTCAGCTCTTGACCGTAGGCACTTGCGTCTCAGGCGAGGCGACGCCGTTGGCCGAGACGAGCATGCCGGCGAGCTGCTCGGGTTTGGCAGGCGCGTAGTCATCACTATAGCCATAGCCATAGGAGCCGAGCCGACCGGCCTTGAAGCCGTTCGCGACGACGCCGAGTAGTGGGGCTCCGGCAGCAACCAGGGTCTCGTGCAGGCGCGCGGCGACATCGCGCCGGTTGCGCCCTATCCGACCGACGATGATCACGCCGTCGACCTTACCCAGCAGCGGAAACGCGTCAGACACGACGGTCAACGGGGGAGTGTCGATTACGACCAGGTCATACGTAGATCGTGCTCCATCCAGGAGATTTTCCATAACTCGACTCTCAATCAGCTCCCCCGGATTCGGCGGCAGCACCGACCCGGCGAGGAGTACGTCGAGCGTTCGCGTCCTTGAAGCATCGTTGCCCGGCTGATCCATAGGGATCGACTGGATCGCGTCATTCATGGCGACCGCACCGATCAATACATCCGAGAGACCTCCGCCAGAGTGGATTTCAAACTGCTGCGCCATGGTCGGACGGCGCAGGTCGGCCTCGACGAGCAACGTGCGCGCACCCATCCTCGCCGCGGCACTCGCCAGATGCCGAGCCACGGTCGTCTTGCCGTCCCCAGGAGCGGCCGAAGCTACGAGCAGCGTCCGCAGCTCCTTGTCGACATTGAAGTAGCGCAGGTGTGCGCGAATCAGATGGAAGGCCTCCGCCTCGCTCGCTGAAACTGTGCCTCGTGCCGAGCGCGATAGGGCACCGCTCTCCGGCACAACCCCAAGCAAAGGCAAGCCGTAGACCATCTCGAGATCCTTGGGCTCGCGAATGCGCCGGTCAAAGCGCTCGAGCAAGAAGGCGATGCCTAGTCCGAGCAACAGACCAAGTACCGCACCCAACACCGCGTTCCTCGCCGTCTTTGGCGAGGAGGGAGATGTCGGAACCGATGCCGCCTGTGCGATCTGCACATTGCCGTTGCGTAGTTCAGCAAGCGTGCCCAGCGACTGAGCACGATCCTGCAAGCTCAACCCAGCGGTGCCAGCCCGTTCCCTTGGAGAGAGCGCCGCGAGCTGCTTGTTGACGAGTCGCAGCGCCGAGGCATAGTAGGCGTGGTTGCTGTTCTGCTGCTCCCTGACGAAACGGTTTGTGTAGGTATTAGCAATATCTGCCGCCAGCTTAGGAGAGGTCGCCGTTGCCGAAATGTTGACTATGTTTGATTCACCTTGCGCACTGATGCTCAGGTTTTCGGTAACTTCTTCCTTGGTCAATCCGTGCCCAAGGAGCAACGCGGTCCTTTCCGCCATATCGCCGAGCTGAACCAGCTTGAGATTAGTGTTTTGCTGGGCCTGCTGATTATTGCTACTCGCCACAGGAAGCCCAGCCACCTGCTGGCTCAGCTGATTATTGCTGAAGACAAGCGAGGCTGTGGCCGTGTACTTCTCAGTCTGGTGCTTTGAGAATCCATAGGCCGCACCGGCGACAAGCAAGGCACACAACAGGATCCATGCCGCTCGACGACGCACGACGCCCATAACCTGATCCAAACCTGGAGTTGTTTGTTTAGCATCCATTCAATTGCCTTACTTGCCGCATTCGTGGAAACAATAGGTTTGCTGACGTTTGCTAACCAATACCGGTAAGTCAGCAATACCGCGAGGCCGTGATAGTAGACCAACTACAGCTCAATGCGCAAGTAATAATCTAATATCCACTTGGACTACAGCATCGCCTGTCCTCCGACGACAATAGGACCGCGAGGCTCGCGAGACATAATGCACGGACTGCATACCACTAAGAAACCCTCCGAAAACTCGCTGACGGCGCCTCAGAGGCCCGTTGCGGGCGATCTGGCGAGTTTTCGGATAGACACTAAGAGATAGGCCGACGAGCTCCGCGAACCGCGTCCACTTCCCATGGCCTCTATCGACCTCGCATCCCCACATGTCGCGCGATCAGTGCGCGTCCGTCATACATCGCTCGTCTTCTTCACAGCCGGCAGCTCGCTGTTCTCACGTGCCTCAACGGCAGGCGTTCTAGTCATAGCCGCGCATAGGCTCTCCGTGGGTGGACTCGGCCTCTTTGCCACTCTCTTTGGCATAGCCGTCGCCGCCGCCTATGTCATAGCCAGCACAAGCGGCAACATCCTGGCTTACTGGACACGCGCCAATCCAGCGATGACCAAGCGAGTCGTAGGCGCCCTCATCGCCATCGGGATCCCGAGCTGCCTTCTCTCCGTGCCTCTATATCTCGGCATCGGGCCCCATGGCGCGCTCGCGATTGCCTTGGCCACGTTGGCGCTCACCGTCTCAGGCGTCGCCGCGACCGTCACGCTGCAACTCCTCCGAGGGATGGGGCATCTCAACCTCGCCGTGACCGCCGGCTTTCTCGTACCGTCCATTTTTCGGCTGGGCCTATCGGTGCTCCTGCACGACAATGTGACAGTTGAGCAGATGCTCGGCGCAAGCGCAGTGGCCGCAAGCTTGGGAACCTTGACCGGAATCGTTGCCATTCTTGCTCTTCCCACCCATCTCGAGACCAGCCCGGCATTCACATACCATTGGAATACCCGCCTCTCGGTGGCCGCTGGCATCGTCGGGCTCATGTGGTTCGCGCTGGGACAGATAGACCTAACCAGCCTGACCCTGATCCGAGGGTCGGTTGTCGGCGGCGAATATGCCCCCACCATGCGCGCGTTCGAGGCGATGAACGCGCTTGGGCTCGCTGTCGCGTTTGTGTCGATCCGAGCGCTGGCCGGCGCCTCCCTCCCAACCGCGGTTGCGCGCATCAAGCGCATCATCCCACCAAGCCTGGCCCTGTACGCCGTTCTCACGCTACCCCTCATCTTCTTCGGTCACGAGATCCTGACCAGGTTGCTGGATCGTCATGTCTTTTGGTCCCCGGTCGCCGTCGTCTTCCTCGCCCTTGGCTATGCAGGCAACCTGGTGATGGCCGTTTGCTTTGAGACACTCGCCTCGCAGCGGGCCACATCGCACCTTTTCGCGATTGCCCTGGCGATTCTTGCGATCTCTCTCGCCATGACCCCGCTGGCAGTCGCGCTGTTTGGAATCTTTGGCGCGGCCATGGGAAACTCGCTCAGCTACCTTCTCGGAGGCATCATCGTCTTCATCCTGCTCAGTCGCAGCGTGGGCACCGCAGATTCACCAATGCCGACATTGACTCAGACCTGATGCGTATCATCAGCGTGCAACCGCATTTTCGGGCAGGCGGGTCAGAGATGCAGACCCTGCTTCTATCGAACGACCTCGTCCGTCGAGGTGTCGATACCCACCTCATATTGCATCGAGCCGAGGGGGAGCTCCTTGGCGAGCTCGATCCCGCGGTCCACGTCCACGACCTCGGGCTCGAGGCTCATGCCCTGCTACCTCTGATCGCGGTCAAGCTCGACCGCGTGCTCGGGACCTTTGACAATGGATTGATCATCGTCAAGCTGTGGTCCAGCCTGCTCGCCGTGCAATTGGCGGTCGCGCGAAAGAGGCATCTCGCATACGCGATTTGCGAGGATCTCGACCCGCTGGATCACTGGCGCCATATCAAGCTGGGCACGATCAAGCGACGCTTGATCAGACCCATTTTTCGGCATAGCCCACTGGTCATGGCAAATACCGAACGGGTCGCAGATGGGATGATCGAGTCCTATTCGCTGAGCCGGCGGCCGGAGGTCCTCTACGGCGGAGTGGACGTTGCCCGTATAAGGGAGCTTGCCGGCGAATGGAGGCCGGCAGAGGCGCCAACCAAGGACTCCTCCTCAGATGCGCCCATCCGCCTCGTCACAGTCGCATCCCTAAGATCGCGCAAGGGCCACCTCAGGATCTTGGCGGCACTTCGTCAGATGGAGCGGCCCTGGGAATGGCATATCGTCGGGGACGGCCCCGAGGGGGACAAGCTCAAGGCGCAGATCCCCGCCGAGCTCTCTCGCCGAGTCTATTTTCATGGCGCCGTCGCCAACCCATATCCCTACATCGCCGCGTCCGATGCTCTCGTGCATCTTCCCTATTCAGAGGCATTCGGAATCGTCATTCTCGAGGCACTCGCCCTAGGGGTTCCCGTAATCTCAAGCCCAGCGATCGGTCCTCTGGAGATATCGGAGCAGATCGATCCGGCGCGACGCCATCTCGCTTTTGTCGAGCCAACCGATCCGGCCCAGGTGGCTGCTGCGATCGGCAGCGTCAAGCGGCGCACCGGTCACGAGATACCCCGCGACATCGTCGGGCGGTTCGCGATCACGAGCACAACCGACTCGTGGCTGTCCGTAGCGAATACGCACGTCAACCGCTTGGTCCAGACGACATGAAGGTCCTACTCGTGTGCTCCTCCGGCGGCCATCTCGACCAGCTTCTCCTACTCGAGGACTGGCTCGAGTCTCATGACGTAGCCGTGGCCACATTTCTCAAGCCCGACGCTGTCAACCGCATCTCGCGGTGGCGCACATACGGCCTTTATTGGCCTACCAACCGTCATCTTCCAAACCTCATCAGAAATACCGCGGTCGCGATCCGCGTCATGCTGACCGAGCGGCCAGACGTAATAATCTCCTCCGGCGCAGCGGGAGCTGTTCCCTTCTTTTATTTGGCCAAGTGCTTCCCAAGAACACGCACGGTGTTCGTCGAGTGCTACGACAGAATCGATCTTCCCACTCTGACCGCCCGCATAGTTAGACCTGTCACAGACATGTTCGTGGTGCAATGGACGACGCAGCTCCCCACGTGGCCCAAGCGCATGGACCTTGGGCCGAGCCGATGACGGGCATCGCAGCCAACCCGGCGCTTAAGCTATTCGTGACGGTGGGCACGCACGAGCAGGGCTTTCCGCGCCTGTTGTCAGCCATAACGGAGATCATCGCCAATGACCAGAGCGGAGCCGAATGGCGCATCCAGACGGGGCCGGCTTCTGTGGACTATCCCGAGCATGTGCACGCACAGCCAACGTGCACGCACCAAGAGATGCTCGAGAACCTCAGATGGGCCGACGCAATGATCTCACAGGCGAGCCCCGGAAACGTGTTCACTGCGCTGGCAATGACCGCTCAGCCAATAGTGATCGCACGCCGGTACGAGCTGTCTGAGCACGTCGACGATCATCAGACGGTCTTTGCTCGCTACCTATCGGAAAATGAGCTGGCCATGACAGCCTATGACACCCGTTCCATATCCGCTTGCCTGGATCTCCTTCGCGCCGAATCTTTTGAGACCCGGAGTCAGCGGGTCATGCAGCTTCACCAAGCGAGTCTCGCTCGGACGAGATCGTGGGTACATAGATTTGGCGAGACGATCGATGAGCTTGCTTTGAGCCAGCGATGAGCTTCCTACGAGCTGACATAGACAATTGGACAGACAATCCCGCACGCACCTGGGTGCCTGCGGGATTTCTGGTCGCTGCGAGCTCCGTGCTTATCGGCGCGGGCCTGTCGATGGCCGCTGCTCCCACCGTCATCGCCGTCGTTCTCGCGTTGCTGTGCGTGGCTCTATTTCTGCTGCCGGCAGAGACGCTCCCGGTGCTCGCGCTCTGCTGCTTCGCCCTTTTGCCCGTAAACGATCTACCCCTTCCGAGCTTTACCCGAGCCGTATCGCCAGGCGTCGTTATCTTTGCCGTCTGGCTTATTCGCCGCGGGCGCGAGCGGAATTCGATACCTGCCCTGACCAGGCGCTCAGCATACCTACTCGCCTGCTACCTCCTGATCACAACGGCGCTCACGATATCTCTCGCTCGCAGCCTGGTGTGGTCATTCGCGTTTATCGCCTCGGTTCTGCTCCCCATCCTTACCGGCGGCTTTGACGATCGAGAGGCACGGCTGATTATCAAGGGACTTATCGTGCTTGCCACGGGCTTGTCCTTTTTCGCGATCGTCGAGTACGGCCTTCATAGCAACCCCCTCTTTGGCCAGCTCTATGCTCGTGCGCCATTTCCGGTCCTACAGCACTGGAAGACCTACCGTGTAACCACCACACTCGGACATCCCCTCAACAACGCCCTGTTCTTCTCAGCCGCCGCCACGGCAGCTTTTGCCATCTATCTAGAGACGAGACGCAATAAGTATCTGTTCGCGTTCGTAGCTGCGCTTATCGGCCTTTTCTTGACGGGTTCGAGGGGCGCCCTGTATCTCACCCCTGTGGCCATAGCCCTGGTTGTGATCTTTCACGTAAAGTCGCTTGGGCTCAAATCGCGCAGCCTTGGGCGCCTCGTCTTGCTCTTGGGAGTCGGGACTTGCATCAGCGTCGCTCTATACGCACAGACGGTCGGCGCCCGCGCATCCACCGGAGAAGCCCAGTCCTCTACCAACGTGCGGTTCCAGGACGTGCCTGTCAGCCTGTCAACCGCTGGGCACTACCACTACATTGGCAGCGGCCCCGGTACATCCAATAGCGCGAAGAACGAAAATGTCGAAAGCGTAGGCGCCGACAGTCTGGTGATAGAGAATTCCTATCTTCAGCTCCTCGTCAGCATAGGCATCCCCGGCCTGGTACTGGTCATCGTACTCTTTGGATCGTTGATCCGCGAGGGCATAAGACGCCAAAGACTGCCTGCCGTCGGTGCGCTCCTTTCGATGATTCTCGTTATGTCGACGTTTAATTTTATCGAGGGCGTACGACCGGGATTGATCTTGTTGGGGCTCTTGGCCGGAGCCTGCTTGGCACGTTCCGACGATGCGTCGGTAAGCCCAGCTAAACGCGAGATAGCAGAAGGCTTGAGTCGCTAGTGCGCATTCCCTATAGCTATAAGTGGCGACTGCTGCACCGGCTAAGCGACGGCGTTCCCGCCGCGCGCTCGATGGGTGTCACCGTCGGAGAGGATTGTCGAATCTATTCCGGCGACTTTGGCACGGAGCCCTGGCTGGTGAGCATAGGCGATCGAGTCACCGTCAGCATCGACGTCCACTTTCTCGTGCACGACGGCGTCGGTTGGCTGCTCAAAGACGATCGCGGACGACGTTATCGATATGGACGTATATCGATTGGGGACGACGTGTTCATAGGTGCCGGGGCGATTCTCATGCCCGGAGTGCGGATAGGCAGTCGTTGTGTGATCGGGTCCGGCTCGGTTGTCACAAAGTCGGTGCCCGAGAACTCGGTCGTCTTTGGCAATCCCGCGCGCGTGGAGTTTACGTTCGACGAGCTACTGGCACGTATCAAGACCTGGAGAGACGAGACTGAAATGACCGGTGGCAATCGGCGCGAGAGAATTGACAGCATTGTCGAAAACGGTTTTCGAGCCGAGATGACAAGGAGCAGCTAGCCCAGCAGCGAGATCAGAAGCCCGCACTGGCACCGGAGTCACGGAGCCGGGCTGATGGCATTCTTGGCCAGTTCGAGGGCTTGATCTGGCCACCATTGCCCCGCCGGCGGTCCGCCATTGCAAGGGCCGTCTGAGCTACCGGGCAGCTTTATCCAAAGATAGGCATCCACAAGCGGGTCGTGGGTAGATGCCGTCGGAGGCGGTCCAAGACCGCGCCCCGGAGGATTGCACCAAGGATATCCAGGCGCCCAACCCCGGCCATCGCGACTCGTATCGATCACAAAATGCCAGCTCCCGTGGAGGGCCGCGAGCAGCCGCCGTCCATATGCCGTCTCTGCCGACACGGAACCGTAGTTCGACACGTTGACAGCGAGTCCGCGCGCATGAGCGATGCCTGCCTCACGTAGCTTGAGGGCCATTGTGGATATCCATCGATTCCCCAGGGGCCGATTGCCGGCATCGATGTATACCGCCGCATGCGGCAGCCGAGAGAACGCATCGACGGAATAACGAATGAGGTCGATCTGCTGTCTCCCTAGAGCCGGGCCCCAGCAGCCAAGCTCGGAGAGGGCGTCTGGCTCGACGATAATCGCTACTGGATTACTACCGATCGCGTCGACGATCTTTCGAACCCATCGCTCGTAGTCGGCTGGAGATTCCGCGCCGCCCGCCGAATAGGCCCCGCAGTCTCGATGGGGAAGGAAGTAAGTCACGAATACGGGAAGCGCTTTCTGTTGGGCGGCCTTCTTCACCATCGACGATACGTAGCCTTGTGCTACATACTCATGTCCGAGCCAGATGGCGGTGGGTTGGGTTGCGATCCTCTCGATCAGAGTCGCGTCCGCGGGACGCGTCGTCCCCCATGCGCGGACCTGGGCTCTCGCGGGGGTTCCGGGAGGAATGAAGAAGTGCTGATCGGCGAGTGGATTGCTCGTGGGCGCCTCCGCCGCGACCGGCAGTGTCAAGAGAAGGCCAAATGCCAGTGCCAGCACAAGCGCTAGCGCCGAGTCGGCCACAGGACGACAAGGACATGCTCGATTGGCCTTGATCTGGCAAGTGTATCTCGGGGCAGTAGAGACCTACCAGGACCCCACCCGTGGATTCACGTCACCAAGCAAATGGACATGAGTTGTAGAGAGACTGGACATTTGTCGGGTATCCCCCCCACCGATCACATACACAGCGCGAATGTCCGACTTAAGGGGCAGTTGCATGTAGGAAGAAAAGGGCAGTATCATGTCGTCCTCAAAGGGCAATCCCAAGGAACCGCCACAGAGCGCGTGAATAGGACTCAAAAGATCATGATCCCCATCATCCTCGTGACCGTCTGGTTTGCCGCGCTGGCAGCGCTCGCGCTGCGCATCGCGATCGTTCGCCGCGAGCGCACGGGACCTGCCTCCTGGGAGAGGTCTCCTCACCTACTCGACGCTGGACGCGACTCCTTGCAGCATCCTGGGAACGAATCCTTGCAGCGGGCGATCAACGGCACGAAGAATGCGGCGCTCGCGGTGAAGGCTACGCCCGCGGCGGTATCGAGCTCAAAGCCCGCGGCGACAAAGCACGTGCGGGACAGTGCGCAAGAGGATCTTTATGTCGGTCCATAGCGACCAGTTGGCGATGTATAGGTAGTCGATAGCGACCATTTCCCGCAACGACACCCTGGCCGGGCCAAGGATCTGCCAATGGCCGGTAATGCCCGGATGCAGTGCCAGGCGACGGCGCGACCAGCCTTCTATGCGCCGGTCCTCATCGTCGATAAGGGGGCGCGGGCCCACAAGGCTCATCTCACCGCGCAGCACGTTGAACAGTTGCGGCAACTCGTCGAGCGAGGTTTTTCGTAGAAAGCTCCCGGCCCGCGTCACGCGAGGATCTTGGGCAATCTTGAACAAGCCCTCCTGCGCCTCGTTGCGCTCCGTGAGCGTGTGCTTGAGCTGCTCGGCGTTGGGCACCATCGTACGGAACTTGAACAGGCCAAATCGTTGCTCGTCCCGCCCAACGCGCAGCTGGCGGAAGAACACCGGCCCTTTGCTGTCGAGCTTGATCGCAATCGCGACGGCGATCATCAGTGGAGAGACGACCAGCAAGCCAAGCGAGGCGCCCGCAAGATCGAAGGCGCGCTTGACCATCTCCGAGGAGCGCGTGAGGTCGAAGCGACGCACGCCCATCAGCGTCACCCCGTGCAGGTCGTCAAACTCGACCGAGGAACCGATCACCTGCAGTAGCATCGGCACGACGCTCACGCGAATGCCGACGGCTTTCAAGGTCCTGACGAGGTCGAGCATCTCGCCGGCTTCCCCACTGGAGGGCGCGACGATCGCACGGTGCACGTCGAGCCCTCGGGCGAGATCGCGTATCTGCTCGAGCTTGTCCCGCGAGAAGGCGTCCGTCGACCAAGGGGCTATCTCGTGCAGATCGACATGAGCCACGACCTCGGCTCTGACACCGCCATGAGCCGCCATCCTCGAGCGGATCGTCTTTTCCGAGGCCGCGCTGCCGATAAACAGGCATCGCTCGACCGGCGCCACGCGCAGGGCGAGCGCACGCGCGCCGCAGCGCGCCACAACCAAGAGAACCACAAGCGCAACCCACAAGAAGAGAACGTCATCGCGGGTGAACACCCCATAGCCGAGCCGGCCTCCAGCCAGCCAGGACCCGAGGGCACACAGCGTAGCCAACTGAAAGAGCTTGGGCGCCTCGTCAAGCGTTGTCTTGCGAATGACCGCATCGTCGCGGTCGTACAAACCGAACAGCTTCGCGCCGAGCACAATCAGCGGCAAACCTGCAAGGCACACCCCAATCAGGTGCAGCCTTCCCCCGGAGAGCTCGATCGCGAGCGCAAAGGAGCCGAGGATCGCGAGCACGTCTCCCGCAAACAGCAGCCTGCGAAAGAGCGAGTCGCGCAGCGTACTTGCGGCGGGCCCGCGTGTCTCGAGAACCGGCAGTCCGCCGATACGCCGTCCCAGTCCCCAGGGGCCGGTGGAGAGCGACCCGTCGAATTCTACCTGGGCGGGCGCATGCTCCACCCGACTGCCGACCGACTCCAACGTTGTCTCCCTTGACGCGTGTTGAAAATATGAGCCGGCACGATGGACCGGATCCCTCCAGTCACAAGCGACTCGTACCGGTGTCTTCGCCTTCACCGAGTGTGTTCGTCGTAGTTTTTCCCAGTTTCCGTCTTTATCTACGCTGACGGCCGCACGCTAGCCGTGCCCGGCACGAATGTCAAGGGCCGTTTCACTATTTGAATGAGGAGGTTTGTATTCAGATGAGCTGAGTTAAAACCACCCATCCCGACATTTGTCCAAAACGGCCTGGACACCGACCGCAGTTTAACTATTTCGGATGAGAAGGTTGTATCCGAATGAGCAGGTTTGAAAATGAGCCCTCAGGCCGTGCGAGCCTTGAAAGGCTCCTCTTTGCTGATCGTTCCCTCGCCGGAGAGCTCAAACGCGCTGTGCAGGGCCTGCACGGCCCGCTCGACGCGCTCGCGCGCGATCACGCAGGAGATCTTGATCGGCGAAGTAGAGATCATCTCGATGTTGATGCCCTCCTCGGCGAGCACGCTGAACACCTTCGCGGCGACGCCAGGGTGAGAGCGCATGCCGGCGCCGACGATCGAGACCTTGCCCATCTCGCGCTGGGTGACCATCCGCTCGCAGATGCCACCACCCATCGCCTCGAGCGCGCCCGTCGCGACACTCAGGTCTTCGTGGGGCACGGTGAAGGAGATCTCGGCCTTGCCGCCGGCCGAGGTCGGCACGTTCTGGTCGATCATGTCCACGTTGACGTTGGCCTCTGCCAGCGTCTCGAAGATGCGCGCGGCGGCGCCCGGCTCGTCGGGCACGCCCACGAGCGTGACCCGCGCCTCTGCGGTGGAGTGGGTGACCGCGGTGATGAGTGGCTTCTCCATGTTCTCTCCTTCCGACACCACGACGGTACCGGGGCTGTCTTGGAATGATGAGCGGCAGTGGATGCGCACCCCGTAGTTGCGGGCGTACTCGACCGAGCGAAGTTGCAAGACCCCAGCCCCCGAGGCGGCCATCTCGAGCATCTCCTCGAAGGAGACGCTCGCCAGCTTGCGCGCGTCGGGGACAATTCGTGGATCGGCGCTGAATACGCCCGGAACGTCGGTATAGATTTCGCACACCTCGGCGCCGACCGCGGCCGCGAGCGCCACCGCGGTCGTGTCAGAGCCACCACGGCCGAGCGTGGTGACGTCGCTGGAGGAGGTCGAGACGCCTTGGAAGCCCGCGACGAGCACAATCCGGTCCTCGGCCAGCGCGGAGAGGATGCGCTCGGCGCGCACGTCGATGATGCGCGCCTTGGTGTGGGACTCGTCGGTCACGATTCCCGCCTGCGAGCCCGTCAACGAGATCGCGCGGTGGCCAAGGTCGTCAATCGCCATCGCGCACAGTGCGCAGGAGATGCGCTCTCCGGTTGAGAGCAGCATGTCCATCTCGCGCGGGTCTGGTTTCTCGGAGACCTCCTCGGCCATCGAGATCAGCTCGTCGGTCGTCTTGCCGCGCGCCGAGAGCACCACCACGACGCTATAGCCGGCCTCGCGCTTCTCAACGATGCGCGCGGCGGCGCGCTTGATGCGCTCGGCATCCGCCACGGAGGTACCGCCGAACTTCATGACCACGATCTCGGGCACGTTCGCAGGATAGATGGACGGCAGGGCCGCATGCGGCCCTGCCTCGGGGACGTGCATGCACGTCCCCGCCGTTGGCGCATGCGCCAACGGTAGACGCGTCGCATGCGACGCGTCGCGGGGCGCGCATGCGCGCCCCGAACTACAAAGATCGTCGGCCGGACAGCGCCTTGCCGAGCGTGACCTCGTCGGCGTACTCCAAGTCCGAGCCGACGGGCAGTCCGGAGGCGAGCCGTGTGATTGTCAGCTGCGCCACGCGATGGCGAAGCTCCTCGGCGATGTGCAGCGCCGTGGCCTCACCCGTGGTCGTCGGATTCGTCGCGAGCACAACCTCGCGCACAGCGGGCTCGCCGTCCACGACACGCGTGTAGAGCTCGTCCATCTTCAGGTCCTCCGGCTCAACGCCGTCAATCGGAGACAAAGCGCCGCCGAGCACGTGGTAGAGGCCCTGGAATTCGTGCGTGCGCTCCATCGGGATCACGTCGCTTGGCTCCTCCACCACACAGATGACGGCCGCGTCGCGACGCGTGTCCTGGCAGATGCGACAGCGAGGTTCGTCGGCGAGGTTGAAGCAGACCTCACACAGGCCTACCTTTTCCTTGACCTCCTTGATCGCCTCGGCAAGGCCGAGCGCGTCCTGCTCGGAGGCACGCAGGATGTGGAATGCCAGCCGCTGGGCGGTGCGGTTGCCGATGCCGGGTAGCTTGGAGAGCTCTGTGACGAGTCTCTGGATGGGGGGCGCGAACGAGCTCAAATTGGGACTAGAGCCCCGGGAGCCCGAGCCCGCCGAGCGCGCCGGGATCCAAGCCGCCGGTGACTGCGCCCATCTTGCTTGCCGCCAGCTCCTGAGCTGAGCGCAAGGCCTCGTTTGTAGCGGCGAGCACGAGGTCGCAGAGCATGTCCACGTCCTCGGGGTCCACGGCCGCGGGATCGATCTTCACCGAGCGCAGCTCGAGCTCGCCGGAGACAACGACGGTCACCATGCCGCCACCGGCGGAGGCCTCGACCGTCTCGTTGGCAAGCTCCTGTTGGGCCAGCTCCATGTCTTGCTGCATCTTCTGGACCTGCTTGAGCATCTGCTGCATGTTTGGACGCTGCTGCTTTGGGGGCACTAGTCGCCGCCTTTCTGCTGTTGAAGCCAATCTGCTGGGAGCTCCTCGGCGTCGAGCTCTGCCATCAGGCGCGACATGACCTCCTCCTCGCTGGGAGGCGCGCCGTTGCGCCCCGCATCCTCCGGGAGGTCCTCGCGCAGCTCGAACTCGAGACGGTAGTGACGGCCGGTGAGGCGGCGCAGCGTCTCGATCAAGACGGAGCGATTGGCAGAGTCCTCCGCCTTGCGCTTGTGAAAGGCCGCGGTAGTCGGGAAGGCGAGCGTGAGCTCCTGCTCGGTCAGGATCACAGGCGTGGCCTCGCCGAGGACGGCGCCAAGCAGGCCATGCTCGGCGCGAACCGACTCGTGCGCGGCGGCCCACAGCGAGTCGAGATCGCTTGGCGGGAGCGTCGCAACCGCCGCGGGCGCCGCGGGCTCCCCCCCGTTGCTCGCCTCCGCCACCGCCGCCTGGACGGGTGGCACGGGCGAGATTGGGGTTGTGGGCGACTCGGATCCTGCAACAGGCACCGACTCTCGTCCTGGCTTACTCTCAGACACAGGCGCGGGCGCCACGGGTGCCACGGGTGCCTCCGAGGGTGCGGGCGCGGAGGGCACTGGCGCAGCCGGCGCCTGGACGACTGCAGTCCCCGCCAAGGTCTGTTCGAGCCGCTCGATGCGCGCTAGCAGCGCTCGCGCGGAGCCATCCACCTGTGGGGTGGCGGCCTTGACCAGCGCCAGCTCCAACTGTGTGCGCGGGTCGGCGCCGGCGCGTGTGGCCTCAAGCGCCGCACCAAGCAGGTCGAGCACGCGCACCACCTCACCGCGCCCGATGCGTTGCGCCTGAGCACTCAGGCGCTCGTCGATCTCGGGGGTGAGCGACAGCTCGGAGGGCACCTCGCCAAGTGTTTGTACGACCAGCAGCTCGCGGGCACGGGCCTCGAGGTCGCGCGTGAACGGAGCCCGCGTCGCGGCCACCCTCGGCGCAGCGTGCAACAGCTTGCAATGCGCCGCGCGCATCGCCGGACTGGACCGCGTCGAAGGCGTCTGAGAGCAACTGCTCGTCGGCGACGCCAAGCACGGCCAGCACATCGGCGAGCTCGATTTGCGCGCCGCTGTAGGTGACCAGTTGCTCGAGCGTGCCGAGCGCGTCGCGGAAGCTGCCGGTCGCCGAGCGCGCGATCGCGGCCAGCGCCTCTGGAGGAATCTCAATCGACTCGGAGGCGGCGGCGCGAGAGAGCACGCTTGCGATCTGCTCGACCGTCGGGCGGTGAAAATCGAAGCGGTGGCAACGATCGACAACGGTCGCCGGCACCTTGGCGGCCTCGGTCGTGGCGAGCACGAAGACCGTGTGCGGCGGCGGCTCCTCCAGCGTCTTCAGAAACGCGTTCCAAGCGGCCTGGGAGAGCATGTGCGCCTCATCCAGGATGTAGACCTTGTGGCGTCCGGAGACCGGCGCAAACACGACCGACTCGCGCAGTTCGCGGATGTCGTCGACCGAGTTGTTGGAGGCGGCATCCATCTCGATCACGTCAAGCGAAGTGGCCGAGGCGATCGAGCGGCACGAGTCGCACTGCCCGCACGGCTCGACCGTCGGTCCCCGCTCGCAGTTCAGGCAGGAGGCCAGGATCTTCGCCATCGAGGTCTTGCCGGTGCCACGCGAGCCCACGAACAGATAGGCGTGATGGACGTTGCCGCGTTCGACGGCGTGGCGCAAGGTGCGCACCACCGGCTCCTGGCCGACGACGTCGGCAAACGAGCGCGGACGGTGTTTGCGATACAGGGATTGGGCGGCGGCGGCCATCGAGGCCAGTCTACCCCCGCCCGCGGCCCGCTCAGATAGCGTGCGGCGCTGTGGCTGGCACCCTCAAAACGGCTTTCCCGCGCGCGCGCAGGGGGCATCGCAAATTCGGAGACCTTCGCCGCTGGGTTGCGGCGGCGCCGGCAAACATGGCGGCGGGACAGCGCCGCAAAGGCCGATGCCCCCCGCGCGCGCGGGGGGCATCGCGTTTTCGCGGACATCCACAGACGACTCCCCCGCTGGGCGCCGGCGACGCTGGCGATCGTGCTCGGAGCGCTGGCGCTGTGGCTGATCGCAGGCGTCGGCTTCGTCAACTACGACACGCTGTACGGGCTCGTCTGGGGCCAGCAGCTGACGCGCGGGGAAACCCCCGAATACGGCCTGCCGATCGCCCCGACTCCGCACCCGCTGGTCGAGCTGCTCGGCATACCGCTGGCCCCGCTCGGCGCAAGCGCCGCCACCGCGATCACGGTGGCGCTCGCCTTTCTCGCGCTATCGGCGTGCGGCTGGATCATCTTCCGGCTTGGCAGCGAGTGGTTTGGACGCGGCGCCGGAATCGTGGCGGCGTTGATCCTGCTGACGCGCCCGGAGTGCTCTCCTACGGGGTCCGCGCTTACGTGGACGTCCCTTACATGCTGCTGGTGCTGAGCGCACTGCTCGTGGAGACGCGCAAGCCCCGCGCGGGTGCGCCCGTGCTCGTGCTGCTGGGGCTGGCAGGCTTGCTGCGACCAGAGGCATGGCTTTTTTCGGGGATTTATTGGGTCGTGCTGGTCGTCTACTCGGCCCGGTCCACGCCCGAGCGCACGCGCCGGCAACTCGCCCAGCTCGCGCTGCTTGCCGCGGCCGCACCCTTGATCTGGGTGTTGAGCGACCTGCTCGTCACCGGCAACGCGATGTGGTCCCTGACGAACACCAAACACACCGCCGAGATCCTCGGGCGCGAGACCGGCATCGCCAAGGTGCCCGAGTACATACCCAGGCGCATCGGCGAGATCCTGCGGCCCGTCCCGCTGCTCGGCGCCGCGCTCGGCGCGGTGCTGTCGCTCGCCTGGCTGGGCAAGCGCGCCCGGCTCGCCGCCGCCGCCGGGCTGCTCGCCGTAGTCGTGTTTGCCGCGATGGCAACCGTCGGCCTGCCGATCGACACACGCTACGCCTTCCTGGCGGCGGCGATCCTGTGCCTGTTCTGCGGCGCCGGCGTATTCGGCTGGAGCGCCTTGCCCAAGGGCGACAAGCGCCGGCTACCGTGGATGGTGGCCGGCGGCCATCGTGCTCGTGGCGCTGCTCGCGACGCTCCCGAGTCAAGTGCGCTCGGCCCACCACCAACTGCGCAACCTGGCCCACCAGGAAAGCATCCAGAACGACCTGCTGGCGATGGTGCACAACAAAGCGATCACGCTGAAGTGCGGTCCGGTGGGCGTGCCCAACCATGCCCCCATCCCGCTGCTCGCGCTCTACCTGAAAGCGCGCCCCGGCCTGATCGTCAGCGCCGAAGCCACGCGCTCAGAAGCCAAACAGCAGGAATACGGAAGCTACGCCGACCCCGCAAGCCTCGAAGTCGAAAAGGACTACATCCTCGACCTGAAGGATCCCCACCTGCCCGTGTCGATCCCTCCCGGTTTCCTGGAGACCAAGGCAAACAACTCTTGGCTGGTGTTCGCGCACTGTCACTAGCCGGCACGCCTGCCCTTGCTCGGGACATCGGACAAGCAGCTCGTGGTTGGTATTCGCACGCTGCGATCGGCCGGCACGCCCAACCTGCTCGGAATTCGCGCAAACCGCTCGTGGTTGGTTTTCGCGCACTGTCACCAGCGGGCACGCCAAATCCAAATCCAAAAAATGGACCGTGCACCCCTCGTCGAGACTCCCGCCTCCGATCGCCTGGTCGCCGCCCGGGACTCCGGATCGGGTGCTCCCGCTGCGCCTGCCGGGGTTCGCTTAAGGCTGCTTCCTTCCGGACCTGACCTGGTTCACGAGCCGACACCGCGCGGGACCCGAGCCATCGACGCTCCAAAGCGGCGGAGCGACCGGAGCGAAACCCCTCGAAGGGGAGTTCAGCCCCGCTAGAGCGGATTGCGGATTCAGGGCGCCGCTACATCCCCGCCTAGCACGGTCCACGGCGATCCTAGCGCGAAGCCACCGCCGGCAGACGCGCGCGATCGCGCATGTGTCGGTCCGTCGCGAGGACATGCGTCGCCGCGCGTCGCCGAGTTGCCTCGCGCAAACCGCGTCGAGGCGAGCACGACCGCTGCAACGCCGTCCGCCCCGATACGTTAGTCTGCCGAACCGTTATGAACTTCAACTACCTCCACTCCCCCAGGCTCCCCGGTCGCGCGCGCCTCGGGCTCACGCTGGCGACGCTCGGCACAGCCGCCCTGATCGCCGGCTGCGGCAGCTCCAGCGGATCGAGCTCGATCGCCGTCGGCAACGAGTCCGACGTCAGCTCTGTCCCACACGTCACAGGCGAAAAAACGCCGACGAGCAGCACGCCCACGACCCCGACTTCGACCGCCAAGACACCCACCAGCGGGCCGCTTGCGAGCAAGCCCACGGTGACGGTGCCAAGCGGCGCCGCTCCGACGAAGCTCGTGACCAAGGAAATCATCGTCGGCACCGGGCCGGAAGCCAAGGCCGGCGACTCGGTGACGGTCAACTACGTCGGCGTGCTCTACAACGGCGGCAAAGAATTCGACTCCTCGTGGAAGCGCAACGAACCGTTCACGTTCGCGCTCGGCAAGGGTCAGGTCATCCCGGGTTGGGACCAGGGAGTGGCGGGCATGAAGGTCGGTGGACGGCGTGAGCTGATCATCCCCTCCGAACTTGCCTACGGCAAGCTGGCTCACCACCCACGATTCCGCCGAACGCGCCACTCGTGTTCGTGGTGGACCTGCTCGGCGTCTAGCACGCTACGCGAGCCCATAGCGCCCAGCACAAGCTTTTTGCGCAGCAACGCTCCTCGCGCCGCCGGCACACACGGCGCGAGAGGCGTGCTGATCCTGGAGCGTCTTGGGCGTCGCGCTGCTGATCGGCGCGGCCGTGCCGATCGCAGGCTGCGGCTCCAGCCCGTCCTCTCACGCACAGAGCAGCCGTGAACTGACACTCGAGCGCACACAGTTCGAGCAGGTGTCAAGCCAGTTGAGCGACCTCGAGGCAGCGGTAAGGCGCGAGGTCGCCGCCTCGCGTGTGGCGTGGCCCTCGATCGCAAGCGGTTTGCCCCAAGCGCTCGGGAGCGGATTGCGCACAACGGTAAGCGCCGCGAACACGCGTGCCAAGGCACTTCCCGAACCATCGTTCCTGGCCAATGCACGCAAGCTCACAGGGCCTGCTTCCGGCATCGCCGGCATCTATGAGAACTACGAACAGCTCGCTCAGCGCGGCTGGAATCTGACCGAAGCGGCGGTCCAGACGATCGCAAGCGCCGGCTCCACCGCGACGAACACCGCAGCCGAGGGAGCAGGCGCCGCCGCACAGGCAAGCTTCGAGCGAGCCAACTCGCCGCTCTACATCGACGCCATCTACGACGCCCATTTCGACCTGTCCCTGCTCGGCAAGAGCCTGGTCAGCGGCTACGAAAAGCTCGGCGGTCCCGAAGCGTTCGGGGCAGCCCTGACGCAGGCCCAGGTCAACGCCCTGGCCGGTGTCTATTCGATCCCGACGGTGCGACTCGAACCACATCCGGGCGGGAGCGCCAAGAACGGTTAGCCTCTCGTTCGGGCGCGGCCGATCGCGGTCTATCGACGCACCAACCACACGGCCCGTCTTGAGACATCTTCAAAGGCGCCCGGCGCCGACTTGCTCGATCAGGTCGTCGTGATCGACACCATGCGCCCGGAGCACGCAATCGAACTCGGCGCCGTATACGCCCATCACGGCCATCAGCACGTCTGTCGTCCCGATCTCCGCGGAGTCGCGTTCGCGAGCAATCCGAGCGGCTTGCTCGGCGACCTGCTCCACGGCGTCGTGGGTCGCGGCGCCGCTCGCGCTCGTGTGCGCGCGGTCGCCGCCCTCCCCGGTGTCCTGGAACGGCCTTCCCTCGCTGACGCCGAGCGCTTGCAGCGCTGCGCCAACATCGCCGCTCAGTCGCAGGACCCGCAGCCAGCGCTCCGCCTCATCCTCGGGAGTGCGCACGAACGGCATCGCTGTCGAGGCGATGCCGAGGACGATCGCCGCATCGGAGGCAAGCGCCACCGTAGCCCTCATCGCGAGGCTCCTCGACGCGCTCGCCGCTGGGCGTCGGACGCGTGGAGAAACGCGACGTTGTCGCGGCGCAAGATGACCTCCGGCGGCCCTTCGCCGAAACGCAATTCCATCAGCACGGTGCCGGCGCTGCCCGCGATGGACCGCGCCGAGCGCATCAATTCGCCGACACGACCACGCTCCACCCCGCACGCGAGCAGGAACTCCTCGGTTTGCTCGCTCGCCGCCTCCTTGTGGTCGAGCTCGGCTTCCTCGAGCAGTACCGCCGGCGCACGAGCGTCCCCCTCGACGCACAGCAGACATGCCGCCATGTCGTCGGGACGGGAAGTGGTCTGCTTGCTCACATGCTCAAGCAGTGCCGGCGCCGTGGGATGAGGCCCAAGTTCGCCCAGCGCGCCGGCGAGCCGCTCGGCGCCGTACAGCTCCGAGCCGACCCTGGCCTCGACGAGGCCGTCCGTGTACATGCAGACCTGCGAGGATCCGGGCAGCGAAACCACCGTCTGGCGAGTACCGGTTCGCAAGCCGACCCCGATCGGAGGAGCGCTGCGAACTATGAGCGGGACGATCGGCGTCGCTCCCTGAACGATCGGCGGCGGATGCCCCGCGCACGCATAGACAAACAGCCGATCGCGCGGGTGATAGGTGGCCGCGACGATCGTCGCGAACGACCCGCCGAGCTGGCGATCCAGCACAGCTCCCGTCGTTTGCAAAGCCTCGCGCGGGGAAAGGCCGGCCTCCAGATAGGCGCGCAACGTAAAGCGAATCAGCGCGGTGTGAGGCAACGCCTGGCGTCCATGTCCCGAGACGTCGCCCACGATCACGGCGAGCGTTCCGTCCTCGAGCGCGAACAGATCGTAGAAGTCCCCTCCGGCCGCGAGACCGTCGGCAGGCCGGTATGCGCTCGACGTCGCCACGGGCCCCAGCCGCTCCGGCGTAAGCGGAAGCAGCGCAGCCTGAAGCAGACCGACGTCTTTGGCCAATTCCTCGCGCTGGCGCTCCAGTCGGCGGGCGCGCAGTCCGACAAGGCGCGAGCGCAGCGTCATCGCGCCGGCAAGCGCAAGCAGCGCACCCACGAGGACCCACAGACCGGTCGGGACCACGCCGACGATCTTGGTGATCGTCGTCACGATCGCCGACGGGCGAGCAGCTACCCGCGCGCCATTTCTTGCTCTCCGTGTCCGTGGCCGTGCCGTCGGCCGAGTCGCCGCTGCCGTGCTCACGACGGGCACGGCCACCCCTGTCGCTTCGCGACCACGGGCACCCCGGACGCGCGCGGCACGCACAGAAGCGCGCCGGCCATGCCGGCTGGGTTGAGACCTCGCACCGGTGACCACCGGCCGCGAAGCGACAGGGGTCGTCGGTGTGACTGCTGGCGTCGGTGTGACTGCTGGCGTCGATGTGGCTACTGGCACCGGTGTGACTGCTGGCGTCGGTGTGGCTACTGGCGCCTGCTCGAGCGGCGGCGACGCGGCGGTCGCGGGCACAACGACAGGCGCAACGGGGAGCGACAGGCTCGCTGGATCCGAGACCGGCTGAGATGCACCAGGGGTCGCCAGCAACCTCGTCGCCGGTGACTTTGCCGTTTGGGGAGAGGTGAGAGTGCTCAATCGTTCGCTGCCCGAACCTCCTCCCTGTTCGCGGTGCCCTCGCGCGTGTTGCTTGTGATCGGCGGCTTCGCGCCCTTTGTGCTTGACGGAATCGGCGCGTTCCCTGTTCCCGTCGGCGACAGGCTTCCCAGCAATGGCAGGCTTCCCAGCAATGGCAGGCTTCCCAGCAATGGCAGGCTTCCCAGCAACGACAGGCACCCCGGCTATGGCAGACCCCCCGTCAGCAGGCTTCCCGCCATGGGCGGGGGCTCCCCTTTCGGCGGGCCGACCTTGACCTCCAGAGCGATCCGATCGTTCACTTTTTTTGGCGCGGCGTTCCTCGGGAGCGGAGCCCTGCGACCCACTGCCCGCGGGAGCCTGAGTTTCGTGGTTGCCCGAATGTTGTTCTGTGCCCTTGTGCTGTTCACTTGCGGGCCCTTGCTGTTCTTGACTCCCGGAAGCTGGCGATTCGTGGCTCCCCACCCACTTCTCTTCCCGGCTCCCGGAGCTCTGTTGGTGGCCGCCCAGGAGTGTTCCGGCGAGAGCGCCGACCTGGCCCTGTTCGCTCGATTCTCCGCCTGGTGTTAGGCCGGCGGCTCCGTGGTCCGCCGCACCGGTCGGCCTCGCGTGATCGGGCCGGGCCAAGGCCGCCGCCGCGCACGAGAAAGCGACCATGCAGCCTAGGAGCACGGCCACCGCCACCGACCTGCGTCTCGCGGCGGTTGGCGAAGGCTTGCTCGGGTAGTTCACCATCGACTAACTCCGCGATCGCCGAGCCGTCTCGTGTGCCCGCGCGTACGCGAGCGCGTCGTCGAGCGTGGAAAAGATCGCGAACACGCCATCGAGTCCGGCGATTTCGAAGATCTTCAGCACGTTAGGCGCCGTGCAGACGATTGCCAGACAGGCGTCCACCCCAAGCGTCCGCTCCACACCCAGAAGCACTCCAAGCGCCGTCGAGTCCATGAACGAGGCAAGCGAGAGATCGACCACGAGCCTGTCTTGGCCAGCCGTGAGCGAATCGAGGAGCACCCACTTCAAGCGCGGCGCCGTCAAGAGATCGAGCTCGCCTTCGATCGAGATCACGCTCACGCGCTCATCGAGCTCGGTCTGCGAGATTCCAAACGCGACCGGGCCCAGCAGTGGACGATTGGATGTCTTGATTCGGCCCAGCATCAAACCTCCGCGTTTGCGGGGCGCACCGGCGTAGCGCCAGACCACTTAACTCGACCACACGTGGCCCGAACGCGACACCTTCGCGTGCGCGCGCGTACAAATCGTACCTCGTCCGGAATCGATCGGGCCTTGACCAACGCGGCCGACCATCGAACGAGCGTCCATTCCACTCCACACCGAACCGGCCGACGTCAACTCCAAGGGCCAACAGTCGCCGCACGCCAGCCCTAGACTGACCAGTGCTCATCTCGCCACCCGCCCACGTCCTCAGGAGCCCAATGTCCACCTCGCCGCAAGATTTCAACGCCAAGATCATCGATGAATTCCACGCCAACGAAGGGCGCGTCGGCGGCATGTTCGAGGGCATGCCGCTACTGCTGCTGCACCACACTGGCGCCAAGTCAGGCCAGGCTCGCATCAACCCGCTCGCCTACCAGGACGACAACGGGCGCTACGTCATCTTTGCCTCCAAGGCCGGGGCGCCCACCAACCCGGACTGGTACCACAACCTCAAGGCCAACCCGAACGTCAAGATCGAGGTCGGCGCCGACACGCTCGACGCTGTCGCGAGCGAGGCGGCTGGGACTGAGCGCGACCGGCTGTTCGACACGCAGAAGGCACGCGTGCCGCAGTTTGCCGAGTATGAGGAGAAAGCAGACGGGCGGGTTATCCCGGTGATGGTGCTCACGCCTGCCGAGACCGTTTGACCGCGCTGGGATAGGTAGGACATGGCTTGCTGCCGCCCTCCTTCGAGGATGTAGCTAGACCGGTTAGCGAGAATGCATGGCGGCCGAGATGGCGCGGCGGGCGCCAGGCAAGCCCAATAGACTCAGGAGCCTAGGGCGCGTAGCTCAGTGGGAGAGCGCTCGCTTCACACGCGAGAGGTCGCAGGTTCGAAACCCGCCGCGCCCATCACGAAAGGTTCTGGAAAAGGACAGAAATTGGGTCATGCGGTTAGTGATGCTCTTGGAACCGGGACGCGCACACGAACATCTGGCGGCCGGTCCAACGGCCGCAGCAGGAGCGATTCGAGTGCCGGCGGATGAGAGGAGTCCACACCGCCAGTGTCCCAAAGCCAGCCTGAAGTCGGCAGCATCGGTGCCGCCACAGCTCAGACACAGAGCACGCTGACCGTACATCTGAGCCAGAACGTCGTTCGGGAGTGGGGAGCTCAGCAAGTGCCTTTGCAGCCTGCAACGTAGACCTCGCGATCCCCTGTTCCCAATACGGAGGTAGCCAGGCTCAGCACGGCGGAGTAGGGTGGCATTTCGAGTCGAATCCACGAGGAGGCACCATGAAGAAGCTATTCGAGCTGATCCTCTGCATCCTGCACCCGGTTGCGGTGATTCTCATCTGGATCAACCTTCTCTTCGGTCGGGGCGATTTTGGTTTGATCGCACGGCTCGCCTGGGCCGTCGCGGTGATCGTGCCTTTCGTTCCGTTCCTCTACGTGCTCACCGGAAACGACTTTCTTTAGGACCAAGGAGAGAACGATGATCGATCACAAGACCGGTTCGCACGAGGAGTGGCTCGCGGCACGGCTCGAGCTGCTCGAAGCTGAGAAGAAGCTCACACGGCGCGGCGACGAGCTGGCCCAGATGCGGCGGGAGCTGCCCTGGGTTCCGATCGAGAAGGACTACCGCTTCGAGACCGACGAGGGCACGGCATCTCTTGTGGATCTCTTCAGAGGGCGCTCGCAGCTGCTCGTCTACCACTTCATGTTCGGACCGGACTACACTGCAGGCCGCCCCTCCTGCTCGGTGATCGCTGACGGCTTCGCCGGCTCCGTCGTGCACCTCGCCAATCACGATGTCGCCTTCACAGCAGTGTCGCGGGCACCGCTCGGAAAGCTGCAGGCGTACAAGCAGAGAATGGGCTGGAGCTTCCCGTGGGCGTCCTCGTTCGAGAGCGACTTCAACCACGACTTCCACGTCTCGCACACCCAACAGGAATGGCAGTCGGGAGCCGTCGAGTACAACTTCAGCACCTCGGACTATCGACCTGCCGAGAAGAACCCGACGCTGATCGAGATCGCACGGGGCGTTGGAACGGACCCGGTTACGTACAGGCAGGAGGGACCGGGCATGAGCGCGTTCGCGCTCGAGGATGGCATCGTGTTCCACACCTATTCGGCCTACGGACGAGGCGTCGACGGCCTCTGGGGCATGTACTCGTGGCTCGACCGTGCACCGCTGGGCCGCAACGAGACCGGCATCTGGTGGCGCCGCCACGACGAATACGGGGAGGCTGACTCCTCGACCGACGGGCGGCATAAGAACCCCCGAGCCCGACGAAGGAGTCACACAGCAAGAAGTAGAGCGTTTGCTCAGCGCGACCAAGCACCCACCAACGCAAGCAGCTCACTCGCCACCCACCAGTGACGCGGACGACCTGGCCTCCGTTGCACGGGGGCGAATGGCTCGAGGATGCCCTGAGTGCCCAGGGTGCCCAGAGCCGCCCGGGCGGCTCTCTCGCTTACGCCCAGCTCGCTTGACACGATGTCCCCGCCGAGGACTGGGTGCGCAGGCAGCAGCGCCAAGACGCGGTGGGCGACCGCGTCCTTGCGCACCTTCGCCAGGCGATCGCTCCATTGTGCGCTCAGCCTCTCCACTGCGCTCACAAGATTCGCGGCGGCGTCCCCCGAGCCTTCGACAATCTCCGCGAACCAAACTACCCACGGGTCCACCTGGCCGAGCCGGAAGAGCGTGAGGCCAGAGAGATACCCGCCCCTGTCGATCGCGATCCGCACACTCACCGGGGGCGGGGTGACAAGCTCCAGGCGACGGGCGAGAACCCAGGCGATCAGGATTCGCCCTACACGGCCGTTGCCGTCGGCGTAGGGATGGATCAACTCGAACTGAGCGTGCACCACCGCGGCCTGTGTCACAGGGTCGACGTCGCTGCGGTTGGCAAACGCAATCAGGTCAGCCATCAGCTCCACAATCAGTTCGGGGGGCGGCACGACAGCCGCCGCGTCCAACGGGCTCGTACCGCCGATCCAGCCAGGAAGGTCGCGCCAGGCGCCGAGCTGGCGCTCGGGCAAGTGGGCGGCTCCTGCCATCAGGCGACGGTGCCAATCGTGCAGTACTCCCGCGTCCAACTCCCCCCTGCGCGCCACCTCGATCGCGGCGAGCGTCGCCGCCGCGTTGTCCGCGATCCACGCAGCGCTCTCGCCCACGCTCGGGTCGAGCTCAGCGGCAGCCACCTGCGCGAGCGGGGCCTGCACTCCCTCCACATAGGAGGAGGCCACACCCTCGGCGCGCAGCAGCAATCGTGCCAATGCGGCCCAGTCAGCGGGCATCGAGTCGCTGCCGCGGCGGGCTGCGGCCGCCGCGCGCTCGGTGTGCCTCGCCGTCGACTCTGTCAGCGTCAGGTCGCGCTGGAGCAGGAGGTCCGGTACCCAGGCCTTGACCTTGCGGCCCTCCATTCGATCGTGTGCTCCCGGCCCGCCATCGCTTCCTTCCGTAACTAGTGGCTTTTTGGAAGGTTAGCTCATTAGGCTTCCAAAACCTCCGCCACCGCCTACGGCCGGCCAAGACCGACCCAGCACCCACCTCGCGCCTGGTACGCATTGGCCCGTCTTCGAGCCGCGCCGGCGAGAACTTGTTGACGTCCGTGATCTTGAAGTTCCAACATTGCGGCGAAGTACGCTGAACCGTATTATGGCCGTCTGAACAGATGGTCGTCCGAGGCGCGAGGCGGCCCCCTCGATAATTGGAGGTTTCGCCATGGCGAGCTCGACTGACGTCGCTGAATCGAATACAGCGACCGCCCTCACCGAAGATGACTTCACACAAGCGGCGGCGCAGGCTTCGCACTTTATGAACCCGGCCACGTTCGTGCAGACCGAGGCCGCCAAACAAGGCCTTGGCGTTCCTGTGGCCGCGGCCCCCGTCAAGGGGCCTCCACCGGGGGAGCCCCGTAGCGGCGGCGAAGCCACCGACAGCGAACTGGGGGTGCTCGCGGGCCTGCGCGGCTCCTGGGTCGGCAAAGGCTTCAACCTGATCGCACGGCCCGACAAACAGGGCGGCCTGCCGTTCTTCCTCGAGCTCAACTCAACCAAGGAGACGCTTGAATTCACCTCGATCTCCGGGCCGATTCCCAATCGCGGCAGCGAGCAGGACGACATCTTCTTCCTGGGTCTCACCTATCTGCAGCGCATCAGCGAAGCAAACGAAAGCGGTGGGCTGCACATCGAGCCGGGAATCTGGATCAACGTGCCCGCAACCGAGGCGCCCCAAGCGCCCCCGAGCATCGTGCGCCTGGCGACCATCCCGCACGGCAACGCGCTGCTTGCACAGGGCAAGGGCTTTGAAGTCCAGGAAGGGCCGAAGATCTCCCCGGCCAGCTCGACTCCAGTGCAAGATAACGGCGAACCTATAAAAGGCCTTGGCTACCTGGACCCGTTCCTGACCGCGCAACCTCCCGCGGGCATTCCCTTAGGCGCCATCGCCAACCCCAACCTGGTGCTCGCCGAAGCCATCAAGGGTCAGTCGATAGTGAAAACCGTCGTGTTGCTCGTTGCCAGTGAACCCGTCGGCGGCATCGAGAACATTCCCTTTCTCACGGCCAACGCAACCGCGATCAAGATGAGCGCGATCTTCTGGATCGAGACGATCGAGCTACCCAACGGTCAGACCCGCCTACAGCTTCAATACTCACAGACCGTCGTGCTGAACTTCGAGAAAATCAACTGGCCGCACGTGTCGGTGGCTACTTTGGTGAAGTTCTAGAGCCTGTGGCCGGCGTGGTCCTTCGACTGCGCCGGCCACGTTGAACCGAGCTAACTGACCTCGAGCACGATCTTCCCGCGCGTGTGGCCGGCCTCGCTCAGCTCATGAGCTTGACGAACCTCGCCGAGCGGGAACGTCCGCGCGATCTCAACCCGTACCGCCCCGTCGGCGACGAGCCCGGCGATCCGTGCGAGCTGCTCGGAGCTCGAGCTCATCACGAGCAGCACGGCACGGGCGCCGCGCTCGGCGGCAAGCTGCTCCGGCGGCGCGTTGGCGATCGTGACAAGCACGCCCCCTTCGCGCAGCGTGGGCACCAGCGACTCCGTCGTCTCGCCGCCCACTGTGTCAAACGCCACATCCACGTCGCTCGCGGCCTCGCCGACGTCCTGGCTTTTGTAGTCGATGTACTCATCGGCGCCGAGGCCGAGCACGAAATCGCGGTTGCGCGCCGAGCCGGTGGCGATCACACGCGCGCCGGCGTGTTTGGCGAATTGAACGGCGAGATGACCAACCCCGCCGGCGCCGCCTGCGACCAGCGCGGTCATCCCCGCCTGTAGGCCACCACTGTCGAACAGCGCCTGCCAGGCGGTCAGGCCGGAGACGGGCAGCGCTGCCGCCTGCTCATGGCTTACACCCGCGGGCTTCTTTGCGATCAGGGTTGCCGGGACAGTCGCGAGCTCGGCGTAGCCACCGCTGGACGCGACGCCGAGCACCTCGTCTCCCTTGGCAAACCCATCCAGACGCGAGAGCTCGACCACTCCAGAGACGTCGTTGCCGAGCACCGCGGGCAGCTGCGTCTCGCGCAAGCCGCGCCGGATCTTCCAGTCGATCGGGTTCACCGACGCGGCACGAACTTCAATCAAAACCTCTCCCTCGCCCGGCGTAGGCCGCTCGACCTCCTCGTAGCGCAGGACATCCGGGCCTCCGGTCTCGTGGATCAGCACGGCATGCAATGGGATCTCCTTTCCGAGGGGAACGAGCGAACCCAGTCTAGCCCTGCGACGAACCCCCACCTTGCGGCGATTCCCGCAGCCGTGGCGACGTCGGTGCCGCGGGCGAATCCTCCTCTTTGGGCGAAGCCTCTACGGCAGGCGTAGCCGTATCCGCTCGGACCTCCTCGATCGGAGCCGAAGGCAGCGCGTCTGCCTGCGCCTCGGCCGCCGCCCGGTTCTCCTCCTTGACCGCGAGCCAGATCTCCTCGCGGAAGATCGACACCCCGCGCGGCGCCTCGATCCCGAGGCGCACCGTGCTGGCGCTGACCTCCATCACGGTCACGAGGATGTCCTCGCCGATCACGACGCGCTCTCCCGGACGTCGCGCCAGTATCAGCATCGCTTCAGATTATGAAGCTATTCGCGTCGTCTCGTCTCGAGAGCAGCGAACAAAGGCGGCCTGCAGACGTGGGCCTCTCGGGTTGGCGTTGATCACCTGATAGCCGCGTCCCTCGTGGATCACGAGCGGCGCGCGCAGGTTGGCGGTGATGTCGAGTGGGTTGGGGGTGGCGCGCACGGTCACATACAGCTTTATGTCCGCCGCCTTGCCTCGATGCCGGTCCGCTCGACGTCCTCTGGCGCCATGTGCAGCGAGAACTCCGAGAAGAACTGGCTCGGGAGGCACGACCGGCAGCGCAAGCGCGGGATCATCGACCGAGTGCAGCCACAGGAAGCCGGTGCCGGGGTTGCGGTCGAGCAGCGTGTAGCGCGAGCCGCCGAGGCCGATCAGCCCGAAGGGAAACTCGATCACGTCCTCCTCGGCGACCTCGACCTCTCCGAAGCGGATGCTCTGGAATGTCACAGACATGTTGGCTCTCTCCTCGGCCGGCTACTGCAGGAAGTGGAGCAGGGATTCTTGGACGATGCTCGCGCCGGCGCGCAGCGCCGCCTCGTAGGCGGCCTGCTCGTTGGAGTAGGCGATCGACGTCTGCGGCGATGTTCGCGTCCTCGGTGTTGGCAGAGGCTCGCGGTGATCGAGCCCTGCAGCGTCTTCGATGCGGCTCGTGGCCGTCTGCAGCTGGTCGGTGACGCTCCCGGCCGTCGCCTGCAATTGGCTCAAGCGTTTCGATGTTCGCTTCGAGGTTCTTCAGGTCGCTGGAGCCGAGCGCGCTGACGTCTTCGGTGGTGCCGCCGCGCAGGTGTTCGGAGATCGTGCGCAGCGTGTCGAGCAGCTTGCCGTCGCCGGAGGCTTGCCCGTTGCCGAGCAGCGAGGAGATGTTCGTGCTGATGTCGACCGACACGCCGGGCCCGATCGCGCGCGTGATCGTGCCGGTGTTGCCTTGGTATGTCGTCTTCGCCCCTGCTGGTAGGGCGCGGTCGTCGTCTCCGTTCCCGAGAACACGTACTGCCCGGCGTACTGCGTGTTGGCGTCCTGCTTGACGGCTTCGGTCAGCTGTTCGACCTCGGTGGCGATGCTTTCGCGGTCGCTCTGGTTGTTGGTGCCGTTGGAGCTCTGCACCAGCAGTTCGCGCACGCGCTGCAGCGACTTGCTGATGTTCGCCATCGCGCCGCCGGCGGTGTTCTCCCAGGAGATGCCTTCCTGGGCGTTGGTCGCGTAGGAGCTCAGGCCGTCGAGCTGGCTCTGCAGGTCGATCACCTGGCTGGCGCCGTAGGGGTTATCCGAGGGTTCGAGGATCGTCTTGCCGGAGGAGAGTTCGTTCGACGTGCGCTCCAGGGTCGCCAGCGAGGAGTTGATGTCGTTGAGCGTCGAGGCCGTGACCATCGCCGGTGTGATGCGTTCGCTCATCGCTACAGCCCCACCGTTCCGGTGTGCTCGATCAGCGTTTCGAGCATGCTGTCCATCGCGGTCAGCGTGCGCGCCGAGGCCTGGTAGCCGCGCTGGAAGCTGATCAGGTTGGTCATTTCTTCGTCGAGTGAGACGCCCGAGACGCTCTGGCGCTGGTTGTTGATCGCGGTGACCGTCGTCTGCAGGTTGGCCTGCTCGTCCTTGGCCGTCCTGCACGTCGCTGCCGACCTGCTCGACGAGCGCCGCGTAGCCCTGTTCGGCGGCGCCGCCGCGCAGCGCCGCGATCGCCTGCGCGACGTCGTTGCCTCCGGCGGCTTCGGTCGAGGAGGTCTGGACTTGGGCGGCCGTGACGGCCACCGTGAGGGTCGCGGCGGTCGTGCCGGAGAAGAACGGCGTCTCGGTGTGCAGTGCGTTGACCGTGCTCGCCGAGCGTGTCGGCGACGTTGTCCAGCGCCGTTCTGGTAGCGCGGTGAGCGCGCCGGTCGGCGCTGGTCAGGCCGAGCAGCGCGCCGAGCTGCCCGCCGGCGGCTTCGCGTGAGCGCCTGCGGCCAGTTGACCGTCGTGCCTTCGACCAGCGGTTTGGCCGCGTCGCCGAAGCTGACCGTGTCGGTGCCGTCCGGCTGCTCGCTGACCGTGACCTGCGCGAGCGCGGAGAGCTTGTCGAGCAGCAGGTCGCGCCGGTCGAGCATTTCGTTGGGCTTCTGGCCGGCTTGTTCGGCGAGCTTGATCTGGCCGTTGAGCTGCGCGATCTGGTTGGCGTCGTTCTGCACTTCGCCTGAGGGCCCGGTGAGCGCCGCGTACTGTTCGCCGGCCTGGCTTGAGATCGTCGAGAGCTGCGCGCTGAGTTCGTTGAAGGTGTTCGCCAGCTGTTTGCCGGCGGCCACCACCCCCTGCTTGGCGGCTTCGCTTGTGGGGTGCGTTGGCGAGGCTCGCTCCAGGCGCTCCAGAACGCCGAGAGTCTGGCTGGCAAGCCCGGAGCTGGAGGGTTCGTTGAACGCCGCCTGGGCTTGCGTCAGCTCTTCGGACTGGGTGCTGGCTTCGCTCAGCGCGCTGTTCTGCGTGCGGTACTGCGCGTCCAGGTAGACGTTGCGGATGCGCGTGATCGTCGCGACGCTGACGCCGGTGCCGAGCTGCGCGCCCTGGCCGGTCAGCGGCGAGATCGCGGGGATGACGATCGGCTGCGTTCGGTCTGCAAGACCGCCGTCTGGCGCGAATAGCCTTCGGTGTTCGACGTTGGCGATGTTGTTGCCGGTGACGTCGAGCGCCTGCTGCTCGGCGAGCAGCCCGCTGAGCGCGGTCTGCAGTCCTTGCAGGGTCGGGATCGACATCGGCTTAGGCGTGCAGGTCGAGGACGTGCAGGTCGCCGTGCGGGCGTGGCCGCGTGATCGGCGTGGAGGAGCCGTGCGTGTCGTAGCCGTTGACTCCGTCGAGCGAGAGCATCCCCATCAGGTGGTCGAGGAAGCCGAGCTCGATCTGCATCAGCGCGCGGTTGCAGGAGTGCTCGCGCTGAAGCTCGTGCAGCAGGCCCTCGCAGCTCGGCGCTCGAGCGCAGCGGCGCGCTCGGCGCGGCGTGGTCCATCAGCGTGCACAGCGCGTCGAGCGTGACCGCCTCGGCGGCGATCCCGAGCCGCTCGCCGCTGCGCGCCAGCAGGCGCGAGCGCTCCTCCTCGAGCAGCTGGCGGCGGCCCATCTCCCCGCGCAGGATGCCCGCCAGGCGCACGACCGTGTGCACGTCGCGCGCGCGGATCGCCGCGCCCTGCTCGAGCACGACCTCCAGCAGGCTGCGCGCCGAGGCGATCTGCGCGTCCAGGTGAGCGAGCACGTCCGCGGCGAGCGCGCGATCCTCGGCGAGCGCCTCGGGTGCGGCCAGCGCGGCCGAGCTCATGCGCTCGTGCCTCCGGTCGCGGCGCGTGCCGCCGCGGGTGCGGCGCAGATGGCGCTGCTGTCGTCTGGGCTGGCGTGCTCGCGCCTGCACTTGCGCTCGTACCACCTGTCGTTGCCGCGATCGCCCGGCGCCTGCGCGGCTGCTCCTGCCAGCTGGCGGGTCATCTGCGCGGCGAGGCCGAGGCCGCCGGCGCTCATCACGCCGCTGGTCAGCGCCTGCGGCAGCATCGAGGACAGCTGGCCCGCTGCGCCACCGGCTGCCGGAGCCGCCTTCTTCGGAGCGATTCGCCTTCCTGGCCGCATTCGCCGCCGAGGCCGCTGGTCGCCGTCAGCGACTTGCGAGAGCTGTTCGACGAGCATCTGTTCGAAGGCGAGCGCTGTCTCGTAGGCCTTTTGCGTCGCGGCCGAGCCGTGGCGCACCCAGGCGGGCTCGAGCGCCTGGTTGACGGCGGGCAGGCCGCTCGAGGCGCGGCGAGCCCGAGGCGGCTGGACGCTCATGACGGGCGCAGCTGGTTGGCGATCGACATCATCTGGCTCTCGGTCTGGATCGCGGTGCTGCTCATCTGGTAGGCGCGCTGGGTGCTCACCATCAGCGCCATCTCCTTCGGCATGTCGACGTTGGAGCCCTCAGCGCGCCCTGGTGGATCTTGCCGCGCTCGCCGCCGCGTGCGGTCGCGCCGCTGGCGGCGGTCGGCGTCAGCTCGCCGCTGCCGTCCGCGAGCAGATGGTCGGGCGAGGCGACGGTGACGAGCTTGATCTGGCCGAGCGTGCGCTTGCCGGCGGTCACGGTGCCGTCGGGTGCCGATCTTCACCTCGCTCGGCGGAGACCCCGGCCGGCAGCTTGATCGGCGGTTCGAGCTGGTTGCCTTCGGCGTTGACGATCGTGCCGCTGGCGTCGACGCCGAAGCTGCCGTCGCGGGTGAGCGCCGGCTGTGCCGTCGGCGCGCTTGACCTGGAAGTAGCCTTCGCCTTCGATCGCCAGGTCGAGCGGGTCGCCGGTTTCCTGGATCGGTCCCTGCGTTTGGCTGCGGCCGATCACCTGCGCGCTTGCGCCGGCGCCGGTGCTCGTGTCGGTGCCGGCCATCGTCCACGGCGTTGTAGAGCAGATCGCTGAAGGCGACGCGCTCGGACTGGTAGCCGGTCGTCGAGACGTTCGCGAGATCGTTGCCGATCGCGTCGAGCTGTTCCTGCTGCGCTGACATGCCTGCTGCCGCGGAATAGAGACCTTCGAGCATCAGCCGTCCTGTGTTCGTGGTGGTCGCGAGCCGGGCTTCCGCATGGCGGTCCAGCCTGGCTCGGTGCTTCTCACCCGGTGATCGGCCGCCGCGGACGGACTTGAGCGAGCGTCAGCCGGCCGTTCAGCGAGCCGACCTGCGAGGCGGCCTCCTGCAGGGTCTGGCCGATCGCCTGGATCGCCTGCTGGCCGGACTGGAAGCTGCGCAGCGAGGTGATCATTTCGACCATCATCTTGGCGGCGTCCACGCCCGAGCCCTCGAGCGAGCCCTGGCGCACCGTGCCGCTCGGCTTGCCGGCGGCGGCTGCCCGTGTAGAGGTTTTCGCCCTGCTTGACCGCGCCGGGCACTTCGAAGACGCCGAGCGCGCTCGGCGGCGACGGTGCCGCTCGGCGCCGACTTTGATCGGCGCTCCGCTCTGGTCGAGCACGGGGTCGCCGCTCGCGTCGGTCAGCACCCCCTGCGCGGAGGCTCGTGAACTGCCCGTCGCGGGTGTAGCGCACGCCCTGAGCGGTCTTGACCGCGAAGAAGCCGCTGCCCTCGATCGCGAAGTCGAGCGGTTCGCCGGTTTCCTGCATCGAGCCCGGCGTCATGTCGGTGTAGGTCTTGCCGAGCGCGACGCCGGCATCGACCGACCCGATCGCCGGCCCGCCCTCGCTGTTGGCGAGCAGCACGTCGCCGAAGCTGTGCTGGGAGGACTCGTCGGGCTTGTAGCCGGGAGTCGAGGCGTTGGCGAGGTCGTTGGAGAGCTGGTCCTGGCGGACCTGCTCGGCGACCATGCCGGAGGCGGCGATGTAGAGGCCGAGATCCATGCTCTCCCGGTGTTCGACCGCGACGGCGACGATTCTTTAGCGAGCGTGCCGACGGCCGCTCAGCCGACGGCGCTGAACAGCGGCAGCTCGTCGGAGAGCTGGTCGTAGAGGCGGCGGCGCAGCTGGGTGTGGATCTGCGAGACGCGGCTCTCGGAGACGCCGAGGCGCTCGCCGATGTCGCGCAGCGTCCAGTCCTCCACATACAGCAGCACCGCCACTTCGCGCTCCTGCGTGGGCAGCAGCGCGAACGCCTCGCGGAAGCGCTCCTTGGCTTCGCGGCGCTCGGCGCTGCGCGATCGGGTCGCAGTCGCTGTCGGAGCTCTCGAGCGTGTCGATCCGCTCGATCGTGGCGCTCTCGTCCGAGCGCACGGTGCGGTTCAGCGAGCCGACCTCCGCGAGCGCGACCTCGTCGAGGCGGCCGGTCAGCTCGCGTGGATCCATGCCGACCATCGCCGCCAGCTCCTCGCGGCTGGGCTGGCGGTCGTGCGTCGAGAGGAACGCCTCGCGCGCATTGTTGATCGCGCGCTCGTCGCGGCGCAGCGAGCGCGGCGCCCAGTCGTGGCGGCGCAGCTCGTCGAGCACCGCGCCGTGGATGCGCGTCCACGCGTACTGCTCGAGCGTCGCGCCCTTCTCCGGGTCGTAGCGCTCGATCGAGCGGATCAGCGCCTCCAGGCCGCAGGAGAGGAAGTCCTCGACGTCGCACTGCGCCGGCACCTCGCGCACCTTGCGGTAGACGATGTAGCGCACCATCGGCATGAACATGAAGATCAGCTGGTCGCGCAGCCGCAGATCGCCGGTCTGGCGATACTCGCGCCACGTCCGAGGGCCTCCGCCGCGGAGATCCTCACGGCCCTTTTCCGATCGTTTCCATTTGCTGACTCCGATTTCGAGGGAACTGCGAACAGGTGCCCCCGCGTGCGCCAAACCTGCCCGCGGTCCGAGATGCGCTATTTGCGAAGATTTCTGGGCGCGGACCGTATCGGTCGCTCCGGTCGTAATCGTTTGAGTTGCTCGACCGGAGCCAGTTAGCCAACTCTGCGCATACCTACGCATAATCACCACATTTACCACTGGCTAAATGATGTATTCGTGTGCACGTGCTCGCGGGCTGCACGCCCCGGAGCGCGGCCGCGCTCACGGGCATGAGTCGTGCGCGGCAGGTCGCGAGCCCGCGGGACCGCTGCTTGCGCTCGCTCAGATATCGGCGCAACCCGGTCGATGACCATGCGTGAAGATGGCCTCCCTTCCCCGCTCCGTCCCTCCCGGCGACGATGCCGCCAAGGCCGCCGACCAAGGCCCATCGCCCATTTCGCCGCGCACAGACGCAGCGCCACGTGCGATCGAGCTCTCTGCGCGCGCCCAGCGGCTGCTCGCCGCCGGCGAGCTCGACGGCTACCGCGAGCTGTTTGAGCGAGATCCGAGACGATCGACGACCCCCACCGCCGCTACTGGGCCGGCCTCGGCCTGGTCGAGCAGGGCTTTGTCGCAAGCGGCGATGCCCCGCGCGCGCGCGCTGCGGCGCGCTGTTTGCGGCAATCGCCGCCGGCGCGGTCGAAGCTGCTCGAGCGACAGCCGAGCGAGCCCAAGCTGCTCAACTACGCCGGCGTCGCCTTTTACGAGCTGTGGAGCCTCGACGCCGCCCGAGGCGCTGTTCAAGGCTGCCAAGCGCCTGGACCCGCAGCTCCGAGCAGGTGGACGGCAACCTGGCCGCGCTCGCGGGGCGACGACGAACGCTGCGCAGCGCCGATCGCATAGCGCCCGAGCAGCCTGCGCTCGTCGAGCTGGCAAGCCGTGCGACTCGATCTCGCAGAGCGCGCACGACCCGCCACAGGCATGCGCCTGAGCCTGTGCATGATCGTGCGCGACGAGCAGGAGATGCTGCCACGCTGCCTGGCCGCCGTGGCCGACGCGGTCGATGAGATCGTGATCGTCGACACCGGCTCGACCGACGCCACGGTCGAGATCGCGCGCTCGTTCGGGGCGCGCGTGATCTTCCACGAGTGGACCGGCTCCTTTGCGCAGGCGCGCAACGTCTCCTTCGATGCGGCCGAGGGCGACTGGCTGATGTACCTGGACGCCGACGAGGTGCTGGTGGAGCGAGGACGCACCGCTGCTGCGCTCGCTGACCGGGCGCACCTGGCGTGAGGCGTTCTACCTCTCGGAGACCAACTACACCGGCGATCTCGAGGACGGCACCGCCGTCACGCACAACGCGCTGCGCGTATTCCGCAACCGGCCCGAGTACCGCTTCGAGGGACGTCTGCACGAGCAGATCGCCCACTGCCTGCCCGGCTACCTGCCCGAGCGCATCGAGGCAAGCGGCGTGCGCATCGAGCACTACGGCTACCTCGGCGCCGTGCGCGACAGCCGCGAGAAGTCGCGCCGCAACATCGAGCTGCTGCGCCTGCAGCAGGCCGAAAGCCCGCCCACCCCGTTCCTGCACTACAACCTCGGCTCCGAGTACGCCGCCGCCGGACGAACCGCGCGGCCGCGCTCGCCGAGTTCGAGCGCGCCTGGAAGCTGCTGCAGAGCCTTCCCGATCGCGACAGCTACCAGTTCGCGCCGGCGCTGATGAGTCGCATGGTGAAGGCGCTGCGCGCGTGCGGGCGTCCGCACGGACGCGATCGCGCGCGCCGAGGAGGGGCTCGAGCGCTTCCACGGGCTTCACCGACCTCGTGCTCGAGCAGGCGCTCGCCGCGATCGCGCTCGGCAGAAGCGAGCGCGCGATCGAGTTGCTCGAGCGCTGCATCGAGATGGGCGACGCGCCGCGGCGCTACACCGCGACGCGTCGGCAGCGGCAGCTATCTGCCGCGGCTGCAGCTGGCCGAGCTCAGACAAGCAGCGGGAGATCTCGAGGAGGCGAGCGCGGCTGCTCGAGCACTGCCTGCGCGAGCATCCGCACTTCATCGGCTCGGTGCTGCCTTACGCGAGCGCGCTGCTGGCAAGCGGTGTCGAGCCGGGCGAGGTTCTGGCGCGGGTCGAGCAGCACATGCCAGACCCGCCGCCCGCCGCCCGCTTCATGCTCGGCACGGCGCTGTACGAGGCGGGTGCGACGACAGCCGGCGAGGCTCAGTTCAGGGCGGTGCTCGAGCGCCAGCCGCACTCCAGCCGCGCGCGCGTGGCACTCGGCGAGGCGCTGCTTGCACAGCGACGCTACGACGAGGCGGCTGAAGTGGCCTGTGAGCTTGCGGACGACGATCCGCTGCGGTGATCGCCCGCCGGACGGAGCTGTTCGCGCGCATCGCCGGCGGCGACTGCGACAGTGCGGGAAAGGCCATCGAAAGAGCGCGCGCAGCTGGCATGGCGACGTACGAGCTCGATCTGTTCGTGACTTGGCAAGGGCTCGCACGTGCTGGGGTTGACGTTGCCGCGCTCCCCGGACAGTCCACCCCCCCCTTCCGGGACACCCTGCTTCGCAAGTCTCCGGGCAGGGCACGTCCGCGCCGCCCGAGCGGGCCTCACCGCTGCCTGAGCAGGCCGCGGAGCCGCTCTCCGAGCAGCCTGTGGCACCACTCTCAGAGCTGCCGTGGCGCCGCTCGAAGTGATGCTCGAGGCACTGCTGCGGGTGCACGACTTCAAGAGCTTCGAAGTGCTGCTCGGCGCGCTTGAGCGCACGCCGCTACAGCCACGCGAGCGCCGGGAGCTGCTCGCCGACATGTACCTGCGCCGTGGGTTCCTGGCGTCCGCGGCCGAGGAGTGGATGGCCGTCTGCGAGCAGGAGCCCGACGTCCCGGCGCTACTGGGCCTCGCCCGCGTTGCCGCCGCGAGGGGCATGGCCCACGAGATGAGCGACTTCGCGGCCGCGGCGCTCGCTCGCGACCCCGACAACGAGGATGCCACAAGCCTCCTCTCCCAAGCACATGCCGCAACCGCGTAGACGTTCCGGGCCCTGCCAGCGCGGCGCTCGCCCGTCGGCTCCTTGCCAAGCGACGCATATGCGTCCGGACAGGTGGGTAAGCCTGACCAAAGTAGGCAGGCGGGTAGGCCCGAATAAAGTTTTCGCGAAAGACGCCGATCACTTGAAGAGATATCAATCGCGAGGCGGCCCAGGGACTGGGTCGTCGTCACACGTTTTCAGGGAGAAAACGCCATATGACCTCGCCGATCCTGCCATTCAGTGGCTCGCGCTCATCCGCGGGCTTGTTCTATCCGATGTCGTCCATGGGCGACGCCGAAGATCCAGCCGCGTCTCAGTCCGATCTCAGCGCAAGCGATCGCCTGCTGGCAAGCCAAGACGGCAGTGGCACGCCGCCGCCCGAGGTACTGGACCAGGTCGCCGCCGCGGGAAGGATAAGCCGCGAAATGCGCGAAAGCGGACATGAGCTGCGCTTCTCCGAAGGCCAGGGGGGGCGGGTAACCGTCGAGCTTTCCGATCGCAAGGGCAAAACCGTGAAGAGCATGTCTATTTCAGAGGCGCTGGAGATCGCCGCCGGGAAGCCGGTGGGAGACGTCACCGGGAAACCCTCGGTCTAGAGCCCCATGTCATCGCTTGCAGTCAGCTCGTCGGCCGGTTCGCCGATCTCCATCTCGGGGCTCGCCTCAGGGCTCGACACGAGCTCGATCATCTCGGCGCTGATGGCCGCCGAACGCGAGCCTGTCACTCGCCTGACGCGATGCCCAGGAAAAGTTGCAGGGCCAGCAGAAAGAGCTGACAAGCATCCAGAGCAGCCTCCAGCAGCTTGCGTTCGCGGCATCCGAATTCAGCATGCCCTCGCTGTTCGAAAGCTCACAGGCCGTAACTTCAAGCGAACCGCACGCGTGTCAGTGCCGCCACGAGCAGCGGGGCCGGCATCGGCGGCTACGAGGTCGAAGTCACGCAACTGGCCAACTCCGCCCAGCGCACCTTTACCTTCACGAGCCCAGCCGCTGAAGACACACTCACGATCGACGGCAACAGCTTCACGGTCAAGGCGGGCGAGAGCGCCAAGGAACTGGCCAACGCGATCAACTCAGACAGCAGCGCGACGGTGTACGCGGCCGTGCTCGAAGGCGGCACGCTGGTGCTCTCCAACCGCGCGACGGGCAACACCGGCACAGAATTCATCGCGGTCACCGACCCGGGCGCGACGCTCGTCGAAAAGGCCGGCACCGCCAAGGAAGGCAAGAACGCCGAATACATCGGTCGACGGGGTCGCGGGGACCTCGACCTCGAACACCGTCACCAACGCGATCGCCGGCGTCACCCTGACCTTGGGCGGCCTGACCACGACGGGCCCCGTGACGATCGACGTGCAGGCTCCAGGCGCCAGCGTCAGCGCCGTGGAAGCGCAGGTGCAGTCGTTCGTCAAGCTCTACAACTCGACGGTCGAAGCGATCCAGAAGCAGCTCTCCACCAAGCCGATCACAAAGCCCACCAACGCCAGCGAATTTGGCACCGGCACGTTGTTTGGCGACGTCGAACTGGAGAGCCTCCTGGGCAACATGCGCCAGAGCATGTACGAACCGATCGCTGGGCTCGCCGCCGAAATGTCCAATCCGAGCGACATCGGCATCAGCACGGGGGCGGTCTCCTCCGGTGGCGCCTCTCAGGCTTCGATCGAAGGGCTGCTGACGCTCAACTCCAGCAAGCTCTCCGAAGCGGTCAAGACGAATCCGGCCGGCGTACAGCAGATGCTTGAGAAGTGGTCGCAGGGCTTGCAGAGCACGCTCGAAGGCGTGGGCGGACCCGGCGGGACGCTCGAAGCGCGGGCCAACGGCGACAGCGCGCAGATCACCCGGCTGACAGGCCAGATCATCGACGATGAACGAAATGCTTGCCGTGCGCGAAAAGGCGCTGCAGGCGACCTATGCGGAGCTTGAAAGCGCGATCTCGCGCAACACCTCGCAGGCCAACTGGCTGACCAGCCAGGAAGCCTCGCTGGCGGCCAACGCACCATGAGCAACCTGACCGCGACGCCGAACGCCTACCGTCAGGGGGCTGTGCTTGCTGCCACGCCCGGGGAGCTTGTCGTGATGCTCTACGACGGCGCGCGACGCTTCCTGCGCCAGGCGAACGTCGCGATGCGCGAGGGTCAGGTCGAGCGCGCACACAACACGCTGCGCCGTGCGGAGTTGATCATCGCCCACCTGGACGGCATCCTCGACTTCGAGCAAGGCGAAGTCGCCAATCGCCTACATGCGATCTACCAGTTCTGCCTTGCCCATCTCAATACCGCGCGCAACCACCAGGATGCCGGCAAGCTTGAAGAGGTCAGCGAGCTGCTCGGCGAGCTGCGCGAGGCCTGGGCCCAGGTGGCCGAGGAGATCGCCCGCGCGTGAGCGAGATGTCGTTCGTTCGTAGCCCCGCCGGTCGGGATGTCCCGCACGCACACGGGGGGCATCCCAAATGAGAGACGACCCGCCCACCGGCGACAGCCAGGTATCCCTGCGCCCCTATGAGGCGCTGCACGAGCATGCCGAGCTCGAACTGGAGCTGGTAGGACGCGGCGAGATAGAGCCTCTGGGCGCGCTCGGCGAACGTTGGGAGCAGCTGACGCGCGATTTGCCTGCTCGCCCGCCCGCGGCGGCTGCACCGCTGCTGCGAACAGCCCGACTGATCCACGAGCGCACGCGCATCGAGCTGATTCGCCTACGCGAGTCGTTGTTGGCTGAAATCGGGGCCAGCGCCCGCGCGAGGCGGGCGGCCGACGGCTACGCGGGGCAGTTGCCGCGCCGCTCTCGCCTGGACCGCAGCGCCTGACTTCGCGCGGCGGCCTAAGAACGTGTTTCAAAAAGATCGGCACGTCCCAGGCGTCCCTGGACGCGGCGCTGGTCCATGAACACCTGAGACGCACCACCTATTCTGAAACACGTCCTAAAGACCCAGGCAGGGCGGCCGATCACCAGGGACGGTATATGGCTCCCGTCGACTCGACCCAGCAGCTGCTCGAGGCCGCGATGCGCGGCTCCTGGCAGCGCGAGACTGCCCTGACGAGCAACATCGCCAACGCCGACACGCCCGGCTACAAACGCCAGGAAGTCAACTTCGAGTCTGAGCTGCAGAGCGCGATGAACAGCGGCGAACCGCTCAGCCAGGTCGAATTCCAGACCGAAGTGCAGCCCGAAGAGGACGGACCCAACGGCACCAGCGTCAGCGTCGATCAGGAATCGGCGAAGCTCGCCGAAAACGGGCTCGACTACCAAGCCCTCACGCAGGTGCTCGGCGCCCGCAACAGCATCTTGCGCGCGGCGATCGGGCCTCGTGCTGATGGGGCTCTTCGAAGCGATCGGCATCGCCGGCAGCGGGCTGACCGCCGAGCGCATGCGCATGGACGTGACCTCCGAGAACCTCGCCAACGCCGACACCACGAAGGCCGCGGACGGACAGCCCTACCAGCGCCAGGAGGTCGAGCTCGCACAGGCAGGCGTTGGCGGCTTCGGCAGCGCGCTTTCAGGAGCGATCCAGCAAGCAGAAAGCTCGCGCCCCGCCGGCGGTGTGCAAGTAACGGGGATCGTCAGCGACGCCACACCCGACCAGCAGGTCTATGACCCTGGCAACCCCGAAGCCAACGCCCAGGGCTACGTGAAGATGCCGAACATCAGCACCGTCACCGAAATGACCGACCTGATCTCCGAGTCGCAGTCCTACCAGTCCGACGTGACCGCGATGCAGACCGCCAAGTCGATGTTCAGCGCGACGCTCGGGGTGCTCAAATGATCGTCCCGGCGGTCGGCGGACTGGCGAGCAAACTCTCCGAAGGCCTCTCCAACAGCGCCTCGCCCCAGACGGTCGGCGGCCTGACCCAAGGCGGCCAAGGCGCTCAAGCGTCAGGCTCTGGACTAGGACTGGAAGGCGGCAGCGGCCTCGAAGGCACACGCGGGGTCGAAGGAGTCAGCGGAGTCAAGGAACCGGAGGTGTCGGCGGCGCGTCGAGCGGCGGGTCTGGCAGCTTCGGCAGCGAGCTCTCCGAAGCGATCTCCTCGCTGGAAGGCACCCAGCGAGCGCCGACAGCGCCGCCCAGTCGCTTGCGACCGGTACCGCCAAGGATCCCGAGAGCGCGGTCGTGACCGTCGAGGACGCGCAGATGGCGATGGAGATGGCCTCGCAGCTGCGCACCAAGGCCGCCGAAGCGGCCCAGAACATCTTCCAGACGCAGGTCTGATCGGTGGCGCTCGCACCACTTCATTCGCAGCCCACGACTCTCCGATCGCGGGCTTAGGTCATGCCTCTCTCCCAGCTCGCCTCGCGGCTCACCACTCGCGGATGGCTGATCGTCGGCGGCGCCGCGGTCGGCGCGATCCTGTTCGTCTACCTGTTCCTGCACATGGTCTCCGCGCCGAGCTACACGACGCTCGTCAGCGGCGTCGATCCCTCCCAGACCGGCAAGATGACGAGCACGCTCAGCGAGCATGGCGTCAGCTACGAGCTGCAGAACAACGGCACCGCGCTGGCCGTCCAGTCCAACCAGACCGCCGAGGCTCGCGTGGCCCTGGCCGGCGCGAACCTGCTCGGCAACACCCAGCCGGGCTTCTCGCTGTTTGAAAAACAGAATCTCGGCGAAAGCAACTTCCAGCAGCAGGTCACCTACCAGCGCGCGCTGCAGGGACAGCTGGACGAGACGATCGACTCGCGTGCCAGGGCGTCTCCGGGGCGCAGGTCGAGCTGGTGCTGCCCAGCTCCCAGAACCAGGTCTTCGGCGAAAATCAGGGGGTCTCCTCGGCCGCCGTGCTGCTCTCGGGGACCACTTCGATGCCACCGAGCTCGGTGCAGGGGATCGCGCAGCTGGTCGCCTCGAGCGTGCCCGGCCTGCAGCTGAGCAAGGTCACGATCACCGACGCCTCGGGACAGCTGCTGTGGCCGCAGGCCGCCGGCAGCGCCGGCGGCGGCGGGCAACGGCGTGCAGGAAGCCGAGCAGCGCTATGACCAGAGCACGGCGCGCGAGCCTCGACGCGATGCTCGCCCAGACCCTCGGTCCCGGCAAGGCGCAGGTGCTGGTGTACGCCAACATGAACGTCAACCAGACCACCCAGGAACAGCTCAGCTACGGCAAGGCCGGCGTGCCCCTGCAGCAGAGCAAGGACATCGAGACGCTCACCGGCAACGGCGCCGGTGCCGGCGGCGCCACCGGCACCGCCAACCTTCCGACCGCGGACCAGCACAGGCGGTAAGTCCAACTACAAGCACGAAACGACGAGCACGCACGCTCGGCGTCAGCAAGACCGTGACCCACACCACGGTCGCGCCCGGGACGGTCGAAAGCCAGCACGTCTCGGTGCTGCTCGACCACTCCGTTCCCGCCGCCTCGCTGCCGGCGATCCGCGAAGCGATCACCAACGCCGCCGGCATCCAGACCAAGCGCGGAGACACGATCTCGATCGGCCAGGTCGCGTTCGCCAAGCCCGGCCGCGAGTACCGCGAGCTCGACCAGCAGCATGCTCGGCTACGCCAAGTACGCGCTGCTCGGCATCGCCGCGCTCGTCTTCCTGTTCTTCACCACGCGCTCGCTGCGCCGCCGCGAATCGGAGCACGATCGACGAGCCGGTCTGGCTGCGCGAGCTGGAGGCGCCGATGCGCCTCTCCGAGCTGCAGCGCGAAAGCGCGCCGAGGCCGGTACCGGCGATGGCCGGCGTGGCGCCTCGCCAACGGCAACGGCAATGGCAACGGCAACGGGCACGCCGGCGGCGACCAGCTGCGCCGGCAGGTCGAGCAGCTCGCCGACAGCGATCCCGATCGGGTCGCCCAGCAGCTTCGCAACTGGATGCAGGAGGACTAGCGGCCGATGGCCGGCGAGTCCTCCACGGAGACCGCTCCCGGCGGCCGTCCGGCGCCCGTCCGAGCGCCTGCCCGGCGCGCGCAAGGCGGCCGTGCTGATGGCGGCGCTCGGACTCCGAGCGCGCGGCGAACGTGATGCAGCGCATGGGCGAGGAGGAGATCGAGAGCCTCTCGATGGAGATGGCGCGGCTTGAGCTCTGTCGGCGCTGAGACGACCGAGTCGGTCTTCGGCGAACTGGCCGCCGAGGCCGGCGACGGGCCAGGGCGGCTGTCAGCGGCGGGCTGGACTTCGCGCGCGGGGTGATCGAGCGCGCGCTCGGGCCCGAGCGCGCGGCCGAGCTGCTCGGGCGCCTGGCGAGCGCCAGCGAAACGCGACCGTTCGAGTTCCTGCGTCGCGTCCCGCCCGAGCGGATCGCGGCGCTGCTGCGCGGCGAGTCGCCTCAGACGGTCGCGCTGGTGCTCGCCAGCCTGCACACGAATCTCGCCGCCGGGGTGCTCGCCCGGCTGCCCGAGTCGAGCAGCCGGACATCGCCCTGCGGATCGCGCGCATGGGCAACGCCAGCACGCGGGTCATCCAGCAGGTCGAGCAGGTGATCCGCCACAAGCTCGGCGCGGCGGTCGAGCGCGAGTACTCCGCCAGCGGCGGGGCCAAGGCGCTCGCCGGCATCCTCAACCACGCCGACCGCACCACCGAGCGCAACGTGCTCGAGCACCTCGCCGCGAGCCGACAAGGCGCTCGCCGAGGAGGTGCGCGGCATGCTGTTCGTGTTCGAGGACATCGTCAAGCTCGACGAGCGCGCGATCCAGCAGGTGCTGCGCGAGGTCGACCAGAAGGATCTCGTGCTGGCCCTGCGCGGGGCGCCGGAGAACGTGCATGGAGATCGTGCTGACGAACATGTCGGAGCGCGGCGCGGCGATGCTCAAGGAGGAGATGGAGATCCAGCAGCCCCAGCGCAAGCGCGACGTCGACGAGGCCCAGAGTCGCGTGGTGGCGGTCGTGCGCAAGCTGGAGGAGGCCGGCACGATCGTGATCGCCGGCGGCGAGGAGGAGGAGAGGCGAAGCGGTTGTCTGAGGCCGCTGTCAGCTACGCCTTCGAGCAGCTCGAGCCGTCCGATCCCCAGCCCCGCGACGCGCCCGCGCGGATGCTCGCCGCAGGCGCCAGCTCGAGGCCGAGCAGATCCGCGAGCAGGCGCGCGCCGAGGGCTATGCCGAGGGGCGCAGCGCCGGCCACGAGCAGGGCGCCAGCCGAGATCGCCGCCGCGGCGCGCGCGCTCGGCGAGGCCGCTGCACGGCATCGAGTCGCTGCGCGTCGAGCTGGTGCAGGCGGTCGAACACGACGCGATCGAGCTTGGCGCTGGAGCTCGCCGAGAAGATCCTCGGCGGCACGCTCAGGCAGCTGCCCAGCGAGCTGCATACTCGAGGTCGTGCAGGGGGCGCTGCGGCGCGTCACCGACCGGCGCAAGATCGCCGTGCTCGTCAACCCCGCCGACCTCGAGACGGTCGAGCTCGGCGCATCGGCGAGCTGGCCGGCGCAGGGCAGCGGCGTCGAGCTGTGCGACATGCAGCCCGACGAGCGCGTCGAGCCCGGCGGCGCGATCGTGCGCACCGCCGAGGGCGAGGTCGACGCGAGCGTGCAGACGCAGCTGGAGCGGGCGCGCGAGGTGGTCGAAGCCTCGCTGGCAACCGAGCGGGCGGCGTGAGCGAATCCTCGACTGGCTGCCGCCCGCGCGCACGGGGGTCGACGCCGTTTCAGAGCACACCACCAGGCGCGCTGCTGGCAAGCGCCGCCCGAGCCGATCCGCGAGGCCGATCTCGCCCGCCGCCACGGCTTCGTCAGCAACCTGATCGGCCTGATCATCGAGGTGACCGGGCTGCAGGCGGAGGTCGGCGAGGTGTGCCTCGTGGGCACCGACCGCAATCGCGCGGCGGTCTCCGCCGAGGTGGTCGGCTTCCGCGACGGGCGCACGCTGCTGATGCCGCTTGGGCGAGCTGCACGGCATCGGTCCCGGCACGCGCGTGCTCGCCACCGGCGCGCCGTTTCGCGTCGCCGTCGGCCCCGGCCTGCTCGGACGCGTCGTCGACGGGCTGGGGGTGCCGCTGGACGAGCTGCCCGCGCCCGGCGGCGTCGCGCGCTCGACGATCGCCCCGCCTCCGAGCGCGCTCTCCCGGCCGCGCATCGCAGAGCGCGTCGGGCTGGGCGTGCGCGCGCTCGACTGCGCTCGTGCCCTGCGGGCGCGGGCAGCGACTTGGCATCTTCGCCGGCTCCGGCGTCGGCAAGTCCTCGCTGATGGGCATGATCGCCCGCTCGACGAGCGCTCAGGTCAACGTGATCGCGCTCGTCGGCGAGCGCGGACGCGAGGTGCGCGAGTTCATCGAGCGCGACCTCGGCGACGCGCTCGAGCGCTCGGTCGTCGTCGTCGCCACCTCCGACCAGCCCGCGCTGGTGCGCATCAAGGCCGCCTTCACCGCGACCACGATCGCCGAGCACTTCCGCGACCAGGGCCACGACGTGATGCTTGATGATGGACTCGGTCACGCGCTTTGCGATGGCCCAGCGCGAGGTGGGCCTGGCGATCGGCGAGCCGCCCGCCACGCGCGGCTACACGCCCAGCGTGTTCGCGCTGCTCCCGCGCCTGCTGGAGCGCGCCGGCACCAGCACCAGCGGTTCGATCACCGGGCTGTACACGGTGCTGGTCGACGGCGACGACATGAACGAGCCGATCGCCGACGCGGTGCGCGCGATCCTCGACGGGCACGTCGTGCTCACCCGCTCGCTCGCGCACGCCGGGCACTACCCGGCGATCGACGTGCTCGCAGAGCGTCTCGCGCCTGGTCGGCGAGATCGTCTCGCCCGAGGTCGCCGTGGCCGGCCAGCGGCTGCGCGCCGCGCTGGCGGTGCTGCGCGAGAAGGAAGACCTCGTCGCGATCGGCGCCTACCAGCCGGGCAGCGACCCGGCGCTTGACGCCGCGCTCGCGCATCGCGCCGCAGATCGAGGACTTCCTGCGCCAGCCGCGTGGACGAGCGCAGCGACGCCCGACAGAGCCGACGCGCGGCTGCTCGAGCTGGCGGCCTCGCTCGCCGGCGAGCCCAGCGTTCAGCCACGAGGACATCCCCGACGCCGAGGAGGTGTACCGCCGAGCGGATCGACCCCGGCGCTGGCACCGGCGGCGAACGTCGCGGCCGAGGTGCCGGCGATACCGGCGCTCGGGCTGAGCATCTAAAAAGACCGACGATGCCCCCGCGCGCGGGGTGGCATGCCACATGCCCATGCACCTGCCTGTCGCACCCTTCAGGGTGTCCCCAGCGATAGAAGGTCGTCCAGACGAGGACGCACCCACACGCCGCTCGCCGGCACAGCCTAAAGAAATGCAGGCATCGTCCGATAACCGGGCCGTGAACGGACCCGTTTTTCGCTTTCGCCTCGAGCGCGTGCGCGCGGTGCGCGAGCGCAAAGAGCAGCTGGCCCAGCAGGAGCTGGCGCAGGCGATCTCGTCGCGCACGAGCACCGCAGGCCGAGCTGCGTGCTGCCGAAGCCCATCTGGAGCAGGCGCACGCAGAACAGCGAGCCCGAGCCGTCGAGGTCCAGACGCTCAGTGCCGACGAACTGGTCGCGCGCCAGGCGTTCCTCGAGCGCATCGAGGCGCAGCGCGGAGCCCACGCCCAAGAGCTCGAGCAGCGCGAGGCGGAGGTCGCCGAGCGCGACGCCAAGCTCACCGCTCGCCGCCAGCGAGCACGAGATGCTCAAGCGCCTCTGCGAGCGCCACCGCGGCGAGCACGAGCGCGAGGCCGCCGCGGCCGCGAACAGGGCGCGCTCGACGAGATCGCAGCCGCGCGCTTCGGCCGGAGCGCGCGTGAGCACGCAGCGATCACCGCCCACCGTCGGCATGCCCGCCGGCGAGCAGGCGGTCGCCCAGCGCGTGCAGCAGCTGCAGGCGCTGATCGAACAGACCCGCCAGGTCGGCTCGGGGCATCCTCGACGGGCGCGACTGCCGGCTCTCGCAGCGGCCCACCGCGACGGCCTCGCAAGTACCGGCCGGAGACTTCGCCGCCGCCCTGCAGGCGGCGACGACGGCCGACTCCTCGCCGACTGCCGCACAGAGCGAAAGCGCGGCAGGTGCGGCGCCGACGGCGGCGAATACGACAGCGCTGATCGAACAGGCAGCCGAGCGCAACGGCCTCGATCCCGCCGTGCTGCACGGCCTGATCCAGCAGGAGTCGGGCTTTGACCCGAACGCCACCAGCAGCGCCGGCGCCAGCGGCCTGACCCAGCTGATGCCCGGCACCGCCTCCTCGCTGGGCGTCGCCAACCCGCTCAACCCGGCCGAATCGATCGAAGGCGGCGCGCGCTACCTGAGCCAGCTGATGAGCCAGTTCGGTGGCAACACCGAAGACGCGCTCGCCGCCTACAACGCCGGGCCCGGAGCCGTCCAGCAGTACGGCGGCGTGCCGCCCTACGCCGAAACCCAGAGCTACGTCTCCAAAGTGCTCGGCTACGCCGAAGCCTACCGTCAGACGCACCCATCCTCGATCTCCGCCGGGGGCCTCGCATGAACGCTCCAATCGCGCTCGGCGCGCCACCGGCCTCACTGCCCTCCGGCCCGCCGACCACTAGCGCGAGCCGATCGAGCCCGTCCCCGGCGCTCCCCCGGGAGTCTCAGAAGGGGCCCCGCCGGGGGGTCCACCGGGCGCGCCATTCCAGAGCGCGCTCGCCTACACATTGGGCCCGGACCGCCACTGCGGAAGGCCATCCAAAGAGCAGCCCCAGAGGGGGTGGTCAAGCGCCACGCCCTTCGCACGTGCCGCGCGCGAGCGACAACCTAGCCGGCACAAGCGGAGCGGGCGCAGCTGGCGGCGGCGGCGGCGGCGGGATCGTGACACCACCTGCACCGGAGTCAGGGGCCTCGACGCCGGATACGGCGGCAGCCGCGGCAACCACTCTGGCGGGCAACCCCGCGGCAGTCGCGGTAGCCACGGATATCACCGACACGACGGCACTTGCCGCGCCCCCGACTGCCACGCTGACGTCTACGCCCACAGCCGCCGCCGCGGCCACCCCATCACCGGCACATGCTCCGGCCTCGGCAGGCGCTCCAAGCTCAACCCCGCCCGCCGGCGCACTCCCCTCTTCGCTGCCCGCCTCCCCGCCCGCCAGCGCACTCCCCTCTTCGCTGCCCGCCTCCCCGCCCGCCAGCGCACTCCCCTCTTCGCTGCCCGCCTCCCCGCCTGCCGGCGCGCTCCCCTCTTCGCTGCCCGCGTCCCCGCCGGTCGGCGCGGACACATCGATATCCGCCATGGCATCACCCGCCGGCGCCGGCGCCCCATCTGCCCTGACCTCCTCGCCGGCTGGCGCGCATCCCGCGAACCCCGAGGCCTCCTCCGCGAACCCCGACCCGGGTACCTCCCCCGCGACGACGTCCTCCTCCGGCGGCCCCAGTTCCGCCGCCGGCGGCGCGGGATCGACTCCCACTCCACCGTTAACCCTCGGGGTTGCCGGCACTACCGTCGATGCCGCGAGCCCAACACCCGCGACCGGCCCTCCGCCGTCTCCCACCGCGACGGCTCCCACCGCGACGGATGCACACACACCTGGGGGCACGCCGAATTCATCGGGCTCACGGGAAGCCGAACAGCCGAGCGGCGTAATGGCCCAAACCGCTGAAGACATGATGACTGCAGCGTCCCTCCACCAGTCGGACTCGACCCAGACGCCGGAGACAAGCACGCCCAACGCCGCGACACAGACCCAAAGCGCCACCCAAACCACGTTCTCCCCACCCAGCTCACGCGCCGGCTCAGCGACTCTCCCAAGCAGGGCAACGGCTTCTTCGACATCAAGCAACGGCGACACGCCCAACCCGACAAATGAACTCATCGGTCGGTTCCTCCCAGCCGTGGCCAACCCTGCGCAAGCAGCAAGCGGCCTACCTCCCGCACAGGCCGTTGCCGAGGCGCCCGCACAGGCAGCGGCGACCTCGACCACAGCCCAAGCAAGCCTCGCAAGTCTCGATGCCGGGATGAGCCCCAATCCGGAAGCGAGCGCCGAAGTCGCCGCAAGTCCCAACGCCGGCGCAAGCCCACTGCCCGTTTCCGGTGTGCCGATGCAGGAGATGATCGACTCGATCGGCGCGACGATCGAGCTCGCCGCCCGGCAGGGCATCGCCAGGGCGCGAATCGAACTTCAGCCCGAAGAGCTCGGTCACATCAGCATTCGCTTGAGCCAGACCAGCGAAGGGCTGCGTGCGCGCGTCACCGCCGACACGCCCGCCGGCGCGCAAGCGCTCACCCAGGGCCGCTCTGAGCTGCGCCAATCGCTCAGCTCGCTCGGCCTCTCGCTGCTGCATCTGGATATCGGCTCCTCCGGCCAACCACAGACCGGCGAACAGGACGGGCGCTTTGCCGACCAAAGCCGATCGGTCGAGTGCCGCTGCCACCGCGGACGCCTCCGAAGAGAGCGAAGCGCTCGCCGAGGCGCGGGACAACACACGTCCGGCCGGTGCTCCTCTAGGCGAAATCGTCGACGTGCTCGCATGACCGACCCATCGCCCAGGCAAACCGCAGGTCGTCCTGCGAGCGAACGAAAGGACAGAAAACCATGACATCCCCAGTCGCACAAGCCGCCGCCACCCCTCCCAGCGGCTCCGCTTCGGCGACGAGTCCTGAAAACCCGAACAGCGTGCTCGGGCAAAACGACTTCCTGAAGCTGATGATCGCCCAGTTGCAGGCACAGAATCCCCTGGAACCGGCCAACGGCAACGAATACGTGACCGAGCTCGCGCAGTTCACCCAACTCGAGCAGACGACCAACCTCGCGAGCGCCAGCGAGCTCTCGAGCGCGGTTCAGCTGATCGGACACACCGTCTCCTACAGCGATCCCTCCACCGGCGCCGCGGCGACAGGAAAGGTCGAAAGCGTCCAGTCCACCACTTCCGGCCCGACCCTCACCGTCGAAGGCGTCCCGGGCATAAAGGTCGCGAGCGTCAGCGAAGTCAAATGAGCCAATTCAATGAGCCTCAAATGAACCCGATCTCAAACCCAGCGCTGATCCCGCCGGGAGGATTGAGCACCCCGCCGACCCCGCGCGGCGCTCCCGTGACCACGCCGGTCCGCGCGGCGCCTCCGCGACCCCGACGGTCGCGCCGACCGCTCCGGGTACGACCAGGCCGGCAGAGGACGCTACGGGCAAACGCGCAGCGAACGGTGGCGCCAACCCTGCTCCCGGCCAGTCTTTCGCCGAGGCGCTCCAGCAGGCCGGCGGCTCCCAGCCGCTGCAGTTCTCTCGCCACGCGCTCGCCCGTGTGCAACGCCGTGGGATCGAGCTCGACTCCGCCACGCTCGGGCGACTCTCAGACGGAGTGGGACGCGCGGCCAGCAAGGGCTCGCGCGATTCCCTCGTACTTGTCGACGGCACCGCGTTCGTGGTGTCCGTCAGCAACCGCACGGTCATAACGGCCGTGGGATCCGAGCACATGAAGGACAACGTGTTCACCAACATCGACAGTGCGGTGATCGCATGAGCGCCGCGAGAGGAGAGGAGATCGCACGTGTCGTGAGGCGATGAGCAGACGACTCAGAGGACGAATCTACGACGCCGTGAGCATATAAGCGCGGCGGCAGGACAATTGACACGGCCGTACCGCGCAGGCGGAGCGGCTACACGACAACGGCTGGACCTCACCGAGGGGGCCGCGAAAGGAAGGGCAGTCACGATGATGACTGGAATGTATGCCGCGATCAGCGGCCTGGACGCAAACCAGGCGATGCTGAACGAGACGGCGAACGACCTGGCGAACGTCAACACCGTGGGCTACAAGGCCTCCAGTGTCACGTTCGCCGAATCGCTGACACAGGTGATGCGAGGAGCCTCCGGACCGACGGCCACCAACGGCGGCTCCAACCCCGTGCAGATCGGGCTCGGCGTGCAGGTCGCGCGCGACCCGCAACGAAATGACCGAGGGCTCCTTTCAGACCACCAACAACCCGCTGGACATCGCGATCGAGGGCAGCGGCTTCCTGCGCGTGGGCGCAGGCACACCGCCGGCCAAGGAACCGTACACGACCGGCTTGCCGGCCAAAGTCAAGTACACGCGCGCCGGCGACCTGACGACCAACTCGCAGGGCTTCCTGACCACCGAAGCCGGCGAATACGTGATCGGTCGCAACGCCGTGGCAACCGAAACCGAAGCCGGCACCACCTACGCGGCGGGCAAGGAAGACAGCTATATCCAGATCCCGCCGGGCTCGAGCAACGTGTCGATCGGCCAGGACGGCTCGGTCACCTACACCGACGAGAACCCCGAATCGAAGACCTACCAACAGCGGGTCACCGCGGGCTACATCTCGCTCGCGACGTTCCCCAACGAAGCCGGGCTGGAACGCCTCGGCGGCTCGCTGTGGGGGCAGACCGCCAACTCGGGCAGCGCCGATCGTCGGCACTCCCGACACCCCCGGCTTCGGCTCGACGATCGGCGGGGAGCTCGAGATGTCGAACGTCGACCTTGCCACCGAGATGACCAACATGATCACCGCCGAGCGTGGCTATCAGGCCAACTCGCGCGTGATCTCCACAGCCGACGAAATGCTCGGGACGCTGGTCACGATGGTGCAGTAGGCCGCCGCTCGCTATCCGAGGCTGACCGCGCCGCGCTCGATGCGCTGCAGTGGCGACAGCTCGCCGCAGGTGACGGTTCGACAAATCTTACAGCGCGACAAGGAGGTCGAAGTAGAAGGACAACTCCGAGGAGCACGGGGTGGGACGGCGCACGCAATTCCGTCCGTCGCTAGCGCCTACGTGGCCTAAGGTTGTATCGCAAGGGAGGTGTGGCGATGATCACGCTCAACCGGCTCGGCCACAGCGACGAGCCATTCCAACTGAATCCGGACATGATCGTGACCGTCGAATCGACGCCCGACACGGTCATCACGCTCGCCACGGGCGCGAAGGTCGTCGTGGCCGAGACGCCCGAGGAGGTCGCCGCCGCCGTCCACGCCTATCGCGCCGAGCGTGCTCGGCGAGGCGCTGCGCAACCGCCGCCCGCCGCGCCAGCCCGGCCCGTCCGCCGGCACGCGCGAGTCCGGCCGGCTCACCGCCGTCGAGGACGACCCGGCCTAGCTGCCCGGCGCCGCAGACAGAGTCGACGGACAGGCGACCCTCCGAATCGAGCGCTGTTCGTGCAGCAGCCCATCGGCCAACTGTCAAGGATTTTTCCGCAGCGCCGATGAGTTGAGCAAATGAAAGCTTCAACGGCCATTGGGATTGGCGTGGCTTTCGGCGCGCTGCTTGCTGAGCTCGATGATGGACGGGACGAGTCCTGCCTCCTTCATCAACATTCCCGCGCTGATGATCATCATCGGCGGCACCTTCGGCGTGACGCTGGCCAGCACCGGCATGGACGTCATGAAGCGCGTGCCGAGCCTCTACAAGCTCGTCATCTCGGCCGAACCGCCCGACATGCGCGGTCAGCCTCGACCAGCTCGTGGGCCTGGCCGACCAAGGCTCGCCGCGAAGGCCTGCTCGCGCTCGACGCCCAACTGCCCGAGATCGAGGACCCCTTCACGCGCAACGCCCTGCAGCTGGTCGTCGACGGCACCGACCCGGAGATGGTGCACACGATCCTCGAGGCCGAGGTCGACGGCATGGCCGCCCGCCACGCCGTCGGCGCCTCGCCGTTCGAGAAGGCCGGCGGCTTCGCGCCGACGATGGGGATCATCGGCACCGTGCTCGGCTTGGTGCACGTGCTGCAGAACCTGGCGGCGCCCTCCACGCTCGGACCGTCGATCTCCGCGGCCTTCATCGCCACGCTGATGGGCGTCGGCTCGGCCAACGTGATCTTCCTGCCGATCGCCAACCGCCTGAAGGCGATCTCCGCCGAAGAGGTCGAGCTGCGCATGATGACCGTCGAGGGGATCCTCTCGATCCAGGCAGGCGACAACCCGCGCCTGGTCTCCGAAAAGCTGATGTCCTACGTGCCGCCCGCCGAGCGCTCAGACGACGACGAGCAGCAATCTGTCGCGCCGCCTGAGCGTCGAGTCCAAGGCAGCCTGAAGATGGCTCGCGGGCGCGGGCGCCGTCGCGGTGGGGCTCACAGCGAGGAGAGCGAGCGAGCGCTGGCTGTTGACCTACGCGGACATGATCACGCTGCTGATGGCGCTGTTCATGGTCCTGTTCTCGATCTCCTCGGTCAACATCTCCAAGTACAAGACCCTGCAGCAATCGCTGAAGGCCGCCTTCTCGGGCAACATCCTTCCCGGCGGCAAGGCGGTCGCCCAACAGGGCTCGACCGCGAACTCGAGCCAGATCCCCGCAAGCGTCGAACTGCAGGCGATCGAGCCGGTGACCACGCAGGGCGCCGCCAGCCTGCAGAACAGCAATGCGCACGGCACGCAGAGCACCGCGGCAGCCGCCCAGCAGGCAACGCCCGCACAGCGCGAGAACAACGAGTTCGCGCAGATCAAGCACGAGCTCGACGCCTATGCCAAGTCGCACGGCTTCAGCTCGAGCGTGCAGACGTCGATCGAACAGCGCGGCCTGGTCATCAAGGTGCTCACCGACGACCTGCTGTTCCCTTCAGGCCAAGCGACGCTCGACGCACAGTCCTACTCGCTGCTCGGGGAGATCGGCCAGCTGCTGAACATCGACGAAACCCACCCGATCGGCGTCGAAGGCAACACCGACAACGTCCCGATCCACAGCGCCCAGTTCTCGAGCAACTGGGAGCTCTCGACCGCCCGCGCCAGCGCCGTCGTGGAATTCCTGGCCGAACACGGGGTCGCCGCGCACAGGCTGACGGCGAGCGGCAACGCCGACCAGCGAGCCGGTGGACAGCAACGCGACCGCAGCCGGCCGTGCGCGCAACCGGCGCGTGGAGATCGTGATGCGCCGTATCTACGGCGGAGAAGGCGAAAGTCACCCCAGCAGCGAACCATAGGAAACGACCATGCTCAAAAACAAGAAGATCCTGCTCGTCGCGATCGTCCCGATCCTGTTGTTCGGCGGCTACACGATGACCAAGGCCAAGCCAGTCGTCAAGGAGAAGGTCAAGGGCACCATCTACGTGATGCCCCAGTCCTTCCTGCTCAACCTCAGCGACGGACGCTACGCCAAGATCAGCGTGGCGCTCCAGCTGGCGCCCGGACAGAGCGACGGCGCCAGCGCGACAGGCGCCTCCTCCGGTTCCGAAAGTGGGCCCGGTACTCTGCCCGAGGAAGCGATCGTGCGCGAAATCATCACCAACGCCGTGACCGGCCAGAGCGGCGAAACGCTCATAAGCAGCCACGGTCGGGAAGCGATCAAGCGTCAGATCCTCCACACGATTCAGCAAAGGACCGACGTCAAGGTCGAAGAAGTGCTCTTTCCGGATTTCACAGTTCAATAGGAGGCAAAGTGGCTGAGGCAATCGAGTACGAGCAGTTCGATCAGAACCCGCCGGGTGCAGCTACGAGCACCGACCTTGGCGGAGCCTCGCCCTCCGATCCCGACCTCAGCCGCCTCAGCGACATACCGATGGAGCTGAGCGTGGAGATCGGTCGCACGCACATGACCGTCGGCGAGACGCTCGACCTGCGCGTCGGCTCGGTTGTGGCACTCGAGCGCCAGGCCGGCGAGGCCGCCGATCTGCTGGTCAACGGCACGGCGATAGCCCGCGGCGAGGTGATCGTCATGGACGAGCGCTACGGTCTGCGCGTCACCGAGATTCTCGAGAGCAATCAGATCGCGGCCTCCACCGGAACCGGCGAGGCCACGGCAAGCGAGGCCGTGACCGCCAACAGCTGACCTAAACCACAGAGGAGCACAGTTGAGCCCGAAGAGCCGCGCCGGCGCTTCCAAGGACGAGCCACAAAGCTCTAAGAAGCCCGAGTCCTCAGGCACAGGCGAGTCGGCCGCCTCCAAGAAGCGCGCGACCGCCAAGGCTGGGGCAGCCGCCGGCAAGGCTCGCGCCGGGGCCGCCAAGGGCGAGCCCGACGGCACGCAGGCTAGACAGACGAGCACAGCAGCCGACACCCCGAATGCCCCCGAGCCGGGCCGCCAAGCGGGTGGACGCATACGCACGCTCGACTTCTCCCAGCCGACGAAGTTCACGACCGAGATCAGACGCCGTATCTCGGGCGCGATCGAGCAGTTCTGCGAGGCGCTGTCAGGAAGGCTCACAAACGAGCTGGCGGTGGAAGTCGAGTTCAGCGTTGCCGAGGTCGACCAGCACACTTGGGCAGCCGCCAAGGCGCGGCTGGCCGCGGACGCCGTCGCAGTAGCCGTCGAGGCAAAGGCGATCGAGCGCCAGATGCTGCTCAGCGTCGAGCAGCCGCTCATGCTGCAAGCGCTCGAATGCCTGCTCGGCGGCCAGGCCGCGCAGGCGCCGTCGGAGCGTCATCTGACCGACATCGACTGGGTGCTCGCGCGCAGCACTGTTCGATGGGATCGTCGCCGAGCTGTCGAGCGCCTGGGGCGAGCTCGGCGGCCCGCAGCTGACACGCGGAGAGGTCGATTTGGAGGCCGACGCCGGCGTCTTCGCGCCGGTCGGCGAGCCGACCTTCGTCGGTCACGCTCTCGAGCAGGATCGACGGCCAGTCGGCCACGATGTCATTGCTGATTCCCTGGGCGGCGGTCGAGCCGGTCGCCGAGAGCATCCGTGGTGGCGGCGGTCCTCCGCTTGCCGGCGACGTGCGCGACCCCGACGCGTTGCGGCGCGGTCTCGCCCGCGCCCAGGTACTGCTGCGCGCCGAGGTCGGCTCAGCGCAGATGCCGATCGAGCAGATGCTCGAACTTGTTCCAGGCGCACTTGCCGAGCTGCGGGGACGCGCCGAGGACGGCGTGTGGCTGTTCGCCGAGGGCGTGCTGCTCGGCCGCGGACAACCTGGACGCTCCGGTACACGACGGGCGATCAAGCTGCACTCCACAAGCAGTACGCCGACGCGCGCCGACACTTACGCCAAGCTCGGCCGCGCCGAGCTCGATCGTGCGCGTGCGCATGTGGACGGCACGCATGAGAGCGCCGAGGGCCGGGCGATCTTGCGCAGCATCTTCGTGCGCGTATGGGCTGAGCTGGGACGCACCCACCTTCCGCTCAAGGACGCCGTCGAGCTCGCGCCGGGCGCCGTCGTTGAGCTCGATCAAGCGGCCGAGGCGCCTGTCGAGCTGTTTGTCAACGGGCTGTGCTTCGCCAACGGCACACTCGTAGTCACGCCAGACGGCGGCTGGGGCGTGCAGGTCTCCCAGCTCGTCTGAGCACTGCCAAGCCGCCAGACCACACACGCCAGGACATCGCGTGGCGATTCAGCGCCGATATCAAGGCGCACCCACCCGCATCTCGGGGTGCCGCGGGTTTTTAGACACCCTCTGAAGCCGTCCGTCGGTGCCGCAGCCTCAAGACCTGCCCCGGCGGGCCGATAACCGGGGGCGACTCTTCCTCGGAGTCGTCCCTCGATGACTAAGCTGACCCTTCCCCGTGCGGCCACGCAGGTGGCCGCCTTGCTGTGTTGCTGCCTGCTCGTGTGGGCCAGTCCCGCGTCGGCATTCACTGCCGCCCACACCAAGAAGGGCACTGGCGAACAGACGCCGCTGAACCTCGGCTCGCCCAGCACCAGCTCGCACACGAGCTCCGGTGGAGCCAGCATCGTGCGCACGATCGTCGGCCTGGCGATCGTGATTGGCCGTGATCTGGGGGCTTTCGTGGATCTTGCGCCAGGTCAAGGGCCGGCGCGATCCGCGCGTTGCCGCGACCGGCCTGGCGAGCGTCTCGGCGCTATCGCTCAGCTCCGGGCGCTCGGTGCACCTGGTCCGGGCCGGCAACGACTATTTGCTGCTGGGCAGCGCCGAGCACGGCCTGATGCCGATCCACCGCTACACCGAGCAGCAGGCGCTCGAAGCGGGTTTGCTCTCGCCCGAGGAGGCTGTGCAGCCGCGCAAACGCCGCATCAACCTCGGCCTGCTCGCCCCGCCCAGCCCGCGCGGTGACGATCCTCAGGCGCGCTGGGCGGGGCCACATCAAGAGGGCGAGCATTGGTTGAGCGCACATGAGGGCAGTCGTTGGCCGGAGCCACCGGTAACGACACGTCCCGTGGCTCCACCCAAGGCGGCGCTTCCAAGAAGTACACCTGAACGACCCCGCCCCACGAGGACACTGGAGTCGGGCGAGCGGCAAAGCGACCCGATGCACATGCCTTCGGTGTCCTCCAGCCTGATCGAGCGCCTGCGCGAACTGACGGTGCGTCGTTGAACCTCAACTCCAGCAACTCCGTCCAAATCCTGCTGCTCGTCGCCGGCCTCACGCTCGTGCCGGCGATCCTCTTCACAGTCACCGGCTTCAGCCGCATCCTGATCGTGCTCGGCTTCATCCGCTCCGCGATCGGCACCACCACCGAGCCGCCCAACCAGGTGCTTGTCGGGATCGCGCTGTTCCTGACGATCTTCGTGATGGCGCCGACCGTCGCCGCGATCAAGCGGGAGGCGGTCCAGCCGCTGATGGCCCACCAGATCAGCACCATCACAGCGCTCGAGCGCGCCGAGGAACCGATGCGCGAATTCATGTTCCGCCAGACGCGCCCGCAGGACATCGCACTGTTCGTCAACCTCGCCAAAGCAAAGACGCCGCACACCCGCGCCGAAGTCCCGACCGAGGTGTTGATCCCGGCGTTCATCGTCTCCGAGCTCAACATCGCCTTTCAAATCGGCTTCTTGATCTTCCTGCCGTTCCTGATCATCGACCTGATCGTCTCGGCAACGTTGATGAGCATGGGAATGATCATGCTGCCGCCGACCTTCATCTCGCTGCCTTTCAAGATCCTGCTGTTCGTGCTCGTCGACGGCTGGGATCTAGTCATCAGAGCGCTCGTCCAGAGCTTTCACACCTAGGAGGCTTCGTGCCATGAACCAGGACACCGTCGTCAACCTCGCCTCTCAGGCCATGAGCCTCGCGCTGAAGATCGCCGGCCCGTTGCTGATCGTCGCGCTCGTCGCCGGTCTGGCGGTCAGCGTCTTCCAGGCGGTCACACAGATCCAGGAGCAGAGCCTCACGCTGATCCCCAAGATCATCGGCGTCGCCGCCGTGATGATCGTGCTGGGACCTTGGATGCTGGGCCAGCTCGTCGCCTACACGACCGCGCTGTTCACCTCGATCCCGACGATGGTCGGTTCGTGAATCCAAGGAGCGACCCCTCTGTACCGGACGTGCCTGTGAGCTACCGGCCCCGACCCCGAGCGTGCCTATGAACGGACCGCTCCGGCGAGCAAGGGCGCTCGCGTGAACGAACTACTCAGAAAGCTGGCCGCCGGCGAGCTCGTCGGCTTCATCCTGGTGCTCGCGCGCGTCACGCCGTTGTTCATCATCGCGCCGCTGTTCTCCTCGTCGCTGGTCCCACCGCGGGTGCGCGGCATCATCGCCGTCGGCATCTCGATCGGGCTGACGCCGATCGCGATGCACGGCCAGCACATACCAAGCCAGCCGCTGGTCGTGGCCGAGCTCGTGATCGAGGGGTTGCTCGTCGGCCTCGGCTTTGCCTTCACGCTTGCGATCCTGCTGGCCGCCCTCGAAACCGCCGGCGCGATGATCGACGTCGTCTCGGGCTTCTCATACGGAGAACTGATCAACCCGATGACCGGCCAGAACGGCGCCGTCATCTCACGCTTCTACTCGCTGGTCGGGACGATGATCTTCCTGGTCATCGGCGGCGAAGCGTGGACGTTGCGCGGGCTCGGGCGCACCTTCGAGCTCGTCCCGCTGACGAGCGGCCCACGCATGTCCTCGCTGATCGGCGGCGCCGAGCAGGCATTCGCCGGCCTCTTCACCTCGGCGCTGGAGATCGCCGGACCGGTACTGGTCGCGCTGCTGATAACCGACGTGGCCTTCGGCGTCGTCTCACGCGTCGTGCCGCAGTTGAACGTGTTCGCGGTCGGTTTTCCGGTGAAGGTAGCCGTGGCCCTGCTCGTCGTCGGCGCCGCGTTGCCGTTCACGGCCAACTGGATCTCAGAACAGATGTCCGTAAGCGTGGGCGCGGCGCTGGGCGCGCTGCACGTGGCATGACCCCGACGAGCAAGCCAACCGCGGCCGAAGGGCCCGAAACCCAGGACGACAAAGGCTGAGATGGCGCGCGAGGAACGCACAGAGAAGGCCACACCCAAGCACCGCCAGCGCGCGCGCGAGAAGGGTCAGGTCGCGCGCAGCCCCGACCTCAGCGGCTCGCTCGTCCTGATCGCAGGCCTGCTCGCGCTCAGCGCGATGGGCCCGAAGATCGTCGAATCCGGGGCCACCACTTTTCGCGAAACGCTGCGCGCCGTCGCCAATCCCGCCCATGCCACAAGTGCTGCCGGCCTCAGCGAACTGATGCACATGGCGCTCTCGACGATCGTGCTCGCCGTGGCCCCGGTGGCGGGCGCTTGCCTGCTCGCCGGCCTGCTCGGGGGCGTCGCACAGGTCGGCTTCAAGCCCACCGCGCAAGCGCTGAAATTCGACTTCCGCCGCATCAACCCATCCTCCGGGGCGCGCAACCTGTTCGGCCCCAACGCGATCTTCGAAGCGCTCAAGGCGATCGCCAAGGTCGCCGTCGTCGGACTGGTCGCCGGCCTTGCCGTACTGCCGGGCTTGACCACGTTGGCGGCCAAGGTCGGCATGCAGCCGGAGGCGCTTGGCGCCTTGATGGGCGCGAGCGCCCTCTCGATCGCCCAGCACGCGGCCTTTGCCTATCTGGTGATCGGACTGCTCGACTACGCCTGGCGCCGTCATCGCCACGAGAAGCAGCTGCGCATGACCAAGCAGGAGATCAAGGAGGAGACCCGCCAGTACAGCATCTCCGCCGAGGTCAAAACGGCTCAGCGTCGCCGCCAGATGCAGGCGGCGCGGGCGCGCATGATGGCCGCCGTGCCCAAAGCCGACGTCGTCGTGACCAACCCAACTCACTATGCCGTCGCACTGGTCTACGACGGCTCGCACACCGCCCCGCTCTTGGTAGCCAAGGGCAAGGACCTGATCGCCGCCCAGATCAGGCGCGTCGCCGAGGAAAACGACGTGGCGGTGATCAGCGATCCGCCGCTCGCCAGGGCGCTTCACTCCTCGACCGAGATCGGCCAGATGATCCCTCAGGAACTGTATGCGGCGGTCGCCCAGGTGCTCGCCTTCGTCTACCGCCTTGCGGGGCGTAGGAGGCTCGCGTCGTGAGCGCCTTCAGCACCATCGCCAGGCGCGTAGAAGGCTCGCCATCATGAGCACCCTCAACACCATTGCAGGCGTAGAAGGCTCACCATCATGAGCACGCTCAACACCGTCGCCAGGTGTGGAGGCTCGTCTCGTGAGCACCCAGAACGGCTGTCGCCACAGACCCTTGCCAACGATGGCGTGCCCGTCGGCGCTGGGAGGCTCCACTCATGAACAACCCCATCATCAAGCGGCTCTTGGGCCACAGCGATCTGCTTGCCGCCGTCGCCGTCGTCTCTGTCGTGACGATGCTGGTCGTGCCGCTGCCGCCGGCGCTCCTGGACCTGCTGATCACGCTCAACATCTCCGCGGCGCTGACGATCGTCGTGGCCACGATGTACCTGGGCAAGGCGCTGGACTTCGCCTCCTTCCCAAGCCTGCTGCTGCTGACGACGATGTTCCGTCTGGCGATCAACGTGTCGGTCACGCGCCTGATCCTCACCACCGGCGACGCCGGCAGTGTGGTGAAGGCGTTCGGCTCGTTCGTCGTGGGCGGCAACGTCGTCGTCGGGCCTCGTGATCTTCCTGATCCTCGTGGTGATCCAGTTCGTGGTCGTCACCAACGGCGCCGGGCGCGTCGCCGAGGTGGGCGCCCGCTTCACGCTCGACGCGATGCCGGGCAAGCAGATGGCGATCGACGCCGACCTCAACGCGGGCTTGATCTCAGACGACCAGGCGCGTCAGCGGCGCTCGGAGATCGGACGCGAGGCCGACTTCTACGGCGCCATGGACGGCGCCTCGAAGTTCGTCAAGGGCGACGCGATGGCGGCACTCATCATCACCGCGATCAACCTCGTCGGCGGCATCGTCGTGGGCATGCTGCAGATGAACCTCGGCTTCGGCGAAGCCACCCAGAAGTACTCGCTGCTGACGGTCGGCGACGGGCTCGCGGCGCAGATCCCGGCGCTGTTGATCTCGGTCGCCGCAGGCATCATCGTCACGCGCGCCGCTTCCGACCGCGACCTGGGCAGCGACATCGCCGGCCAGATCCTCTCCCAGCGTCGCGCGCCGATGGTCGCGGCCGGCGCGATCGGCCTGTTCGCGCTGATTCCCGGCCTGCCGAAGCTGCCGTTTCTGTTCATCGCGGCGATCTTCGGCTCGATCGGCTGGGCCGTGCGCAACGGCATGCCCGAGGCGCAAGAGGCCGCCGCGGCACAGGCCAAGGCCAAGGCAGCGGAGCTGGCCGCGCCGCGCGGCCAGCCCGGAGCCGCTGTCGGAGGTCGGAGTCGACGCGCTGGAGCTCGCGATCGGCTTCGGCCTGGTGCCGCTTGTCAACGGCGGAGTCGCTGCTGCGCCGCGTCAGCATGATCCGCCGCCAGATCGCCGGCGATCTCGGCCTCGTGATCCCGCCGGTGCGCATCCACGACGAGCTCGGCATGGAATCGCACGAGTACGTCTTGAAGGTGCGCGGCTCGGAGGTCACGCGCGGGCGCATCATGCCCGGACACCTGCTGGCGATGGACCCGGGCGACGCGAGCGCCACGCTGCAGGGCATCCCAACGCGCGAGCCGGCTTTCGGCCTGGACGCGATGTGGGTGCACGACTCCGGGCGAGCCGAGGCCGAGGCGCTCGGCTACACGGTCGTCGACGCCGAGTCGGTGATCGTCACCCACCTGACCGAGACGATCCGCTCGCACGCCGCCGAGCTGCTCACGCGCCAGGACGTGCGCGCGCTGCTGGACAAGCTCAAGGAGACAAACGCCGCGGTCGTCGAGGAGGTCGTGCCCGACACGCTGTCGCTCGGGGAGATCCAGCGCGTGCTGCAACTGCTGCTCTCCGAGGGCGTGCCGATCCGCGACCTGGGCACGATCGTGGAGGCGATCGGCGACAAGGCGCGAATAACGCGAGACACGAACCTATTGTCCGAGTACGCGCGCCAGGCCCTCGGCCGAGCGATCACCGCACCTCATCTGGACGAGGAGCTGCGTTTGCGCGCGATCACCTTGGACCCGGCAATCGAGCAGGAGGTTGCGACCTCGATAACCCAGACGGCAGACGGAGAGTATTTGGCGATGGACCCACCAAGGGCACAGGCGATCGTCGGGCGCCCTGCGGGCACAGGTGGAGCACGCAAGCGGGCGCGGCGTCAGACCGGTCCTGCTGTGCTCAGCGCGCGTGCGTCGCCACCTGCGTAGGCTGATCGCCCAGGCCCAGCCGCACCTGCCAGTCTGCTCCTACAACGAGATCGCACCGGGAATCAATGTTGAGACTATCGGCGTCATCCACGCATGAGTAACGCCCCGGCAGCCGACGCGGGCTCGATTCACACCTACCGCGGGCGCACCGTCGAGGAGTTGCTGCCCAAGATCCAGGACGAGCTCGGCGCGAACGCGATCATCGTGCGCCGCCGCGAGGGCCTGACCGGCGGCATCGCCGGCTTCTTCCAACGGCGCTTCGTCGAGCTCGAAGCGACCGAGGGCGGGCCACAGATCGACGTCTACGACGAACAGGGCAGCAGCGCGCCAGCAACCTTTACGCCCGAGCGCGAACCTTCGCTCCAACGACGCCCCGCGCCGGAAGCAGAGGCGTTGAGCCCCCTCAACACCGCCTATGTGACCGAGCGCCTGGCTGCCCTTGCGCGAGCGGGGCCATTGGAGCCGGCACGCCTGCCTGCCCGCGCCCATCAGGGTGGCCTCCGTCATGGAGGGCCCCAGGCCGAAGCGACCACGCACATGCCCCAAGAGGTGGCGGGCACCACAGATCCCGGCGATCCCTTCGCGCTCATGCTGGAGCGTGCCTCATCGCACGATCGCGAGCGTGTGCCGGCGCCGTGGTCCAGCTCGAGCGCGGCGCCAGCCCAGAGCCCGCCCTTCAGCCAGAGCGCGGCCCCCCTCCCGAGCGTCAGAGAGCTCGCGCAGACCTCAGGACAGAGCCGGGCACCCAAGCCTTCCCGTGCGCGCACCAAAATCCAGGAGAGGCTGCTTGCGCTCGGAGTCAGCGAGCAGTTTGCCGAGGAGCTGATCGACGGCGCCGCCGTCCACATCCGCCCGTTCGCGCCGCGAGCCAGCCTGAGCCAGGCCGTGCGATCGGCGCTCACGGGGCGCATACCTGTCGCGCCGCCGCTACCGGCGCGAGGAGCGGCGATCGTGCTGGTGGGCCCCGGCGGCGCCGGCAAGACGAGCTGCTGCGCCGCGCTGCTCGGCGCCTATCGCAAGGGCTCGGCGCTGCCGGCAAGCTGCGCGACCCTGACCAGGGCGCAGGCAAACGGCGAGTTGCGGATGCTGCTCAGCCCCTACGTCATGAAGCCAACGTCGATCGACAGCACGCGCGCCGTGCGTGCGCTGCGCAAGACCAAGGGCGAGGGCCTGCTCGTGATCGACACGCCCCCGCTCTCCCCGGGAGATCGCTCGGGTATACGCAAGCTGGCAAGCCTGCTCGCGGGGCTCGAGCCCGAGCGCATTGTCGTGGTGCTGCCAACCACGTTGGGCGCGGTCGCCGCCGGGACAGCTACTGGAGGCATTGGCACCCCTGAAGGCAAACGCGCTGGCGCTGACGCACGCCGACGACACCGACCAGATCGGGACGTCGATCGAGGCGGCCTGCAAGTTCGGCCTGGCCCCCGAGTACACGCTGGGCCGCGCTCGCGCCGGCGGCTGGACGGTCGCCCGACTCGACCCGGCGGGACTGGCGACCAAGCTGGTGCAGTGAGCCAGCAACGCGACTACGTTCGCCTCCAGGCCGACCGCCCGGTGCTCGTCTACATGGGCAAAGACCGGCAGCCAGTTCACACCTACGCTGTCGATCTATCGGGCGGCGGCCTGCTGCTCGCCGGCCCGCACGTGCTGGAGATCGACGAGGAGATCGAGTTTCAGCTGAACCTGGCCCCAGATCGCGAGCCGATTGTGGGGATGGGTAGGGTCGTGCGTAACGATTCTCGGGGGCGTCGTGCCATAACCTTCAGCCAGATGAGCGACGGCAATCGCCGCCGTCTGGTGCGCTTCATCTTCGAGCGCGAACGCGCCGAGCGGCGACGTATGCTGGAAGCCGATGAGCGCGACGGCAACTGAGGCGCAGCCCCTCGTCGAGCAGCCGCCGGTGGGCGAGGCCGCCACACCCGTAGCGGCTCCCCCGGCGGAGCAGCAAAAGCCAGCGGACAAGCAGGCCAAGGGCCAAGGCAAGGAGTCCAAGGGCAAGGACGCGAAGGGCAAGGGCGCAGAGGGCAAGAAAGGCAAGGACGAGAAGGCGGCGAGCGCGGAGGACTCGGGCTCGCCAAGCGTGGCCGCACACCCGCGCGCCGCGCGCGCGGTGGCGCAGGCAAAGGGCTGGGGCGGGCTGGCGGGTTTCTTCATCGCCGGCTACCTGTCGCTGCCGACCGGCACGCTCGCTCAAGCCGGCCTGCGAGCACTGATCGCCGGCAGCGTCTGCTACGTCGCGGCGTGGGCGGGAGCGGTGTTCGTGTGGCGAAGGCTTGTGATCGTCGAGATCAAGGGCCGCGAACAGGCTTTGCTTGCCGACGCACAGGCCGCGCTCGTTCCGGGCGAGCCAGTTGGCGCTCCCGCCGAGCCCCAACGCGCGGGGACTGCCTCGCCCGGACGCTAGCCGGCGATGGACGCGATCCCGCCAATCTCGCGTGGCCTGCCGCCAGTCGCGCGAGCCACCAGACCGCCGGTAAAGCGGGTCGAGCGGATCGCCCGCGAGGACGAACGCCCAGAACAGGATGAGGGCAAGCGCAAACGAGAAGAGCAGGCGGCCGGGCCGCGTTCGAGCAGGACGGCCCCGAGGAGGACGAACGTCCACACATCGACATCCGCGTTTGAAGCAGGCTCGACCTCCAAACGTCGCGCCAGCGCATGCGCAGAAGAGGCGCCACACGGCGGCGCACAAGGTATGTCCGGAAGGCGATGCCCCCCGCGCGCGCGGGGGGCCTGTCGGTTTTGGGCTCATCCAGCCCGTCCCGCACTGCAGGAAATGTTGCGCGTGGAGGGAATCGAGCTAGCGGAGATGAATCCAGCTCAAGTTTCGTCGCTTGCCGGCGATAACCAGGTATGAGCCGACACGGAGTCGGCTCGGGACCGACCAACAAATCGTCATCAAGGAGATGAACGCATGTCCCTCATGATCAACACCAACCTGGCGGCGATGGACGCCAACAGGAACCTCAACGCCACCGAGAGCTCGCTCTCTCAGGCGATGCAGCGCCTGTCCTCGGGTCTGAAGATCAACTCGGCCGCCGACGACGTCGCCGGCTACGCGATCAGCCAGAACCTGCAGGGCCAGGTCAACGGCCTCAACCAGGCCACGCAGAACAGCCAGGACGCCGTTTCGCTTGCGCAGACGGCTCAGGGCTCGTTGAACGACGTCGAGCAGATGCTTCAGCGCGTCCGCGAGCTCGCGGTGCAGTACGCCAACGGCACGACCTCAGAAGCCGACAAGGAAGCGATCAACTCCGAGGTCACGCAGCTGACGTCTGAGATCGAACGCGTCGGTGAAACGACTCAGTTCAACGGCATCGACCTGCTCAGCAAAGAAGCGACGATCTCCTTCCAGGTCGGCGCCAACGACGGTGAAGTCATCGGGGTCAAGACCGCCGATCTGAAGACTTCGATCGAAAAAAAGATCGAACTCAAAGGTGCGGAACCGATCAAGGGCATCGACGAAGCGATCGACAAGGTGTCGGCGCTCGCCGGTGAATTCGGCGCGGTGCAGGACCGCATCCAGTACACCGAGTCGAACCTGGAAATCTACAGCCAGAACCTCTCCTCGGCTGTCAGCGGCATCACCGACGTGAACATGGCAGCGGAAATGACCAACTTCACCAAGCTGCAGGTTCTCCAGCAGGCCGGCGTGTCAGTTCTCGCGCAGGCCAACGCACAGCCGCAGGCTGTCCTGAAGCTGCTGCAGTAGGTCATCTGCTACTTCCTCAGCGGTGGCGCCTAGAGGACGCCACCGCTGCAGCGAAGCTCACCTGACAGGGGGCCGCTCAGGCGGGTGCCGGGTCGGGCGGGTCATAACGCTTCGGCGGTCCATGGACCGGCGCAGCCACATACCGCCGCTTCATCGAGGGAACGGTGGTGGAAACGGGCGGCTTCGGCTGCCCGTTCCCGTTTACCGACTCAACAGCAGTGCCGGCTGCCGATTACCGGGCTGATGTCCGTCGAATCCACGCTTGCGCAGGTCAGCGCGATCAGGCAGGTGCTCGCCAACCCGGCGGTGCTGATCAGCTCGAGCGCGGCGCTCAGCGGCGGCACCGAAGCGCCCGCCGCCGAAGGCACGACCGGCACCGGCGAGGAATCCTCATTTGCCGACGCGCTCGCGCAGGCAAGCGGCGGCTACCAGAGCACCGGCCGTGCCGACCGCGGCGCCTGCTGGACTCGGACACGTACAGTCCCACTGGGCTCGCGGGAACCACGGGCCTCGGCTATTCGGGCCAACTGCAGAGCGCCGACGGCATCGTCGGCTCCTCGCTCGGCGCCATCGGGCGAAAGCGCCGGTGCGCGCATCGTGGCGATCGCCGAAAGCCAGCTGGGCCAAACCGAGCAGCCGCCGGGCTCCAACGAATCGCCGGCGATCGCCCAATACCGCAGCGCGACCGAAGGCGCGGTCCCAGGCGCGCCGTGGTGCGCCTACTTCGCCTCCTGGGCAGCCCGTCAGGCGGGCGAGCCGCTGGGCGCCCAGGGGCAGGGAATCGGCGACGTCTCAGACATCTGGTCGTGGGCGCAGAGCACTGGCCGCGCGATACCCAACGGACCGGGCGTCATGCCCAAGCCAGGCGATTTGATCGTCTTCGGCGGCGAGCACGTCGGCATCGTCAGGGGCATCCTGCCGAACGGCCAGATCGCCACGATCGAGGGCAACTACGAAAACAAGGTCGCCGCCAACGTACGTAGCCCCACCGAAGCGACGGGTTATGTGAGCATGAGCTGAGGGTTCATGGCTCAATATCTGTCGGGATTGAGGCGGCCGTTCCGCGGCGGTCTGCGCCACCTACGATGCTTGACGTGCCACCAGCACGCCTACGCATCGCATGCGGCGCAACCCATCCACGGACCAACCACCTCAACCCACCATCTATAAGCCATGAACCCTAAGTGAGCGCCGGAGAGATCATCGCCATCGCCGCCGCCGGGCTGGCGGCAGGCATGATCAATACCGTCGTCGGCAGCGGCACCTTGATCACTTTCCCGGTGCTGCTCGCCTTTGGCTACGCACCCGTGACGGCCAACGTGTCGAACACCATCGGGCTGGTCCCCGGCTCGGTCTCGGGCGCGATCGGCTACCGGCGCGAGCTCTCGGGCCAGCGCAAGCAGGCCATACGACTGGGCGCAGCGTCGGTGCTCGGCGGCATCACGGGCGCCGTGCTGCTGCTGGCGCTGCCGGCCACCGCCTTTGCGGCGATCGTGCCTGTGTTCATTGGGCTGGCGCTTGTCCTGATCGTGCTACAACCGCGCCTGAACCGACTGCTCGCCAAGCGCGCCACCCATTCCGAGCACGCGGGCCGCATCTTGCTGCTCGCGCTGTACGCGACCGGCGTCTACGGAGGCTATTTTGGCGCCGCTCAGGGGATCCTGCTGCTCGGCATCCTCGGTCTGGCGCTAACACAGGACCTGCACCGAACGAACGCCTTGAAGAACGTGCTGGCCGGTTTGGTCAACGGCGTCGCCGGCGTGTTCTTCATCTTCGCCGCACACGTCGAGTGGGCACCGGCGGCGATCATCGCCTGTAGCTCGATCGTCGGCGCACAAGTCGGGGCGAGGTACGGCCGCCGCTTGAACCCGGTGGCCCTACGAGGCCTGATAGTGGTGGTCGGGATTGCGGCGATCGTGCATTTCTTGGGGTGAGCGCTCCTTGATCCGCGACAAGGGCACCTCGACCGCAAACGGATCGTCGCCGAGTCGATCGCCAAGCTCGTCGTACGGTTGCGAATAGTCGATATTCCTCGTAGGCTGTCTAGCCTAAGGCCCTCACCAACAATGCGAACAGTTCCCAACTCCCTCGTCGGCTCCGCGGGCAGCAGATACGCGAAGTTCGTGTCCGCGCTCTCGCAGGGGGACGGCCGCGACGATGTCTGGGGAGAATCGTTTGTCGGTGCGAGCCTAGAGGCGAGCCTCGTCGCAAAGGTCCTCGCCACGCTTTTTGTCGCCGGCGCGACCCTGGCGGCGCTAACTGTCGTCCTGCCTCACCCGGCGCGAGCCAACGATCTGGGGCTGCTCGTGATCGTGGCGAGCGCCTACCTGACAGCGGTAATGCTCTACATCCGGGCAGGCGCATTGCCAGCCTGGACGCTACAGACCACGCTCGCCTGGGGCAGCACGTTGATCACGGGCGTGGCCTACTTCTCCGGCGAAGTGCCGAGCCCGCTCGTGTTCTTCTACCTGTGGGTCTTCCTCTACGCCTCCTACTTCTTCAGCCACAGGCAAACAGCCGTGCAGATCCTCTACGTCGGACTAGCCTACGGCGTGCTCCTCGCGAGCACGGCTCCGGTAAGCGCGATCCCCACATGGTGGCTCGTCGGCATGGGAACGCTACTGGTAGGCGCGATAGTGATCATGGTGATGCGCTCGCGCGTCGAGCTGTTGATCGCACGCCTCTACGACGCGGCGCGCACCGATGCGTTGACCAAGCTCTCAAACCGGCGCGGCTTCCGCGAGCAGCTCGACCTCGAGCTCGAGCGAGCCCGCCGTCACGGTAGTGCGATGGCGGTGCTCCTCGGCGACCTCGACGACTTCAAGGACGTCAACGACCTGCGCGGCCACCATGTCGGCGATCTAGCGCTGCAGCGCGCGGCACGACTGCTGTCCGATGGCAAGCGCTCAACCGATACCGCCGCAAGGGTGGGAGGCGAGGAGTTCGCGCTGATCCTGCCCGACACCGAAGGAAAGGCCGCCTTCGCACTGGCCGAGCAACTGCGCATCGACCTGCGCGAAGCATTCGCGCGAGACCCAACTCCGTTGACGATCAGCTTCGGCCTGTCGATCTATCCCGAGCACGCGGAGACAGCCGCGTCGCTGATCCACGCCGCCGACGACGCGCTATACGCGGCCAAGGAGAGCGGGCGCAATCAAACGGTGCTGCACAGCCAGGCGCTACGGGCCGAACTACGGATACCGAACGACGTGCGTGACATCGGCGGCGAGCGCTTCGTCATGGCCGTACTCGAGATGGCAGAGGCCGTCGACCTGCGCTTCAGCGGCAGTGCCCGGCACTCGGAGACCGTAGGACGCTATGTCGAGATGATGGCCCGCGAGCTGGGTCTCCCCGAGCACCGCGTCAGCCGAATCCGCTTGGCGGGAATCCTGCACGACATCGGCAAGGCGGGCGTCCCCAACAGCATCCTGCACAAGCCGGGCCCGCTCAGCGAGATCGAGTACGAGCAGATCAAGCGCCATCCCGAGCTGGGCGCGCAGATGATCGAGCACGTCAGCCTCTCCGACGTGCGCGAATGGGTGGCAGCCCACCACGAGCGCCCCGACGGACTCGGCTATCCGCTTGGCCTGCACGCCGGCCAGATCCCACTGGAGGCGCGCATCGTGGCAGTCGCCGACGCCTATGAGGCGATGACCAGCGACCGCCCTTACCGCGACTCGATCGGCTACGAGGCCGCGCTCGCGGAGCTGCGACTCCACGCCGACACCCAATTCGACGCGCGAGTAGTGCAAGCGTTCATCGCTGCGCTGTCGCGCGAGACGATGCGGGGCGGCACCGGCGTCGCGGTAAGCGTCTGAGGCGAACCTCTTAGAACGCGTCTCGAAACCCGCGGTGCTTCCATCTCGGGGCGCCGCCGGGTCTTGAGACACGTTTCTAGGAACGTCTTTCAAAATGAGCTGTGCGGTGGGGCGTTCATTGGATCATGAGAGCTGGGACATAGGCCTATCTTTGAATGATCTGCCCAACACCCCCCTTTTGCGAAAGCCTAGGTAAAGGTTAGGTACCTAAATAAATCCCCCAGCTCCACACCAAAGGGGTATCGAGACACGCAGGTCATTTTGAAAGACCTACTAAGTACCCAGGCGCGAGGATTCCGCCACGCCCAGCCATGCGAACAACTCGAGCGTGGCGGCATCTGTCTGCAGCATGTTCGGGAGTGCCTGGTGCTCGGTGATCGGCGTGCCATCCCATGCGCGCAGATACAGCCCCTGGGCACCAAGAGCCTGTTCTTGGGCATCTCGAGCCATCTCTTCGGCCAACCCCCGCCAGCGCGTTTCGCCGGACTCGATGCCATAAACAAGCATCCAGTGCAAGTAGATCGTGTCGAACTGTGGCCCCATGTTCAGGCGGTTGGAGAAACGTTCGGCTGAAGCATCCGCAAGCTGTGCGGCACGTTCGCAAGCCTCGGGGATGCCTATTTCGCAGAGCACCTGATGGGCCTCCACGAGCGTCCCCTCGATGTAGGGGGTTGGGGTCGGATCGGATTCGGTGCGCTTATAAAGGCGCCGTTCGGTGAGAAAGTTCGATTCGGCCCAATCCAAGAACTTGAGAACTTCCGTGCGGTAGTACTGCTTGCCGGTGAGCTTCAAAAGCTGCGCACCCAAAAGCGACCCGGCGGCAAGCGGCTCGCCGGCGACGTAGGGATGAGCGGTGTTCCACCACAGCCCACCCCCATTGGAGTTCCAACCGGCCTTTGCGATGAACGCAAAGGCGCGCTGGGCTTCGCGCAGATAGCGGCTCACGCCGGTGGCGCGGTAAGCATCAAGAAAGGCAAGCCCCCACCAACCGTTGTCGTCAAACCAGGTGAGCGTGTTCCCCCGATCGCCTGGATAGGGCGCAAACCCTGGGTACGGCTTCAAGCGTGGCGTCCCAGTAACGCTCGGCCCCCTTCGCGAATGCCTCCACAGCCGCGCGATGCGAGGCCGAGGGCGCGGCGATGTCGATTGCATCGAGCGTCTCGAACAGCGGCGTCGAATCCCAGATCGTGGCCAGCGGATAGCGTTCGCCGTCGCGCAGTCGGCTGTCATACCAGCCCAGCCGCGGTTCCACCAAAGCCGCTCGGCGCGCTTCACACCGGCTTCGGCAATCCGCAGATAGGCCGGAGTCTGTGAGTCCACCCTCGCCTGTGCCACCCCGCAGGCAAACCACAGGAAACAAGCCAAGAGCGCCACCAATCCAGCCAGAGACACCCCTGGTTGAACGGTCTTTGATCTGGGCACACTTGCCATCGTCTCAGCCTTCATCGACTGTCACGCCACATGCCTGAATCGGTTGGCGTCCCTCCCACTCGAATGGTCTCATGTAGGGCCACGTAACGACCGATACCAAGAAGATGAGGGTAGTAGCGGGCGAGGATGGGCCTGAGGGGGCGCTTGACGGCTTCGTGGCGGGCGCGAGCTTTCAAACCAGCCTCATGGCTGAGGTGCTCGCGGGTCTGTTCGCGGCCGGCGCCACGCTCGCCGCCCTAACCGTGGCGCTGCCACATCCCTCCAATCAGAACGACCTCGGCCTGCTCGCAATCGTCGCGGGCGCCTATGCGGTAGCCGGCGTCCTGCATTGGGGCGCACGAAAACTACCGCCTTGGACGCTGCCACTGGCTCTGGCCTGGGGGAGCAGCCTGATCACGGGAGTCGCCTACTTCTCGGGCGCGAGCCCAAGCCCGCTCGTGTTCTTCTATCTGTGGATCCCGCTTTACGCCTCTTATTTCCTCACGCGCAGAGAGGCAGCGCTGCAAGTCCTCTACGTGGGGCTCGTATATGCCGCGCTACTCCTATTGAGGCCGCCGTCGAGTAGCGCGCCAGCCTGGTGGATCGTGGGCATGGGCACGCTACTGGTGGCGGCGATCGTGATCACGACGATGCGCGTGCGCGTCGAGCTGTTGATCTCGAGGCTCTACGACACCGCCCGCACCGACGCGCTCACATCCTTGGCGAACAGGCGCGGCTTTCGCGAGCTGCTCGACCTCGAGCTCGAACGAGCCCGGCGCGGCGAAACCGAGATGACCGTGCTCGTCGGCGATCTCGACCACTTCAAGGAAGTCAACGACCGCTCCGGCCATCAAGTCGGCGACGCCGCACTGCAGCGTGTCGCGCGGCTACTCGACGAGGGCAAGCGCCAAATCGACTCGGCCGCACGTGTCGGTGGCGAGGAGTTCGCGCTGATCTTGCCTGGCAGCGGCGCAAACGGGGCCTTTGTGTTCGCCGAGCGCCTGCGCGGCGCGCTGGCGGAGGAGTTCGCCGAGGACTCCGTCGCAATCACGATCAGCTTTGGGCTCGCGACCTACCCCGAGCACGGCGAGACCGCCGCCTCGCTACTACGCGCCGCCGACGAGGCACTCTATGCCGCCAAGGACAGCGGTCGCAACCGCACCGTACGCCACAGCCCGCTGTTGCGTGAGCTCGTGCAAGTCGAGCGGCAGTGCGAGAGACATCGAAGGCGAGCGCTTCCTCGCGGTGATGCTGGACCTCGCCGAGGCCGTCGACCTGCGCTTCAGCGGCAGCGCCCGCCACTCAGAGACGGTAGGGCGCTACGCCGAGATGATGGCCCGCGAGCTCGGCCTCTCCGATCGCCATGTCAGCCGCGTGCGACTTGCGGGCATGTTGCACGACATCGGCAAGATCGGCGTGCCAGACGAGATCCTGCGCAAGCCCGGACGCCTGACCGAAGAGGAGCTCCTCGTCATCCGCCGCCACCCCGAGCTCGGCGTGCAGATTCTCGAACACCCAAGCCTCGCCGACGTGCGTACCTGGGTGGGCGCACACCATGAGCGCCCCGACGGCCTGGGCTACCCACTCGGTATCTCAGGCGATGAAGTTCCGCTGGAGGCGCGCATCGTGGCGGTCGCCGACGCCTACGAGGCGATGACCAGCGACCGCTCCTACCGCGACTCGATCGGCCATTCAAGCGCACAAGCCGAGCTACGCCGCTGCGCCGGCAGCCAGTTCGATCTACGCGTCGTCGAGGCTTTCCTCGCGACGCTCAAGCGCGAGAGCGAGCGGGCACAGGCGTTGCTTGCCGGCAGCCTCGACGGCTGAGCGACGAGCCCCGGTTGCTTGCCGGGGCGTCAACGGTTTGAGCGGGCGGGCGGCGCTGCTCTAGCGCGAGGCATGGCTGTCGCCGTGAGCGCCTCGTCACTGGCCCGGAACGGAAGCTCGATCGACGCTCAGGTTTTGGTCGAGTACGCCGATTTGCCACTGCAGTTGGAGAAGCCGACATAGGTGGTCGTCAGGCTTCCCTGCTCTCTGCCGCCTTTGAGGAACTTGCCGGTGATCTTCAAATTGGCGCCGACCTGGCCCTTCTTGGGACCTTCCAGGACGAGGTACTTGCCCGTGCTGGAGAACGTGCCTTTGCTCGAGATAGCGGCGTTCTTGAAATGGACGGGTATCGGCTTGCCGCCGCCGCTGCAGTAGAGCGGGGTGTTAGAGGTGCTCAGGCCGGTCACCTGCTTGCCGTTGGCGGAAACCTTGAAGCTGACAGTCACGCCGTCCCTGGAGGGGATCAGGCTGCCGGCGTAGGAGCCTCCCTTGACCGGGCCGGCGGCGAGCGCGGCGCTCGCCGCGAGCAGTGCGGCCAGTACGACCAACGTCGCGAGCAATCCCTTCCACTTGCCAGTCATGAGCGTCTCCTCCTGTTTGTGATCCGGCTCCGCCGGCCGAGAACGCAAGCCAAAGATAGCCAACGCCGAGCGCTCCGAGAAGGCCCGGAGACGAGGGGTCGCGCCGCGCGCCGCCGCCCATTCGTGAAAGATGCCTTCCATGGAGCTTGAGTACGAGCTGCAAACACACCGCGCCGAGGACCGCCACTGGTGGTACCAGGGGCGCCGCACCGTGCTGGAGCGCGCGATCGAGCGCCTCGGGCTGCCCGCGCACGCGCGAATCCTCGACGCGGGCTGCGGCAGCGGGCGCAACATGGTCGATCTTGCCCGAGCACGGCAGCGGTCACCGGCGTCGAGCTGTCCGAGACGAGCGTCGAGCTGGCGCGCGCGCGCGACGTCGGCGAGGTGGTCGCAGGCTCGGTCATGGACATGCCTTTCGACGACGCCACATTCGACCTGACGGTCAGCCTCGACGTGATCGAGCACCTCAAGGATGACGTAGGCGCACTGCGCGAGCTGCGCCGCGTGACCAAGCCCGGCGGCGCCTTGCTCGTGACCGTGCCCGCCTACCAGTGGTTGTGGAGCGGACACGACGAGATCAACCACCACCACCGTCGCTACAACCGGCGCACCCTGCTCGCCGCCGCCCAGAGCGGCGGCTGGAAGCTGGAGCGCTCCGCCCACTTCAACTCGCTGCTGCTCCCAGTCGCGATCGTGTTGCGCGCGCTGGAGCGCTTCAAGCCTTCAACCACCAAGTCGAGCCTCGACCTGTGGGTACCGCCGCCGCCGCTTAACTGGGCGCTGCGCCAGCCGCTGAACCTGGAGGCCGCGGTCATCGGGCGCGGCGGCTCGATCCCAGCAGGGCTGTCGCTGCTCGCCGTGTTCCGCTGAAAAAGTTTTAGCGGCCATCGCCCGCCGCATCGACCAGCCCCGGCCGGCGTGCCCTTGAATGTCCACGCGCGGTTGACGAAGAACGTGATCACGGTCACAACCAAGGTCGTCAGCGCCTGGCCAAGCAGCTTGTCCAGGCCGGCGCCGTCCACGAGCAGCGTACACCAGGCCGAGGTCGAGCAGCAGCCCGCAGCCCTGCACAACGAACCAGCGCACCGGCGTGAGCGCGTCGCCAACATGACCCTCTGAACGTCCATGCGCGATTCCATAGGAAGCCATTGACCGCGCCGATCGCGAAGCCGATGCCCGACGCCGCCACGTACCACACGCCGAACACCTTCAAAAGCAGCGTGTACACGGCAAAAGCGATCAGCGTGTTCGACACGCCCACGATCCCGAACTTGACGAACTGCAAAACCAAGGGCATTCTCAGGATTCGCGCGGCCCGGTCCCCTACTCTTCTCATGGCCACTACTTAACCAGCTTCGTCCCTTCGGAAGGAAACATGCCGGACACTCAAGCGCGCCTCCCAGCATTGCTAAGCGTCGTAGCCCCCGTCTACAACGAGGAGGAGCTCGTCGAGGCATTCGTCGGGCGCGCCTGCGCCGCCGTGGCCGACTACACGTTCGAGTTGGTGCTCGTCAACGACGGCAGCTCCGACTCGACGCCCGCGCTGCTCGACCGCCTCGCCGCCGCCGACCCGCGCGTGCGCGTCATCCATCTCTCGCGAAATTTCGGCCACCAGGCCGCGCTCACAGCCGGCCTGGAGCACGCCGCCGGCGATGTGGTGGCGATGATCGACGCCGACCTGCAGGACCCGCCTGAGCTGATCCCGCGCATGATCGAGCAGTGGGAGCAGGGCTCGGACGTCGTCTACGCCGTGCGCAAGCAGCGCGAGGGCGAGACCGCCTTCAAGCTCGCCACCGCCTCCTGGTTCTACAAGCTGTTCGACAAGCTCGCCCAGGTCGACCTCGAGCCCAACTCCGGCGACTTCCGCCTGCTCGACCGCCGCGCTTTGGACGCGCTGCTGTCGATGACCGAGCGCTCGCGCTTTCTGCGCGGCATGACCGTATGGGTCGGCTTCACGCAGACAGCCGTCCCCTACGAGCGCGACGCGCGCACCGCCGGCGAGACGAAGTACACGCTGCGCAAGATGCTGCGCTTCTCACTCGACGCGATCGCCTCCTTCTCGCACCTGCCCTTGCAGCTCGCCACCTACGCCGGCCTGCTGTCGGCAAGCGTCGCCTTCATCGCGATCCCGATCGTGATCGCGCTGCACTTCACCGGCTCCTATCTGCCCGGCTTCAGCACCCTCACCATCGCAATCTTGTTGCTCGGCGGTATCCAGTTGATCGCGCTTGGCGTGATCGGGGAGTACGTGGGTCGCATCTACGACGAGGTCAAGCACCGCCCGCTGTACATCGTGCGCGAGGAGCGCAACGCACCGATTGGCAGCGCCGAGGCGCGCAAGCCCGATCACTCCCGTGCGCGCAGGACTGCCGGCACGCGTGCCCGAGCGCATCGGCTGAGCCCGCACCGCTCCTTCAGAGCCTGCCACCGGTTACTGATCACAGGCCCAGCCACCAAACGGGAGAGACCACATGCGCCATCGCACCCTGACACTGCTAGCCACCCCCGCCGTGCTCGGCGCGATGACCGTCGCCGTGCCGGCGCTCGCCGGCGTCGAGGACGGTCCTGCCGCCCACAGCTCATCCAGCAAATGCTTCGTCGCCCGGATCGCCAAACACCGTGTGCGCGAGTGCCTGGTTCAGGGCCCGCGTGGGCTGCCGGGACCTGCCGGTCCGCGTGGATTCACGGGGGTAACCGGAAAAACGGGAAAACTGGAGCCACAGGGAAAACTGGGGCCACGGGCAAAGCAGGAGCCACAGGACCTGTCGGTCCCACGGGACCAACCGGTGCCACCGGGCCAGCCGGACCCGCGGGAACAGCGCGCGCCTTCGCGGTAATCAACCCCGCCGAAGTCGAATCGACCCCTTCGAACAAGGGGCTGGTCGCTGCTCAAACCTCGAACTTCGCCTCGATCCACAAGGTATCCACCGGCACCTACTGCCTGGCGCCGACCACCTCGATCAGCCCGGCCGGCGAGCCGGCGATCGTGACCGGAGAGTCGAGCTACAGCGCAGGGGGAGCAATAGCGCTCGCTGTGCTGGACGCCCAGCACAGCGACTGTTCCGCAAGCGAATTCGAGGTCATCACATACGACGCCCGCTCGCCGAGCGTCACCATCGTCGAATGTGGGGTTCGCAATCGCGGCGCCGTGAAAGGCCCGATAATGCAGTGATGCCTGAGCAAGACACACAGCGATCCCGCCTTCGACGAAGACGCCCACGCCACCGAGGAGCGTCGCGAGCGCATTCGCCTGGAGACTCCCCGCCACCGCATCGAGGGCTCCCTGATGCTGGCTCGCGACGGCTACCGCTCGCGCGTGTCGGACATGCTCAACGCCTCCGAGCGCGACTTCCTCACGCTCACCGACGTGACGCTTATGCCACTCGACGGTGGGCCGAGCGAGCGACACGCGTTCATGGCGATCGCCCGCGCGCACATCGTCTATGTGGTGGCGCCTGGGTCCGACGCGTCAAGCGCTTAGAACGTGTTTCAAAATAGGCGCTCGGTCTAACTGGGCTGCGGCGCGGGAGTCAAGGCCGGCGCCACCACCGATGGCACAGGCGCCACGACTGGAGTGGTTTGCTCTGCCCAACCTTGCAGGAACGCCTCCGTGGCAAGGGCATCGAGCGGACGGGCAAAAAGGAAGCCCTGACCGGTATCGCAGTCCTCGTCCCTCAGCAGCGAGAGCTCCCGCTGCTGTTCGATGCCCTCGGCGAACGTCTCGATCGAGAGCGCCTTGCCGAGCTGGACGAGTGTGCGGACGAGTGTTTCGCCCTCCAGGTTGTGCTGCAAGCCGGAGATGAACGAGCGGTCGATCTTGAGCGCATCGACCGGGAAGCGCTGAAGGTGGGCGAGCGAGGAATAGCCGGTGCCGAAGTCGTCGATCGCGATCCGCACGCCGAGCTCCTTGATCGCGGTGAGCCGTCGCGATGTCTCCTCGGCGTTGCGCATCAGCGTCGTCTCGGTGATCTCGATCGTCAGCGCCGTCGGCTCCATGCCGCTGTCGGCCAGCGCCCCTTCGATGTCCGTAATGAGATGGTCGGTGTCGAGCTGGCGCCCGGACACGTTGACCGCCATGCCGATGGAGTGTCCGGCGGCGCGCCACGCAGCGCCCTGGATACAGGCCTCGCGCAGAACCCACTTGCCGACCTCACAGATCAGCCCGGTCTCCTCGAGCAACGGGATGAAATCGTCTGGCTGGACCACGCCGCGCACCGGATGCTTCCAGCGGATCAACGCCTCCACGCCCGTAGGGCTCATATCCCTCAGGTCGATCGTCGGTTGATAGGCAAGGAAGAACTCCTCGTTCTCGAGTGCTTCGCGCAGGTCCATCTCCAGTTCCATGCGGTTCTGCATCGTGTCCTGCATGCCGGTCTCGAACACCACATAGCGATTCTTGCCGTCCCACTTCGCGCGGTACATCGCGATGTCCGCGTCACGCAGGAGATCCTCGGCCGAGATCCGCTCTCCCGCGGCGATCCCGATGCTTGCGGTAACCGTCACACGCGTCTCCTTATCGGCTCCAAGGTTGAACGGATGCTTGAGTGCATCGAGCAGCCGCTCGGCGATCAGCTCCGGGCCCACAGACATCGAGAGCTCTTCGGAGATGACGACGAACTCGTCTCCGCCGAGGCGTCCAAGCGCGTCGGCGTCGCGAATCACGCCGTCGAGCCGCGCTGTGACGGCCTTCAGAAGTTCATCGCCGACGGCGTGCCCCAGCGTGTCGTTGATGCTCTTGAAGTTGTCGAGATCGACGAACAGTGCCGCCACCGGAGTCTGGCTGCGAGCCGAACGCGCGAGCATCTGCTCGACGCGGTCCAGGATCAGCGTGCGATTCGGCAGACCGGTGAGCGCGTCGTGGGTGGCAAGGAAACCAAGCTCCTCCTCGCGCCGCGCCAGCTCTTCGTCGGTGCGCTGGCGCTCTGACTCGAAGCACTCGCACATCCGCAGCAAGCTGAACTCGAGGCTCAACTGCAAGATGTTCAGAGCTTGCGAGAGCGCCTCGGAGGAAACGGCCAGTTCAGTGGCGCTTTCCTGCAAGACCTCCGCCATCACGTTGCGCCACCAGAAACAGCGCCAAGTCACCTCGTTCAACGATGCCGCGCGGTGGGCGGCCAGCTCGCCAAATATCTCCCAAGTTTCTTTGCCGGCCTCGATCGCGGTCGCCATTCCCTCCCCAGAGATCCAGCGAGCGACCGCAACAGTCGAGCTGCGGCTGATGCGTTCAAAGCTCTCCTGCACAAGCGCATCGACTTCGTGGCCCGGGCCCGAGGTGCGAGTCACCGTCAGGCCGAGAACATCGCCCGTCCGCGCCTTCAATGCCTCGCCAAGGCGCGCAAGGTCGTCGTCGCATTGACCTTTTGCGGCATCCGGTGGTGAAGGGACTTGCATCTCATAACCCCCCAAGTCTGAGCGTTGTGCAGACATCTTCGACCCACTGATCGACCGGGAAGGCTTGCACCTTTAAGAATGAGAGGCGGGCGGTAGAACACCACATTCGGAGGACTACCTCTTTGGCTTCGAATTTGTGGACTGTCCACAAGATCTGCGGTATGAGACGAGGATCTCCGGGACATCGGTCTTCCGATGCCCGACATACAACAACAAACGGAAGGGGGGGTGTTTGGGTTCAGGACATGTGTCTCAGGTGATGGGTCTCTCATGAGTCGGGACATGGGTCTCATGTCGGGCTGAGCGTTTTCGTGGTGCTGGCCGTGGAGGCGCGGCCTTGGAGACTGGGCCGGAGCGATTAGACCGGCACGGCGTCCGGGGCTACGCCACATTGGCGGGCATGTCTAGAGCCCACGTTGCTGTTCTCCAGGTCGTATCCGATCAGATGTCCGTCACTGCCGCCGCTGCCGAGTACGGGTTCTCCCGCCGGCATCTTCACCGCCTTTTGGCTCGCTATCGAGAGGGAGGCTTGGAGGCGCTCAAGCCGCGGTCCAGGCGCCCGAAGACGACGCCTACCGAGACGTCCGAGAACGTCCGCGAGCGGGTGATCGAGCTGCGTCGAGAGCTGACCGCGGACGGGCTGGACGCGGGACCAGTCACTATCGTCTGGCACCTCGAGCAAGAGGGACTCAACGCACCGTCGACATCCACGATCAGACGGATCCTGCACCACGCTGGACTGATCGTCCCCGAACCGCGCAAGCGCCCCAGAAGCAGCTACATCCGCTTCCAGGCGGCGCAGCCAAACGAGATGTGGCAGTCGGACTTCATCCACTGGCGCCTCAAGGACGGAACCGACATCGAGATCCTCAACTGGCTTGATGACCACTCCCGCTACCTGCTGTCCGCCAGCGCCCATCAACCTGTCACCGGGGACGCGGTGGTGAGCGTGTTCCTCGACACGGTCGCCGAGCACGGATCGCCGGCGAGCACGCTCACCGATAACGGCAGTGTCTACACCTCCCGCTTCACCGGCGGGCGCAACGCGTTCGAGTACGTGCTCCCCCTGCTCGGGATCCAGCAGAAGAACGGGTCCCCGGGGCACCCACAGACCCAAGGCAAGACCGAGCGCTTCCACCAGACCCAACAGCGCTGGCTCAGGGCCAGAGCACCCGCCGCAAGCATCGCACAGCTGCAACGTCAGCTCGACGAGTTCCGAGCACACTACAACGAGAAGCGCCCGCACCGCGCGCTTGACCGACGCACGCCAGCTAACGCCTACCGAGCCACACCCAAGGCGCTCCCAGCCAGCAACGGACACCCACCAGGCCACTACCGGCTGCGCTACGACCGGCTCGATAACAAAGGCAAAATGAGCCTCCGCCGAGCAGGCCGAATGCACCACCTCGGCGTCGGCGCCAAACACGCCCGCAAACGCGTCCTCGCGCTCGCCGACGACCACCACGTCACCGTCACCGACCTCACCACCGGCGAGATCCTCAGCCGCCACCTCATCGAACCCCACAAAACCTACTGGCGCAACCAAAACAACCAGCCAGGCCGCTGGCCCAACACCACAAACTGAGACCCATGTCCCGACTCAATGAGACCCATGTCCCGACTCAAACGAGACCCATGTCCCGACTCATGACAAAAACGGAAGGGGGGGGATTCGAACCCCCGTCAGAGGCTTCACCCCTGAAACGGTTTTCGAGACCGCCGCATTCAACCACTCTGCCACCCTTCCACGGCGACGGGCTCAAGGCTAGAGGATTTACGCGATCCCGCGCGGCAAGAAGCAGCCCCTATCCGGCCCGGGGTCGGCGGCGATGGCGGCTACCGAGCACCCGCGTCCGCCATCGCGCATCAGCGTCGCGAGGCGAAGAACTCGCCGAGCAGCGCCCCACACTCTTCCGCGAGCAGGCCAGAGGCCACGTCGGGACGGTGGTTGAGGCGAGGCTCGCCGAGCACGTCGAGCACACTCCCGCATGCCCCAGCCTTCGGGTCGCTGGCCCCGAACACGACTCGCGGGATGCGCGCCAAGACGATCGCGCCCGCACACATCGCGCACGGCTCGAGCGTGACGTAGAGGACCGCGTCGAGCACGCGCCAGCTGCCGAGCGCGCGAGCAGCCTCGCGCAGGGCGATCGTCTCGGCGTGGGCGGTCGGGTCCTGGCGCAGCTCGCGTTCGTTGTGCCCCGTCGCGATCAGCTCGCCCGCATGGGCCACGACCGCACCGATCGGCACGTCGTCGTGGTCGCTGGCGCGCTGGGCCTCGCGCAGAGCCAGGCGCATGAAATATTCGTCGCGTGCAAAGAAGTGATCGCTCATCGTCTGTCGCTCATCGTCGATTCATGGTCGCTCGGCCCAGGAGCGCAACCTCCGGGGCTCCCAACACTTCATGATTACGAAGGAACCGACTTGTCGCCGACCGCTCGAACCCGATATCCAAGTTTGTCCGGCCGACGGCTGAAGAGCGGCGCCCTGTGCACGCTTGTACTCGCGGCGGTTGCACTCACCGGCCTCGCGGGCGGAGGATCGCCATCAAAGGCCGCGGCGGCGGCAAAGACCGCGATGGCGGCCAGCCCATCGACGCAGATCCCCGCACCACCAAGCCTCACCGGGCAGACCGCCATCTCAACCACCCCCGCGCCCGCCGAATCGGCTACCGGCGCGTACGCCCCGAACCAGATCGTCGTCAAGTACGCACAGAGCGCTCAGGCGGCACGTACAGCTAGAGCCTCGGCGAACGGGGAAGGCAAATCCGGCGAAGAAGCCGGCAGCACGCACCTGCTGTCGGTACCGGCTGGAGCAAGCCTCGACGATACGCTCGCGCAGCTGCGCCGCGAGAAGAACGTGGTTTGGGCAGTGCCCAACTACGTGGCGCACACCACCTCCGTATCGATCCCCAACGACCCCGGCACAACCGGACACACACCCGGAGGCTGGCAGCAAACGCAGTGGAACTTCGACGGGACCTACGGCATCGACGCATCCCAAGCCTGGGCCAACGTCGCCGCGGACGGGGCACCAGGCGGGGCAAAAGTGATCGTGGCCGTGCTGGACACCGGCGTGGCCTATGCCAATCGCGGCAAATACCGCCGCTCGCCAGACTTCAGCAAGTACTCGTTCGTGCGGGGCTATGACTTCATCGACCGCACCCCCTACGCGAACGACCACAACGGGCACGGCACGTTTGTGGCCGGCACGATCGCCGAGGCGACCAACAATAATTACGGCCTTACCGGGCTGGCATACGCCGCGCGGATCATGCCCGTGCGCGTGCTCGACAGCGCCGGCGAAGGCGACGCCTCGGCGATAGCCGAAGGCGTGCGCTTCGCGGTGAATCACCACGCGCGGATCATCAACCTCAGCCTCGAGTTCTCGAGCGACGTGGGGGCCTCCGACATTCCCGAGCTGATCGAAGCGCTTCGCTACGCCTACCGCCACAACGTGCTGGTGGTGGCCGCGGCCGGCAACGAGGGCTCGACCACAATTCCTTTTCCCGCGCGTGCTGGACACGTGATCGCGGTTGGCGCCACGACCGAACACGGCTGCCTCGCCAGTTACTCAAACGACGGTCGCGGCATCACGCTTGTGGCACCCGGCGGCGGACCGGACGCAAGCCTTCCCGGCGACCCGAACTGTAACCCCGAACTTCCATCGGGCCGCGACATCTTCCAGATGACCTTCACGGGTTCGAGCCCGCGCGTGTTCGGTTTTCCCAATGGCTATGAAGGCACCTCGATGGCGACTCCACACGTGGCCGCCACGGCGGCGTTGATCATTGCCGCACGCATCCTCGGCCCCAAACCGACCGTTGCACAACTGACGGCACGGCTCAAGGACACAGCGCGCAAGCTCGGCGGCCCACAGGACCAGGCGCTCTACGGGGCGGGCCTGCTCAACGCGGCGACGGCCACGTCTCCGGGTGGGCCTGGAGCCGTGCGGTAAGCGCTGATCGCCCTATAGCCGCCAAACCTACTTTACACAGATATTGTGTAATCTTTACGCATATATCGTGTAAAATGAGCTAACCCAGAAGGCTCATGCCTAGTTCATCCCAAATCCCTCTCTACACACAAACTGTGTAGAATCTACGCATGAACCGTGTAAAATCTGAGGAGGACCGGCAAGCTAGCGGGGACCTGTTTCCCACCGACGAGCCGATTCCCGCCAGCCAGATGATCGGGCGGGCCGAGGACGTCAGAGAAGTGGCAAGCGCGCTAGCCGGGGGGACCAACCTGGTACTTGCCGGTCCGCGACGGACCGGCAAGACGAGTGTGTGCGACGCCGCGCTCGTGCGCGCGAAGGCGCGCGGGCTGTACGTAGCCTCGATCGACCTGTTCGCGATCGCCGACGGCGCCGAACTCGCCGAGGCGCTGGCTAGCACCGTGCTAAGCAACCGGCCGGCAATGCGCAAGCTTCTACCCAAGGCTCGGCGCTTCGGCAGGCAAACGCTGACCGCCGCCCAGGGAGCCCTCGTGATGAAAATGCAAGGGCAGCTTGGCGACGCCGTCGAGCTGGCTCTCACCCCGGGGCTCGCCACCCAGGACCCGCAACGCGCGCTGGGCGACGCGCTGGAGCTGCCACAGCGGGTGGCGCTCGCCGACGGCAAGCGCTGCGTGGTTTTCTTCGACGAGTTCCAGGAGATCGCCAGCAGCCGCAAGCCATATGGCGATCCCGACGCACTCACCAAGCGCATGCGCGCGATCTTCCAGCGCTCCACCCAGGTCAGCTTCCTGTTCGCCGGCAGTATCGAGCACGTGATGCGCGACCTATTCGCACCGCAGCGTCGCGCTTTCAGCGGCTTCGGCGGCTTCTATCCGCTGCGCCCGATCTCAGAAGAGGACTGGCAGACGGGGATCGAGGAGCGCTTTAAGGCAGACGGGTGCAAGATCAGCCAAGAGGCTCTGCGAAGGATCGTCCACCTCGGCGAACTGCACCCCCGTGTGACCATGCTGATCGCCCAGCAGACGCACTTTCTGAGCGTGCTGCTCGACCGCTCGGAGATCGACATAGCACTCGTGCAACAGGGCTACGACAACGCCTACCTACGCGACAGCGCGCTGCTTGACCAGCTCGTTGAGCAGATCCGCTCAAGCCACCGCCAAGCACTTCGCATCACCAGGCGGATCGCCGCCGGGGCGAGGCTGACGACGGGCATGCACGGCAGCGAAGCCGACCGAGCACTGAAAAAGCTGGTCGAGACCGGGCTGATCGAGCACACCGGACGAGGCGATTATCTGATCATCAACCCGCTGCTTCGCCGGCGGCTGGTGGAGCAGGCTGGGATTTGAGACAAGGTGGACGGACGAGAGGCTAGGCTGAGCCGACTTCAGGCGACCCGTGCCGAGCGCGCGTCGGCCGCCCGCTCGATCACTGCAGCCATCTCCGAGCGGAAGCGCTCGCGTCCAAAGCGCTCGGCATTTTGACGGATCGTCTGCTCGGCCAGCTCGAGCCGCTCGAAGCGCTCGATCGCGGCGGCGAGGCCGAGCGCGCTCTGCTGCTCGAACAGGACTCCGGTGCGCCCGTCGATCACTGTCTCGGAAGCACCACCGACTTCGTATGCGATCACCGGCAGACCGGCCGCCTGCGCCTCGACTGGGACGATGCCGAAGTCCTCCTCGCCAGGAAACAGCAAAGCGCGTGCGCTGCTCATCAGCGCGTCTCGCCCTACATCCTCCACACGGCCGAGCAACTCAATCTCCGGATGCCCAGCAGCAGCCGCGCGGACCGATGCCATCGCGCGTCCGTCGCCGGCCACCCTCAGCGACCTACCCAGGCGGGCACAAGCGGCCACGGCAAGCTCGACCCGCTTGTAGGGAACGACCCGACCGAACACGAGATAGTGCTCGCCCTGCTGGCGAGGCAAGCTCAGCAAGCGCTCGACGTCCACCGGGGGATTGACGACCTCGGCGCTGCGCCCGTAGTAGCGCCGGATGCGGTCGGCCACGTTGCGCGAGTTGGCGACGAACACGTCGGGCGAAGTGGCCCCCTCCACGTCCTGACGACGCAGACGACGCAGCATCAGCGGCAGCGCAAGCCGCGTGGCACGCCCGATCTCCTCGCCCTCGAGCAGACTCTCGTCCCAGGCGTAGCGCATCGGCGTGTGGCAATAGCAGACGTGTGGCACGTCGGGAGGAGTGCGAATGTTCTTCGCACAAGCGTGGCTGCTCGAAAGCACAAGGTCGAAGCGCGAGAAGTCAAATGCTCGGTAGGCCCTAGTCATCAGCGGCAATAGCTTTGGGTAATGCGCACGCGCCCCCGGGATACGGTTGAGATAGGAGGCATGTACGGGCCGCTCGGCGACGATCTCGGGCCACGGCTTGGGATCGTAGATCGAGGTGAACAGCTCGGCCTTGGGAAACATCTCGAGCAGCTCGATCACGACGTCCTCGGAGCCGCCGGGGATCGTGAGCCACTCGTGCACGACGGCCACGCGCGGAAAGCGCTCGCGCAGTCGCTCGATGGGCGTGTCGCTCACGGCAGCTCCTCACGCTCGGGGCCCGTCGGTGCCGGCGGCTCAAACTCGCTCTCCTCAGCTTGGCTTGAGGCGCGCTCATCGACGGCCCCGACGGCCGCGACGAGGTCCTCCCAGAGGACCGCATACGGAGCGAGCACGCTTACGAGCCGTTCCAGATCTGCCCAGCCGGCGTCGGCCTCCCAACCCCAGTGCAACACGATCGGCACCCAAATCCCCCAGCACGCCTCGATCGCGTGCTCGACTGCCGGCAGGACCTCCGCCGCGTGACCGTAGAACGGGGTGTAGGCAGGGAGATAGACGCTCTCGCCGCGCCACTGTGGGGTGCGCTGGAAGCCCATCCGGCCGATCGACTCGGGACCACCGCAAACCACCTTGAAGCGCCTTGACAACACGTCGTACTGGCTGGCGTCGAAGCGATTGTAGGGCGGGACGAACACCTGGGTGGACAGCCCGGCACGCGCCAATTCGGCCAGTCCGGTGTCGAGCAGCTCGATGGTCGCCTCGGTGCTCAGCCCACACAGCTCGGAGTGGCGCCGGGGAGAGGCGAAGCGTGTGCGATGCGTCAGCCCGTGCAGCGCAAAGCTCACGCGCTCGCTTGCCAGGCGTGCAAGCAGCGCGGTCTCACCAGCATCGAGTGGGCGCGAGTCGCCGGCCAGCGACCCATCCCCCCGCCCATGGGTGGCATCGTTGTCGAAATCGCGATGCCCCGTGTGCGCGCGCGGGGCATCGTCATTTTCGACACCATCGACAGGCGTGAGCGGCCCGTGACTTACCCGCGGCAACACTGCGAGGAGGTAGGGCACTCTCGCCGCCGCCATGATCTCGTGAAAGCGCTCGAAGCGCTCGCTACCGAAACGCTGCGGGTCGTCCCAAGCACGGTAGTGGGGAAACTCATCGACGCGCACGAGAAAGCGGGGCGGTCCGTCCGCACGCGAGCCAAGCACCGACTTGCGTGCGGCCACCAGCGGAGCCACGACTTGGCGCTCAAAGCCGAGCGTGCCGAGCTTGTAGCCAACCTGCTGGGCAAGGCGCAAAGGACGCGAGGGCACGTCGCGCACACGAGTAGCGGCGCGTACCACCGGCGTGTCAAGCTCGCTGTCGTGGACGACGCCGGTATTTAGCTCAGGCACGAACATCAGGCGCGCGGAGCGCGCCCCATCCAAATCCCTCCCAGTCCTCAGGCCTGGGATCATGTCGGTGATGGCCGATCCGCCACGGCTTCAGGGCCGCGACATCGTGTGTGTTGGTTTCGCCGACTGGGACACCGCCCTGCAGACTAACCAGCACCACTTGATGAAGCGGCTCGCGGTTGAGAACAGGGTGCTGTTCGTCGAGTCGCTCGGCCTGCGCCGCCCGCAGCTTGCCGGACGTGACCTCAAGCGGATCGCGCGTCGCCTGCGCCGAGGATTGAGCGGCGCACGCGAAATCGACGGCCTGCACGTGCTCTCTCCGCTCGTCTTGCCGCTGCACGCAAACGCTTTCGTGCGCGCGTTGAACCGGCGCTTGCTCGGGATGTTCGTGCGACGTGCCGCCCGCAAGCTAGGAATGCGCCGGCCGATCCTGTGGGCCTATGTGCCCCAGGCAGAGTCGCTGCTCGAAGTGCTCCAACCGGAGCTTGTGATCTATCACTGCGTCGATGACATCGCCGCCCAGCCGGGCATCGATGCGCCCTCTTTTCGCGCGGCCGAGACACGCTTTGCGGCCCGCGCCGATCTCGTGCTCGCAAGTGCACCGGCCCTGGCCGAGCGCCTGCGCTCTATCTCAGACAACGTGGTCTATGCGCCCAACGTGGCCGACACGGCCTTGTTTGCCGGCGCGCTCGAGGACGGCCCGATCGATCCCGCTCTGGCCGCATTGCCCGGCCCACGCATCGTTTTCACAGGCGCGGTCGTAGCCACCAAGCTCGACATGGGGCTGCTTGTGGAACTCGCCAAAGCCAGGCCTTCATGGTCGTTCGCGCTCGTCGGTCCCATCGGCCTGGGTGACCCGAGCACCGACGTGTCGGCACTCGCGGCCGAGCCAAACATCCACCTGTTCGGCGCACGCGACTTACGAGCAGTTGCCGAGCGTGCTGCGCGGAGCCGACGCCGGCCTGATCCCATACGCGCGCAACCAGCTCACCGACAGCATCTTCCCGATGAAGGTCTATGAGTACCTGGCCGCCGGGCTGCCGGTGGTGGCGACGCCGCTGCCTTCCTTGACGGGAGTCGAGGCTGTGGCGAGCGCAGCAGATGCGAGTGGCATCGCGCGACTGCTGGACGAGGCGCTTGCCGAGGACACCCCAAAGCGTCGTGCCGAGCGCTCGCGCGCCGCGAGCGCCCACTCGTGGGAGGGGCGTATCGAGCAAATCGCCACCGCGATCGACGCTCTGCCGAAAGACGGGAGAGACCTGCTTGTCAGCACTCACACGCCCGCGCTGCGCTCGGGCCGCGATGTACGCACATACGGAATCGCGCGAGCGCTTGCAATGAACGGCCCTGTGACGCTGCTCTATGTGCGCTTTGGCGCCAAGCAGCCCGATGAGGCGTTCAGCTCGATCCCTGGGGTCGAGCTGCAGGAGGTGATCGCTTCACGCGGAGGACGGCGAGCGATCGCATATGTGAAGGCTCGGCTGAGCGGAGTGCCCAGCGCCCTCGCGCGCGGCGTCTCCCCGGAGCTCACGGCAGCGGCAGTCCAGTTGACAAGCAGTAGCGACTACCGGCGCGTGATCGCGGACGGCCCGACCGCAGCAGCCGCGCTCGCTGGCCTGGCGCGGCGGCGCCCGGTCATCTACAGCGCACACAACCTGGAGTCGGCTTTCCGCCACGAGCTGCCCGATGAGGAAGCTTCGCTAAGAGGCTTGCGCTCATTCGAGCGGCGACTCTTGCGGCGCTCCAGCGAGTCGTGGATGGTCAGCGAGGCCGACATGCGTGGGGCGCGCGCGTTGTGTCCGGAGGCAAAGCTGCGGCTTGCACCCAATGTCGTCGATGTCTCGGCGATTCGGCCGGTCTTCGCGACCCCCCACCGATCTGCCCCAGGATCGACCTCCGAGTTGCCGGCGACACTCGAACCGGTGACGACTTCACCCGACCCAGCGACGTCCCTCGCAACCGAGCCGGTGGCGATCTTCGTCGCCAACTTCGCCTACACGCCAAACCGCAACGCGTTGATGTTCTTGATCGAAGAGGTGCTCCCTCGCGCATGGCAGCAACTTCCCAATGCCCAGCTGATACTGGCCGGCGCCGGGCTGGAGCACCCCCCGAGCGAGGACCCGCGCGTGCGCGCGCTTGGCTTCGTAGAGGATCTTGCCGGCGCCTATGCGCAGGTGCGCTGCGCGGTCGTGCCGTTGCTCCAGGGTGGCGGCAGCCCACTGAAGCTGGTCGAGGCGCTTGCCTATGGCCTGCCAGTTGTTGCCACTCCCCGCGCTGTCGCAGGGCTGGATGTCCAGGATGGCTTGGATTGCTTGATTGCCGAGGGCCCGCAAGCATTTGCCGACACGCTCGTGCGCGTGTTGCGCAACGGGGCCCCGGAGATTGCCCGTGCCGGACGCAGGCTGGCCGAGCAGCGCTATTCGGTCGAGGCGCTAGCGGGATTGCTCGGCAGGCAATAGCCGTCCGTCGGCAATCAAGGCGAGCAATCCCAGCTGAGCTCCGAACAACACCGTGAAGCGAGCGTCAACGCCTGTAAAGCTCGCGGTCGTATCCAGAACCACGAGCACCACCACTCCGCAAAGCGAGGCAAGCCCAAATGCGCGCGAGATAGGATCGTAAGCGGCGCGCCACGCGCGAAACGCAAGCACCATGCTGGCCGCGACGATCGCGACATATGCCAACAGCCCGAGTATTCCGAGCTTTAGCCAGAACCACAGGGCAGCGAAATGCACATACAGACGCCCCCCTTCGTGCTCGACCGGCAATGGCCTAGCTGTAGCTTCCCATGGGATCGTCATGCCCAAACCGGAAACTGGATGGCGATCGATCTCGCTCAGCACGTTCGCACGCTCGTCTATGCGGTAGCGATCTTCCACATTGGCTTCCACCTTCGAAGACTGCAATGAGCTGACACGCTTGACGATCGGCGACTGCGACTGGAAGCTCGTCGACCCCAACAGCCAGATCGCGAGCGCCACGAGCAAACCTACGGGGAGCAGCATTCGACGTCCCAGGGGCGATGTGCCCAGCAGCAGGACGAGCAGCACCCCCAGCGCCGCCGCGATCCAAAACGAGCGTCGATATGACAGCAGCAGCGAAGCGCACAGCAGCGGGGTCCCGAGCAACATCCACAGGGGCGGCTTTGCGCGAGCCAGGACAGCGGCAAAGATCGCGAGCATTGCGATCATGACGATCCAGTTGGCGGTCGGTTCGTAGTAGGTGAGCGTGGTCCCGTCTATCGTCTGACCACGGCTGCCGGCCACCTCGATCAGCCCGAGCACAGCCTTCACGATCGCAAGCGCCACTGCTCCTCCCAGTAGCCATCTCAGTCGCTCACGATCCACATTGAGGTTGGCGACAACGAGGGGCATCGCCAACAGATACGCGAGCACGTCCTCAGACGCCAGCACGAAGCGTGTGCTCGCGCCCGCCGCATGACCGGTGATCGCGCCGGCCATCATGGCCAACACCAACAGTGTCAAGGGGAGCTTGAGTGGCGATGGGACATAGAGCGACCGCCCACTTCGGATCAGATCGAAGGCGACCGCGAGGACAGACAGCACCACGAGCAAGTCGAGCAGGCTGAGGTCTTTGTAGACCTGCACATACAGATGCGACGAGAAAGTCAGAATCCCAAAGCTCGGTCCCTCGCAAAGCACCGTGAGGGCCACCACCGCGGTCACCGTGAACAGGGGCCTCAGCACAGCAATCGCCACCAACACCACAACCAGCGGCGCGAGCAGGCCAAGACCGCCGGCCCTGTGGCTGACGAGCAACGCCAACAGTGCGGTCGCGACCGTCGCGGCGGCGGCCAACGGCAGGTCGATCGGCGCGCGCGAGGCAGGTCGCAGATGCCTCGCAACCATCAGCGTCTACTCAGGTCGCGGGAGTACGACTCGATGAGCGACTCCGCGGACGCGAAAGCGCCCCGACGTCAGCCTTGGCCGGGTCAACGGTCTCATAGGACTCGTATCCGTAGCGTCCGGCATCGCGCAGACCCGTAACCACCAAGCCAATCGGAAGGACGGTATGACGGTCGATGATCGCGCGAGCACGACGAACCTCCTCGCGCGTGGTCTTGTCCACTCGCCCAACGACGATCACCCCGTGAACCGCCGAGTTGTTGAGCAGCACCTGCGCGTCCGCGACTGGATTCAAGGGCGGCGCGTCAATGATCACGGTGGTGTCGTCTCTGGAGAGCTCTGAGATGACCTGCTCGACAGCCGCGGTGCCGAGTAGCTCAGACGGGTTGGGGGGAAGCTGTCCAGCTCTCAATACCGACAGGTTCGGTAGCTCTGAAAATGGTTTGACCAACAGATCTGCGACACCCTCGCCGTTGGCCAGCGCCGTCGTAAGCCCGTCGTGCGAGCTGAAGTTGAAATGACGTCCGAACATCGGCCGACGCAGGTCGAACTCAGCCAGCACGACCGCCCGTCCGGTCAAGGCGATCGCGTGCGCCAGGTCGACCGCGACCGTGGTCTTCCCCTCACCAGATACCGCACTCGTGATCAGCAGCGTGTCCACCGGCCGTGCCACGGCCGCGAAGTCCAGCGCGCTGCGCAGAATCCGAAACGGCTCGAGTTGGTCAGCTCGCCCGTTGGCCTCTCCAGCATCAAAGGCCGACTGAGGGACGCCGGCGAGCGCCGGCAATCGATAGTCGCGCTCGAATTCCTCGATCGTCTTGAGGCGCCGATCCAACGATTCGAGCAGGAACACGAGCGAGAACGCGATCGCGAGCCCAACCAGGATGCCGATCAGGGCAGCCGCCGAGAGACCCATACCCGACGGCGCCGACGGCGCCGTCGCGAGGCTGATGATGTTTGCGCCACCGCCCGCCACCGCGCGCAGGCCTCCGAGGCGCTGCTCAGACTGTTCCAAGGACAAGCGTGCCGCGGAGCCGGCCGGCAGTCCGGCGATCTGCTGTTGAAGCTGATGCTGGGCTTCTTCGATGCTGGCAACCTGAGCGGCCGCCTTGAAAGCGATGTACTGCGCCGCGAAGGCATTGGCTAGCCGTGCCGAGTAGTGAGGATCGCCGGTCGTGGCGATGATGTTGAGCACGTCGGCGTTGGCCGCCGCTTCGACCTTCACGAGTTCCAGCAGTTCCTTCGCGGTCGCCGAGGCGTGTAGCTGCTTGCGCACTCCTTCGGACACTTGACTGGAGTGGGCGATGTAGACCTCGGTGTCGGCGGCTCGTTGCGGTTCGCTGCTACCGGAGGGCGAGACCTGGAGCGCGGCGTCAGGAAGCGTCGCGCTCTGAAAGGTGACGCTCGCCGTGGCGGCATAGGACTTGGAGGATCGCTCGTGGCGTACCACCGAGACGAGCAAGCAAGCGATCACTATCCCAACGATCAGCGGCCAGCGACGGCGGAGTACCACCCTCGCGCTCGAAAGGTTGTCGCTTTCGCGCATCGCGTCAAATCGCTCGGGAACGCTCACATCGTCTCCCTCGACCGACAACAAGCCCCGCTGTCAAGCGCTCGAGCTGCACATCGACGCGACAGACCACACGCTCGATCGCGCCTGAAGCCGCCTGGCCCGTCACCGCTGTCGATCGCCGTATTCGCCATCCCGACCCCATCGTCGCCGCGCCGCGCCCACTTGAGACGCTGGCCCTCCGTGGGCTGAGCTGAGAAGAGCATTGCAGGGTCATGGTAGTGACGTCCGCCACGCACTCGATTGCCCAACGAGCCAACCCATGACGGTGGATCTGTGGCCTCCACAGCCCAGAACGACGGTCCGGCCGCAGGTGCCCATATATCCGTCTAGCGGCCCCATACGACTTCGGAAGGGGGCCGCCATAGGCCGATGCCCTCATGTAACGACGAAAAAGCGTCGAGAAGGAACACGACAACGGCACACCCGTCGCGAGGCGGGGCCGCAAAGCCAGGGGTCTCCATGAGATGGCCCGGCTCCCGAAAGAGTCCGAATGCACCCCACCCCAATATCCGGCCGCCTCCTGGCAGTGGCGATCGCAATATTGAGCGTCGTCGTTTGCTCCGTGGGAACAGCAGCCGCAAGCCAGGCGCCGCAAGACCTCGCAGCAGCCACGGCCACGACGCAGGCACGAGCACAGTCGGCAGAGGTCCAAAGTCACAACCTACGCGCCGCGGTCAATCGCCTGTGCGCCGCCCGCGCCCACAAGTCGCGGCGTTGCCACCATGCGCGCCAACTCTTGACACATGTCGAAGCGCGCGTCGCGCGCCGACACACCTCGAGCAGGAGTGCTCGCAGTAACCGGCCTTCGAGCGCACCACCCTCGACCTCGGGGACCAGCAGTGCAGGAAGCGTGCAGAAGTCGAGCAACGACTCAGGCATCGGCTCCGGAAATGGCTCAGACTCGCAATCCCTCACCGGCGCAGACCCCGTAGGAGACCCTATCGCTGGTAACGAATCGGGCCCGGACTCGCAATCCACGACCGGCGATGGCCCCTCATCCAGTGGCAGCTCCTCATCCGGCGGCGGCGCCACGACTCCTCCGACATCCCCACCCCTTCAGACGGGCATCGACTCAGGAATGGAAGCCAACGACCTCACAGCCACCACCGAGCTCGGCGCGAAGCTCGTTCGGATCGAGCTCTCGATTGGCACACCCGCTGCGCAGTTGCAGCCCGTGATCGCCGGATACGCAGCGATCGGCGTGCGCGTCCTGCCGCTCGCGGGCTTTTATGGGACGCTCCCGACACCCGAACAAGCCCAGAACCTCGCGAGCTGGGCCAAGGCCTTTGGACCCGGAGGCAGCTTCTGGGCCAATCGCAGCGACGGTGCCCTGGCGATTCAGTCGATCGAGTTCGGCAACGAGACCTCCTATGGGTATCAGTACGGCGACAGCGCTGAAAGTCCGTCCTACACGGCGAGAGCCGAGAACTATGCGCTGCGCTTGAAGGAAGCTGCACAAGCAATCTCTTCCACGGGGATCAAAGTGGGGCTGTTGGCACAAGCCGACGACTGGACCGGCACGTGGGTAAACGGGATGTTCTCATCCGTTCCCAATCTCGGCAGCTACGTGGCCGGCTGGACTATCCACCCCTACGGCACCTCGTGGGAAAGCCGGCTTCAGGATCTGCTCGCCCAGACAGCCGCACATGGCGCACCGTCGAACATTCCGATCGACATCACCGAGTGGGGTGTCGCAAACGACAATGGCCATTGCCTCGGCGACAACGACGGCTGGAGCGAGTGCATGAGCTACGACGAAGCCGCAAGCACGCTGACGAGCACATTCAGCGCCATCAAGCGTCTGCTCGGCAGCCGCTTTGGCATGTTCGTGCTCTATCAGGTTCGCGATCAAGAATCGAGCGGCGCCACCGACAACGACCAGGTCTATTTCGGCGCCTTGCAACATGAGCTGCAGACCAAGGGCGCCTATACGACCGCCGTCGAGACGACGCTCGCCAATGCCTGAGATCGCACGGCCTGAGAGATCGCGGCAACTGGCATAATCACAGGCGTGGGTTCAAGCTCGGTGTCTCCCACGCCCACGATCGCCGGCGTCGGACAGCGCGCTGCTCGAACCGGTCCTCAACGAGCTGCCTCCTGGCATCCCCGCCCGGCGAGAATCGTCCTGGCACTCACCCTGCTGGCAGCTGCACTGCGCTTTGGGACGCTCGACGTTCAGAGCATCTGGTTGGACGAGTCGGCGACGATCCTGCTCGTGCATCGCGGCTTCGCGGGAATGCTCTCGCATTTGCCCTCGAGCGAGTCTGCCCCACCCCTCTACTACGTACTCGTTTGGGCGTGGACAAAGATCTTCGGCATGGGGCCGCTCGGCTTCCGGTCGTTCTCCGCGCTCATGGGAACGCTCACCATTCCTGTCATTTACCTTGCGGGCAAGCGAGTCTCCGTGCGTGTGGGATTGTGGGCTGCCGCGCTCGCGGCGGTTAGTCCTGTCCTCTACTACTACTCACAGGAGGCCCGGGGCTACGCCCTGCTGATCCTGTTGAGCACAGCCGCATTTGTCGCGTGGCAGCAGGCCCTGCGCGAACCCACGATGCGCAAGTTGGCCTGGTGGTCCGGCCTGTCGGTGCTGGCGCTGCTGACGCACTACTTCGCCGTCTTCGTGTTCCTACCGGAGGCAGCTGTGCTGATTCGTCGCCTTGGATGGAGGAAGTCCCGCATGGCGATCGCACCGGTGGCAATCGTCGGATTGGCACTAGTACCGCTTGCGTTGCGCCAGCGCGGCGGCGGCCAATCCGACTGGATTCAGACCACCTCGCTCCTCTCTCGCTTTGCACAGGCGCCGAAGCAATTCCTGGTCGGGCTCTACAGCCCGCTGGAGATCTTCTCGGCCGCGCTCGCAGGGATCCTTGCGGCCATGGCCGTGTGGCTGCTGGTAGTACGCGGGAACGCCCGCGAGCGGCGACTCGCATGCGAGGTGACGATCGTCGCCGTCGGCGCCATCGCGATTCCGCTGTTGCTCGCGGTGACGCATCTTCAAGACGTCTTCAACGGTCGCAACGTGATGGCGGCCTGGGCTCCCTGGGCAGTCTTGGTCGCGATCGGTCTCGGTATCGCCCGCGCCGGGCGTACCGGAGCCTTGCTCGGGGTGGGCCTGTGCGCGATATCCATGCTCGTGATCTTCGGTATCGACACGAACCCCAGTTACCAGCGCGAGAACTGGCGCGGCGTCTCGCAAGCTCTGCATGCGCCGGCCTCTGAGCGCGTGCTTGTAACTGAGCAGAATGGCTTGCTCCCACTCGACGTTTACTTGCCGCGGGTAAGCCCAATCCACGGACAGAACGTGTCCACACGCGAAGTTGCCTTCATCGGGCTGCCAACGGCCAGGACCGGACGCGCTCCGCTTGCCGCTGTGGTTCCCGTGACAGCTCCCACAGGCTTCCGTTTGGCTGAAGTGCACCGAACCGGCACCTACGCGATTTCCCGTTTCATAGCAGCCAGGGAGCAATTGGTGAGTCAGAACGTATTGAGGCGTGCGATCAAAGAACCGACAGCCGAAGTCCTGCTCCAGCCCTGATCTGAGCAGTCTTCACACGCGCCGAGCTTCGACGTCGAGGGACCGCCGACTCGTGATGCCCGCCGCGAAAGCCCACCTAGCTCAATGGGCCCCGTCCTCTGAGGACACCACCGTCTGCTTGCGCAGGATGACCATGACCTCGGCAGGCACCAGCACGCCGAGGAGCAGCAACGCCGCGACGTAAACCGGCGCGGCGAGGACAACCAGGACTCCCAGCGGCGCGCCCGCAATGCGGGCGATCCACGTCAGCCCCCCCATGATGAACGCAGCCAAGAGCGTCCGCATCAGCCGTCCCAGACGGGGTCTCATGTTGAGCGCGAGCAGCACACTGCGCATCGACAGGGACATCACGATGACCTCCGTCACAAGCGTCACCCATGCCGCGGCAAGGAACCCATAGCTTGGGATGAGCAAGAGATTGAGCACCACATTCACAAGCAAGCCAATTGCCGCGTAGATGACAAACCGTCGCTGCAACTCTAGGATCACCACCATGTTCCCGGCTAGGTAGCCGAAGGAGATCGAGACGAATGCACCGGCCAGTATCGGCAAGGCCGGTGCACCCGCCGCGAACTGGCGACCAAACAAGAACGTCATGATCGGCTCGGCGGCGACGATCGTGAAGGCAAGAATCGGCAGCGATGCCATCGTGAGGTACTCGGCCGCGGTCTGCAACAGCTCGAGCGAGCGATCCCGGCTGCTCTTGTATGCGGCGGCGATCAGTGGAAAAAGCGTCGTCATCACGGAGATCGGGATGAACTGCACTTGGTCGAGTAGACGGTAGGCCGCTCCGTAGAGGCCCGCTTGGCGAGCGCCGGCGAACTCCAGCACCAGTATCTGATCGAGCCTGACATAGGACGTGACAAGCACGCCCGCTATACCCAGCCCTACCCCGACACGCAGCAAGGCCCCCCAAAGCTCTGAGGAGCCACGCAGATGGACCGCAGCAAGCCTCAAGGCGAGCAGCGCCGTCAGACAAGCCGTAAGCGCTGAGGTGATGAAGAAGGCGACGGCGAACGCCGCGACGCCCCCCGAGAAGGCGGCTACCGCGATCACAGCAGCTGCCCAGATGAGACTGTTCAAGCTCATGATGCCCATCGGAATGTCGTTGCGCACACGCAGCTGAAAGACGACATTCAGCGTCGTCGGAACACCTACGAGCAGCAGCATCGAGAGCAGCACCCCCGCGAACTGGCTGTTGTGGTCGGGCGCGATCAGGAGCACGGCTGCGATCGATGCGATCGTTACCGGAACAGCAGTGAGTAGCCGCAAGGACAACAGCGCCCCGAGCCAGCCCGCCTCGCGCTCCGGCTCGGCTGCGGCCCGGTTCACGGCGACCTGGTTGAGGCCCAGTTCGCCGAAGCTCGCGGCTATCTGAGTCACGGCGAACAGCGAGGACCACACACCGAAGCCACGGCTACCCAAGGTATGGACGATTACGAGCGTGACAACCACACCAAGGGCGAGGTTGAGAATGCGCGCGACGATTTGCACCGTCACGTCGGCCGTCATTCGTCGTGCTCCGATCTGACCGAGGTCGCTCACCAGGGTCTACCACCGCGTCCGTGCACGCGACGATGGTAGAGGCGCTGACGGCCGCCCCGTGCAGACCGACCTATAGAGGTCCCGGATAGACTGCCGTCGTGGCCGTCGGCGCGCGCGAGGACATTACGCTGGTCCTCCCCACCTACAATCGAGCCGAGGCACTGCGCCTGAACCTACCCTCGATGTTGGCGATGAAGGATGTCGCCGAGGTGATCGTCGTAGACGACGGCTCGAGCGACGACACACCCCGGGTGTGCGCGCAATTTGCCGACCCACGGTTGCGAATCATTCGGCATGAGCTCAACCGCGGTGTGCCCGTGGCTCGCAACACCGGATTGGAAGCGGCCACCGGTGGCTGGGTCCTGTTCGGGGAGGATGACTGCCGCTTCCCCACCGACTACGCAACCGTCTTGCTAGCTGAGGCGCATGGTCACAACGCGGACATCGTCGGCGCGCCCCTGCTCCATGTTCCCGGCACGGTTGAGCAGATCGCCGCGATCGCGGCCACAGCGCCGCGCGTCGAGAAGCCCTCGATGGAGGATGTGGGCAGTTTCCCAAGGCAGGCCTTCGAAACGCCGTTCTTGCCCGCACGCGCTCTGGTCAGACGCTCTGTCTTTGAGCAGGTCCGTTTCGACGGCGGCTTCCTTGTCAACGCCTACCGCGAGGAGACAGACTTCTTCGTGCAGGCGGCCCGCGCCGGATTTCGCTGCCTGTTTACAGGAGAGACCTACTGCTATCAGTTCGGCAACTGGGACGGAGGGGCACACCAATCCTCGACGCTGCGCTACGAGTATTGGGCAGCTCGCAACAACTGGCGCTTCCTGAATCGCCACGGGGCTTGGCTCATCGAGCAGAACTACATCCGTGGTAAGACAGCAAGTCAGATCCGCTTTGTTCTGCAAAGGATGGCGATATTGCTAAGGGGAGCCACCCGGTCGCGCGTCTCACGCGCGGCAGCCGTGGTCACGCAAGGCCTCGGCCACGGCCGGACGCACTGAAGGCGATGCCGCGCGCCGTCGTGATCTCTCCCGACCCCTCCCACGGCTCGGGCGGCGTGGAGAGAATGGCCCTGTTGCAGGCCCGGGTACTCAAAGAACAGGGGTGGGATACGAGTATCGTTGGCCCCAAGCGACCGCCTACTCGCTGGCAATTCCGCCTCGGACTCGGCTACCCGAGCATGTCGCTGTCGGCCGGCAGGGCCGCATTGGGAGAGAACCCGGACGTGATCGTCAGCAACGGATATCTCGGCGGCTGCTTCTCGCACGGGGTTCCGCGAATTCATGTCTATCACGGGACGATGATCGGCGACACCCGAGCCGAGGCCGGTGTACTGCCAATCCACGAGCGCGTACGTCGCACCCTGAGCGCCGGCGCGACAGAGGCAGTAACAGGCCGTTGCGCAACTAAGCTTGTTTGCGTGTCGGAGGCGGCCGCCACCGAGGCTCGCCGCTACTACAGGGCACACGTCGACGATGTCATCCCAAACGGCATCGACACCGCTGTGTTTGCTCCACGCGAGAGCCGCGAGGCTCGAACGCGACTCGGTATCCCAGCCAACGGCCGTTACGCGCTGTTCGTCGGGCGCATGGACCATCGCAAGGGGAGCGACATCCTGCTCGAGGCGACCAGGAGTGCGGGCTATGAGCTTCTGATCGCCGGAGCAAGCGGTGTTCGCGAGGCTCGCCACCTGGGCCTGCTCGGCCCAGAGGAGCTGGCCGACGCCTATTCGGCTTCGGACTGCGTGGTGTTCCCCAGCCGCTACGAGGCATGCAGCCTGGTCGTCCTGGAGGCCCTCGCATGCGGGCGACCGCTGCTGAGCACACGTGTGGGCTGGATGAGCACTTTCCTAAGAGCGGTCCCCGCATACGAGGCGCTTTGCGTCGAGCCTACGCTCGAGGATGTGAGAGACCGGCTTCTTGCCCTTCCCGACTTGGACGTCACCGGACTCGCATCACAGGCACGAGCATTCGTGCTGGCCCACAACAGTCTCGAACGCTACGCCGAACATTGGCGCAAGCTGCTCGAGGATTGGCGATCCCTGTGACACTGGAACACTCGCGGTGAGCCCTGATCGTCTTGGCCCGCATGGCCTGCTGATCGTCAACGCCGACGACTTCGGCGGCAACTCAGTGGCAACCGACAGGATTCTCGAGTGCTTCGCGGCCGGAGCTATCACCAGCACGAGCGCGATGGTCTACATGAGCGACAGCCGCCGCGCCGCCGAGCTGGCACGAGCATCGGGCTTGCCCGTCGGCCTGCATTTGAACCTCACACAAGAGTTCGAGGACAAAGCGATCGCGGCCGCCGTTCACACGCGCCAGGATCGCGCCAGGCGGTATCTGTCTGGACGGCGCCTCGCGCGCGTGACCCTGAACCCACCGCTGATACCGCTCGTCAGGCGTTGCATCGCCGACCAACTTGTGTGCTTCCGCGAGCTGTACGGATGCGAGCCTACCCATATCGACGGTCACAACCACGTCCACCTTAGCCCTACCGTGCTGCTGGCTTTGCCGCGAGGGATCGCGGTACGTACCGCCGACAGCAGCCCAGGAGCCCGGCCAGGAGTCGGCACCCTGATGCGACGCGCAAGGCACCGCTTTATCGCCGGCCGCCAACTCAGCACCGAGCGGTTCCTCGCGATCGATCCTGTTGCGGCAAGCCCGACGGCGACGAGCATCGAGACGTTGCTCGCAAATGCCGATAGCCAGAGCGTGGAGATCATGACCCACCCCGACCGCGAACGCGACTATGAGCTGCTGACGTCGGCCCAGTGGCTGCAGGCCCTCGGCAGGCGGAGGGTTGGGTCGTTTCGTGATCTTCCGGCGAGATCCGAGCATCACGACGCCCAACTCGCGTCGGGATAAGGGGGCCCCGATGCTCAGCTTCGAGCTGATCACAGACCTCGCGGAGCTGGAGCCGCTGTCAGAGGAATGGGACGCGCTTGCCATCGCGTGCGCGCTGCCGCTGATGGCCCCCGGATGGATCATGCCGTGGTGGCGTCACATGGCTCCCGCGGGCGCTGAGCCGCGGGCGATCGTCGTGCGCGACGGCGAGCGGCTCGTCGGCTTTGCGCCCTTCTACGCCGTGCCGCACAAGCACGGCCGGATCGACTACCGCCTGCCAGGAATCGAGCTTGCGGCCCGACTATCCCCGCTAGCCTCGCCAGGGCACGAGTGGGAGGTCGCCGCGGTCGTGGCCCGCGTGCTTGCAGATGCTCAGCCACGTCCGGACGTCGTCGCTCTGGAGGGCCATCCAGCCGGCTCGCCATGGGCGGCGACACTGCGCAACGCGTGGCCCGGATGGATGCGCCCCGTCCTGCGCCAGTACCTGATTATGGGCGCTCCCACCATCTCCCTCGCAGACGAGTCCTATGAGGCATGGCTGGCCGGCAAGAGCTCTAACTTCCGCAGCCAGATGCGGCGGGTCGGCCGACAGTTCGATGCGGCTGGCGGTCGCGCGCGCGTGAGCACTCACGAGACGCTGCGCTCGGATATCGACACCTTCATGCGGCTGCACGCCGCGCGCTGGGAGGATCTCGGCGAGTCCGGCCTCGTTGCCATCGCCGACCGAGTGCCGGCTATGCTCGAGGCGGCAGCCGCCGAACTGCTCGACAGTGGGCGCCTTCGCATCTGGATCCTCGAAGTCGAGGACGAGCCGATATCGGCGCAGCTGTTCGTCGCCGCCGATGGCGAGGTGGCATACGTCAACGGCGGTTGGGACGAGCGCTTCGCGCGCTTGAAGCCTGCGATGCTGGGAATCCTGTGCGCAATCGAGGACGCTTTCGCACGCGGCGAGAAGCGGATCGACTTGGGAGCGGGCGAGCAGCCATACAAGCTGCGCTTCTCCGATGGAAACGATCCAGTCGCTTGGAGCATCCTGATGACGCCGGGCGCGCACCTCCCGCTGACGCGCGCTCGCACAGCCTGGATGCTGACCTCCCACGCCGTGCGCGACAGCGCCAAGCGAGCGTTGAGCGCAGAGCAAGCCGATCGCCTGCGCGCGATCCGCCGGCGCCTGGGTGCGTGACCCCGCTGACGCCTGGATGCCACTGACGCCTGGATGCCAATGCGTCAGTCTGAGAGCCCGAGCGTCTCTTCGACCGCTTGCAAAGTCGACTCGGGATCGTAGGCCTCAAGCGCAGTCCGGCGGGCGAGCTCACCCTCGCGACGCCGGCGCTCCGGGTCGTCTCTGTAGGCAGCGAGGGCGAGGGCGAGAGCGCGCGGATCGTTGTAAGGGGAAATGATCGTCCCGGTATCGCCTGAGCGCAGCGACCCGGCTCCCTCGGGATGAGTCGCGACTATCGGCAGCCCGACCAGCTGTGCCATCACGATCACCCGCGGCCTGTCGGCCTCGGTGGGGCTGGGCGCGAACACGAGCAGGTCGCAGGCCGAGAGAAATGCATCGACGTGTCCGCGTACGTTGGGCACGAAGCGCACACGCTTTCCGTAAGGCGCCGCACGAGCGCGCAGCGCCTGCTCGTCGTCTCCCTCCCCGGCCATCACCAAGAGCACATCCCCGTCGAGATGGGCCATCGCGTCGATCGCCACGTCGTTGCGCTTACGCCGCTGAAAGCGCGCAACGCAACCCATCACAAGTGTCTGCTCGCCGACCCCCCAGGCATTCCTCAGCGCCGCACCGCCGGCCGCGTCGGGCTCGACCTTGTGGAGGTTGACGAGGTCCGGGAGCGCCACCACCTTCTCGCGCGGCACACCTGCGCCTACGACCGTATCGGCCGTGCCTGCGGAGACGGCCAGCACGCGCCGCGCGCGCCGCGCCGCCAGCGCGTAGGCCACGCGGCCAGGCCCACGGCGCATCTGCTTCGGCACTGGACCCCACTCCACCCACACGATGGGTCCGGTGAGCCGCTTTGGCAGCAACCGGATGAGCAGCTGCTCCTTCTTGAAGCTCACTAGCACTACCCCGAATGGACGCGCGGCCCGCAGTGCACCGGCGAGCCGCAAGAGTGTCTGCGGCGAGCGCAAAACCACCCGCACCGCGCTTCGCCTGGCAAGCTTTGGGCCCAAGTCGATCTGGCGCACGGTGACCCGTGTTCCGAGCGCAAGCTCGGGGACGTTGGTGAGCAGGAGCACCTCGTGCCCGCGCTCGGCGAGCGCGTCCAAGAGGTCCACGTTGGCGTACTCCGCGCCGCCACGCTCTTTCGTCGTTTGGACGGAGACGATGCGATCCGCGCGCACGCGCGGGCATACTACTCAGCGAGAATGACCCTGAGTCCCACGCCTGCCCCAAGCGTCGTTTGACGCCCGCGCCCCAACCCACCAGAAGGCGCATCGGCGCCTGCCTGATCGTGCAAGACGAGCAGCAGAACATACCGGGCGCTCTTGGCAGCGTCAGCTTCTGCGACGAGATCGTCGTGGTCGACGGAGGCTCGACCGACCGCACGATCGAGATCGCGCGGCATGTATGGCGCGAAGGTAATCCAGAACCCGTGGCCGGGGTTCGCCGCCCAACGCAACGTAGCGCTCGACGCCGCAACCTGCGAATGGGTGCTCGAGCTTGACGCCGACGAGCGCGTAAGCCCACATCTGCGAGCAAGCATCGAATCGTTGCTCTCCTCACCGCCACAGGGCATTGCGATCGCCGTATGTCCGGAGCGCCACTCGTTCCTTGGGCGCCTGCTCGGGCCATCGGCCAAGTATCCAGCCTACAGGTCACGAATCTTCAAGCGAGGGGCTTATCGCCACGACGAGTCGCGCAGCGTGCACGAGGGTCTGGAGCCACTGGAGCGACCGGCCATATTGGAGGGCGATCTCGAGCACGCACTGGCGAGAACGATGAGCGAAGCGGTGCATGACGCGTGGCGGTACGCCCAACTGGAGAGTGCGCACCTCTCACGCCCTCAGCAATCCCGTGGCGTACTTGAAGAGCATCCTGCTGCGACCTACGGCAAAGGTCTTGTACCGGACGGTTGTCGATCAGGGTTGGCGTGACGGTTGGCAAGGGTTGGTGAAGATTTTCCTGGATGCTTCATCGGATGCACTCGTGTGGACGAGGGTCCTCGTGGGCATCACAGGAAGTTCGCCTGCCCCCTCAGATGGGGCAGGCACAGCGCAAAGCTCGATTGCCCCGTCCGCTACGGAGCATGCCGGCGACGGTCACTTCGGACGGCGGCCTGCCGGGCAAAGCAAGGTAGTGGCGCTCGCTGGCCGTGGGCGCTCCGCACAGAGCGCGCGACGATGGCTGTCCCAACTACAAGATAGGGGCCTGGATGTGACGCTCATCTCAGACGATGCGACTCCCGGGGGGGACATCGCATCTCTCACTTTGCGCAGCCTACGGCCTCTTGCGACGATGCGCGCGCTCGATCTGGAGATGCAGGTCCGCACCATTCACGCCGTGGTGCCGTTCGGTCGGCGGGCGAGGCTAGTGTGGCGGCTGCTGCCGGGGACACTGCGGCCCGAGATTCCCGGCCTTGATGAAGGTTCCGATCCGACAGCGAGCCGGCTCGGCGTTAATGACAGAGCGATAACGTAGGCGCGATGACCGGACGGATTCGCCCTTCTGTCGTCGTGCTTATGCTCGCATTGGGAGCGGGGTTGGGCTTGGCCCTCACCCTACGCGACGCGCACGCTTCGAGCCAGACCCCCCAGCTACCTGACATGGTCGCGGACCCACCCGACAACGTCAGCATTTCGGTGAGTCAGGAAACGCCGACGGGTGAACCGGCAGCGGCCAAATTGCTACTGCGATTCAATGGCTACCTGCACAACAAGGGGCCCGGAGCGCTCGACTTCCGCGGAAAACGCGCGGCGCCGACCGACCCGCAAAATCTCGCCTCGCCGCCGATGCAGGTGTTTCAGCGCATCTACGAATACGAAACCACGAGCAGCCGGCCGCCGACCAGTGAAGAAACTCTGCATCAAGAAGAACCGAGCAGCGGCAAGATGGAATACGTCAACGCCGACGGTCACCATCACTGGCACCTTCAACATGTCGCCGCCTACTCGCTTTGGAACTCACAGAAGAGCGCGGAAGTTGCCCCTTCGCAGAAGGTTGGCTTCTGCTTGGAGGACAGCGAACACGTCGAAGAAAACATCGGACCCGAACAGGGCGTTTACGTCGACTATGGAGCCCATCCGCGCGAATTCTGTCGGCAGTATCAGCCCGAAGCCACCGAAGTCTTCGAGGGGATCTCCGAGGGCTGGCGCGACGTTTATGACGCCGACCTGGCCTACCAGTGGGTCGATCTGTCCAATGTGCCCCCGGGCGAATACTGGCTGCGCGCCGAAGTCAACCCTGAACATTTCATACACGAAGCGGTAGCCGACAAACCCCCCGCTTATGCCGAAAATCCGACAATAGTTCCCGGCTTTGACGCACAGGCCCAATCGAGAAGCACCGAAGTCGAACAGCCTCTGACATTGACGCTCACCTCGCACAAGTGGGAAGGCGCAGAAGCGGACGAAAAGCCCTCGCCCGCGCCATCGTATGAGGTCGTCACGCAGCCGGTACATGGGACACTTGGCGAGATCGCCCTCAACCGGGTGACCTACACTCCGGAAAAGGGCTACGACGGACCCGACAGTTTCACTTTTGCCGCCAAGGACCCAAACAGCTCGTTTCCAGAAAGCCCCGCTGTCGCGACCGTTTCGATCGACGTGAGCAACACTCCGCCGCCGCCTAGCGTGGCCATCGAAGGCGCGCCGTCGAGCATGATCGCGGGAACGAGCGTGCAGTTGTCCGCGCTCGTGAGCAACGACACTCCGCAAGTCACTTGGAGCGCGAGCACGCCCACCATCACCACCACCGGTCCTGAGACGGCGGTTTACAGCGCTCCAACAACCCCGCCGTCGGGCAATCGCGTCACGATCACAGCCGAGAGCCCCGACGGAGGTCGCGACCAGCAGACGATCGAAATCACGCCCATCCCGACTCCTCGGCCGCAACCCGAAGTGCCCCCGCAAACTACGCTTCCCACGATCCCGTCGAACGTACTTCCACAGACCCCCGCCCCGGGAGGACCGCGCCCGGCTGCCTTTACGGGTCCCCTGTCGATTCCCACAGCGATGCTGATCGGACGCAAGCTTTACATGACCGCGACCGCAAAGCAGGCAGGGCGATTGCGCCTCACGGCTGTCTCGGGTCATCGACGAATCGGCAGCTGCGTGACTCATGTCAGAAGCCACCAGTCATTCACATGCGCGACGACGCTCCCAAAGGGAGTCTCCACTCGCGCGCCAATCAAGGTGTGGGCGACGTTGCAATTGGGGCACCGTCTCGTTCAAACGTCGCGCCGCGGGGCTCGCGTATCCACAGCCATGCAGGCCATGACCACTGCAGCCTGGCTCGGCACCAAGCAGGCATGGCGATACCTCTGCGGCTTGTAGCGTGAGCCACCCGATCCCACCGGGTCCGGTCAAACTACCCGCCGCGATGCGGCAACGGATCTCAGGTCGTGCGAATAATCAACACCGAGCAAGGCGCATGGTGGGAGACCTTGTTCGGCACCGACCCGAGCAAGAACCGCTTGGCCCCGGTCATGCCCTTGTTGCCGACAACGATCAGATCGGCGCCCTGCTCCTCGGCCACGTCGAGAATCGCGTCGGCCGGGTCGCCTTGGCGCGGATATACGCTTCACCGCGACCCCGGCCTCGCGAGCCACCTCGGCAGCCGCCTCCAGCGTCGCGTCCACGTCCTCGCGCGGGCTGACCGCCCACTGCAGATCCTCTGGCGCGTCGCGGCGCTCCTCGCGCAAGCGCTGAGCCGGCACCGGCTCATACGCGCTCACCAGCTCGAGCGTTGCGCCCACGGCCTTGGCGAGGTCAACTGCTTGGCGTACGGCCTGGCCGGCGGTGTCCGAGCCGTCGGTTCCAACCACGATCGATCTGAACATGACCCTCCCTTGGCTTCGGTTCGAGCAGCACTGCGACTCAAGTGCGAGCCGATCATATCCACCGGGGCCCGGCAACGAAAGCAGAGCGCTCGCTTATCGTTAGGCGCGTCGTGATCGATCTACACACCCACGTGCTTCCCGGCATCGACGACGGCCCCGAGACGATCGAGGGCTCACTCGAGCTGGCGCGCGCGGCCGCGGCGGACGGCACGCGCGTGATGGTGGCCACGCCGCACGTCAACTGGCACCACCACAACGACGCCGAGACGATCGCGCGCTTGACGACCGAGCTGAACGAGCGCCTGAGCGCCGAGGGAGTAGCGCTTGAGATCCGCACAGGCGGCCGAGGTCGCGATGACGCGTGTGGAGGACATCGAGCCCGATGAGCTTCAGCGACTGCACCTCGGCGGTGGCCCGTGGCTGTTGCTCGAGCCGCCCTTCACTCCGATCGTGACCGGCCTGGACGGAGTCGTGATGGCGCTGCAGAGCGCCGGGCATCGCGTGCTGCTCGCCCATCCCGAGCGCTGCCCGGCGCTGCACCGCGAGCCGCGGATCGTGGAGTCGCTGGTGCGCGGCGGAGTCCTGACGTCGGTCACCGCCGGCTCGTTGGCGGGACGCTTCGGCGGACAGGTGCGCCGCTTTGCGCGACACCTGCTCGAGCAGGGCTTGGTCCACAACGTCGCCTCCGACGCACACGATGCGGTCAAGCGACCACCCTGCATGTCCGCCGACCTTGCCGAGGCGGGCTTTGCCAACCTTGCCGACTGGCTCACCCAAGCGGTGCCGGCGGCGATCCTCGCCGGCGAGGAGATACCCGAGCGCCCAGAGCCGCCCGCACTGAGCGAGCGCCGGCCACAGCGCATTCGCTGGCGCCGGCGTTGAGAGGGGTCCGAACCGTTGAGAGGCCACCTGAGCGGATGGCGCAACGCATGGACTGGCGCTGCGGCCGTGGACGCTACAGCCGCGGTCTCAGGCGAGCTTGGTGATCGCGATGATCATGCCGATCACGACGAATACGATGATCGCGCCCTGCAACCAGATCCATGTGGGTGACATACCTGCCAAAGCCTAGTCATATAGCGGGAAGCGCACTTGCAGGTGCGATTTCTCATACCGAGCGCGACTATCGTGTAGGGATGAGGAGGCGATTCAGCAAGCTGATGGTGGCACCGGCGCTTGCGGCGGTGCTGTTCGTTCTGCTCGCACCGGCCGGTGCTCAAGGTGTGTTGTCGCCGACCTCGGGGCCGCCGCTTGGCGGCGTGAATGCGACCGGCCTCACCTACGGCGCGACACCTACGAAGGTGAGCCAGGAGATCGCATGGGCACGCTCGCTTCATGCCCACGCGATCCGCGTGGAAATCCCGTGGGCAACGCTCGAACCAAGCCCAGGCAAGATCGAACCCAAGGCCTTGGCGTTTACCGACAGCCTCGTCAATCAAGCCGCCGCGGCCGGCATCAAGGTGGTGGCGCTCACGATGTGGACGCCCTGCTGGGCCTCCTCGGCGCCGGCGTCGCTGCTGAGCAAGTGCCGGCCCGATAACGGCGGCAAAGCCCACGCATGGCCCCCGTTGAACCCGGCAACCTACGCCTCGTTCACGGCATTCGTCGCCGCTCGCTATGGCCCTAAGCTCGCCGCGATCGAAGTCTGGAACGAGCCTGACCAGTCCAACGAAGACTATCTCGCCGGCCCGAACAAGGCACAGCACTATGCCGAACTGTTGCGTGCCGCTTACCCGGCGATCAAGGGCATCGATCCACAGCTGACAGTGCTCGGGGGCTCGCTTGTCGGCTCCAACGGCGTTTTCCTGCGTGCGCTCTATGCCGCCGGGATCAAGGGCTACTACGACGGGCTGTCCGTGCATTTCTACACACTGGTGCTCGGCTCGCTGCGTTACCTACACGAAGTGCAGCTACAGAACGGCGACCACGCTCCCCTGTGGCTGAACGAGTTCGGCTGGAGTAGCTGCTGGCCGCGCCAGCGCATCCAGCAGGAACAGGGCTGCGTCACCAAGCAGGTGCAGGCCGCCAACATCGCCAACGTCTATCGCGAGACCGCACGCACCCCTTGGATCGCCGCCGAGATGCTGTACTCGCTGCAGGGCTCTCGCAGCGAAGAATTCGGCGTACTCGGCGAAACCGGCGTACACAAGCTCGCTTTCGCGGCGCTGCGCAGCGTGTTCATCTCGCCCTTTGGCAAGTCGAGCCCGGTGACGGTGCACCTTGGCCGTCATAGCGGCGGCATCGTGGCGAGCGGGTCGGGACCCGTAGGCGACTACTTGCAGCTGGAAGCGTTCAGAGGCGGGCGCGCCGTCTATAGGGCACAGTTCACGCTGGACCGCTTCAACCGCTACTCGATCGCGCTGCCAAGGGTGCTCGGCTCGAACCTGCAGGTGAATGTGTTCCAGTACTGGTTGGGCACAGCCAGGGCAGCCAGCGCAAGTATCTGACTCGCACTGCGCCCAGCGCCCTCAGAGAGGCACATCGGCGTCTCTCTGCTCGCGCAGCCAGACGAGCGCGGTCGGCACGGGCCGACCGACGCCGAGACGGAGACCGCGACCGGGTCGCTAATCGGCGTTTCGAAACAGTGCTATGAGCGTCAGCAGCGCGATCTTGAAGTCGAGCGCCAAGGACCAGTGGGCGATGTAGTAGTTGTCCCACTCGACGCGTTCGGCCAGCGATGTCTGACCGCGCAAGCCGTGCACCTGCGCCCAGCCGGTGATGCCCGACTTGACGCGGTGGCGGTCGCCGTAGCGGGCGATGTCGCGCCCGAACAGCTCGACGAACTCGGGGCGCTCGGGGCGCGGCCCGATCAGGCTCATCTCGCCGCGCAACACGTTGAAGAGCTGTGGCAGCTCGTCGATCGAAGTGCGGCGCAGGATGCGCCCGACGAGCGTGCGGCGGTCCTCGCCGTCCTCGACGCCGCCCGGGGCGGTGTCGAGCGGGAGCAGGCCCTCCACGTCGGCTGCTCCGACCATAGTGCCCATGGGCTGAGCGGCAGGCAGCGAGTCGAAGCGCATCGAGCGGAACTTGTAGAGGGCGAATTCGGTCCCGTCGCGGCCGACACGGCGCTGGCGGAACAGCACGGGACCGGGGGAGCTGGCGCGCACGGCGAGTGCGGCAAGCGCAATCACGGGCGAGAGCACGATCAGCAGCGAGCGTGGCCGAGACGCGGTCGATCACGTGCTTGATCGCGAACTGCACCCCCTTGGGGTTGACGCCCGAGAAGGACAAGAGCGGCAGCCCACCGACCGTGTCATAGCCAACGCGGTCGTTGATCGTGTCGAACATGCGCGGCACAACCGAAACCTCGATGCCGAGCTCCTGGCAGCGCTGGATCAAGCGACTGATGCGCGCGTCTGCGACAGAGGAGAAGGCGACGATCAGGTTGCGCACACCTGTGCGCTCGACGATCTTGTCGAGATCCTCGGCGGTGCCGAGCACGGGCACGTCACGGCCGCCGACCTCCGCGATCGAGCGAGGGTCGTCGTCGAGGAAGCCAACCGGCGCCAGGCCATACTCGGGATGGTGGTCGAGGCGGCGTGCCACCTGTGATCCGACGAGACCGGCGCCCATGATCAGGACAGGCTTGCCCACAAGACGGCGGCGGCGTGCGAAGCGCTGCGTGAGCGTCAGCGTAATCCGACTCAGACCCAGCCCAAGCAGCACGCACAGCCATGCCTCGAAGCCATTCGTCTTGACCCGGCATCGTCCCGTTGACCGCTACGCCAACCATCGCCACCGCGACCGCGCCGACTGACACGGCGCTGATGACCGGCACGACTCCATCGAGCAGCAACGCGCGCAAGCGCGAGCGGTAAAGGCCGCGCAGATAGAGCAGCAACAGGGCGACTGGCGGCAGCACGAGCAGCGGAGCGCGCACGGCAGATACAGAAAAAGTGGAGCCAATTCCACCGAGCGCCGCGAACACGCCGACATACATCAACAGCAGATCGACCGACGGGCGCAGGATGCTCCAGCCAACCCCCTCCAACAGCCACTGCAACGGACCCTTGAAGGTGCCGCGGTGCAGGCTGTGCGGGAAGGGCGCGTCGCGCCGGACAGGTAGCTGGCCTGTTAGCGGGAGCGAGGTGGATGTCTGGCGTGAAATCTCCATGGCGGCAATGGTCCGAGGGGTCCTCGTGATCTATCGGTCGCTCGACGTCAGCTCTGTAGCCGGGAAAGCCGCAGGGTGAGCACGGCCACCAGCGCAAGTGTGGCGAGGGTCCCGATTAGTAGGAGCACACCGCCGCTCGATATGCCGGACAAAGGGGATGCGCTGGCTATGGAGCCCTGTGAGGGGGGATACACGTAGGCGCTCGCGGAGCCGCCGACGACGCCCGTCGCTTCGCCTGCTCCGCGGAGCTTGCGCAGTGGCCCTGCCCTTGGAAGCGCTGCCCCGCGCGACGGAGCCAGAGCCGGCATTTGCGGTGCCCGTCTCCAGGCCACGAGCCGATCCAGAGCCGGTCGAGGATGTCCCACCGCTAGCGCTCGTAGATGCTCCCGCGGGGCCGGGGAGGCCCGCTCCGCCTGAGCCGCCCGAGCCCGACGATCCACCCGCTCCGCCACCCCGAGAACCCCCGATCAGCGTCGAGCCGATGACAGCCTGTTCGCCCGCGCCCGGGCCTCCATAGCCGCTCAGCAGCGGGCTGCCGGCGAACGCCGGCATGGGAGCCAAGACGAGCATCGCGGTCGCCAGGGCTAGAGCCGATGAGATCCATATTTTGCGAGTCATTCCCAACCTTGGGTTCCTTTTCATCGGCGTGAGCAGCGGCGGCTGCTCTCCTTGCCTATCTCCTTGCTACATGGATCAGGCCACCGGTCCCGATGGTGTTCGATTTTTGAGTCGACCGACGTGCCTTCAAGCTATTTCGCTCGAATCGGCCGAACCGATCACACGCTAGCGAAGCCAGCGCGAATTACATAGTCAATAACCCGCAAACCCAAGATGTTTACGCAAGTTGCTCAGCCTTGAGCAAGATTGCGTGGTTCAGCGCTTGCACGCTCACGCGTTTGCCGGCGCGCACCGTGGCCAGGGCTTCGCGCGCAAGCGGATCGCGTGGATCGAGTCCGACGGCTCTTTCGAGCAGCACGAGCGCTCGCGCCCGCTCACCAGACTGCGAGGCGATCGCGCCGAGCTCGAGTGCGGCGTAGGCGTCGTCTGGCACGCGCACGAGTGCCTGCGAAAAGGCCTTCCGCGCCCGCGCCAGGTCGCCATAGCGCAGCGCGATGCTGCCTTCCACGAGGTAGGGCCGATCGCTCAAGGGGTTTAGCTTGGCGGCCTCTCTCAGCCGACCATAGGCCGTCAGAGGTGCCCGCGGCCAAATTTGTGCGGCGCTCTGGATCTGGCGTTCGCTCAACCAGGGGAAGGTCAAGGAGGCTGCGGCGACGAGCACGAGCAGGCCTGCGACCGTCGCAAGCACCAAGGCAATCCTGCGCGTCTGCCTGGCCGCCGTGGCGGATTGTCCTTGGGAAGGAGCCGTGATCGAAGGGCCTTGTGAAGGGACGTTCTGGGCAGCCTTATCCGAAGCGCCGTCAACTCTCCCCAAACCGCGATGCCCCGCGCGCGCGCGCGGGGCATCGCGACTTTGGACACCCCGAGCCCCCGCCAGCGAGCAAGCGATACCGAGCAGCGCGAACGCACAGGAGCCGAGCCCCGCGAACTCCCAGAACCAGTCAAACGAGCCATGGACAGCCCAGTAGGCAAAGCCCGCGAGGGCTGCTGCCGCGACCGTCCGCGCCAGCGGATCGGAGCGGCGCATCGCCCGCCAGCCCGCCAAGAGCGCCGCACCAAGGCCCACGACAGCCAGCAGAGCGCCAAGCAAACCCGTCTGGGAGAGGTGCGCAGCTCGACGCTGTGCGGATAGCGTGGTGTCTCGTCGCTGCGGCCATGGATCAGGTACTGCTGGGCGAAGTTGTCGGCGCCGATGCCAAGTACCGGATGAGCCACGAATTCGTTCAGCGCCACGCGATAGAAGTCGTAGCGGTTGCTGCCGAGACCGCCAAGCAAGCGATTGGTGCCGGTCGCTTCAGCTGTATAGCCACCCTTGAAGCTGTCCCAGGCGTGGGAGACACGGGTTATGGGATTCCCACCCACCCCATTACCGGCCACCGCCAGGGCAGCCACTACGACCGCTAGCAGCGTTGCCAAGGCAACAGCCGCGACACCTCGACGCACCCCCCGGCCACCACCGGCGAGACGGTCCGGCGGCTCTCGAAGAAGGCCTCGCCAGCCACGAGCAGACCGACCAGCAACGCGGCAGCGAACATCGCGAGTACGGCCGTATGTGTGGCCGCGTGGGCGTTCTGTCCAGCCCGAATGTGGTCGCCGACGCGCAAAACCAGCGGAGCGGTTGCGCCAATCCCCAGCGCGACCGGTACCGCCGTGGCAAAAGTGCGCAGGCGCTGCGGCACCAGCGCGAAGACAAGCACGATCATCACCGGCGTGGCGTACAGAGAGCCCCTGCTCAGGCTGAATAGCGCGACGTCGGCCAGCACAACAGCGCCGCCGGCCAGCAGACCGCGCAAGGCCCAAGGCAGACTCGCGCCGCGCGCCAGCAGCAAGGCCGGCCAGAAGGCCATCAGCCACTGCGCGGCCGTGGCGTTCGGATAGCCCACCGGATAGGCCAGACGTTCTCCGGAGAACAGTGCTTCAAAGCTCTTGCCGCCGGCCAAGTCCAGGCGCAGCGCCACATACGTGGCGAGCCCGACCATGGCGAGCGTCCACAGGCCGAGCAGCATGGCGGCGCTCGCACCCCGTCGCGGCCACAGCGAGAACAGCGCGAACACGAGCAGGTAGAGCAGCGTGCGGTTGGCGCCTTCCCAGGCTTCAGCCGGTGCGGCCGCCCACAGGATCGAGAGGAAGCTGAGCGCCGTGTAGGCCCCCAGGCAGGCGAGCGCAAGCTTGACCGCCACGGGGATCTCGGCAAAGCGCAGAGGGACGGCCAGGACCGCTATCGCCAGCAACACCAGCACGATCAGCGCTCCCGGAGCCCAGTGGGTGAGCGGATAGCCCGCCTGACTGGTGGCCCACACCACGAACAGCACGATCGCCGCCAGCGCCGGGACCGTGGCCGGCGTCTCGCGCAGCGACACCGTGGACCATCGCGTCATCGTCGTGAGGATATTCGCCGTGACAGGCGATTCCCCCACGGGCCAGTCGATCTTCCGCTAGATTCTCTGGGACTGGCTGTCCAGCCAAACCACCGGCCTAGAGGAGCAGAGCACATGGCGAGCACAGCTACAACACCCGCAAGCGAAAACATTGGCAGCCTGCCGGTCGACGCCGTCTCCTACGAGGACCTCTACGCGCGCTGGGAGCGCGGCAACTGGAGCGCGACCGAGCTTGACTTCAGCGAGGACGCCAGGCAATGGCAGGAGCGCTTCACCGATTTCGAGCGCCAGGCCGCGCTCTGGAACTACGCGCTGTTCTTCTGGGGTGAGGACGCCGTCGCCGACAACCTCTCGCCCTACATCGACGCGGCGCCGCGCGAGGAGCAGAAGTACTTCCTCACCACCCAGCAGGTCGACGAGGCGCGCCATGCCGTGTTCTTCAAGCGCTTCATGCAGGAGGTGTGCGGGATCGGGACAGGCTCGATGAAAAGCGGGCTGCAGGCGATCAAGCCGCAGCTGACGCCCGGCTTTCGCAAGATCTTCGACCGGCTGGACACGATGGCCGACGAGCTGCGCAAGGATCGCTCGCCCGCCAAGCTGGCGGCCGCGGTCACGCTCTACCACGTCGTGATCGAGGCGTCGCTGGCCCAGCCCGGGCAGCACTTCATCTGCAGCTACCTGGAAGAGCGCGACGTGCTTCCCGCCTTCCGGGAGGGGATGCAGAACATCGCTGCCGACGAGCAGCGCCACATCGGCTTCGGCGTGAAGCTGCTGGCCGACCTCAAGCGCGAAGACCCCGTCGGCGTGCCCAAGGCCGTCGCCGGGCTATTGCGCGAAGTGACGCGCTACACCGCGCAGGTGCTGATGCCGCCCGGCTGGGACGAAAGCTACATAACCGTCTTCGGGGCCACCTATGACGAGGTCGGCGTCGAAGGGCTGACCTCGATGACGACCAAGCTGCGCTCAGCCGGGCTGTCTCCGGAGACGCTGCCCGGGCCGGCATTGCTGCCGCCGGGGCTCGAGCCAATCGAGATCTCTCAGCGCGGTCGCGAACTTGCCAAGGCCGGGGTGATCGGCGTGCGCGAGGGGCCCAGCAAGCGCGATCCGGAGACGGTGGCGCTGCTGTTCGACACGATCCGCCGCCAGGTCAACCCAAATCACGGACTCAAGCGGCCGACGACCTTCCAATGGGAGTTCACCGATCCCGACGTGGCGGCTTGGCATTTGCGCGTGGACAACGGCTCGAGCACCGCCGAGCAAGGACTCGCGCCGAGCCCCGACCTGCGCCTGAAGGTGTCCTACCAGGACTTCGTGGACATCGTCGGCGAACGGCTCGACCCGCTGCGGGCGATGGCCACCGGCAAGCTGCGCCCGCGCGGCAACCCGCTGGCGATGAAGCGGCTGACGCAGGTCTTCCCGCGCGCCTGAGCGAGCCGGAAGGTCATTTTTGAGGGCTGAGCTGGGCCGTACCGGCGGAGCTGGATCGTAGGAGCTGAAGTTCGACTGCCCGCGCAAGTGCGCTATTCAAAGCCGAATTCGCCGGCGGGCGAGCCGGGCCGCGGCGCCGTGGGCCGAGTTGGCGCGGGGCCGGATGCCCGCTCAGGGCCGAACTCGCGCCCGGCCGCTTCGACATTGGATTTGCCATGGATCGACGTGCAAGTGTTGGCGTCGTCGTTTGGCGGAGGTTGGTCTCCGATTCGGCCGGGGCCCGCGTGCGTGCGCGAAGGGCACGGCAAATGGAGCTTGCGAGAGCACAGACCTCGCAATCGGCGGTGGCGCCGGCGCGGCATGCGAAGAACGACCACCCTGACTGGCATGGGCGTGGCTACCGAGCGCCGCATAACCCGCCCCGATGACGACGACAATCGCCGTGACCGCGAGCTTGGCCGTGAGCGAGCCCGCGACACCGCTCCAGCCGCCTGCCCCGAGGCGCGAGGCGTTCGCGGCTCTCCCAGCCTCAGACCTGCCTTCCACGCGCGCCATGTTCCCCGCCAAACGCCGCACCGGCGTCCAACCGCGCATCGCGGCCCGACGAGCCGCCGCCGCTCGGACTCCACCGCGCGTGGCCGCCCGGCCGCCCGCCGCCGACGCGCCTCCACCGGACGCTCCCGCGAGCGCGAGCGGGGATATGAGCGGCAGCGGCAGCACGCTGGCCAGACCGCGTAGTGAGGCGACGTGGGCGCGGCAGGCTGGGCACTCGCGGCAGTGGGCCATCGCCAGCGCGTGACGCTCGCCTCCAGGCTCGAGGATGCCGAAAGCGTAGGCGCGCATCAGCGAAGACTGCTGCTCGCACCAGCCGCCGGCCTTGATCGTCTCGAGCAGCTCTCCCACCTTGCCCGCGACTCCCGGACGACCAGCGCCGGCGCCCTCCATCAGCTTGCGCATGCGCGCCTCACCGAGGCCCATGCGCTCGGCCGCCTCCGCGCGCGAGAGTCCCTGCAAATAGCAGAGCGAAGCGGCTTCGCACTCGCGGGCGGAGAGGCGCGAGCGCAAAGCCTCGAAGATATGGCGCAGGCGCGCACGGTCGTCGAGCTCTGCGGCGAGGTCCGTGCGAGTGGCGTCGAATCTCGACGGGTACGAACCAATTTCCTCCAAACCGAGGACCCCGGCACGGCCCGCGGCGCGGTGCTCGTCGATCGCGCGACGAAACGTCACGAGCACGAGCCACGCCGATGGGTTCTCGACCCGCTCGCCTTCCAGCACCGTCGCGTAGAGACCGTGCCAAGCCATGGCGTAGCAGGACTCGAGATCGGCCTGGTCGAGCGCGATGCCCTTGGCGCGCAGACTGTCCCCGCACGATCGCGAGCACCTTCGTGCGCAGGCCGGCGAAGTCCTTGCGCAGCAGCCGCTCGGCCCTATAGCGGCTCAAGCCTGAGGGGACTCATGCGCGCCCGAGTCCACGAAGATTCGCGAATTCGTGCGGATCATCCAATCTGTTCCATCGGATATCCGGCCGCAAGACGACACAGTCCGTGGATAGGCTTTCGACCAATCTCCGGTTTGGTGCCACAGCACACCTCGCCCACTCCGGTCATCCGAAAGTCAACCGTCCCGACGCGACTCAACCCCGCCCATCGCCGAGCCCACCACATCCAATCCGCCGCCCTCGCCTCCCGCGCGTGCAGAGATCCTGGGCATACCGCTTGGCGATCTCCGACTACGACGAGGTCGTCGCCTGGATGGATGCGATGGTCGCCGTCGGACGCGCGCGGCTGGCTGACGGCCGCGGCGGTCAACCTGGTCATGTCCGCCCACGACGATCCGGCCACGATGCGCGCGGTGCTCGGCGCAACGCTGGCGGTGCCCGACGGCCAGCCGCTGGTTTGGGCGCTGCGCCTGCTCGGCCATGCCCGCGCGACACGCGTGTACGGACCCGACCTGATGGCCCACTACTGCGCGCACGCCGCCCGCACGGGCACGCCGATCTACCTGTACGGCGGGCGCTCCGAGCAGGCGCTCGAGCTGCTCACGCAAACGCTTGCGCGAGCGCTTCCCGGGGTTGCGCATCGCCGGCGGCTGGTCACCGCCATTTCGCCCTCTGAGCGCGGAGGAGCAGGCGCAGGTGATCGAGCGGATCGACGGCTCGGGCGCGCAGGTCGTGTGGGTCGGCACCGGCCAGCCCAAGCAGGAGCTGTGGATGAGCGAGATGCGCCCGCGCCTGGCGGCTCCGCTGCTCGTGGGCGTGGGCGCGGCATTCGACTTCCACGCCGGCATCGTCTCGCAGGCGCCGGCATGGATGCAGCGCAATGGGCTCGAGTGGCTGTACCGGCTTACGCGGGAGCCGAAACGACTGTGGCGGCGCTACGCCTCGCAGAATCCCCGCTTCGTCATCGGCTTCGCCCGGCAGTATGTGCGCGAGCGCCGATAACCTGCCCCTGATGCCAGACCCAAACACCAGCGCCGACGTCGCGGTGATCGGCCTCGGACGCGTCGGCCTGCCGCTGGCGCTGTCCTTTGCCGACCGCGGCCTGAGCGTGATCGGGATCGACAACGATCCGGCGCGACTGGGATCGCTGCGCGCGGGCACGATGCCCTTCGAGGAGACCGGCGCACAGGAGCTGCTCGACCGCGTGAGCGCGAGCGGGCGCCTGACGCTGTCCGAGCGCGTGGTCGACGCCGCCGGCGCCAAGCACATCGTGATCACGCTCGGCACCCCCTCGTTCTCGCACATCGAGATCGACATGCGCGACATCCGCTCCGCCCTGGATGACCTGCTCGGCGCGCTGGAACCCGGGCACGCGCTGACGCTGCGCTCGACCGTCGCCCCGGGAACGACCGAGTTCGTCGCGGGCTATCTGGCCAAGCACCGCGGCTTTCAGGTAGGCGAGGACGTATACGTCGCACACGCCCCCGAGCGGATCGCGGCGGGACGCTTCCTGGAGGAGATCGACTCGCTGCCGTGCATCGTCGGCGGCGTGGGCGCCCACTCGGGCGAGGTGGTCGCCGAGCTGTTCAGCGTGTTCGACGCACCGATCGTGCAGACCACCCCCGTGCAGGCGGAGCTGGCGAAGATCTGGGCGAACATCTTGCGCTACACGCTGTTTGCGCTGCCCAACCTGCTGATGATGGACTGCGAGCGCTACGGCGCCAACGTGTTCGAGGTGATCGACCTCGTCAACCGCGACTACCCACGCGGCGGCCTGGCCCAGCCGGGCCTGACCGCCGGGACGTGCCTACGCAAGGACTTCGCCTTCTCCGAGGAGCGCTCCAATGCACCCGGAATGCTGCTCGCGGTCTCGCGTGTGAACGAGTCGGTGCCGCTGTTCCTGGTGGAAGGGATCAAACGCCGGCTCGGCTCGCCTGGCGGGGCGCAAGGTGGCCGTGCTTGGGCCTGGCATTCAAGGCCGACACCGACGACGAGCGCGACTCGCTCGCGCACAAGCTGATCCGGCTGCTCGAGCGCGAGCTGGCCGACGTGGTCGCGCACGACCCACATGTACCGACCCCGACCGTGTCCTTCGAGGAGGCCGTACAAGACGCGGATGTCGTGGTCGTGGCGGCCAACCACCACGAGTTCCGCGAGCCGGCGGCGCTGGCCGCCATCGCCGCGGGAGCAAGCGCCGATTGCCTGGTCGTGGACCCATGGAACTGCTGGGGTGCCGGTCAGGTGTTCGCGTACGCCAGCGAGTTGGCGTCCTGGGGCAGGCAAGCATGAGCAAAAGCACATGCCCCCCGCGCGCGCGGGGGGCCTTCGGATTTACGCACACGCACCGCTGCTCGTCATGGAGGCGACGCGATGACCCGCGTGCTCGTCACCGGCGGCGCCGGCACGATCGGCGCCGCGGTCGTCAGACGGCTGCTGGCCGACCCGGCATACGACGTGCGCGTCTCAGACCAGCGCCCGGCGCCGCAGTGGATGCGCGAGGGCTGCGAGGTGCACACCGGCGACCTGCGCCGAGCTGGAGCAGGCGCGCGCGGCGATGGACGGCTGCCCGCTCGTCATCCACCTCGCCGCGATCGTCGGCGGCATCGGCAACTTCCACAAGCTGCCGCACACGCTCACCGAGGTCAACAACGGCCTCTACAACGCCGTCTACCGCGCCGCGCTGGACCACGAAGTCGAGCGCTTCACCTACGTGTCCTCCTCGATGGTGTTCGAGCGCGCCACGGAGTTTCCGACGACCGAGGCGCACCTGCCCGACTGCCCCACGCCACAGTCCGCCTACGGCTTCTCAAAGCTCACGGGCGAGGTCTACGCCCGCGCGGCGCACGCCGAGCACGGCCTGCCCTTCACGATCTGCCGGCCCTTCAACGCCTACGGCCCGGGCGAGATGCCAGAGGACGAGCCGGGGATCGCGCACATGGTGCCCGACCTGATCAAGAAGGTGCTCTCCGGCCAGCACCCGCTTGAGATCTTCGGCTCCGGCGAGCAGACGCGCACGCTCACCCACATCGACGACATCGCCGACGGCGTCGTCACGGCGATGTCATCGCCCGCCGGCCTGAACGAGGACTTCAACATCTCCGCCTCGCGCGAGCTGACCGTCGCCGAGACGGCGCGCATCATCTGGGAGGCCTGCGGCGAGGACCCGGAGAAGTTCGAGCTGAAGCATCTGCCCACATTCGAGGTCGACGTGCCGCGGCGCTGGCCGTCGGTCGAGAAGGCCAAGCAGCTGCTCGGCTGGGAGGCGAAGATCGGGGTGGAGCAGGGCATCGCATCGACCGTCAGCTGGCTGCGCGACCTCGCGCGGCGCCTGAGACGCGATGCCGCCGCGCGACGGCCGGACGGCGCAAATCCCGCACGGCTGGTCGCGGCCATCTGACGGCGAGGCCGATAGGGTCCCGCCCATGAACAACAAACGCTCCGCGCTCGTCACCGGGATCACCGGCCAGGACGGGTCCTACCTCGCCGAGCTCCTGCTGGAGCATGGCTACGACGTGCACGGGATGGTGCGCCGCGCCTCCACCGAGAAGTTCGACCGCATCGAGCACATCCGCGATCGGATCACCCTGCACCAGGGCGATCTGCTGGACCAGCGCTCGCTCGTCGACGCGATGCGCGCCGCCAAACCGGCTGAGATCTACAACCTCGCCGCGATGTCCTTCGTCGCGGTCTCCTGGATCCAGCCGACGCTCACCGCCGAGTTCACCGGCACCGGCGTGACGCGCATGCTCGAGGCGATGCGCGAAGTCTGCCCCGAGGCGCGCTTCTACCAGGCCTCCTCCAGCGAGATGTTCGGCAAGGTCCTGGAGGTCCCGCAGACCGAGACGACCCCCTTCTACCCGCGCTCGCCCTACGGCGTCGCCAAGGTCTACGGCCACTTCATCACGGTCAACTACCGCGAGTCCTACGACCTGCACGCGACCTCGGGCATCCTCTTCAACCACGAGAGCCCGCGCCGCGGCCTGGAGTTCGTCACGCGCAAGATCACCTGGCACGCCGCCGCGATCAAGCTCGGCCTGGCCAAGGAGCTGCGCCTCGGCAACCTCGACGCCGAGCGCGACTGGGGCTACGCCAAGGACTACGTCGAGGCGATGTGGCTGATGCTGCAGCGCGACGAGCCCGAGGACTACGTGATCGCCACCGGCGAGTCGCACTCGGTGCGCGAGTGCTGCGAGGTGGCCTTCGACGAGGCCGGCCTGGGCGACTTCGAGCAGTACGTCACGATCGATCCGGCGTTCGTGCGCCCGGCCGAGGTGGACCACCTGATCGGCACTCCCGCCAAGGCCGAGCGCGATCTCGGCTGGAAGCCGCAGACGACCTTCGAGCAGCTGATCCGCCTGATGACGCGCTCCGACATAGAGCTGCTCGGCAGCTGAGCGCCGGTCCTCCGGGTGAGCGCTCAAGCACGATCGCAGCCGAGCCGGGGATCGTCGGGACGGCCGTGAGCGTCCCCCTGTTCGACACCTCGACGGCACTGGAGCCGCTGCGCGAGGAGCTGCGCGCGGCAGTCGCGCGGGTGCTCGACTCCGAGCGCTACATCCTCGGCCCGGAGGTGCAGGCATTCGAGCAGGAGTTCGCCGCCTACTGCGGCGCCGGCCACGCGGTGGGCGTGGCCAACGGCACGGAGGCGATCACGATCGCCCTGCGCGCGATGGGAGTGGGACCGGGCGACGAGGTGCTGGTGCCCTCGTTCACGTTCTACGCGTCGGTCGAGGCGATCGCGCCCACAGGCGCAACACCGGTCTTCTGCGACGTGGACCCGCAAACGTTCTGCATCAACGCCGAAACCGTCGCCGAGGCGCTCACCCCGCACACGAAGGCCGTGATCGCGGTGCACCTGTTCGGCAACGTGGCGCCGGTCGCCGAGATCGAAGCGCTCGGCGTGCCGGTGCTCGAGGACGCCGCGCAGGCCGCCGGCTCGACCGCCACGCACGGACACTCCGGCGCGCCCAGTCATTCCAGCGCCCACGACCGTCCCGGCGCCCACAGCCATGACACCACACACCGCCGCTCGGCCACACAGGCCCGCCCCGGCGCACTCGGCAGGCAGCCACGTTCTCGTTCTTCCCCTCCAAGAACCTGGGCTGCTTCGGCGACGGGGGCATGATCGTCACCAACGACGCGCGCCTTGCCGACGTTGCGCGCGTGCTGCGCTTTCACGGCTCGCGCGACAAGGTCTCCTACGAGCTGCTCGGCTACAACTCGCGCCTGGACGAGCTACAGGCGGCGATTCTTCGCGTGCAGCTTCCCCACCTCGACGACTGGTCGGACGGGCGTCGTCGTGCCGCCGCACACTACGCGCAGGCGGGGCTCGGCGAGCTCGTCACGCTGCCGCGCCCGACGCTCGGCTCCGCGCCGGCATGGCATCTTTATGTCGTGCGCCACCCGAAGCCGATCGTCTCGCAAGCGCGCTCACCGAGGCCGGCATCGGCTGCCGCGCCTACTACCGCACCCCCGTGCACGAGCAGCCCGCGATGCGCGCCTGGGGCGAGGGCCTGAAGCTGCCCGGCACCGACGAGGCGGCGCGAACGCATCTGGCGATCCCGATCGGCCCCGTGCTCTCAGGCGAGCAGGTCGAGCAGGTCGTGGCCGCCGTGCGTGCGGCCAGCTAGCGCACCGAGCGGCTGAGACCACGACAATGGCCAGCGTGAGCAACACCGAACAGCACCGTCGAGAAACCGAAATCGCGCGCGAGCTCGCTCATCGAGCTCGTGCTGGTCATCGCGGTGGCGGTGGGCCTTGCGCTGCTGATCCAAGCGTTCGTCGTCAAGCCCTACCGGATCCCGAGCAGCTCGATGGAACCGACGCTGATCGTCGGCCAGCGCGTGCTGGTCAACCGCGTCGCGATGGACTTCAGCGAACCGCACGTCGGCGGGATCTACGTGTTCCACCCTCCCGCGGACGCCGAAGAACAGATGTGCGGGCCGAAGCCCCACGCGGTCACGCCCGGCGGCGCGGCCTGTGCGACGCCCGAGCCGCGTGAGGCAAGCGTCAACTTCATCAAGCGACTCGTCGCCGGTCCTGGAGACGAAATCTACGTCAAGGGCGGCCACGTCTTTCGCAAGGCCGCCGGCAGCAGCGACTTCGTGGCCGAGAAAGACTCCTACATCGCCCCCTGCGAAGAAAACTCGGAGTGCAACTTCCCCACCCCGATCAAGATCCCGCCGGGTCACTGGTTCATGATGGGCGACAACCGCGGCGAATCCGACGACAGCCGCTTCTGGGGCCCGGTGCCGACGGGCTGGATCATCGGGCAGGCGATCGTCACCTACTGGCCGCTCGACCGGATCGGGATCCTTTAGGGCCCAACCCACGCCCCGCGCCAAGCGTCCCGACCCCAGCCGCCGGAGAGTTTCAAACCCGACCTTATCAGCCGACTCGAGGCGGCGCTCAGCGCCAGCGCTCGAGCAGGTCCTGCTCGCCCACCTCGCGCACTACGCGCGCGGGCACGCCCATCGCCACCGCACGGGCCGGCACGTCGCGTGTGACGACGGCGCCGGCGGCGATGAACGCCTCTTCGCCGATCTCGACGCCGGGCGTGAGCACCGTGCCGCCGCCGACGCGACAGGCGCGGCGTAGCGTCGCGCCTCGTAGCGGGGTCTCCTCGCCGTGACGAGCCATCGTGTCGTCGTTGGTCGTGGTCGCTCCGGGCCCGACGAAGACGTCGTCCTCGATCTCCGTGAAGGCGGTCAGATAAACGCTCGTCTGCACTTTCACGCGCTCCCCGACAACGACGTCGTTGTCGACCACGCTGCCGCGGCCGATCACCGAGCCTCTGCCGATACGGGTGCGCTCGCGGACGAAGGACTGGTCGCCGAGGATCGCTTCGTCGGCCACGCTCGCGCCCGCGAACACCACGGCACCGGAGCAGATCGTCACACGCGCGCCGATCTCGAGCGCGCCCACCTCGCCTTGCGCCGAGGAGCCTCGCGCCAGGCGCGGGCGCTTGCCGAGCACGGCGTGATCCTCGATCAGGCAGCCATCGCCAATGGTGGTGCCGTCATGCACGACGACGTGCGCGCCAAATGTGACGCCCTCGCCGATCCTTACGTTCTCACCGAGCACGAGGCCAGGCGCGCGGTCGCTCATAGGACCTCCTTGATTTGTCCGGGCGTCACCCGAGCGACAGCCAACTCAGCTTGCTTTGGCGCCAACTGAGAGATGGCCAACTTGGCTTGCCCGAGCGTCTGTCGGAAGATGGGCAACCTCGACCTCATAGTCGCACCACGTTGTTTGCCTGGCTCCCGCGTGTCACGCCACGGAGGTCTACCACGATCGGCGCGCGTTCGACCAGCAGCTCGTAGTCCACGCCCGGATGCGCGGTCACGACCAGCGCGAGGTCGGCGCCGTCCAGCGCGCTCTCCGCCGAGACGCTCGTGAGCTCGAGCTCGGGGATGTCCGGCACGTAGGCGTCGTGGTAGCAGAGCTCGGCGCCGAGCTCGCGCAACAGCTCCAGGATCTTCAGGGCCGGCGACTCGCGCACGTCGCCGACGCCCGACTTGTAGCTGACGCCGAACACCGCGATGCTCGAGCCCTTCACCGCCAGGCCCGCGTCGTTGAGGGCGCGCTGCACCAACGCCGCGCAGTGGTAGGGCATCTGCTGGTTGACCTTGCCCGCAAGCTCGATGAACTCGGTGCTCATGTCGAACTCGCGTGCGCGCCAACTCAAGTAGAAGGGATCCACCGGCAGGCAGTGGCCGCCCATGCCAGGCCCCGGCTCGAAGCGCATGAAGCCATATGGCTTTGAGGCCGCGGCCTCCACCACCTCCCAGATGTCGATTCCCATGCGGTCGGTGAGCATCGCCAACTCGTTCACGAGCGCGATGTTGACCGAGCGGAAGATGTTCTCCAGCAGCTTCGTCAGCTCGGCCGCCTCGGGGCTCGACACGCGCACGACCTCGTCGCACACCAGCTCGTACAGCGCCTGTGCGCGGTCCGCGCAGGCCGGCGTCAGACCGCCCAGCACCTTGGGCGTGGTGCGCAGCGTGAAGTCGGTCCGGCCGGGATCCACGCGCTCGGGAGAGAAGGCCAAGTGGAAGTCCTTGCCGGCCTCGAGCCCGGACTCTTCCAGTAGCGGCGCCACGCGCTCACGCGTGGTCCCGGGATACGTGGTCGACTCGAGCACGACCAGCTGATCGGCCTTCAACACGCGCGCCAGCTCGCGCATGCTCTCGACCAGGGGGCCGAGATCCGGCTCACGATTGACGCTCAGCGGCGTGGGTACGCACACGAGCACCGCCTCCGCCCGCGCCAGCTCCTCGTAGCTGCTCGACGCGGAGATCCGCTCGCGCACGGCCGCCAGGCGCTCGGAGGGGATGTCGCCGATATAGGACTGCCCTGCCGCAATCGCCTCGACCTTGCGCGAATCGACGTCCACAGCGACCACATCGGAGCCTTGCTCGGCAAATGCCACGGCGAGCGGCAGCCCAACATAGCCGAGCCCGATGATGCCGACGGTCGTCATCTGCACGGCAGTCTAGGCGCCGACCCCGATGGGGCCCTGGATGGCTATATCGGCGGTGCCCGCGGGACTGTCCTATGCGCGCCCGGCGACGGCTTGCAGCTCGCGCAGGTCGGCATCGACCATGCGCTGCACCAGCTGCTCGAAGCTGAGCCGCGGCTTCCAGCCGAGCCGCTCGCGCGCCTTGCTCGGATTCCCGACGCTCGCGGTCCGCTCCGGCGCTCGCACGAGCCCTGGGTCCACACGCACATAGCGCTCGGCCTCCAAGCCCACGTAGGCGAACGCCACCTCGACGAGCTCGGCCACCGTGTGGCCCACTCCGCTCGCGAGCACATAGTCCTCAGGGCACTCCTGCTGGAGCATCAGCCAGGCCCCATGCATCACGTCCCCGGCAAACGACCAGTCGCGCACCGCGCCAAGCTCCCCGAGCGTCACCTCCTCGGCCAGCCCCAGCTTGATCTGTGCCGCCGCGCGCGTCACCGTGCGCGTCACGAAGCGCGGCGGTCGGCGCTCGGACTCGTGGTTGAACACGATCCCCGAGCACGCATACAAGCCGTCGTGAGCACGCATCGCCCCCACGAGCTGGTGTGAGGCGAGCTTGGCAACCGCGTACGGCGACGTCGGTCTGCAAGGGGTGTTCTCGTCCTGCGGGCTCTGTGGCGCATCCCCGAATATCGCGCCCGAAGCCGCCACCCACACCCGGGTGGGCGGGTCACTATTACTGTTGTCGCGTACCGCCTCCAACAGCACCGCCGCCGAGCCGGCGATCGCGCCCATCGTCTCCGCCGGTCTTTCCCAGGAGGCGGGGATGAACGAGGGCGAGGCCAGGTGATACAGCTCGTGCGGCCGCGCTCGCTCGATCGCCGTCCTCAGCGACGCGGAGTCGAGCAGATCGCCGCCCAGCAGCGCCAGGCGCTCGCGCAGGTGCTCTGAGCAGCCAAGCGAGCGCTCACGCGGGTCGCCGTGCACGAGGCCGGTCACAACGTAGCCCTTTTCCAGCAGCAGCTCAGCCAGAAACGAGCCGTCCTGGCCGCTGATGCCCGTGATCAGCGCGCGTCTTGCTTGCGTGTCCACGCCGGGAGCTTACGGTCTCGCGCGCGGCGGCTCACGCCCAGGTGGATCAATCCAGTTTCGACGCGGGACCGGGAGGGTCCGCGGGAGTGGATGGGTTTGCATATCCGGCAAGCGGATCGAGTCGTGGCCCCGCAGCACGGGCGCGCAGGTCGAAGTAGAGGACCGCGAGAGTGAGCGCCCCGAAGGAGGCGATGATCGTGTACACGACGATTCCGATTAGCACCGCGGCAACGCCCGTGCTGTGGCCGCCGCCCACGAGCGCGCTGGCGATCGCGGCAATCAGGAACGTCAGGAGTCCGATCGCCACCAGCACTCGGAAGATGTGCCAATAGTGACCGGCGGTGAGCTTGGCGCTGCGGCGTAGCGCCGGTAGCCAGCCTTCGTGATCGACGGCCGCCGTCTGCGCGACCACCGACCAGCGCAGACTCAGAATGATTCCCGGGACGATGAAGGCAACGATGCCCAGGCCGATCAGGATGCCGGCGACGATCTCCGCCGCGGCAACCACCGCCAGCACGCGTAGACCGCGCAGCGCGACCGGGCCGATCTTCGGTCTACGACCCTCGCCGATCTCGATCACGGCATGTACGTGCAGCGCCGAGATCAGCGGACCGACCAGCACGTAATAGATCAGCTCGAACAGAAGGAATGTTCCCTCGTTCCCTACCTTGCCACTGCCGAGCGGACCCACCCCGGTGACCGCGAGCCTGGCCAACTCGTACGGCGCGATCACGCCGACAGCCAGGGCGATGAACAGCAGTGGGTAGCGCCGGTACATGACAAGCGCCGTGCGCAGGATCTCCACGGCCGAGCGTTCGCGCCCGAGATCGATTGCCGACGATGCCTCCACCGCGCCGGAGCCTAGTGCCTACGGTTGACGCCGGTCGCTCGATCCGTCCCACCCTCCCCATACACCGCCGCCAGGCCCGCGGCCACCGCCGCCGGCGCACACAGTTCCCGCACCTGCGCTCGTCCGCGCTCTGCCGCGGCCATGTCACGCCAGCGGCGTCCGATCGCCTCGGCGAGCGCCGTGACGTCGCCGGGATCGACGAGCCCATCCCGCTCCACGAGCTCCGGCAATGCGCCGATGCGGCTTGCCACGACCGGCACGCCCGCCGCCATCGCCTCAGCCGCCGCCATCCCAAACGTCTCGGCCGAGCGGGACGGGACGATCGCCAGGGCGGCGCCCATACGCAGGCGCTCCAGCTCGGCGTCGTCCACGTGGCCGAGGAAGCGCAAATCGCGATGCCCCGCGCGCGCGCGCGGGGCATCGCCCTTTTTCGCGACTTGTATGGGGACATCTTCAGAGCCGGCTTCTCCATCGCCTAAACCTGCCCGCCTCCCGACATGAGAGGCCCCAGCGAGACGGCTCGGAGAGCCAGCTTTGAAATACCCGGCTTGCTTCTCCAGCCTTTCCCGCTCCGGGCCATCGCCGGCGACCACCAGCGGGACACCCGCCACTTGGCACGCCTCGATCGCCACGTCGACTCCCTTCTCCGGGGCGAGTCGTGACACGACCAGCGCATAGCTACCCGACTTCGCGTCCGCGACCCGCGGCGGCGTCCTCACCGGGGGCGGGAGCACGTGCACGCGCTCCCAGTCAAGCGGTGCGCCCAGCTCGCGCAGGCGTTCGCGCGCAAACTGGCTCGGCACGATGAACGCGTCGGCCTGCTCTACGAGACGCTCTTGCCACAGCGCAAGCGAGGCACCGTATGCCAATGCCTCCGAGCGGCTGCCGCGGCAATTGCGCACCACCCCCGGCAACGTGTTGCGGGCATGGCAGCGCGTGCACTCCCGCCCGCCGGTAAAGCACACGCCCGTGGCGCACACGAGCCGATACTGGTGCAGGTGCGCGACCACGCGCGCGCCCTCTTCGCGAGCGGCCTCCAAAGCGCGCCAGCCGAACAGCGGGTTCAGGTTGTGGGCGTGCACGACCCGAGCGCCGGTTAGGCGTACCGCCTTGGCGACCTCGCGTGGCGCCACCCCGCCGCGCAGCAAACCCCTCGCCGCACTCAGCTTGCCCAGCGCGGCCGAGTCGCGCTGGAGCAGCTCCGCGGGCTCGCCCAAATGCTCGCGCACGAGCGCCAGCAGCTCGTCCACGACGCGCTCCTCGCCGCCTGTCGTGCGATAGCGGTTGTGCAGGAAGAGAACCATCGCCCGCCCAAACCTAGACTGTTCGGATCATTGCCTCCGATCCCAACCCGATCTCGGCCTCGATCGTCGTTCCCACGCGTGCGCGTCTGGACTACCTCAGAGTCGCGCTGAGCTCGATCGCCGACCAGGCGAGGAAGGCCCGAGCCGAGCTGATCGTCGTGGACGACGCCGGGGCCTCCGAGGAAGCTCGTGCGCTTGCCGAGCGCTTCGGCGCCCGCTACGAGCCGCACTCCCGACCACTTGGGCTCAACGTGGCACGCAACACCGGGGTCGAGCGTTCGACGGGCGAGCTGGTCGTGTTCGTCGACGACGACGTGGAGGTCGAGGAGGGGTGGCTCGACGCGCTGCTCACAGCAGCTCGCGAGCACCCCGAGCGAGAGCTCTTCACCGGTCCGATCCTCCCGCGCTTGGAAGGCTCGCCTCCGCACAGTTGCGGGCGCGAGGCGCCGCCCATCACCGCTCTGGACCTCGGTCCCCACGACATCTCCACGCGCTTCGCCTGGGGAGCCAACATGGCGATCCGCCGCGCCGCGCTGGAGCGCATTGGTCCCTTCGACGTATCGCTCGAGTATGGCGGCGATGAGCAGGAGTGGCAGGAACGACTCGGCGACGGAGGGCTCTATGTGGCCGCTGCCGCCCTACACCACCGTCGGAGCCCTCGAGATGCGCGATTGCGGTCACTGTGCCGCGCGGCATACGAGCGTGGGCGCGCCTCACGACGCTTCGATACCTGGCGCGGGGAAGACCCTTCGATGCTCGGCGAACTGGGCACGCTCGCTGGCTGCTTCGGCCACGTCGTGCGTTACCGCTGTCCCGCCGGCCTGACGATGGCCGCTCATAGCACTGGGCGCCTGCGCGAAGCGATTCGCGCGGGCAACGCTTCCCCAAGGCGGGCACACCCATCTGAGGACTTCCTCTCAGGCGAAAGCGGCACCGTCGGCGGGCTTGACGGCTTGCGCCGGACCGCGCTCGACATCGCCGACGATGCACTGGAGATCGCCTCGGACAAGCACCGACGCTTGAACATCGCCGCGCGCGAGCACCCGGGCCCGCGGCGCGTGCTCGCGCTCTGCATTGGCCGCTCCGAGCACAACGCGCTGGTGCGAGGCATCCGCGAAGAGCTGGCGCGCTCGCGCCACCAGGTCCAACTTTGCCTTGCCCAACCAGGCGACCGCGGCAAGTTCGAGAACCTCAACCAGCTACTCGATTCGCATCCCGCCGACGCATGCGACTGGCTGTTCGTCCTCGACGACGACATCGTGCTGCCACGCGGGTTTCTCGACCGCTTTCTGCTGCTTGCCGAGCACTTCGAGCTTGACCTTGCGCAGCCGGCCCACCGCCGCGCTTCGCACGCCGCCTGGCAGGTGACTCGCCGCCAAAGCCGCAGCCTGGTGCGCGAGACGCGCTTCGTGGAGATCGGGCCCGTGACCGCGTTCGCGCGCTCTACGTTCTCGACCTTGCTGCCGTTCCCCGACCTGCGCATGGGGTGGGGGCTAGACATGCACTGGGCGGCACTGGCGCGCGAGCACGGCTGGCGTTGCGGCGTGCTCGACGCCGTCCCGATCCGCCATCGCGCCGCGCCCGCCGCCAACGCCTATTCGCGCGAGCAGGCACTCCAGGAGGCACGCGACTTCCTCGCGAACCGGCCCTACCTGAGCGCGAGCGAAGCCCAGCAAACCCTCGTCACGCACCGACGTCTGTGAACATCCGCCCCCGCAACGTCTCCATGCCCCGGGCTGCACGGAGAGAACCTCTGCCCCAACCCCAAAACTCCACAGCGCAGCCACGCACGGAGCGGAGGGAACCACCGCCCCTCCACCAAAACTCCACCATGCCGCCTTGGGCGGCATGGAAGGAACCATGAAGGTCGTCGTCGTCTCGGAGTTCTACCCGCGCCAAGGGGATCCGGTGCTAGGGGTTTGGGCTCATCGCCAGGCGCTGGCAGCTCGCGACGCTGGAGCTGAAGTTCGCGTGGTCGTGCTCCACCGGCTCGTTCCCCCGCGCGCGTCGCTATCGGACGGACCCGGTGGCGCGGCGCGCGCTTTGCGAAAGCTTGCCGGAGAGCCCAAGCATCAGGTTCACGACGGGCTTGACGTGACCTATGTTCGCTATGTGTCTCCGCCGCGCTCCAGCTCCTACCCAGCCTGGGGAGCATGGGCGGCGCCGGCGCTCGGACTCGCCCTGCGCGGACTGCGCCGCTCGTTTGCCTTCGATCTGATTCACGCCCACAACGCGGTGCCGGCGGGCGACGCGCTGCGGCGCACACATTCCAAGCTGCCGCTGGTCGTGTCAGTCCACGGCGGCGACGTGCTCTACACGGCGCCGCGCAGCGAGGCCGGCAGCCAGGCCGTACGCCGCGCGCTCGAGGCGGCCACGACGGTGTTGGCCAACAGCCGCGGCATCGCCGAGCTCAGCCGCGTCCACGGCGCCGAAGACGTGCGCATCGTCCACCTTGGCGCCGACTTGGCCTCGGCCCGGCGGGGTGGCGCAATCGTCCGTCGCGACCCGAGCCCGTCGCTGGTCACGGTCGGCCATCTCGTTGCACGCAAGCGCCATGCTGACGTGATGCGCGCGCTGGCCGTGCTTGCCAAGCGCCATCCCAGCTTGCGCTATGTGATTATCGGCGACGGCCCCGAGCGCGTCGCCCTGGAAGGACTTGCCGCGCGACTCGAGGTCTCCGAGCGCGTGGAGTTTCGTGGACAGCTCGCGCCGGCGGAGGCTATCGAGCAGGCACGCCGCTGCACGCTGTTTGCGATGCCCTCGACCGAGGAGGCCTTCGGCGTCGCCTACATCGAGGCGATGGCCGGTGGCGTGCCCGCCATCGGCTGTCGCGGCGAGGCTGGACCAGAGGAGATCGCGGCGGCGGGCGACGGCTTCATGCTCGTCCCACCCGGTGACATCGAGCGGCTCACACAACGCATCGACGAGCTGCTCTCCGACCCACAGCGATTGCGCGAGGCCGGCATTCGCGCAAGGGAGACCGTTGCCGCTAACTTCAGCTGGGAGCGTTGCGGCGAGCAGACCGTCGCCGCCTATGAGCACGCATTGCGCGTTTCTCCGCCTGCACGTGGGGGAAGCGGCCGGTGATGTCTCGCGCCTCGGCCACCGCGACTGGCGCAACCGCCTGGCCCTCGATGAGATCTCGTGCCACGCACCGATCGTCGCCGGCGCCGCCACCCTCACACCGATGAAGCCCGTCCTGTTCGTCACCGGCCATGCGCCGGCCTACCGTGTCGGCGCGTTCGAGCACTTGCACCAGCGCGAGAATGTCGAGCTCGCGCTGTTCGGCGGACGCCTCAAGCACGGCGGTGGACCGACAGCGGAGGAGCTTCCGATTCCGCACCGCCATGTACGCCAGCGCGAGCTGTACGCACTGGCGGCCAGCGGCCGCTATCGCGCCGTCGTCTGTCCCACGGGCGGACGTGTCGCGCCGCTGGCAACCTGGGCTGGAGCGAGACGCGCGCGCGTACCCCTGATTCTTTGGGCGTCGCTGTGGGCGCACCCGCGTAGCGCCGCGCACGCGCTCAGCTATCCGGCGCTACAGCGTCTCTACCGCAGCGCCGACGCCGTCGTCACCTATGGCCCGCACGTCAGCACCTACGTGCGCTCACATGGCGCCAGACGCGTACACGTCGCGCCGCAGTCTGTGGACAACGCATTCTGGAGCTCGCCCGATGTGAGCCTACCGAACGATCCCAGGTGGCCGGCAAATGTCGAGGTGACGTTTTTGTTTGCCGGACGGGCTACACGGGAAAAGGGACTGGGGGTGCTCGTGGAGGCTTGGAGTACGTCGGGCCTGCAGGCACCAACCGCCGCGCTCGTCCTCGTCGGTGCGGGATCCACCCCCCCTTGGGTCCCGGCCGGCGGCGCGGTGGTGGGCCTGGACGCGGTGCCCCAGGAGCAATTGCGCAACTTCTATGCCGCCGCCGATGTTCTGGTGGTGCCGTCGATTCCGACGCGCACCTTCCGCGAGCCGTGGGGGCTGGTGGTGAACGAGGCCATGAACCGTGGACTTCCAGTGATTGCGAGCGACGCCGTCGGGGCCGCCGCCGGAGGGCTCGTCCAAGACGGGCGCAACGGGCTCGTGGTGCCCGCCGGCGAGCCGGTCGCGCTGGCCGCCGCGCTGAGAGAGCTCGCCGGCGATCCGGCGCTGCGCGCGCGCATGGGGGGCGCCGCACGCGCGGACGTAAGCTCCTACACGTATGACGCCTGGGCGCGCGGCTTCTCCGACGCTCTCGCCGAGCTGGGCATGTCGGGGGGACGGTGAGGTAGCGTTGCGCTTCTTGGAAGGGCTGCGGGTCAAATTGTGGAGGGGCTTTGCGCTGGCGCTCGTGGCGCTCGCCATGCTCGGGCTTGCCTCCACCGCCACCGCCAACCAAGCGCAGACGATCCTCGAAAAGTGCGGCCACAACGAACCCTTCAGCGGCTACAGCCAGAAGGCCTATCGCGAAGCGCTCAAACAGATGACAACCACAGGGATCGAGTATGGAGAATGCGAAAGCCTGATCCGCAAGGCCGAGGAAGCGGCGGCCGGCGGCGGGGCCGGGGCTACGACAGGCACTCCCTCCGCAAACGTTGCCGTACCGCTTACTCCTTCCGAGCAGCATGCCGTGCAGAGCGCCCATCGCAACGGCTCGGCACCGGTGCAGGTCGGAAACGAACCGGTGCGCCCCGGCGTCGTACACGCCGACATCGCCTCGGCAGTGAACACATTGCCTCACTCGCTCTTCGCCGTGCTCGCCTTCATGGCCGCCGGCGCGGTCGTACTTGCAATCGGAGAGGTGCGCAAGCGTGTCGGCTCACGCCGTGACAGCTGAGCATCGAACCGTGGAGATCGCACTCCAGCCACCGCGGGAGCCCACGCCCGCGCGGAGCCGACCGCAAATGCGGGGCACGACGGCGCTGGCGACGCTTGCCGTCGCTGCCCTACTCTGCTTCGCCACATTCGTCGCCGGCGGCGGGCTGAACCTCGCGCCGATGACGACGATCGAGCTGGTCTTCACGCTGATCGCGGGGGCGCTTGTCGCGGTCGTGCTCGCATTGGCTCCGGCCGGCATCCGCTTCTACGGCCTGTGGTCGATCGGCCTGCTGCTGGCCTTCACGGCGCTCACCGGCCTGTCGGTCGTATGGTCGGTGGCGCCGGACGCCAGCTGGCAGGACGCGGGCAGGATGTTGGCCTACAGCGGCGTGTTCGCGGCCGCCGTCGCGCTCGCGTGGCTGGTGCCCTCCGGCTGGCGCGCGCTGTTGGGGGGGATCGTGCTCGCGGCCGTGGTGGTGTGCGCCTACGCGCTGCTGACGAAGGTGCTGCCAAACGAGCTGGCCGTCAGCCGCGAAGCGAGCTTCTACGCACGCCTGCAGGAACCGTACGGCTATTGGAACGCGATCGGCCTGACCGCGGCCATGGGCGCGATCGGCTGCCTGTGGCTCGGGGCACGACGTGCCGGGCACGCGCTTTTGACCGCCATGGCCTACCCCGCGATGGGCCTCATGATCGTCACGTTGATGCTCGCCTACTCGCGCGGCGCGCTGGTGGCGCTCGTCGTCGGCGCGATCGCCTGGATGTGCATCGTGCCGCTGCGTCTGCGCGCTGCACGAGTACTGCTCGTCGGTGGCATCTGCGCCGCCCCGGTCGTCGGCTGGGATTTCTCCAGGCACGCACTCTCCAGCGAAGGGATATCGCTTGAGGCACGCACCAACGCCGGCCACCAGCTCGGTGTGCTGGTCGGCGCGATGTTGGTCGTGCTGGCGCTTGTTGGGATCGCGATCGGCTTCTTCGGCGACCGTCGCGCACCGTCCGCCGGTGCCCGTCGCGCCACGGGGATCGCGCTGGCATCCTTGCTGGTGCTCATCCTGCTGGTGGGGGCGGGTGGCCTGGCCGCCAGCAAGCGCGGGCTCACCGGCACGATCTCGCACGACCTCTCCTCGCTCGCGAACCCCAACGCAACGGTGCCGAAAAACACGCCGGGACGCTTGACGGCGGTGGGCAGTGTTCGTGCCCGCTATTGGAAGGAGGCACTCGAGGTCTTCGAAGCTCACCCGGCGCTTGGAGCTGGAGCAGCCGGATATGGCACGGCGCGATTGCGCTACCGCACCCAGAATCTCGATGTTCGTCAAGCCCACGGGTATGTCGTGCAGACGCTTGCGGACCTTGGCATCGTCGGCTTGGCGATCAGCTTGGCGCTGCTGATCGCTTGGATGGTCGCCGCCGGACGCTCCACGCATCCCTTCGATCGCCGCTGGCGCGCCAAACGCTCGCCGCCGTCCGCCGCCTGGCGCAAAGAGCTCCTCGCCTACACGCCGGAGCGGATCGGCATGCTTGCGATGCTCTGCATCGTCATCGTGTTCGGTGTCCACTCGTTTGCCGACTGGACCTGGTACGTGCCGGGCGACGCCTTCGTGGCGCTTTTGTGCGCCGGCTGGCTGGCCGGACGCGGGCCGCTTGGCGCCGGCAGGCTAGGCGTGCCGGCGGGCTCACCCGCGGCGGCGCTCCCGCTCGATGCGTTGGCGTCAGATCAGTCCTCCGAAAGCACGGCTGGGACCGCGATCCCCTCCTCAGGCGAGCCGACCGCCCTCCCCGCGCGGGAGGCTTCACGCCTACGCCGGCCTTCGACGCCTGTCCCCGGACGGGGGTCCGCCCCCGTCCGGGGACAGGCGCTCGGGCCGCTGCGCGTCGGCGTGGCGATCGCCGTCGTCCTCGGCGCGCTGCTGGCGGCTTGGACGGAGTGGCAGCCACAGCGCTCTGTCGAAGCCTCCGAACAGGCGGTCGCGCTGATCCAGCAGAACCCACAGGCGGCGCTGCGCGCCGCGCAGGCCGGAGTCGAACGCGACCCGCTTTCCGCCGTGGCGCTATTCAGGCTCTCCTCCGTCGAGCACGCGATCGGCGAGAGCGCGCTTGCGCGAGCCACGTTGCAGAAGGCGGTACAGATGCAACCGTCGAATCCGGAAACCTGGCTGACCTTGGGCGAATACGACCTGAAAAACGACCCGCGGGCAGCCGTCGCGGAGCTACGTGCCGCCGTATACCTGAACCCCGAGTCGATCGCTGCCCAGAATGCCTACGTGCAGGCGTTGAGAGCGACTGCAAACGCTGGGGCGAACGTGGCCACCACCGGACTCGGGTCCAACCCGCTGCGGCGCTCTCCCGCGCGCCGAGGAGCGTCCAGCACAGTCGTGCAGCGCTCAGTCACCGGCGCTCAGAATCGCTTGCGCTGAGCGCTTGCCAACAGGACACGGCGCGCCAGCGGCAACCCGCCCGCGCCTACGACGGCGACCTGCGCAAAACCGAAGTCGGCCAGCAGCTCGGCCAGCAGCTGACGCGTGTAGAAGCGCAGATGGTCGGCGCGCGGATCGAAGCGCGTCTGGAAGGCGGTTCGGCTCAACCCAGTCCACAACCTGAGCAGCGGGCCGTGGTCGGGGGTGCTGATCAGCAACAAGCCCCCTGAGCGCAGCACGCGGCGCAACTCTGAGAGCCACTGCGCGGTGTCGGCGACGTGCTCGATCGTCTCGCCGGCCCACACGACGTCAAAGCTCGTGTCCTTCAGCGGCAGCGGCGCCTCGGACTCCACCAAGCGCATGTCCAGCGCGGGATGACGCGAGTGCGCGCGACGCAGCGGCTCGGCCGCGACGTCGCAGCCCACGACCTCCGCGCCGGTGCGCAGCAACGCGATCGAGAAGTGGCCTTCGCCGCAGCCCACATCGAGCACACGTGGGACGCGCCCGAGACGCTCGCCCACCTCCGCGACGTGCTCGAGCAGGAAGGCTTCGCGCAGGCGCGCGTCGGCCGGCGGCAGCCATTCGGGGATGCCTTCCCACAGGCTTTCGTGGTAGGCGCGCGAGGGCATCGCGTGGCAAGGCTAGCGCGGCCTGGAACAGTTTGTTGGGAGCGCTCGCGGTCGGATCCGCGCCGGCGAGCGGACCGTTACAGCGGCACGCGACCCGCCCGTGGCCGGAAGCGTAAACCGACACCGGGCCACGAACATCGGAAACAGCGTGGGCGATTCGTTGCCGATCTACACACATGGCGGTCGAACCGACTATGTTCTGAGCCAGTGCGCGTGGGTGCGACAGACGCTGAAGCGCCTCGTGGTCTGAGCTCCCGGACCGGGACGAGCGACGTCATGAGGGTCGCCTTCGACAGCCGGCCGGCGGCCGACGTGCGCGGCATCGGCCGCTATACGCGCTCGCTGCTGACCGCGCTGCGCGAGACCGGCGCGGGGAACGTGGAGATCGTCGAGACCCATCGGCCGCGGCGAGCCGCCGTGTTTCATTCGCCGTGGATGGAGGGGGCGATCCTGCGCAGCCCGTGCCCAATGGTCGTCACGCTGCACGATCTCTCGGCGCTCAAGCGAGCAAGCGAGCATCTGCGCATGGGCGTACGGCTGCGCCTACGCCAGCTCGCGGTGCAGCGGGCAGTGCGCGTGATCGTGCCGACCGAGGCCGTGGCAGGCGACGCGGTCAAGCGGCTGGGGTTGGAGCGCGAGCGCATCAGCGTGATCGCCGAGGCGCCCGACCCGATCATGTTCGCGCGCTCGGAGGAGCAGATGGCTCGTGTGCGTGAGCGCTTCTCACTACCAGAGAACTACCTGCTGTGGGTCGGCTCGCTGCGCCATCCCGACCCGCGCAAGCACGTCGCCAAGCTTGCCGCCACGCCGCGCGAGCTGCCGCTCGTGCTTGTCGGCCCGACGCGTCCCTGGGCACACGAGCTGCAAGACGTGATCCTGACGGGTGAGGTCTCCGACGAGCAGCTGGCCGCCATCTACAGCGGTGCGCACGCGCTGGTGCTTGCCTCCGAGGACGAGGGCTTCGGCCTACCGGCAGTCGAGGCGCTCGCGTGCGGAACACCGGTAGCGGCATGCGAGGTGCCGGCCCTGCGCGAGGTCCTTGGCGAGCGCGCCGCCTTCGTCGAGCCCGGCGACCTACGCTCGCTGATCGAAAGCGCCGAGCGCTCGCGCCGCCCTGCCCCGGCGCCTCCACGGTGGACCTGGCAGGACGCGGCACGATCGACTTGGCGCGTCTACCAGCAGGCACTCGACTTCGCCGAGGACGAGTCCCGTCCGGTCGGCTGGGGCGTGGCCGAGCCTCAGGCTGGGTTGGAGCTGGAGTAGTCAGTCGCTCAGCACGATGCGGCTGGTTTCGCCCGTTTCACCCAAGCCCCCAGGCGCGGGACCGGAGCCTTCGGATTCGCCTTCACACGTTTCGCGCCCTTCGCGCGCAGCCTTGCTGAGATCTTCGCTCATGAGGACCCTGCCGTTCGGCGAGCGCACGATGACCTCTTCGGGTCGACTTTCAGAGGCCAGGTAGACCAGCACGCCGCCGGCGTGCAGGCTCGCCGGCGGGCTGACGCGGAGCACCGGAACGAGCTTGCCTGCTACCTTCGCCAGCACCGTGTCGCGAGGCTGCTTGAGCAGGCCGTAGAAGATCGAGTATTCGCGCGGGTGGCAGCCGGCGGAGATTTCCGAGTGAAGCGGCGCTTTGCGGCTGGCCGGTATAGAAGATCTGCTTGGACCTTCGTCCGGACCTTCTTCTCCTTCTTCGTCTTCGCTGGAGCCAGCCAAGCTTTCCCCCGCCGTCAACTTGAGCTGGACATGGATACGCCCGAAGAGCCGATAGCGTTCGCCGAGGATCGAGAAGGTCGGGCCCTGCTGCGGCGTCTTGCCGCGGACGAGCGTACGCTTGCCACCCGGCAGGTATTGCAAAGGATGCTTAGAGCAGCCGACGATCTGTCGTAGCTTCAGGATCTGCAGGGTGTGTCCGTGCGCGTCGCGCTCGATCAACGACACCGGGATCGGAGAGGGGCCGCGCACCGTTTGGTAGTAGATGGCAGCCGGTCCTCCTAGGCGAGCTGGCACCAGCACCGGTCGGGACACGATCAGGCGACCGTCGCTGAGGCGCAAAACGACCGTGCGCGTGGCTGGGAGCAGCCGAGCTCGGATTTCGATCAGCCCTTCGCTGCACTGCGTTTGCGGCTCGGCGGCCGCACCATTGGATAGGCAGAGCAGCGGTTCCGAGCCGAGAATCTCGATGATCTGCCCCAAAACGCCTGACGCACCACCTTCCGCGGGCCTGATCTGCACCTGTGCCTTGCAGCCGGGACCACCGCCCTTCGTCCGTTCCACTGAGACCACGTAGCGGGTGCCGGCGGCTGTCCGCCCCGACCCGATTCGGGTTGTCGACTTCGGTTTCGTTGGTTTGGGCAGTTCGTGGGTCTTCAGGCCGAGGGCCGCTTCCATGTGCTGCGCGGCGACAAGTAGAGAGTTCGTGATTGTGAGCTCGACTTGCGACTGTGCTTGCGCGGTCCTGCTTGCCAGCGTTCGGTCCGTTGGGCTCTCGAGCGAGGACAGTGGATCGCCGCTCAGCTGCTCCAACGCACCTCGCAGACCGCTGAGGGCCGTTGCTTCCCGGTGCAACACGATCGCTCTACTCGCGGGCGAGAGCGACCTATAGCCGCTCGCTACCCATGCGTCGATGTCAGCGCACGCGTTGGGCGCTTCCTGGGCGAGGTCTTCTTCGATTCCACCCACGTTGACCTTCACGAGCGCCGCGAGCACCGGGGGGCCCTGTGGAAGTGCCTTCAGCTTGGCCAGCAGAGCAAGACTTGCCGAACGAAGCGGCTGCCGCTCGGCAGATATCAGCGACACGTCGATCTCACTGCGAAGATCGTCGGACTGTGTCCGCTGGCGCCTTTCTTCACCGCGCTGTCGGGCACTGGGATGTTTGGTGGGCGTCGCTGCTTCGATCGCCGTTCCTTGCGGTGCGCCAGCGAGGACGTTATGGCATTCACTCGCTATCGCCTGAGCTCGGGCTTCGAATGCCGCCACAGCCGCAGGGGCGGCTTCCGAGGCGGCCTCGACGTATTCGTACTGGGCTGTCAGATACGCGTGCACGGCAGCACGATCGGCGGGGGTGCTCGCGCCATGCCGTGACCCGGCAAATGCAGCGGTGGGGACAATCACACAGACGCCCGCAGCAGCGAGCACGACTGCCAAGACCCCCCGTTGTCCCCTCCACGCGAGCAAACCGCGGGCAGCCTATACCAGAACAAGCATCGATCGCCGTGTGATCGGAATTCGTCCATCCATATACACGCCTAGCAGGCCGAGGGCCCGTGCGCGGACAGGCGGCTGCGGCACAGCGCTCGATGCGAAGCGGCGGCGGTCTGCTCAGTAAGCCCCGCGCTGCATGATCACAGCCGGGATCGTCTTCAGCAGGATCGCCAAGTCGAGCGCCAAGGACCAGCGCTCCAGGTAGATGAAGTCGAGGTGCACGAGGTCGTCGAAGTCGAGCTCTGAGCGACCCGACACCTGCCACAGGCCGGTGATGCCTGGCAGCACCAGGTAGCGCTTGCGATGCCAGTCCTGGAGCAGCTCGAAATCGCGCTCTGGCAGCGGGCGCGGGCCGACCAGCGACATCTCGCCACGTAGCACGTTGACGAGTTGAGGTAGCTCGTCCAGAGAGAAGCGCCGCAGGAAGCCCCCAACGGGCGTGAGGCGGGGGTCATCCTTGATCTTGAATAGTGCCCCGGAGGCCTCGTTGAGCTGCTCCAACTCGCCCTGGTTCTCGTGCGCGTCGCAGTACATCGTGCGGAACTTCAGGCAAGCAAACGGCAGTTGACCGATGCCGGGACGCATCGAGCGGTAGAAGATCGGCCCGCGTGAGGAGACCCGCACGGCAAGCGTGATCGCGGCAAGTAGGGGACTGAGCAGGAGAAGTAGGAAGCTCGCGCCAACCAAATCGAAGGTGCGCTTCAGGGCGAAGTCGATACCCTCGAAAACGGGTGGTCCCAGCTCGAACAGGGGCACCGACTGGCCGGGTACGAACTCGGCGCGATGGATCAGGATCTCCATCGTCGAGGGAGCGATACGAACGCGCACACCGCGGCGATGGCATTGGTCGACCAGCTCCACCGCACGCTCTTGGGGGAAGTCGGGGTCGGCGATGATCACCTCGTCGACGCGCTCGGAGACGATCACAGCCTGCAGGTGATCGAGCGTGCCCAGGCAGCGCACCCCGTTGGCAGGCAGCGGCTCGGGCGAGACGAAGCCGACGACTTCGATCGGCGAGTGCGGCGCGTCGGCAAGCGCGTGGGCGACGTCGTGGATGTGCTTGCCGGTGCCGACGAGCACGGCCCGACGCTGATAGCCGGCCGCGTGCAGGATCGCCCCGGTCACTCGCTCGTAGAGATAGCGCAGCGAGGAGATGTAGAACAGCGCGAAGCCGAGCGAGCCGTAGAAGATGTAGTAGCTGGAGAAGTGTTCGCCGCTCACCACGGCAAAGATCAAGGCAACGAAGGCGACCTGGAAGAGCGAGCCCACGATGCGCGAGAGGCCGGGGCGCTGCGAGCGCTCGGCATACAGGCCGGAGCGGGCAAACAACAGTGCGGTCAGCAGGTAGGCGAACGCGAGGATCGAACGCGTGCCTTCGTAGACGCTGTGAGCGTCGACGCTTGAGAGCAGCGCCTCCTTGAGCGCGAGCGCCGTGAAGATCGCCAGCGACACGCCGAACAGGTCGAGCACGAGTAGCGAGAGGACCCGCAGACCACGGCGCATCGTGTCCATGCGCAGCAGGAACGAGAGCGCGGGTGGGCGCTTGCTGCGCACATCGCGGTCGGCACGCGCGGGCGGTGAGCTCTCAGGAGGACGCTCATCTACCGGGCCCGGGCGCGCGGTCAATGGCGTCCTTGCGGGACGGCTGGTCCGCGGCGCGTCCGGAGAACGAACTCCCATCTCGGACTTCACAACAGTTGAGTTTCCCGTATGTAGCGGTCAGAAACCGTTTGGGCGAGCACATGCGCTGATGGGCACATATGCATTTGGGGCGTTGTAGGACGGTCAGAAACCGACAGAGAAGGCACATGCACGCCAAGACGCGTGTGTGTTTGGGAAGCAGTCAAGCGTCTGGAAACCGTTTGGCAGGCGCGACTCACCCAACGAGCTGCTCTACGCCGGATGTGTCGATCGTGCGTCGCAACCCGTCTCGTAGCGAGACCTCGGGCGCCCAGCCGAGTAGCTCGCGCGCGAGTGTGATGTCCGGCTTGCGCTGCTTGGGATCGTCGACCGGCAGCGCCTCGAACAGGATCTCCGAGTCGGCCCCTGTGATCTCCTTGACCGCTTCGGCCAGTTCGAGCAGCGTGTACTCGTCGGGATTGCCGATGTTCACGGGATTGTGGTAGCCGGACTCCGCCAGCGCAATCAGACCGCGGATCAGGTCGCTGACGAAGCAGAAGGAGCGCGTTTGTGAGCCGTTGCCAAAGACGGTAAGCGGCCGATTGGCCAAAGCCTGGCGAAGGAAGGTAGGTATCGCGCGGCCGTCGTGCGGGCGCATGCGCGCGCCGTAGGTGTTGAAGATGCGCACGATCGCGGTGTCCACCCCCTGCTGGCGGTGGTAGGCCATCGTCAGCGCCTCGGCATAGCGCTTGGCCTCGTCGTAGACACCGCGCGGCCCGATCGGGTTGACGTGTCCCCAGTAGGTCTCGGCTTGCGGATGTTCCTGGGGATCGCCATACACCTCGCTGGTGGAGGCGATCAGGAAACGAGCCCGCTTGGCCTTGGCCAGGCCGAGTGTGTGATGCGTGCCGTAGGAGCCGACCTTCAGCGTATGCAGCGGCAGACGCAGATAGTCGATCGGGGAGGCAGGCGATGCCAGGTGGTAGACGTAGTCGACCGGCTCGTCGATCTCGTACGGCTCGATGATGTCCACATTGACATTGCGAAAGTTCTCGGGATCGCGAATGTGCTCGATGTTCGCGAGCGAGCCGGTCTCGAGGTTGTCGACACAGATCACACGGTTTCCGCGGGCAAGCAGCTCGTCGCAAAGATGCGAACCGAGGAAGCCGGCACCGCCTGTAACCATGCACGTGGGCATCGCACGCCATTATAAGGCTGCGGGCAGCCTCTGCCTGGCGCGAGACGGGCGCCTGTGACCGGCCAGAGAAGCCGCGATTCGGGCCGTCTGGCGGATCTTGTCTCCCAAAAATGACGCTCTCCGGTCCTGGATGCGCCAAGTTCCGTCCCATCCCAATCCATATGATCCAATGCAAGCCATGAGCCAGCACAACTCGAGCGAGCAGGAAGAGCGCCTCACGGTCGCCCCGATCGTGGGCCCCGAGGACCCGCGCCGCTTCACGGACTCGGGAATCGAGATCGAGCCGCTCTACAGCGAGGACGACCTGCCGGCGGAGCTCGACCTGGGCACGCCCGGAGACTTCCCCTACACGCGTGGCGTACACCGCGAGATGTACCGCAAACAAACGTGGACTATGCGCCAGTACGCGGGCTACGCCTCGGCCAAGGAGTCCAACGAGCGCTACCGCTATCTGCTCTCAAAGGGCTCGACGGGTCTGTCGATGGCCTTCGACCTGCCCACGCAGCTAGGCCTCGACTCGGACAACCCGCGCTGTCTCGGCGAGGTCGGGCGCACCGGCGTGGCGATCGACACGATCGACGACATGCGCACCGCCTTCGACGGAATCCCGCTGGACGAGGTCTCCACATCGATGACGATCAACGCGCCGGCCGCGTGCCTGCTGCTGCTCTACGATCTCGTCGGCGAGGAGCAGGGCGTGCCGAGCGAGCAGCTGCGCGGGACGACTCAGAACGACGTGCTCAAGGAGTACATCGCGCGCGGCAACTACATCTATCCGCCCATCCCCACGATGCGGCTAACGACCGACCTGTTCCAGTACTGCCAAGAAAACGTCCCCAAGTGGAACACGATCTCGATCTCCGGCTACCACTTCCGCGAGAAGGGTTGCTCGGCTGTGCAGGAGGTCGCTTTCACGCTGTCGTCTGGCATCGCGTACGTGCAGGCGGCGATCGAGAAGGGCCTGGATGTGGATGACTTCGCGCCGCGCCTGGCGTTCTTCTTCAACGGCCACAACAACGTCTTCCAGGAGGTCGCCAAGTTCCGCGCGGCCAGGCGCATGTGGGCGCACATCATGCGCGAGCGCTTCGGCGCCAAGAACCCGAAGTCGACGATGCTGCGCTTCCACACGCAGACCGGCGGCGTCACGCTGACCGCGCAGCAGCCGGAGAACAACATCGTGCGCGTCGCGTTGCAGGGCTTCGCCGCGGTGTGCGGAGGCACGCAGTCGCTGCACACAAACGGCTTCGACGAGGCCTTGGCCCTGCCGACCGAGCGCGCGGCCAAGACCGCCTTGCGCACCCAGCAGATCCTCGCCTACGAGTCGGGCGCGGCCGACACGGTGGACCCGTTCGCCGGCTCCTACTTCGTGGAGTCGCTCACCGACGAGATCGAAGCACGCGCGAACGAGCTGATCGCGAAGGTGGACGCGCTCGGCGGGTCGGTCAACGCGATCCAGTTCATCACGGGTGAGATCGACGAGTCCGCCTGGGGCTATCAGGAGCGCTACCGCATCGGCCAGGACATCGTCGTCGGCGTCAACAAGTTCGAGGAGGACGACCTCGAGGTCCCCGACCTGCTGCGCGTGGACCCCGAGTCAGAGCGCGAACAGGTGGGACGCTTGAAGGCCTTCAAGGCCAACCGCGACCAGCAGCTCGTCGAGCGGCGCCTGGAGGAGCTACGCGAGACCGCGCGCGGCAGCGAGAACCTGCTGCCCTCGATCCGCCAGGCGCTGAAGGATCGTGCTTCGCTCGGCGAGGTGTGCGGCGCTATGCAAGACGTATTCGGCAAGTACGCGCCTACTTTTTAGGCACCGACGAGACATGCCCGCATGCGCGGCCGCGTCAGCTAAAAGAGTCATTTCGGGAGGCCGGATGGCCTGTGTGCCGGCCGGTTCAATAGGATCTTGCCCGTGATCGCGACGGTGCAGTTCTTCGAAGTGATCTTGGCCGTGCACATCTTGGCCGTGGTCTTCGCCTTCGGCGCGACATTCGCCTACCCGGTGCTGCTCGGTACCGTGGGCAAGGCCGACTCGCGTTCTCTGCCGGCGCTTTACCGCGCGATCCACGCGATCAGCGTGAAGGTCATCATGCCGGGCCTTGCGATCGTCGTGATCTGTGGTATTTACCTCGCATCCAAGCTGCACGTGTGGAGCGAGTTCTATGTCCAGTGGGGCATCGCCGTGGCGGTCGTGATCGGCGCCATCGAGGGCATGTTCCTGAGTCCCAACGAGAAGCGCCTGGTCGAGGTAGCCGATAAAGACCTCGCCGCGGCCGGTGACGGGCCGGTGACCTTCGGCGCCGAGCACGACACGCTCGTGAAGCGCATCGGCGCCGTAGGCGCCACCATGGACCTGCTCGTGATTCTCACGATCCTGTTCATGGTCCTGAAAACCTAAGGCGCTGTACCCTGGAGGCAGGATGAGCCAGGGCTACAGAGTCGCCGTCGTAGGCGCCACCGGACAGGTGGGCACGTTGATGCTGCGGTTGCTGCGCGAGCGTGGCTTCCCCGCGCGCGAGATCGTGCCGTTCGCCTCCGAGCGCTCCGCCGGCAGGGAGATCGAGGGTGTCGGCGTGGTGCAGCCGCTCGGCGAGGAGACGATCCAAGGCTTCGACCTGGCGCTGTTCTCCGCCGGCGGATCGACCTCGGGCGAGTGGGCGCCCCGCTTCGTGGAGGCCGGCGCCGTCGTCGTCGACAACAGCTCGCACTGGCGCATGAACGACGACGTGCCGCTTGTCGTCGCGGAGGTCAACCCGGGGGCGCTGGCATCCCACCAGGGAATCATCGCCAACCCCAACTGCTCAACGATGCAGATGGTGGTGACGTTGGGCCCACTGCACGACGCGGCCGGTATCGAGCGACTGGTGATCTCCACCTACCAGGCCGTGTCCGGCACGGGCAAGAAGGCGGTCGACGAGCTGCTCGACCAGTCCCACGCGCTGCTGCATGGGATGGAGATCGAGCCGCCGCGGGCCTACGCCCACCAGATCGCCTTCAACGCGCTACCCCACGCCGGCAGCTTCGCGCCCGGCGACGACCACACCGACGAGGAGCGCAAGCTGATCAACGAGACCCGCAAGATCCTAGGCGACCCCGAGATTCGCGTGAGCGCCACATGCGTGCGCGTACCGGTCGTCAACGGCCACTCCGAGGCCGTCAACGTGCAAACACGCGACGATCTCAGCCCCGAGCGAGCGCGCGAGTTGCTGCGCACCGCGCCCGGGATCGTCGTGGCCGACGATCCCGATGCCTCGCTATACCCGTTGGCGACGCTGGCCACGGGCCATGACGAGGTGTTCGTCGGGCGCATCCGCCGCGACCCAGGCCACGAGCGCGCTTTGGACATGTGGATCGTGGCCGACAACCTGCGCAAGGGCGCCGCGACGAATGCGGTGCAACTGGCAGAGTTGCTGGATCGTCAGTCCTTGATCGTGCCGCAAGCGGCGACAGCTGCTTCCTGAGTTTGAAATCTCGAGAGGGCTTGATGTTCTCAAGGGCGTAGAACCGGAAACACCAAGAAACTTTGGACCTCTGGTCAATAGTTCGGTACCAAAGTTAAATGACTAGGCCGCAAACGGGGGGTGTCAAGCGGAACCCATCGGAATGACTCTCGCCGCGACCAGGCACGAGATTTAGCAACAAGCGGACCACTTGTGCAAGGACGCGTGCCAGCTTAGACTCCCTTCGTGCGAATAAGGTCCACAAGGCCGGATGATTCGGTGCAACAGAATGGTGCCGGGAGCGGAGCGGCTACAGCCTCCCACGGTCCCAGTACCCTTTCCGAACTACCGCTGCACTCGGAAGGCTCTGCCGTGAGCGCTGTCGTGGCCTTTCGTCAGGAGCGCATCGCAGCTTCCTGCTGGTAAACCCTCACGAAGAATATCTGTACGTCATCCCACCGGGCCTCGGACAGCCCATCGCGGCGTATACCTTTCATGATTCGACGAAGATGTACATCTACCCTTACGACATCGCGTCACGGCTGGGACCGGATGCGAAACTACCCTAGCTGAGCACTCGACTCGCCGGGCGAGGAGATCATCGGCTCCGCCAGTTCGAGCAGGGCCGATGAAGTCCCTGGAGGAGTCCTGCCCCCGTGGGCGAAAACACCAGCGATGAGCGTCTCGACCGAGGTGCAACGCACCCTTGTGAAGTCTCCGCCTGAGTTGTGGTCGGAGTTGAGCAACCCAGATGCGCTTGCCCGCCATCTGTCCGGGCTCGGCGAGATCCGCATCACCGCGGTCGAGCCCGAGACGAAGGTCGAGTGGGAGGCAGAGGGCTCAAGCGGCACCGTGCAGCTCAAGCAGTCCGGCTGGGGCACAAGGGTCACGCTGTCGGTGACGCGTATCGCACCGGCCGGCGAGGAGACGCCGTCCAAGCCTGAGGCGATCGCTGAGCCAGAGCCAGCTGCGGAGCCAGTGCCAGCCGCAGAGACCGAGCCGGTCGCCGCAGCCGAGCCAGAGCCTGAGTCCGAGCTTGCTACACGGCCCGCCGCCGCAGCCGAGCCAGTGGACGAAGTCGAGCCGGAACAGGAGACTGCCGCGGAGCCCACCGCCGAGCCGCTGGGAGAGGTCGCGCTCGAGCCGGCCACAGAACCCGAGCCCAAGCCGGCCGCCGAGCCCGAGCCGGTCGCTGCGGTCGCGGAGCAAGAGACGGCAACAGAGCCGGATACCCGCCCCGGCTTCTTCGCACGCCTATTCCGTCGAGGTCGCGCAAAACGACGTGTTCTCGCCGAGGCGCTGGCAGAATTCGACGCTGTCACGGAGCCCGAGCCAGATCCGGAGACAGAGATCGAGGTCGTCGCCTTGGCCGCGCCCGAGCCGATCTACCCTGAGCGGTCGGTCGAGGTAGAGCCCGAGACCCTCGAGCCGGCCGAAGACCTGGCCGCCGAACTGGCCTCGGTCGAAGCGCAGATGACGGCCGAGACGACCGAGCTGCTGACAGACGTGCTCGACCGCCTGGGCGCCGCACACCACAGGCCGTTCTCGCGCGGATAGGGCGATCCCTAGGCCTCAAGGCCGTATAGGTTGCGCGGGGTCCAGTCGACCTCGCAAATATCTCGGCTCACGGCGGAGTGTTGCAGAGGGCCACGAGGACCTTTTGCTCGGCCTGCTCCAGCGACTCGTGCTCCCATATCCGTAGGACATCCCACCCTACTTGACGGAGAAGGCGATTTGCCTCGGCATCCCTTTCCTGGGTTCGAGCGAACTTGGAAGACCAGTACGACTTATTGGTATCTGGAGTCGAGCCATGCGTGGGACAGCCATGCCAAAAACAACCGTCCAGGAAGATGGCCACGCGCGCCTTCGTAAAGGCGATATCCGTCCGAATCGGACGACGCCCGGGGACGACTATCGGAAGGTCCACGCGGAAGCGCAACCCGTGACTATGCAACACAGACCGAAGCCGAAGCTCAGGACCCGTATCTCGGTGTCGGTTAGCCGCCATGATCCGCCTTCGCACGGAGGGTACGTCGGGCCATGGATCCCTTGCCTTGGCTGGCTCGTCGGCCACGTCAACAGCCTATCTCCCACGCCATAAGATGCGGCTCCACACATCGTCGTATTCGTGTGTGACGTACATCGCCGCCCCGATCCAATGGCATGTCCTGCGGCTGCACAAGCACCCAGTAGCTCCGTCGGGCCCTCGCCAGTCCGTCCGGACACTGCCATAGCTTGTGTCGACTTAATTCTACGACGATTGTCAGAGTTCCATGGAAACCCCTCAACCAAGTCGGACTCGTCCGGAAACCTCGGCGTATGCCTCGGCGATTCCAAATGGTGGACTGCGGGCAGTGGACCTCTTTGCGGGAGCTGGAGGCCTTAGCCGAGGATTCGAGTGGACCGGCCTTGGCGAGGTCGTAGGAGCAATTGAGGTAGACGAAGCGGCAGCAGACACATTCCAGATCAACCACCCTCGGGCAAGGACATGGGTCGAAGACATTCGGAAAGTTGACACATCCGCCGTAGGCGAGGAGGTCGGGCAAGTAGATGTGGTCCTCGGCGGACCCATGTGCCAGGGGGTATCGCAGCGCGGACCACGGGATCCCTATGACGATCGGAACTTCGCCTTCTGGGCATTTGCAGACTACGTGCGCAAGCTGAAGCCTCGCTACTTCGTCATGGAGAACGTTCCGGCAGTCGCCTCCGACATACATAACCGCCACCTGGCGATAGCGATATTCGAGGAGCTGGAGTCTCTCGGCTACCACCTCTCCGCCGAGGTAGTTTGCGCGGCATGGTTCGGCGTACCCCAGCTCCGCTATCGATTGGTAGTTCTCGGAGCCTTGGAGGGCCGCCCCGTCTTCCCAACGTGCGTGCAGGCAGGTATCGAGGGACGCATAGGGGAACACAACTTCACCACGGTCGGACAGGCCATCGGCGACCTGCCCCGGATATCTGCGGGAGGAGGCCGGGATGAGCAGGCATTGCCCGCGCAGCCCCGTAACTTGACCCCTTACGCCAGCGTGATGCGCCAGGGTGCAACTCATTTGTATAACCACTGGTCAGCCGATACCTCATCGATTAACCTAGATCGAATCAGACACGTGCCAGAAGGAGGCAACTGGCACGACATCCCACTCGACCTGCTTCCACCACGTTTTCGAGAAGTTCGGCTCTCGGATCACACGACTACGTACCGACGCCTTGATCGCAATCACCCCGCCCATGTGATCACCTGCCTCTGCGGGAATGTAACTGCCGGTTCTTTTACCCACCCCAACCAGCACCGCGCAATCAGCGTACGAGAGGCAGCGCGTCTTCAGGGCTTTCCGGACGTGCATCGGTTCCTCGGACCGAGATCGAGTCAGTATCGACAGGTAGGCAATGCAGTACCTGCACTCATGGCGCGTCAGTTGATCGAAACACTCGTAGAGGACGGTATGGGAACAGACACAGACGGGCGCTCCCAGGCCGATGGCTGGCATGGACGTATCACACTCGAAGTCCTAAGGAGATACCCAGATCGGCGCTTGCCCTTTACCCTTGCCCCGCGGTACAAGGCCCTCTTTGGCAAGCGAGTGGACCGTCGCCGCCGTGACCTAGGCAAGCTAGTCGTTGCCGCCTAGGCCGATCTCTGTGACAAATGCCTCCAGGTCCTTGGCCAACTGGCCGGGACGTACTTGAACCGTCCATGTCCGGCAGCCTGTAGCGGAGCGTCCCAAATATCGACTGGTGTAGCCGTCCTCTGCCGGATAGACCAGAAATGCGCGATCGGAGCCTAGCGAAGCTGCATGGATCAGGACCTGGTAAAGATCGGGCCTCTCCGCCTTGCCCTTCCCAGGACGAGCGCCTTCTTTGTCAAGTTTCTCCCCGATCCCCGAAGTCAGACTCTTGTACTTGACATCCCCGACCCCCAGAACATGTCGATCGCGATGCAGGACTAGATCCGGATTGGTACGGGAGCTATCCGAGCCTTGGGTGAACATAAGACGCCCATAGATCTCGCCACGGTCAACCTCGGTGCCGTGGAATAGTTCTTGTAGCGTAGTCCTCACAGCCTGCTCAAACAGTACCTCCAAGTCCACGAAGCAAGCTCGAGGGACTTGTTCCTCTCGCCATGATTCAAGCTCAAAGCCCTGCTGCAGTAGTGCCACAACGGCAAGCCGAACCAGATCGAGATCGGCGGGTGTTGTGAGTGGGTCACGCTCGATCTCGTCTCCAAGCACCAGCATCCTCGTCCTGGACATGGCGAGGAAAGATGCGTCTCGCACCTCCTCAAGCGCACGAGCGAGCCAGCGCGCCTCGTATAGGGTATGCCTGTCGAGTTTCAGTATCGACGCCGCACGGTCAAGTGACTCCAATCCCGCAAGTACCAGTCGATCGAGCGGCTCGTTGCGAACAACTCGGCCTTCTTGATAGGCAAAGAAGCCAAGTCGGCCAGTAGCATGCAGGCGCATGGTCCGTGGCATGTCCAGGCGTCCGGCCAAAACGGGACTTGCGGCCTCTCGGTACTCATATCGTGCCTTGCGGCGATCGGCTATATATCTTCCTGCGGCCTTGGTGAACTCCACCATCAACTGACGCGAGACGAGATCGAATTCGGTAGCGGGCGAGGGCGCATCCTCAATGCGAAGCTGGCTTCCCGTAGCAGCGTTGGCTAGGGCTAGGAGCATACCGGGGACCTTCTCCCGTACCTGTACCTCCAAATCCCCGAATCGCGCCCGACCAACGTGATGGTGTCCCTCGATCTCGTACCTACCGACGCCGGCCCGTCGGTAGGAGACATACCCGCCGTCCGCCAACATCCAGAACCCCTCGGCCAGCTCGATGGCCTCGCGCTCGTCGCGCGTAAGCGACCGTCGTCGGCGCTCTGTCACGGACACGGTTTGTCGAGTTGCTACTGGTCTATCCTTCGCCCGAAGCGTCCGTATTGCCGGTAGCACTATCGTTGGGCATTACCCCCGTGCCCACATGCCACGGATAGTTGCCTAAGATCACATCGTAAAGCTCGTGAGGCGGTGCGTGCGGTCGAATCAGTATCCGCCTAATCGTCTCGTGCCAAAGCTCGTAGAGGTCCGCTTCGTTTTCAACTGGCGCAAATATGGCGTGGCCAAAGGGCATTATCTCGTCAAATCGATCGCCGGCAACCTCGCGGCATGCGCTAAACATCTTGACTAGCGCATCGACAACGAGACGATCGACACCGTTGTCGGACAAGATCTCCCTCAATAGGTCCGTGCTCGGCGGAAAATCCAGTACACGCATGCGTCGGATTAGAGCCGCATCGAGGTTAATGGCAGAACGATCCGTCGGGTTGTATGTCGCCAATATCGCCAGGTTTGGGGCAAGGCACGTTTTCCCGTCGCGACGGTACATGGTTGAGAAGGTGTTGGCCTTGCCGCGGTACTCGACATAGGTCAACAACTCCCCTAGCACCCTGGGAAGGTCGGCACGCGTTAGCTCCTCTATGAGCAACACATACTGACACCCAGGGGTTTCTAGGGCACGTTGATTCAACTCGAGGAACGCGCCAGGTAATATCTGGACCTCCATACCCTCTCCGTAGCGCGGCCCCTCCATGAACTCCTCGTAGGTGTAACTGGGGCTGAACTGGATCTCCCGTAGACAGCCATCGGATGCAAATGTTTGCGCCGCGAGCCTTGCCACATGGCTCTTACTGGTGCCGGGTACCCCTGCTAGGGCCACGATCGCGGAGCTTCCATGCTTGGCAAGGGCATCAAGGACTCGTTCAACCTGCGACGCCAGCCGTGGGGGAAGCTCCTCGATCTGCCGCTCGGAGATCTTCGCCCTCTCGACTCCGGGAGGGCAAAGCCCACGAGAGAGATTCTCAAAATTCCAGGGATCGCCATCAAATGGAGCTACGTCGATTGAGGGCGGAGCGGTGACGGCGACCCACTCCTTACTGGACAGTCCAAGCTTTTCTCGGGCGCGTTCGGCGAGGTCGTTCCAGCCCTGGTCCGGCTCGAGAATCTCGTTGCGAAGTACCACCGCCGTCAGCGCGTCTCGAAGCGGCCAATTGTAGCCTGCTCGATCCAGGGTGTCTACTACGCGGTCTACGGCATCTGGCAGCATCGGTGCGTGCCAATCATTTCCCTCGAACATCCAGCGACCCGGCGAGCTAGGTCCGGCGTAGTCCACGAAGCTGCCGCGGTAGCTGTCGTTCCGAAGCCAGCTGGGGAGCCCATTTGACCCTCGCAGTCCGATCGTCCCGCTGTACTTGCCGTCGGGGACTTTGGCGGGGGTCGGCAAGACGGTGAACAGCTCTTCGACTACTTCCCTTATCCTCGACATGTCTACCTGCTCTGTCGTCCCATCCCGATGGGCTGCCTTGAACGCAAGGAATGTACGCAGCATCGCGTCCGACTTCGTCTTCAGGGTGGTGTCTGCCAGACTACGAATCCCTGCCTCGACGGCGGCATGGGCAAGCTTTCTATCGGGCCTATCGTCTGCCATGGGGATATCCTACGGACCAGGAGACCTTAGGTCGGCAAGGAGCGACCATCGTATGCCATCGGGTTCGAGCTAAGATCCGCGCCGATGCGCAGCAAGGCCCCCGAAACCTACGACGAGAAGCTCGCCCAGCTGAACGAGCTGCGCGAGGCTGCGCTGCACTCGGCCCCCGAGGCCGAGGAGAAGCAGCACGCCCGCGGCAAGTACACGGCACGCGAGCGCGTGGAGAAGCTGCTCGACCCCGGCTCCTTCCAGGAGCTCGACACGTTCGTGCGCCACCGCACCTACGACTTCGACATGCAGAAGAACCGGCCGTGGGGCGACGCGGTGGTGACCGGCCATGGCACGATCGACGGACGCCGGGTGTGCGTGTTCAGCCAGGATTTCACCGTGTTCGGCGGCTCCCTTGGCGAGGTGATGGGCGAGAAGATGTGCAAGATCATGGATCTGGCCGCCAAGATCGGCTGCCCGGTGATCGGCATCAACGACTCCGGCGGGGCCCGCATCCAGGAGGGCGTCGTCTCGCTCGGCTCCTACGGCGACGTGTTCTTGCGCAACGTGCGCTCCTCGGGCGTGATCCCACAGATCTCGCTGATCATGGGACCGTGCGCAGGTGGCGCCGTGTACTCGCCCGCGATCACCGACTTCATCTTCATGGTGAAGGAGACCTCGCACATGTTCATCACCGGCCCCGACGTCATCAAGACCGTCACCGGCGAGGAAGTCGAGTTCGAGGAGCTGGGCGGGGCGATGACGCACAACACGAAGTCGGGCGTGGCGCAGTTCGCCTCCGAGGACGAGGACGCGTGCCTCGAGGACTGCCGCTACCTGGTGAGCTTCCTGCCCCAGAACAACATGCAGACCACGCCGCGCGTGCAACCGACCGACGATCCACTGCGCATGGACCCTGAGCTCGACCACGTGGTGCCAGACAATCCCAACAAGCCGTACGACATGCGCGATGTGGTGCGCTTGATCGTCGACGATGGCGAGTTCTTCGAGGTACACGAGCACTACGCCAAGAACATCATCTGCGGCTTCTCGCGCCTGGACGGCCACGCCATGGGGATCGTCGGCAACCAGCCCAACCAGCTGGCGGGCGTGCTCGACATCGACGCCTCGGCCAAGGCGGCGCGCTTCGTGCGTACCTGCGACGCCTTCAACATCCCTTTGATCACCTTCTGCGACGTGCCTGGCTTCCTACCTGGCACAGCCCAGGAGTGGGGCGGGATCATCCGCCACGGCGCCAAGCTCCTGTATGCGTTCGCCGAGGCGACGGTGCCAAAGGTCACGATCATCACGCGTAAGGCCTACGGGGGCGCCTACGACGTGATGTCCTCCAAGCACCTCGGCGCCGACTTCAACTTCGCCTGGCCCACCTCCGAGGTCGCCGTGATGGGCCCCGAGGGCGCCGTCAACATCATCTACCGGCGCGACATCGCGGGCAGCCCGACTCCGCAGGAGCGCAGACAGACGCTGATGGACGACTACAAGGCGCGCTTTGCCAACCCCTACACCGCCGCCGAGCGCGGGTACATCGACGACGTAATCATCCCGCACGAGACGCGCCCGAAGCTGATCGCTGCGCTCGACACGCTGCACACCAAGCGCGAGCCTGGCCCGAAGCGCAAGCACGGCAACATCCCGCTCTGAGTCGGAGACTTGGTCAATCGTCGCCCCCAGCTGGAGTTGATCGCTCCGTCGGCGTCACCCGCCGAGGCGGCGGCGATCGTGGCCGCGCTCGAGCGCTTCATGCGCGATACGGCGCCCCGCTTGGCGCCGCCAACCGAGCATTCCGACCCGTGGACGCGCGCGGCTATGCTCGAAGGCGTGGCGCGCACGGGTCTCGGCGACGAGCCGGACCCTTGGCTAAATACCTGAAAGCCGCTAGGCTTTAGCCCCAATCCCTTTGCCGGTCGTCGTAAAACGATAAATCCGGGACCCACCAATCCCCAACCCGGACCAGGAGGTCTTCGCCAGATGGAGCCAGTTTCGATACCCGCCGAGGCGCCCACCAAAAAGGGCTCTCTGGAGGACCCTGAGATCCTGCAGAACGTTCCCGGACATGTGATCCCGATCCTGCAACGGGAGTACGACGACTTCAAGACCGAGGCCACCAAGTTCCTGGCAGGGGACATGGAGGAAGACGAATTCATCAAGTTCCGCCTGCGCCAAGGCGTCTACGGCCAGCGCCAGCCCGATGTGCAGATGATCCGCGTGAAGCTGCCGTTCGGCGGCGTGACACCGGAGCAGATGGACAAGTTCGCCGACGTCGTCGAAAAATACGCCCCCTTGGGCAAGGGTCACGTAACGACACGCCAGAACATCCAGATGCACCACATCCCGCTGCCTGAAATCGAGCAGGCGATCAGGGAGATGGGCGAAGCCGGCCTATCCAGCCGTGAGGGTTGCGGCAACACGGTGCGCAACGTCACCGGCGATCCCTGGGCCGGGGTGGCGGCAGACGAGCTGTTCGACCTGACCCCCTACGCCGGCGCCTACGCACGCTACTTCGTCAGGCACCCCACCACGCAGGGGATGCCGCGCAAGATCAAGACCTCCTTCGACGGCTCGCCGCGCGACCGTGCGATCAGCGGCATCCACGACATCGCCTTCCGTGCACGCATCAAGCAGATCGACGGCAAAGAGGTGCGCGGCGCCGAGATGCTGGTCGGAGGCGGCACCTCGATCATGCCGCGCGTGGCTCCCGCCCTGTACGACTTCGTGGAGCTCGACAACGGCGACTACCTGAAGATCTCAGAGGCCGTGTTCAGGATCTTCGACCGCCAGGAGTGGCTGCGCGTCAACCGTGCACGGGCCCGCATCAAGGTGTTCGTCGACAAGTTCGGCATCGACGAGCTGCGCAACCAGGTCGAGCAGGAGTTGAAGGGCGACTGGGTCTCAGAACGCGACTTCTCGATCGAGGATCGCCTGTTCCTCGACGACGAGCGCGAAGCGGCCCCCGCGCCTCCAACGAGCTATGGCAGCCCCAACGGCGATATCTCCGAGTTCGAGCGCTTCCGCGAGGCCAACGTGGCCGTCCAGAAGCAGGAGGGCTTCGTGACCGTCGAGGTGAAGATCGTGCGTGGCGACCTCACGCCCGAGCAGTTCCGTGGCCTGGGCCAGATCATGCGCGAATACTCCGGCGGCTACGCGCGCACGACCGTGCAGCAGAACTTCGTGCTGCGCTGGGTACGCGAGGAGAGCGTGTACGACGTTTGGAAAGCACTCACGGCGCTGGGCCTGGGCGACCCCGGATCGCGCGAGATCACCGACGTCGTCTCCTGCCCCGGCACCGACTCCTGCAAGCTCGGGATCACAAGCTCGATGGGGCTCAACCAGGCCGTGCAGGAGCGCATCGAAGCGATGGGCATCGACGATCCGCTGACGCGCAAGATCCACATCAAGATGAGCGGCTGCCCGAACGGGTGCTCCCAGCACCACGTCGCCGACATCGGCTTCTATGGCGCCTCTATCAAGGTCGGCGAGCACACGATTCCCGCCTACATTCCTCACGTGGGCGGCGTGTATGAAGGCGGAGATGTCAAGTTCGGCCAGCGCCTGAAGCTGCGCCTGCCCGCCAAGCGTGCGCCAGAGGCGATCGAGCGCTGGATCCGCCACTACGAGGCCAATCGCAACGAGGGCGAGGAGTGGGGTGCGTTCGTGCAGCGCGTCGGCACACCGGAGCTCGAAGCGCTTGTGAAGGAGCTGTCGCTGCCGGTGGACTTCGGCCTGGAGACAATGAACACGTTCATCGACTGGAACCGCGACGTCCCGTTCCAGGTGATCCGTGGCGAGGGCGAGTGCGCGGTCTAGGAGACACATCGACAGAGGCGGCCGATAGCGCCTCTCTCCCCCGGGACGTCAGCACGAACGTGCCTGAGACGCCCGGCGTCGCACGCGACGAGCTGGCACGCGGCCTGAGCGACACCCTCCGCGCCGCCGTGGAGCGTCATGGCGAGAAGGTGGTGCTGCTGTGCTCCTTCCAGAAGGAGGAGTCGGTGCTGATCGACGAGCTGTTGCGGATCGGCGACGGACAGACACCGGTACGCATCGCGACGATCGACACCGGCGTGCTCTTTCCCGAGACGCTGCAAACGTGGAAGGCATTCGAGGAGCGCTTTGGGATCGTCGTCGAGGTGCACGATGCAAGCAATCCGAGCGCGCCTTGGAACGGGCTCGAGCACTGCTGCTCGGTGGCCAAGGTGGCCGCCTTGGAGCAGGCGCTACAAGGCGCTGATGGCTGGATCACGGGCATCAGGCGCGAGCAGGGGCCCACGCGCGCCGGCACCGAGCTGATCGAAGTCGACGCCAAACGTGAGCTGCACAAGTACAATCCGCTCGCGCCTTGGAGCGAAAAAGACCTGTGGACGCGCATCTTCGAGCGCGAGCTTCCCTACAACCCGCTGCACGACCAGGGCTACTCCTCCATCGGCTGCGCACCGTGCACCCAGCCCGGCATAGGCCGCGATGGCCGCTGGAGCGGAACCGAGAAGACCGAGTGCGGATTGCACGTGGCATGAGCGTCGCCGAGCGTCCCCAGCTGAGCCACCTGCGCGCGCTCGAGTCCGAGGCGATCCACGTGATGCGCGAGGTGGCCGCCGAATTCGAGCGGCCCGTGCTGCTGTTCAGTGGCGGCAAGGACTCGATCGTGCTGCTGAGGCTGGCCGAGAAGGCGTTTCGTCCGGCTCCCTTTCCCTTTCCGCTGATGCATGTGGACACGGGGCACAACTTCCCCGAGGTGATCGAGTTCCGCGACCGACGCGTGGCCGAGCTCGGCGAGCGGCTGATCGTGGCAAGCGTGCAGGAGTCGATCGATAGCGGCCGGGCCGTCGAGGAGCAGGGGCCACGCGCTTCGCGCAACCAGCTCCAGACCGTGACCCTGCTCGACGCGATCGCCGAGCACAAGTTCGACGCGGCCTTCGGCGGTGCGCGTCGCGACGAGGAGCGGGCGCGCGCGAAGGAGCGCGTGTTCTCCTTTCGCGACGACTTCGGCGGCTGGGATCCCAAGAGCCAGCGACCCGAGCTTTGGAATCTCTACAACGGGCGCATCAAGAAGGGCGAGAACGTACGCGTCTTCCCGATCTCCAACTGGACCGAGCTTGACGTGTGGGAGTACATCGACCAGGAGCAGCTGGAGGTGCCCTCGATCTATTTCGCACACGAGCGCGAGGTGTTCAAGCGCGACGGCATGCTCTACGCATGGCGCGAGGGGACAGAGCTGATCGAGGGCGAGAGCGTGTTCGCAGAGACGGTGCGCTACCGCACCGTTGGCGACATGAGCTGCACCGGTGGTGTGCGCTCGCGGGCCAGCACGTTGCAGGAAGTCGTGACCGAGATCGCCGCGACCCGTATCACCGAGCGCGGTGAGACACGCGCGGACGACCGTGTCTCAGAGGCCGCCATGGAGGATCGTAAGAAGGCTGGATATTTCTAATGCGCGTTTTTTTGGCTGCGCCGGCCCACGCGACGGGACGCGCGGCCCGTTGGAGCGGAAGCTCGCCCGACTCCGCTGAGACGGCTTGGCGATGACGCTCGACCTGCTGCGTTTCACCACCGCCGGCTCCGTGGACGACGGCAAGAGCACCCTGATCGGGCGGCTGCTGTACGACACCAAGCAGGTGTTCGAGGATCAGCTCGACCACGTGGCGCAGGCGAGCGAGCGCCGCGGCGGCGAGGGAGCGCTCGACCTGGCACTGCTGACCGACGGGCTGCGCGCCGAGCGCGAGCAGGGGATCACGATCGACGTGGCCTACCGCTACTTCGCCACGCCCAAGCGCCGCTTCATCATCGCCGACTGCCCGGGGCACCAGCAGTACACGCGCAACATGGTCACCGGCGCTTCGACGGCCGACCTGTCGGTGATCCTGCTCGACGCGCGCAAAGGCGTGCTGGAGCAGTCAAAGCGCCACGCCTTCATTAGCGCGCTGCTAGGCATTCCACATCTGGTGGTGGCGGTCAACAAGATGGATCTGGTCGACTACTCCCAGGAGCGCTTCGACGAGCTCGTGGCGGAGTTCGCGGGGTTTGCCCGGAAGCTGAACGGGATCGGCACCGGGACAGGCATGGGCCGCGACATCGCCTACATCCCGATGTCCGCGCTCAACGGCGACAACGTCGTGGACCGCTCGCAGGGCATGGAGTGGTATTCCGGACCGACGTTGCTCGAGTTGCTCGAGCAGGTCGAGGTGGCCTACGACCATCCCTACGACCGACCGGCGCGCTTTCCGGTGCAGTGGGTGATCCGGCCGGCGACGAACCGGTCCCCACCCGCCCACAGCGACTACCGCGGCTATGCGGGACAGGTCGCCAGTGGCGCGTTTCGCGCTGGCGAAGAGGTCCTCGTGCTTCCCTCGGGACAGCGCACGAGCATCGAAGCGATCGATACCTACGACGGCGAGCTTCCCGAGGCGCTCGCGCCGATGTCGGTGACGCTGCGACTGAGCGACGAGCTGGACATCTCCAGGGGCGAGACGATCTGCCGTGCCGAGCAGGCACCCACTGTCGCGCGGGAGCTCGAAGCCGACGTGTGCTGGATGACCGACCAGCCCCTACGCCAAGGCGGTCGCTACCTCGTCAAGCACACGACGCGCGAGGTGACGGCGATCGTGGACGAGCTGTGCGACCACGTGGACGTGCACACGCTCGAGCGCGGCGAGGCGCCACAGGAGCTGGCGCTGAACGACATCGGCCGCGTCCGCCTGCGCACGAGCGCCCCGCTCGTGTTCGACCCGTATGAGAGCAACCGCCGTACCGGCAGCTTCATCTTGATCGACGAGGCTTCCAACAACACAGTTGGCGCCGGGCTCGTCGTCGGTCGCGACTGAGACGCAGCCCCATCCGAAGGAGTATCTGCAACATCTGTCGAAAGGGCTTGACAGCGGCAGGCTCGATCAGGAGACTGCCGCGCTCTCCGTGATTGGACTGCGGAGTCCTCAAACCTATCGACAAGGGGTTGTGATGCCGAGGCTTCGACGTGTAGTTCGTATCTGTGTGCTGGTGAGCGCCCTCACCATGGCTGTGGGCGCGAGCGCCGCGTCGGCATCGACATTTTTCGTGAACGGCGCTACGGGCTCCGATACGAACCCCTGCACAAGTGCCGCCGTCCCGTGCAAGACGATCGGCGCGGCGGTGACACTGTCTCAGCTGGTACTCGGAAACGCGACAATCGAAGTCGCAGCCGGCACCTATAAAGAGAATCTGGACCTCAGCAACCCTGCGGACAGCGGGATCAGGATCAACGGCGTCAGCGGCGAAGCCAGCGGCACGGTGATTGAAGGCTCCGGCAAAGAACCGACCTTTGAGTTCGAGTTGCCCGGGAGCAGTGCCGTGCTCTCCAACCTCCGCTTGGTCAGCTCTGCCGCCCAAACAGCGACAGACGCCGAGGCCGCCGGCGAACTCACACTCAACAATGTAACCGTCGACGTTCGCAGCGCGGGCAGCTACGGGGGAGTCGAGACCGAGGAGGTGGGATCGCTCACCATCAACGGCGGCTCCGTCACGATGGAGACAGGTAACGAAGGCACCGCGATCGAGGACGACGCGGTACCACTCTCACTCAACGGAGTCCAACTTACGGTGGCCAACGGGGCCAAGGGCACGGCGATCGAGGCCGGGCTTGCCCCGGTCTCGTTGAGCAACGTGACGATCGACCTCGGCAACACGGCGACCAACGCCGCCATCGAGACGGAGTTCCCCTCCCCGCTCTCTGTGAATGGCCTCAACATCACCATGACAAACCCTTCCGACGGTGACGCTGCCGTAGAGCAGGAGCTAGGCTCCGGAACCTACGATCACCTTCAGGTCGGCGGCACATGGACAGGCCCGGCGCTGGAGAGCGAGGGGGGCGCCACCACCATCCGCGACAGCCGGTTGACTACCACAGGCACAGAGCCGGCTGTCGCGTCCGTCGAATCGGGCGAAGGGCCAGGACTGCTCTTCCAGCGAAGCATCGCCAGCGTGCCATCCACCGCTCCATATGCGGTCTTTGTAGTGAACGGCAACGCGACGCTCGACTCCTCAGAGGTCCTCGGCGGCCAAGATGCGCTCGCACTGGAGCAAAGTGCGAGCAAGCAACGTACGCTCACGATCGCAGGGTCGACGGTTGACGCCGGCGTGCTTGGCGAAAACGACGCCTCGGGCGTTCACGGAGTAGCCGTCGAGTCGGCGGGAACAGCCAGCGTCACGGACGTGAACATAGAGGGATCGATTGTGCTCGAGCCACAGATAGCGATGCTCGCTCCAAGCGCCAGCGCGAACGTCAACTGCACGTACTCCGACGTGCCCAACCAGACTCAGGCTGCCACAAGCACAGAAGGCGCGATCGACTGCGCGGGCGGCGTGAGCGGCAACACGACAACCAGTCCGCTGACATCGCTGTTCAGCGCACCGATCACCAACTACAACCTGCTGCCCGGCTCCTCGGCGATCGACAGCGTGCCCGCAAGCGCGATCTCATTGCCGTTTGGCATCACGCCTTCCTCGACCGACCTCGCCGGTAACCCGCGCGTTGTGGACGGCAACGGCGATTGCGCCGCCGTGCAGGACAAGGGTGCACTCGAGTTGCAGGGACACGGAGCCCCCTGCCCGACTCCCGCGCCTGCCCCGAGCCCTCTGCCGGCCAAACCTGTCGCGGGCGCGATTACCGGCTTGACGATCTCCCCCAGCTCGTTCTTCGCCGCGCCGTCCGGAGCGACGATCTCGACATCTAAGAAAACCAAGAAGACATATGGAGCAACCGTCGCCTACCACGACTCCCAAGCAGCTACAACGACGTTTACGGTGCTCAGCGTGTCGCAGGGCCGAACGCAGGGCAAAGCCTGCAAGAAGGCGAGCAAGGCAAACAAGCACGGCAAGCGCTGCACGATCTACACGCCCATCGGCAGCTTTACACATGTAGATGTCGCCGGCGCGAACAAGCTGCATTTCAGCGGGCGAATCAAAGGCAAGACGCTGGCCAAGGGCAGCTACAGGCTCCAGGCCGTCCCGCATGACGCGGCCGGCAACGGGGCCGTGGTGAGCAAGGAATTCGAGATCAAGGGATGAGCACGGATCTCGACCGGGAGCCGCCCACGGGCGCTCCCGGCGAGTTCCTGGCATCTGGAGACCGGCAGCATGCGGTTGGAGCCTGAAGGCCACGTAGAGTCGCGCCATTGACTAAGCTCCCGGCCCGATGTTCTCGAAGGTCCTAGTAGCCAACCGCGGCGAGATCGCCGTGCGCATCTTGCGAGCCCTTGAGGAGATGGGCATCGCCTCCGTCGCGGTGTACTCCGAGCTGGATCGTGACGCGCTGCACGTGGCGCGCGCCGAGGAGGCGTTCAACCTCGGCGAGGGGCCGGCCGCTGAGAACTACCTGAACGTCGAGAAGATCCTCGACGTCGCCAAGCGCGCTGGCGCCGAGGCGATCCATCCCGGGTATGGCTTCCTCGCCGAGAACGCTCCCTTCGCCCAAGCTTGCGAGGACTCAGGCGTCGTGTTCATCGGCCCGCCGGCGAGCGCGATCGAAGCAATGGGGTCGAAGACGCGTGCCCGCGAGCTGATGCAGGCCGCCGGAGTACCGATCGTCCCAGGCACAACGGAGGCTGTGGCAACAGTTGCCGACGCCCTGAAGATCGCCAAGAAGGAGATCGGCTTCCCCGTCGCCGTGAAGGCATCCGGCGGCGGCGGCGGCAAGGGCTTCCGCGTCGCGCTCGCCGAGGATGAGCTGGAGGGTGCTTTCGAGGGCGCAAGCCGCGAGGGCGAGAAGTTCTTCTCCGACGGGACCGTGTACCTGGAGCGCTACCTGCCCGATCCTCGCCACGTCGAGGTGCAGGTATTGGCCGATCGCCACGGCAACGTGATCCACCTCGGCGAGCGCGACTGCTCGATCCAGCGCCGCCATCAGAAGGTGATCGAGGAGTCGCCGGCGCCCGAATGGGTGGTCGACGAGGCGCTGCGCGAGCGCATCGGCAAGATCGGCGTGGAGGCTGCGCGCGCGGTCAACTACGTCGGCGCCGGCACGATCGAGGGACTGCTTGCTCCGAAAGAGGATGGCAGCGCCGAGTATTTCTTCCTGGAGATGAACACGCGCGTGCAGGTAGAGCACTGCGTGACCGAGATGACCACGGGCGTGGACATCGTCAAGGAAGGCATTCGCGCGGCGGCCGGCGAGCCGCTGGCCGTGCGCCAGGAGGACGTTGTTCTGCGCGGGCACGCGATCGAGTGCCGCATCAACGCCGAGGATGCCTCGAAGAACTTCGCGCCCGCGCCAGGAAAGATCGGCGCCTACTCCGAGCCCAAAGGCCCCGGCGTGCGGGTCGATTCCGGCGTTGGCGCCGGCGGCGAAGTCTCGCCGATGTACGACCCGATGGTGGCCAAGCTGATCGTCTGGGACGCCGACCGCGAGCAGGCCACGCGGCGCATGTTGCGGGCGCTTCAGGAATACGAGATCGAGGGGCTGAAGACCTTGATCCCCTTCCACCAGGCGCTACTGAAAACCGAGCAGTGGGCCAAAGGCGACACCTGCCGCGAGCTGCTCGAGGACAAGGCTTGGCTGAAGACGCTCGCGTTCGAGAAGCCCGCCCCCAAGGGGGACGACGAGGACGAGCCTGAGAAGGTCGAGCAGAGCTACACCGTGGAGGTGTCCGGCCAGCGCTTTGACGTGAAGGTCGTTGGTCCCCCGCTTGGCGGTGGCGTGGCCGTCAACGGGGCCGCGCCAGCTGGACAGGGCGCCCCCAAGCGCGCCGCCAGGCCAAGTCGGCGAGCGCCGGCGGGCCGGACACGCTCGAGTCGCCGCTACAGGGCAACATGTGGAAGGTGCTCGTCAAACAGGGCGACACCGTCGCCGAGGGACAGATCCTGTGCATCATCGAGGCGATGAAGATGGAGAACGAGATCACCGCGCACAAGGCAGGCACGATCGCCGAGCTGCCCATCGCCGAGGGCGAGCCGATCAACGCGGGGGCGCCGATCGCCACGATCAAGAGCGAGGCACCGGCCAGCGAGAGCTGAGCCGAGCCGGCTCCTGAGCATCCGAGCCGAGTAGCGCCACGCACACAACAGAGCACGGAGGAGAGCATGTCAGCAGTGGACTACACAGCCGTCGCCGCCGGATTGAGCCAGGCGATCCCATTCAACGTACACCTGGGCTTGGACACGATCACGGTCGCCGAGGATCACGGCGTCGTACGACTCCCAGACGAGGAGCACCTGCGCAACCATGTCGGCTCGCTGCATGCGGGCGCACTATTCGCCGCTGGCGAGGCTGCCTCAGGAGCAGCGTTCGTGGGGGCTTTCCTGGACATCATGGGCGAGATCACGCCACTGGCCGAGTCGGCACAAATTGCCTACAAGAAGCTCGCCAAGGGAGAGATCACAGCGACCGGCCGCTTCACCGAAGACAGCAACGCCCTGAAGGCCAAGCTGAAAGAGGACGGGCGCATTCGCTTTCCCGTCGAGGTGGAGATGACCAACGCCGAGGGCACTGTCGTCGCCGAGATGACCGTCAATTGGTACGTGCGCCGCAACGACGCCGCCCGCTAGCCGATCCGAGCCAGATCGACGTTCTCTGCATGGATCTGGCGTTGCACCTTTGTGCGGCGTCCCTCCGGCAACTCTGCAGCTGCCCCGCGCGCGCTCAGAGCACCCAGGTAGGCGATGTCCTCCTCCAGCACGGTCGCGGCGCGCTTGGAGTCGAGCACCGGGCCGTGGCCCGGCACGACGTGCTCGGCGGCTGAGACGAGCGGGCGCAAACGCTCGAGCGTCGCCAGATACGCATCTATCGAGCCGCCATCGCCAAGCACCGGGATCTCCACAGGCGAGAGATAGTCGCCCGCAACGAGCACGCCGGCCCATCCGATCCACACGACCATGCCGTCGGAGGTGTGGCCATCGGCGGGATGGAGCGGACAGCTCGTGCGAACCGATCTCGCAGCTCCCGGGCGCGTCGAGCGCCTGCACCGCGCCCGAGCGCGAGCGGCCCTCGACGTGACACGTAGTACTGCTCGTCAAATGCGCGCAGCTCACGCTGAGCGGCGCCGGGAGTAGAGCGCATGCGCTCGGCGCTCGTGACCGCACAGCCAAGCGTGGCGTCTGCAAAGGCGAGACGTGCAAGCAGGTGGTCCCAATCGGCGTGCGTCGCGAGCAGGCCGCTTGGCGCGGGAAAGCGCGCTTGCTCCAGTAGGGCGGGCAGAATCTCCAGCTCGTCGGGGAGGATCGGGGAATCGATCACGAACGTCTCCGAGGACGGCGCCGGGCCGCCGGACATGTGCACCATCAGGGGAGCGGAGGTATCCCCACTCGCAGGCGCATCCGCGCCTGCGCCGCGCACGATCGTGCAGGTGGTCTGCCAGATGCGGCTGGTTGCTACGAGGACGTCAGCGTGCAGCGAGACGACGCGCACGCGTCAGGCGATACCCAAGAGCTTGGCGGCCTCTCGCAAGTTCGGCACTTCCGCGGTGGGCTTGCGCTGCGAGGAGTCGAGCGTCTGCTTGTTGCGGTTGACCCAGATGACCGGGATGCGCGCCTTGATGCACGGGGAGACGTCGGAGTGATGGCTTGCCGCTACGTGCACCCAGCCCTTCTTGGAGCCCAGGCGCCGCGCGCACTCGACGAAGTGAGCGGGGTCGGGCTTGTAGGAGCGGACCTGCTGGGCGGTGACGACGAGGTCGAAATCCATCGGGATGTGTCGGCGCGTCTGGCCGAGCAGCTTGTCGTCGATGTTGGAGATCAGGCCAAGCTTGTGCTTCTTGGCCAGCTTGTTCAATTGTGTAGGGGTCTCCTTGAACGGCTTCCAGCGCTGCACCGAATCTGGGAGGAAGCCGGAGCGAGAGGGTTCGAGTTTCCACTCCAGGCGATCCGCGATCTCGATCGCGGTGCGGCGCAGGACCTCGGCGTAGAGCTCATATGAGCCGGCCTCGATTTCCTGGGAGATCTCGTGGAAGAGCGGGATCAGGACGTTGCGGTCGATCTCGAAGTCGTCGCGCTCGGCCTCCTTGGCGAACGCCTCGTAGATGCCCGTCTCCCAATCGATCAGGGTTCCATAGACGTCGAAGGTGACGAAGGTGATGTTCTTTGGAATAGGCATGGGGCGGGCATTATGCCTCGCGGACGCCTCGGCGCGCGTTGCGCCATGCTCAGATACCCGCTTGCCGCCGCGACTTGCCGCACACAAAAGCCCGGCACGGACCCTTTGGCGCGCACCCGGGCGGGTGGGACTTAAATCCATTAGAGTCTCGCGCCGCGCATGGACCTACTCGAGTACCAAGGCAAGCAGCTGTTCGCCCGACACGGGTTGGAGGTGTCTGACGGCAGGGCCGTGACCACCGTCGAGGACGCCGTGGCGGCCGCGAACGAGATCGGCTATCCGGTCGTCGTAAAGGCGCAAGTGCTGATCGGGGGACGCGGCAAGGCCGGCGGCGTGAAGCTTGCCGACGACGAGGCGCAGGCCCGCGAGCACGCCACCAACATCCTTGGCTTGGACATCAAGGGTCACATCGTGCGCACGCTCTGGATCGAGCACGCGAGCGACATCGCCACCGAGTACTACGCCTCGGTGCTGCTGGACCGTTCCGCCAAGCAGCCGATGGTGATCTTCAGCGTCGAGGGGGGCGTTGAGATCGAGCAGGTGGCCGAGGAGTCGCCGGAGAAGCTGGTTCGCTACCACGTCGACGCGCTGAAGGGACTGAGTCGCGAGGAGGCCATCGAGATCGCGACCAAGGGCGGCGCCGACGCGGACGTGATCGAGGGCGTGGCCGACGCGCTCGTGGCGCTGTATGAGGTGTGGCTGAAGGAGGACGCCACGCTGGCGGAGATCAACCCCTTGATCGTGACCCCTGAGCGCAAGGTCAAGGCGCTCGACGCCAAGGTCTCGCTCGACGGCAACGCGCTCTACCGCCATCCCGAGAACCAGGGCTTGTCCGATAGCGAGAACGAAGACCCGATCGAGCGCAAGGCCAAGGAACAAGGGGTGCAATACGTGGCATTGGACGGCGACATCGGCATCCTCGGCAACGGCGCGGGGCTCGTGATGAGCACGCTCGACGTGGTCGCGCAGGCCGGCGGCGCGCCCGCCAACTTCCTCGATGCCGGCGGTGGCTCTGACGCCGGCAAGGTCAAGCAAGCGGTCGAGCTGATCCTCGCCAACGACAAAGTCAAGGCGGTCCTGTTCAACATCTTCGGCGGCATCACCCGTTGCGACGAGGTCGCCAAGGGCCTGATCGCGGCCTTCGGCGACATCAAACCGAGCGTTCCCTTCGTGGTGCGCCTCGATGGCACGAACGACGTGCAGGGACGCCAGCTGTTGCAAGAGGCGGCGCTGCCAAACGTGCACGCGGCCAGAACGATGAACGAGGCGGCGGAGAAGGTAGTGGAGCTGGCAGGCGCATGAGCATCCTCGTCGACAAGGACACGCGCCTCGCTGTTGCTGGGATCACGGGCAAAGAGGGTTCGTTCCACACGCTCAACAACCGCAACTACGGCACGAACGTCGTCGGCGGGGTGACGCCCGGCAAGGGCGGACAGGACGTCGAGGGCATTCCCGTGTTCGACAGCTGGGAGCAGGCCGCCAAAGAGGCGCAGCCGAACACCGCGATGATTTTCGTGCCGCCGCGCTTTGCGGCCGATTCGATCCTCGAGGCGGCCGCGGCCGGCGTGGAGCTGGTGATCGCCATCACAGAGGGGATCCCGGCGCATGACGAGCTGAGGGTTTACAACACGCTCAAGCGCGACCGGGCGGGTGGGAAATCAGTCCGCCTGATCGGCCCGAACTGTCCTGGCATCCTCTCACCCGGCAAGGCCAATGTCGGGATCATCCCCGCTTCCTTCTTCAAAGAGGGCAACGTCGGCGTGGTGTCGCGCTCGGGCACGCTGACCTACCAGATCGGCAACGAGATCGCCCAGGCCGGCTTTGGCTGCAGCTCGATCGTGGGGATCGGCGGCGACCCGGTGCCTGGCTCTTCCTTCGTGGACATCATCGAGCTGTTCCAAAGCGACGAGCAGACCGAGCTGATCGTGCTCTCCGGCGAGATCGGAGGGTCTGCCGAGGAGGAGGCCGCCGAGTACATCGCCGAGCACGTGAGCAAGCCCGTGGTGGCTTATATCGCCGGCTTCACCGCACCCGCGGGCAAGCAGATGGGCCACGCGGGCGCAATCGTGTCAGGCTCCGCTGGCACAGCCGCCGCCAAGGCGCAGGCGCTCGAAGCCAAGGGCGTACGCGTCGGGCGCACCCCCACCGAAGTCGCGGAGCTCGCGATCGAGATCCTTGGCGGAGTCGCCGCCGAGCAAGGCTGAGACGCGCGCCGCGCGCCAGGCAGCGCAGACGTTCGGCCAACAGCTACGCTAAGGCACATGGACCAGGAGGTCGCCAAGACGCTGGGCGAGCTGGAGATCAAGCTCCAGGAGCTCGAGCGCGAGCTGACCTCGATCGGCAAGCGCGATGCGCAGCCGAGCAAATTGCAAGCTCCGGGCAAGCTGGTCGACGAGGCGATCGAGGCTGACAGCGGCGGCGCGGTAGATGACGAGCAAGAGCGGGCCGTGGACAACGCGTTCGGTGGACCGGCGGTCTTCGGCGGCGAGGAAGTCCCCGCCCAAGGCAACACGATCCAACGGGATTCGGCGTTCCCTGTGAGCGAGACCGCTTATGGAGAGATTGCTACCGGTTCCCCGCAGCCTCCCGCTGCTTCGTTCCCATCGGGCGTGTTCTCGCCGGCCACAGCTGGAACGCCTCCGCCCCCACCGGGCCCGCCGCTACCGCCACCTGGACCACCGCTACCGCCTCCAGGCCAGCCGCCCGTGCCACCTACAGCTGCTCCACAACCACCGCCGCCTCAGCCGATCGACCGGGCCGAGCTTGTGCGCTTCAAGGAAAAGCTGCAGCGCACGATGGAGGCATTGGTCGACGAGTACGGCAAGCTGCTGTTGCCGAAGCCGCCCGCATAGGATGTCGTCTGTGATCTCCTTTGCGCGGGGCGCTCCGTCGCTCGACATCGTTGACGTGCAGGGCCTCAAGGACGCCGCTGTGCGCGCGTTCGAGAGCGACCCAGCTGGGAGCACCGCCTATGGCACTTCGATCGGCTATCCACGTCTGCGTGCCTGGATCGCCGACAAGCACGGCGTCGAGCCCGAGCGCGTGCTGGTCACGAACGGGTCGATGCAGGCTGATGCGTTTCTGTTCGAGCAGCTTGTGAAAAGCGGGGACGAGGTGATCGTCGAGCGGCCCACTTACGACCGCACGCTGCTTTCGCTGCGCGAGCGCGGAGCGAAGGTGCACCCCGTGGAGTTGCGGCCCGACGGGATCGACACGGAGGCGCTCGCGGCGCTGCTGGACGGCGCGGTCGCACCAAAGCTCGCGCACATCATCCCCAACTTCCAGAACCCCGCTGGCTACACGCTGTCGCTGACAAAGCGCGAAGCCCTGCTCGAGCTGGCCGCCAAGCACGACTTTCTCATCTTCGAGGACGATCCGTACGTTGACCTGCGCTTCAGCGGCGAGAAGCTGCCCACGATGCTCTCGTTGGACCCCGAGCGCGTCGTGTATGCATCCTCGTTCTCGAAGACCGTGTGTCCCGGGATCAGGGTCGGCTACCTCGTGGGCCCGACAGAGCTGATCGCCCAGATCGCCAAACTGGCGACGAACACCTACATCTCGCCGAGCATGGTCTCTCAGTCGATCGTGTACGAGTTCTGCGCCTCAGGCGCGATCGAGCGTTCGATCGAGACGGTGCGCACAGCACTTGCCAAGCGTGCGCGTACACTCGCCGCGGCGCTCGAGCGTGAGCTGCCGGAGGCCGAGTACGTGGCGCCGGAGGGCGGCTATTTCATGTGGGTGACACTGCCCGAGGGAACCGACGTCGGCGCTCTGTTCAACCTTGCGGGCGAGCTGGGAGTGGCGTTTGTGAAGGGAACCGACTTCCTGCTCGACGGCGGCAAGAACACGCTGCGCCTGGCGTACTCGGGAGTCACACCCGAGCAGATCGACGACGGCGTGAAGATGCTAGCCGAAGCGTACCGGTCGCTCTGACGCGCTTGATAGCCGTCGCGATACTGCGTCCTCAGTCGCTCGTGTGCAGAGCACACTCGCGATTTGCCTGTGCCCCGAAGGGGTGCGTCCTTGTCTCGCTTGGCTATCAAGCGCGTCAGCGGCCGTAGCGCTGCCCAAGCACCAACTGCTCGGGGAGAGCCGTACGTGGCGGCGGCGAGGGGTCGGCGGTAACCGAGACCGTCTCGGCGACGGAGGGCGTGAGGACGAATTGCTGGCCCTCGGCGGTTTCGACGACCACCTGACCGTCGTCGTGGCTCACGAGCCTGCCTTCGAGCCCCGGCTCGATGCCGGAGGCCTTTAGGTAGCGCAAGAGATCCTCGGCCTCGTTCTCGAAGCGCAGGATGCGCACCTCGGCGCCGACCTCTACGTCAGCCAGCGGCACACCTGCCAGCCGGGCGCCGGCGACGATCGGATGGCCGTGCGGGCAGGTCTTGGCGTCGCCGATCGCGGCGAGCATACGTTCCTCGAGCACCGGCGACATGGCGTGCTCCAGGCGCTCGGCCTCCTCGTGCACCTCGTCCCATGGCACACCGAGCACGTCGGTGAGGAAGCGCTCGATCAGACGGTGGCGGCGCACGATACCTTCGGCGTGCTCGGCGCCGGTGGGGGTGAAGGCGATCGTGCGGGAGGAGTTGCGTGTGATGTAGCCGTCGCGCTCCAGACGACCGACCATCTCGTGAACGGTGGGTGCCGATAGCTGCATTGCCCGGGCCACGTTGGCACCGGTCATCGGCAGGCCGGCCTCGTGCAGCCAGAAGAGGATCTGCAGGTACTCCTCCTCGGCCACCGTTGCCGTTACGGCTGTTCCCTCGCTCATCTGATCAGCGTATCCGGTCGGTCGAGACGAGCCGGTCGAAACGAACCGATCGGCTGCGACTCAACTGGCAAGCTGGTCGATCGTGCACTCGTGTGCGGGCTTGTCTTCGCGCCAGCGTTTGAGCTTGGCGCCATGGCGGATGCGCCCGGAGGAGACATGGTCGAAGTCGATCTCGACGACCAGCTCGGGACGCAGCGCCACCCACTCCAAATTGCGCTCCGCGCTCCAGCGGCTTGGGTCTGAGGAACCGCGGTCGCCCGTCTCATACGGCGCGAAGAAGTCGACCAGCTCGCGCTTGACCTTTGCCGTCAGACCGGAGCAGTGTCCGACGACGCGCAAATCGTCGCCGTCATAGAGGGCCAGGATCAGCGCGCCGACGGTGTGTTCCTCCTTGCCCGGACGCCAACCTGTGACGACGGCGTCGATCGTACGCGTGCGCTTGACCTTGACCATGCCCTTGCGCTCACCGGGCAGGTAGGGAGCAGAACGCTCCTTGGCGATCACTCCCTCCGCTTCCGCCAACCACGGCTCGGCCGCTTGCGGCGTGTCGACCGAGACCATCAGCTCGACTGGGGCGTCGGCGAACAGCTCCGCCTCGAACAGTCGCTCCAAGCCGGCGCGACGCTGGGCGAAGGGCTGCTCGAGCCACGAGTTCTGCTCGTAGGCGAGCAGGTCGAAGGCGATGAACAGCGCCGGGGTCTCGACCGCCAGACGCTGTACGCGGGAGTCTGCCGGATGGACTCGCTGGCCGAGCGCGTCGAAGTCCTCGCGTCCCGAGGCATCGCGCACGACGATCTCCCCGTCGAGCACGTATTGGCCGGGTGGAAAGCTCAACTCAGGGAAGTAGCGGCCGAGCGGCCTGCCGTTGCGCGACTGCAGGAATACGTCTTCGCCGTCGACGAAGACGATGCAACGGAAGCCGTCCAGCTTGACCTCGTAGACGTAATCCTCGCCTGTGGGTAGTGCCTTGCGCGAGAGCGCCAGCTCGGGCTTGAGCGGCGGGGTGAGCGGCAGGGTCATCGTGGACCTCCAGCGGTCATCGGTCTCTCCCCGACGTGGCACGACTCGGCCCCACGCGCATCATCCATCAGCCTTTGGACGGCCCTTGGCCGACTCATCGGCTTTTGTGCTGGGCTTGGCCGACTCATCAGATCTTGTGCGGGGCTTGGCGCGACTCGGCTGCACACGGCTCGGCTCGCCAGCCTGCTTGCGAAAATGAGGCGGCCAGGGGGCATCGCCCAGGCCCTCGCGCTCGTCGCGCGCGGCAAGCTCGAGCAAGGCGGCCAATGAGCCCGGGCTGATCGTCGATCGTGGCGGAGGGGTCGCCGCGCTCCTGCAGCCTTGCCGGGACGGTGTCGATACGCAACTCGGCTGGCTCGACATCGGCGACCTCGTCCCACTCCAGCGGACAGGAGACGCGCGCGTCTCCTACCGCGCGCACAGAATAGGCCGAGGCGACGGTGCGGTCGCGGGCGTTCTGGTTGTAGTCGATGAACACCCCCTGGCGTTCCTCCTTCCACCAGCGGCTCGTGGCCTGTCCCGGCATGCGGCGCTCAACCTCACGCGCGAGCGCCAGCGCGGCTCGGCGCAGTTCGTCGAAGCCGTGCTCGGGAACGACGCGCACGAACACGTGGATGCCGCGTGAGCCGGAGGTCTTTGGGAAGCCGAGGAGCTTGTGCTCCTCGAGCACCTCACGCACCGTGAGCGCAACGCGACGCACAGTCGCAAAATCTACGCCTGGACCTGGGTCGAGGTCGATGCGCAGCTCGTCAGGATGGTCCAGATCTGAGCGGCGCACCGGCCACGGGTTCCAATCGATCACGCCGAGGTTTGCTCCCCAGACAAGGTGGGCGGCGTCGTTGGGCACCAGCTCGCGCGCGTGGCGACCGCTGGGGAATGTGACCGTCGCGGTCTCGATCCACTCGGGGGCGCCGCTCGGGACGCGCTTTTGAAAGAAGGGCTTGCCCTGCACCCCATCCACCCAGCGCTTCATCACGGTCGGGCGCTCGCGCAGGTGACGCACGACTGCCTGCTCGCACTCGATGTAATAGGCGACCAGATCGAGCTTTGTGAGGCCGGGCTCAGGAAAGAAAAGCTTTTCCGGTTTGGAGACACGCAGCTCGCGCCCACAGACATCGAGCATGACGTGCTCGCCGTTCATCGGGCATGACTGAAAGGATGCCAGGCATGATCTCCAAAACCGTGCTCGTGTTTGCGCGGCCCCCTCGAAAACCGATTGACCGCAACCCGCGTCGCGGCCGCGATCTCGCGGGGACTGACGGCCAACGGGCGCTTCGAGTGCGATGCATGCCCGCTCGAGCTCGACCTCGGCACCCGCGCCGTGAATGCCTCGAGGCCGCTCGACGAAGCCGACTTCGACCGGCGCATGCGCGCTGCCCGAGCGCTCGTGGTCGCATGCGCGCAGCTCGACGATCGCACACTGGCAGGCAGCATCGCCTTCGAGGCTGCAACCCGCGCGCGGCAATCGGGGGTACCGGCTTACGCGGTGACGGGACGCAACTCGCTCGACCCGTTCGAGGCTCGCATCGTCGATCTACAGGTGATCCTCGAAGCGAGCACGACGCGAGCACTTGGCGTCGCCGGGCGCAAGCTTGCGGCGCTGGTGTAGCACTCGGTGTAGCACTCGCACTACGTCGCTCCGCATCTCAATGTCCCTTCGACAGCGAGACACCAAGGCACGCCGACTGTGCTCTCACAAGAAGCACTTACCCTCGCCGCGATAGGTCGCGGCCTCCTCGACGATGCGCTCCCCCTCGATCAGGTGCAGACGATCGAAACGCTCGCACAACTCTCCCGCCTTGGCATGGCGAAACCAGACGCGGTCTCCTACGCGCAGTTCGCGAGCGGCGGCGCCGACCAGCGGCGTCTGCACCTCCCCGGCGCCCTCCTGCTTGTCGAGCGACAAGCCCATCGGCAAGAAGGGAACGGGTAGGCGCGCGGCGTCAGCTGGGCCGGAGGCAAGGTAGCCGCCGCCGAGCACCGTTACCATGCCGGGGCTCGGCTTGCGTACAACCGACAGCGCGAACAGCGCGGCCGGCTCGGGCTGGAAAGAACGATAGGCATCGAACAGGGTCGGCCCGTAGAGCCCCGAGCCGGCCGCGATCTCGGTAACAGCCGGCTCAGCGGCGGTCAGCTCGAGGCTGCCCGTGCCGCCGCCGTTGACAAAGCGCAGCGGCTCGGCGCCCGCGACACGAAGCACCTCTTGCACGGCGGCCACTACCTCGGCGCGGCGTCCCGCGAGCTCGCGGACGGAGCGTCGCCTTAGTGCCCGAATCGTGACTGCCCGCACACGTCGGCCCGGAGGTGAGTCGCCAAGGCCGGCTATCTGCGACTCGTAGGCCATGATCCCGACAAGTCGCAGCGCCTCACGCGCGAGGATCTCACGGGCAAGCACGGCAGCCTGCCCAGGCCTGTGGACGGGCGAGCGCTTTGCGCCGATGCGGATGCGCCCGTCGAGCATCCACAGGCCCGCGTCGACGTCGATGCAGACCTCGATCGGCGCACTCGCCATTGGACCGACGGCCGACTCGATCAAGTCGAGTTGGGCGACGCTGTCCACCATCGCCGACACATGTACACCAGGCCTTAGCCCAGAGCGTCTGACAAGTGTGCGCAGCGCCTCTCGATCGGCCGTCGGATAGGCAACCACGAGGTCTTGGAAGCCCTGCTCTGCCAGCCACAGCGCCTCTGGCAGTGTGAAGGCGAGCGTTCCCTGAAAGCCAGAACGCGCAAGCACGCGTTCCTGCAATGCGCGGCAGCGCACCGACTTGCTCGCCAGGCGGATCGGCTTGCCCGCGGCACGGCGTTCCATATCGGCGGCGTTGTGCCAGAAGGCATCGAGATCGACGACGGCGAAGGGCGGCTCCACTCCACCGGTCGCTCCTTCGAGCCGCGCCAGCAGCGGATCGCTCACTGGGTGGCCTCGACCGGCCCGAGCACACGCTCGCTCCAAGCGTTGGTGAATCGTCCTTCGGGATCGAGCCGCGCACGCACCGCCTGAAAGCGATCCCACTCGGGATAGCGCGGACGTAGCGTCGCGGCGCTCTGAAAATGGCGCTTGCCCCAGTGCGGTCGCCCGTCAAACTCGTCCATGATCCGCTCGACCGCCTGGAAGTAAGGGCGCCACTGCATGCCGTGGTACATGTGCACGGCCACGTAGCCGCTATCGCGCCCGGCGGCCGTGCTGAGCAGCGCGTCGTCGGGGGCGACGGTGCGAACCTCGATCGGGAACGGAACCGCAAAGCCACCACGTTCGACCGACTCGAGGACGGCACGCACAGCCTGCGTAGTGTGCTCACGTGGCAGCGCGTACTCCATCTCGGTGAAGCGCACGAGGCGCGGACTGGCGAAGACGCGATCGGAACGGTCGATTCGCTTCGAGCTGCCCGCAAGGCGTGTCGCGAGCCTGTTTATCTCAGGGATGCGACCGGGCATCCGCTTGCCGACGCGACACAGCAGGTCGAAAGCGTGATTGGTCAGCAGCACGTCGTTCGCGTATTCGAGCACACGCCCGCGCGGACGCGGCGGTCCCTCGACGCGATTGTTCGTGCGCGTGAGCGCAACCTCGCAGTGGGGGAACACATAGAACTCGAAATGCTCGTTGACGAGCACGGATTCCTCGAAGCGATCGAGCGTCTCATCCAGCGACGCCTGGGCATCGACCCCACACAGGGTGAACGCGGGCACGCAACGCAACGTCACCTCAGCTATGACTCCGAGCGCGCCGAGGCCAACCTGTGCCGCGCGAAACAGCTCGGAGTCGAGCTCGCGCGAGCACTCGAGGGTCGAGCCGTCGGCGAGCACGAGCGTCACGGCCACGACCTGCGAGGGGATGTTGCGCAGGCGTGCGCCGGTCCCGTGCGTTGCGGTGGAGATCGCGCCGGCGATGCTCTGCACGTCGATGTCGCCGAGATTCTCAAGCGCCAGGCCGTGGGCGGCGAGCTGGGCGTTCAGCCGCGCGATCGTGATGCCTGCCTGCACCCGTACGAGGCCTGACCCATGCTCCACCTCGAGCACGCTCTGCATCTGGTCGAGCACGATCAACAGCCCGTCGCTACAGGCGATGTCGCCGAAGGAATGACCGGCGCCGGCTGCGCGTACGGGTAGACCCTCGTGAGCAGCACTCTCCACGGCCGCGGAGATCTCGGCGATCGAGCGCGGATGTACGATCGCCGCGGGCCGGCAAGCCTCGTCGCCGGTCCAGTTGCGCCACTCCACGTCGCTTCTCTTCAGGGCAGTAGGCTCGCGCATGATGACCGAGCCCGAGGCTACTCCGCGCACCGCTCCAACGTCAGCGCCGGATGGCTCCGGTTCCTTGACTTCAGACATGCCGTCGATCCCGACGGCGCCCCCGTCGCCGGCGCCTGCTGAGACGCTGCTACGGGCACGCGGCCGCACGCTTCCCAGCCCTGGAGCCCGTCGCGCGACGGTGATCGGCGCCGGCTCCTTCGGTACCGCGCTGGCAGTACTGCTGAGCAGAGCCGGCTTGCGCACGACTTTGCAGACGCGCGGCTCCGAGCAGGCGGCGCTGCTGGCGAACGAGCGCGAGAACAAGCTCTACCTGCCCGGGGTCGAGCTACCGAGTCAGCTGCGCGTTGAGCCTGTCTCAGCCGGGGTAGCTCGTGCCGACTACGTTTTCCTGGCTGTGCCCTCGCGTGGGCTGGGGCAGGCGATCGCGGCCTTGCGGGCCGGCGAGCTCGGGCGACGCACCGCGATCGTGTCTGTTGCCAAGGGCCTCGTTTCACCCGACGGGCGCCCACCGACGACGGTCCTGAGCGCGATCTTCGGTGCCCAAAGGGTTGCTTGCGTTGGCGGGCCGGCCCACGCACAGGAGATGGTGCGCTCGGGCGCCGGCCTGGTCGTGGCGTGTGTCGAGGAAGAGCTCACGCGCACGCTCGCGCAGATGTTTATCCGTGCTGGGGTGGTGTGTGAGCAGTCAAACGACCCGATCGGCGTCGAGCTCGCCGGTGCGGCCAAGAATGCCGCGGCATTGGCCGCGGGCGCTACCGAGGCTCAGGGCGCCAACGCGGCCGGCGCCGCGGCCGGGCACATCTTTGCCGAGGTGTGGCGTTACGCGGAGGGGCTGGGAGCGAGACCGGAGTCGATGATCGGGCTCGCCGGAATCGGGGATCTCCTCGCCACGGCCCTGGCCCGCGAGAGTCGCAACCGCCGCGCCGGCGAACTTCTGGCCGAAGGCGTCGCGGCGTCCCAGATCCCGACGCACATCGGCCAGGCGGTCGAGGCGCTCGAGTGGGTTCCGCTGCTTGCGCGTACGCTCGAGCAGGCCGGCGTCGAGGCGCCCGTCACGAGCGCGCTCGGACGGCTGATCTCAGGTGAGCTGCCACTCGAGGACTGGGTCGCGCTCGTGCGTACAACCGTCCCACCGCCCGCGCGCTGGCGGCGCCGGCCGGATCCTGGATTCTGGCGAGGACTATGGCGATGGCTGTCCCGGAACATGTGACAAATTTCCCTTTGCTACTATCGTAGCTACATATGGTAGTTACCATCGTAGTCTGGAGAAAAATGAGTCAAACACCGAAGGGCGACAAGTCCAAAGACAACGCCACCAAGAAATTCCGGCGTGGGCCGCGGGAGCCCGGCGAAGCCGCACAAGCACAGGTCGAGGCGGAACTGGCCGAGGCAGACGAGCGAGCGCGGCGCGGACACGCGACGCGACCAGCTCGTGCGCGGGGCCGGACAACCCCGATCGCCGTGCGTTTCGACGAATTCACGATCAAGCGGCTGAAGCAGCTCGCCGAACGCCGCAACACCGGATACCAGACGCTGCTGAAGGAGTTCGTCATCGAACGCCTCTACGAGGAGGAGAGGCGCGAGGGGATCATCTAGCTGGCATCGCCTACAACCTCCGGCGATCGTGAACGAGGTGCTCAGCTGTGCATGAGCGTGTTCACGACGGCCTCGTAGACACCGGCGCCGTGACCCACCTCGGCGACGCGCACGTTGTTGAACGTCGCGGCAACCTTGCTGATCGAAGGGTCGCGCTCGACAGCGTTGGCGACCAACCAAAAAAAGCCGACGTGCTCGGCACAGGCGAGGTCCTCGCGTGAGTCGCCGACGGCGAGGGTCTGCTCACGGGCGTAGCCGCGCACCTGGCGGTGGAAGGCGACGGCTGCCGCCTTCGAGGCACCCGCCGGCACGAGGTGATAGCCGCGCACGTGCGGCAGGTCGGCAAGCGCGGCGGAGCGGCGGTTGACGACGCCGTTGTCGATGAGCCGCAGGTCGTCGTGGCCGTGCTCGGCCAGCAGTGCGTCCACCTCCAGCGCGTCCACGAGGCCACGGAAGAGGTGTGACACTTCGCGGTTCACGTGCCACGGCTCGTGATACTCGAGCCGTCCCTCGTAGCGCTCGAGCAGCAGCGCGGGTGCACCGCTGCGATCGATCTGATCGGCGATCGAAAGCTCGCCCGGAACCATCTCGCCCGTGAGCCAGTGCTCCTCGCCGCCGGCAGGAGCGATGCCGGGCCGCACCGTCGTGGCCGCACCCGGGGGCCCGAGCAATCCCGCGCCCAGCACCACGCATGCACCCGCCTCGAAGATGTAAGAGCCTTGGCCGAGCAATCGGGCGTCCTCCGCCACCTGCTGGCGACGGCGGCCAGACATCAGGACGATCTCCACGTCGGCCCGCAAACACGCTTGCACGGCGCGCATCCCCTCCAAGGAAACGTTCCCTTCGCCATCGTGCACGAGCGAGGCACCGCGTCCGAGCAGCGTGCCGTCGAGGTCGAGATAGAGACAGCGGAGCATCGGGCCTAACTATCGCACGCCACCGGTAGTGTTTCACCCAGGTGTTACCATCGTTTCATGGGCACCCGCTTCGATCGCATTCCCGTCACGAAGGATCCAGCTCTCGCAGCGGCCTTGGACCGCGTAACACCGCTGGTCGGAGCCGGCAAGCCGACCGCCACACTCGTCCACGACCTCGCCATCCGCGGCGCGGACGCGCTCGTCGAGGAGCGGCAAGATCGCGCACGCGAACTCGCCTGGGTCGCCGAAGTCACGACCTCTGGTGAGCCTCCATGGGATCCCGAGATAATGGAGCGAATCGACGAGCTCGCGTGGGGGATCCCCCCCGAAGACGCGTGAGCGCCGAGCCTCCCTTCGGGGGCTCGATCCTCATCGCCGACACTTCGGCGCGTATGCGCACACGCGAGCCGAGCGTATGCGAGGAATGGGCTGCCGCTGTAACCGCCGATCAGATCTGCACCTGTTCGATGGTGATAATGGAGATGCTCTACGGGGCACGCGATGCGGGCGACGTGGCCGACACGGAGAAGGTTGACTCCCAGCTCCGCCAGATACCGGTAACCGTCTCGGTGCAACGCGCCGCGATCGGAGCCATGCGTGAGCTATCACAACAGGGCGCCGGCGCGCACCGAATCCCGCCTCCCGACATCCTGATCGCCGCGGCTGCCCAGGAGGCCGGAATCGGCGTGCTGCACTATGACCGCCACTATGACCGCCTAACCGACGTTCTGCACTTCGAGAGCGTTTGGATAGCCCCGCCTGGGTCGCTCTAGTCGGCGTGACTGCTGAGCGAACACGGGAGCCGTGGAGCGCCCTGCTCGACGAGGCGCGTGAGGACGGGCGGCTCGTGCGCGAGGCACACGAAGGGCCGGGCGACGCAACGCTCGTCGAGATCCCCGAGGAGCTGCACCCCGACGTACTCACCGGCCTCGAGCGCGCCGGGATCGAGCGGCTGTACTCCCATCAGGCGCAGGCGCTTGCCTCGGCTTGGGAGCGCACGACGATCGTCACGACCGGGACGGCCTCGGGCAAGTCCCTGTGCTTCAACCTGCCCACGCTCGACGCGCTCTGCCGCGACGCGTTCGCGCGTGCGCTGTACCTGTATCCGACGAAGGCCCTTGCCCAAGATCAGGCCCGGGCGATCAACGCGTTCGGGCTCACCAAGCAAGTGCGCCCGGCGATCTACGACGGCGACACGCCGCGCGACGCACGCGGCGACATCCGCCGTCGTGCCAACGTGGTTCTCACCAACCCCGACATGCTGCACCTCGGCATCCTGCCCCATCACGGCGCCTGGGAGCGACTGTTCAGCCACCTGCGCATCGTCGTGATCGACGAGGCCCACGTCTATCGCGGCGTGTTCGGCTCTCATGTCGCCAACGTTCTGCGTCGCCTGCTGCGGGTCGCGGCGGCTTACGGCAGCGACGTGCGCGTGCTGCTCGCCTCCGCCACGATCGCCAACCCGCTGGAGCTGGCCGAGCGCCTAACCGGCCTCGACGACGTCGGCCTGATCGACGGCGACGGCTCGCCCACGCCGCGCAGGCAGATCGCGATGTGGAACCCGCCACTGACAGACGAGGCGATCGGTGCGCGACGCTCGGCGCTCGGCGAGGCCGCCGAGTTGCTCGCCAGGCTCGTGCGTGACGGGGCGCGTGCATCTGCTTCATGAAGTCGCGCAAGGGCGTCGAGCTGCTCGCACGCATAGTCCGCGAAGACTTGGAGCGAGGCGATCCTGAGCTGGCCGAGCGGGTCGCTCCCTACCGCGCCGGCTACACCGCCCAGCAGCGCCGCGAGCTGGAGGCGCGTTTGACAAGCGGCGAGCTGCGCGCCGTGATCACGACCGACGCGCTGGAACTTGGGATCGACATCGGCGAGCTCGACGCGGCCGTGGTGGTCACGTTTCCAGGCACCGTGGCCGCGCTGCGGCAGATGTGGGGGCGCGCCGGGCGCCGCGGCAAGGGTCTGGCCGTTTACGTCGCCGGCGAGGACGCGCTCGACCAGTTCTTCTGCCGTCATCCCGACGAGTTCCTGGAGCGGGCTGTCGAGGCAGCGATCCTCGACCACGAGAGCGCTCAGATCCACCAGGCGCAGCTGCTGTGTGCTGCGTACGAGGGACCGCTGGAAGGCGGCGACGCCGAGTTCTTCGGTCCCCGCTGGGAGGCCCACGCGGAGGCGCTTGTGAGCGCCGGGCTACTGCGTAAGCGTGTGGCCGGGCGCGACTCCAATGGAGCCGGGACGAGCTCGGACGGAGGAAGCGGTCGCGGTCCGGGCCACGGGGGGATCGAACCTGGGTATGGCGGCGCCCGCGAGCAGTACGTGTTGCGCCGCCCCGACGATTACCCGGCCGCGAAGGTCTCGCTGCGCTCCTCCTCACCCGACAGCTTTGCGATCGTGGACGTGTCGTCCGGCGAGCTGCTCGGGCAAACGGAGGCCGCGCGTGCGCACTCCACCATCCACGACGGCGCGATCTATCTCCACCAGGGCCGCTCCTATGAGGTGCGCGAACTGGACCTCGAGCACCGCCGCGCGCTGGTGGCGCCGTTTGACGGCGACTGGTACACGCAGCCCAAGCGCGAGACAGACACCAACATCGAGCGGCTGCTCGACCGTCGCGAAACGCTCGGCGTGACGCTCTCCTTTGGCGAGGTGTCGGTCACCGAGACGGTGCTCGGCTATCAGCGCAAGCGCCTGGCCGACCACGCGCAGATGGATCTCGTGATGCTCGACCTGCCGCAAACGAGCTTCTCGACACAGGCGCTGTGGTTCGAGCTTGACGGCGCCACGCTCACGGGCCTTGCCGGCGCACCCGCAGACCGCGGCGAGGGGAGGCCGAGCGACGAGAAGCGGCGAAACGGGGGTAGACGCGGCGAGCATCGCGAGGCAATCGCCGGCGACGAGACGATCCCGATGGACGCGCTGCTCGGCTCGCTGCACGCCACCGAGCACGCCCAGATCGCGGTGCTGCCGCTGATCGCGATGTGCGACCGCTGGGACATCGGCGGCCTGTCCACGAACGCGCATCCGCAAACCGGCGGCCCGACGATCTTCATCTACGACGGGCACCCCGGCGGCATCGGCATCACGCGCCTTGCCTATCAGCGCTTCGAGGAGCTGTGCCGCGACGCCCACCGGCTGATCGCGGAGTGCCCCTGCAAAAGCGGTTGTCCCTCGTGCGTGCAGTCGCCGAAGTGCGGCAATCTCAACGAACCGCTGTCGAAGGCGGGAGCGCGCTTGCTATTGGAAGCGATACTCGCGAGCAAAGCGTAGCCCGCGCGCACCCTGGCTGACTGAGGCCCCGAGCGCTAGCCCTGAGGGCCCTGAACGCCGGGCTTGCGCCGAGCGCGGCCTCCTACGCTTTGTTCCCCGCGGCGATCTTCTTCAGGTCGATCGTGGCGTCATACAACTTGGCATCGACGCCCTCCTCCAGCGCGACCTCGCGCAGCGGCCGTCCCGAATCGGTGGCCTTTTTGACGATCGCGGTGCCCTTGTCGTAGCCAATCACGCCATTCAGCGCCGCGGAGACCGCGAGCGTGGCTTCGGCGGAGGCGGCGCAGCCCTCCTTGTTGACCAGGATGCCATCGACGCACTTCTCGGCGAATACGCGCGTGGCGCTCGAGAGCAAGTGCAAAGACTGGAGCAGGTTGCGCGCGATCAGCGGGATGCGCACGTTGAGCTCGAACTGGCCCTGCATGCCACCGACGGTGATCGCGGTGTCGTTGCCGATCACCTGCGCGGAGACCTGCAGCACGACCTCGGGAATCACGGGGTTGACCTTGCCGGGCATGATCGAGGAGCCCTTCTGCAGCTCGGGCAGGAACAGCTCGCCGATGCCGGCACGGGGACCTGAGCCCATCAGCGCGAGGTCACCGGCGATCTTCGTCAACGACACGGCGAGCACCTTGAGCGCGCCGGACAGCTCGACGAGCGCGTCGCGGTTGGCTTGCGCCTCGAAACGGTCGAGTGGCGCCGGCGATCTGCTTGAGACCCGATTCGCGCTTCAGCCGTGCACGCACCTTCTCGGCGAGCTTCGGGTGCGTGTTGAGGCCTGTGCCGGTGGCGGTGCCGCCGAGCGGGATCTGCCCTACATGCACGAGCGCACTGCCGACGCGCTCCTGCGCAAGCGCCATCTGGGCGGCATAGCCGGCGAACTCCTGGCCAAGCGTCACGGGCACCGCGTCCATCAGATGGGTGCGACCGGACTTCACCACGCCGGAGAAGCGCTTGGCCTTGATGGCGAACGAGCGCTCCAGCAGCTTGAGCGCGGGCAATAGCTCCTTCTGGGCGACGTCGAGCGCGGCGAGATGCACGGCGGAGGGGAACACGTCGTTGGAGGACTGGCCCATGTTGACGTGGTCGTTGGCGTGCACGCTCTCGCCGGCAAGCGTGGCGATGACCTCGTTGGCATTCATGTTCGTGGAGGTGCCCGAGCCGGTCTGGAACACATCGATCGGGAACTGCGCGTCGTGCTTGCCCGCGGCGATCTCGGCGGCCGCCTTCTCGATGCGCGCGGCACGGCGCTTGTCGAGCAGCCCGAGCTCGCCGTTGACGGCCGCGGCGGCGCCCTTGATGCGCGCAAGCCAGCGCACGACCGATACCGGCATCGTCTCGCCGGAGATCGGGAAGTTTGCGACTGCCTTGGCGGTCTCCCCGCCCCAGAGCTGCTTGTCGGTCATCGAGTCTCCTTGTACGCCGTTCGCTGTGCGCGTGTCGTATCAATGCCCCACACGTTCAGCGTGGGCAATGCACGCGGAGACTATCTATCCACAGAAGGCCACGAGCTCCCGCGCAACCCCCACCGGGTCGTCGTAGGTCATCAGGAAGCCAGTTCCGGGGAGCACGCGCAGCTGTCCGCGCGGCAGCAACCGCAGCGTCTCTTCCGCGCCGGCCAAGGGGTGCACAGGATCGTTGTCGGCCCACAGCAGCAGCACCGGCATGTCGAGCTTGGGGTATAGCTCGAGCAGCCGCGTCTGGGCACCGCGCGGCCAGCGCCGTGCGCACTTGGCCCACGAGCGGGCGAGATTTGGGTTGCCGGGCACGTCGCCGAAGGCGTGACGCATCAGGTCTCCGGCCTCGGGCGCGTGGCGCTCTGACATGCGCATTCCGAGCTCGGGGGTGAAGACGAGTTTGGTGGCGTGGCTGAGCACGCGATCCATGCCCGGCAGCGAGCCGCCGAGAGTGGCCAACCGCCACGCTTCGCGCCTGCGTACGTACTCGACCGGCCGGTGCAGGCGGTTCGGCATCAGCACGAGCCGGCTGGGCTGCAACTGTCCTGCCATGACGGCGTGCAGGAGGATCTCGGCGCCCGCATCGTGGCCGACGACCAGCGGCTTGGGGCCCAGCACGTCGGCGGCGAAGCCGCTCATCACCTCGGCAAACCACTCGATCGTGTAGGGATGGCGGGGGCGGTCCTCGGAATCGCCGTGCAAAGGCAGGTCTGGAATCACGAGCCGGTGGCACTCGGCGAGACGCTCGACGACGGGCTCCCACTCGCGATGGGACAGCAGCCCCGAATGCAGCAGCGCAAGCGGCGGGCCGGCGCCGACCTCGCGGTAGGCGACGCGGGCACCGTCGTGATGGTGGTAGAGGCGAAGCCGCATCGGGGGTGTATCGCGGACTGGCACGACTCCCATCGTATGGAGCGACAGACCTCCTGCCTGTGCAAGCGATCTCTCAGGATGCACAACCGCTTGCGCGCCTTGCAAGCGCACTGGTCAAAGCTCACCATTGCTGCAGATGAGCGTGATCCGCACGAACGCCGCCGCTGCCCTGCTCGGCGTGAGCTCCAACACCCTGCGCAGCTGGGAGAGCCGCTTTGGCTACCCCAAGCCGCAGCGCACCGAGGGCGGGCACCGTCAGTTCGACCTCGCCGAGATCGAGGCGTTGAGACAGGCATATGCCGAGACACAGGACATCGCCTCGGCGATCTCGGTAGCGCGCGAGCGCGGCGAGGGCCCATCGACCCCCATACGCTTGGCGGCCGCGTTCTCCGAGTTCGGCGAGCAGAAGGCCGATCGCCTGATGGAGGAGAGCATGGCGGTGCGCTCGGTCGAGCGCACGGTCGAGACGGTCTTGTTGCCGGCTATGGAGACGATGAGTCCCGGCTCGCCTGAGTACTGCTTTGCGTGGCGCTACGCCACCGGCTGGCTGGCGGCCGCCCAGCGGGTAGCGCCACCCTCCACTCGCGATGAGGGCGTGCTGATCTTCGACGCCGGCCAGAGCATGGACATGGACGGACTGTATGTGCAGGCGTTGGAGTTGTTCCTCAGGCGCGCGGGCCTGCGCGTGTTGACGTTGCCGGTCGAGCTCGACAGCACCCGCGTAGGGAGCGCGCTGCGTGCGCTGCGCCCGCGGGCGATGGTCCTGGGCGGGCACTGCGCATCGCTGGACGCGGTCGGGCGGGTTGTGTACGCGACACGCCAGAGCGGCGGCGAGCTTCAGGTGTTCGACTATCGCGGGGCATTGCCAGACACCGGGGCGAGCACGGTCACTCGCATCGGCCCCGGACCGGCCGAGGCGGTACGGATGTTGCGCGAGCGCCTCTCGAGCCCGTCGGCTACCGCCGGCGTCGGGTTGGCACAGCAAGCGACGCCCGTCGCCGCGACAGCCTCCTAGCATCGGCACGGCCGTCGTCCCCGCAGGTCCTCTTTGACCTGGATCCGTCTGAGCCAAAGAGCGGCTTCTGGCAGGAACGGACGGACACTTACAATGGCGGCTCGATGACAGCGCCAGCCCGACATCCCCTGATACCACCGCGCGAGGTGGACGCGCGTCAGGAGCTGCCCGAGCTCGAGCAGGAGGTGCTGGAGCGCTGGCGCGAGCGCGACGTGTTCGGCGAGTCGCTGCGCAACCGCGACGGGGCCGAGCAGTGGGTCTTCTACGAGGGGCCTCCCACCGCCAACGGCAGGCCCGGCTCCCACCACGTGCTCTCGCGCGTGTTCAAGGACATCTACCCGCGCTACAAGACGATGCGCGGCTATCGCGTGGAGCGCAAGGGCGGCTGGGACTGCCACGGGCTGCCCGTCGAGATCGCGGTCGAAGAGAAGCTCGGGATCAAGAGCAAGACCGAGATCGAGCAGTACGGGATCAAGGAGTTCAACGAACAGTGCCGCAACTCCGTGTTCGAGTTCCTGGAGGAGTGGGACCGGCTGACCGAGCGGATCGGCTTCTGGGTGGACCTCGAGCATGCCTATAGGACGCTGGATGAGAGCTACATCGAGTCGGTGTGGTGGGCGCTGAAGACGATCAGCGACAAGGGGCTGCTGTACGAGGGGCACAAGGTCGTGCCCTACTGCTACCGCTGCGGCACGGCGCTCTCCTCGCACGAGGTGGCGCTCGGGTACAAGGACGTGGTCGATCCGTCGGTGTATGTGAGCTTGCCGATCGAGGCCGACCACGGGCCGTTGCGAGGCGGACGACAAGCTGCTGATCTGGACGACGACGCCGTGGACCCTGCCTGGGAACGTGGCCGTCGCGGCAGGTCCCGAGGTCGAGTACGTACGCGCGCGTCGAGGGCCACACGTCGAGGCGCACATCGACGGACAGGAGCCTCTGGACAGACGCGAGGCGCATCGCGATCGGGTATCGGACGGGTCCGTCTATGTAGTGGCGCGAGCGCTCGCGCAGACGGTGCTCGGCGAGGACGCCGAGGTCATCGACACATTCCGGGGCAGCGACCTGATCGGCGCCCACTACCAGCGGGCCCGATCTTCAAGACTGGGCGACCGAGAGCCGGCGGTGCACCGGTGATCGCCGGCGACTTCGTGACAACCGCGGACGGCACCGGCCTCGTCCATATCGCTCCCGCCTTCGGCGAGGACGACTTCAGGGCAGCCGCGCGCGGCGGGGATCATTCGATCCGACCGACCCGCACACGCTCTACAACCCTGTGAGAGCCCGACGGCACCTTTGACGGTCGACGTGCGCGGCTACGACGACGAGTCATACAAGGGCCGCTTCGTCAAGGACCCAAAGCGCTGGCCGAAGGAGCTGATCGCCGACCTCGACGAACGCGGGCTGCTGCTCGCCGCGAAGACTACGAGCACTCCTACCCCCACTGCTGGCGCTGCGACACCCCGCTGATCTACTACGCCAAGCCCTCCTGGTACATCGCCACCTCCAAGCTGCGCGAGCGGATGATGGCCGCGAACGAGACGATCAACTGGTACCCGCCGCACATCAAGCACGGGCGCTTCGGCGACTGGCTCTCAAACAACGTCGATTGGGCGCTCTCGCGCGAGCGCTACTGGGGCACGCCGCTGCCGGTGTGGCGCTGCGAGGCCGGGCACACGCTCACGATCGGGTCGTTCACCGAGCTGGAGCAGCTCTCTGGCACGACCCTTGAAGATCACCACCGGCCCTACGTGGATGAAGTGGTGCTCACGTGCACCCACGAGCACGACCCTCTATCCATCCCATCGACCGACGGCGAGTCACGCGAGCAGCCCGGAGCGTCCGAGGGCGCTGTGTGCGGCAAGCCGATGAAGCGAGTACCTGAGGTCATCGACGTGTGGTTCGACTCGGGCTCGATGCCCTTCGCCCAGCACCATTACCCCCACGAGCACGCCCAGCAATTCCAAAAAGAATTCCCCGCGGACTTCATCTGCGAGGCGCTCGACCAGACGCGCGGCTGGTTCTACTCGCTGCTGGCGGTCTCGACGCTGCTGTTCGACAAGTCCTCGTATGAGAACGTGGTGTGCCTCGGGCTGATCCTCGACGCGGACGGCCAGAAGATGTCGAAGTCCAAGGGCAACACCGTCGAGCCGTGGCAGGTGCTCGACAAGTACGGCGCCGACGCGTTCCGCTGGTACTTCTTCACCTCCAAGCAACCGTGGGACGGTTACCGCTTCTCCGAGGAGGCGATCGGCGAGGGCGTGCGCCTGTTCCTCAAGCAGCTGTGGAGCACCTATTTCTTTTACACGCTCTACGCGAATGCAAATGCGGATGCTCACGCTTGCCGGCAGCGGGATCGGGGCTGGGGCTGAGGGAGCCGACGCGACGGGACGCGAGGCTGCCGGGAGCGGAATTTCGCCCGACTCCGTAGACGACCTGGATCGCTGGGCACTGTCGCGCACGGCTGGGACCGCCGAAGTGGTGGCCGAGCGCCTGGACGCCTACGACGCAACAACCGCCGGGCGAGCAATCTCTGTGCTGGTCGACGACCTATCCAACTGGTACGTGCGCCGCTCGCGCCGGCGCTTCTGGGACGGCGACGCGGGGGCATTCGCGACCTTGCGCGAGTGCCTGCTGATCGTCTCCAAGCTGCTTGCCCCCTTCTGCCCATTCGTGGCCGATGAGATCTACGACAACCTCGACGGCACGCTTGCGAGCGTGCACCTGTGCGACTTCCCCGTCGGCGATGCCCTGCCGGCGCGCGACGAGCCGCTGGAGCAGGCGATGGCGATCGCGCGCGAGACCGTGCGCCTCGGCTTGGGCGCCAGGGCGCAGGCGAAGATCAAGGTGCGCCAGCCCTTGGCGGAGGCGGTGGTCGTAGCCGACGGCCGCGAGCGCGCGGCGATCGAGCGCCTGGTGGAGATCGTGCGCGAGGAGCTCAACGTGCGCCAGGTGCGCTTCGTGGAGGCCGCGGACGAGCTGGGCGAGTACGAGCTCAAGGCCAACTACCGCACGCTGGGACCCCTGTTCGGCAAAGACATGCCTCTGGCCGCCGAGGCTATCGCCGCGCTCGACCCCGCCCGCGTGGCGGCCGCCGTGCGCCGAGGCTCGGGCAACCGCTCAGGCGGAGGCATCGGGATCTCCGTTGGCGATCGCGAGCACACGCTCACCGAGCAGGACGTGATCCTCACGATGAAGGCGCCCGAGGGCTACTCGGTCGAGCGCGAGGGCGCGCACGCCGTGGCACTCGACTTGACGATCGACGACTCGCTACTACGCGAGGGCCGCTCGCGCGAGATCGTGCACGCCGTGCAGAACGCCCGCAAGAGCGCGGGCCTGGAGGTCGAGGACCGCATCGAGCTGGTACTCGGCGGCGACGCGGCACTGATGCAGGCAGCACGCGAGCACGAGGCGTATGTCAGCGGCGAGACGCTGGCCGTCAGCCTGCTCTTGGGCGACGGCGATGCTCCCGCGATGGACTATCGCGAGCAGACCGAGATTGAAGGGCTACAGCTCGAGATTGCTCTCAGTCGCGCGCTGGGTGGCTAACCAAAAAAAACGTGATGCCCCGCGTGCGCGCACGGGGCATCGTCCTATTCGCTCGACCTGACTACGCAGCCGTAAGCACCGAGTCGAGCTCTGCCTCGATCTTCTTCTTGGGGTACGCCCCGACGACCGTCTTGACGGCGTTGCCGCCCTTGAACAGGATCATCGTCGGGATCGACAGCACCTGGAAGGCGGCTGCCGTCTGCTGGTTCTCATCGACGTTCAGCTTGACGATGCGCAGGTCCTCGCGCTCGGAGGCGATCTCCTCCAGCACGGGGCCGACCACGCGGCAAGGCCCGCACCAGGGAGCCCAGAAGTCGACGAGCACGGGCTTCTCCGACTCGACGACCTCGGCCTGGAAGTTGGCGTCGGTGACTTCGTTGAGGGTGCCTGCCATGGGAATCTCCTATCGGGTGGCCGTTTGCCGCGGGGAGCCGGCCCAGCCGTCTCACCTCCACTCACTATACAAAGTGAAGCAGAGCATTTCAGATAGATATCCAGCCTACGGGCGTGCGCGGGCGTACAGCCCACCCATCGACCGACCAGCCGGGCGACCTCATTTGCTGACGCTCACCGTGAACCCTTCCCAGCTACCGACGATCGGCGGGTGTAGGCCGGTGAGCGCGGTGAACAGGTGCGGCGAGACATACACCTCGATGAACGCGGCGACGACGAGTATCGGCAGCGCGATCGCGACGGTCACGACGGTCGCGGCGAGCAGCTGATCCCACTCCCCTCTGCGACTGGCGATGATCCAGGCGGCGAGCGGCAGGAACAGCGCCATCAGCTCGGGGATCGCGTGCGGGAGCACCCCGAGCAGCAACAGCGCCGGGGAGACGCTCATGAAGTGGGCGACGCCAGCGAGCGTATGCCCGAGCACGTAGGCCTGGGCGGACAGCGAGAAGGTCGTGGCGCAGACGACGAACGCGATCGCGATGCGCCCGCCGTGCTCGTGCACCCACAGCGAGATCCCGCTCTTGCCTTCGGCTTGCAGCGGCAACGAGCTGCCGGCGATGAAGCCCGCGACGCACGCCATCGCGTGCAGCGCGAGCACGAGCAGGTTGTGCGAGACGACGGTAGCTACGTCATCGAGGTGGCCGACGGCGAAGGGCGGACGCAGTTCGATTGGCTGGACGTAGCCGCTGAAGAGCTCGGAGAGGACGAGCACCGCCAGCAGCAGGCAGACTGCCGCGAGTAGCGAGCCCGCGGCCCAGCTGCCGAGCACCGGCATGGGCCGGCGCTGCCAAGCGCTCAGGGTGGTGCGGGTGCGGCGTATGCCGTGGTAGAGGGCGTAGGAGGAAGCTGCCACCCTCGCTATATCGACCCCACGGGCCCATGACGTGAGCCCCACTGGGAGCTGGAGCCTGGGCTCTTCGCGGCGCGCTGGACGGCGGCGAGCCATCGGGTTTTCAACGCCGTCGCTGCACGAGTACATCCTCGCCGGGTGCGGCGAGCAACTGCCGGAGCTGACCGACTATCTGATGTACCTGGCGATCACGCCATTTCGCGGGAGCCCAGGCGGCGGGGCCGGCCGTTGCATAGACCTAAGCGCGAGGCGGTTAAGTCCCAGACGGGGCAGGCGAGACTACCTATGGAGACATGAGACCAAGCTAGACGACGCTAGACGAGCGTCGCCAGACGGGGCTCAAAGCCCCGTCTGGCGCGCGGATCGCAAGCAGCTCTTCAAAGATGAGAATCGCCGCTTAAGACACCCCGGTCCTCGCTCACATCGTCAACCTACCGGGAAGTCGCTGGGGCTCGTGCCCGCTGCCACGTGGAAACCCGAGTTTCTATCACCGATCGCTTCGTTGTACTGGAACAGTTCGTTGGTATTTGCGGTAAACGCCGCTTCGAAGGCCCCCGTCGATCGCCTCGTGAGGCTGGGGCTTGTCCCGGCTGCCATCCCAAGGCCCGTGTTCAGGCCGCCCGTGGAGGTGTCGTACAGCCACAGGTCGTCGCTGCCCGCACCGTTGAACGCGATCTTCCAGCGCCCAGCAGAGACGGGCCATATGCTGGGATTGGTGTTAGGCGCGACCCCCAAGCCCAATGCGTTGGTCCCGCTCCACGGCGAGAACAGATACAGATTGCCCGTTCCCGCAGCACGAAACGCCGTCTCCCATTCGCTCGAAACGGACGATTGGATAACCGGACTGCTGCCAGCGGCGATGCCAAGGCCGTATTCGGTGCCAGTACCCGACGCTGTGGAGAACACATAGAGTTTATTTGTACCCGCAGCCGCGAACGCGACAAGGTAGCCGGTCGGCCATCCTACGATAGTCGGGTTCGTGCCCGCGGCGATTCCCAGGCCATATTCAGATGTTCCGCCGCTACCAGTAAGCTCCAGGCGGCCCGCGGAGTTCCTATAGGCGATTGCGTATCCACCCGGCTCGTATGCGACGCTTGGGGTCGACGATGCAGCCATCGGCAGACTGGTGCCGATATAGCCTGCCCACTGCCACCTGTACAAGTCGTTTTCTGTACCCTCAAAGGCGGCCTGAATGGATTCGGAGGCTCCCGCTTCGTAGCCGCTGATGCTCGGACTCGTGCCTGCCTCCATGGCGCCTCCGGCTTTCCGCGTGAGGCCGGCTTCATTGTTGTACGAGGGCGTTTCCCAAACCCACATTTCCCCGTTTGCGTCGTGGAAGGCTATCTGCCCGGTGTGGCCAAGGTAGACATTGGCTCGCGCCGATGCTGCGCTGAAACGGATGAGCACGGCAAGCGCAAGCACTGTGGCTGTTGCAAAGGCGCGAATGGGTTGACGCGCTGTCGATTGCGTTGAACACGAAGTACCTCCTTAGATATATGGTCACTAGGCGATTTAGCCCAAGTATTGCGAAGCCTTTCTACCCGAGCGACGACACGGCTGTCAAGAGTTAATAGACGGAAGATCGATCAGACGCTCGAACACACTGTTAACTATCTGTGGGCAATGTCAGCAATGCCATCTCACCGTGCGGGGTCAGCCGCCACGCGTTGCGTTTGCCGACCCCATCAGACGTCTTGCTCACCAGATCGACCTTGACGAGGACTCCAAGCAGATATGAGATCTGCGACTGATGATCGACACCGATACCCGCGGCTACTTCCCGGTTGCTTGAGTCAGGATGATCGGCAATGTAGACCAGGCATTGACGCACGCGATGAGCCCTCAGATTAGTCACATTCGAGGGAAGCATATTCTCACGGCCCGAGACCAACCACGGCCACACCGTTGACGCGAGGTAGACGAACCTAACGGTCCACCCACGCTCACGCTATGAGACCTATCGACCAGATCGCCGCTACTTCACTGTTACGGCCTAGGCTAGGACGCCACCGCCCTCCCGCTTCGGATTGATTTGTTACAACAGCCCCCTCTGCGGTATCGACCAAGAAACGATGAGTTGACGTTGGAGTACTGCAAAATGCTTTCGGACGGGATGGACCGTTCTTCTTGGAATTCCCGGGAACGGTGCGCCCTGGAACCAGTTGCTTGTCGTGTGTTCTGGACCGACCGTGTCGATGTCTTTTGACTTCAGGGTCAATCGAGATCGGCCACCGATATTGTCCGTCATGCGCGGCGACGCTAAGAACAAGCAAGTCACCGCTGACGCTTGTCGACACGACGCGATGCCCTGGTGAGGGTTCAAGCCCCATCGGACCCTTCGATGTCATGAGTCGGGACATGGGTCTCGTTTGAGTCGGGACATGGGTCTCAGTTTGTGGTGTTGGGCCAGCGGCCTGGCTGGTTGTTTTGGTTGCGCCAGTAGGTTTTGTGGGGTTCGATGAGGTGGCGGCTGAGGATCTCGCCGGTGGTGAGGTCGGTGACGGTGACGTGGTGGTCGTCGGCGAGCGCGAGGACGCGTTTGCGGGCGTGTTTGGCGCCGACGCCGAGGTGGTGCATTCGGCCTGCTCGGCGGAGGCTCATTTTGCCTTTGTTATCGAGCCGGTCGTAGCGCAGCCGGTAGTGGCCTGGTGGGTGTCCGTTGCTGGCTGGGAGCGCCTTGGGTGTGGCTCGGTAGGCGTTAGCTGGCGTGCGTCGGTCAAGCGCGCGGTGCGGGCGCTTCTCGTTGTAGTGTGCTCGGAACTCGTCGAGCTGACGTTGCAGCTGTGCGATGCTTGCGGCGGGTGCTCTGGCCCTGAGCCAGCGCTGTTGGGTCTGGTGGAAGCGCTCGGTCTTGCCTTGGGTCTGTGGGTGCCCCGGGGACCCGTTCTTCTGCTGGATCCCGAGCAGGGGGAGCACGTACTCGAACGCGTTGCGCCCGCCGGTGAAGCGGGAGGTGTAGACACTGCCGTTATCGGTGAGCGTGCTCGCCGGCGATCCGTGCTCGGCGACCGTGTCGAGGAACACGCTCACCACCGCGTCCCCGGTGACAGGTTGATGGGCGCTGGCGGACAGCAGGTAGCGGGAGTGGTCGTCAAGCTCGACGAGGCGCCCGCCGGAGGACCGCGCGCACTGGACGAGCGCGAGCTCACTCTCGCGAAGATCGCTGTACTGATCGAACGCGCTCGAGCGCGAGCCGCTGTTGACGCACCCACACCAGACATACCCACCGAGGCGCTTTTCGGAGGGTTGTTCTGGGTGCTCGCGCCGCTGCTGCGGCGTGGCGAGCCGGCAATAGGCGCCATAGCCAAGCCGCTGAAAACATGGATCGACAGCTATGCAGAACCCAGCGACGCGCACCGTCGGCGAACGCTCGATCCTGCACCGGAGCTGCCGCCCTCCCCGCACATCTCAGACCTCCCTCGCCAGGCGCCGGCGCCGCTGCTGCCCGGCAGGCCGCGCATCTCGGCCGCCGAGGTCGCCCGCAACCAGCGCGACCGCATCCTCTACGCGACTGCGGCAGTGGCGGCCGAGAAGGGCTACACCGCCGCGACCATTGCTGACATCGCGGATGCCGCGAAGCTGGATCGGCGCGTCTTCTACCACCACTTTCCTGACAAGCGACAGGCCTTTCTCACCCTGCACGAGTTCGCGCTTCGCCACGCCATGACGATCGCCGCGGGCGCCTTCTTCAGCGCCCCGACATGGCCCGAGCGCGTCTGGGCCGGCCTGCGCGCGTCCTGCTAGTTCGCCGCCGGCTATCCCGCTCTCACACGCGTGGCGTTTGTGGAGTCCCACGCCGTGGGCTCTCCGGCCATACAGCAGGTCGAAGACAGCCACGCAGCCTTCACCATCTTCCTGCACGAGGGCTACCAGTACAGCCGTCAACACCCCAGCACGCTCGCACTGCAAGCGATCGTCGCAACCATCTTCGAGATCGGCCACCGCCAGGCACGCCACGGCGAGTCTCGGCTGATGCCCCAACTGGTCCCCCACATCACCTATATAGCGCTCGCGCCATTTCTCAAACCGGCGGGTGCCAACGAGCTCATCGACGACAAGCTCCGCTCGCTTGGTGTCGCGGGCTCGCGGGCCGGCTAAGCTGGTCCAGGCGGGGTCGAACTGGGCGCGGCGCGGAGGCGCTTAGGAGCGCGACGACGCGCGCTGCCCTGGAGGGACCTCGGCAGGCGGGGGCGACGCGGCGAACATAGGCGGCTGGCGCCCAAAGCGCAACTTTGGCACGAGCCACATCGCCTCCGCCGCGATCCACCAGGACATCTTGCTTTGGCCGAGCTCGCGGTCCTTGAAGACGATCGGCACCTCGACCACCTTGAAGCCGGCGCGCGAGGCGCGATAGGTGAGCTCAACCTGGAAGGCATAGCCCTGCGAGCGCACGCTGTCGAAGTGGATCGCTTCGAGTACCTCGCGCTTGAAGCACTTGAAGCCGCCGGTGAGATCCTTTACGTGAAGACCGAGCACCCAACGCGCATAGGTTGAGCCGCCCTGGCTGATGAAGCGCCGCAACAGGCTCCAATCGACAACGCCGCCGCCCTGCACGTAGCGCGAGCCGAGTGCCAGGTCGGCGCCGGAGCGCACCGCCGCGAGTAGACGAGCAAGATCGGCCGGATCGTGGGAGAAGTCGGAGTCCATCTCCATCACATAGGCGGCGCCGTGGTCGAGCGCATAGGCAAAGCCCGCCAAGTAAGCAGGGCCGATGCCGTTCTTCTCGGTGCGGTGCAGCACCTCAACCTGCTCGCGCCCTGCCGCGAGCCGGTCGGCGATCTCGCCCGTGCCGTCGGGTGAGCCGTCGTCGACGATCAGGACCTTGTAGGCGTCGTCGTTTGCCCCCGACAGCACCTTGCCGGCCGCCGCCACGATCGCCTCGATGTTCTCGGCCTCGTTATAGGTCGGCAGGATCAGCCAGGGGACGTCGCGCTCGGCATGTGGATCGGCGGGACTCACGGATGCGTACCCTAAAGCGTGGCAGGTGGCGATGCGCCTCCCGGCGAAACACACTGCCTGGCGCGGGATGCGCCTCAAGCTCATGATTCCGAGGCCATTCATTGCGGTTGCGGCCGTCTCGATCTTCATCGCCCTGCCGTGGGCAGGCACAGCGTGGGCAGACGCGCCGGGGCAGGGTGTGAGCACCGGCGAGCTGAACAGCTACATAACGTCGGTCGCGCGAGCATGGGAGCCATATACGACTGCCGACGGGCGCGTTGCCGACCCGCTCAATCCTGCCGACACGGGCGATAACTATGGTGTGATCCTGCTCGCCGACGTAATGCTCAAGCAGGCCAAGGGCAGCGGCGATAGCGGCCTGGAAAGTGCCGGCGAGCGCATCCTCGGCTCGGCCTTGACGCTGCCGATCTCAAGCGACCCCTTCAACCTGCTGGCGATCGCCGCCGTGATCCACGACGGCGAGCAGGGCCTGTTCCCCGCGCGCGTGTGGGAAGAGCTGCAGGCGCCACTTGCGTGGCGAGCCGGGCAGATCGGACCGCCTACCGAAAACAGCTGCCTCACCGAGCCAGGCTGCTACGGCAACTGGCGCCTGGTGTGGGCGGCCGGCGCCGCGCTGTTGTTGAGCGACCGTATCGAAGGCGAGCCGGAATCGCTGTCGGTTACCCCCGTCGGCGTGGCGGCACAGATCCGGACCAATCTCGAGTTGGCCGTCACGCACGCCGGCCCGCCGCTTCAGAGTCTCGCCGCCGGCGAACTACGCGCCCACACAAAGCCCGGGGCGCCGATCGCGCTCACAAGCTCCCCGGCGGGGGGAATCGCGCGTGAGCTCTCGGACCCAGGCTCAGAGCCAGTCTCCTACGAGTTGTTCTCGACGTTCATGCTGGAGAGCATCGGCGAAAGCGATTCGCAAGCGATCGGGCCGACAGTCTCGAAACTGCGCCGCCAGGCCGACCGCTATGCGCTCGAGATGATGGCCCCCGACGGACAGCTCTCGCTCTCGGGCCGCTCGCTCGACCAGTCATGGGTGCAAGCCGCCGCCGCTGCGCTCGGCGCCAGGCGCGCGGCGATCGAACCGGCCAATGCCGCCGCGTGGCGTTCATATGCCCAGCGCGCGGTCTCCTACCTGCAAGCCGCCTACCCGCTCCAGCCCAGCGGCCTGCTGCCGATCGTCCCCGGTCTCGGCTTTGATTGGAGCCCTTCGATCATGGACGACTACGCCGCGTTGAACCAGTACGAGGGCCTGACGCTGTGGCTGCTCTCCGACGCGCTGGCAAAGTGGCCTGCGACCGGGGCACCGCAGGCACCACTGCCTGCGGATAACCGCGAACTGCTCGTCGACGACCTCGCCTCCAGCGGCCTGGTATGGGGCCGCTCGGGAAGCGTCTGGTGGGAGCTGGCCGGACGCGCCACGAGCAGCGACCCGCGCGGGGCGCAAGGCCTGGTCGCCGTGAAGTCGAGCGATACCTCCGGCTGGCATGACCTGCTGGCGCTACGTCCGATCCACGGTAAGTCGTCGAGCACCTGGGCACTCACCTACGCCGATGGCACAGTCGCGACCCCCGCCTTCACAGGCGTTCATGGCACGGGTCGCAAAGTGCTGCTGCTCGGCCGCTACAGAGCCGCGGGCGGACGCGTGCTAGGACGCGTCCGCTGGACACTACGCGCTACCGCGACAGGGGTCGAGCTGGGCATGAGCATGCCAGCCAAGACAACGCTGCACACCACCGTCTGGCTCACCCCAGGGCACCAGCACCTTGCGGCCCCCGGGGCCACGATCACGCGCGGAACCTGCACCGTGACCGCCTCGGGTGGCGCGTGCCCGGTGACGATCTACTGGCGTGACCGACACACGGCAGCGCTCGAGCTCAGCTAGAAGAGCTTCGGGATCGATTTCTGGATGGAGCGGTGAAGTTCGCGCGCAACCACGTATAGCGCCGGGCGCGCCGCGCCGTTGGACTTGATGAGACCGGCGTCCCAGGTCGCCTTCCTGGCTGCCTTGGCCGTCGGACTACCCGGCGAGCGCCAGTGATAGTAGTAGATGCGGGTGATCCTCGGGCTGAGCTTGGCGAGTTTGAAGATGTTTTCCGCGGCCCTGGCGGCGAACGCTTCGCCGTGATCGATCAGCTTGCCTTTGAAGCGCCACCACACGACTCCGCCGATCTCGCTGAACCACACCTGCCCACGCGTCGCGGCTAGGAAGCTTTCGATCAATGCGGAACTGTCGGTGCTAACGCTGCTGTAAGGGTTGAAGGGCCAGATCTTCGGATAAGGATGAGCGCGTTCGAGGAATGAGCCGACCCAAGCCTCGACGTTGCCGTCGGAGTCGAGGATGTCTGGCGCGGTGATCTCACAACCGCGACAGTTGGCGGCAAGCACGTTGTAGTACTCGGCCGCCAGCCACGGATGGTGAGCCGTGGGCTGCGTGGTGTGGGTCGCCTCGTCCCAGGGGACGAACTCCGTCACCCAGGGAAACAGCTTGCGGAAGCGCTTGAAAGCATTCAAGAACTGTCCCGGGCTCGGCGCCGGGCCGTTGTTGTCGGCGTGTTGGAAAGTGATCAACGGAATGATGTGGTAGGCGTGCTTGACAGCATCCAGCCAAGCGGTTACCTGTGCAAGATCGCGCTTGTTGAGCACCGCATTCCACGGCACGACGTCGCGGGCAAGGTGCACGCCAAGCTCGCCCACACGCGGGTCGGAGAACGTGCTCGGTTCGTAGTCGGAGAGCCCGAAGCGGTAGGACACGCCGGCCTTGGCGGCCCTCGGAGCAGGGCTCTTGGCAGCGGTCGCAACCGCCGCGAGTAGACCCCCGAGAGCCAAGCACGCCAGCAATGCCGCGAACCGGCGTGTGGCACGAGTAGGAAGCATTCGCCTGGTTATCATAGGCACGGATGAGCTGGTGGCGCGCCACTCTGTCGGCGGGCCTGCTCGTCGTGGGACTTCAAATCTTGACGGTAGGGTCGGCCGGTGCCGCGGCGACTCCTAAACCCTCTCTCCCGCGCGATGCGCACACGGCGCTCGTGCAGCGCTCTCCGTTTGGGCTGTCGCTCGAGTATCCGCTGATGGAGAGGGTGCTTGGCCCAGGGCCATGTCCCAGCCCGGCGCTGGTGGCGACTTTGCGTGAGCTCGGCTCTCCTTCGCTGCGCATCGGCGGGGACTCCCAAGACCTTGCCGGACCCACAGCCGCCTACCGCTACTTCATAGCCCCCTCCTTCTGGAACACGCTTGGCTGCCTGGCCCGCCAGAGCGACGTGCAGGTCACCGTCGGGCTCAACTTCGCGACGAGCCCACTCGCGGACGAGCTCACGACGATCGCCGAGGCCGAGCAGGCGATCCCGGCGGCGCAGCTCGGCTTCTCGCTCGGCAACGAGCCCGACCTGTATGGGATCGGCCACATCTTTCCCGACGAACCGGGAGTCGAGATCCCCGCTTTTCGTCCGTCGCCTTGGACGGCAGCGCAGTACGCAAGCGAATGGCAGAGCCGTCGGGCAATGCTCGGCCAGATCAGGATCGAGGGTCCCGACCTCGCCGGGATCGGCTGGGACACCACGATCGGCCCGATGCTGCGCAGCGATCCGCCGGACGTGTTGGACGTGCACGCCTATCCGACCTCCGCCTGTGGGGCACCCCTGACCACGGCGGCGCGTCTGCTCGCCGAGCACGCAAGCGTTGGGCTGGTCGAAAAGTACGATTGGCTGTTGAACCTCGCGCATACCCTGCACAGGCCGGCGATCGTCTCCGAGAGCAACAGCGCTTCCTGCGGTGGCAAGCCGGGCGTGTCGAACACGCCCGTAGCAGGCGTGTGGGCGGCGCGCTATGTGGTGGCCGCGCTGCTTGGCGGCTTCCAGCAGGTGCGCTTCCACTCCGCCAGCGGCAGCTACGACCCGCTCGTGTTCAACGCCAACGGCACCGTCACGCTGCAGCCGCTCGGCCACGCACTGCTGTTTCTGCACCACTGGATCCCACTCGGCAGCCGCATTGGGCCGGCCGCGCGCGTGCCCGGCATGCTCGCCGCAACAGTCTCTGAAGGGGTAAGCGCGAACACGGCCGGGGACAGGAATGCCAGCGCACATCTGAGCGTGATCCTCAGCTCCTTCTCTTCGAAGATGCTCTCCTACGAAGTCGAAGTTCCTGGTGGGGCGAAGCGCGTTGGCACGGCCATGCTCACGACGACACAGCCCGGCGAAACGAGGACGTCGGTGGCCGTTCATGCGCACAGAGCACGGCTGATGCTTGCACCTGACACAGTCGTCGCGGTCCGGCTGAAGTAGTGTCGCGCAACGCTTTTGCTCAGCTGATTTGCGGTTGGAAGACTCGCCGGATGCTCGGACCTATGCCTTGCAGGACGCTCGGACCTATGCGTTAGCCCCGTGGCCGGAGATCTACCCAACTCCACGATCGCCGAAGCGCTGGAAGAGCTTGGCGACCTGTACGAGCTCGACGGCGCGATCGTGCACCGCGTGCTTGCCTACCGCAACGCCGCGCGCGCGGTGCGCGAGGCACCGATGTCGGTGGCCGAGCTGGCGCGTGCGGGTCGCGTTACCGAGCTGGCGGGCATCGGCACAACGCTCGAGCAGAAGATCCTCGCGCTGCTGGACACGGGCACGATCCCGGCGGCGGAGAAGTTGCGCGCGAAGGTGCCGACCGGGCTGATCGCGATCACGCGCCTGCCTGGCCTCGGACCCAAGCGTGCGCGGCTGCTACACGCACAGCTCGGCATCGACTCGCTCGACTCGCTGCGCGAAGCCGCACTTGCGGGCAAGCTTCAGGGCGTGAGGGGCCTCGGCTCGAAGTTCGAGGCGAGCGTGATCGAAGCGCTGGAGCGGACGCCCACCGATCCTGTAGAGCGCTCGAGGCGCCTGCTGCTGCCAGACGCACTGGAGCTGGGTCAAGCGCTGGCCGAGGGGCTCGCCGAGCTCGGGGGCGAGGGAACCCAGGTGCTGATCGCCGGCTCGGCCAGGCGCATGGCCGACAGCGTCAAGGACGTCGACCTGATCGCGGTGACGCGAAAACCCGTGACGCTGGCCAAGAGCCTCGCCACGCTGCCGCAGATCGAGAGCGTCAGCTCCGCCGGCAAGAGCGGAGCAAAGGGACGTACCCACTCTGGGGTAAGCGTCGATCTGCGTATCGCAAAGCCCGGCCAGCTCGGCAACCTGCTGCAGCATTTCACCGGCTCAGGCAGGCACAACGCGGCCCTGCGCGAAATGGCGGTGCGCAAAGGCTTGCACGTGTCCGAGTACGCCATCAAGGACGACGTGACCGGGGCCACGGACACATATGCGAGCGAGCGGGAGGTGTATGCGCGGCTTGGCCTGGCCTACATCGAGCCGGAGCTGCGCGAGGACCGCGGCGAGCTTGCCGCGGCCGCATTGGCCGCGGGGGCGGGTCGCAAACGCTCCACCGGCCAGGAGGACCCCGCCGACTCGGCTCCCACCGGCCTGCCCAAGCTGATCGAGCTGGGCGACATCAAGGGCGATCTGCACTGTCACACCGTCGCCTCCGACGGGCGCAACACGATGGAGGAGATGGCACTTGCCGCTCGCGACCGCGGCTATGAGTACGTGGCGATCACCGACCATTCAGCCTCGCACGGGTTTGGCAACGACGTATCTCCCGAGGAGCTGCGCCTTCAGATCGAGCACGTACGCGAAGCGGACGCGAGCATCGAGGGGATCAGGGTCCTGGCCGGCAGCGAGGTGAACATCCTGCCCGACGGCTCGCTCGACTACGAGGACGAGCTGCTGGGAGAGCTTGACTGGGTGATCGCCAGCGTGCACACCGCCTTCGGCATGAACGAGCAGAAGATGACCGAGCGCATGGTCGCGGCGATGGAGCACCCGCTCGTCGACGCGATCGGGCATCCGACCGGGCGCATGATCGAGCGGCGCGAGCCCTATGCGCTCGACATGCACGCCGTGATCGAGGCTGCTTTGCGCACGGGCACGATGCTCGAGATCAACGCCAACCCCAACCGCCGCGACCTGAACGACATCCATGCGCGTGCGGCCGCGCGCGCGGGGGCCACGATCGTGATCGACTCCGACGCCCACGGCTGCGAGCGCTTCGCAGTGATGCGCTGGGGCGTGGCGACCGCGCGTCGCGCGTGGCTCAGTGCTATCGATGTGGCCAATACGCGCTCGTGGGAGCAACTCGGTGAATTGCGCAAGCCCGCGCGCCAGACTGCTCAGCCGTAGTATTGAGGGCGGCGAAACGGGCAGTAGTAGGTGACACGAGCAGACATCTGGTCCAGACGTAACAGCCATACCCCGGTGCCGTCGCTCAGCGTCGTGCAAGCGGGTGGCAAACTCGGCGAAACCGATTGGTGAATGACGGCCACCGCCGCCTCTGACGAGTTCGCCAGCGCCGTTTCGACTGACGGTAACAATCCGGCGATCATCGCCAACGGACCGAGCCCTTCGCCTGAGAAATCGGCGGCTTCGATCTGGCCTTCGTTGAAGGCTACGACTTCGACGCCTTCGTTGCGCAACGCTTTGAACAGACCGGGGATGTCACCGTCGCGGCGCGGGCCGGCTACGAGGAAGCCGCGGTTTGAGTAGAGCACGACGCGGTCCGGATAGGCCTCGGTGTTGGGCGGCGCGTCGACGAGCTTTGCTTCCACCTGTCCGCCGGTGCCGAAGCTCGTGCTCAGCGTATTGGCGAGCACGGCGAGCACCAGCACCGTCGCGCCCGCCAGGCGCGGCACGCGTGGGAGATGGACCAGCCAACCTGTGCCGATCACGGCCAGGTAGGGCATCAGCGGCATGTCGTAGCGCAAGTCGTGATGAGGCGTGAGCGTGATCGCCAGCCACGCCACGAAAGCCCCAACCAGGAACTCCAGCCTTGGACCCCCTCTATCTTCTTTGCGTACGACCGCGACGGTCGTCCAGATGCTGCCGCCGACGACGAGCAAGAACAGCACAAGGAACAGCTGCGAGTTGAGCGTGCTCCAGAAATACCAGAGGAGATTGGCGGAGGACACCGTCGGCGGCTGGTCGCCCGCGAGGGCTCCCGATTCGGTGCCGGCCAGCTTGGTGATCGTGGAGAGCTCGGATAGATGATCTATGTACCAGGGCGCTCCGATTACAAGTGCGACTGCTACGAACAGGGCGAGGCCCCGCCAGTGGCGCCATCCGCCGCGCGACAGGGCTACCAACACTATCCCCGCTAGGAAGAATGGAAACTGCACCTTGACGAGCAGACCTCCACCAACCGCGAGGCCGGCAAAGCCCGCCATGCGCAGACGACTGAAATCCTCGCTGGCGAGCAACAGCCACATCGAGACGGCGACGAGTGCGGTCTCGGGTGCGTCGAGCATAAAGACATGGAACTGGGCGATCAGCAGCGGCGAGCCGAGCACGAAGATGACGGCCAGCAGCCCCGCGCGGGAGCTGAACAGGAGACGACCGGTCTGGTAGCAGCCGAGCGTCAGCAGCGATACGAACACGAGGTTCTCGGCGATGATCGGCGTGGCTAGGTTCACACCGCCGACGAACATCGCGAGCGCGCCGACGAGGTGCGCCAGCGGCGGATACTGCGAGACGTTGTTGAACGGCTCGAGCAGGTGACCCAGCTGCAGCTGTTCGTGAAAATAGATCGCCGTTTCCAGATGAGCGCCCGCATCGAAGATCGGGATGCTGCGATCTTGTGTCAGCCACCAGCAGGTAATTGCGATGAAGCCGACGGTTACCCCGATGGCGCCCCAGGCAGAGCCGCTCCAGCGCGAGATGTCCACCCGCGTCCTCGGCCGCGGACGAACCTGAGCCCGAGCGGTTGCCGACATGCGTCGAGTCTAAAGGCAGTCAGTTCCAAATGCTAGCTGAATCGGGGCAAATGGGACTATTTGGCTACGGCCCGACACCAAGCAACGCCGGCAGCAGTTGCTCGGCCACAACCCTGTCCGCCGCCGCTCGTCGCAAGGGGCTGAGCACCTCCAGCGCACGCTGCCCATAGTCGGGCAGCGGGTCATCGAGCGCGGTGCGTAGGGCCACACCCAGGCCGGGTGCGGCGAGATCGGCCGTGACCAGGCGGCTATCGAGCTCGCGAGCGAGTGGTAGCGCCTCATACGGTCCGGGCGAGGGTGCCGTCACGAGCATGCAACCGTCGGCCAGAGCCTCGAGCTGGGCGATGCCATAGTCCTCGCGACGGGCGGCGCAAACGTATGCACGTGCGCGACGTAGCAGTGCGCGATAGTCCTCTCCAGCCAGCATCCCGACCACGCGCACACCCGCTGCGGGTAGCGCATAGCCCAGGCTACGCAGCTCGCGCTCTTCTGCGCCCGCCACCAACAGCTCCTCGCCGGGCTTGCCGGCCCTTCGCCAAGCATCGAGCACGATGTCGAGGCCCTTCTTTGCCGGATTGGCCGCGTATGTGATCGCAGCTATGTCACGCACAGCGTGTGATGCACTCGATTTGCGTGATTCATCTGGAATGCCTGATTCATTTATTTCGCGTGTCTCACTTGGCTGCTGTGATTCGCTTGGACTGCCTGCAGTGCGCGAAGAATCTGATTCAGACGGCTCAACCGGCACGGGCAAAACAAGTGCACTGCCGGACGGGCGAGCCTCGCGAACGACCGCAGGGACCTCGAGCAGCGCGCTCTCGCTCTGCGCGAGCAAGAGCGGCGCTTCACGCAGGCGACGACGCTCGAGCGGACGCTGCCACAGGCCATGGTGCCCTGGGCGGTTGGCAGCGGCAGGCGCGTCGAAGCGGATCGCGCCCGGGCGCGGCCACAACAGGGCAGCGGTGGTCGTGGAGTAGATCAACGCGCGTGCAGACGTACGCGCAAGCTCGTCCATGGCTGCCCGTCTTGCGGCGCGCGCCCAGCGCAGGTCGGTGAGCATCAGCGTGCGCACCGACGCCGGCGGCTCGGGGCGCACTAGCGACGCGCTCGCGCCGGCGCGATGCAGCGAGGCGAGCAGCTCGTCGTCGACCGCGCGCAGGCCACCGGTCGCGCCCAGCGAGACGATCAGGACGTCGAGCGAGGCAGCGGCACCTGCACGGCGCGCTTTGGACTTGTAACCGGAGCTCACCTTCGCGCCCGCTCGCCTCTCAGGTGGTGGCGCCGCCGACGCGTTCCGGGCGCAGTGCCTTGAAACCCGGAGTGCGTGCCAGTGCGATTGCGCGCAGCGGGGATGTGCGCAGGACATGGAAGCGGACCCCGTCACGCTCCTCGATCGCCGCAACGGCGGCGTCCTGGCGGCGCCACCACAGCGACACCGCGATCGCGAAGCCTGCGCCGATGCCTGGGATCTGCGGGGCGATGAAAGCCAGCCCACCAGCCACCACCGTGAACAGCAACAGTGGCCACAGGCGGTTCAGCAACGTTGCGCCTGGACGGTACTCGGGTAGCGCGGTACTTGTCTTGGCCTCGCGCAGCAGGCGCGCGATCGGCGGGTGAACCTCGGCGCGGCGGCCCAGCCACAGTCCGATCGCGGCGGCAACCACCCACCAGCCGACCGAGATCGGCACGATCGTCGGGTCCGAAGACGGCGCGGCTGAGAACACCGTGACGATCACCAGCGCTGTGGCGGCGGCTGCGCTGAGCAGGACTGTGGCCCTGAGGAAGTCGACGAAGTGCACGCCTCGTATCGCGTCAGCGCGCGCGCCAGAGTCGACGGCTGGACACGGCGCTCATAGGAGAGCCTGGAGCAGGCCACGCACGCCGCTCTGCCCGTCGATGATCAAGTCGGCCTGCTCGGCCAACTCCGGCGGCGTCTCCTCCGAGCCGACCGCGACGCGCAGCGCCAGCTCCAATCTGCCGGCGTCGACGAGGGCGCGCAGGGCACGGAAGGCGTCGACGTCGGTGCTGTCGTCGCCTACGTAGAGGGCGGTCTTGATCGACGGGCCGTCGTCACGATCTGTAACGCTCTGCAAAAGCGCGCTGACACCCAGGCCCTTGTCCAGCGCGATGGGGGGGCGCACCTCTAGCACCATCCGGCCCCAGTGAACGGCAAAGCCCTCGTTCTCGGCGCGCTCGGCGATCTCGTGCACCAGCGTCTCCGCTAACTGCTGGTCGGGGACGCCACGCCAATGAAAGGCGGCGATTGCCTCCTTGTCCTCGCTGCGCACACGCGCGCGGTGCAGCTCTGGGGTGAGCGCGCGCCGGGCAAACTCGCGCACGCGCTCCGACCAAGCCGTCAGGTCGGGGTCGAGCTCGGCGCGCGTGGCTCCTGGACGCAGCAGCTCGCCACCGTGGTTGCCAATATAGGCGATGCTGCCGATCGCAACGATCTGGCGGGCGGTCGCGGCTCGGCGTCCGCTGACACAGCCCACCAACCGGTAACGCTTGGATATCTCGATCAACAGCGTGCGCGTCGCCTCGGGCACATGCGCATCGGCGGCATGACGCACGATCGGCGCGAGCGTACCGTCGATATCGAGCAGCACGGCTGCATGATCGGGGTCGGAGCGGAGCGGCTCAAGCGCCTCCACAAGCAGGGCGGCCGGGGACACGACCTTTAGTATGGCGCTCTGTGGCGGCGGACCGGTCACATCCTGCGTATGACCGCTGAGACGGAGCCCGAGCCAAGCAGCCAGAGAGCACTCAAGCTGGCTGTGATCGGCAGTGCCGCCGGGCTCTTCAGCGGGCTGTTCGGCGTCGGTGGCGGCACTGTGATCGTGCCGCTGTTGGTGCTGTGGCTTGGCTACGGGCCACGCGAGGCTACGGGCACCTCGCTCGCGGCGATCGTGTTCATCGCCGGCTTTGCCGCCGCCACGCAGGGGGCCTATGGCAACGTGCACGTGCTCGACGCGGCGCTGATGGGGGTTCCGGCCGTGGGCGGGGTGCTGATCGGCACCTGGCTGCAACAGCGGCTTGCGACCCGCTCGATCTCGCTGTTGTTCGCCGCCGTGCTCGTGGCAAGCGCCGTGGAGCTGCTGGCGCAATGATTGCCGTCCAGCAGCCCCCACGCGAGGGACGCCAATCCTCAGCGGAAAGCCGATGCCCCGCGCGCGCGGGGGGGCATCGCCCTTTTCGACGCCAAACGCCAGGCACCGCTAAAGCGTCGTCGCGATGATCGCCGCGATCGCGATCGGGCTGTGCGCGGGCATCGTCGGTGGGCTGCTCGGGGTGGGCGGCGGCGTGTTGTTCGTGCCTGGGCTTGTGATCGTCCTGAGCCTGGGACAGCACCAGGCAGAGGCCACCTCGCTGCTTGCGATCGTGCCCGTGGCGATCGTCGGCACGATCAAGCAGGACGGCTATGGCAACGTGCGTCGCAAGGATGCGCTGCTGATGGGGCTGTTGTCGATCGCGGGGGTCGCCGCGGGCGTGGCTTTGGCAAATGCCCTGTCGGGCAGTGTGCTGCGCGTCGGCTTCGCGCTGTTGATGCTGCTCGTGGCAGGACAGCTTGTGCGTAGGGCAATCGCCGAGCACGAGGATGCCGATCCCCCGCAAAACCAGGCCTCACACGGAAATCGCCCAACTTCCGCCAATAGCGCCTAGACTGGTGTGAATGGGACTCGACAACCCCCTTCACATCATCTTCATCGTTGTGGTTTTGTTGCTGCTGTTCGGCGCCAAGCGCCTGCCCGAGATCGGGCGCTCGCTCGGTACCGGCATGCGCGAGTTCAAGCAGTCTGTGACTGGCGAGGCACAAGGTCATGGCCACGACACGCAGCAGCCTGGCCAGCAGCCGACGTTGCCGCCGGCGACGGCGCAGCAGGTACCCGCGCCACCACCGACCCCACAGCAGGCCGCACCGGCGCCAGTGCCCGCATCGGCTCAGTCAAGCGCCCAAGAGGCCTTCGCCCAGCGCGACCCCGCTTCGACTGAGCAACGCTAAGCGACCGCACAGGCCGATCTGCCGCCAGCCCTACCCGTGGTGCAGGATCGGGCCCGTACTGACCGCTTCGAACTCCCAGCCCGGTACCCGCTTGAGCTGATCGAGATCTTCGTTGTTCCAACCTTGGCTTGGGGCGCCCGTTATGTACCAAGGGCTGCCGTTGTCGGCGACGATCAGGCCATAGCGCTTGAGTGCGCGTAGGACCACAAGCGCCTGGCCGTGGTAGCCAGCCAGGTCGAAGCTGGCCTTCAAACGCAGGCGCAAGCCCATCGGCGGCAACGCCGGATCGGAGCTGCTGGACGCGTAATGGGTGGCCGGATGGATGTAGCCGCGCTGAGTGGCCGGGACCGTTACTCGCAGGGCGTGATCGATCTGCCCTGACTTCACCTCCGGATAGCGCACCAGTAGCGGGAAGATCGGCAGACCGGCGGCGTCCGCCGATGTCCAGCCTTCGGGGCGCAGCTTGTTGGCGCGTAGGTTGAACACAGCTCCCGAGCCAGCGTCCCAACCTGATGCTGTGCGCTGGGCCGCGTACAGCTCATACAACTTGCAACTGCCCTCCTGCAATACGAGCACATGCCGGTCGCCTTCTTCGCCTGCACCCTCCACTGGTGCACTTGGCGGGATCGGGTATGGGCCCGGATTGGATTCTTCGCCGTATTCGGTGAAGTGGATCGGCACTCTTGGCTGGTGGGAGCCGACCACTACATAAGGGATGCCGTAGCTCGGCGGCGTGCCGAAGTCGGCGTGCAAATGGATGTTCGCGCCGATGCTTTCGATGTATCTGGCCGAATTGGGGTTGACTGGGGCGTGGGCGATTTCCTGGTTCAGCGGGTTGCTGGCCGGGAAGATCGGGCACGCGCCTTCGTGTGGAGGGGCGCCGGAGGGAGCCTTCGCCCAGGCGACAGCGACAAGCGCCGCAACCAGGGCGAGAACAAGAAGAAGCAGGCTCCCTCGGCGTAGTGCCACGGGGCGATGCTACAGCGCGGGTTCAGGCCGAAGGTGTTTGTGCAGCGCTGTCCTGCGCGAGCACCGCCGGGCGCGCCTCCACCTGCAAGCTGGCTCCGCAGTGCCAGCAGTAGGCGGCGCCGCGGCTGTGGACGGCGCCGCAGGAGCGGCACTGGCCGTGGACTCCCGCCTCGGCGGAGCCCAGCAGGCGTTCCACCTCGCCCAGCTCGGCGTCTGCCTGCTGCAGCTCGGCCGCACGGCGGCTGAGCACGTCGAGGCGGTAGTGATCGCGAATCGCCATCTCGTAGGTGAGCCCACCCAAATCCCAGGTCAACCCGGCTACGCGCTCGGCCAACGCCAAGCGGCGCTCGCGCAGCTCCGCCAGCGAGCCGCTTGGAAGCAGAGACCGCTCGGCCATCAGCCGCCCGTTTCGATCGGTTTGTCGCCGGAGGTCAGCTTTTCGATTTCCTGCTGATGGGCCTTGCCCTTGGAGCTGCTCAGTTTCTGAAGCGTGGCGGCACTCGGTTTGCTCGCGGGCTTCGGCTTTGCCTTGGTCGTTTCGGCTTCTTTCACTTCCTTGACTTCCTGCGCTTCGGTAGCCGGCGCGCTTTTACTGGTAGTAGCTTTTGTTTGGCTCGCCTGCGTGGACGTGGGAGATGTCGTCGTTGGAGCGGATGTCGCGGCGGCCGCGGGCAGGGTGCCCTCGATCTTGACGATCGAAGGGCCCGACGCTTTCGACGGTGCCAGCCAGTGACCGACGAGCAAGCCGATCAAGCCACAGATGAGCAGCACGGCGATCAGGCCAAACAGGCCCGAGTAGCGCCGCAACCAACCGACCGTTCCCTCGTCCGCGGGCAGCGGCGGCAGGTAGCCGACAGCAGGCGGGGCATAGGCGAGGGGGCGACGCAGCTCGCCCTCGGCCTGCAGCACGTCTAGAAACGGCAGTCGCACCGGCGAGCAAGGCTGGCCACACGCCAGGCAGTAGCGCTGGTCGGCGGCGATCTGAGCGCCGCAGTTCGGGCATTTGGCACTGTCGCTCTCAGGCGGAGTTTGGATCGGGAAGACGTTCATCGGGGCTATCGGTAGGGGCTGGTTCGGGGTTCGCGGCCAGAAGGGCTCATCTGCGACCGCTATCCGAAGGCGCCGCGCACGTAGTCGCGCGTGCGCTCGGCGCGCGGCTGCTCGAACACTTGCGCGGCCGTGCCGTACTCGATCAGGTCTCCGAGGTACATGAAGGCAACCTTGTCCGCTACGCGCTGGGCTTGTGCGAGGTTGTGCGTGACGATCACCACCGCCAGGTCTCGGCGCAACTCGTGGATCAACTCCTCGATCACGCTTGTGGAGATCGGGTCGAGCGCGGAGCAGGGCTCGTCCATCAACAGGACCTCTGGACGCATCGCGATCGCGCGCGCGATGCACAATCGCTGCTGCTGGCCTCCGGAGAGGCGTAGGGCGGGACGATCCAGTTCGCCGGCGACCTCGTCATACAGTCCGGCCCGCCTCAGTGCGTCGATCACGAGTGGCTCCAGCTCACGCCGGCGCGGCTTCTTGCGCGACTGTTCGCGCAAGGCGAAGGCCACGTTGTCGAAGATCGACATCGGGAAGGGGTTGGGCTGCTGGAAGACCATCGCCACGCGCGCGCGCAGCTTCGTGTCCTGCAAGCGCGTGGACGTCTTGGCCGTCGAGCATGATCGCGCCTGAGCGCGAAGCGCTTGGGGTCAACTCGGTGAGTCGGTTGAGCGTGCGCAGCAAGCTTGTCTTGCCGCAACCTGACGGGCCGATCAGGGCCAGCACCTCGCCCTGATGGATCGACATGGAGACGGAGTTGACGGCGCGCTTGCCGCCGTAGTAAATGCTCACATCCTCCAGGCGCAAGCGCTCCGGGCCCTGGGCCGCCAGCGAACGGCGGATCGACTCGCGCTCCTGTGGCGGAGCGACCGCCAGCGGCTCGCGGTCGAGCACGATCGTGCGTACCGGCGGCACCACTTCGTCCTGCCTGGCCTGTGTTGGTCCCGGCGGGATGACGTCCGAGCGCTCCACCTGGGTCGTTTTATGTCCTCGCGCACTACCTCGCGGCGCGCAAGGTCCTGGCCCTCAGCATCCAGCGGCCACGGATCCAACAACGACTCATCTGTATTCATCGTCATGTTTTCCATCGAACCGATGAGGTTAGTTGGGAATCGTGTATTTGTCAAAGCCGGGACCCTTGCTCGACGCCGCTGGAATGTGCTTGCCTGTGGCTGATGCGGCCGACGACGATATTGAGGACGAAAACGAACAGGAGCAGCACGAACGCGGCCGCATATGCCTTGTCCGCTGCCTTGCCTTCGCCGGCCGGCGAGTTGTCGAACACGTAGGAGGTCAGCGTCGAGCCAGTGCCGCGTAGGAACCCAAAGATCGGAGTCGAGCTCAGCGGTTCGTTGCGCAAGGTCTCCCCGAGCACGATGACCACGATCGCCGTATCGCCGACGATGCGGCTGATTCCGAGCGTCGTGCCGGTGGCGATGTTGGAGCGCACGCTCGGGATCAGGACACGGCGGATCGTGGCGATGCGGGTCTTGCCGAGCGCAAACGCCGCCTCGCGCATGTGCGCCGGCACCGCCTGCAGGCCGTCGCGCGTGGCGGCGTAGATCGGCGGCAGCGCGATCAGCGACATCGTCAGGCCCGCCGCGATGAACGAGGTGCCGGTGACCACGCCTGTTGGCGAGCGGCTCGACAGCGGCGCGAGCACCCCAAGTTGGAAGACGGCGATGCCGACGATCGCGATCACGATGTCGGGTGTGCCGGCGACGATCTCGATCGCAGACTCGACCAGCCGGGCGAACCAGGAAGGCCGACCGTACTCGATGATCCATGCGGCGCTGCAAACTGCCAATGGCAGCGCTACCGCCAGCCCTATAACGGTCAGCACCACCGTTCCGATCAGCGGGTCCAGGATGCCGCCGGAGACGCTTCCGTCTTCGGCAATCCGCGGCCTCGAGACGAGCAGCTCCGGGCGCAGGTATTGAAAGCCGCGCACACCCATATAGACGACAATCGCCCCCGTCACGAGGCACAGGCCGAGGCCGGCCGCCCATGCTGCGCCGAGAATGATCCGGTCGAGCAAACGCCATTCCCGCATCGAAGAGCCTCGCCCACGTGTGGGATGCGGCGCGCTCCGATTGCGCGGCGGGAAGTGCGGTCGGGAACGTGCTCATCACTTGAGCTGGTAGCGCCGCAGCGGCAGCTTGATCAGATAGGAGCAGATCGACAGCGCGATCGCCGAGAGCAACAGCAGCAGGCCGAAGGCATACAGCGTCGAGTTCACCGCCGGCGAGCCGCCGAAGCCTTCCTTGTTGTCGACGATCACGCTGGCAAGCGTGCGCAACGGCTCATACAGGAAGATCAACGGTCCGTGGTCCAGGTTCGGGGTAAACGAGCGCGAGCCCGAGACCATGAAGATCATTATCGCCTCGCCGAGAGCCCGGGCGCACGCGAGTGCCGCGGCCGCCACTATTGCCGGGCGGATCGCCTTGAGGCTGACTGACAGCGTGGCGCGCAGACGATGCACGCCAAGCGCCATCGCGCCCTCGCGCCAAGAAGCCGGCACCCCGGAAAGCGCCTCGCCGATCAGCGCGACCATGATCGGCGTGATCATCACGGCGAGCACCACCGACGCCACGAGCAGGCTGGCGCCCGTCAACTCGACGGTGTCCTGCACAGAGGTCTTCTGCGCGCCGGTGACGAGGTGATTGCCGACAAACGGCACAAGCACGAGGATCCCGATCAAGCCGTAGATCACCGACGGCACCGAGGCAAGCAGACGCACGACCGGGACCATCACCCGTCTCAGGGCCGACGGCGCGAACTCGACGATGAAGATCGAGGACAGCAGCGCGAGCGGCAAAGCGATCAACAGCGCAATCGAGGTTGTGAGCAGCGTGCCGTAGATGACCGGCCACGCGCGCAAGTGGTAGGCAGAAGCCGGCGGATGAGCGCTCGTTTCGAACATTCGCTGCAGCTGACTGTCGAGATTGCCACCTGATCCCAGCCAGGCAAAACCGCCGTTGTGCTCGATCGTCGGCCACGCGTGGACCGCTACGAACACGACCATCCCGACCACGATCAGGCACACCACCAGCGACGCCGCGCCGAGCGTGAGCTCGGCGCGACGGTCTGACCACGGTTGGCGTATGCGCGCTATCGCGGCTCGCATGCCGCCTCCCTCACGCGGTTTGCGACGCGCCGGGCGTGGACGGCAGACGCCTCACCGCTGCTCCCCCGCGCGGTGCGCGGGGGAGCGGGTGGGATAGGCGGAGTCACTTCAGTGAGATCCACTGCGTGGAGATGATCTTCTGTGCTGCCGCGCTGTTCTCGATCCAGCCGATGAATGCGGAGGCGGCACCCGTCGCCTTGCCCTTCGTCACCTCATAGAAGTGCGCGATACCCGCGTAGTTTCCGGCGGTAGCGTTGGCAAGCGTGCAGCCGACGCCGTTGAAGGCTACGTCGTTGACGCCCTGACTGGCGAAGTAGCCTGACAGGAAGCCAATCGAGCCTGGGTCTTTTTCGATCGCCTGGCGCTGCAGACCCTCGGAGGACTCTTCGGCCGCCAGCGAGGAGACTTTCTTGGCGCCGATCAAAAGCGTCGTGAAGTTGCTGAGCGTGCCGGCCGTTGAGTTGCGGCTGATCAGGTCGATCGGCCCTGTGGCAGTGGCGCCTGGGACCTTGCTCCATTCGCGGGTCTTGCCCGTGAAGATCGCTTCGTCCTGGGCCTGCGTGAGGTTGGCCAGCTTGTTTGCGCTGTTGGTGACCACGCACAGGTAGTACTTAGCGATCGGGTAGAAACTGAGTCCACCTGGGTCGGTCGCCAGCGGATCGCGCGAGACGTCGGCGATCGAGTCGCGGCCGGCGGCGACGTTGTTGATGCCGACCTGCGTGCCGCCCTGTGAAAGCTTGATTTTGACCTTCTTGTTGAGCTTGTCGTACTTCTGGACGAGCAGCGAGACGAGCGGGAACGACGCGGTCGCTCCGCTGATCGAGAGCGTGCTCGTCGCGAGAGCGATTGATGGGACCGCTATCGAGAGCGTGAGAGTCGCCGCGACCAAGGCGACGACACGGCGAGATCGGTGCATTGAAGTAGGGGCTCCGTTCGAATGGTTGACAGCGTGTTGTGCGGCAGCCTAGCATAATCTTCATAAATAAGATCAGGATTAGCTATTTTATGAAGAAGGCCACGCGAACTTGAACACGGAGGACTCGCCAAAGAAGCGCCGCACCATTTCAAGCCACGCCCGAACACCCGACAACGACCCACACCCCACACCGCACACCCACACCCACACCGAGTACAGACAACACCGACGAGCAATGAGCGCCATACCAAGACGATGACCGCAGAGCCAGACAAACACTCAGCCTCCAAGAAGCCCCCCGGCCCGCGCGAGCAATGCGCGGGCTGTGGCGCCACGCTCGTCGAAGACCAGCGCTACTGCCTGCAGTGCGGAACGAGGCATGGCAAGCCGCGCCTCGACTTCGCCGCCTTCTGGGAGCCATTGTCTCTGACCAACAGCTCCGGCGAGGGCACTCGTGGTCGGGGCGCCGGCGCCCCGACTGGGCAATCCAGGGCGCGGAGCACGGGGGCCGGGACGGGGCAGCCAGACGCGCGGACCAGCAGCGCCACGACTAAGCAGGGGCACAGCTGGTGGGCGGGCGACTCATTCCTCGGCGCCGGAGCGCCCTCGCGAGGTATGGCCGCCGCGCTTGCCGCCGGCGTGCTCGCCGTGGGCATCCTCGCGGGCGTCGCGCTTGGGCCTGGTCCAGCCAGCTCGCCTGCCGACAGCGCCACGCTCGCACAGCGCGCACTTGCCGCACTGGTGGCGCGTGCCGACAGCAGCCCACAGACAACGACTTCGACGAGCAGCGCGGCAACGCCACCGCCGAGCACAAGCGAACCAACTCCGACCCCATCAGCGACGAGCAGCACCAAGGGGCAAACCAAATCGGCGCCCGCGCCAAGCGAAGCAGGAAGCTCCTCGGAAAGCTCCAGCGAACCCACCACGAGCGGCTCCTCGGAAGGCTCCTCCAAATCCTCGAAAGGCTCCGGCGAAAGCGAAAAAACGGCGCCGGGCACGCCGATCAAACTGCCCCCGATCAAGCACGTGTGGGTGATCGCGCTCTCAGGCACGAGCTTCAGCTCCGCGTTGGCAGACCCCACAGCCGACCCGTACCTGGCCAAGCAGCTCGTGCCCAAGGGCACACTGCTCAGCGATTTCGCGCTCAGCTCGAGCAGCGCGCTTGGCAATGGGATCGCGCTGCTCGCAGGGCAGAGCGTGAACCTCGACACCGAACAGAGCTGCCCCACCTACAGCGAACTACAGCCGCCGACCGTCAACGCCACCACCGGCCTGGCCGAGGGCGTTGGCTGCGTGTACCCGGCAGCCGTCAAGACGCTCGCCGACGAGCTGACCGCCGGGTCGTTGACTTGGAAGGCCTACGTGCAGGACATGGAAGAGGACGCGCCTGTGAGCGGCACGGCGCCCACCGCCGGCGCCCAGAGCGGCACGAGCGCGACGCAGGGCGCCGGCGCTCCCAGCGGCGCGAGCCAAGTAGCCGACACTCCGAGCGCGGCACAGACCAGCGGCTCACCGGGCGACACGAGCACGACGCCCGGCGCGCAATCCCAGCCCGCGACCGCGGTCACATGCCGTCGGCCAGAACTGAGCACGCCTGACCCCAACCACATACCCGCCTCCGGCGACCCCTACCTCACTTACCGCAACCCCTTCGTGTACTTCGACTCGCTGCTGAGCGAAGGCGCGTGCGCAAGCAACGATGTGGATCTGTCGCAGCTTCAAGCGAGCCTCGCGACACCTGCCAACACGCCGAGCCTCAGCTGGATCGTGCCTTCCGCTTGCAATGACGGCTCAGCCGCTCCCTGCGCACCGGGCTCGCCGGCCGGGCTCGCTCCCGCCGACAGCTTCCTGAAAGAAGTCGTGCCTCAGATTCTCGCGACCAGCGCCTACGCCAAGGAAGGCCTGATCGTGATCGTGCCCGACAGTCCGCCGGCCTCACCCGCAAACGCCGCGGCAAAGCCTGTCGGCGCGCTCTTGCTCTCGCCATTCGTGCACAGCGGCGCACGGGTCGCGGAAAGCTTCAACGACTTCTCGCTCTCCAAGAGCATCTCGCTGCTCTTCGGAGTCCTCCCCTTGGGCCATGCTGGCGACCAAGCAACCGTCCCGTTCGGGGCGACGGTCTACGGCGCAAGTGGAAAAGCGGCCAGTGCCGCCTCCACGGCCAAGAAGGCGGCCCAGGCCGCATCAACACAACCGCGGCGCCGTCCGTTCCCGGATCTCTCAGGTCCGGGAACGCCGGCGTCGCATCCCGGCGGCTGAACCCCCGCCTTCATGTCAAACAACGAACGGAGACCCCCGTTGCACACACATCGACCCGTCCACCAACGAGCTTCCCTTTGGCTCGGCGCGATCGTGGGCTCGATCGTCCTCTCGATGGCGATCGTCGCCTCGGCTCACGCCGAAGCCGTCGGTATCGAAGGAAGCCCGAACAACCTCACCTGCTCCGGGCACATATCTGCCGGCACTGCCGAACTCGGAAGCGAAGAAGTGCAGGTTCGCTACACGTTTTACTGCAACGGTCCGATCACCGGCTACCAGCTGCAGTCGAACGTGCCGCTCACCGGCTTCGAGGCCGCGCCTCTCATCACAAGCAACGCGACAAACCAGCCGCTCTCGGACACGTTCTCCTGCGGCGGCGAATTGCCGGGTTGGGCGGATAACTGCGAGGGCTCGACCAAGGCTGGCTGGGAGACGATCACCGGGCAGTTCTCGATCGGCAAGGCGCTATGCGCCGCACCGCATCTCGACCCGCTCCTGACGGTCACCGACATCTACCTCGAAAAGGCCGTTCCGACCCAAGCGATCTCAGGTCCGTTCGACCTCGGCCGCCCGCTGCACTGCGCCGCCTCCTCCTATGTGGGCGGCACGCGTCTGGAACCGGCGATGCCGCTCTCCTCAAAGGTCAAGAAGACGGGCAAGCACGGGAAGACCACGGCCAAGGGCAAAAAAGCCAAGACGGGGGGCAAAGCCAAGAAGAAATAACACTGGATGCCTGTGCCCGGACGCCGCGAGCATGGCGTCCGGGCATCCCTTTGCGAACCAACACCCCTTGCAAGCCAACACCCCTTGCGAACCAACACCCCTTGCGAACCAACACCCCTTGCAAGCCAACACCCCTTGCGAACCAACACCCCTTGCGAACCAACACCCCTTGCGAACCAACACCCCTTGCGAACCAACACCCCTTGCGAACCAACACCCCTTGCAAGCCAACACCCCTTGCGAACCAACACCCCTTGCGAACCAACACCCCTTGCGAACCAACACCCCTTGCGAACCAACACCCCTTGCGAACAAACACCCTTGCGACGAACACTCTTTTGCGAATGCCCACAAACACCCCCCTTTTGCGAAGGCTCGAGCAAAGGTTAGGTACCAAAATAAATCCCCCAACCCCACAACAGGGGGTATAGATACGTGCGGGTCATTTCGGATGACCCAAGACCCCTAAGAAATATCTAACCGATCGACCATGTCGGCAGCGTACGCTTGGCCGGATGACCGCCACCCAGCCGGCCAAGTCTCGCTGGCCCAACCCACGCGTACCCCGACACCGCCGGGGCATGCTGCTCGCAGTGCCGGCTGCCTTGGCGCTTGCGTTCACCAGCTGTGGCACGAGCGCCGAGAGCGCCTCGGTGGTGGCGGCGACCCCACCAGCGCCTCCGTTGGCTTCCCCACAGTGTGCGAGCGCGATTGCCAGAGCGCTCGGGACAATCTCCGAACACGTCTACCGCGAGCTCTCGGGCGGACGCATCGCCCTGCCGGCAGCCGAAAGGGTGGCCGGCTCGCCGGCGCTACTCGCCGCGATCGAAGCAAACGATCCGGCCGCGGCACGCAAGGCGCTGGCACCCTTGCTGCGCGGCCAGCTCGTGCGCGTGCGCGTGAGCCTTATCGGGCGCACGTTCGTCGAATATGGCAGCGCCAACGGGATCGCTCCGGTGAGCACGCCACTGAAGAACCTCGAAGGGCGCACGATCGGCACTGTCACCGCTGCCGAGGAGGGGGTCTTCGGATACGCCGGCACGCTGTATGCCATCACCGAAGCCCAAGTCTTCGCCCGCTCGGGCGGGCACTCGCTCGGCGGCTCCGGCAGCCCCGCGCCTAGCAGCATCCCCGACAGAGGCGAGATCACCTACAAGGCCAAACGCTACGCCGTCTACTCCTTCCCAGGCGCCGGCTTCCCGCAGAAGAAGCTGCGCGTGTTCGTGCTCGCCCCGGTCCCACCGACATCCGCCTGTGCCACCACGCCGGCCGAAACGGCCACGAACACGATTGGTCGATACGGCCGAAGGGATCTACCGCGAGGAGCAGTCCGGCACACGCACCCGGGCGGTTGTGCGCGACTTCGAAAGCGCCCGCCCCTTCCAGGAAGCAGTCGCGGCCGACAACCCGACCGCCACACGAGCTGCGATCGTGAAGTTCTTCGAAGGCACTCTGCATGTAGTACGCGTGCGCGCCACGCTCGGTGAAAAGCTAGTGGCCGACGTCGGGGGTCCGCATGTGCTGGCGCCGATCCGCGGCGACGTGCGCAACGCTCATGGGCGCGTCGTCGGCCACTTCCTGCTTTCGGTCCAGGACGACCTCGGCTATGTGATCCTCGCGCAACGTTTTGCCGGCGTGCAGGTATTCCTCCACGAAGGCAAGCAGCTGCTGCTCGGCAGCTCAAGCCCAGCGCCACTGTCGATCCCAAAGCACGGCGAAATGCTGTTCGACGGCAGCCGCTACTACACGTACTCGTTCACGGTCGAAGCGTTCCCGAAGGGTCCGCTTGAAGTCTCATTGTTGATTCCGCCGGTGCCGGGAACTTACGGTACGCCCGCAAAACCGACCGGTACGATGCGCGGTGCAACACCGGCGCGGAACCTCACAAAACCGGCACACGAGCACTGAGGGAACGAACCTACCCTCCAAAACGAGCCTCCCGAGAAGCCCAATCCACAGGGCTCAAATCATGCTGGTGGTCATCCGCTCGATCTCGGCGATCGAGGTCTGACCGGCGCGCACCTTGGCGATGCCGTCGTCGCGCATGCGCCGCATGCCCTGACTCATCGCCGCAGCGGCGATGTCGTCAACGGAGGCCCGGCTGAGCACCAGCGAGCGGACCTCCTCGGTGACGGACATCACCTCGTAGATGCCCATGCGTCCCCTGTACCCGGTTGTGGCGCAGCGCGTGCAGCCAACCGGCTCGAACGCCTCGGACTCATACAGCCCATACTCGGCTAGCAACGACTCCGGAGCCTTGCTCGGACGCTTGCAGTGCGGGCAGAGCGTGCGCACGAGCCGCTGGGCGACTATGCAGTCGATCGCGGAGGAGATCAGAAACGGCTCGATGCCCATGTCGATCAGGCGGCCGAGCGCGCTGGGAGCATCGCGCGTGTGCAGCGTCGAGAGCACGAGGTGGCCGGTGAGCGCCGCCTCCACGGCGATGTGTGCGGTTTCGCGGTCACGGATCTCGCCAACCATGATCACGTCGGGATCGGCGCGCAGCATCGCGCGCAAGCCGCCGGCGAAGGTCATGCCGGCCTTGGGCGCAACCTGCATCTGCTTGACCCCGGCGATGCGCGACTCGACAGGATCCTCAATCGTCAGGATCGAGCGACTGCCGTCGTTGACCGCACCGAGCGCCGCATACAAAGTGGTCGACTTGCCGCTGCCGGTCGGGCCCGTCACGAGCACCGCGCCGTTGGGGCGCGCGATCGCATAGGCGAAGCGATCCTGCTCGGTGCGCTGCATGCCAAGCGACTCCAGGCCGCGCACGGCCACGCCCTTGTCGAGAATGCGCAGGTAGGCGCCCTCGCCGTAGACGAGCGGAAGCGTCGTCACGCGCACGTCGACGCGACGCCCGGAGACCGTCAGGGCAAAACGCCCGTCCTGGGGGACGCGCCGCTCGGAGATGTCCATCTCCGACATGATCTTTATGCGCGAGATGATGCTGGTGGCCATCGAGCGCTTGAGCGTCGAGGTCAGGGCGAGCACGCCGTCGATGCGGAACGAGACGTGCATGTCGCCCTCGCCCGGATCGATGTGTATGTCTGAGGCCCCCTGCTCGATCGCGTCGGCGATGATCGAGTGCACGAGCTTGACGACAGGAGCATCCTTGTCGGCCTCGTCCATGAAGAGCTCGGACTCGCTGTCGTTGTCGTCCTCCTCGACGATCTCTTCGACGGACTGCTCCACGCGCGAGAGCCGCATGATCAGGATGTTCAGGTCCTCGATCGAAGCCGAGGCCGAGCGCACGCGCCGGCCGGTGAGCATCGCGATGTCGTCGATCGTCAGTACGTTCGTGGGGTCCGCCATCGCCAGCATCAGCGTGCCGTCCTCCAGGAAGCCGACCGGCACCGCCTGATAGCGACGGATCGCCTCCATGTCGATCAGGTTCACGGCACCCATGTCCAACTCGTACACAGACAGATCGATGTATTCGAGGCCGAAGCGCTCCGCCACCACACGCGCCAGCTGGTCGTGGCGCAGGATGCCCTGCTCGACGAGGATCTGACCGGTGGGCTTGCCCTGAGCCCGAGCGATCTCCACGGCCTCCTCGACTTTCTCGCGCGTGGCGAAGCCGAGATCCACGACCACGTCGCCGATCAGACGACCGGGACGGCCATCGGCGAGCGCTTGCATCAGTGCGTCGCGCTGAATGGCGCCGCTGTGAGCAGATTCGGGCGGCCCCACGGCGGGACGCAGCAGCGAGAGCTCGCTCACGGATGCACCAGTTGACGTAGGTCGATCCCCCACGCTTTGATGATCGGCATCCGTGGACGCGGACTTGACCGAGTCTGCGGGGTTTCTCAGCGGATGATCAACGAGCGATCAGCGGCCGAGACCCTGCTCGAAAGCCCCCTTGACGGCGGCGTCGAGCGCGTTGAGGCGCTGCAGGGCGAGCGCCTCGGCGGAGGCCGGGCGCTGAGCGCCGGCGCTCTCGGCGCCGTGATGGCAGAGCACGCAGTGTTCCAGCGCCATGCGACGCTCGCCAGACAGCGTCGCGGGGACATGGGCGGCGATCAGCCTGAGACCCAACTCGATGTGGCCCAACATGCGCCCCTCCTCGGTGCGGGTGATCTCCGCGCCATAGGCGTATTCGCGCGTCTTGCCGATGTCGTGCACGAGTGCCGCGCAAAGCAGCAGGTCGCGATCCAGCCGCGGGTGCACCGCACACAGCTCGACCGCCAGCGTGGCAACGGCCACGGTGTGCTCCAAGAGCCCGCCGAGGAAGGCGTGATGCGCCGATGAGGGACGACCCGATCCGGCGGAAGGCAGCGAGCAGGGCGCGCGGCGCAACTCGGCGCGCAACTCGCGATCTTCGAGCAAGTGCCGCAACAATCCTTTGAGGCCTGGGTCGAACACCTCGCGCGCAAGGTGCTCATAGAAGCCTTCCAGCTCGTCGACGTCTCGGTGGGAGACGGGCAGGAAGCGTGCGGCATCCTCGTCTGTCAACTCCACGCGAGCGATCTGCTCGATCGTGAGCTGCAGCTGCTCGCGAAACAACTCCGCGCGGCCGCGCACCCGTACCAGCTCACCGCGCTCGAAGCGCCCAGCGAAGAGGTCGGCGTCGCGAAAGAGCCTGCCGGAGAGGTTGCCGGACCGATCGCGCAGCTCGACTGTGAGGTAGGGGTCGCCTGAGCGAGTGATGAGTCGCTCCTTGCGCACGCACGCAAAGACGCCATCCACCACGTCCCCGGCGCGCAGGGTGGCGATCGTCTGCGCATCGGCCACCTCCTCGCTGCTCGCAAGCCCAGGTGTTGGAGGAGATCCGAGCAGATCGGCGGGCGCGTGGGCGAGCGGGTGCCCGTCAGCGGCCATCGTGGTTCCAGCATGCGTTGTGGACATGTGCTGTCCATGATGTACGGTGGGTCGGATGCAGCCACTCATCTGGGATCGTCGCCCCGACGGCTTGCGGGCCCCGGCGATGGTGTGCTCGTTTCAAGGTTGGAACGACGCCGGCGACGCCGCGTCGAGCGCCACCGGCTTTCTCGCGCAGGCACTTGGAGCGCAACGCTTTGCGAAGATCGACAGCGAGGAGTTCTACGACTTTCAGGCAAACCGTCCGCATGTCAAGATCGACGAGACCCAGGCTCGCGTGATCTCCTGGCCGTCCGTCGAGATCTTCGAGGCACGCGCTCCGCGCGCCCACCGCGACCTCGTGATCGTGCAGGGCACAGAGCCCTCGATGCGCTGGCGTTCCTTCAGCTCGCTGATCGTGGATCTTGCCGAAGCCCTCGACGTCCAACTGGTGGTGACACTCGGGGGCCTCTTGGCCGATGTGCCCCATTCCCAGCCCGTCTCGATGACCGGCTTCGCATCCGATCCAGCCTTGATGGGACGGCTCGCACTGAGCGCCAGCAGCTACGAGGGCCCCACCGGGATCGTGGGCGTCTTGCATGCTGGCTTCGCACAGGCAGGACTGCCTTCGGCGAGCATTTGGGCGAGCGTGCCGCACTATGTCGCGGCTGCGGCCAGCCCCAAGGCGGCGCTTGCATTGCTGCGCAAGCTGGAGCTGATGGTTGGGGTGTCCGTGGACGTCTCGGAGTTGGAGGAGGCCGCCGGCGAGTATGAACGCCAAGTGGGGCTCGCGGTGCAGTCCGATCCCGACATCCAAGCGTTCGTCGAGCGTTTGGAGCGGCGTGCCGCCGAGGACGAGCAGGCCGCGATCTCACCTCAGGACCTGCCGTCGGGAGACTTGCTCGCGAGAGAATTCCAGCGGTTTCTGCGTCAGCGGGGAATCGAGAGCTGAGCTACAGCGGGCGGCGTTGGAGAGCCACGCAAAGACTGCCAGTGCGCGAAGCTGCTGGATAGAGTCGCACAAGGACGACTAGCGAGCTGATGGAGTCCGCAGGGGACGGCTAGCGTGAAGCGATGCCGTAGGTCACGGCCGCCGAGCCCATCAGCAATTTGTGCGAGCCATACTGCGCCTCTGCCGTCGTCGGCTGGAAACCTGGCGAGAGCTGGAGCTTTTTGGAGAGCGCATACATGACGAACTCGATCGTGTCGCTTTTGCCCTTGGCCGGGCAAATTGGCGAATAGGCGGCCTTGCCGGCGGTGTTGGTACCGACGATCCCCCCGGCGGGAACCTTGCCGGCCGCCACGCCGGTGGAGCTCGGTTCGATCCCACCGACCACCCAGCGGATGCCGCCTTCGGAGCCACTGGAATTGTCGTCGATCACGAACAGGAACAATTCGGCCGCTTTGGCAGGCACTTTCTGCCAGGAGAGCGCAGGTGAGGTGCCCGCGCCGGCACAGGTGTAGGAGACGGGAATCGCACCGTTGCGTTCAAAGGCAGGGCTCGAGATCGAGAAAGCGCCGGGCGCGGTGTAGACCTCGCCGCTGGCATTCGCGTCGGATGAGCTCGAGGAGGATCTGCTCGAAGAGGAGCCGCTCGACGGTGTCGTCGAGCTGGAGCCTTTGCTGGTCGAGCTCTTGGCGGCGAGGTCTTCTGGCTTGCCTTTGTACTGCTTGCAGTCTTCCATCACATAGCCTGGCTCGCAGCTCGTGTAGCTCTTCCAGTGTGTACGGAAGTTGCTCTCGAAGGCCGTAAGCAGCGCGCCCCGCTGGGCGGCGCCCTTGCCGGCGGCGACCTTCGCCGCGATCTTGGAGGCCAGCAGTTCAACCTTTATGCGCGCCAACAGGTCGGCTTCGGTCTCACCGGACTTGGCAAGGTACTTCTCGAGCGAGCCAGCCTTGGGAAAGCTCTCGTGCACCAGTTGGGCGAAGCGCTGCTTGACTTCGGCTTCGGAGACGCCGACGCCGCGTGCCGCGGCCTCGCCCAGCACCCACTCGGAGGTGATCAGAAAGCCAAGCGCCTGATGGGCCGGCGAGCTTGAGGCGCCCAAGGCCGTCTCGACGGCCAGCCAGTGCTTGAAGCTCGCCTTGGAGATCGGCGTGTGCGAGACGTAGGCGACGGCATCGACACTGGAGGTGCCGCCCTGCGTAGGCGCCGCCGCGGGAGAGCTGGGCACCGAGGCGGTATTCGTCGAGGACGACCCACCACCGCAACCGGCAACCAGTCCGGCGGCAAGCAGCAGCGAAAGCGCCGGCAGGCACACACTCGTGCCCTTGCGCATACGCCAGACCGCCCCTCCCCTCAAGACACTTCTCTTCATCCTCGCGAGAAGGCTATCCGCTCGGCCTAAAGCCCAGTGAAAGTGAGACTTGCGAACCAGCCGGGTTGCACGCCTTGGGCTCCCCAGCCGCGAGGATTCTTGACTTAGACCCGAGATTCTCTACTCCTCCATCGGCGGCGGAGAACCTGCTCAGGACGAGCAAATGTCTGGGTCTACCGCTCCCAAGCGGGGCAGGCGATGCGATAGTCGCACAGCCCACACACGCTCGGCGAGGGCGTCGGCTCGAAGCGCTGCGCCATGATCGCCTCGCCGACCTCGGCGACGACGCGCGTGATCCAATCGGGATCCATCTCGGCGCTGGGGACCGGCACCTTGAGGTCGTCGAGCACGTAGTAATAAGACAGACGCTCGGCCTCCACTTCCCATGACTCGCGCGCGCCGACCGCATATAGCGAGAGCTGCACGTCGTCGGCAAGCTGTTCCGCCGTCTTCGGCCGCGAGGTCTTGTAGTCGATCAACTCGTACGCCCCGTCGGCAAGCTTGTCTACGCGATCCACACGCCCGCGCAGGTGGTGGGCCCCGAGCTTGAAGGAAAAGGAGCGCTCGAACCAAGCCGGCTCGGCCTCGTGGGCCTCGAGGCGTCGGTGGTAGAGCACAAGCGCCGCACGAGCCTTCACGTGCAGTTCGCGCTCACGGTCGCTGGCGCCGAAGCCACCGCGGCGCCAGCAGCTCTCGAACAGCTCCATCATCTGCTCGATAGTCGTGTGCTCCGCGGCGTGGTAGCGCTCGAGCACTTGGTGCACGGCTATTCCGAAGCGCTGGTGCAAAGTCTGCGCCGAAGGGATCTTCAAGACGCGCCCAAGCTTGTAACGCAGCGGGCAAGCGCGGTACGTGTCGATATCGGACGCCGACAGCACGACTCCGTCCCCGCGCCTGGGCAGGAAAGCCTGTAGCGAGGGTTCCTCCCGGCGCGCGAATGCGCCAAGCGCGGGGGCGGCAACGGCAGCTTTGGGCGCGACCTGCGCTCCCACGCGCTCGAGCTGCTCGTCTTCGCCAGGCCCATGCCCACCTGAGCGGCCTTCACCTGGTTCAAGCTCGCTTGGGCCTGCCTGGCTTGGCTCGAGCGCCGTGTGCTCGCTGGCAAGCAACGCCTCGTCCAGCGTCGAGGTCTGGAATATCTCGCGCTGCAGTGGCGTGCAGGCGGCGAGCAGACGTTGATTGACGTCGGCAAGCGCCTCGCCGAGACTCTGGCCAGGCGGGCGGTCCTTGAGCGCCGCCAGCTTCACGAGCTCCAGGTAGCGCACGACGCCGTGCGAGATATCCAGGTCAGTGTCCAGACGCAGCTCGCCCAGGCGCCCAGCAATGCGTAGTGCACCGCCAAGCACCTCCTCGCGCATCAGCTCGACCGTCGCCTCCAATGTCTGCGCTCGCGGCTCGGAGATCGCCTCGCCGCCAAGCAGCCGCGCCTCGGAGGCGGCCGTCAGCTCTGCCACCAACTCCTGCGGGCTACACCCCAAACGCGGCCGCAAGGCCTCGAAGGCAACCTTCGCTTCCTCGTGCAACGCCTGGAAGCGCTCGATCCGCTCGCGCGCCTCGGGCGGCATCTGCGGGGCCCCGACCGCCGGCGTAAGCGCCGTCACGATGTCAAGCTTGGCCTTGCGCGCCACCTGCACCACACGCGCAATGTCCACCTGGCGCAGCTCGATCGGCGGACGCCCAAGCGCCCGCACGACCGCCGAGGAGTCGTTCGGATCGGCGAGCAGGCGCAACCAGGCCAACACGTCGCGCGCGCCGGCACGCTCGAAGAACGTCCCAGCCGTCTCCACGTCGCCCAGGCTTTCAGCCGAGGAGGCAAACGCGGTTCGAGAAACGGCCACAGAGCAAGGATACGAGTGCACCCCCTACGCGGGGCGTACGCTCTAGCGATGGACGGTATCGACTGGAACGTGGCGCAACGCGTCGGCGAGATGCTTGCCGGGGGCACTCCGTACCTCGGCTCGGACGCAAAGGGGATGCAGTCGCTGGCCGAGCGCTTCGCCGCACGAGTGGGGGCCTACACCGGCCTGCGGCCCCCGGAGCACCTACCGACGCTGGAGCTGATCGACCGTCCCCACTGGATCGAAGCCAACATCGCCACGATGCGCCCGCTGCTCGATCCGCTCACCAAGCGGCTCGGCGGCGGCACGGGCCCGCTCGCACCGGCGATGCGCTCTATCACCCAGCTCTTGCTGGGCGCGCAGGTGGGCGCGATCACAGGCATTCTCTCCCAGCGCGTGCTCGGCCAATACGACATCGCGCTACTGGAACCAGAGCAGCCACCGCGGCTCTTGCTGCTGGCGCCGAACTTGGCCCAGGCCGCACGCAACCTCAGCCTCGACCGCGAGGAGTTCACCGCCTGGGTCGCGATCCACGAGGTAACCCATGCCGTCCAGTTCGGTGGCGCCCCGTGGTTGCGCGAGCACCTCGGCGGCATGCTGCGTGAGCTGATCGACGGCATGCAGGTCGGCGTCAAACTCGGCGGCCTCGCAAAAGTCCCCGACCCCTCGGACCTGCGCGCGCTCGCCCAGCGGCTGCGCGGCGGCGAGCTGTTGCGCGTCGGGATCGGCGAGGACCGCTGGGCGCTAGTCGAGCGCATGCAGGCCACGATGTCGCTCATCGAGGGCCATGCCGAGCATGTGATGGACGCCGTCGGCGCGGAGGAGCTGCCGAGCATGGAGCGCATGCGCGTCGCGATGAACCGCCGCCGTCGCGAGCGCGGCTGGCCCTGGCGCATTCTCGAGAAGTTGCTCGGGCTCGATATGAAGATGCGCCAATACGAGATCGGGCGCTCCTTCTGCGACGAGGTCGTCGTGCAGGCCGGCCCGAGCGCGCTAGCACTCGCCTGGAGCTCGGCCGAGATGCTGCCCAGCATGAGCGAGCTGGAGGATCCGGCCGCGTGGCTCACGCGAACACGCGTTCCGCTGTTGCCAAGCTGAAGGCTCAGCTGAAGACTCATTCCAGGCCCTGCGAGGCACCGACTCAGGGTTCATAGCTTTTCTTTACAGCGTGTTCACCCCGAGTTGAGATTGGCGTGTAACCATCCTCCTAGAGCGGGTTAGGAACATGTGTTCGGTGCTAAAGTCGTGCCGACCAGAACAAGTGTGCCCCCCGAAATTAGGAGAACCTCTCCCCAATGGCAACAGCTCAATCCACACCCGCAAGCAGCGCCAAACCGCGCCGCGCCGCCGCCGCTAAGAGCGCGCCGCGAGCGAAGAGCACCGCACGCGCGAGCGCGTCGCGGGCAAGCAGCTCCAACGCTTCCACGAAGCGCTCCACCACGGCCGTCAAGAACCCCACGGTCGGCTCCTACGCCGAGCGCGCCGTGCTGATCCCCGTCGGCGCGGCTCTGATCGCGCGTGAACAGGTGTTCGCTCGCGTCAACGACACGATCGAGAGCTACGCGAGCCCGGCAAAGGCAAACGCGCAGCTGCGCAAGTTCGAGCGCCGTGGCAACACGGCTCGCAACCGCTTCGAGCGCGAGGTGCGCAAGACGCGCGTGCGCGTCGAACGCGAGGTGCGCCAGACACGTGCCAGCGTCGAGCGCGAGGCACGTCGCGTCCAGCGCGAGGGCGAAGATCTAGCCAACAAGGTCCAGGAGCGCATCCTCAGCCTCGTCTAGCAACTTCCCCCGTCCCAGGCTGGAGAGGCTGGAGACGGGAAGGTCTGCCGGCCTCATATCCCGCCGGTAGTAGAAGCACCCTCTCCTCCCTCGCCGCCGGGCGGTCCCCCTACCGCCCGGCGGCATTTTTGTTCTCTGCGAGAATGCGAGCAGACATGAACCGAGATGAAGTCCTCAAGGCGCTGGAGGTCGTGATCGACCCGGAGCTGCGTCGCTCGATCGTCGAGCTCGAGATGGTGCGCTCGATCGACATCTCCGAGAACGGAGTAGTCGACGTGACCGTCTCGCTGACCACGGCCGGCTGCCCGATCCGCGGACACTTCCAGACCTCGGTCGCGGAGGCGGTATCCGCACTGGAGGGCGCCACGCACGTGAACGTCTACTTCGACGTGCTCAGCGACAGCGAGAAGGCCTCTCTGCAGCAGAAGCTTGGGCGCGGCAGCCTGCCAGCCGGCTCGCTCGCCCAGGTATCCAACGTGCTTTGCATCGGCTCGGGTAAGGGCGGCGTGGGCAAGTCCACCCTCACCGCCAACTTGGCGGCAGCGCTCGTGGCCGACGGCAAGCGCGTGGGCATCCTCGACGCCGACGTGTGGGGCTACTCGATCCCGCGCATGTACGGCCTCGGCGCGACGCGCCCACCGGTATCGCCACAGCGCAAGATCGTGCCGCTCGAGTCCCACGGCGTGAAGGTCATGTCGATCGGCTTCTTCCTGGAGGAGGACGCGGCAGTCGTGTGGCGCGGACCGATGCTGCACAAGGCGCTCGGCCAGTTCCTGCAAGACGTCGAATGGGGCGTGCTCGACTACCTCCTGATCGACTTGCCACCAGGGACCGGCGACGTGTCGATGACGCTCGCGCAGATGTTGCCTCAGGCGCAGTTCGTGATCGTGACTACGCCGCAGGCCACAGCTCAGAAGGTCGCGCGCCGCTCGGCCGAGATGGCCAACAAGGTGTCTTTGGAGATCTGCGGGGTAATCGAGAACATGTCCGGCTTCACCACGCCAAGCGGCGAGCGCTTCCCGATCTTCGGCGAGGGCGGCGGCAAGGAGCTGGCCGACGAGCTCGACGTGCCCTTGCTCGGCAAGGTGCCGCTGACGATGCCCTTGCGTGCACAGGCCGACAGCGGCCTGCCGCTTGTGATCGAGGACCCAGACGATCCCGCGTCCCAGGCGATCCGCCAGGCCGCGCGCGGCCTGATCGCGATGGCGCCGATGGAGCTGCCAACGCTGCCGCTGGTCGAAGTGACGCCGCCGAGCCCTCCGGCGCCACCGGCGAGCCCGAAGCCCGCCGGCATGTCTTTGCCGATGGCCTGAGAAGGTCTTCAAAAAGAGCGCTGCACGTCTACACCCCCTTTAGCGTGATGCGGGAAGATTTGTTTGGTACCAAACCTTTATCTACGCGTCCGCACAAGGGGGGTGTTGGCAAGACCTTCGAAACGGGCTACACGAACCGGCGCTCGTGAGCCGTGGACGTCCCGCCGCAAAGACCCTTTGGGACGACGTCCTGGGGCCTACTTGGCGTTGGCGAAGTACTCCGCGTTGATCGACGCGAACTTCTGCCACTCGTCAGGCAACTGATCCTCGGCAAAGCACGCGTCCACCGGACAGGCCTCGACGCAGGCGTCGCAGTCGATGCACTCCTCCGGATCGATGTAGAGCATTTCGGCCGCGTCATAGCCGGGCTCGTCGGGCGTCGGGTGGATGCAATCCACGGGGCACACCTCGACGCAGGAATTGTCCTTCGTGCCAATGCACGGCTCAGCGATTACGTAGGCCATTCGCTTCCTTCTCGATTCGTTGGTGGGGGACTACAAGTTGCGGGACGACGAATAGTAGCGAGGCCGCCCAGGCGTACACTGGGAATGGGTCACACAGGCAAGCGCCGGCCCACCGTCGCACTCCGCTAGCTTTGGGCAATGCTCCTGCTCACCGGCGCCACCGGGCTCGTCGGTTCCGCCCTGCTGCGCCGCCTGATCGCCGAAGGACAGCCTGTCCGCTGCCTCGTGCGCGACCCACGCAGGCTCGGCCCGCAACGCGTGCGCGTGCAGATCGCGCTCGGCGACCTGGCCGATCCACCATCGTTTCGCAATGCGATGCGCGGCGTGGACACGGTCGTGCATCTCGCGGCCTCCACGCGCGACCAGCCAAGCGGCTCGATCGAGGAGTTGGCGGCAATCGCCACGTGGCGGATGGTCGAGGCGGCCCAGCGCGCCGGCGTGAAGCGCTTCGTGTTCTTCTCGACGCTCGGTGCCTCCAGCCACCATCGTGCCCGCCTGTTCCGAGCCAAGGCGCTGGCCGAGCAGGCCGTGCGCGAGTCGGACATGCACTCGACCGTGATTGCCCCGTCTCTCGTCTACGCCCCCGGCGACCGCTGGCTGACGCTGATCGAACGCCTATCGCTGCTGCCGGTAGTGCCGATCTCGGGGCGAGGGCGCGCGGCCTGCCAGCCGATCTGGGCAGAGGACGTGGCGAGCTGCCTGGTTGCGGCACTGCGCGGAGGTGCAGACGACGAGGCCACCGGCCTCAACGCCACCCACAGACGCTACGAGCTGGCCGGCCCGCAGACGATGACCTACAACGAAGTCATCGACACCGTGCTGCGCTCACTCGACCGCCAACGCCCACTGTTGCCGACCCCCACGCCGATGGTGTCGCGCACGTTGCGACTGCTCGAGCGCGTGATGCACGCAAACACACCGATCACCTGGGACGAGGCCGAGCTGTTGGAGGCGAACATGGTGGCAAAGCGGGGCACCACGGATGCACAATCGCTAGGAGTGATCCCAGAGGCGCTACATGCGGTGCTCCGCCAATGAATCTAGGAGACCGGCGGGCGACGTCCGGACCAGGGCGCGGCCGCCTCGACCTGCGCAGCCAGCCCAAGCAGCGCGGCCTCACCCGCCGGGCGACCCACGAGCTGCACGCCGAGCGGCAGCCCATCATCGCCTTGGTATAGCGGCAACGAGATGCCGGGCTGCCCGCTCGCATTGAAGACGGGGGTAAAGGGCGTGAACAGGCCCGAGCGCGTAAACGTAGACATCGGGTCTGGGGCGGCCGTGTCGAGCGTGCCGAGCGGCAGCGGGCGCTCGGCGAGCGCGGGGGTGAGCAGCGCGTCGTAGGGAGCCAGGAACGTTACGAGCTGGCGTGTGAGCGCCTGCAGCTGGATTTCCAAGGCAAGCCCCTGCACGGAGTTGAAGCTCTGGGTCATCTGATGGATCGCCCAGCTCATCGGCTCCATGTCCTCTGCTGTGGGCTCGCGCCCGGCAACCATGCCGGAGTAGACGATCTGTAGCGCGATATGGATCGAGAAGACGGCGCCAAACAGCTCGGAGAGACCCTCGATCCGCCAGGGAGGATCGACCTCCTCGACCTCGTGCCCGAGCGAGCGCAGCAGCTCGGCCGCATCTGGCACGGCCTGCGCGCAGACCGGGTCCACGACCGCATCCGCGATCGGCGGGAACGTGGTCGCCGCGATCCGCAGCTTGCCTGGCGCGCGTGCTGCCGACAGCGCAAACGGCTCGAACGGTGGCGGCGCCCAGTTCGCGTCGCCCAGCTCATAGCCGGCGAGCACGTCGAGGATCGCCGCCGTATCGCCCACGGTGCGTGTCAACACCCCATCGACGTCGAGCGGCGCTTCGCCGCGTTCGGGCGCCGCGGAGATGCGCCCGCGTGCGGGCTTCAGGCCGACAAGCCCGCAACAGGCGGCGGGGATCCGGATCGAGCCACCGCCGTCGTTGCCGTGGGCGACCGGCACCATGCCCGAGGCAACCGCGGCTGCCGAGCCGCCGGAGGAGCCGCCCGGAGTGCGCTCCAGATCCCACGGGTTGCGCGTCGGGCCGAATATACGCGCCTCGCTCACCGGCAGGATGCCGTACTCGGGCAGCGTGGTCGTCCCCACGATCACGAAGCCGGCCTCCTTGAAGCGGCGCGTGATGTTGCAGTCGTGGTCGGCCACGTGGTCGGCCAGCAGCGAGCAGCCGATCGTGGCCCTCAGGCCAGCCACCGGGCGGTTGTTCTTGATCGCGATCGGCACACCCGCGAACGGGCGCTCATCGCCGGCTTTGATTTGATCGGCGCTCGCGAGCGCTCGCTCGCCATCGACCTCCACGAAGGCGTTGAGCTGGGGATTGAGTTGCTCGATACGTGCGAGCGAGGTCTCCACAAGCTCGCGCGGGGACACCTCGCCGGAGCGCACCATCGCGGCAAGCTCGATCGCGGGACGGAACATCAGGTCGCTGTCGCTCACGGCACTCCTCCTCGTTGGGACCAGCAAACGCCGGCCCATAGCCCGCAGCGGAGCCTACCTGGCCGATTCCTGCGACGATATGAGCCTGCCCACAAGGCAGCCGGGTCGAGTCTCGGTGCAATCCAGCGGGATCGACTCTCAACCGGTCATCTCAAGCCCGAAAGCGAGCGCCAATGAGCGAGGTCACGACACAGTCGCCTCCCGCCCCATCCCCTTCCAATGAAGTCCAGTCAGGCCTAGAGGGCGTCGTCGCCTTCGCCACCGAGATCGCCGAGCCCGACAGGGCCGGAGGGTCGCTGCGCTATCGCGGCGTAGACATCGAGGATCTGGTCGGCGCGGTCCCCTACGAGCAGGTCTGGGGCTTGCTGGTAGACGGACGCTTCAAGCCCGGCCTGCCCCCCGCCGAACCGCACGTCCTGACCGTGCGCTCCGGCGACCACCGGGTGGACGTGCAGTCGGCGCTGGCGATGCTTGCCCCCGAGTGGGGCTTCAACGCGCTGATCGACATCTCCGACGAGCAGGCCCGCGACAACCTCGCGCGAGCCTCGGTGATGGCACTGTCGTTCGTGGCCCAGTCCGCGCGCGACGCCGGTCAACCGCCTGTGCCTCAGTCTGAGGTGGACAAGGGCCGCTCGATCCCCGAGCGCTTCCTGATCCGCTGGCGCGGCGAGGTCAACCCCGACCACGCCAAGGCAATCGACGCCTACTGGATCTCCGCCGCCGAGCACGGCATGAATGCCTCCACGTTCACCGCGCGGGTGGTCGCCTCAACCGGGGCGGATTGTGCCGCGGCGCTGTCGGCGGCCGTGGGCGCGCTCTCGGGCCCCTTGCACGGGGGTGCCCCTTCGCGCGTGCTGAAGATGCTCGACGAAGTCGAAGAGACCGGCGACGCCGAGGTATGGGTCAAGGATGCACTCGACCGCGGGGAGCGCTTGATGGGCTTCGGGCACCGTGTATATCGCGCCGAAGACCCGCGCGCGCGCGTGCTGAGGCGCACCTGCCGCGAACTTGGCTCGCCACGCTTCGAGGCCGCCGAGGCGCTCGAGAAAGCGGCGCTGGCCGAGCTCACGGCCCGCAAGCCCGATCGCGTGCTTGCCACCAACGTCGAGTTCTGGTCGGCGGTGATTCTCGACCTGGCCGAAGTTACGCCAGACCTGTTCACGCCGATGTTCACGTGTGCACGCGTAGCGGGATGGTCGGCTCACATCCTCGAGCAGAAGCGCGAGGCCAAGTTGATCCGCCCGACCGCGAAGTACGTGGGCGAGGGACCAAGGCCGGTATCCGCAGTCGAATAGCCGCCGCGTTCGGCGGCAAGGCAAATGACTGATGGGGGCGGGAGGCGATGTCAGAAAGCAATGTCGGAAAGACAATGCCTAGAGAAGGCAATGGCACGGGAAGACAATGCCTAGAGAAAGGCAATGCCAAGGAAAGGCAATCCCGCGGGGCAATCCCGCGAAAGGCAATGCCTAGAGAAACGAGTCATGCAACCAGATGGCTGCACAACGACGAGGGCCCGGCATCCTGCCGGGCCCTCTACACACCTATCGACCGAATACGAGTGCGGCTGGAGCGCCGCACTCGCCAATGTTCGGTCTGACTACATCATTCCGCTCATGTCCGGCATGCCGCCGCCGGGCATACCGCCGCCTTCCTTCTCCGGTACCTCGGCGACGATCGCCTCGGTGGTGAGGATGTTCTTGGCGATCGACGCGGCGTTCTGTAGCGCCGAGCGAGTGACCATCGCCGGGTCGATGACCCCGGCCGCCACGAGATCGACGATCTCGTTGGTGGCGGCGTTGAGGCCGTGGCCCTTCTTGGCCTTGCGCACGTCGTTGACCACCACAGAGCCCTCGAGCCCAGCGTTCTCGGCGATCTGACGTAGTGGCTCCTCCAGCGCACGCAAAACGATGCGCGCTCCGGTCCGCTCGTCGTCCGAGCCATCCGTGGATGCTCCGTCGCCGTCAACCGAGACGGCCGCCGATGCCTGCAGCAGGGCAACCCCGCCACCAGGCACGATGCCCTCCTCCAGCGCCGCGCGAGTTGCCTGCAAGGCGTCCTCGACACGGTGCTTCTTCTCCTTCATCTCCGTCTCGGTGGCCGCGCCAACTTGTACGACGGCAACCCCACCGGAGAGCTTGGCCAGACGCTCCTGGAGCTTCTCGCGGTCGAAGTCGGAGTCGGTATTCTCGACTTCGGCCTTGATCTGGTTGATGCGACCCTTGATCGCCTCGGCATCGCCGGCGCCATCGACGATCGTGGTGTTGTCCTTGCCTACGACCACGCGACGAGCGTGCCCAAGCTGAGACACCTGGGTGTTCTCGAGCTTCAGACCCATCTCCTCGGTGATCACCTCTGCTTTGGTGAGGATCGCGATGTCCTCGAGCATGCGCTTGCGCCGGTCGCCGAAGCCCGGAGCCTTGACGGCCACGCCGGTGAACGTGCCGCGCAGCTTGTTCACGACAAGCGTCGCAAGCGACTCGCCCTCGACGTCCTCGGCGATGATCAGCAGCGGCTTGCCGCTCTGGATCACGGCCTCGAGCACCGGCAGCACGTCGCGCACCGAGCCGATCTTCTGGTTGGCGATCAGGATGTAGGGGTCTTCGAGAGTGGCCTCCATACGGTCCTGGTCGGTGACCATGTAGGGCGAGATGTAGCCCTTGTCGAACTGCATGCCCTCGGTGAACTCGAGGTCCATGGCGAACGTCTTGCCCTCCTCGACGTTTACCACGCCGTCCTTGCCGACCTTCTCGATCGCATCGGCGATCACGTCGCCGATCTCCTCGTCGCCGGCTGAGATCGTCGCCACGCGGGCGATCTGGTCCTTGCCGGAGACCTCCTTGGACTGCGAGGCGATGTTGGCCACGACCTGGTCGACAGCCTTCTCGATGCCACGCTTGAGCGCCAGCGGGTTGGCACCGGCTGCCACGTTCTTCAGGCCCTGGCGAACGATCGCCTGGGCGAGCACGGTCGCTGTGGTGGTGCCGTCGCCGGCGACGTCGTTGGTGGCAGTGGCCACCTCGCGCACCAGTTGGGCGCCCTGGTTCTCGAAGACGTCCTCGACCTCGATCTCACGAGCGATCGTGACACCGTCGTTGGTGATCGTCGGCGCGCCGAACTTCTTGTCGAGCACCACGTAGCGGCCCTTGGGGCCGAGCGTGACCTTCACGGCGTTGGCGACAGCGTCGACGCCGGCCTCCAGAGACTTACGCGCCTCGGAGCTGTACTTGATTTCCTTGTGAGCCATATCTATTCAGATCTCCTTATGCGACCTTGGCGAGGACGTCGGACTCGCGCAGCACGAGTAGATCCTCACCGTCGAGTTTGATCTCGGTGCCGCCGTACTTGCTGTAGAGGACCTCGTCGCCCTCGGACACGTCGAGTGGGATGCGCTTGCCGGCATCGTCGAGCTTGCCGTCGCCGACGGCGAGGACCTTGCCCTTCTGCGGCTTCTCTGTGGCAGTATCGGGAAGGACGAGACCGCTGGCGGTCGTCTGCTCCTCCTCGATGGCCCGTACGATCAGTCGATCGCCCAGGGGCTTGAGTTTCATGCTGAGATACCTCCGTTTAGAATGTGCTTCCTTGTTGGCGCCGTCCCAGGGGCAACGGCGCCCAACGACCTGATTGGCACTCTCGTGGTGGGAGTGCCAACGGCCACGATCAATATATAGAACAGATTGTGCGCGTCAAGGGATACTTGGCACTCTCAAACTCGAGTGCCAATCAAATTGCAGTGTCTTTGCCTGCCCCAGGCCCTAACCACTGCCGACATCTGTCCGATCCTAGCCTGCCTCAGGCCCCAGCGCCCGCGGACATCTGGCCGGCGACCAGTTGCTCGACTTCGGTGCCCTTCTTCGTGAGCAACCAAGCGTTGGGAGCGCCGCGAATCTGTCCCGCTCCGTTGTTGTAGACCAATCCAAGCTTCTCCAGGCGAGCCAGCAGCTTCGATATCTGACCTTGATCGTCTATCCCCGCGGCCACCCCGACCTGCCTGTTGGAGGCATTGGGGTTAGCGGCGATCGCAAGCAGCACACGTACCGTGCGGTAAGTCAGGCGCATCTCCAAATCGCGCAAGGGATCTCCGCTCGCGCCGCGGCGCGTAGACCTGCGCGCGGGCGTCGCGCGAGCCGCCTCCTTTGCGGCTGCCGCCGGGCCAAGGTAGGGAAGCACGATCATCGCCATCAGCGCACCCGTCAGCTCGAGCAGAGAGCCGGACCGCTCGCCTGTCCGCCCGCCGCCATTCGCGCGCCGTGTGCCCTTTGCGGTCGCGACCCCGCGACCGCCCTGTGCGTGGGGGGTGATCCGCGCGTGCAGAACCGACAGCACGCCACCAACCACCCCTTCACCGGTAAGCGGGGGTAGCGCCTTGGCGGACCTGCCCTGCTCACGCCCTTCATCCACAACGGCAACCACTAAGTCCAGGACCGCCAAGCGCCTCTGATGCACCTTCAGACCGGCGCCAAGTGTCTCCACGATGCACAGTCGTCCCATCGCCGGCTCGTCATCGAGAAATTCCAATACCCCGGCCAGGGCGGACCTGATCCGCGAGCGCCACTTCTCCGCCGGGTCATAGGCGTCGAGCACATAGCGCGAGACCTCCGCAAGCGACTGGTCGAGCGCCGCCAGGAAGCAGTCTTCGAAGTCGTCGAAGACTTCATAGAAGGTGCGCCGCGAGACGCCCGAGCGTGCCACCACGTGTGCCACGGTCGCATTCGCGCGGCCGCGCTCGGCAACGACGTCGATCATCGCCGTGATCATCCGAGCTCGCTGGATATCGGTTACCTGACCACGCCCGAACTCATCGCTGCCGGGGGCATGGGTACGGCTCTGAAGGACGGCTGTTTGTCGCTTGGTAGGCATCGGCTTGGCAGCGACAATCCTCCGCCTAATGCGCTCCGGTTTCACCACCTGTTTCCCACTGGTGGGATTAGCGCCGGTTGTGAGGCGCTCGCCCAGCTAGTTCTGAGCGCCGCCGAAGCCCTTCATCGCTTCGGTCATGGCTGTCGGCGTATCCAGTATTTGCGAGAAGCGCACGACTGTGACGACGTCCTCCATCGACACCGAGCGTCCGTAGATCTGTTCGAGGAAGTTGATGAGCTCCTCGTGGCGGCGAAACTCGGGGTTGTCGTGCTTGATGTCGCGAGGCGAGAGCTCGGTGACCTTCATCACCTCGACCTGGTCTATCACCGCTTCGAAAATCCGCTCGCGCGGCGAGTACTGGTAGCCGATCGTCACCAGCACTGCCTGGTTCTTGCGGTACTTGCCCGACTTGTCCCCGAGCCTGATCGTGGCCGTCTTGCGCCCCTTCTTCAGCTCATCGGCGAAGATCGTCGAGTAGAAATTGAGTACCTGCACGACGCGCAGGCTATCGGTCTTGCTCACAGATGGCTAGCGCCCGTCCCACCATCTCTCGCTCACCGGCATAGCTAAGCGCCTTCTGCGCCTCTGAAAACCCTATCCAGCGCGCCTCCAGCACCTCCTCGTCATGGTCGGCGAGATCCCCGCCCAGCGGCCGGAAGAGGAAGAAGTGAACGCTCTTGGCCACCCTGCGCCGCTCGCGCACATACCAGTAGCGCACCTCACCAAGCTCCTGCACCGGCTCGACCACCATCCCCGTCTCCTCGCGCACCTCGCGGGTAGCGGCCTGCACGCTCGTCTCCCCCTCGTCGAGATGTCCCTTGGGCAGCGCGAGAACCTGCGACCCATCGGCGGCCCGCCTGGTGGGCACGATCACGAGCACATGGCCATCGTGGACGACTACTCCACCAGCCGACACCTCGCGTATGGCGCTGGCTCGCACGCGGTCGGGCGACGACTTCGAAGACGCCGAAGCCCCATCCGACGGCTTTGGCTCCGGCGGAGTCGCCCGCCCGGGAGCCGACCCCTTGCCGGATGCTTTGCGCCCGGACTTGCCAGTCTTCTTAGAAGACATACCCCTCGAGCGCCGCCGGGTCGTGCACCACCAGACGACCGCGGCCTTGGGAGATCACGCCCGCGCGCTCGAGCACCGCCAAAAAGCGCGAGGCCGACTCGCGCGAGGAACCAGCCAGCTTGGCAAGGTCGGCCTGCGTAGCCGTGAGCGGTACCTCTCGCGCCGGCCCTCCGGCAACTACCGCCTGAGCGACGAGCTCGCTCAGCACAACGGCCACGCGACTCTGCACGGTCTGAAAGGACTGTTTGGCCAGACGATCGTTGGTCTCGCGCAGTCGACGCCCTAGCGCGATGACCAGGCGCATCGATATTTCCGGGTGCTCGACCATCAGCCTGCGCATGTCTGGGCCAAGCACGGCCACAACGCTCGTGTCCTGCACCGCCTCGACAGTCGCCGAGCGCAACTCGTCCTCGAACATCGCCAGCTCGCCAAAGATGTCCCCAGGCCCGAAGGTGGCAAGCGTGATCGTGCGTCCGTCGGCGTGCTCGCGAATCGCACGAGCACGGCCTGAGCGCACGATGTAGCACGTATCGCTCGCGTCGCCCTCTCGGAACACGATCTGCCCTGGCTCAAAGCTGCGCGGCACCGCCAGCTGCGCGATCCGCCCAAGGTCGTCCTGCTCGAGCGTCGAGAACACGGGCACGCGTCCGAGCAGCTCCACTATCTCCGCAGCCTTGGTGGGCGTCATGCCCTGGAGATATCACAGCGGCAGCCAAGCGGCCACGGACGACGTTGGCGGCAATGACCGTGTGCGCCCCAACCCCGCAACTTGCGGGCATCCAGCGCTATCTTCACAGTATGGGTCCGTTGAGGTCGATCGCGCCGTTCATGCTCGCCGCCGCGTTCGTCACCGACGCCGACGCACGCGCTGCTGCACTCACGCGAACTGTGGGCCACGGTAGACGTATGCAACCCCAAGGACCAGCCGAGCACGGTCGGCATCCGCGGCTCGATGCCTGGCGACGGCAACGCCAAGGACGTCATGTACATGCGCTTCCGCGTTCAATACCTCGACGCCACCACCAATCAGTGGATCGACCTCAGCAAGGAAGCCGACTCCGGCTTCGTAAAGGTCGGCACCGCCCAGCTCGCGCGCCAGGCCGGCCGCAGCTTCACGTTCGCGCCAAGCACTTCCAAGTCCGCGTTCACCTTGCGCGGCGAGGTCGTCTTCCAGTGGCGCAAGGCGAACACGGTGCTGCTGACGACGACCATGCCCACCACCGCCGGACACACGAGCCTCGCCGGCGCCGACCCGAAGGGGTTCAGCGCCGCGACCTGCAAGCTCACGTAGAAGGCGACAGGACAGCCCTAAACGTCAAACAGGCGCGGATCGTTGGTGATGATGCCGCTCACTCCAAGCGCGGTCAGCTTGGCGATGCGCGCGGCGTCGTCAACGGTCCATACATAGAGCTCGCCACCCTCGCGCTCGACCGCGCTCACAAGCGCCGGCGTGACAACCCTCCAATGGGCCATGATCGCGTCCACCGTCCCGCTTCGCAGCGCCTCGCCCGCGCGACGCGGCAGCAGCGCCCGGTAGCCGCGTGAGAATCGCAAGAGCCGGGATCGCGGTGAGCAGGTGGCTTGTGTAGTCGCGCCTGACGCGCGGGACCGACCAGCCGAGACGCAGAGACGGCTCGGCTGCGCGCACGCGGGCAAGCGAGGAGGGATACATGCCGCTGATCAGCGTCCTCGCGGTGAGCCCAGCCTCGCGCAGGGCGTCCACCACGCGCAGCTCATACCCAGGCAGCTTCACGTCGACATCGAAGTCAAGGGCGCGCAAAGCGCTCGCCGGCTAGGTGCTCGAGCGCCTGCTCGAGCGTGAGCGGCTCGCGCGAGCGCATGTCCTCGTAGTCGTGGGCGACCATCAACTCGCCGCTGCCGTCAGGATGTTCACTGAGAACGTCGAACTCGATCATGTCCACGCCGTGGGCCAGCGCCGCGTCGAAGCTCGCCGGAGTATTGCCCTGCACGAGATGCGCCGCGCCCTTGTGACCGACCCGCCGCGGGCGCGCGCCTGGCGCGAATGATCTCGTCGGTAGCCACCATCCTAAGGATAGAGGCGAGCCTGGAGATCTAGGAGACCTTCAGCTGCTTGCGCCGGAAGCTCGCGGCTTCGATTGCCTCAACGGCCGAACGCGGGCCGACGTAGGGCGCGAGGATCAGGAAGGCCAGGTGATCGACCAAACACGGCAGATAGCGCAAGCGATCGTGCGGGGCGTAGCTCGAGAGGATCGCCCAGATCGCGCCCATGATCGCCTCGCCGGCGACGGCAGGCGCCCGCTCGGGCTCGGGTACCCCTCGGGTCATCACCTTGATGAAGCCATCGAGCACGCCGCTGACGCGCGCGACCATGCCATTGCCGGCGTCGAACAGGTCGATGAAGGACAGCTTTACGAGCCCTGGATGGGCGGCGCAGTAGCCGATCAGGGCCTCGACGCCTTTGTGCACCCCTTCAGCCCACTCGGTGTCGTTGCGAGTGGCGCGCCGCACGGCGTCGTGGGCTTCGGCGGCGAACTCGTTGACGACCGCCAGCAGGCACTCTTCCTTGTTCGGGAACTCTCTGTGGAACGCTTCGGTGGACACGGCCGCGGCACGGGCGATCTCAGCGTCGGTGATGTTCGTATAGCCCTGCTCGAGCGCCAGCTGCACCATCGCGTCCATCACGCTCGAGCGCCGATCCTCGCGCGTCAGGAAGCGTGCGCGTTTGGCGAGGAGTTGGGGGGTACGTCCCGAGCCGAGCGTACGCAGACGAGTCATCGCGGAGGAGCGATACGAGTTGACCCAGTCGAGCAGTTCGTCGGTCAGGCCGGCCAGCTCCTGATGACGACCTTCGCGCACGCGCCTGAGCACCACGAAGCGCACCCCGCCCACGATCGCCCGCGGCGCAAGCGGCGGCAGCGAGATCCCATCGGGCGTCAGGCTGAAGCCGGTCGCGACGACGCGCTCGAAGGCGGTGGCGGTCAACTGCAGGCGCTCGTGGCCACGCGGTCCGATCCCGATCGACTCGACGAGCACCAGATTGGCGCCGCGCGGATCGCCGGCGATGCCCTTCGAGGAATACCTGGGTTGCCGCGTACAGGCGATTGGCCCAGCCGCGCTCGCCCATCCATGCCTGCAGGACCCGTTTGCGCGAGGCGCCGACAAGCGCATCGTAGGTGGCCAGAAAGCAGTCTTCCTTGTTGGTGAACTGCTCGTAGAAAGCACGTCGTGAGACGCCGGCCAACGCGATCACATGCGCCACGCTCGTGGCCGCATAGCCGCGCTGGTAGACCGACTCGGCCATACCCCCGTACAGACGCGCGCGCTGGTGGCGCGCAACGGCCTCGCGACCGAGGCCGTGAGGGCCATGCGGCAGACGCTTGTACAGGGGAGTCAGTCCGTCGTAGCGGCTCGACGGCCGGCGCCCAGCAACAGCTCCTCGGCCGAGACCTCGGTGTACAGAGGAAGCTCTGGGCAATCCTCGTCAGAGCGGGATCACCGTCGATCCACCGAGGGCAGGCTCCCTACCACTTGTTCCATTGATCCCCATTATTCGGGAAGATAATTCAGGGCTGAACTATTGGCAAGCCACCGCGCAGCCGCATCGAACGAATGTTTCTGACTCTGGTGGCCAGATGCGACGATTTGTCTCTTCCGCATCGTGCGGAGCATCGAAGACATCTCCCTCCTTCTACCCCATCCCCGACCCCGCGTGTTTCCAATTCGATCTTATTCGAGAGGCTCGAGCGATTCAAGCTCGAAGCGTGAGTCTCCGCGGCCCCTGGCGAAAGCCGAGCTCGACGAGCGCGGGCTCTAGATCGGAGCCGATCGCCGACTCCCCGTCGATTCGCTCGAGCGCGACCGCGTCCACGCGTCCGCGCGCGCACCGCATCGCGCCAACGCGCGCGAGCGCGACTCGCCAGCGGCGAGCCGCGCGGGCCTGCTGACCCGGCGCAAGCCCCGATGCGCGCGAGCCTCGCGCTCGGACGGGAGCCCACGACCCGACGCAGCCCGCCTGAGTCGCACAGCTCGCCTCGACGCGAGCGTCACGAATCCCGCGTCCGCCACGCTCCAGGTAGAGCACCGGCTCGTGGGCGACGAACACCACATATGCCCCAGCCACGCGCGCCGGACGGCGTGCCTGTGCCCGCACGTCGCGGCCAGGGCAGCACGGCCCCGTAGGGCTGGGCTGGATCGACCGCCGCGAGCACGAGCGTCGCAGCTCGTCCTCGCGTGCGCTCGCGCGCGCAGACGCTCCACCGCTCCTGGCAGCGCGAACTGTGCGCCGCCGAGACCCTCGACGAAGTAGCCGCGCCGGCACACGCCAAGCGTCTCCAGCTCTGTGAGCGCACCGTACAGAGCCGAGAAGCCACCGGCAATGCCCTCGGCGGAGACCTGCTCGCGCGTCAGCACGCCATAGCGCTCGAGCAACAGCTCGGCAAGGGCGCGACGACGCCCACGCAACTCCTCGATTCCATCCGGCCGGCTGCCCTGCTCGCGCGGCACCTCAGCGGCGAAGAGCGTGAGCGTGAGCGACCAGCGGCCCTGCACCTGCGCGCTCGTGCCAAAGCGGCCCGCGCGCAGCGAGGGGCCGCCAAAGCGCCGTCCCCCGCGCAACCCTCCGCTGCGCGCGCGCGCCGGTCCCGCAAGCGCATGCGCGGCGAGCGTCTGGCGCGGTGCGCGCAGGGGGGCCCAGGCGTCGTTGGTCACCTCGCCGGCCCATACGAGGTCCCACAGTGCCTGCGTGAGCACGGCGCCGGACACCTCCAGCTCGGCGAGCAGGTCGGTGAAGAAGCAGGGTCCCGCGGCCAGACGCTCACGTAGCAGCGCGTGCTCCGGCTGAGCGGGCGGCTCGCCGCGTGCGCCGGCAGGCAAGCTGGGCGGGCCCAACAAGTGGGCGTCCTCGCGGAAGTACAGCGCCACCCGGCCCGAGCCGCGTCCAAGCGAGCCCGCACCGACCCAGACGACCTCGCCGCCGGCGCACAGCAGTCCAGCCAAGAGGGTGAATAGGAGCCGGTGCGACAGGCGAGCACGTCGCGCTCCCACGAGGCCACGGGGAGCGCCAAGCCTTGCAAGGGGACGAGCACTTCGCGCAGGCGCTCCACTCCGGCCGCCCCCCGCTTGCCTGCATCCCTCGATGGGGAGTGCCCTTCAGGGTGTGCCGGGGGGCCGTCGCCGGGCCCAGAGCCTGGCCGCCAGCGATCTACGCCCTGCCAAGAAGGCATGAACGCACTCAGGGCACGCTCGTCGACAGGCTCGATCTCCTTGCGTAGCGATGCCAGCGAAGCGCGGCGTAGACGGCGTAGAACCTGGATGTCGCACCACTCGCGTCCGTCTGGCGCGTGGCCTTTGGGCGCCCCCCGCTTGCCTGCCCCCCTCGATTGGTGGTGCGCTTCAGGGTGCGACGGGGGGGCACTGCCGGGACGCAGCTCTCCTCGCACCAGCTCGCCCGAGCGCTCCAGCTCGCGCAACGCGGAGGAGACATCCACGCGGTAGCGCTCGAAGAGCTCCTCGCTTGTGAAGGGGCCATGCGTGCGCGCATAGCGGCCCACCAGCTTGACCAAGGCATCGGGCACCTCTGCCGTGAACACGCTCGGCAGACCCGCCGGCGGCGGACAGCCGAGCGCATCGCGATAAAGACCGGCGTCGTCGGCCGCGATCAGTCGCTCGTCTCCGGCGATGCGTACGCGCACCACTCGCCGTTCGTGCTCCAGCGCCGCAAGCATCTCCTGCGCGTCCAGGCCCGCGAGCACGCACTCGCCAAGCTCCTCGACGCGCAGGTCGCCGACTGCGCGCAGCACATCGCCGAGCGCGTCGCGGCTCGTGGCCTGCGTGCGCTGTGAGCGGTGCTGGAGATCCTGCTCGATCTGTACCAGCGCCGCGGGGTCGATCAGCTCGCGCAGCTCCTCCTGGCCGAGCAACTCGCGCAACAGATCGCGGTCGAGCGACAGCGCCGCCGCGCGGCGCTCCGCGCTCGGCGTGTCGCCCTCGTACATATAGGTGGCCACGTAGTCGAACAGCAGCGAGCCGGCAAACGGAGAGGCACTCTGTGTCTCCACCTCCACCAGTGAGATCTCGCGCGTTGCCAGACCGCGCAGCAGCTCCTGCAAGCCGGGCAGGTCGAGCACGTCGCGCAGGCACTCGCGATAGGTCTCCAGCACGATCGGAAAGTCGGGGTAGCGACGAGCCACCTGCAGCAAGCCCTGGGCCTTCAGGCGCTGCTGCCACAGCGGCGTGCGCCTGCCGGGGTAAGCGCGAGGGATCAAGAGCGCGCGGGCGGCGTTCTCGCGAAAGCGAGCGCCGAACAGTGCCGAGTCGCCCAGCTCGGCGACGATCGCCTCCTCGACCTCCTGCGGATCGAGCGCCACCAGGTCGGCATACGAGGCGGCGCCCGTCGAGCCGGAGGACTCGACGCCGCGCGAGGCACAGCCGCCGGGCGGCTGCGCAGCGATAGCGGGGTCCGTCGTGTTGGCCGAGCCAGAGCGGCCCGCGACTCCACGACGGTGGATGTCTCGCCTGCGCTCGGCGTCCATTCCTCGACCTCGTCCAGATCGACGTCGGGAAGGCGCACGACGATGCCGTCATCAGACCAGATCGCCTCGCCATCGACGCCGAAGCGCTCGCGCATGCGCGCCGAGATCGCAAGGCCCCAAGCCGCATGGACGCGACCGCCATAGGGCGAGAGCACACACAGACGCCAATCGCCGATCTCGTCGCGAAAGCGCTCGAGCACGATCGTGCGGTCGCTCGGCAGCACCTGCGTAGCCGCCTGCTGCTCGCGCAGGTACTCGAGCAGGTTGGCGGCTGAGCGCTCGTCGAGGTCGTAGTCGCGCACGAGCAGATCCGCGTCCTGGTCGACCGCCCAGCGCGAGAACGCGCCGATCGCCTTGCCCAGCTCCTTGGGCCGGCCGATGCCATCGCCCTTCCAAAACGGCACCGCGCCCGGCACGCCGGGAGCGGGCGTCACGATCACACGGTCACGGCCGATCTCCTCGATGCGCCAGGAGGAGGCGCCGAGCAGGAACACCTGACCTGGCCTGGCCTCATAGACCATCTCCTCATCCAGCTCGCCCACACGCCGCCCGTCCGGCAAGGTCACGGCATAAAGGCCACGGTCGGGGATCGTGCCGGCGTTGGCGATCGCCAACTGGCGCGCGCCCTTGCGTGCGCGAATGCGCCCGGCAACGCGATCCCAAACGATGCGCGCGCGCAGCTCGCCGAACTCGCTGGAGGGGTAGCGCCCGTCGAGCATGTCGAGCACGTTCTCCAGCAGCGCGTGCGGCAACTCGGAGTAAGAGTGGGTGCGCGTGACGAGCGCGTACAGGTCCTCGACGCCGACGCCGCCGTCGTGGGAGAGTCCCGCGGCGGCCCCCTCGCCAGCCATCTCGGCGAGGGCGCCGTCTTCGGCAGAGGCGGCGATCGCGACGATCTGCTGAGCCAGCACGTCGAGCGCGTTGCGGGGCACGACGGTGGGCTCGATCGCGCCTTCGCGCATGCGCCGGCACACGACCGCACACTCGAGCAGATCGCCACGGAACTTGGGGAAGATGCGGCCCTTGCTGACGTCGCCGACGCCGTGGCCGGCACGGCCGATGCGCTGCAAACCCCGCGCAACCGACTTGGGCGACTCGATCTGCAGCACCAGGTCGACAGCGCCCATGTCGATCCCAAGCTCGAGCGAGGAGGTCGCCACCAGGCAGGGTAGCTCGCCCGCCTTGAGCTGCTCCTCGATCGTCGTGCGCTCCTCGCGGCTGAGCGAGCCGTGGTGGGCCCTTGCGATCTCGCGCGGCGCCACAGGCCCCGGTAGATCGACCGGCACGCCCCCCAGGCCGCCCGTAAGGGCGGCCCCATCCAAACCATTCCCTGCGCCTTTGGAGCTGTCGGCGTCATCTGTCTCGGCAGCGGCCAGCTCGTTGAGACGCAGCGCGACCCGCTCCGCCGAGCGGCGGTTGTTGACGAACACGATCGTCGAGCGGTGCTCGCGCACCAGCCGCAACAGCTCGGGGTATATGGCCGGCCAGATCGAATTGCGCGTGGACTCGCTGCCCTGCACCGGTTGCAGCGGGTCGTCGCTCCGCGGGCCGGCAGGCCCTGCCAAATCGCCCATCGACTCGACCGGCACGTGGATGCGCAGGTCCAGCGGCTTGCGCACGCCCGCGTCGAGGATCCGCACCTTGCGCGTCGGCCCCACCAGAAAGCGTCCAACCTCCTCGAGCGGGTTCTGCGTCGCCGAGAGGCCCACACGCTGCACGCCGGGAGCATCGAGCCCACTGGCACTGCGCACCTGCTGCTCGAGTCGCTCGAGCGTCAGCGCCAGGTGAGCGCCGCGCTTGACCGACGCCACGGCATGGATCTCATCGACGATCACCGTCTCGACCGTGCCCAGCATTGCGCGGGCACGCGAGCCAAGGATCAGATACAGCGACTCCGGAGTCGTGATCAAGATCTCCGGCGGTTTGCGCGCCATCGCCGCGCGCTCGGCCTGGGAGGTGTCGCCGGTGCGGATGCCAACGCTCACGTTCGCCCCGATCCCTCGCAGCGGCGCGCGCAGGTTGCGCTCGATGTCGTAGGACAGAGCCTTCAACGGCGAGATGTACACGACGCGCACGCCTTCCCCCCTACGGGGGACGTTGTTTGGGTTTGGATTTTTGGGCGTGCCGGTCGGGGTGCGCGAGCCGATCCCATTTTCGGGCGCACCGAGGTCTTCCCGCGCTGGGTTGGTGCCTGCTTTATTGCCGATGCCCCCCGCGCGCGCGGGGACCATGCCGTTTTCCTCGGCGCCGGCCTCTGCGCTCAGTCGGTCGAGCGCCCACAGGAACGCGGCCAGCGTCTTGCCCGACCCCGTCGGGGCCGATAGCAGCACGTGCTCGCCACTTGCGATCGCCGGCCAAGCCTGCGCCTGGGCGAGGGTGGGCTCGGCAAAGGAAGCTTCGAACCATGTGCGCGTAGCCGGGCTGAACGCGGCGAGTGGGTCTGACTTTGCTGTTGCCACGTCCGCCGAGGCTAGCGCGCTGCGCCTCTTGCGATGGAGCGAGATGTCAAGCTCAGATTGCTCGAACATCTCCGAAGAGCGCGCAAGGTCGCTTCTCGGGATTGTTCGATTAGACTGCCGCCGCGTGGGCGATGGCGTTCGGTCCGCGGCGCGACACAACGCAACTACGGCTCACCGGCGACGAGCAGCTGGCCCGCCGCGTGTTGGTGGCGCTCCCACGGCACGACTGAGAGGCTCGCTCAACAGGGCACCAGCCGCCCCGCGCCGGCGATCGCCCGCGCCTCACCATGAACAACCCAGTCCGCGACCAGCTCTCCTATGACGGGCGAGAGCTGGATGCCCGATCCGCCCCCGCCGCCCGCCACGATCACCGGCATGCCGTCCGTCAACGGACCTACGAGTGGTCTGCCCGTGATGCTCACCGGATAGAGACCCGCCCAACCTCCAGCCAGAGTCGCCGCCGCCAAGTCGGGCAGGCGGTTGCAAAGCTTGCCGGCAAGCTCTTCCAAGAATCCCTCGTCAGCCTGGCGCACATAGGAGTCGGGGTCGGCGCTGGGTGCGTTGGCCTCCTCGCCGTGGAGCCCGGCGATCAACCTGCCACTGCCCTCGTGGCGAAAGTACAAGCCGCGCTCACCGCTACCAGGTGAGTAGTCCATCACCGATGGCATCGTGTACGGCAACTCATGGGGAAGGTGCACCAAGCATGCCTGATGCCGTTGGGGCGTCAAGCCCAGCTCACAGCCGAGCAGCCTCGCGACCTTCCCAGCCCAGGGGCCGGCCGCGTCGACCGCCAGGTCACACTCGAGCTCGCCGCCGCTCGTCTTCAGACGCAGCCCGCCATCCGTAAGCGGCTCGGCGCCATGCAACTCGGTGGCCATCAACAGTCGTGCGCCTGCCCGCACAGCCAGCTCCGCAAGCAACCCGCAATAGAGATGGCCGTCGATGAAACCATCCCCGCGCCCAAACAACCCGACCTTCAAGTCGTCCGTACGCATATCGGGCACAAGCCGTGCGATCTCCATTCGGTCGAGCACCTCCGCGTCCCGCACGCCAAGCTCGCGTTGGATCTCCACGCTGCGCTCAAATGCCACTCGCGACGCGTCGTCGTGGCCGAGTCGTAGATATCCGTTACGCACGATCCTCAACTCGTGCTCACGCTCAAGCCATGCAAACGTGCCCATGGCGCGAACACGCAATTCGATGTCCAACCGCTCGAGATACTGCGTCTCCACGATTCCCACCGACAAGCCTGAGGAGCCGGCGGCGACGTGCCGGGCCTCGATCACCGTCACCTCGCACCCGCGGCGCGCAAGCTGAAGCGCACTCGACAGTCCGATCGCGCCGGCGCCGATGACGCAAACCACGGGGCCTTGGCCGCTCACCCGATCAGGTCCCTCGCATTTAGCGCCAACATTCGTGCCGTACACCCGCGCCCCGACTTACCGACGCTCGCTCGACGTACCTGGCTGGCCCCACGGCCATGCTCACCGAGCCGCGTCCCCGATCCGATCGAACGCCAACAGCACCCGCTCAACGACTTGCTCGTCCATCGGCGTGGACATGCACAAGAGTCCATTTGCCGCGATCAGAACACCGGCCTCGTAGAGACGCCACCAAAGCGCCGTCGGATCCTGTGAGCCGATCCGCAGTAGAGAGCCCTGTCCGCTCACCGGCCAGCCACGCTCGCAGAGGCCCTCGCGCAGACGGTCCCCGAGCGCGTTCATCCTCTCGATCTCGAGGAGCCCGAACGCCTCGAGCGCCGCCAACCCAGCGCGCATCGTCACCGGATTGGCCGAAAACGTCCCGCCGTGGGCCACCGCGTCCGGGCGGCGTGGATCGAACACATCCATGAACGCCGCCCGCCCACCGACGGCACCGACCGGAAAGCCACCGCCGATCATCTTGCCGAGCGCGACCAGGTCGCCGTCGATCCCGTACAGCGAGTGCATCCCGCCGGGCGCGAGGCGGAACGTGATCACCTCGTCCAGCACCAGCGCGATCCCGCGACGCTCGGTCTGCTCACGCACAAGCCTGACGAACGAGGGCTCAAGCGGCCGCAGGCCTGCGCGGTTGGGCATCAGGTCGAGCAGCACCGCCGCGATGCGACCATCGTGCTCGTCGAGCGCCGCCACGAAAGACTGCTCGTCACCCAGCTCGAGTGTCAACACGTCCCCCTGAGCCGCCGCCGGCACCCCATGCGAGCCACGACGCACGACCGCGTCCCAACTGCCGTGGTAACAGTTGGCAAAGCGGAGCAATCCGTCGCGGCCGGTCGCGGCACGAGCGGCCCGTACGGCCATCATCACCGCCTCGGTGCCCGAGTTGGCAAAGCGCCAGCGCTCGGCCCAGCCCACGCGCGCCGCCAAGCACTCGGCCAGCTCTATCTCCGAGAGCGTCGGCAAGCCAAAGGCCGTCCCCTCGGCAAGCGCCGCCACAGCCGCTTGCGTTACCGGCCCAAATGCATGGCCGTGCACGAGCGCCGTGTAGTTGTTCTGCAGGTCGATCGTGCGGTGGCCGTCGACATCCACGACTTCGCAACCTTCGCCACGCGCCGCATACGGAGGATGCGGCGCGACGAACAGCGTTGAGCGCGCGTTGCCGCCGGGCAAGCTGTGCAAAGCCCGTTCGTAGAGCTCTTGTGCTGCCGGCCCCTCGATGACGATCGGAGTCTGGTCCATCGGCTTGCCATGTTGGCAGCAATTTGACGGCGTATCGGAGTTCAAACGAGCGGGACGAGCACGGCCTCATCCGCGGCTACGAACAACTCCAACTGCATGCCCAGCACGATCCCCGCGCAATCGCGCGAATCGATCGTCGCCACAACCCGCCCGAGCATCGGCGACTCGATCGATATCTCCTGCTCGTCGCCAAACAACAGCATCTCCGCCACCTGCCCAGCGATCCGCAGCGACCCCGCCGAGGCGCTGGGACGCAGGCTGCGGCGGCGCACGGCCAGTACAACAGGGTCGCCCTCTGTGGCACTGGTTGCGCATCTGATCTCGCCCTGCCCGCAGCGTACGCGCGCCCGCCCGTCGCCGAGTAGTTCGTGCTCGCTCACCGCCAACAGATTCGCGTTTGCGAAGAAACCCGCCACAAAGCTGTCCGCCGGCCGCGCGTACAGCCGCGCCGGCTCCCCCACGCTTGCGACTCTGCCCGCACGCATGATCGCGATGCGATCCGACAGCGCCAGGGCCTCTTGCTGATCGTGGGTGACGTACACGATCGTTGCACCCAGCTCACGGTGGATACCGCGGATCTGCTCCTCCATCTCGAGGCGCAGCGTACGGTCGAGCGCCCCCAACGGCTCGTCCATCAAGATCACCTCGGGGTCATACGCGAGCGCTCGACCGAGGGCCACACGCTGTTGCTGGCCGCCCGAGAGCTGGCGCGGATAGCGCCCCTCCAGGCCATCCAAGTGCAACAGCCCGAGCATCTCGCCCACGCGCCGCTCACGCTCAGCGCGGCCCACGCGTCTGAACTTCAAGCCATAGCCGACATTCTGTGCGACGGTCATGTGCGGAAACAGCGCATAGTTCTGGAAGACCATCCCTACGCCGCGTCGCGCCGGCGAGGATCGCGATATGTCAAGGCCGCGCAACAGCACCTTCCCCGACGTCGGCGCCTCAAAGCCCGCGATCACCTTCAGCAGTGTCGTCTTGCCTGAGCCGCTGGGTCCCAGCAACGTCAACAGCTCGCCTTGGCGCACCTGCAAGCTGACCTCTCGCAGGGCAGGCGTCTCGCCGTAGGACTTACTCAGCCCCTGAATGTCGAGCACCGTGTCCGCGCTCACAGAGCCCCCCGGCGCGCCAGTCGCGCCGCAAGCGCCATCGCGAGGCTGGTACCGACCATCAGCAGCGTCGCGATCGCGGTGATGACGGGTTCGAGGCCGTAGCGCACAGAGTCGAGGATCGCCTTGGGCAGGGTTTCAAGCCCCGGCCCGCCGAGGAAGTTGACCAGCACCGCCTCGTCGAGGCTTGTCACAAACGCGAGCACACCCCCGGCCAGGATCGCGGGGGCGAGCAAGCGCAACGTGATCGCAAACCAAGCTTGCACCCGGCTGGCCCCCGCGACCATCGCGGCCAGCTCGAGCTCGGGCGGGATGCGGCTCATGGCGGCGCTTGAGACGAGCAGCATCACCGGCACCGCGAGCGTCAGGTTGGCAAGCACCAAGCCCCAGTAGGTGCCGAGCAGGCCGACCTGGACGTACAGCCCGTACATGGCGACCGCATATGCGGATATCGGGAGGATGATCCCGGCGATCCCGCCGGCCTGCAGCGCGTGGCGCAACGGAAGGCGACTACGGTGGATCGTGAACAGCGTGGGCACCACCACGAGCGCGGCGAGCAGCGCCACTGGCGCGGCGATCTTCACCGACAGCCACAGCGCCGAGCTCCAGCGCGGGTCTTCGAGCAGCCTGCGGTACTGGCCCAGCCCCCACGTATGCGGAGGAAAGTCAAAGAAGCGGTCGTTGGAGAAGGACAGCACCACAACCAGCGCTGCCGGCAGGAGCAGAACGAAGGCCGTAGCCGAGACCATGACCGCGCTCGCGGCGCCGGTGAAACGGTCGCCGAACAGTGCGCGACTCACGCGGCCGTCCTCGCGACTCACGCCACCATCCTTGCGTGCCTCATGCCGCCATCCCTCGTGCATCTCACACTGCCATCCTCGCGTGTCTCACGCCGCCATCCCTTGTGCGTCTCATGCCGCCGCCCTCTGAAGGCGCCCACGCCCGACCAATGCAAGCGCAAGACCGAGCGTGAGCAGGGCGACCACCAGCAGGATCACCGACGCGGCGCTTGCGATCGGATAGTCGTAGAAGGTGAAGATGTAGTCCTGGATATAGGAGGCCATGAATGGCGCCTGCGCTCCTCCCAACAGGACCGGCGTGACATAGAAGCCGAGCGATATCGCGAATACCAGCGCACCGCTGGCGACGATCCCGGGCATCGCCAGCGGCAACATCACAGAGCTGATCGCGCGAGCACGCGAAGCTCCCAGGCCACGGGCGGCATCGAGCAGGGAGCGGTCGATCGTCAGGAACACTCCATACAGCGAGAAGGCCGCGTAGGGAACCATCGTGTAGACCATCCCCAGCGCCACGGCAGTCGAGGTGTAAAGCCAGGAGACCGGCGCCAGACCGAGCAATTCGAGCCCCTTGTCGAGCGGCCCTTCAGAGGAGAGCAGGATCACGATCGAGTAGTTCTTCACGACCGTCCCCATCCAGAAGGGAGCAAGCACCGCGAGCCACAGGACGGCCTTCACAAGTGTGCTCTTGCTGACCTTGATGTGCCAGGCGAGCAGACCGCCAAGCCCTACCGCGACCGCGCTAACCAGCACGCTCGATAGCAGCGTGGTGATCAGCGCGCGCCTGCCCGCGGGGCTTTCCAAGACCGCGGCGTAGTTGCCCAGCCCTTCGCCGGTGGTGAGCGAGTCGATCGTCAGCTTGGCGAGCGGATAGACGACGAAGCCGAGCAACATCGCGAGTAGCGGCAGCACCAACAACAGCGCCCAACGGTTGGGCAGGACCGCGCTCCAAGCAGGCGGCTGACGTTCGCTGTCCACGCGAGGCAAGACGGGAAGGCTCGCCATGACGCTCCTCCCCGTCTGCCTCATCTCAGAAGTCCCGCGCGCTAGCCGCGCAGGAAGTTCTCATACGCGGTGTTCAGTTCGTCGCTGTGATTGGCGTACCACAGGAAGTTGGGCGTCGCCAACTGCTTGAGGTTCATCGGGTTGTCAGCCAGCTGCGAGCCGATCGAGCTCGGCAGGTAGGTGAGCGCGAGCGGATTTGGGACCGAGTCGTGCACGATTTCGGCCCACGTCGCCTCCGACTTCGGATGGCTGGCGATGAATTCGAGCAACTTGGAAGCGTCCGCCGAGTTGGGGGCGCCTTTCAGCACGGCCCAATAGCTGGGCTCATAGGCGCCGCCCACCCACACGACCTTCAATTTCACCCCTTGGGAGATGAGCTGATAGGCACGATCGCTCCACATGATCCCAAGTGGCACTTGGCCGCTGCGCATGATCTGCTGCTGCTGTTCGCCTGACTGCCAGAACACCTTGATGTGAGGCTTGAGCCCTTCGAGCGTCTTGATCACGGCTTTGACGTTCACGGGAGTCGTAGCCGTCTGGGTGATCGGCATGCCCGCTGCGACCTCGGCCGTCGTGGTCGCCTCGATCGGCTCGATCCCGCCGAACATGCGCTGCTGGGGGAATTCCTTGGTGTTGTAGAACTGCGCCATGTTGGCCGGGCAACTCTTCATCTTGTCGGTATTGCAAACGATCACGTCGCCGAGGCTCCCGTGGGAGAAGCCGAACGGCGTGACCTTCTGAGCGCCGAGTTCTTTTTCAAAGCGCGCCTTGGTGGCGGCCGGCAACGGCGCCAGCTGTCCCTTTGCGTAGAGCGTGTAGGCCGAGCCTCCATCGAGCGAATCGACCACGTCCCACTGGATCTGTTTCGCCTGGTTCTGTGCTTCCACACGCGCGAGCTGGACGCCGGGGGCGTCCACAAACTGAGATTTCAGGTGGTTTTCCGCGTCGAACTGATTTGTGTAGGCCTTCTGCGTGGCTTCGTCGATCGGCGCACCCCAATCGCCGATCGTCAGCGTGGTCGAGCTTTTACCGCTGCTACCGCATGCGGCGATCCCCAAGCAAATCGACAGCGCCCCGAGCGCCCCAAGCACCCGGCGGCTCCTACCCCAACTCATTGGCTGCATATTCTTCCTCTCTCATAACTGCGCTTGAGCTCGACGACTCGGCGTGAAATTCCCGAGCACGCACAAGCAGGCGCACTCAGAGCTTGACCTGACGAAGGCAACCCGCCCTCTGTACTCAACGGAACACGGCATCCAGGATGTCCCGCGGGATTGATTGTTGAGAGTCGAGCACTCGATGACCGATAACCGTGAGGATCGCGTGCGCCGCGTATCGCGCGGTGCGCCCTCCCCCCACATCGTATTGGGGGATCATCTCGCATACGTCAAATGCTCCAACATTCTCGAACTCGCCGAGGACCCCGAGCCCGGCCAGAACCTCGCCCGGACTGAGCCCGTCCAAGACGATCGAATGGGTCCCTGGAGCGTAGGCGCCGTCGGTGACGTCGATGTCGAAGGTCACATACACGCGCTCGGCTCCCTCGGAGGCGATCTCCAGTGCCTCGCGCATCGTCTCGAGCACGCCGCGGCGGCGAATCGAGCTGGCCGTGTAGGCGGCGAAACCTCTCTCCTTGCATATGCGCAACTGCTCGGGCTCGGCGATGTTCGTCCCGTTCAGCCCCCACCAGACCATGCTTCCGACGGCCTCGTGCTCGCTGATCCGGCGCGCGAAGGTGCCGTGATTCAGGCGACCCATGTCACGGAACTCGTCCCAGAAGTCAAAATGCCCGTCGATGTTCAGAAACCCGACCTTCGCACCGGGCGTAGCGGCGCGAAGCCCGCGCGCGAAGCCCATAAAGGAGGGATAGGGCACGAAGTGGTCCCCGCCGATCACCACTGGCATCCCACCGCGCGCCGTGATCTCGGCCACAGGTGCGGCGATCGCCTCGATCTGCGCGCGCACGTCGCCCTGGTGGATGCGCACGTCGCCGACGTCGAATAGGCGAGGCTGCTCGGGCACCGTCCATACGCGCCCGTCGGAGACATTCACATAGCCGACAGGCTCGGTCTGCAGGCCGTAGTAGCCGGCCAGGTACAGCGACGCCTCGCGGATCGCGCGGGGCGCATAGCGCTGACCGTTGCGCCCCAGCGTCCAGGAGTCAAGCGGCACGCCCAACACCGCCACGTTGCCCGCGGCGATCTCCCCCACGTCGAGCGCGGGCGCACGGTAGAAGGTGCTCGGCCCCGCGTACCAGTGAACGGTGTCGCGTTGCGGGGTCACTTGACGAAGAGCTCCACGGGCACCTCGTTGAGGACCTCGGGACCCTCCTCGGTAACGAGCACGTTGTTGCCGAGCATCATCGTCGCGCCGTCGCTGTATGAGAGCCCCGGCTCCATCGTGATGACCATGCCTGCTTCGATCGTGTGGGGATCGCCCCGCATCAGGCTCAACCCCCCGATCCAGATCGGGGGATAGGCGATCTCCATGCTGAAGCCAAAGCGACCCCACGTGTTCTGCTCATAGCCGCGGTGGCACTCCGCGACGAGCTCCACGATCTCGGCGACACGCGTACCCGGCCGCAGCGCATCGGTGGCGCGATCGAGCGCGTCGCGCACGACCTCGTAGAGCTCGCGCACACGCGCGGACGGCTGACCGACGACGACGGTCCGCGAGATGTTGCAGTGATAACGACGCACGACGCCACTGACCTCCAGGTAGACCACATCGCCGTCGCGCAGCAGCTTGCCGATCGGCGTCCCATGTAGCGTGCCACGCGCATCCACAAGCGTCGGGTAGGCCGGAAACTCACCTCCGGCCTGAGCGAGGGCTTGCTGTATCGCCGCCATCACCTCGCGATCGCCGACTCCCGCGCGAACCGCGTCGATGCCGGCGCTTACCCCAAGGTCGGCGACATGCGCCGCCTCGCGCAGCAGCGCAAGCTCCGCCGGGCTCTTGACCAGACGTAGATCGTCAAGTCCTTCGCAGACGTCGACCGTCTCTGCGTGGGGCAGGCCCGCTATCAACTCCAAGGCATAGCGTGCCTTGAGGTGGTAGCTCGACAGGTTCAGACCGATGCGTCCCGCTCTATGGAGACCGCGCTCGCGCAACGTCTCCAGCAAACGTGCGGTTTGATCCTCATGAGTCCAGACGGGCCTGACGTCGCTCACCCAACAGGTTTCCTCGCACAGCAGCAGCTCGGCCTTGTTGCAGAGCAGCGTGAGCGGGGCGTCCTCGTCGAGCGGCACGATCAGAACCTGGAAGTAGAAGGCACTCGTCGGCTCGTAACCAGACAGCCAGTTGTAGTGCTCGGGCTGGCTCAGGAGCAGCAGGTCGAGCCCGCGCACGGCCATCCATTCCCGCGTTCGAGTGAGCCGCTGCCGATACTCATCCAGCGCCACGGCCATGCGCGGAGCGTGGCGGGCTTCGGTCATCTCACGATGGTGCGGCTTTGCTCGCGCATGAACTGCTGGAGATAGTACGGCCCGAGGCCACCCTTGCCGGTCAGGCCGCTGGCCTTCCAGCCGCAGAACGATTGCGACCCCGGCCATGCGCCGGTGGTCGCACCGGCGCGGCGGTTCACGTACACCACGCCGGCCTCGATCTCCTGAAGGAATCGCTCGACCTCTTGCTCGTCCTCGCTGAAGATCCCGGCGCTCAGTCCATAGTCGACGGCGTTGGCCTCGACGATCGCCTCCGCGAGCCCCTCCACTCGAGTTACGGTGAGAAACGGTAGGAACAGCTCACGCCGGCTGAGCGCGTGACCCACGGGAAGATCGCACACGACGGTCGGCTCGACGAAGTGCCCGCCGCGCAGCTCGATCCGCGCGCCGCCGAGAACGATGCGCCCCTCGCGACTGGCCAGGTCCGCGCTCTCCTGGAAGCGGGCCACAGCCTCCTTATCTATGACCGGCCCGAGCGCCGAAGCACGATCGGCGGGGTCTCCGACGACCAACTCGCGTGCGAATGCGCACAGCCGCTCGACCAACTCGTCGTAAACCTCTCCCGAGACGATCGCGCGCGAGCAGGCGCTGCACTTCTGTCCGGAGAGCCCGAACGCCGCCCTGGCAATGCCCTCAGCGGCCTTCTCCAGATCGGCATTGGCGGTAACTATCGCCGGGTTCTTGCCGCCCATCTCAGCCAACACGGGACGTGCCCAGCGACCGGAGGCCAGGGTTCGCGCGATCTCCCGCCCAACGGGCACAGAGCCGGTGAACGCGATCCCATCGACGTCCCCGGCGACGAGCGCGCGGCCGGTATCCGCGCCGCCGTGCACGAGGTTGATCGCACCGGCCGGCAACTGCCCCGCCGCAAGCACCTCGCCGAGCAGCGCACCCGTCCATGGCGTCGCCTCGGATGGCTTGACGACCACCGTGTTGCCGGCGATCAGCGCGGCCGAGAGCATGTTTACCGCCAGCGCCAGCGGAAAATTGAACGGCGCGATTACGCCGAACGTTCCGTAGGGCCTGAGCGTCTCGAAGTTGCGTTCGCTCGCGGCGAGGCTCACAAGCGGCGCGCTGAATCCTTCGGCCTCCTCGATCGCCGTGCAGTAGGTCTCGATCAAGTCGATCGCCTCCTGTGCTTCGGCGATCGACTCCATGCGCGTCTTGCCCGTCTCCAGACTCACCACCGCCGCGATTTCGATCTGGCGCTCGGCCAACGCCTCCGCCACCGTGCGCATATGGGCACAGCGATCGGCATATGGCGTGCGACCCCACAGCGGCTGCGCTCCTCGAGCGGCACGCAACGCCCTGGCGACGGTCTCCGCTTCGGCAGCGTGCGCCCGACTGACATGCCCGTTTGCGTCCGAGGGCTCGTGTCGCTCGAACACCTCTCCCTGTGGTGTGAGCTCTCCGCCGATGAGGTGTGCAAAAGGTGGCTGGTCGGTGGCGCGCCGCTGTGCAAGACAGCGCTCGAACTCTTCGTCGAGCGCGCCGGCGAGTGCACCGCTGGTATAGGTCAAGCGCTCGCTCACGCCGTTTGCGACCCCAAGTTGTTCGATCCTTGAATATTCAGTTCTGAGCCATCCTGCATCGCCTCGACACCTGCGGCCTTCGATTTCATACCGTCTCGGAAAATCACGTAATTTGAATATAAACTCGGCATGGATAAAGAAGATACGTGGCGCCTACCAGCTGTCAGATGGCTTGACAGACACCGATCCACCATGCCATCGGAAGCGCTGGGCGCGCACCGTGACCAGAGGAGCGTAGTTCGAGATGGTGCTCTCGATTGAGAATGTCGGCATTCCCAAGTATGATTATTGTTTCAACTGAGGTGCACCAATGTAGAGTCACCTCCGGCACTACGGATAGGGGCCTTAGCAGAGATGCCTAGAGTAAGTTCGAATTCTTCCAAATCAGGCCAAGAAGGCGAGTGGTCGATACCAAGCCTTCGTGAGCCACGATACTCCCAGTCACTCGAGCGCGGACTTGCGATCCTCGGCTGCTTCACGCCGGAGCGTCCCGTGCTCGGCATCGCCGACATCGCCGACGACCTCGGAATGAGCCGCTCCACGACGCACCGTTACGTGATCACGCTCGTCGCGCTCGGCTTCCTCGAGCAGGGTGCCTCGCGCAAGTATCGCCTCGGACTGCGCGTCACCGATCTGGGCATGTCCGCGCTGAACTCGACCGGACTGCGTGAGCATTCGCGGCCCTACCTGGAGGAGCTGCGCCAGCGCACCTCCTATACCGTGAACCTGTCCGTGCTCGACGGTCCCGAGATCCTGTACGTCGATCGCGCCCGCAGCTTCCGCCGCGGACAGAACAAGATCGACATGAACCTGCGTCCCGGCTCGCGCCTGCCGGCCTATTGCACGTCGATGGGCAAGGTGCTGCTCGCCAACCTGCCAGAGTCAGAGCAGCGCGATCTGATCGGCAACATGACGCTCGCGCGTCGTGGGCCGAACTCGATCACCAGCAAGAAGGCGCTGCGCACCGAACTCGAGCATGTGCTCGAGGAGGGCATGGCGGTCAACGACGAAGAGCTCGCCCAGGGTCTGCACTCGATCTCGGCGCCCGTTCGAACGGAGTCAAGAGAGGTTGTGGCAGCCGTGAACATCGCGGCCCACAGCTCGATGATCTCGCTCGAGGAGCTCGTCGACGCACTCGGACCGCATCTCGTCGCCACCGCGGACAACATCTCCGCACGGCTCGGCTACCGCCGCGACGACGAGCAGGTCTGAAAAACCGGGAGGCTTCTCACCGCCGCCAAGCCGCGCCGGAGCTGGAGACAGCCTCCGGCGACGGCTTTCGCGGACCTTAGGGCTACACGAGATAGGCCCTGAGATTGAATGCGGTACAGCACGTCTTCCGCCGCTCGCATACGCTACCGGCGATGCTCATGTCCATGAGACCACTCGTCGCCGGAATCTGCGCACTCGCGTTTGCCGTCGGCGTCAGCGCCTGCGCCGAAACGGCGTCTACAGGCAAATTCAGCGGCGAAAGCCACAACGTCGCCCAGACGGTGGCCAACTTCCAGACCGACGCCACCGCGGAGGACGAGAAGAAACTCTGCGAAGACGATCTCGCCGCGACGCTGACCGGCAAGCTGGCGCGCGTCGGCGGATGCCAGACGGTGCTGAAGGCCCAGCTGCACGAAATCGACGCGCTGGGCTTGAAGGTCGAATCGATCGTCCTCAGCGGCAACCATGCACTGGCGCACGTAAAGAGCACCTACTCGGGCAAAAACCGCGTCACGGCACTCGCGCTGGTCAAGGAAGGCTCGCATTGGCGAATCTCCGGCATCGGCCAAGCACCCATCCCGGGGTAGAGAGCTACGCCAGCATCATGGGCGCGCAATGCCGTTGCGGGCCGCCATATAGCCGGCGAGACCGTCGCGCCAGTCGGGCATCGGCAGGACGTCCTCGCGCTCGGACTCCATTGCCGACCATGCCGGGCGCGGTGCGGGACGAGCCATTTCAGCGGATGTGGCCGCCTCCACGCGACATTTCACCTCTGCTTGGCGGAAGATCTCCTTGGCAAAGCCATTCCACGACACCGAACCGGTGCCGGTGAGATGTAGGAGCCCGGTGACCTGACGTTCGAGCAGCCCCAGGATCGCGGGCGCCAGGTGACCAGACCAGGTGGGCGAGCCGATCTGATCGTCGACCACCTGAACCGTCTCGCGCTCGCCGGCCAGGCGCAGCATCGTTGCGACGAAGTTGGGGCCGTCGATTCCATAGAGCCATGCTGTGCGCACAACAGTATGGGCCGGTGAGGCTGCCAGCACCTGGCGCTCGCCGGCGAGCTTGGTCTCTCCGTAGACCGACTTGGGATCGGTCGCGTCCGACTCCACATACGGCCTAGGCCGCCCGGTGGCGTCCCGCGGTGGCGTCCCGTCGAAGACGTAGTCGGTGGAGATGTGCAGCAACGGGCTGTCGATGCCGGCCGCGGCACGTGCCAGGTTGCCGGCACCTTGCGCATTGACGGCGTGGGCGGCCTCGCGTTTGCTCTCGGCGCCGTCCACGTCGGTCCAGGCGGCACAGTTGATCGTGGCCTCGGGCCGCTCGCGCTCGTAGAAGGCGATGACAGCCGGCTCGTCGACGATGTCGAGCTCGGGCAGGTCGATGAGGGTCAGCTCGTGCCCGGCACGCTTGCCGACACGGCACACGTCGTGGCCGAGCATTCCCGCCGCGCCTGTGACGAGAATTCGCACGCCTATCCCCTAGAGGATCGAGATGTCCGAGTTGTCGCCAACCATGAAACGGTAGGCGCGCGGCTGGCGGTCGCCGCGGCGAATCGTCACGTTGCGGCCCAGCAACGAGGACTCCATGCGCCCGTCGAGGTCGCACACCGAGGAGCCGCTCAGCAGGATCGAGTGCTCGACCTCGGCGTTGGATATTCGACAGTCCTTGCCGATCGCGGTGTAAGGGCCGATGTAGCAGTCGCACAACCGGGCACCGGCGCCGATGATCGCCGGCCCGCGCACAGTCGTGCGCTCCAGGCGCGCACCCGACTCGATCACGACGCGGCCGTCCACCCGTGAATCGATCAACTCTCCCTCGACACGCTCGCTCAAGCTGTCGAGAATCAGCCGGTTGGCCTCGAGCATGTCCTCGAGCCGTCCCGTGTCCTTCCACCAGCCACGCACGATGTGAGGCTCGACGCGTCGGCCATTGTCAACCAAATACTGGATCGCATCGGTGATCTCGAGCTCCCCGCGGGCGGAAGGCTCAATCGCACGAGCGGCGTCGTGAATGGCGGCGGTGAACATGTAGACGCCAACGAGTGCCAAGTCGGTAGCCGGCTCGGGTGGCTTCTCGGCCAGGCGAACGACATGCCCAACCTCTCCCTCCGGTGCCGGCGCCAGCTCGGCCACACCGTAGTTCTCGGGGTCCGCGACAGGGGTGAGCAGGATCAGCGCGTCGGGGGCGTGCTCGCGGAAGGCAGCCACAAGATCCGATATGCCACCTTGCAAGAGGTTGTCGCCGAGGTACATCACAAAGGGGCTGTCGCCCAAGAACGGCTCGGCGGTCAACACCGCATGGGCGAGGCCGAGCGGCTCGTCCTGGACGATGTATTCGATTCGCACGCCGAATCGCGAGCCGTCGCCGGCCGCCTCTCTGATCTCCCCGCCGGTCTCCGGCGCGATGATGATGCCTACCTCCTTCACACCCGCGGCGGCCATCGCCTCGATGCCGTAGAACAGCACGGGCTTGTTGGCCACCGGCACGAGTTGCTTGGCACTCGTGTGGGTGATCGGGCGCAGACGCGTGCCTTTGCCTCCGGAGAGGATTAGTCCCTTCAATGACTCCATCGGTCGCCTAGCCTATATCGACCGGGCTCGCTTGCGGGAGAAACTTCGCGGGATGGATACAGCTATGCGCAGGTTCGAGCCGGGATTAGTAGATGCCCGCGAGCTTGCGATGGTCCCAAGTCGCACGGCGCCGCTCCACAAACTGAAGCGCTACGCGCTTTGCGGCCTGGGCCTGACCATCGCGCCGACCTCCCGCGGCAACTCCTCGACGGGTGGCTCGCCGCGTGGGGTCGCATAGCGCATGAAGATCTCATGCCCGAGCGCGCCGACGGTCTCGATATCGCGGTGGATGACAACGTCGCACTCGAACATCACTCCGCGCAACTCCTGGTACTGCTCGCCGGCCTCGACCTGCAAGCTGGCGCGCGGGTCGCGCTCCAGGTTGCGCACCTTCTGGGAGACGGCATATGTCCAGGCCCAGATCTGCGATCCACCGGCGACGCCCTTGGCCGCATCGGCGAGGCTCTCGATGTCGGCGCCGTCTGCCGCGCTCTGAGCTGAGGGCTCAGATCCACGCAGCACATACCAAAGCGGCATCAAATGCGGCCAGCCTCGCGGCCCCGTCGTGGCGCAGGTCACGGTCCGCTCTTCTGCCAGGAACGAGGCCAGCTCGACCTCGCCCATCTTGATCTGCTCGCGACGACTCATCTACTCGCGCAGACAGAGAGGGCGAAGGAGGGCTTGGGTGCCGCGCGCTCGCGAGTACTCACGAGACGCCGGCTGGGACCGCGCGCAGCTGTTGCACCGCCACCAGGACCGCCTCGCGCGCATCCTCGGGCTCGAGCACGACCGCGTCGCCGGCCTCCTTGAGCACCTCGCGCACCAGCCAGTCGGTGCCGGCGAAGCTCAGCTGCACGACGATCGACCCGTCCACGAGCTCATCGACCACGCGACGCTGCTCGCGTGCCCAGCGTGCGCGCTCGGGTGATATCCATACACGCGCGGCACGCGAGGCCTGCACCTCGCCGGTGCGCATCCAGCCCTCCACTTCGGCGCCAGGGTCGACCTCGGAGCGCGGCTCGAATACCTCGTCGGTCACGTGCGCTCGTCTGATGCGATCGAGGCGGAAGTGGCGCATCTCGTGCTTGGCGGGATCGAACGAGGCCACGTACCAGCCCTCCTGCCCGTTCGTGAGCGCGTAGGGCTCGACGCGGCGCAAGGAGAACTCGTCCTCGTTTGCCTTGTAGTAGTCGAGCTCCAGCAGGCGGTGCTCGACGATCGCGCGCGAGACGATACGGGCGACCTCGGAGTCGTCGCTGGTGGCGTGGGCGACCTGCAGGCCCTGTTCCATCGGGTCCTCGCCGAGTGCAGCGACGATCTTCTCGCGCGCCGAGGAGAGCGAACCCTCGGGGATGTGCTCACCCACCAAATCGATCGCGGCGACAAGCGCCTTGGCCTCGACCGGCAGCAGCCTTGCCGGTCGGTCGAAGTTGTCGCTGTAGGGCTCTGGGTCGACGTCGATCTCGCCCTCCTCCTCGAGGATTTCGGCGTACAGCACATAGGAGCCTCCACCGAAGTTGACGACATTCAGGACGTTGATGTCCTCACGCAACTCCTCGTCGGAGAGCTGCAGGCTCTCGCACAGCTCCGCGATCTTCACGCGCTCGCTGCGCCTGCCGGCGTGGATCAGGATGCTCGCCAGCGTCACCAGCCGCGCGAAGCGCTCGGGGCGAATCGCCGCTTCGGCTTGGGGATCGCGCTCGACCGCCGCGGCCCGACGGTCCGCGCGCGCCTGCCGCATGGGGAAGCGGCAGGCGGCGGCCGAGCGCGTCGGGGCTCCGGCGCCGGCTCCTCGATCGTCGGCACGCTGTCGGCCAACTCCTGGCCCTCGCTGTGGCGCTCCTCCAAGAGCGCCAAGCGCCGCGTCAAGTTCCTCGACGAGCGCGGGCGGGCCGAGCAGGCGCGCGTTCTCGCCAAGCCCCAGCACCCAGGAGACGAGCATGCGGGCACTCGAATAGCTGGTGCGCAGCAGCCGATCGCCCGGGTTGTGCCCCTCCCCCTCGGCGGGCAGCATCTCTCCGAAGCGACCGAAGTGGCGTTCGATCTGCCATGCGATGCGCTCGGACAGAAGCACTTCGGCCATACCCTGCTCGTCGCCAAGCTGCCACTCCGAGCGCCCCGCGTACTCGCGCGGATCGAAGTCGGCGGGACGCCTGAAGTCGTGCTCGGCCTTGGTGGCATAGGAGACCTTGCCGCGAATGCGCGAGAGCCGGAACACGCGGATCTGCTCGCGCTCGTGCGCATAGCCGAGCAGATAGAACTCTCCTCCCTGGAACAACAGGTGGTAGGGATCCACACGACGCGACCCGGTCTCGTCGCGCGCCATCGTGTAGTAGTCGAAGGTGATCGTCTTGTTGCGGAAGATCGCCGTCTCGATCTTCGCGAGGCGAATCGAGAGCTCGTGGCCACCGGCCGATGCGGTGATGCCAAGCGCCGCCGAGCGCTGCTCGGGTGCGCGCAGCGGGCTCGGGCGTCCCCAGGTGATCTGTTGCAACGCGAGTCGCAGCGGCTCCGCGTAGGCGAACTCGCCGTCGAGCAAATGCAGCGCGGCCTGCAGCGCGGCGAGCTCTTCGTCTGAGAACTCGATTGCGGGCAGATGGAAGTTCTCGGGCCGCAGCGAGTAGTTCTCCTGCTCGGCGGCGCCGTCAGCGGGACGGTCGACGGTGAGCTGGATGCGCAACGACTCGAGCTCGGAGCGGTCGGCATAGAAGCGACGCGCGAACGCGTCCTCGTTCATGCCGCTGTAGCCCTCCACGTCGCGCCGAATCTCAAGCGCCGTGACCGGCCTGCGCTCGGCCATCAGGTATGAGATCAGCGACAACTGGCGGATCAGCTTCTCGGTGTCCTTGGCCATCCACCTAAGAAGATAGAACCCAGTGGCGAGACGTATTCGTCCCGGCGTCGATCCGCGCGCAAATTGCGGCTTTTACAGGACTATTTTCGAGGCGCGCACAGCGCCAAGGCGAGCCCGATCGGGCCGTGCGTTCAGGCTGCTTCGCGCGCGGGCTCCGCGGCGGACTCGCCCACCTCGCGCGCGCTGAACCACGCGCCCGATCCGATCGCGCGATCGAAGTTCGACCAGCGCGCGCCCGGCGAGAGCTCCTTCTCGATGCGATCGAAGCTACCGAGACGCCCGCCGAGGTTGTCGATCATGTGCACGAGCGTGGCCTCGCGGGTACATGGCGTCACAGGACTGCCGTGCTCGAGCGAACCGTGGTGGGAGAGGATGATGTGCAGCACCGCCCACGCAAGCTCCTCGGGGAAGCCCTCGATGTCCTCGATCGTGCGGCGGATGCGGTAGTAGCCAAGCGGTATCTCGCCATGTAGCCGGCCTAGATCGGTGAGGTCGATGCTTTGCGCATCGTCGGTGTAGGCGTCGAGCTTGCCGATGTCGTGCAGCAGCGCGCCCGTCACCGCCACGTCGCGGTCGATACCGGGGAAGGTTGCGGAGATGGCGCTGACGCCCTGGGCCACCCCGAGGCAGTGCTCCAACAGCCCGTGACGGTAGGCCTGGTGGTAGTACTTGGCGGCCGGCGCGCCCTGGAAGCGCGCCCATAGCGGCGAGTCCTCGCCGAACACCCGCTCGAGCAGAGTGCTGAGGTGGGGGTTGCGCACGGTTGCAAGCAGCTCGCGCAGGTCTGCCTCCATCTGCTCGGGGGAGCGTGCCGGCCCATCGAGCAGGTCCTCGAGCGCGAAGCTTCCCGGCTCGGCAGCGGTGAGCGTGCGGAGGTTTATCTGCGGCCCGAAACGCGGATGCACGGTGTAGCGACCGGTCACGTGCACCGGAGCGCCCTGCGCCGCGAGGCGCTCCATCTCGACGAGCTCCTCCCAGACCATCGAGACCACGGCGCCGGTGCGGTCGCCCAATTGCAAACGCAAATACTCGCCTCCATCCCTGCGCGAGCGGCGCTCGATCGCGCGCACCAGCAGGACCTGGTCGATATCCACACCGTCTGTGAGCTCATTGACGAGCATGCTTTGGAAGGTAATGCGGAGTGCGGACGGTACGCGGCAGGCTCCGGCAGATGAGGCCGGCCGCGACCCCAGCACTCGCCTGGGCAAGCTGACGAACGTGCCTGGTAGCTACAGCTTGCCGTAGCGCACTGGCACCGCTGCGGACAGGCGGGCGCCTACGGCTCGAGACGGTTGGGGCCGCGGTACAGGAACGTGACCTCACGCACGTTGTCCTGTCCGAGCATCTGCATCAACAAGCGTGTCAAGCCGAAGCCGAAGCCGCCATGCGGGGGGGCGCCGTAGCGGAAGAAATCGAGGTAGTACTGGATCGGCTCGACCTCGACCTGCTTCTCGTGTGCTTGGGCCAGGAGCTGCTCGTAGCGGTGCTCGCGTTGTGCGCCGGTGGTGAGCTCGATGCCGCGCCACAGCAGATCAAAGCTCTTGGTGAGCGTCGGCTGATCTTCGTGGCGCATGTGGTAGAAAGGCCGCACCGAAGTTGGGTAGTCGGTGACGAAGGCAAACTCGCTGCCGGACTGCTCGGCAATGATCGCCGACAGAGCGCGCTCGCTTGGCGGATCGAGGTCGTGGTCGGGTCCCGGCACATCGTGGCCGTGCCCTGCCAATAGCGCCTTTGCGTCGGCGAGCGTGATACGCGGAAACGGCACGGTAGGCGCGCCGACCTCGACGCCGAACGTGCTCGTGATCTGCTCGCCGTGTTCGCGAGCCACGACGGCAAGCACATGCGCCAGCCAACGCTCCTCGAAGGCCATCACGTCCTCGTGCGAGTCGATCCAGGCGATCTCGACGTCGACACTCGTGAACTCCGTGTCGTGGCGTGAGGTGAACGACGGGTTTGCGCGGAACACCGGACCGATCTCGAACACCTTGCCGAAGCCGGCCGCCATCGCCATCTGCTTGTAGAACTGCGGCGACTGGGCCAGGTAGGCCGTGCGTTCGAAGTAGTCCACCTTGAACAGCTCGGCGCCGGACTCGCTGGCCGAGCCCATCAGCTTGGGCGTGTGGATCTCTATGAATTTTTGGGCGCGCCAGTACTCGCGCATCGCGTGCTCCACAGTCGACTGCACCTCGAAGATCAGGCGGCGATCGGCGCGGCGCAGGTCGAGATAGCGCCAGTCGATGCGCTTGTCCAAGGCCGACTCGGGCGTGACCGGCAGTTCGGGCTCGGCCGGTGAATCGACGCTCAAAGAGGCAAGCTGGATCTCCAGGCCACCGAGCTTCACGCGCTCGTCGGCCACCACAAGGCCGGTGACCGTGACCGCCGACTCCGGCGTGAGCGCGGAGATCGCCTCGTTGAGCTCGCTCGGCTGCTCCTCCTTGCCGAGGATCAGCTGGGCAAGGCCGGTTTCGTCGCGCAGCACGACGAACTGCATCCGCTTCTGGTCGCGGATGGCGTGCACCCACCCGCGCAGCTCGACGGTCTCCTCCAGGTGAGATTTGAGATCGGCTATCGAAGTGCGCGCCACGAGGACGGCAATGCTATTGCAGCACTGCCCCCGCCCGCTGATCGGCCTCCTGGCCAAGCACCGCACCGCGCGGAGGGGCTGTCCTTCGATCCGTTATCTGAACCCCGCGCGATTCGCGCTCGGAGCGGTGAGTCGGACAATAGATGCCGCGCACGCCCCCGTCGCGCAGACCGTAGGCAAGCCACTCGCCCTGGCGCCATGTGAAATTGAAGAAGCCCTCGACGGTGCCGTTGAGCTGCATCTCGCGTTGCCAGGCCTTGATGACGACACTCGCGGGGATACGCGAGCGGCAGTCGCGGTCATTGCGGGGGTAACCGCTCCATACGCACTTCAGCGGCGCCGTCGCCGGCTCGGAGGACCTGACCTCGGCGAGGTGCCGCGAGCGCGGCTTCGGGGGATGTGGCTCACTGTGCGGTGGCTTCATCGGCTGTCTCCAGCCCTCAGGTCCTTTCGGCAGACACGGATGTCGTCCTTTGGCCCTACGAGGTTTCTACCGTTCTCTACGACAGCGCCTTATGGAACGATGCGTCCACATGTCCACATTGGACGATCGTTCTAGACACACAGCGAGGCATCGCCGCGCTCAGGCCCGGTCCGAACGTGGCTCTAGGCTTGGCCAGCCGACCGCAATCGGGGACGAGACAAGGCAACAGACAGGAGCAAGATGAACGACACGGCGAATGAGCCTGAGCCTCCCTATCACCTGTTCCTCGACACGGAGGAGATCCCGCCCACGACCAGTGCGTTGCGCCTGCTGATTACCGACGAGGCCCACGAGCCGGTGATCCGCGGGCTGGCACGCGAGGTGATCGCGAGCCTGGATGCCGAGCCGGACGAGCGCGGCAAGCTGACCGTGACGCTCAACCCTGGGCAGATGAAGATCACCCACACCGCGCTGAAGCTGCTGCTCGGCGACCTGCAGCGCGGTCAGGCCGACGAGCGCGAGATCCTTCGGCGCGTCATCGACAAGCTGCCCGACGAGCACACGATGCGGGCGATCCAACTGCCCTAAGCCGGTTAGGCTTAGCTCGCCTTGAGCACGAGCCAACCCCTCAACGCGGACGAGCTGCGGTCGAGCTTTCTCGACTTCTTCGTCGCGCGCGACCACAGGCGGACGGGCTCGGCGAGCCTGGTGCCCGAGCATCCCGCCGCACCCCTGTTCACGAACGCCGGCATGGTTCAGTTCCTGCCGGTGTTCTTCGGCGAAGAGCCGCCGCTCTCACCACGCGCCACTTCGGCGCAGAAGTGTTTGCGCGTGCGCGGCAAGCACGACGACATCGAGGTCGTGGGGCGCTCGAGCAGCCACCTGACGTTCTTCGAGATGCTCGGGAACTTCAGCTTCGGCGACTACTTCAAGGAAGGGGCGATCCAATACGCCTGGGAGTTTCTGACCGAGACGCTCGGCCTGGAGGGCGAGCGCCTGTGGGCCACCGTGCACAAGAGCGACGACGAGGCGGCACGAATTTGGCAAGAGCTCGTGGGCCTGCCGGCGGAGCGCATCCAGCGCATGGGCGAGGACAACTTCTGGGAGATGGGCGCCACGGGGCCTTGCGGGCCCTCCTCGGAGATCTTCTACGACAAGGGGGCCGAGCACGGCTCAGACGGCGGCCCGGCGCGCGGTGACGAGGAACGCTATGTGGAGATCTGGAACCTGGTGTTCATGGAATCCAACCGTCTGGGAGACGGCAGCCTGACGGCGCTACCCAAGCGCAACATCGACACCGGCGCGGGGCTGGAGCGCATCCTGCCGATCGTCCAGGGTAGCTCCTCGGTGTTCGACACCGACGTGTTGCGCCGTCTGATCGGCTCGGCCGAGGAGCTCACGCGCAGCGTCTACGGACGTGACGAGGAGGATGACGTGAGCCTGCGGATCGTGGCCGACCACGCGCGCGCTGTCACGTTCATGCTCGCCGACGGCGTCGTGCCCTCCAACCTGGAGCGTGGCTATGTGCTGAGACGCATCATCCGCCGCGCGATCCGCCACGGCCAGCGGGTGGGGGCGCGCGAGGGGATGATGGCGGCGATGGCCGCCGCGGTTACCGAGGTGATGGGCGGCGCGTACCCCGAGCTTGAGCGCTCGCTGGGCATGGTCAGCGACATTCTCGAGCGCGAGGAGCACCGGTTCGTGGAGACGCTCAGCCTGGGGCTGGGCATGCTGGAGGATTTGATAGTGGATGGCGTTTCTGTGATCTCCGGGAGCGATGCCTTCAAGCTGCACGACACCTACGGGTTTCCAGTCGAGCTGACAGCCGAAATCGCCGCCGAGCGAAAAGTCGGGTTGGACTTGGAGGGCTTTGAGCAGGCGATGGCACATCAGCGCGAGCTTGCGCGCAGCGCCGCCGGGGGTGGGACCGGCGACGAGCTGCAGAGCCAGGCGGCGAGCCGTCTGGTGGCCGAGCTTGCCGGGCTCGGGCCGACCGAGTTCCTCGGCTATGAGCAGCTACAGGCGCAGAGCAGGATCCTGCGCGTGCTGAAGGCCGCGGGTGAGGAGACCAGCCCGGCGAGCGGGGACGCCGCGCAGCCGACGCTCGAAGTGTTCGTCGAGCGGACTCCCTTCTACGCCGAAAGCGGCGGACAGGTCGGAGATACCGGCACGATCGAGAGCGAGACCGGCAGGGCGCGCGTGCTTGCAACCGACCGTCCGCTCGAGGGAATCATTCGCCACCGCGTACGGCTCGAAGAGGGCACCCTGGTTGAGGGGCAAGAGGCGAACCTGCGCGTGGACGAGACACGCCGGGACGCGATCAGGCGCAGCCACACCGCCACCCACCTGTTGCACTGGGCGCTGCGCACCACATTCGGCTCGCAGCTGCAACAGCAGGGCTCGCTTGTCGAACCCGACTACCTGCGCTTCGATTTCAACCACCACTCGCAGCTCGGCGACGAGGACGTTGCGCGGATCGAAGAGCTCGTGATCGGCGACATCCTCGGCGACGAGCCGGTGGAGACGACCGAGAGCACGCTCGAAGCCGCTCGCACCGAGGGGGCGATGTCGTTCTTTGGCGACAAGTACGGCGAGATCGTGCGTGTCGTGCGCGCGGGCGAGCATTCGGTCGAGCTGTGCGGCGGCACGCACGTGTCCGCGCTCGGGCGCATCGGCGGCTTCGTCGTGCGTAGCGAGTCCTCCGTTGGCGCCAACCTGCGCCGCATCGAGGCGCTGACCGGCAAGGCGGCGCACGAGGACCACCGGCGCGCACGCGGGCTTTTGCACACGGCAGCCGAGTCGTTGCACGTGGCACCGGATTCGCTGCCCGACGCGATCGCCCGCCTGCAAACATCGCTCAGCCAGGAGGAACGCCAGCGCAAGGCGCTGGCCGCCAGCGCAGACCGGGAACTGGCAGCCTCACTTGCCGACTCCGCCGTCGCGGGAAGCGTGGTGGCACGGTTGGACGATCGCGACCAGCAGGCGTTGCGCACGATCGCAGCGGAGCTCGTCGGACGCGCCGGCATCCGCGCCGTGGGTCTGATCGGCTCACCCGATGGCGAGGCGGTCGCGCTCGCCGTGGCGTTCGCGGACGACTCCGGCGACGCCCCCGCAGTGGTGCGCACCGTGGCCAAGCTCGTCGGCGGTGGCGGTGGCGGCAAGGATCGACGACTGGCCGTCGGCGGCGGGCGCGACGTGACGGCGATCGACGGCGCGCTCGAGGCGCTACGGGAGGTTTTGGACCTGCCCGCAGGTGCATAGCGCTTGGTTACGGCACCGAGAATGTCGGGTCGACCAACGAGATCGCGGCTACTTTGGGACGGAGAGGAACGACTAACGGCCTGAGCGAACGCGAGCAGGACTTTGTACGACAACCGTGTCTGAGATCTTTCCGGTTCGGTCCCTGATGCGGACCTCACCCCCGCCCTCTCGACGAGCCAGCGTGCGCGCCTGAGCGACTGCCTGCTTCTGTGTTGCGGCGTGGGCGGTGGCGCGGCGGTGGCCGTCCTTCACGATCTCCCAACCGCCATCGTTCTTACTTGGCTGTACGTATCTCTTGCCAATCATCTGGACATCCTCTTGAGAACTTGGATCGCAGTACGAGGATAGGACAATCTGCGGACGGTAACCGAACTCTAGTCGCGACGCGCCGCGATACGTGATTGTCCGAGCGGGTGTGTGGTGGCGTCGAAAAATGTTAGGCTCTCGGCCGCGAGGCGGCCATAGATGTCCGCCTGTCGGATGGCGAGATCACGCTTCGGCCCAGGGCGCATCGAAACAGCTATCGGACGCTCGGGATGCTCATTGAGGGCATCTGCAAGATGCCGGTCTTGCTCGCTCAAGCTGCTTCCGAAGACGACCATGGGCAGTTCGCACTCCCGTAGGCGATCCAGAGCGTGGGACAGATAGTCATTGCCCTCGATAGCGCGCAACTTGTCCTGCGAGGAGCCCTCGGTAACGAGTAGGGCGCGAGCCTGCGGATCTCCTTCTATGGGTTGCCCGAACTGGTCGAGCAACGTCCTGATCTGTGTGTTTCTCAGCTTCCAGGTGGTCCCAGGGCCCCCAACCACCAAGTGCAGCGCGCCGTGGAGGAAGTAGACCGGTATCTGCCCGACAAGGACATCGGCCCTATTTGGATCGAACTCACAGCGTCTACCCCAGAAGCAATCTACAAAGGGCTTAAAATGGCCTCTGTAGCTCATCGCCCAGTAGACAAGCAAGTCGTATGAGGTCGTGAACACCCACTCGAACTTCTCCAGCACGCCACGAATCGTCTCGAGGGTCGCGTTCGGAACCTGGGATCTCTGCAGGTGGACCTCCCGGATTGCATGACCGAGAGCGAGCTGGATACTGCGATACCTGGCATAGAGTCGGGACGTGTCCATGCTTACGACATTGCATATCCTGATCGCTACGTTGAGATCTGCGAGTACGCGCTCGAAGTTCGGGGTGACCTGAAACAAGGCCCGATCCTCGGCCGTAAGACCGCCACCATCCTGTGCATGATCAAACAGCGAGTCGTAGACGAAGTTTGGCCATACGTTGACGCTCAATCCGTTACCGAGCAACAGGCCCTGCCATTCCGCAGTATCGGCGACCTCCTCCCAGCCCGCTAGCGACCCATCAATCGAACCCGACTCCACGGGCACGATTCCTATCAAAGCATTCAGACAAACATTCCGAAAGTTCGATCGGCTAGCTCAACCAATACCTGGCGTGGCTCGGGCTCAACGTACCGACTCCACGCTGGCTACAGCCGAACCGATAGAAGTTGGTACCCAAAGGCGGTACCCACGTGACGGACTGGGCTGATCGTTTGATCGTAGAAGCCTAAATCTGCCTATCCAGGATGTGGGAATGCGCCCGGCGGGAATCGAACCCGCGGCCTGCGGTTTGAAAGACCGCTGCTCTTTGGCTCCCCGAAGAGAACCGTTGACCACTGAGCTACGGGCGCGCGAAGCTGACGATGGTACTACGTGCGGGACTCTCGATATCGGCTCGACGGCGTGCCCTACAGCGAGGGCTCAGGCAGCGGCTGCGCCATCGCGGCGGGCGCGGGAGAGCCGGACGCTTGGGCCACAGGGCCACTGTAGGGGTAGGCGTCTGTGAGCAGCAGCCCGTAGCCGTTGGTTTGGGCGACGTAGCGCAGCGCTAGCGCACCGGCATTACGCATGCCGACAGGCATGCGTCCGCCCGCCAGGCATGCAAACCAGCCGAGGAGGGCCACGGCCCACAGCAGGCCGCCGTAAGCACTGCTGAGCAGGAATGCCGGCAGCGCCAGGAACAGGCGGAAGAACACCTTCCAGCGATTTTGCGGGCGCGGGTCCTCGATGTGGACATCGACCGGGTAGCTGCCTGCCCGTCCCGTGAAGCCCGGAAACGGATCGGCGATCAGAAACAGGTAGGCGTAGACGTGGTTCTGGTAGCGCACGTAGGCGGCCAAAAAGCGGTGCAGCGCGAGCGGTGAGACGCCATTGATCAAAGTGGCGAACCAATTGACAATCGTGGCCAAGTACGCGAGCAGCGCCCACAGCGTCAACCAGATCAGATGTGGGATAGCAAGCAGCAGGCGAAAGAAGACCGTCAGGCGCGAACGCTCGAGACCGGCGCCGAGCTCCAGCTCGACCGGGTCCTCTGCTCGCACGGGCAGACCCGCGAGCGCTGTCAGTGGGTTGCTGTCCGGATAGACATCGGTGAGCAGGAACAAGTAGGCGTCGAGCTGGGCCGAGTAGGACAGCCCGTATGCGACGAGGTCGCGCAGACCACGCGGCAAGCGAGCTTGCGCGAGTGCCACAAACCAACCGAGAATGGCCGCAACACCGGCCAGGCCGTAGCTGTAGTTGAGGCCGTAGCTGCGCGCGCTGCCGGAGATGAGCGCGCTGGCGATGATCAGTGCCGGTATCGCCAGGACGATGCGGAAGCCGACCTTCCAGCGATTCTGCGGTTGCGAGGGGGCGATCGTCACGTCAACCGGATAGCCCGGCTTGCCGAGGAAGTCGGGGAACGGCTCGGCCGCCAGCAGCACATAGGCGCCGACGTGAATCGCATAGCGGATGTAAGCGGCCAGGAAGTCGTGCAAGGCATCAGGGGATCTCCCTGCGATCAGCGTGGCAAACCAGTTCACGACGACCGCCACGGAGGCGGCGATTCCCCACAGCCCCAGCCAGATCAGGTGCGGGATCGCAAGCAGCAGGCGAAAGAAGACCGTCAGGCGCGAACGTTGCAAGTCGTCGCTGACGATTAGCTGTACGGGACGGCCATTCACAACAGACCCCTCTCTGTAGGCGGCACACCGGCTTGCGCTTCAAGTCGGGATATTGGTACCCGCAACAGCGGACGACCAGCGACGAACGCCACAAATACCGGTTCGAGGCTTTGTGGATATGGGATTAAAGGTCGTGCCGGTAGGCATACCGCGGCCGATGGCACGTTCGCCGGGCAGAAGCGGGCCCGGGGCAGGGCACGGCTTTAGAACGTGTTTCAGAATAGGTGGTGCGTCCCAGGTGTTCATGGACCAAGCTGGTCGTCGCGGGGCGTCGCAGCGCGTACTGGTGGTACGCGCAAGACGTCACGTGGCGATCCAGCGCCGCGTCCAGGGACGCCTGGGACGTGCCGATCTTTTTGAAACACGTTCTTAGTCGACCTCGCGCAACGTGCCACTCTCTGGATCGAACACAAAACCCCGAATGCGATCGCGAGCGGGGAGCTCAGGGCTCGAGCGGAGCCGAGCGAGACTGTGGCGCAGAGTCGCCTCGACGTCGTCGAACGCCCCTAGGCGCCATGTCGGCAGGACGCCGTCGGCGGCGAGGGCCTGAGCGAACTCATCCTCGGAGGCGCCGTGCAAACCGCAGCCGTCGTGCATTACGACGACGATCTCCTCGGTGCCGAGCTTGCGCTGAGAGACGCTGAGCGAGCGCAGCGCGTCGTCGGTCACGAGACCACCGGCGTTACGGATGATGTGCGCGTCGCCTCGCTCCAGGCCGAGCATCGGGAAGAGATCGATGCGCGTGTCCATGCAGGCAAGCACGGCCACGCGGCGACGCGGTTTCGGGCTCAGGCCCGGAGCGGCCAGCTGCTGAGCACGCGATCCGGCGACGGCAAGCATGTCATCGGCGTTGGTCATCAGGTCGCGATCGTACGTGCTAACGGCGCAGCTCGCGGCCAGGGCACGAACTTTAATCCTCTCTCTACGCCCAGTACAGGTTGGAAGCCCGTGTTCATACGAGCATGTGGAGCGCAGGTCGCACGCCATTTCCTGCGAGCACATAAGCCTTCTCACGGCGTGGGTTCGGTCTCGGAGGTGGCCTCCTCCGGGGGCGCCCCTGTCAGCTTGAGGCTCATCTTGATCGCCCTGACTGCGCCTGTCGCCCCCGCTTGCAGCGTGAAGCCGAACGTGAGCAGGACGATTCCTGGAATGAACAAAACCTTGGATCCGAGCATCAGGATCCCCAGGCGCCCGAGCAGATACGGAGGCGTGCACACGGTCGTGCCGAGCGCGGCCCCCAGCGCCGAGGCCGTCAGCTTCTCGCGCCTGGAGCGTGCCGGCTTAACTCCGATCAGCCGTGAGGGCACCGCCACGTAGCAGACCATCATCACGCCTACGACAGCCCCCAGGGACAGCGCAAACCAGGGGCTGCCCCAGCGGGGCGCGACGGTCGTGGCGATCGCAAGCGCTATGCCAACACCGGCTCCCCAAGCGAAGATCGGACGCAAGTACCGACGCGCCATGCCGTATGCCGGGCGGATCTCCGGTGGAGGTTGTCGGGTGATCGCGAACGCGAACACCGCGTTGAGGAAGAAGCACGCCATCGTGATCGCAACGATTGCCAGCGCGATCGGGATCAGAACCGGGCCGCGCAAGGCGGGAAACGACTTGTCACGCAGGACGCGCGCCCTCAGGTCGAACATCGCCAGCCAGATCCACACGGCCGGCAAGATCTGCACGAGCGTCAGCCGCCAGTTGGTCAGCAGCAGCTTAAGCCCGTCGAGGAGCATCGCAAACGCCCCCACGGTAAAAGCCAGCGGCGCGAACAGACGCCGCGATTGACTGAGGCGGACGATGCTCTCCAAGACCGCCTCGTCTTCTTCGCGGATGGCGCGCACGAGCCGCTCGATCCGGGACGAGAGGCTCGTGAGGCTTTGGCGCGGGCCGGTCATCGCTAGCGCGAGCATCCCACACGAGGTAATGCGCATGGGCGACTCGGTGGCACCTACGTTCTTCTTTCGCGACCAGGACGCCAACCGCCTGCTGCTCTTCCAGCGCAGCTGAGTATTGGATGAAATGCAGCCACTACGGGCTCGCGGCGGCCACGACACCGGCGATTCACGGGCGTCGAGCGGCTACCCTTGGGCTGGGATGAGGGGACCTGTCGCGATTATTCTCACGGTGCTTGCGTTTGGGGTCGTCCCTGCGACGGCCCTTGGCACGCCGCGGAACATCGCCTCGACGCATACCTACATTCGCGCCAACTATGCGCTCACTCGGGCCACACAGGCAAAAGTCAAAGTCGCGCAGGCGAGCATCGAGGCGACAATCCACAAGCTCGGCCAGGAATGTCCGAAGCTTGGCGTCGGCTCCCCACAGAACGAAGAATCCCAACACCTCAGCTACGAGGTGGTGGTGGCGCTTTGGTCGGCTTCCTTCTCGACCGACGCGAGCCCGATCCGTAAATTCGCGAGCGTCGTGCGGCACTTGCGCTGGAGCAATCCGAAGCTCACACACATGGCACAGCGCTACGCCACCGACCTACAGAAACTCGCCAGCTTGCAAATGCCCAACGTCTGCGGCGATGTGACCGCTTGGAAGGAAAGCGACTACAAGACGGTCCCGGCGAATCGATCCAACTCGATCGGCGCGTGGAAGCGATCGAACCCAAGACGATCCCGACGTCGCTACTGGCTCCGTACGAGCAGCCCGCGGACAAGCCGATCCTGGCCACGACAACACGCATCGAAAGCCGGCTGCAGCGGATTGAAACCGCCGAGGGCTTCAACGATTGGGATCAGGCGCTGGAAACGGTAGGGCTCAATCAGTAGCGGCAGTGGTGCTCGGGCGAATAATGCCGCTGCTCGCTCACGATGACTGCGGCAGCTTGACCGAGCCTCGCTTGACCCTCTGGGCCGAAGGCGGTGGTACCAGCGGTCCGATGTCCCCGTCCGGCGCTTCGTCCAGATCGACGATCACCGGGGCGTGATCGCTGGGCTTGGTGCCCTTGCGCGCCTGCCGGTCCACCCAAGCCGCCCTAGTCCGCTCGGCGACCGGCGCGCTGGCGAGCACCAGGTCGATCCGCATCCCCAGGTCTTGGTGGAACATGCCGGCGCGGTAGTCCCAGTAGGTGAATACACGCTCGGTCGGCCAGCGATCGCGCACGACATCGCGCAGACCCAGCCCCCGCAAGTTGGCCAGCGCCGCTCGCTCCGGCGGCGTGACATGGGTCTGACCGACGTAGGCGGCTGGATCGAACACGTCGATGTCGGCCGGCGCGATGTTCATGTCTCCGCACACAACCACGTCCTCAGGTCCGCCGCGGACCAGCTCGCCCAGCGCATCCAGCCAGGCGAGCTTGTAGTGGTAGTGCTCGGAATCGGGCGTGCGGCCGTTTGGCACATAAACGCAGTGGATGCGGATCCCGCCACATGTGGCCGACACCGCCCGTGCCTCCTGATGGGGGAAGCCCGGCGCTCCCGGGATCCCGGACACTGTGTCGTCAAGGCCCACTCGTGAGAGGATCGCCACGCCGTTCCACTGTGCCTCGCCATGACGAGCGACCTCGTAGCCACGGCTCGTCAGATCCCGCTCTAGCAGCTGATCGAACGCCTCGTCGGCGAGCTTTGTCTCCTGCAGGCAGAGGACGTCCGGCTGGCGTTCGTCGAGCCAGGGCAACAACCGCGGCAGGCGCTGCTTGACCGAGTTCACGTTCCAGGTGACTATCCGCATGGCGCGTACGGTAACGGGCGTCCCGACGATCGTGCGCGCGCGACTCGGACACAAGATGAATATGCGATCAGGCGTCGACCGGCTGTCCGTTGGCAGTCAGCGTGACATCTACGTTGCCGCGGGTGGCGTTTGAGTAAGGACAAACCTGGTGTGCGGCGCGCACCAGCTCGACCGCCTGCGCGGCGTCGCCCACCGAGGGAAGCGTCACAGCCAAGCCGACGCCCAGGACGAAGCCACCCTGTCCGTTAGGGCTGAGACTGACGCTACTGTCGATGCCGACATCGCCAGCATCCACCTTGGCCCGGCGGGCGACCACACCCAGGGCACCCTCGAAGCATGCCGCGTATCCGACGGCGAAAAGTTGCTCGGGGTTAGTGCCTCCTCCCTGTCCACCCATCTCCGTCGGTAGTCTCAGATCGACCTCCAGGACTCCATCGCTGGTCTTCCCATGGCCTTCGGCACGCCCGCCGGTTACGTGTGCCTGTGCGGTGTAGATGGGATCTGGCATGACAAATCTCCTAGTTCTTTGTTGGGATCGAGACGCTGTGGGGTTGTTGGCCTGATGCTAGAGACCAAGGTCGCGGTTCCTACGTGGCCGACAAAGAAACCGCGATCGCCTATCTTCCTAGGCCATGGGCGACGACGACCTCTGGACCGCTGTCGACGGCTATATCGTCGAGCACCTACTCGCGCCGGACTCCGCGCTCGACGCCGCCGTCGCCGCGAGCGAGGCCGCCGGCCTGCCCCCGATCGCGATCACCCCCAACCAGGGCAAGTTGCTGGAACTGCTCGCACGCATCCATCGTACGCAGAGCATCCTCGAGCTGGGGACCCTCGGCGGCTACAGCACCATCTGGCTGGCCCGCGCACTGCCAGAGGACGGACGCCTTGTCACGCTCGAGCGCGAGCCTCGCTACGCCGAGGTTGCCCGCACGAACATCGCGGGTGCGGGCCTCTCCGACATGGTGCAAATTCGCGTTGGTCCAGCGCTTGAGACGCTGCCCGAGCTGTACGCCGAAGGGCAGGGCCCATTCGACTTCATATTCATCGACGCGGACAAGCAGAACTACCCGGGTTACCTGGAGTGGTCGCTGAAGCTCTCAAGAGTTGGCACGCTGATCGTCGGCGACAACGTGGTCCGCGCCGGTACGATCCTCGAGAACGATCCCGGCTTCGAGGACGGCGGGATAGCGGCCGGCGTGCGCCACTTCTACGAGCTGCTCTCCGCCGAGCCGCGCGTCAGCGCGACCGCGATCCAGACAGTCGGCGCCAAGGGCCACGACGGCTTCGCGCTCGCGCTCGTGACAGCTCTGTGACATCGGCCTTGTGCCGATTCGGAGGGTTGCGTAACGCTTACCAGATTGCCGCTTTTCATATGCGTATTTGACCACGTGGCCCATCGGGTCTTCGACGCTTGTCACCAGACCTTCGGTGTTATAGGAGAGTTTGAGCGTACGACCCGCGGGATCGAACATCGCGTTTTGCCCGGCTGATCATCCTCCGCGTCGAGCAGCGGCTTTAAGAACGGTTAGGTGATCTATCGCCGATCCGCCCTATACTGAGGGCATGATCCCCCCAGTTGCTTCGGCGGCTGGGTGCGAGGCCCGGCTTCGGTCGGGTCTCAGCGTTTAAGGGATCGCCACGGGCGCGGCTGGTGTATCTCGCCGCGGTCATCTCGGAGCAGATCGGGGAGCTGGCTTGCTTGCAGCGGGCCGTGGCGAAGCTTCTTGACGACATCGACAGTGCCGCGGAGGCTCCGTGCAGGACTGTCGCTCGGACTGAGTAGCGCGAGATGGAGCCCAAGGTCGTCACGCGCTATGCGAATAGGCTCGACTAGATCGGTGTCGTTGGTGAGCACGATCGCCATCTCACAGTCGTGCCGGAACGCGTCGATGAGCAGATGTGAGGCGAGGTTGACATCGGAGCCCTTCTCCTCGGTAGACAACACGCGGACGTTGTCCTCGCTGACGGGACAGTCGGCGCCGCGTGGACATGGCTCGGCGCGGCGCATCCAGCGCGTGCCGCTACGGAACTGGCCGAGGAAGATCTCCACGTTCCTGCTTTCCAGTGCGCGAAGGTACATCTGCTGTCGTGTGGCCTCCTGCGGGTCGTCGGCGCGCGCAATGACACGCGCGGAGAAGTAGAGGACGCGCGCGATCTCGTCATTCGGGAACAGCGTCTCAGCAAGCGCCCGGACATCGAGCCACTTGCAGTCCGGGAAGCGACGCCGGAGCGCACTGTAGTAGAGGTTGAAGCCGTCAACGTAGACATTTGCCCGCATCAGGGCAACCTACCTTGTCGCCAGGAGGGCAAAGCACAACCAATCCCCCCCGTCGCGAACCTCGTCAAGGTCGCCAACGCCATAACCGGGACGCTCACCGGGAGCCAGGGAACACGGCTGGGGAACATCTTTGGCCGCACGAGCCTCAATCATCTACAGAAAATGGCTTATTTGCAGGCAATTCGTCAGTGGAGCCAGCCGGGATCGAACCGGCGACCTCCTGCTTGCAAAGCAGGCGCTCTCCCAGCTGAGCTATGGCCCCGTAGATAGCCAAGTTTAGGGCAACCATTCTCGCCCCGACCCCAGACCTCCGACCCCCATGCCCGAACCGGCGGACTAAGCGTGCGCTACTCGTTGAAGTCGAAGTCTCGTGGAGGGCGCTGCTCGAACCAGAGACGCTCTTGCTCGGGCGTCTCACGTAGAAAGTCTGGAGTCTCCTCGAGCACGTCCTCGACCGGCTCAGCTTGGTCGGATGTCACGCTGGTGCCCTGGCCTTGCTCGCCGTCTCGAGGCAACTCGTCGGCTTCATCCGGTACCTCCCATTCGAGCGACTCGTCGCTGATGGTACGGGTGCTCGCGGGGTTGGCCACAGGCTTGGCTCCCGCATCCCGATCCTCCGGCCCTGGATCGTAGTCATCCCCGGACGCGAGCTCAGCCTCCATGTTGATCTCAACGGTCTCCTGGCCAACCGACCCCGAATCGGCTATCGAAGACGAACCGGGCGTGGCGAGGGAGTGGTCATCACGGGTCGCGGGTCCTTGCGCCTCGTCCCCCTCATCTCCATGGCGAGGCACGGGTCCCAGGGCGGCCTGCTCCTCCCGGGCAACGACACCCGGATCGGCTCCCCTGAGACGCTTGAGCTCCAAATGCTCGCGTATGGCGTCATCGAGCAATCCCATTGCGCCAGCAAACCATACTGCGCGCGCCCGCGCATTTGTTCAGATGCCTCGTGTCCCCAGATCTAGCTAAGCCCAAGAGAGCCGTCGGAATGTGTCTTCCACTAACAGAGCTCGTCTGCTCGGATCTCCTGTATCACTACACTTCTAGGACCGTCTGCTCGCAGCTATGCGAACCTGCGGGGCTATAGCTCAGTTGGGAGAGCGCCTGGATCGCACCCAGGAGGTCGCCGGTTCGAGTCCGGCTAGCTCCATAATCCGCCTATTTGCAGGACTTTTGTTGTTGTACTGCGCGAGATTTCCGCTGACGACGGCGGTCTCGTGGCGCTTCGCAAAAGGTTGCGATTTGCAGGAACTTTGTCGACTGGGCGACCGCCTGGGCGTTTCCCAGATGACCCCCTATTTCAGGCACTCGAGCCGCTTAAGTGCCTGAAATGGGGTTCGATGGCGCTTGACGGCCCTCGCCCGTTACATGTAACATTGTTGGATGACATCGACCCGCGACCGAGTACGCCAACATCGCGCTCGCCTGCGCAGTCAGGGGTTGCGCCCTCTGCAGATCTGGGTGCCAGACGTCCGAGCACCCGAGTTCGTCACCGAGGCGCACCGCCAGTCCGTTGCTGTTGCCGCAAGCGAACGTGAGGTGAACGACCAAGCCTTCGTCGACGCGATCTCCTCTCCGTGGGAGGTCGAGGACGAAGAAGCTACCGCTCGGTGACCCGCGGCGAGATCTATACAGCCGCAGCGCGAGGACCCTACACCGGCAAGGCTCGTCGCGTTGTGGTCCTTCAGGACGATCGCTTCGACGCCACGGCGTCGATCACGATCTGCCCGTTCACCACCAATCCAGTCACGGCCCCGCTCATTAGGCTTCCGATCGATCCATCCGAGGAGAACGGTCTCGACCAGCCAAGCCAGATCATGGTCGACAAGGTCACGACCGTGCCAAGGTCCAGCCTCGGCGAACGCCTCGGTCGACTCCGCGACGACGAACTCGTGGCATTGAACCGGTCGTTGATCGTGTTCCTTGGACTGGTTAGCGCGACGCAGACCTAAACCACAACGCGAGGCTTCGGGCACTCTTCGACTGCGGCGATCAACCAGTAGTCAGCACTTTCGGACGCCGGGTGTGCGTCCGAGCTATGTCGTGCTCGATGCTGAGGAGCCAGTCACGGTCGCCCGACGCATGGGAGAATGGGGACTGTGATCGCCGAGCAGGCGGTACTTGACGTAAAGCTGGGCCAAGAGCGCGACTTCGAGAGTAGCTTCGCTGAGGCGACGGCCCTTATCGCTTCGATGTCTGGATTCGAGTCGCTTCAGTTGCATCGGTGTATCGAACAGTCGAACCGCTACCTGTTGCTCGTAGTGTGGCGGCGTCTTGAGGATCACACGGAGGGGTTCCGGCGGTCACCTGAGTACGAGGAGTGGCGTCGGCTGCTGCACCACTACTACGATCCCTTCCCAAGGGTCGAGCACTTCAGCCTCGTCGTAAGCGCCTGAGAGGCGGCGCTGCTTGGCCTGCCATGACGGCGCTTATAGCGACGGGATGAGGAGCGTCGCGAGCTCGGTGGGGGTTTGGGCGAGGGCGTCGGCTCCGGCGGTACGTAGCTCCTCCTCTGATCCGATGTCCCAAAGAACACCGATGGAGCGGATGTCGTGCTCTCGGGCGGCTGCGATGTCGTGCTTTCGATCGCCGACCATGACTGGGTTGGCTTCGGGTGCGAGCTCGCGCATTGCGCGCCCGACGGTCACATCCTTCTGCTCGTTCTCGCTGTCAAGCTCGGGACCGATCACGGCGACGAAGAAGCTGCGCAGGTAGGGACTCAAGGAGCGGTTGGGCCAGCGCGCGTGGCTTGGACGTAGCGACGACAAGCAGTAGGCGGTCTGAGAGCTCATCGAGAAGCTCGCAGATACCCGGGAACACGGTCGTCTCGCTCGCGGCCAGCTCACGATAGCGGGCACGATAGGAATCGACGCACGGCTGAACGAGCGACTCATCTCCGACCAGCGCCTGGAATGTCCAGTGCAGTGGCGGGCCGAGATACTGATGGAGCTCATCCTCAGGTCTCGGCCCCAAGCCCTGCGTGGCAAGCGCCTCGTTGACACAGCGCGCGAATGGCACACGCGAGTCAACGAGAACACCGTCGAGATCGAACAGCACAGCGTCGTGGTCAGCAGCCACCGCGCAGATCATGATTGCCCCAGGAGTACGACCCGCATCCTATGATGCGGGTCAGCGATCGTGAACAAGCCGGTCGGTGGCGAGGATCGCGTAAACGACCTGATCCGCGTAGTGGTCGCCTACCCGCTCAGCCTCGCGCGCAACGCCTTCTTGGGTGAACCCAAGGCGCTCGGGAATCGCTCGGCTCCGCGTGTTATCGACGTCCGCGCGAATCTCGACCCGGTGAAGACGCCATGCCCTAAACGCATGATCGACAAGTGCACGAACAGCGTCGGTCATGGTGCCGTGGCCTTGCGCCGACTCGGCCAGCCAGTAGCCGATGCTGGTCGAGCGGTGCCGCCAGGAGACGCCGTGGAAGCCGACCATCCCCACGATCCTGCCGTGATCGATGACCGCAGTTTGAAAGCCGTCGTTCCTTGCCAGCTGTTCACGCGTGCCCCGGATGAAGCTCAGAGTGTCGTGGAGCGTCTGCCCCGCCGCCCACGGCATCCAGCGCGCCAGAGCATCGCGGTTGACCTCGATGGCTGAGTAGAGCTCCTGCACATCGGACTCGTCAAGCAGACGCAGCCACCGCCCCGTAGACAACTGGACTCGCAGACTGCATGGTCGAATTCCTTCAATGGGATCGAGGCTGGCCCAGCTCTCGCACTCCAGGGAATGCACGATGACGGGATCGCCGAGCAGCAGGTCCTCTCGCACGGGCTCGAAGCCGAGCCGCTGCGCGATCCGTGTCGAGCGCGTGTTCTCTGGGTGGATCATGGCGGTGATGTAGGGGACGGGCAGCGTCGCGAAGCCCCAGTCGACGCAGGCCCGGACGGCCTCCGTCGCGTACCCGTAGCCCCACGCCTCACGGCGGAGCAACCATCCCGCCTCGGTCTCCTGGAACTGTGGCCAGTACCTCAAACCAACCCGACCGAGCAACCGGCCACTTGACCGGTCAAGGACCGCCAACAAACCATGAACACGCGCTCCCCATTCCTGCTCGCTGGCCTGCAGCCGCTCCTTGGCCTGCGCACGATCAAGCGCCCCCACGAAGCGAACGACCTCGGGATCACGATGCAGCACGACGAACTCGTCAAGGTCGCCCATCGCAAGCCGACGCAAGACCAACCGTTCGGTTTCGATCAGCACCCGTGCAGCGTACGGCTTACAGCTGCGCTCCCCCGCGCTGCTCTGCGATGTCCCGCTCCTCCGCTCGACTTGGCCAATCCAGTCAGCGGCCGCGCAACGGCCACAAGACATCTAATCGGCTATGTTCCCCGCTTGACCGACCGGGATTTCGTTGTGCGTGCGTGCAGGCCACAGGAGGTGTCGGCCATCCTCAAGCTATGGCAGCAGGCTCGCAGCGAGCAGGCGACCACTCCAGACCACCTCGAGGATGTGCAACGGCTACTCGCCGAAACACCCGGGAGCCTGCTCGTCGCCGACGGCGACGGCGACGGCGACGGCGTGATCCTCGGCGCAGTGATCGCCGCATGGGACGGCTGGCGCGGAAACATGTATCGGCTGGCCGTGTACTCCGAGCATCGCCGTAGAGGTATCGGCCTAGCGCTCGTGCGAGCCGGCGAGGAGAACTTGCGCCGCCAAGGAGCTCGCCGGATCACCGCCCTCGTCGGATACGAGGACGAGGTGGCCGCGGCATTCTGGGAGTCAGCGGGCTATCCGCAGGATCGCGAGATCGGTCGTCGCGTCCGCAACCTGTAGCCAACCCGCTCACGCTGGTGGGAACTGGCGTTGGTAGGCACTCTCGGCGAATCGCCGGGTTCTTACTAGACGCCTTTGACTCGTAGCTGCTCTGCGTAACCGGCTGCGACAAGGCGATCGTCAACGATCGTGAGGATGTCGCGCAACTCGGCGATGAGCTGGTACTCGTGGGTGAGATCGGAGTCTGTCCGCGCCACGGCCTCCAGCTCTATGAACGTCCCGAGCCGCTCGACATCGTCGAGGTGTATGCGAACGTCGTGCCAGAGGAACAGCCGCCGGCGCTTGGTGACCACGACGCGGATCCCGATCGTGGCAGCGAGCGCAGCGCTGAGCGTCGGCCCGTCGCCCACCTCGATGATCCTGTAGCGGCTCTCGCGCTCCTGTGGTTCGTCTGCACGCTCGAACTGGATTAGGTGCGGTCTGCCGGGACGCTCTTCTCGGAGCTTCAGGCCACCGTTGATCACCTCGAAGTAGGTGTCGCACTGCCAGATCTCGCCGTGGTCCGCGGCCCCGAGCTCTTGGCACGCCGCAAGCGAGCGACCCGGATCGGGATCGCGTGCCTTGCACTCGACATTCCGTCGCGGTCGCGGGACTGGATCGATCGGGTTGGGGGTACTCATGATCAGCTCGGCTGCAGCACGCGCGCTCTCACACGGAGAACCAGGCCGCACAGGACGTAGAGAATCGCAATGCCGATGAGCGTGAACTTGATGGACGAGCAAAGCGCTGCGAACGGCGGAGCGAAGCTGCCTCCGCTTCCCGCAAGCGTGAGCAACAACGCAACATTTTCAGTCGCGTCGAATGCTGCGGCGGCGAGCGCAAAGAGCGGAATCACGACACCAGCGGCGTCGAGGCGACGCCAGCCGCGTACCCGCTTGAACTCATCACGCCCCGTGAGTGTTGTGCCGAGAGAGAGCCCCTGAAGTGGAACGCATCGGCGATGATCCCCTCGGCAACGCTCTGCCTACGTTCATTCCACAACTCCTTATAGAAGCGCCTAACTACAGCTTTATTGGCCTGCGTGACCGTCACGGCGTCTAACCGCCAACTTGTTGTTTGACGATGCGTGTCAGCTCTGGCGATCGAAGTGCGATTCGACGAAGCGCGGCCCACGTCAAGCGCCGGCTGCGTTCCTAGCTGCCCTGTTGCAGTGTCACTCAACCCAGAGCCCTCAAACCGGCCGGGCGAATCTCGATCCGCCATCCGCCCGGGTCAGCCAGCGTTCAACTCCGCCTCAGCCTCAGACCAGGCAATCCCAGCTTCACTGCGAGCATCGCGGATCGCGAGCAGATCCTCCTCGTCCAACTCCTCGTCATCGTAGGGCGCAGCGTCTAGCTTGGCGATGACCGGATCCTGAGCGCGACGCAACAGGATTGCCGCAGCAGGCAACGACTCCTCGGGTAGGGCATCCACCAGCTCATATAGCTCGGTCTTAGTCATGCCAAAACCGTAGCACCGGCTCGCGCGCAAGACTAGTTCTCAGACGGATCACCCGAGCAGCCTCGAAGGGGTAGCGCAGCGTCGCCTCGTGCTGGCTCGCGCTCGACGAGACGACCGAGGAGTTCGTCTGCACGGAGACCTCGCGACCGCCGCGCGACCGCCGCGGTTCTCGCGCGTAGGCTGCGCGCGTAGCCCGCGATCATCATTGACCGTTGACATCCTCCTAGATTCGCGTTACAGTCGGTAAAGTGAATTTGTAGGAGAGGTTTAGTCAAATACGGGTCAGGGCTTCGTCGCCAGCAGGCATACCAGACGGCGTCAGGAGGTGGGGGAAACGATGTCGCGCAAAGCCAGGCTCCTCCTTGGGGGCCTTCTCCTCTGTGCTTGCCTGCTGGTGGCCGCGGCGGCTTGGGCCGCCGACACGCTGACGGTGACCGAGGCCTTCACCCCCGACAAGCTCGGCGCACCGACGAACCTGTCGATCACGGCACAGTTCTCCTCGACCACAGGCGGACCGCCCTCGCCGATCGCCAAGCTCACCCTGTATGCACCCGCCGGGCTGGGGGTTGACGCGCGCGGGGCAGGCACCTGCACCGAAGCGGTGCTACGGCTACGCGGACCGCAAGGGTGTCCAGCCACCTCCCGGGTCGGCTTCGGCGGCGGCGTGGGCTTGATCGAACTCCCCAAACAGATAATCCGCGAGCGCTTCACGATCGACTTCTTCTTCGCTCCGCGCGAACACGGGCATCTGGCCCTGCTTGCCTATGCCGACGCGGTTGCGCCGGTGGCCGTGGAAATTACCGTCATCGCCAAGGAAGTCCCCGCCCCCAAGCCCTACGGGCTTGGCTTCAGCGTTGAAATACCGCCCATATCGACGATCCCAGGGGCGACGCTTGCCTCCGTTGAAAGCGCCTTTGCGACATTTGGCTCGCCCAACGTCGCCTACTACGAGACCGTCCACGGCAAACGCACGCTGGTGCGCTTGAAGGGGATGGTCGTTCCCAAGACCTGCCCGCAGCGGAGGCTTTCCAACCGAGGGAACCATCGACTTTGCCGATGGCAGCACGCTCACCGTCAACCCGACCATTCCATGTCCGCACGGCTGAGCTTCCACATGCGCGCACTCCTCCAGACGCCGGTACTTCTCCAATCGCCCGTACGGTTCGCGCGCACTGCCCGCACATGCGCACGCGGCTACGCAAATCGCAAGCACGCAACCCCCACACGCCCGCTCCGGGGTCGGGGCGGTTCGATCCGCACACAAAGGCACCTGCGTGCCCTGCCGTTGATGCTGCTGCTCTCGCTTGCCACCTGCGTCGCTCCGGCCTCGGCTATCCAGTCGAGCACGACCGCGACGATCGTGCCCACGCTCTCGCCCGACCGGCTTGGCGCCGAGGGCGCGCTGCAGCTGACGATCAACTACTCGAGCAATGAATCGGCTGTGCCACTGCCGGTGAGCCGTTCGGTCCTGCGCTTCCCCGATGGGGTTGGGCGTGGAAATACCCCATCTGCGTAGCTGCTCGCTCACAAGTCTGCGCGCACAAGGACCCAAAGCTTGCCCACCGCAATCGCTGCTCGGCCACGGCCATGCGATCGCCGAGGCGCAGGCCGGGTCGCAGATCATCAGTGAGGACATCGACCTCACGCTGTTCGTCGGGCCCTTTCACAACTTGCAGCCCACTTTCGAGATCCTTGGCCAGGGTTACTCGCCATTCGACGAGCGCGTCGTGCTGACCGGCACCGTGCGTCCCGACAATCCTCCCTACGGGGAAGACCTGGTGCTCTCGATTCCGCCGATTCCGACGTTGCCGCTGGAGCCCGATGCCTCGATCCTCAGCATGTCGCTGACGGTCGGCACTCCCAAACCTCGTCACCCGATTACCGTCAACACAGTCGTCGTCCCTCCCAGCTGTCCCGCCGGCGGCTTTCCCTTCGCCGCCGAATTCACCTATGCCGACGGCTCCACCAGCAGCGCTACTTGCCAGCGCTACCTGCCATGCCATGAGCAACAAGAGAAAGCAGGTATCCAAGATGCCTCGAGCAAAATCGCACCATCGCGGAACCTGCGACGGACACTTGTCCATCCGTCGCACAGCCGTCGCGCACCGGCACCTCATCTGACGAGCTCGCGAAGTCCTCGCCATCGGCGAGCCGCGACGGTCGCCTGCAGCGCCATATTGGCACTGCTCGCCTCGCCCACGCGCGCTTGCCGCGAAAACGTTTTCACTCAACGAGAACGGCAATCTTCACTTGACCAGCAAGCAGGGCTTCACCCTCAACGAGGAGGGGCCCGCCTCTGGCACCGTCAGCGGCACGCTCTACGTGCACCTGAAGATCGTCTCCAGCACACGCGTCACTGCCGAAATCAGCCTCTACCCGCACGGTGGCTCGATCACATGCTCGGGCAGCGCCAGCTACAAACGCGAGGGCTCCATCTGCCAACTTCGCCGGTGCGTTGTCGATCGATCGCGGCACCGGCAGCTATGCCAAAGCACACGGGTCCGGGCTCAGCTTCAGCGGCACGATCCAACGCTCCAACGACGCAATCGCCGTGCACGTTGGCGGCACGGCCTCGGACTGAAGACCGGACTTTAGAGGAGGCAATCGTAATGCTCGAGCTTCGCGATCTTGTCAAGCACTATCCCTCCGTCGGCGGTGAGACCGTACGCGCCGTGGACGGCGTGTCTCTCAAGGTCGAGGGGGGCGAGATGGTCGCCCTCTATGGGCCCAGCGGATCCGGCAAGACAACGCTGCTGTTGATGGTCGCCACATTGCTGGCACCGACGGGCGGTTCGGTATTGATCGGCGGACGCGACATCTCCTCGCTGTCCGAGCGCGAAGCGTCAAACTTCAGGCTGACCGAGCTCGGCTTCATCCGCCAGAACTTCGATCTCCTGCCTGGCGTCAGCGCGATCGACAACACCGTGCTGAAGCTGTTGAAGGCGATGCGCTGGCGCGATGCCCAACGTCATGTGACGCCGCTGCTAGAGCGTCTTGGCATGGGCGAGCGTTTGCACCACCGCGCCGAGACGCTCTCGATGGGCGAGCGCCAGCGTGTGATGATCGCGCGAGCTCTCTCCACCGAGCCGAGCATGCTGCTAGCCGACGAGCCCACCGGTAGCCTCGACACACAGCGCGGGCGCGAAGTGCTCGAGCTGTTGCGCGGCCTGTGTCGCGAGCGGGGCGTGGCCGTCGTGCTCGTCAGCCACGACCCGATGGCCGCCGAATACGCCGACCGCGTACTGGCACTCCGCGACGGGCAGCTGTCCGCCTACCAACACGAGCAGGGCCCGCAAGCCGCTTCACTGGTCGCAAACGGGGGTTAAAGGTGAAGCTGTCAAACGCGCTGCGCCTCTACCGGGTTCGTCTGCGTGCGCGCTTCTTGCAGGAGTGCTTCGCGGTGCTCGGCATCGCCGCCGGCGTCGCGCTGCTGTTCGCTTCACAGGTTTCGAGCTCGTCCCTGCAGGGCTCGGTCGCCCAGCTGTCGCGTGCAGTCGTCGGCAAAGCGGACCTGCAACTCGTGGCGCGCGACTCGCACGGCTTTCCCGAAAGCATGCTTGCAAGGGTGCGCAATATCCCCGGCGTGCGGGTCGCGGCGCCTGTATTGGAAGCAAATGCAAATGCTGTTGGGCCCCACGCCCACGAGTCAATCGAGCTCGTAGGAGCGGATTCCGCTCTGTCCGCGCTCCGAGGCACCCTGCTCGCCCACGCCAACCTCTCACCGTTTGGCAATATCGGCGCCGTCGCACTTCCCGCTCCCCTGGCCAAGACGATCGGTGTCACCAAATTCGGGCAGGAAGTCAGCTTGCAGATTGCCGGGCGTACGGTTAACGCGCCACTATATGAACAGCTGCACGAACGCCAGATCGGCGGGCTCATCGCCACACCGCTCGCGATCGCGCCGCTGTCCTACGCCCAGGAAATAGCGGGCATGGGCGGCCGCGTGAGCCGCATACTCGTGCAGAGCGCCGGCGGCGCGCAGAGCCAAGGTGCGCGCAGCCCTGACGGCACTTGCCGGTGGCCGCCTGAACGTCGAGAGCACTAGCTACGACGAGACGCTGTTTGCGAAGGCGGCGACCGCCAGCAACCAGTCCACAGCCTTGTTCTCGGTCATCAGCGCACTCGTGGGCTTCCTTTTTGCGTTCAACGCGATGCTGCTGACCGTGCCACAGCGGCGGCGACTGGTCGCGGACTTGCGCCGCGACGGATATACGCCGCTAACGGTGATCGCCGTGCTACTGCTCGATGCGCTTGCGCTCGGGCTGATCGGCTGTGCGCTCGGGCTTGCCCTGGGCGAGGAGCTCTCGATTCACCTGTTTCACTCAAACCCGACCTTCCTCTCCCTGGCGTTTGCCGTCGGCTCGCAGCGCGTCGTCAGCTGGCAGAGCGTCGCGATTGCTACAGGCGGGGGGATGCTGGCAGCGACCGTGGCGGTACTGAGCCCACTGCGCGACATCCTCTCGCGCGACCCGCTGGCAGCGATCAGCCCGCGCGAAGGCAGCAGCGGGGCCCGCACCGGGCGGCGCAGGGCACTTGCCGGCCTTGCCTGTCTCGCCGCCGCCACGACATTGCTGCTGGCCAAGCCCGACGCCGCCATTCCCGGCATGGTGCTGCTGCTTGGTGCGCTGCTGTTGGAGCTGCCGATCGTGCTCAGCGCGACGCTCGTAGCCGTCAAGCGGATCGGCTCCTTGTTCGTGAGCCCGATCCCGCACGTCGCCACGATGGAGCTTGGGGCCGCTCGTGCGCGCGCCGTGGCGATCGCCGCGACGGGAGCGGTTGCCGTATTCGGCAGCGTCGCGATCCAAGGCGCGCACGGCGACCTGCTAAGAGGGCTCGAAGGCGCGGCGCGTGACACGAACGCCGCCACCGGCGTTTGGGTATCCCCCGCCGGGTCCTACAACCTGCTGAACACGACACCCTTCACTCCAACCGCGACCGCCCGACTCGCGCGGCTGCCCGGAGTGCGAGCGGTACAGCTGTATCGCGGCGGCCTGCTCGACTACGGCTACCGCCGCGTGCTCGTCGACGCACCGCCGCGCGAAGCCAGACCGCTGATACCGGCCGGCCAGATTCTGCAGGGCAATGTGCGTTTGGCCGAAGAACGGGTACGTGCGGGTGGCTGGGCGGTCGTCTCGCAAGGACTCGCCGAAGAACAACACCTGCACATCGGCCAGGTATTCACCCCGCCGACACCCGACCCGATGCCTTTGCGCGTGGCCGCACTGTCCACCAACCTCGGCTGGGCACCCGGGGCAATACTCCTCAACGCAACCGACTACGCACGTGCGTGGGGCAGCCAGGACGCAAGTGCATACAGCGTAGTGCTGAATCCCGGCGTCTCGCCGACACTCACAGCCCAAGAGATAACGCATGCCTTGGGGCCTGGTAGCGGACTTACGGTGCAGACCGCCGAAGCGCACGCGGCCGAGCAGGTAGCGCTCGGCCGCGAAGCGCTCGAACGGCTGACGCAGATCGCCACGTTGATCCCGCTCGCTGCGGTACTCGCGATGGCGGCGGCGATGGGCGCGATGGTGTGGCAACGCCGCCCGCGGCTGGCCAAGCTCAAGCTGGAGGGGCTGCCGCGCGCGGAACTGTGGGGCACGATCCTGCTGGAGAGCCTGCTGCTGCTCGGCGCCGGCTGTCTGACCGGGGCCGTCTTCGGCCTGTACGGCCAGCAACTGGCCGACCGTGCGCTCGCGCACGTGATCAACTTCCCCGTCATCTATTCCGTCACGGCTCTACCGGCTCTGCAGAGCCTCTCGCTGGTGATCGCCACCGCGCTTGCGATCATCGCGATCCCGGGATATATCGCCGCATCGGTACCGCCGGCGCTCGCGCTCCAAGACTGACACAGCCATGGCCAAGGAAAGCAAGCGCGCGCGTGAGCAGACCCGACACGCCAAGGCACAAAGGCCGACCAGTAAAAGTAGGCAGGTTGAACGTGCAAAACAGGAGCCGACAGACGGCGAGAGGGCGCCAGATCAGATCGAGCATGCAACACAGGAGCCGACACGTGAGGGCAATCAGATCGAGCACGCCAAGCAAGAGTCGACACGCGAATACAAACAAGTCGAGCGCGCCAGGGCACAGGAGCGCACGCGCGAAGCGTTGATCGAGGCCGCAACCGACGAATTCTTCGAGGGTAATTGGCTAAAGACTTCGCTCGACTCGCTCTCGCGCAAAGCAGGCGTCACCAGGCAGACATTGCTGCGCCACTTCGGCTCCAAGGACGGTCTGCTGATGCAGTCGCTGATGCGCGGCGCCGCACAGGTGCGCGACCAGCGTTGGAGCGCGCCCACGACCGACATCCCAGGCGCCGTGGACAACGTGATCGAGCACTACGAAGAGTGGGGCGAGCGCTCGGTGCGCATCGGCGCCTGGCAGCGGGGCCCGACGGTGCTCGCCCTGTTCGCGAACGCCGCGCGCCAGATCCACTACGACTGGGTCGAGCACGCATTCGCGGGATGGCTGAACAAGTTCGACGATGAGACGCGAGCAGAGCGTCAGGCGATTTTGGTCGTGCTGTGCGATGTGCAGACCTGGTGGATTCTGTCCAACGACCTCGGCCTGTCGCGCCGCAAGGTACATGCGATCTTGACGGACCAGGTCGAACGCGCCCTGGAGGAGAAGTAAGGCACGTCGTGGACACTTCGATGCGCACCATCGCCACGTCTGCCCAGCGATCGAGCACGTCACATGTGGGAAGCGGCGATCGAGTTGCCGTACGCGTGGGAGGCGGCGATGAAAATGCCGCTGCACCCGTGCCAAGGCCGGCGATGAAGGTCTTGGCCTACACCTCCCCCGCGCGCGGCTACCTCTACCCGGCCTTGGCATCACATAAAAGGCGCTTGCGGCCGAGGTTCCTGTCGTGGTCGTGCCCTTCGGACGCGACCAAGCCGAGACGGCCAGACGGGTCGAGCTCGCCAAGGCCGGCGTGCGCGCCTTACCCCCAAGCGGCTGCTCGACGCCGTGCACGGCGCGATGGAGTGTCGCGAGGGCGCGCAACGCGTGAGTCGCGCCTACACTGCGGCCGGTGGAGCAAACGCCGCGGCAGACGCGATCGAGTCGATCGCCAAGGGCGCATCGCGGTAAGGGTGCGCCCGACAGGCTGCTCGCTAGAGAGGCGCAGACGTTAGGAAAGCACGGCTGGGGCTACGCCCTGAGGCGCCCTAAGAGATGCTCGGCGTCGTTCACGTAGCACCGGGCACGTTCTTCGCGGTCATCGCCGCTTCGGCGATCGCGGCCAGCATCGCCACGCTGGCCGGCGGTCGCGGACTGGTCGTACCTGTCGTCGTGATCGAGCTGCTGCTCGGGATCGTGCTGGGACCATACGTGCTCGGCCTGCACGTCAACCAGTTCATCCAATTTTTCGCGGACCTCGGCCTCGGCCTGCTGTTCTTCTTTGCCGGCTATGAGATCGACATGCAGCGGATCATGGGTCTGCCGCTGCGCCTCGGCCTGATCGGCTGGCTGCTCTCGCTCACGCTCGCCTACACGATCGGTGGCGTGCTCGCCGCATCCGGGATCGTGCTGTCGCTCCTCTATACGGGCTCGGCGCTCTCGACCACCGCGATCGGCACGCTGATCCCGATCCTCTCCGATGCCGGCGAGATGCGCACCCGCTTTGGCACCTACCTGCTGGCAGCCGGCGCCGTCGGCGAGTTCGGGCCGATCCTGCTGCTGACGCTGATCCTCTCAACGCAGAGCACCGCGCACAACGCGGTCATCCTGGTCGCGTTCGTGGCCCTGGCGGTCGCGGTCGCGATCTTCGCGGTGCGCTCCTCCGAGCGTACGCTGCCGCTGTTCGAGCAGACGATCGAGGCCAGCTCGCAGCTGGTCGTGCGCTGGATTCTCGTGCTCGTGTTCGCGCTTGCGCTGCTTGCTTTCGAACTGGGCCTCGACCTGCTGCTGGGCGGCTTCGCGGCTGGAGTGATCACGCGGCAGGTGCTCAAGACACGAGAGCTGCCGGCGTTTGACTCAAAGCTGACGGCGGTCGCATTCGGCGTATTTGTGCCGTTCTTCTTCGTCGTCAGCGGCATGGGCCTTGACATCCACGCCCTCTTCGCAAGCGTCTCGGGGGTCTTGAAGATGCTGCTGTTCTTTGCTCTGTTCCTAGTTGTGCGCGGTACACCCGCGCTGGTCCTCTATCGCAAAGTGCTCGACACACGCGCGCGCCTTGCGCTGGCGCTGATGTGCTCGACCCAGCTGCCACTGGTGCTGGCGATCACCGCCCTGGCTACTTCCAGCGGCCACATGCGCCCCTCCACCGCCGCCGCGCTGGTTGGGGCCGCGGTGCTCTCGACGCTCGTCTTCCCCTTCCTCGCTCTGCGACTGCGCCGCGACCTGGACGAAGAGACGGAGCCTTCGCTAGCCGCAGCCGTACCGCCCGGCGATCCCGCACCGGCATGACGGGCCGCTATACCAGCGGACGAATGCCGGCACCGGCATGACAGGCCAGCGATACCGCCCCGCATATAACGACCTCCGCATTACAAACCAGTGACGCCGCCCCGGCAAATATCTGCCTCTGTATTACGGGGCGGCGATGCCCGCCCGAGCGTGTATCTCCGGTGCGGAAAACCACGCTTGACATGCCCACTACAAGCGGCGAGGATTGGCGCGTTGCCACCGCGAGCCAGGAGCATTGAGCCGTGACCGGCGTACTGTACGGGCTGGCGAAATTTTGTGTGCGACATCGCTTCGTGACGATCGCCGTGTGGCTGCTGGTGACGATCGTGCTCGTCACCGTTTCGCACAGCTTGGGCGAAAACACCAACGACAACCTGTCGCTGCCCGGGACCGACAGCCAGCACGCCACCGACACGCTCAGCCACTCGTTCCCCGACCAGGCCAACGGCACGAGCCCGATCGTGCTGCACGCCGCCAAAGGCAAGCTGACCGAATCCAAGTACTCGAGTGCCGTCAATCAAGCGGCAGCAGACGTCGCAAAGGCCCCGCATGTCGCGTCGGTGGTCAATCCGCTCACGCCGCAGGGCGCCGGAGCTTTGAGCAAGGACAAGTCGACCGGCTATCTGTCGGTCACGTTGGCGGTCTCACCGGGTGAACTGTCCGTCTCAGAAGTGCAGACGATCATCGACGCAGCCAACCCCGCCAAGGCGGCCGGACTGGAGGTCGAGACCGGCGGCCAGCTGGGCCAGAAGGTCTCCAAAACCTCGACCGAGTCCAGCGAGCTGATCGGGATCGTCGCCGCGATGGTGATCCTGACGTTCACGTTCGGCACGGTCGTCTCGATGCTGTTGCCAATCCTCAACGCGGTGCTCGCACTGCTCTCGACGCTCGCAATCATTCGCCTGCTCGGGCACGTGATCAGCGTGCCGACCGTCGCCCCTACGCTCGCCACGATGATCGGGCTGGGCGTGGGCATCGACTACGCGCTGTTCATCGTGACGCGCCACCTGCGTGGACTGGGCGAAGGGCTCGACGTCCACGAGTCGATCGCGCGAGCAGCGGCTACCTCAGGCGGAGCCGTGTTCTTTGCGGGCTGCACCGTGACGATCGCGCTCGTGTCGCTAGCGGTGGCCAAAATTCCGCTGGTCACGACGATGGGCCTGATGGCAGGCATCGCGGTGGTGGTCGCCGTGCTGGCCGCGCTCACGCTGATGCCGGCTCTGGTCGCAACGGCAGGCCCGCACATCAACTCGCTGCGCGTGCGCACGCCCCCATCGGACGCTCAATCCAAGCAGGGCGCGTGGGCCAAGTGGGCCGCCGACATCGCCAAGCATCCGGCAATCGCCGGCTTGGCGGCACTGGCGATCCTGCTGCCGCTGACGATCCCGCTGCTGTCGCTGAGCCTCGGACAGGAAGACGTGGCCGCGCTGTCCACCTCGACCACCGCGCGGCGCGCATACGACCTGATATCCGCGAACTTCGGGCCGGGCGTCAACGGTCCGCTGATCGTGGCCGTCACACTGGGCTCGCCGGCGAACAGCGCCGCCCCCGCAGGCATCCTCAGCCACCGCGCGCGCAACGACCCGCGCGGCGGCGACCCACTCCGACCTTAAAAGATCTCATCGACCAAGGGTGTCGCCGCGATCACCCCGATTCAAATCGACAAGGCAGGGACCGCCGCCTATTTCAATGCGATCGCCAACACCGGGCCATCTGAAAAAGCGACGCAAGAATTGGTTGAGCACTTGCGCTCCAGCGTCATCCCGGGCGCCGAAAAAGGCACGAACATGCACGCCGACATCGGCGGCAGCACGGCAGGCAACATCGACCTGGCAACACAGATCTCCAACAAGCTGCCGCTGCAGATCCTCGTCGTGATCGCGCTCAGCTTCGTGCTGCTGATCCTCGCCTTCCGCACAGTCGTGATCCCGCCGCAGGCGGCACTCATGAACCTGCTCTCGATCGGTGCCTCCTACGGCGTGCTGACCGCCGTCTTCCAATACGGCTGGCTGAGTAGCCTGATCGGCCTCAACGGGCCGGTGCCAATCGTCTCCTACGTGCCGCTGTTCATGTTCGCGATCCTGTTCGGGCTGTCGATGGACTACGAGGTGTTCCTCGTCAGCCAGATCGAGGAGCACGTGCACGCCGGCGAGGACAACCGCGGCTCGGTCATCTCCGGCCTGGTCACGAGCGCGCGTGTGATCACGGCCGCGGCGATGATCATGGTGTTCGTGTTCGGCAGCTTCGTGCTCAACGGCTCCCCCACGATCAAGCAGTTCGGCGTCGGCCTGGCCGTAGCGGTGATCCTCGACTCGACCGTCGTGCGCTGCCTGCTGGTGCCCGCGTTGATGATCCTGATGGGCAAGTTCAACTGGTACATGCCGGGTTGGCTAGACCGCGTCACACCGCATCTGAACATCGAGGGCGCCGAGTTCTTCCAGAAGCGCGGAGGCGGTAGCCGAGGCGCAGCCGGAGCCGTTGGCCGGAGCTTGAGCCGCGGCGCCGTCAGTAAGCGTCGATGCGTCGCACCGGCGGCAGCATCGCGCCAATGATCCAGAACAGGGGAATGAAGATGCCGATGATGAACATCACCCAATGCCCCTTGCGGATCGAGAGGATCCCGAGGGTGATCAACAGCACGATGTAGATCGCTCCGAAGAGGACGCCCGCGCCCGTCGTGACTGCCAATACCGGCATACCTCTCCTTTGCTTGCACGTATCCGGCCAACAGCGTCGCACACCGACACTAGGCCGCCATCACCCCGAAGAGGTGAGATCCGCTCCTGGCGGCTGCTGAGTGGCAAGCCGCTGAGCCCAAAAGACACCACCCGAACAGCACCTCCAGCAGAACTGGCCAGCTAGCCAATTTTTGCTCATCGCGCTACGCTCAAGGCCCCACGCAAGAAGCCCCCAGCGAGACGAAACAGGAACGGAGCCCCACCGTGAACAGCATCCTGGAGAACCGTCGCATCATGCAGCAACTTCCCCCCGGACCCAAAGTGCCCGCCAGCGTGCAGATGGCAGGCTCGTGGCTGCGCCCAACGAGCGTCGTGATACGCGCCCGCGAGCGCTACGGCAAGCGCTTCTCCGTGCGGCTGCTCGGTCAGCTGCCGTTCGTGGTCCTCTCAGACCCCGATGAGATCAAGGAAGTCTTCCAAGCACCCCCCGAGGTACTGCACCCAGGCGAGGGCGCGCGCATCCTCGAGCCGATCGTCGGCCCGAACTCGGTGATCCTGCTCGACGAGAAGCCGCACCTGAGTCAGCGCAAGCTGATGCTGCCGGCCTTCCACGGCGACGCGATGCAGGCCCTGGCCGAGCTGATGAGCGAGCTGACCGAGCGCGAGATCGCCACCTGGCCGCAAGACGAGCCGGTCGCGCTGCACCCGCGCCTGCAGCAGCTGACGCTCGAGATCGTGCTGCGAGCGGTCTTCGGGCTGGAGCAGGGCGCCCAGCTCGACCGCTTGCGCGACTTGCTGACGCAGCTGCTGGAGTTCGCCGAGAACCCGATCTCGCTGCTCCCGTTCGCGCAGCGCGCCCTGGCCGGCCGCGGCCCGATGGGCCGCCTGGAACGGCTGGGCGAGGAGACCGACCGGCTGATCTTCGAGCTGATCGACGAGCGTCGTCGCGAAGACGCGCACGGCCCGGACGTGCTCACGATGCTGCTGGGCGCCGAGCACGAGGACGGCTCGCCGATGAGCCCGGCCGAGCTGCGCGACGAGCTGGTGACGGCGCTGGTCGCCGGCCACGAGACGACGGCTTCGCAGCTGGCGTGGGGCTTTGAGCTGCTGGCGCGCAATCCGCGCGTCGCACAGCGCCTCGCCGCGGAGCTGGACGCGGACCCCGACTCGCCCTACCTGACGGCCACGATCCACGAGATCATGCGCCGCCGCCCGGTGCTGATGAACGCCGAGCCACGGCTTGTGAAGCAGCAGGTGGAGATCGGCGGCGTGAGCTATCCGCCGGGCGTGGTCTTGATCGCAAGCGCCTACCTGGTCCACCACGACCCCGACATCTACCCGCAGCCGTACGCGTTCCGCCCCGAGCGCTTCCTGGAGAGCGAGGGCGGCAAGGCACCGGGCACCTACACGTGGCTGCCGTTCGGCGGCGGCCGTCGCCGTTGTCTCGGCGCGAGCTTCGCGATGCTGGAGATGAAGATCGTGCTGCGCAGCGTGATCGAGCGCAACTTGGTGCTGCCGGTTGGCGATCGCCCGGAGACCGCACGGCGGCGCTCGATCACGATCAGCCCGTCGCGAGGTTGTGAAGTCATGCTGCGCGCGCGGCCGGAGATGAGCCCGGAGCCGATTGCCCAGGAGAAGGTCCCAGCGCTGGCTTGAGTCGGCTGGGAACGGAAAGGGCGATGGCCCCGCGCGTGCGCACGTGAGGCCTCCCCGCATTGGCGATGGTTGACAGCAAGACCCACACTCGTTTGAGCGCGCGCCTGCCCGGGTATTACCGCTAGATCGGTCCGGGCTGGGCGCAAGGGATGCTTGCCCGGCAAAGCCATTGCGCAGCAGGGAGGCAGAGATGTTCGATCGGCTTCGGTTTCACGTCCGCTCGCACGCGTGTTTCGCGGTGCTCGCAGCGATCCTCGCAACGATGTGGCTGGCCTCGTCCGCCGGCGCGTTCTCAGGACAACGCGACCACTCAAGCGACCACTCAAGATACGCGCACTCCAGGCATGGCGGACAGCAGATCGGCCATCAGGCGCCCGGCCACGGTGGTCCTCCCCATGGCCAGAAACAACCAGGGCACGGTGGTCCTCCTCCCGGCCAGAAAGGGCCTGGGCACGGCTTCCCACAGGCCAGCTACCTGGCGCTCGGCGACTCGCTTGCCTTCGGCTACTCGAGGCCAAGTTCGAAAGAACTCTATACCAGAAGAGAACCCCGCCGACTACAACACGGGCTATGTGGACGACTTTGCCCACCTCCTGAAGTTGGGCAACCCCAAACTTCAGGTCATCAACGACGGCTGCCCAGGCGAGACGACCGAATCGTTCATCAAGGGACCGTGCGAATACCAGTTGGCCTTCCCGCTGCATCACCCTTATGTAGGCGGCCCGACGAGCTCGCAGCTCTCCGACGCGCTGGCCTATCTACAGGCCAACCCCAACACCAACCCGATCACGCTCGACATCGGCGCCAACGACGCGCTCGGCGTGATCGAGCACACGTGTGAAAAGAAAGTGGAATGCGTAATCAAAGAAGCCCCGGCTCTGTTCGCCCACATAGCGACGAACCTGGGCGTGATCCTGGGCGACCTGCGCGGCGCCGACCCGCACGCGAGGATCATCGTGCTGGGTTTGTACAACCCGTTCGGCGAAAAACTGCCGGGTGGCAACGCGTTGACGGCCCAGCTCAACGAAGTCATGGACAAAGTCGCCGAAGCGGTAGGCGCCCGCTTCGCGGACCCGCTGCCGGTATTCAACCCGCCGGGGAAGTTTGAAGAACCAACGATCTGCCTCTTGACGAACATGTGTAAAACGCCAGAAGACATACACCCGACGGACTTGGGCTATGGGGTGTTGGCGGGGTTGATTGCCAAGCAGTATTTCTTTTAGAAGGAACCTTGCGCCGGGGCCACGGCACTCAGGGCGTTGGTCCTGGCGCAGGTGATGCCTGATGGCAGCTCCAGCGGAGTGACGCGCTCGCCTTCGCGCATGACGGCTGTCAGCCGGGGACTGCGCTCCTCAGAGACGACGCTCACCTGCCATCTTCGCAAGCCGCGCGAGGATCGTCCTAGGCTGAGGCGATGGACCTCACCGGCAAGACGGCACTTGTCACCGGCGCCAACCGCGGCATCGGCCGTGCGCTTGTCGAGCGGCTTGCTCAGTTGCCGCTGCGCTCGGTGCTTGCAGGAGTCGCAACGTCGAGAGCTTCGAGGCCGTGAACCTAGCGCCCGGCGGCGCCCGAGAGGTGCGTGCTGTGCGCATCGACCTCTCCTCGCAAGCAAGCATCGAGCAGTGCTGCTCGATGCTTGGCTCGCAGCTCACTCAAATCGATGTGCTCGTCAACAACGCCGGGCTGATGACCGGCGGGCTGCTCGAGGAGCAGGCGATCGACGATGTGTATGCGATGTTCCAAGTCAACCTGGTGGGCGTTACGCACCTCACGCAGCGGGTACTTCCCGGGATGCTCGCGCGGCGGAAGGGGACAATCGCCAACAATGCGTCGATCAGCGGCTATGCCCACTTCCCCGCGGCGAGCACCTACGCCGCCTCGAAGGCCGGCGTCGTCGGCTTCACCGAATCGCTGCGTCGCGAGCTGCGCGGCACCGGCGTGCACGCCATGCACCTGATCACGCCGGCGTCGCTACCGACATGCTGAGCGCCACCGACGAGGTGTACGGACGCCACATGGACACCTCCGGCTGGGACCGTATCCCGCCCGAGGAATGGGCAGCCAAGGTGGTGAGCGCGATCGAGGCCGACAAGCGTGTGCTCGGCCCTGGCGGTCGGTCCCGCTTGGCGATGCTCGCGGCGCAGGGACCGACGTCCGTGCTCGACGCGGTGACCGCTCGCTTGTTCAGCCGACGACCACGTAGCTGAGCCTGACCTAGAGAGCGCACCGGCGAAGGGGACGATCGGCGCGTGGCTGGACACCGCGGCGACCTCAGGCGGTGCTACTGAGCGCATGCGTGACCGCCGACTGCGCGGTCCGCGCGGCGCGCCAGCCCGGCTTGGCCAACAGCACCTGCACGTCGCCGATGCGTCGCTCGGCAAAGCCGGCCTCGCAGTAGGACAGGTACAGCCGCCAGATACGCTGGAAGCGCTCGTCATAGCCCAGCTCGGCAAGCGCGCCCCAGGTTGGCCTCGAAGTTGGCGCGCCAGTGACGCAGCGTCTGCACGTAGTGGAAGGTGATGTCCTGCAACCCCGCCACGCGCATGTCCGTGCGCTGCTTGACGGCGCGCTCGATCACGCGCATGCGAAGGCAGACAGCCGTTCGGGAAGATGTAGGTGTTCATGAAGCTGCGCGAGGCCTTCTCGACCTCGTAGGCGCGATCGTCGATCGTGATCGCCTGCAGCAGCATCGCGCCGTCGGGCGCGAGCAACCGCGAGCAGCAGTCGAAGAACGTGCCGAAGTGTCGCCAGCCGACAGCCTCGATCATCTCGATCGAGACGAGCTTGTCGTAGCGTCCGCGCAGGTCGCGGTAGTCCTCGAGTAGGACCTCGACACGCCCCTGCAGGCCTGCACGGTCGACCTGCTCGACCGCATGACGGTGCTGCTCGCGCGAGATCGTGGTGGTGGTGACGTGGCAGCCGCGCGTGCGAGCGGCATACAGCGCGAACGCACCCCAGCCGCTGCCGATCTCGAGCACATGGTCATCGGGCTGCAGGTCGAGCTTCTCGCAGACGCGCTCGAGCTTGGCAAGCGCCGCCTCGTGCAGGCTCATTCCCGGTCGCTCGAACAGGGCGCAGGAGTAGGTCATGCTCGGGTCGAGCAACAGCTCGAACAACTCGTTGCCGAGGTCGTAGTGGGCGGCGATGTCGCGGCGACGGCGCCGGCGCGTGTTGGCGTTCAGCAGCGTGCGCACGCGTTGCGCCGGAGCCAGCAGCGGCGCGAGCAGCGGCGCGCACGCGGTCGAGCGCGTCGGCGTTGCGGGCGGCGACGCGCACGACGGCGGTCGGGTCGGAGGAGTCCCACAGCTCCTGGGCATACGCCTCCGCGAGCCCATTGCTGCCGCGCAACAGCTTGCGCCATGCGCGCGGCGAGCGCACGTGCACGGTCGCGTGCGGCGCGCCGCTGCCGAACGTCACCTGTGCACGACCGTCCTCGAGCACCGTGAGGCTGCCTGAATGGATGCGCCTCAACAGCGCGTGTGCGATCGTGCGCGCGATTCGCGTTGTCATGTCGAGCCTCCCGAAGATGGGGACGTGAAACGCCTTGTCATGCCAGACTCAGGTGCTGGCCGCCCTGTCATTGCCAGACCCTCCTTGGGATGGGGATGCACCGGCACGCCCTTCAGCTTCAGGCGCAGACGCCTGGGCGTAGATCAGCGCGAGCATCCGCAGCGCGCTCGCCGGATAGCGCGCGCTCATGCGCGCAAGCGTCGCGTTTGTGAGCTCGTCGCCGACGCAGCGAGAGCGTGGCGTCGAACGCCAGGTCTCCTTTGTGAGAGCTCGCGATGTGCACCGACAACGTCTCGCCCGGCACGCTCATACGCCACTCGTAGCGCTGGTCCATGCCCATGAACGGCGAGACGTGCAAAGCCTTGGTCGAATTGCCGGCGAGCACCGCGCCGGCGGTTTGGGCGGGTGAGCAATCCTCGCTGCCGCGTGCGAGCACGTAGGCGTGGCGCTCGCCCCAGGGCGTGTTCGTGACCTCGGCGACCACCGCCTCCACCCGCTCGGCTGCCTCGTCCATGCAGTAGTAGAAGCTGACCGGGTTGAAGCAGTGCCCAAAGCTGCTCAGGTTGCGTGAGCACGCGGACCGGCCCGGACGGCCGCACGCCGGCCTGATCGGCCACGACGTCGCGCACCGCATCGGCCAGCGGCACGTGCTCGTCTCCCAGGTAGTGACGGCGACGGAAGCGCGCGGGCCCGGGCCGAGACGCGAGCAGGCGGCCGCCGAGCAGCGTGGGCAGCTCGTCGAGGTCGATGTAGGCAAGCGCGAGTCGATAGCGGAACTCGTGCTCGCGCACGTCGAAGCGCCGGTGTCGAACGTGGCCGTGGTAGATCGCGCTCACACTCACAGCCCTACCCCGAAATGCTCGCCCACAGAAGCGCGCTGCGCACGCCGTCCTCGTGAAAGCCCCAACCCCAGTAGGCGCCGCAGTAGTGCGTGCGATTGCGCCCACTGATCTCCGCGCGGCGCGCCTGCGCCCGTACGCCCTCCGGCGTGTAGACCGGGTGGGCGTAGGGAATCGTGCGGATCACCTGCTGGGGATCGATCGCCGCCGTCCGGTTGAGCGTCACGCACAACTCGCGATCGGCTTGCAGCGACTGCAGGCGATTCATGTGGTAGGTGACGGTGGCGCGCTCAGTCGGGGTCTCCAACAGGTGGTAGTTCCAGCTCGCCCAGGCGCGACGCCGACGAGGAAGCAGGCGCGTGTCGGTGTGGAGCACCGCAACGTTTGCCTGGTAGGGCATCGCACCGAGGATCGTCGTGCTCGCGTGCGTTGGCATCGACGAGCATCGCGAGCGCCTGATCTGAATGGGTCGCGATCACAACCTCGTCGAAACGCTCTGCCTCGCCACCGTAGGGCTTGACCATGACCGCGTCGTCACGGCGTTCGACCGCTTGCACCGCTGCGCCCAGGCGCAGGCAATGGCGCCAGGGTTCGATGAGCGCGCGCACGTAGCTCTCAGAGCCACCGGTGACCGTGCGCCAGCGGGGGCGGCCCGTCAGCCCGAGCATTCCGTGGTTGTCGAAGAACTCAGCGAGAAAGCGTGCCGGAAAGCTGCGCATCTGATGGGGGTCCGCGGACCAGACGGCTGAGACCTGCGGGACGATCAGGCGTTGCACGAAGGCATCGGAGAAGCGCTGCTCCGCCAGCCACTGCCCAAGCGAGACGTCGCCGCTCGAGCCATTCAAGAGCTCGCGAGCTGTGCGGTTGAAGCGCACGAGGTCGGCGATCATGCGGTGGAACCACGGCGTCAGCAGATGCGCACGCTTTGCGAACAGGCCGTTCGGCGAGGCGCTGTTGTACTCGAAGTCTCCGCGCCCGTCGCTCACGCCGAAGCTCATGTCCGAGCGTTGCCAGGCCACGCCGAGCTGGCGCAGCAGACGTTCGAAGTTCGGGTAGTTGCGGTCGTTGAACACCATGAAGCCGGTGTCCACGCCGTGGGTCTGCTCGGGCGTCTCCACACGGATCGTGTTGGCGTGACCGCCAGCCGACTCGCCGGCCTCGAACACGACGATCTCGTGTCGGGGATGGAGCAGGTGTGCCGTGACCATGCCCGAGACGCCTGCGCCGACGATCGCGATCCTCATGGGGATGGCACGATCCTCGCGGGAGATCTAGCTGAGCCCATACAGAGCATTCGCTCAGGCGCCACGCCTGGATCAATGCCGCGCCTGGATCAGGACCTCAGGTCGAGAGATAACTCGATGCTCCGTGCGCGGCAGGCAGGCTCCCGCGCACGGAGTCGACGATCGCGTTCAGACGGCTTGTGCGAAGTGAGCGTCCACGCCGTCGAGCAACTCCCAGTTACCTTGCAACGCGGCGGTTGCGCGCCGCACCATGCGGTCTGCCTGGGCTCGCGCCTGCGACCTCGTCCTCGCTCATCAACTCGGCGATCAGCTCTCGTGCCTGGCGGGCGTGCTCGACATCGAGCTTGGCAGTGCAACTCGAAGTACTCGACCGCCGGGCCTTCGGGCCTGTAGCCGTAGCGCTCGACAAGCCCCTCGAGCTTGGTCTGGGCAATCGCCGGCTGGCTGGCCTCGATCGCGTACAGCACGGCGAGATGCTCCAGGGCGTCGCCACCCGCGGTCCAAGCCCGGGCGCAGGCATCCGTCTCGCCGAGCGGGCTACGCTCGCAGGCACCCTCACCGGCGGCAGCGTCCGCGAACTCATCCCACAATGCGATGTGGCTGTGCTCCTCGGCCGCGTGGCGCTCGAGACCGGCGCGACGGTCCAGATCTGCCTTGGCGGCAACGCTGTCTGAGGCTTGTGCCAGCGCGACGACGGCGTGGCGGTACTCGCCGGCATAGAAAGCCAGCTCCTCGGCGCTCAGCTCGCCGGCGCTCCAGCGCTGGTAGAACGGGTGCTCGAGCACGTCGCATTCGCGTCTGGCCTGGTCGATCCTGGCAATCACATCCATCCCGCGGCTCCTTCTGGTTCGTTTGGGCTGGGAGCGCCCAAAGGGTGCGGCAGGCAGGCACTCCCGAGACCGCTAAGTATGGCGGGCGCGGCGGGCGAACCAGCCATCGCCTATTGGACGGTGAGCTTGCCTTCCATGCCCGCCTGCCGATGGCCGGGAACAGAGCAGTAGAAGACATAGGTGCCGGGCTTCAGGTGCAGCGTGAGCGTCCTTGCTCCGCCCTGGAAGGTGGGCGTGGCCGCCAACACAGTCGTTCCCTGGGCAATCGTCATGTTGTGCATCAACGGCGAGGAGTTCTTGAAGTCGATCGTGATCTTGCCGGCCTTGGCCGAAAGGTTCTTGGTGGTGTAGCGCAACTGGCCTTCGGGGTCGGCTTCCTCGCTCAGCGAAGAGGTGCCGGAGCCAGAGGCGGCTTCGCGGCCCGTCTGGGTGATCGGAGCGATCGTCGCCTTGGCACTCGAGCTGCCCGAGGTGGCAACCGCCATGGAGACGGTGGCCAGTACCAGCACAGCCGATATCGCCATCACGGCACGCTCGCCGCCGATCGTGCCCGGGAAGTTCGGGTTGCGTCGCCCCAGGCCGACCGATACGAACAGCGCCCAGGCGACGAGCAGGCCGCCCGCGATGTAGTACGGCACCTTGCTCTTCTCGGCCGCAAGCACAGGCGCGAAGTGTCCTATTGCTGCAAACATCCCGCCCGCGAGCGTAACCGATCCTCCGGTGGGTATGCTCCCTCGCCGATGACCGACGCCGTGCGCACCCCGGAGGAGCTGCTTGAAGGTCTCCCAGACTTTCCCTTCGAGGCGCACTACCGCGAGCACGACGGGCTGCGCCTCGCCCACCTAGATGAGGGCGAAGGCGATCCCGTGCTGTTCATGCACGGCGAGCCGACCTGGTCGTTTCTGTGGCGCAAGGTGCTCGCGCCGGTCAGAGACGCGGGCTTCAGGTGCATCGCGCCGGACCTGCCCGGCTTCGGGCGCTCGGACAAGCCGATCGACATCGACTGGTACTCCTACGACCGTCACGTGGCGGCGGTCGCCCCTCTGCTCGAGGAACTGGACGTGCGCAAAGCCACCATCGTGGTGCATGACTGGGGCGGCCCGATCGGACTGCGCCTCGCGGTCGAGCATCCCGAGCGCTTCGAGCGGCTCGTGATCCTCGACACGGGCCTGTTCACCGGGCACCAGAAGATGACCGACGCGTGGACGGCGTTCAAGGACTTCGTCGAGCGCACCGAGGATCTGCCGGTCGGGATGCTCGTGCGCGGCGCCTGCAAGAACGACCCGGGCGACGAGGTGATAGCGGCCTATGAAGCGCCCTACCCGAGCGTCGCCTCGAAGGCGGGCGCAAGGGCCTTCCCGCTGATGATCCCGCGCGAGCCCGATGCACCCGGCGCCGAGGCGGGCCAGCGCGTGCTCGACGCGCTCAAGGACGACAAACGTCCGACGCTGATGCTGTGGGCCGACTCGGACCCGGTGCTGCCGCTTGCCACCGGCGAGCGCTTCGCCGCGGCGATCGGTCGCGAGGGACCGCGCGTGATCGAGAACGCCTCGCACTTCCTGCAGGAGGATGCAGGCCCTGAGATCGGTCGCCAGATCGCCGAGTGGTTGGCGGCTGGGTGACCGCAAAACGGCATGCCCCCCGCGCGCGCATGGGGCATCGCCCCTTTTTACTAGCCCCCGACTTAGCAGTCCCAGTCCAAGCGTCCCTTCCTCAACTGCCTCCGTCTGTCAACTCGGGAGTCCGCGGCGCGGCCTCCAAGCTGGGCTCGGAGTGCGAGGCGCGCAGTTCATAGCCGCGACGCGCGCTCGCGTCGGCGCCGGCCAGCACCTGATCCGCCTTCAGGGCTCGTGCCATCCCCTCTGAGAGCCGTCGCGGCAGCAGCACACCGAGCGTGCTGGTGCGCTTGGCCGACTTCGGCACCCACACTTCCACGCGACCGCTCTGCAGGGCCTCGACGATCGCGTCGGCCACTTCGGTCGGCTGCAGCACCTTCATCCCGCGCGCCTCGCCAAGCCCGCCGCCCAGCTCGGTGTTGACGACGAACGGCATCACGTAGCTCATGTCGACGTTGGCTTTCATCAAGCGCAGCTCGCCGCGCACCGCCTCGCTGAGGCCGACGACCGCGTGCTTGGTCGCCGAGTAGGTGGCACCACCGGGCGCCCCGAACTTGCCGGCCTGGGAGGAGATGTTGACGATGTGGCCGCGGTCGCGCGGGACCATCCGCTCCATGGCAAGCTTCGTCCCCAGGATCACCCCATGCAGGTTGATGTCGACCATGCGCCTGGCGGTGAGGTCGTCCTCGTCGATGAAGCGTCCGATCGGCATGATGCCGGCATTGTTGACGAGCACGTCGATCGGACCCAACTGCTCTTCGGCCTCCTCGAGGAACGCAGTGAACGACGCGCGGTCGGTGACGTCGAGCGCCAGCGCCACGCTGCTCGGCCCGAGCTCCTTCGCGGTCTGCTGGGCCGCGTCGAAGTCGACGTCGCCGATCGCCACCTTCATGCCCTGACGCAGCAGCGCTTGTGCGGTCGCCTTGCCGATCCCGCGCGCGGCGCCGGTGATCGCCGCTGTTTGCCCGGCGAGGATGCGGGGCTGCTTGGCCATGCTGTCTCCTCCTGAAAATTGGTTGCGCAGCCAAAGCTAGCGCGCAAACGCAAACACCGCATCTTCCGGGGTGCTACGGGGTTCTACGTGCAGACCATCCCATCAGGCCTGTGGATGGTCCCGGAGGGGGGCCGGACCCGGACGATCCACGGCTTCGTCCGGGTCCGCGTATCGGACGTCACGCGGGTGGGGGCCCGCGAGACGCCCTTCGATGCTCCGTTGACCCTCCGTTGACCGTTGCCGATTCGGGGAGGGTCGTGGCATAGCCCAAAACTCTCGTGCACGCAAAGGGGGTGTATTTCTGAACATACGTATCGTGGGATCGGAACAGACTGAGCCGCGGGCGGCACACACTCCGCCGCGCTAGGCTTCAAAGGTGGCGTCGTTCCTCTTCCATCACCAGCGCATCGCCTATACGGAGCTCGGTGGAGGCCCGGCGGAGCTGAAGAGCGACGGCACGCGTGGTAAGACGCCGCCACGAGCCAAGGCCGCCAAGCGGCCCATAATCCTCGTGCACGGCTTGTTGCTCTCCCAGAAGATGCACAAGCCGCTTGCCAAAGAGCTGGCGGCGCGCGGCAACCGGGTGATCACCGTCGACCTGCTTGGCCATGGCGAATCGGATCGCCCGCGCGACATGTGGCGCTATTCGATGCACTCTTTCGCCGAGCAGCTCGTGGCTTTGATGGACCACCTGGAGATTCCCGAGGCTGTTGTGATGGGGACCTCGCTCGGCGCCAACGCGGCGCTTCAAGTCGCCGCTACCGCCCCAGAGCGACTGCGCGGGATGGTCATCGAGATGCCTGTGCTCGACAACGGGCTGCTCTCCAGCGCCCTTACCTTCACTCCGATCCTGGTGGCGCTCACCTTCGGAGAGCCGGTCATGAAGCTCCTCGCGCGCGGCACTCGTGCCGTTCCGCGCCGCCTGCTTCCCTACTACGGCAACGTGATGCTAGATCTGGTGCGCCAGGACCCCGGCCCGGGCGGCGCGCTGCTGCAAGGGCTCTTCTTCGGGCGCATCGCGCCGCATAGAAATGAACGGCGTACCTTCAAGACGCCCGCGCTCGTGCTCGGGCATAGGCGCGATCCAGTTCACCCCTTCTCAGACGCGGGGATGCTGGCCGAGGAGCTGCCCGACGCGCGCCTGATCGAAGCCGACTCGCTCCTCGAGCTGCGTCTGCGCCCAGAACGACTCACCGACGAGATCGCCGGCTTCCTCGACGAGGTGTGGGCGACAAAGCCGCGCCGCGCCAAGACGACGCGCACCGCACGAGCAAAACGCGTCACCTCGGCCTGACCAGCTTTAGAAGGTCATTCAAAATGACCTGCACGTATCGATACCCCTTGGCTTGGAGCCGAGGGGATTTATTTTGGTACCTAACCTTTACCTAGGCGTTCGCAAAAAGGGGGTGTGGCAGATCATTCAAAAGATGAGTCATAACCCTAGCTTGCATCACCCATAAACGCCCCCGCTGCGAAGGCTCATTTGAATGACGTTCTACAAGGCTACTTCGGCGGGAAGAGTTCGAATTCGTTGATGGACACGCTGCCGGGGTTAGTGGCAGTCGAGCTAGCCGGGGCCTTCGCCAGCCACAGCAGTATGTAGCGGTAGCCCTTGCCTTTGGCCTTCAGTGTCAGCGTGGTGCTTTTCTTCTTCAAGATTTTCAAACCGACGATCCGAGCCCAGGCCGGATCGGAGATCGAGGTCGGTGGCGTGCTGCCGTTTGTTCCATAGACTTCCACGGTGATTCCCGTGGTCGTCGTCTTGACGACCGTGCTTCCCAACTTCTGTGGACTCTTCAGGTCCAGTAGCAGGCCCTCGGCCATCTTGGGGGCGTTTTCGGGCTGGACTTGAGCCGTCCAAGCGGTGCTCACTTCGCCGTCGATCGCAAGACTGGGGTCGCCGAACAGCGCGGCCGGGTAGTTGTAGGGGTTGTAGACGCTGGCGGCGTTCGTGTCGAGCAGGATCGGGCTCGGGGCTTCCGATTCCGCGCCGGTTTTGGTTTCCGAGCTGCTTGTTTCTTTGCTTTCGCTCGTGCTTTTCGTCGGTTCGCTTGTCGTTGTAGTCGGGGTTGTTTTCGTCGTAGCGGTGGATTTCGTTTCGGGCGGGAACAGCGCGTTGTTGGCTTCGGAGTCAGCGCCGCTCGTGGATTGGGGGGTAGGCGTTTGCAGCGGGATCTTCGGTGGCGTGGCTTTGACCGTCGTGGGCGTTCCCGGAAGGGGGGTGCTACCAGGAGTCGAGGTGGCGCCAGGAGTGCTCGGCGTGGGGGTGACAGGCACACCCGTTGCGGAAGTTCTCACTACGAGCGCGACAGCCGAAGACTTGGGCTTGGGCTTGGTCTTGTTCAGCGCCGCATAGGCAGCCACCGCGGCGCCGCAAACGAGCACCGCCGTCGATCCAAGGATCGCGATGCCTGTGCGCCAGCCAGGGCCGCCGCCGAAAAGGCGCGGCTTGGCCGTGCCGCACTGCAGGCACCAGTCCTGCCCCTCCTGCATCGGCAACCCGCATTTCGAGCAGTCACTCACTGGCACCCATTCTGACACCTATGGCTTCGGGAAGCGGCGACTCATTTAGAGCACTCTGACGGTCGGGGGGCAAGCCAGACAAGGACGCACCGACCGCCGTGTGCTCTGCATCTGCACACAAGGGAGGGAGGACGCCGTCTGGCGCCGCGCCCCGACCGTCAGAGGATCTCTTTCCCGGTGGGCCGCATCTGCTCGTCCAGCTCCAACTGCCAGTAGTAGCGCGTGAAGGTGACGTTGCGGCGATACTCGCCCACGTGCGGGGGGACGTGCTCGCCGGCCGCCATGCGCACGATCAGCTCGGGATAGGAGCGGCCGGGCATGGCTGCCAGTGCGGGCGCGGGGAAGGCTCCGCCAAAGCGCGTGTTCACGTCGGTTATGCGGATCCCAAGCTCGGGATCGCGGAACACTTGAACGGTGGCCGGACCGCGCACGGCAAGCGTCTGCATCACGTTGCGACCCAGCTCGACCAGCTCGGGATCGTCGATCACGGTTCCCTTGATCGACTCGCCGCCGCGCGACTCGAGCATTGTGCGCGGGATCGCGTTCAGGCAGTTCCCGTCGAGGTCGCCGAGGCAGTCGATCGATAGCTCGGGGCCGTCCATCGCGCGTTGCACCATCGTTGGCTCATCCACGTAATCCACAAAGAAGCGCGCCTGCTCGGGGCTGTGTGCGAGATGGATGGAGCGCGCACCCGAGCCCTGGCGCGGCTTGACCATCACCGGATAGCGCAAAGCATCGAGATCCTCCTCGGGTAGCACGGTGGGTGGCGAGGGCAAACCGAGGCGCTCCAGCAACAGGTGGGCCTCGTACTTGTCGTAGGTGGCATGCGCGACTTGCGAGGAGGGGACGAGCGCCGGTAGCAGTCCCTGCTCACGCGCCAGCGCGAGCGTCTCGATATCGAGGTCCGTGAGCGGCAACACGGCGCCAACGTCGTACTCGGCACACAGGCGTGCCAGCTCCGAGATATAACTCGGGTCCGCGATCGGCGGCGGACTGACGCGCACCTGAGCGGCGTACTGAGCAGGAGCGAGCGGGTTTGGATCGACCGCCACGACCGTCGTGAGCGCGGCAAAAGAGGACACGATGTCATAGCGCTTGCCGACGCCCGTGAGCATGATGCTTGGGGTCATTCCCAACCTCCCGTCTGGCCCTTGTAGAGGTCCGAGCCACCGAGCACGATCGCTACGGTGCGCCACAGGATACGTGCGTCAAGCGCGAGCGAGCGATGCTCGATGTAGTAGAGGTCGAGCTCGATGCGCTCACTCCAAGGCAGCGAAGCGCGGCCGTTGACCTGAGCCCAACCGGTGATGCCCGGCCTGATCGCAAGGCGGCCTCGCTGGCGCTCGTCGTACTGGGCCACCTGCACGGGGATCGTGGGCCGCGGCCCGATGAACGACAGCTCGCCTCGCACCACGGCCAGCAGGTTGGGTAGCTCATCCAGCGAGGTCCGGCGCAAGAAGGCTCCCACTCGCGTGACTCGTGGATCGTTCTCGTTGATCGCCAAGCCCGCGCCCACGTGCTCGGCGCCGTCAACCATCGTGCGCAGCTTGAGCAGGTTGAACTCCCTGCCCCCCTTGCCCACACGGCGCTGACGATAGATCGGGTGTCCACGCGACTCGAGCCTGATTGCCGCCATGGCCAGCGCGATCGCCGGCGCCGCCACGATCAGCGCGAGCGTACCGCCCACTACGTCGGTCGCGCGGCGGATCATGCGGGAAGTGTCCCTTGGCCATTCAGATGATTCACCGCAACAACGCTCGTATTGCCTACAGGTGAATTGGGTTCATGGCGCATCCCTACCGAGTCCCCTCCGCCGCTTCCCACGACGCGACGGTGCCATGGCGCAGCCAGTCCCACAGGCCGGCGGCCGGACTGGCCGTGGTGAGCACGTAGTAGCGCGCGATCAGCAACACCCGAGCACGCAGCACGCCGCCGAGCCCGGCCGCGACCAGCAGCGCCAGCTGCAAGGCGAGCGTGATCGCGTACAGGCGCGACGCGCCGTTTGCGACCAATGCGACATTGGCCGCCAGCGCGAGCGCGTGCAGGAACGGCGTGCCATAGCGCAACAGACGATGAGAGAAGATCATCAGTGCGTAGCCTGGGCCATAACCGCGCGGGGACAGCATGCCGCCGCGCAACACGATCGGCCAAGTGTGGCTCATCATGCGCCGCTTGCGCGCGAGCTCGCCCTCGATCGAAGGCACCATCTTCTCGGTGGCGCGCGCGCGCGGCACGTATACCGCACGCCATCCCCGCTTGACCATTTTGAACGGGAAGGAAAGGTCGTGGCCCATGATCGGATCGACCACGATGTAGGACTCGCGCCGGGTGGCGTAGATGGCGCCGTTACCCGCCGTGATAGACGACAGCCGCGACTCGCGTGCGCGCAGCGCCATCTCGTAGCGCCAGTACACGCCCTCCTGGTTGGTGGCGTGCGTGCCCTCCGAGGCCTGCACGAAGCGGACCTGTCCGCACGCGTAGCCGACCTGTGGATCGGCGAACGCGCCCACGAGCTCGCGCAACGCGTCAGGCTCCCACAGCGCGTTGGCGTCGGAGAAGGCCACGATCCCGCCGCTCGCTTGCTCCACCGCCGTGTCCTGGGCGACGATCTTGCCAGCGCGCGGGAGCTCGAGCACGAGATCGGCGCCCGCGTCGCTTGCCTGCTTGGCGGTAGCGTCGGTGCAGCCATCGCAAGCCACGATCACCTGCAGAAGCTCTCGCGGATAGTCGAGCGCGAGAGCATTGGCGAGCTTTGCGGCGATCACCGCCTGCTCGTCGTGCGCGGCGACGATCAGGGACACGCTTTGATTTGGGGGATTGGTTCGTGCCATGTCCCTCACCGCGGCCTTTGGCGCTGGCGCGAACAGACGTGCTAGTGCAACCATGGCGATGGCGTACCCGGCCTGAGTCCACGCGATCAGCACAGCCGAGGCCCAGAACACGATCTCTAGTGCGGTGCGCATGGGCGCATTCTGTCCGAGCGCGGACGCTAGCGCCGCTCTCCCTCGCGCAATAGGCGCTCGTACAGCTCGACGTGTGCCGCCGCGATCGCCTTCCAGGAGTAACGTCCATTGGCGGCTGCCCTGGCCCTCACGCACATTTCGGTCAGGGCGGCCCTATCCGCCAGCAGCCCTCTCAGCGCGCGCCCGAGGGCGCGCGGGTCTCCGGCCTTCACGATCTTCGCGGCGCCCGTGCTTGCGATATCGGGGAAGCCGCCCACGTCGCTGAGCAGTAGCGGCTTGCCGAACGCGAGCGCCGTGAACAGGACGCCCGACTGGTCGGCCTGTAGGTAGGGCAGCACCACCAAGTCGGCGCGCTGGAAATAGGCGGACAGCTCTTCGTCGGTCACGAAACGCGGATCGAAGCTGACGTTTGTCGGCGCGGCTGCCCGTAGCTCTGAGATGTCCATGCGCGGCATACCGACGATCAAGAGCTCGGCGTCCTCGATCGGAGCTTCGCCGTCTGCCCCGCGCCACGCGTCCAGCAGGACGCCAATGCCCTTGTAGGGGCGCATCAAGCCAAGCATGAGAACGACGGGGCGCCCGCTCTTGGCCTGGGCGCTCGTAGCGTCATTGCGGTCCACGTTGACGCGTGTAAGGCTCTCTCCGTTGGCACCAGCGCTTTCGAAAGCTCGATGCCCCGCGCGCGCGCGCGGGGCATCGCCCTTTTCGGATATGCCAACCTCCGCCTCGATCCCGCTTGACGGCACCGGCGAGCACTCGGAGACTCCCGCGGCAAGGTGCGTGAACACGCCGTGTGGAATCACATGCACTCGCTTGCCGTCGACTCCCAACTCCTCGATCAAGCGCGAGCGGCCGTGCGCGGAATGCACGACGAGCGCGTCGAAGCGGTCATACAGACGCTTCTGCGCCGATAGCTGACCAGGCCGCGGCTCGCGCGGGAGGACGTCATGGGCGGTGAGCACCAACGGACGGCGCCTCCCGTTCCCGATACGGCTCGCCGGCAGCAGGTAGCCGTCGAGATGTTGCACCGCCAGCCACTGGAAGTGCACGATGTCGGCCGACCGAGCGGCACGGCGGTAGCGCAGCATGTCCGGCACGTGCTGGGCGAGCTTGCTCGCCATACGCAAACGTCCTCCGGGCGCACCCACCGCGGCACGGTAGAAGAACTCGTGGCGGGCGTATCCATTGGCTTGTGCGACGGGGCCATACGGGAAGTGGCTGGTGAACAACTCCACCTCTGTGTCTGCTCTCGACAGCGCATCGCAGAGCGCATGGTCGTAGGGTGGAGTGTAGGAGGAGGGGTCAACGACGTGAACGCGCACCGGGGAAGGACAATACGGACAGCGCCGCACAACCGTGTGGCGCTGCTTGCCACGTTCACCCACGCGGCCCTCAGCTACTGGACGAGCGTCTTCCCGCGCGTCTGCTTTTACATCGCCCGCTGGCGGCGACGCGCGCGACGGATACCCGATCCGGTACTACGTCAGTTAGCCCTCGACGCACTCGAGAAGCGCGGCAACATCGAGGGCGCGGCGGCTTTCGCCGCGTTCGTGCCGCTGGCTCGGCGGGCCAACGTGACGAAGGCGACGAGCGCCTTCCAAGCTGCCTACAACCTGCTCGACATGCTCGGCGAGCAGCCGAGTCCCGATCCGGTGCTTGACGGGCGGCGGCTGCACGAAGCGCTTGTATATGCCGTCACGCCAAGCGGAACCACAGCGCCGCGCGGCAGCGAAGTGGGCTCTCTCGACACAGACTCCTCCGGCGCCGATCCGCATGCGGCGGAGGGGGCTCGCGCGCTCGACTGGTATGAACATCATCCGCAACGCCAAGACGGCGGTTACCTAGAGGCGCTGATAGAGGAATGTCGCGACGCGTTTGCCGCGCTCCCCGCCCACCTGCTGGCGGCGCCCTCGGCACAGGACGCCGCCGCGCGCATCGTTGCCTTTCAGAGCCTGAACCTGAGCAAGTCCCAAGGCGAGCACACCGGCCTGGAGCACTGGGCGCGCGCGGCCACACCGCCGGGAGCGGGATTGCAATGGTGGGAGACCGCGGCTGCCGCGGGCTCCTCGCTTGGGGTACATGTGCTGATCGCTGCTGCCGCCGAGGAGCTGCTCGACGCAGACGAAGTCGATGCATTCGCGCGCGCCTACTTTCCCTGGATAGGCGGTCTGCACTCGCTGCTGGACAACCTGATCGACAAACACGAGGATGAGGCGGCCGGTCACCGCAGCCTGATCGAGTACTACGGTCCCGAGCAGGCCGCGCAGCGAATGAGGTGGATCGCTGAGCAGGCCCTGGAGAAGGCCAGCGAGCTGCCGCACAGTCGCCGCCACGTCGTGATCTTGGCCGCCATGATCGGCAACTATCTGGCCACGCCCGAAGCGCACAGCGCCGAGCTGAAACCGATCAGCGACAGCGTGCTCGCCACGGTAAACGCCCTTCGGCGCCCGACGATGCTTGTGTTCGAGCTGCGCCGGATGCCTGCGCAAATACGTGCGAGGCTTGGGCGCCGGACGGAGGAGACGCAACGGCAGACAACTCCCAACGTAGACATTTTCAGATAGGGTTTCTCCACAGGTCAAGTAGTAGGGGGATCGGTAGCATGGACAGCTGCCGGCGGTTACAAGGGAGAGGGACACGCATGCTGGAGCTGCGAGATCTCGTCAAGCATTACCACACAGCCGGGGAGGAGACAGTACGCGCCGTGGACGGCGTGTCGCTGTCGGTCTCCCAGGGTGAGATGGTCGCGCTATATGGGCCGAGCGGCTCGGGTAAGACGACGCTGCTGTTGATGGTCGCGGCGCTGCTGGCGCCGACCAGCGGCAAAGTCCTGGTCAACGGCCGCGACATCTCCTCGCTGTCCGAGCGTGAGGCCTCGCACTTCCGTCTCTCGGAAATGGGCTTCGTGCGCCAGAACTTCGATCTGCTGCCCGGCGTGACGGCGATCGACAATACCGTGCTGAAGCTGCTCAAGAACACGCCGTGGAAGGAAGCCCACAAGAGCGTGCAGCCGCTGCTGGAGCGCCTGGGACTCGGCGGCCGACTCACCCATCGCTCGGAGACGCTGTCGATGGGCGAGCGCCAGCGGGTGATGATCGCAAGAGCCCTGTCCACCGAACCGAAGCTGTTGCTCGCCGACGAGCCGACCGGCAGCCTCGACACCCAGCGCGGGCGCGAGGTGCTTGAACTACTGACGGAGCTGTGTCGCGAACGCGGCGTTGCGATCGTGCTCGTCAGCCACGATCCGCAGGCCGCCGCCTACGCCGACCGGGTACTGGCGCTGCGCGACGGGAAGCTCGTCGACTACGACCCCGACCAGGGTCTTGCACCCACGCCGGACGCGGCGCTCCCGGCGACAGCGCGGCGTGACGTAACGATCTAGGGGGACGCGATGAGATTCGCGAATGTGCTTCACCTATACCGCGTGCGTCTGCGCGCGCGGGCACTTCAGGAGTGCTTCGCCCTGGTCGGCATCGCCGCGGGCGTCGGGTTGCTGTTCGCCTCGCAGATCGCGAGCTCCAGCCTGTCGAGCTCCGTGGGGCAGCTCAACAGCGGCATCGTGGGCAGCGCGAAGCTCCAGGTGACGGCACGAGGCGCACAGGGCCTGCCGGAAAAGCTCGTCGGCGAAGCTCGTCGTCTACCGGGGGTGCGGGTCGCGGCACCACTACTGGAAGTGAGCGCCAATGCGGTCGGGCCGAAGGGCAGCGAAGCGGTGGAGCTCGTCGGCGCCGACAGCACGCTGGCCGAGCTGAAAGGGGCGCTTGTGAGCAAAGTGGCGCTCACCCCCTTCGCGGGTGTGGAAGCGGTCGTATTGCCAGTGCCCGTGGCTAACGCCTTGGGAGCGAAGAAATTCGGCGACATCGTGAAGTTCCAGACGCTCGGGCACACAAGCGAAGCGGCGCTCTACTCCAAGCTCAGCGAAAAGCAGATCGGAGCCCTGATCTCCAGCCCGATCGCCATCAGCACGCTCGAATACGTGCAGAAAGCGAGCGGCCTGGACGGTCGCGTGAGCCGCATCCTGGTCGAGCCCAAGCCCGGGCAGACCGCCACGGTACAGGCAGGCTTGGAACGCATCGCCGGCGGAAGCTATGGAGTCGAGTCGGCAAGCTACGACGAACAGCTATTCGCCAAGGCCGCCGCCGCGACCAACCAGTCCACACAGCTGTTCGCCGTGATCAGCGCGCTCGTCGGCTTCCTGTTCGCGTTCAACGCGATGCTCCTCACCGTCCCCCAGCGCCGGCGGCTGATCGCCGACCTGCGCCGCGACGGCTACACGCCCCGGGCGGTGATCGGAGTGCTCATGTTCGACGCGGTCGTGCTCGGTACGATCGCCTGCGCGATCGGGCTCGTGCTGGGTAACGAGCTCTCGATCCACCTGTTCCACTCCAACCCCGGCTACCTCTCCTCGGCGTTCGCCGTCGGCTCCGAGCGGGTGGTGAACTTGCAGAGCATCGTCATCTCCGTCGTCGGCGGCATGGGCGCGGCCAGCGTGGCTGTACTGAGCCCGTTCAAGGACATCGTCTCGCGCAATCCACTCGCCGCGATCGAAACCAAGGAGGGAGGCGGTGGAAGCACATCCCGACTGGTCACGCTAGGCGGTCTCGTGTGCTTGGTGGCGACGCTCGTGATTCTGCTGGCGGCCCCCCAGGCAGCCATCGTCGGGATGGTCACGCTGATCGCGGCGCTGTTGGCATTGCTGGCACTGCCGCTCACATGGATGCTCGCGCTCGTGCGGCGGATCGCGCCGACGATCGTCAGCGCGGTGCCGCACATAGCCGTGATGGAGCTGCGCGCGGGGCGCTCGCGCGCGATCGCGATCGCCGCCACGGGTGCGATCGCCGTGTTCGGCAGCGTCTCCATCCAGGGCGCCCACAGCGACCTGCTGAACGGGCTGTACAACGCGGCGAGCGACGTGAACGCGTCCACCGACGTGTGGGTGTCGGCCGCGGGCAGCTCGAACCTGCTGATGACCTCGCCGTTCAGACCAACGCAGGTAGCCACCCTGAAAGCGCTGCCCGGGGTGCGCGCCGTGCGCATCTACCGAGGCGGTCTGCTCGACTACAACGACCGGCGCATCTGGGTGATAGCTCCACCGAGCGAAGCCTCGCCGCTGGTCCCCCCCACCCAGCTCGTGGAAGGCAACGTGGCACAGGCCGACGCGCATCTGCGCGAAGGCGGCTGGGCCGTCGTCTCGCTGGCGCTCGCCGAAGAACACAAACTGAAAATCGGCCAGTCCTTCACGCTGCCCACTCCCAACCCGACCCCATTCCGCGTGGCGGCGATCAGCACCAACATCGGCTGGGCGCCGGGCGCGATCGTGATGAGCTCGGATGACTATGCCAAGGCCTGGGGGAGCACCGACGCGAGCGCCTACAACGTGCTGATGAAGCCCGGGGTCTCACCCGAGCAGGGCGTGCACGAAATCAGAGCGGCGCTGGGGAGCGGAACGGCATTGGCGGCGCAGACCGCCGAACAGCACGCCAACACACTGCGCTCGATCACGCGCCAGGGCCTCGAACGGCTCTCGCAGATCGCGACCCTGATCCTGGTGGCGGCAGTGATGGCAATGGCGGCGGCGATGGGCGCGATGATCTGGCAGCGCCGCCCACGCCTGGCCAAGCTCAAGCTCGAGGGCTTTCCCCACCGCGAACTTTGGTACACAATCGTGCTCGAGAGCCTGATGCTGCTCGGCGTCGGCTGCTTCAGCGGCGCGGTCTTCGGCCTCTTCGGTCAGCAGTTGCTCGACCGCGCCTTGAACATCGTCATCAACTACCCAGTGGTCAGCTCCGTCGGCGTGATCGTGGCGCTGTCGAGCCTCGCGCTCGTCACCGCGTCGGCGGTGCTGATGGTGGCGATCCCCGGCTGGTTCGCCGCCAAGGTGCAGGCCAGCCTGGCGCTCCAGGACTGAGCGCTCAGCGGGGGCTCGGCGAGGGGGCTTCACGAGCAGGAGCACGGTCTTGACCTGTGTGTCCCTGACGCTCAGCCTGCCATGAGTCTGTGCAATCCACCCTTGGCGACGTCGATAGGGATGGCGAACGCGATGCCGACATTTCCGCCACCCCTGCCGGATGTCTCGATCTGCGACGTGATGCCGATGACTTCCCCCCACTGGTTGAGCAACGGGCCGCCAGAGTTGCCGGGGTTGATCGGCGCGTCGGTCTGCAGCGCACCGGTAATCGTCGCGCCGTTAGGAGCTTGGATCTGGCGATCTACAGCCGAGACGACGCCTGTCGTTAGCGTGTCGCCGAGGCCGAACGGGTTGCCGATCGCAAAGACGGGGTCGCCGACACGCTCACTGCTTGAGTCGCCGAGGGGGATCGGATGCAGCGCGATGCCGTCTGTCGGGATACGCAGGAGTGCGAGATCGCGAGAGGGGTCGCTGCCGATGACCCTGGCTTGGACTATGCGCCCGCGCGGCAGGCCGACGGTCACGGCCATGGCGTTCTCCACGACGTGCCAGTTTGTAAGGACCGTCCCGTTACGGTCTATCTCAAAGCCCGACCCCGTGGCGGTGCCCTGCTGTCCGCCTTCGCCGCGCAGCAGTTCGGCAGGCGACTGTGGCGAGTTTACATTCGAGGCGTTGACGAATACCACGCCGGACGCCACCCGCGCATAGATAGCGCTAGCCGACAGTCCCCCGCTAGCACGCGTCACCCCGCTCGACACGATCGGCGTGTTCTCGATCGTCACAGTCTTCGCTGTGGAGCCAAAGCCGCCGCCGACTGCGATCGCCGCGACCGCGACCATACCGCCAGCTACGGCGCCGGCAAGCAGCGAGGCGCCAAGTGAGCGATCAACCCTCATGCGTGAATCGGGAATGGAGGGTCGTCGTACCGTCCGCCAGGGGTTGTGACGGCATCAGAAGTCTCTCAGCTAGACTGCCGCCCGCCAGAAGATCACCCTCCGGTCGTTTCATCATTCGCCTCGACAAATTCCTTATCGACATCACGCCTTGACCTTCGACCCCCCGGACCAAAGCTCGGCGCCTGACTCGACACCTCGACAGGGCATAGCGGCACAGGTGCCTTGTCACCCACACGCTTCTTGGTTGCTCGCACTTTCCTGTAGTGACTGGTAGAGAACATCTTCTTCTAGGTGCGCATCCTCGCCTTGCTTGGCACCGTGATGTTGACGACGTATTCACATTCTCCTTCTTCATGCATTTCCGGCGCTAGGAGCGCCTGTCCTGCCATCAAGCCGAGCGCTGTAGCCGTGTTCAAGTTCCCCTGGCGTTAGGATTTGAAAGGGTAGGCAAAGTCGGTTTGAACTGCATTGCTCGCCAAAAGTCATTTGGACCAGGGTAAAAACGGCTCGGAGAGCGCGTTTTCCCTCACGTCGATCAAACTGCCGGCCCATGATCTGCGTCCGGTGGGCTAGTACCCTCGTCTTTGAGTCCTCATATGGTTGCACCAGGCCCAGACTAGACTCATTTACGGTATCTTCACTTGCTGTTAGCTCTCGATCGAACCTTATAGTCCAGGCGGACAAATTCTTAAAATTCTTTGACGCCCATACCCGCACATCCACACATGGATCGGTAACTCTCAAGTTACTGAACTTCGCTAGCTTGCGCGCTTCGGATTTGATCCTATTAGTTAGCTTGCCCGTACTCCATCGCAGAGGCGTGACTGTACGCTCAAACCGGAGGAGCTCGTAACGGTCGTCGTGCAGTATCACCGCTAGCAAGGTGCCTGCCATCTGTCGCACAAGCTTCTGCGCTTGCCCCAGCGCCGATGGCGGCGCTTGTAACCCTGCATCTAAACACCCACGCTGAACGTGCCCGACGAAAGTATCCATGGAGTTCAAGCCCTTCCTAAGATTGGCGTGCATCACGAGAGTAAGCGCGTACTGTGCTGCGACAAACGTGCGCGTCGCCGTGGCATTATTTGTAGTCGAGGCCTGCGAGATTTGAACAGTAACGGCCAGCGCAATCGTTAGTACGGTTACCGTACTAACGATTGCGGGACGATATCTCGCTCTCTTTGTCCGACCACGTAGACGAATCTTGTGATTCCGATTCTCAACCCACACGCTGGTGGCCTAACCGTCATCCGTAAGCTGTTTTATCGCCGCCGCAAGTCCCGTGGTCTCCCGTGTCCACGACATCACTACACCGCCAGCAATCGGAGACCGCAGCAACGGCTCAAGGGCATCAGCCTCAGGTCCCGCCAAGAAGTCTATCTCCTGTTCCATGTCTTGTTCGAGAGATATCAATCGACGCCAGCCGGATTTCTCGTACTGTTTCTCTCCCTGTCGACGCACATTCTCACAGTACCGCTTAAGCCTCGGACTCAGCTCACATAGCTCCGCGATTGCGATGTCTAGCGGAAGTTTCTCAAGCCGTCTCTCGCGCTCAAACAATTTCGCGCTAACCAAATCCACAGGCGCGACCGGTTCGTTTCGGGCAGCTGCAGCAAACACTCGCAAGGCTCTGTCGGTTACATAAGACTGCGGATCGCGCTGCGTGCCTTCTACCTGTGTGAGCGCTTCCCGTATGACTGATGCCTCACCATGAGCAGCATTGATGATCACATCACGAATCTCCTCGTCGCTGCAATCCGTCCTCATGAGACTCATTCCCTCCGAGAATGCTGACTCGGCTGCCTGGGACCACCTGGAAATCTCTATGCCAAAGAGTTTTAGTGACATTGCGCTACGTAGGCACCGTCCGGGACTCCAGTATCGCCAACAATGGGCAGCTTTACAGTGTGAAATGAAAGAAAACAGCCGCCCTTGCCTCGCATTTGCGCAGCGCTCAGCATTGATTGACCCAGCGCTTGGAGATACGCTCCACTTGCCTTTGCCAGAAGACTCACGACCGGGTTTGGAATCGGAAGCTCCCCGTCTACCGCTCCGCCCGCAAGAAGCCAGCCCCCAACGCGTCTCATCGTTTTCCTCGACATTTTGAGCACATAGTTGACGAATCGAGAACAGGCCGCACGCCCCCCATTTGTCTGACTTTCGCAAAGTCGTATTGCCTTATTGATTGCCTCGCTGGACGGCACGTCCGATTGTCCTTCAAATGGCTGAACAAGCAGACCTTCTTCAAGGTGCGGCTTTTCTTGGTCGTGAGCGCTTGGATTGTAAGCTGCCTCTTCGTATTCTTCTCCTTCTTCTTCCCATTCTTCTTCGCCCCATTCTTCTCCCCATTCTTCGCCCCAGGGGGAGCCGGCTTGCATGCTGGTGGCGGCGAGGGCTGCTGCTTCGGCTGCTTTGCGTTCGGCTTCTTCTTGCTCTGCGCGTAGTTCTGCTGCTCTTTGTTCTGCCGCGGCTTGTGCTCTGCCGCCGACGTAGCTTTCGTCGAAGCCGTCGATGGTGGCTGAATAGGCGCCTGTGAGGTCGTTTTCGTTGACGGGGTTGCCGTGGGTGTAGGCGTAGGCGTTGGCAGAGCCGCCGGGGATCGGGTCGGTCTGCAGGAAGCGGCCGAGCTGGGGCACGTAGGAGCGGGCGCCCATCGCGACCACGCCGGAGGGCAGTTCTGTGCGCAGCTCGTGCGCGCCAAGCCAGGAGTATCTGGGTGGCGCTTCGGTCGCGGGCACCCCGTACTCGCTTGGTTCGGCGATCGTGGAGGCCAATTTGCTCGCACCTTCGCTGTCTTCGGCGGTCGCGACGATATCGCCGTGCAGATTCGAGAGCTCGAGGGTCGGCGCTTCCGTGCCGTGCTGAATCGCGACCAAACCGTTCATCGCAATGATCATACGCGTGGTCTGCCCCGACGGTTCGCTTGTCCACGCAGGGGTACCACCGGAGCCCGCGTAGTGCAGCGTTTCGGTGGCGACGACTTTGCCTGTGGAGATCACTTCCTCGGTTCGATGGTCGGGGTCGAGCGTGTAGCCGATCGTCTGTTCATTCGTGCCCGTGCCCTGTTTCTGTTCGTGCAACTGACTGTCCGTGTAGAAAGTGCTCGCGAGTTCTGATCCGCCTGCGTCGGTTGCGGGTACCTTCGCCGTTTCACCGAACGGTTCATACGCCGTGCCTGTATCGGTGAGGCGGTTGGCTTCGTCATAGGTGTGTTTTTCTTCGCTGTTGCCGCTGGTGGTCGAGCATTCGCCGGCGCTGTTGGCCGCATAGGTGGTCAAGCTCAATCGGTTCGTTTCTTGGTCATATCCATAGCGGCGCGTGACGCAGCCCTTGCCCGTCGGGGTCTGGGTGGCTTCGATGGGCCGACCGGCGGCGTCGTAGAGATAGGTATCTTTGCCGAGGCTGCTGGTCTGGGAGGCCCACTGGCCATGGGCGGTCGGGATCGCCGAGAGTCCGTAAACCAGACCGCGCCTTCTCCGCAGGCGCGGCTCTTGTAATAGGTCAGAGCCGTCTGCTCGCCGCTGTGACTGTAGCTGTAGCAGGCGATCATGCCGTTGGGGTAGGTCTCGGAGACCATGTTGCCTTCGACATCGTAGGCAGCTTCGAAGACACCCGCAGCAGAATCCGTCAGCCTGTCCATATCGCCAGTAGTCGGATCGTAGGCATAGCTCTGGTTGCCGTGGGGTTCGGTGACCTTCTCCAGGCGCATGTCGCCTTCTTTTTCGTATTCGTACGTGGTGATCGCGCCAGAGGCATCGGTGTAACTGGTCAACTGGCCCAGGTTGTTGAAGATGCTCTTGATCGCCTTGGTTTCGGTGCCTTCGGTCGCCTTCTGTTCGACCAAGGCGCCCGTCGATTCGCTGTATACGTTCGTGACGGCGGGAAGCGGCTTGCCGACGGTCGAGGTCTCTTCGGTTGTGATCGGCCTACCAGCGTTGTCGTAGCCGACCTTGCTGGTGCGGGTGCTGGACCCAACGGTGCTCGTGGTGGTTTCCGGCTCGCCGTACATGTTGTAGACGGTGGTCGTGACTGGCAGGTTCGGTAGCCCTTCGGTTTTTGGCTGCGCCGCCGGCTGGGTGCGGCAGGCCAGCTCGGCCCACTCCGGACGCAAGCCGCATTCGGGGTGTTCGCTGTCAGCTTCGGCTGAGTAGTAGATCGTCTGGGTGCCGTGCACTCCGCCTGTACCGGCGCTTTCGTGTAGGAGGCTGGGGGAGATCCACTTCTCGACCCTGCTGTTGCCGGTGTCGAGCACGTAGACGTGATTAGAAGAGTCGAGGGCCAGGTCCGTGGGTTTCTCGAGCTGTTCGGTTCCGGTGCCTTCTTTGGCGAACTGTTGGATGTATACGCCGGTGGATGAAAGCTCCTGCACGCGGCTGTTGCCGGTGTCAGCGACCCAAATGTTGCCTTCGGTGTCGAAGCCGAGCCCTTGGGGTTTGTTGAACTGGCCGTTGCCTGACCCCAGCGTTCCGTAGGAGGCGATGTAGGCGCCTTCGCTTGAGAACTCCTCGATTCGGTTGTTGCCGGCGTCCGCGACCCACACGTCGCCTTTGGCGTCGATCGCGATCCCCTGCGGTTCCTTGAGCTGCCCGCTTCCCGAGCCGACGCTGCCGAACTGGCGGAGGTATTCGTGCCTGGCGTTGAACTCCTGCACGCGATCGTTGCCGCGATCGACCACGTAGAGCTCTTCTCCTGAGACCGCGATGCCGGCTGGTTCCTTGAACTGTCCGGTGCCGGTCCCTTCAGCGCCGAAGCTTTCCAGGAGACTGCCGTTGGAGGCATACTTGGAGGCTGTGTCGGTCGCCGCGTCAGTGACCCACACACCGGTGGAGGAGCCGGATACCGAGATCGCGATGCCTTCGGGTTTCACCAGCGTCTGTGAGAGCTGCGCGATGAACGAGCCGGACGGAGAGACCTCCTGTACGCGCCCGTTTTCGCTGTCGGCCACCCAGACATCGCCCGATGGGTCGACCGCTACGCCCTTGGGGTGGGCGAACTGCATCGCCGCCGCCAGGACCGGGTAGGCGCGTATGTATGAGCCTACGCCGCTCAGCTCCTGCACGCGGCTATTGCCGCTGTCGGCAAGCCAGACATGGCCTTCGCCGTCGAGCTCGATGCCGCGCGGTTCCTTGAACTGGCCGTTGCCGGTCCCTTCGGCGCCGAAAGTCTTGAGTACCGTGCCCGTGGCGGACATCTCCTCCACACTTGCCGCACGCGTAACCCACTCGTTGCCGCTGGAGTCGATCGCGATGCCGTGCGGCGCTTCGACCGCGTGTTGAGCCAGGTATCCACCGGTCGATGAGAACTCCTGCAGGCGGCCGTTTCCGGTATCGGCCACCCAGACGTGACCTTCTTTGTCAAAGGCAATGCCCCTCGGGCCTTTGAACTGGCCGGTGCCGGTGCCTTCGGATCCGAAGCTGCGCAGGCTTTCTCCGGTGGCTGTGAACTCCTGCACTTTGTCTTCGATCTCAGTGACCCACACGTGCCCTTCGTGGTCGACGGCCACACCGACTGGCCAGGGCAAGAGGCCACCGGTGATTTTGAACTGTGTTATGTAGGCGCCCGTAGAGGAGAACTTCTGCACGCGTGAATTCTCAGTATCTGCGACCCACACGTTGCCTTCAGCGTCGAGCGAGATGCCTTCGGGTTCCTTGAACTGGCCGTTGCCGCTTCCCTTACCGCCGAACACGCGGATCAGTTCGCCGGTCGGCGAGATCTCAAGCACGCGGTCATCGGCTGTGTCGGCCACCCACGCGTCCCCTTTAGGATCGACAGTCACGTCGCGAGGTTTGTCTAGCCCGAGGTTACCCTTGTCGTAGCTGCCCCACTGGGAGACATATCCTGAGGGATGCGCTTCTTCGGCCAGACCAGCCGCAGGCGAACGCGTTTCGCTCACCTCGCCCGTGGCAGGATTGTAGATCGTGGTGCGGACCAGTTTCAGACTATTCGGGTCGACTGTCACCGATGTTGGCTGGCGCAGCATCCAGCCAAGGCCGTTCTGGCCCGAGTAGGAGGTCACGGTCGTGCGCAGATCCTGTTCGGGTTCGCCCGTGACATCGACGCCCTGCGTGGTCTTGGTCTCCAGCCTATAGGGGCCTCCCTTCGCTGGGGCCCCTTCATCGTAGTGATAAACGGTGTGGCTGTGTGCCTGTGTTTCTTTGCCATTTTCGAGCTTGACGAGATGTTCCGGGCCGAGCGTGCCCAGGAGCTCGGTGCCTTCTTCGTTGTATTCGCTGAGCGTCGCGAGATGTCCGGCGACTTCCGCGGACTTGCATTTTTCTTTGTTTTCGCAGCTTTCAACCAGCGCAGCCGCGCGGCTTCGGGGACTGAGCGTACGCACGACGTCGTTGTCGGCATTGTATTCGCTTGTCGCGATGCCACCACCAGACGTCGCAACGTTGACGGTCCGGCTCTTTTCGTCGAGGTAGTAGACGGTGGCTTTCTTATAGTCCGTTGCCGGCCAGCCCTGCGGTTCATCCGGTGGGAAGATCGCGGTGGCTCGTTGGGGCAGGTCTTTCTGACCCCACGCTTCGATTTCTTTGATGCCCATCGCGTAGGGCGCGCCCGTGCCGGAGACAGGCACGTCGTACTCGATCGTGGTGCCTGGTTGCGGAGGCTCGGTCGGTTCGATTGACGTGTTGATCTTCCCGACCTTGGCGGTCTTGTAGTCCGCGAACCAAAGATCGTCTTCGGGTCCGGTAGCTATGTCGTGAGGTTCGCTTTCGCTCGGCAGCGCATATTGACTGACCACGCCGAGCATCGAGATCCTGCCGATATTATTTTCGACTTTGCTCAGGGCAGAGCCGGCCTCGGCAAACCACATGTTGCCATCGGGTCCAACTGCGATCCCTTCCGGAGTGCTTCCGGTCGGCAACGCGTATCCAGTAATTACACCGGACGTCGTGATCTTCTCCACCTTGCTGTTCACGAGAAGCTCGTTCTCCGTGAACCACAGATTCCCATCCGGTCCGGCTGCGATCCCGATCGGACGGTTCCCGCTTGGCAGCGCGTATTCGGTTACGGTGCCCGAGGTCGTGATCTTCCCGACCTTGCTGGTGCCTTCATCGGTGAACCACAGGTTCCCATCAGAGCCAGCCGCGATCCCGAGCGGTTTGCTGCCCGACGGCAACGCGTATTCCGTCACAGAGCCCGAGGTCGTGATCTTCCCGACCTTGCTGCTCGCGTAGTCGGTGAACCACAGGTTCCCATCGCCACCACCGACGATACCCTTCGGCGTACTGCCGCTCGGCAGCGCGTATTCAGTAATGCTACCCGAGGTCGTGATCTTGCCGACCTTATTGGTGTGGCTGTCCGTAAACCACAGATTCCCGTCGGATCCTTTCGCGATCCCATACGGATCGCTTTCAACGGGCAGCGCATATTCGCTGATCGAGCCCGTCGACGTGTTCCTCTTGCCGATCTTGCTGGTGCCTTCATCGACAAACCACAGGTTCCCGTCGCTACTTTCCACAACACCCTGCGGATGGCTCCCCGTTCCTGAGGAGAATTCTTCCTCAACTTTAGCTTTAGCAATCTTCAGCACATCGATAAAGCTACTACCGAGGGCTTCCGAGGTGAACCACATGTTACCGTCCGGACCGGCGACTATGCCTGATGTATTGCCAAGGAGTTCTGAGTACATCGTGTCTTCACCAGTGGCCGTCACCTTACCAACACCGAAGAAACCGGCATACCACATGTTCCCTTCCGGGCCCGCGGCGACGCTGCTGGCTTCCATGCCCAGCGGATATTCGACGATAGCGCCGGAGGTCGTTATCTTCCCGATCGTCTTAGACGGCGACCTCGTGTACCAGAGGTTCCCATCCGCGCCAGCGGCGATGTCGTTAGCGGGATGGCTGCCCGCTGGCAGCCCGTATTCGGTGACGCTGCCCGAGGTCGTGATCTTCCCCACCTTGCTGGTGCCTTCATCGGTGAACCACAGGTTTCCGTCAGAGCCCGCCGCGATGCTATCGGGCTTGCTACCTGCTGGCAGCGCGTATGCGGTGACGGTGCCCGAGGTCGTGATCTTGCCGACCTTGCTGCTCCCGTAATCGCTAAACCACAGGTTCCCATCGCCACCACCGACGATACCCTTCGGCGCACTGCCGCTCGGCAGTGCATATTCGGTAATGCTGCCCGAGGTCGTGATCTTCCCCACCTTGCTGGTGCCTTCATCGGTGAACCACAGGTTTCCGTCAGAGCCCGCCGCAATGCCATCGGGCTTGCTACCCGCCGGCAACGCGTATTCGGTGACAGAGCCCCCTGTGGTGATCTTGCCGACCTTGCCGGTCGTGTACTCCGTGAACCAAAGATTCCCATCCGGCCCTACACAGATATTCCGCAGTCCGGGTTCCGAACCGACTTTGTGCGTCACAAAATCTGCTCTGGCTACCGTGCTACTCGCCGAGCTCAGGGAGATGATCGAGCCATCTCCGTTGGTCGCGGTCACACTCGCCACAAGGGTATGTTCTGCATCGCTGCCAGTAAGCCTGTACGTCGGGTTGGTCGCGCCCGCGATCGGTGCGCATTCTTTGCCGGCTGAGTTGCACCGCTGCCACTGGTAGGAGTAAGCAACCGGGTTGCCATTCCATTTACCCGTCGAGACGCCCAGAAGCTGTCCCACGATCGCTTCGCCCGACAGCTTAGGCGCGGCGCTACTGCTCAACGGCGCACCACGCCACAACGCCACCGACGCAGGTGCCTGCATGACCTTCAACAACCTACCCGTGGAGCTCGGGTCCGCAGCGATCCCGCCATATGTAAACGCCCACGACTCCTGACCAGGCGGAGTCAACGCAGTCACATGGCCTTCCGCGTCATAGCCGTAAAACGTCTTTAGTTCACCCGCCACTCGCGGATCCCACTCGGTCCGCAACCGGCCCTGCTTGTCGTACAGGTAGTGCACAACTTCGACTGTCTTCATTTCGTTGGCCGTGTCGCTCCACGCGGTGTAGTACACGCGCGTCAAGTTGCCTTCGTAGTCTCCCCACTGGCTCTCTTCTTCACCTGTCGCAGTTGTACTCGTTGCGTAGTTGAACGTCAGTGCACGGCAACCTCGTTTCAACACCTTCGCCGGTTCTTCGCCTTTCAATTCCAACGTGCACGTCACACCGGCCAGCACCGGCGCCAACTCCTCCACAGGCTCGATCAACGTCTTTTCGCCCACTTTCACCGCCGCATACACATACGACACCGTCTGAGTTGCTACCAGCCCTTCCTGGCGCACCGGCACCAACACGCCGCTCCTGCCACCAGCGAGTTCTTCGAAGATCGTCTTCGCTCCAGTGGCAGCATCTTCAACCGCATATGTAGAGCTACTCTTCTTAGAGAGAACCAAGTTCGAATCCCCCGGCGGTGAGCTGAAACCGCCAGACACCACAGTGAAGATCGCTTGCGCACCAGAAGTTTCGCTCAGAACCACGCTGCCGTTGGGCAACACTTCCAGCTGCGTACGGCTTCCCGTGCCGAGCGTCCACTGGGGACCGAGCGGACCAAAGCCACCAGCCGTGGGATGTTGAGAGTTGTAGTCGCGCGAGACAGTCAACCCGCCACCCAGCGACGCATCGGCCGTCTGCAACGTAAACGCGCCAGAGTCAGGGTCCACTGCGCCCGCCCCCACCGGTATGCGGTTCGCGTAACCAATCATCACCGTCACGCTCGAGCTCGCAACATTGCCAGCGTGGTCGGTGACTACCAGGTTGACCGTGTGCTGACCGGCCGCGTATTCCGAGCCGCGAATCGTCCACGAACTCGTGGCAGTGCACGGACCCAGAGAGCAGCTACCGGCCGGACTGCCGACCCTGCGACCGTCTATCGTCAGTTCAAGCGAGGCCACCCCAGAGCTTGGCGTCGAGCCTTCGCCATCGGTTGCTTTTCCTGTTATCTGATAGACGCCCTCACCGAGCTGCTTGCCTTCGGGCAACCCTGTAATTTCGAGGCTGTGCGGAGGGGCGTTGTCGTACCGCAACGTCTTCAAGGATTCCGCCGCCATCCCGGTCGAGTCCGTGGCCTTGACCGTGAGCGCATCTTCGCCTTCGGGCAGAGCCGGCCCGAGCCAGAAGCCCACGGGCTGAGCTTCTTGGCCGTTAGGACACCTCTTCATCCAACACTCGGTGCACTGCGCGCCGGCGCACGCCCCCTCTACATTGGTTTGTTCGTTGCCCGCTTGTTTCCCACCACTTGTCACCGTCAGCGCGTTGACCCCGACCCCTGGATCGAAGGCTTCCACCGCGGCTTCCAGCTCTTCGTGATTACCCAATTGCCAGCCAGCGCGTTAGGTTTACCGTTGGGCAGCGTGGAAGCTTCATCCCAGGTCACCTGCGGAGGTTTTTCCTGAGAAATATAGATCGCCGGGACCTCCATCGCGTACAAGAATGCCGATGTTGGTTCCACGCTCGATTCGATCACACGCACTTCGAAAAACGCGCGATTATTCTTATCCGAGGACGTAACCGCCCCAACTTCACACGAAGGCCACACCGCGCACACTTCACGAGGCCCCGTCCCGGACGCAGGCAACGACACTTCGTTGCCTTCTTTGCCCAACCCGGGACTCGCCAGCAAAAAGAGCGCCTGTACCGGCGCACTGCCACCTTCATCCACCGTGGTCGCAGTCCACTTGTAGATGTGAGATTCGCCCTGGGTCGGATACACCCAGTAGGCATACTGGCCCGCGGAGTAGCCTGCGGCACCGGCTTTGTGGAAGATCGACGCCTGCTGCCCATAGCAGGAAGTGCTGATCGCTTCCGTGTCGCTCGTTGAGACCCAATTCTTGTTGCCCGATTCGGGTTCGCACGCCGTCGCCAGGTGTTTGTCGATCACGGTCGGGTCGACAACGATCGGATAGGCATAGGCGCCGGCGGGACGGTCCACCGTCAGGGTAAGCGTGCTGCCCGAGACGCCCACGCCCACGGGCACTTCCCGCCCCTGGGCGTCCCGAGCCACCGGGGCGATGATCTGCGCAACGGTCTGATTGCCCTCGACTACCAACACCGGTCCTGCGCCTTCCTGAGAAAGGCTCGCTCCTTCAGGCAGTCCGAGCTTGAAATAGAGAAGCGAGGGCGACCGTTGGCTACGCAGAATCGTTTCCTCGCTAAAGCCCGCCGTGCCCAGCTTGCCGAGGAAATCTATGTCGTGGATTCCTGCCTGGGCGTCTTCGCTTGCGCCGTAGAAGACGCTCGCGCCCACGACCTGCCCAGTGCCTTCGAGGGGCAGGCCAACTTCGGTCACCGGGGTCATCGTGATGCCCGGGTCGGTGAGCGACGCGCCTTCTGAGAGGCGCGAACCCAGTCGTACGTGCACCCCTTCCGCAGAGGTCGTGGCTTCATAGCCCGAGCCCGCACCGCGGGGCCTGAGGTCGACAGGAACGCGCCCAGAGGGAGTATCGCTCGCAAGTGGCTCGAAGCTCTCGATCACACCATGCTTGCCTTCCGGCAGCACAAGACTAGCGGCGAAATCGGAGGGGAAACCGGTGATGGTCACGCCATCCGGCAACTTCGGCGGGCCGCCGTCCGGTTCGTCTACCAGGCTTGGCATCAGCCGTTCTGCGAGTGCCTGCGCTTCGGCCGCGTCAAGCCTTCATAAGCCGTCGCAGAGGCTTCTCTATCAGCCACCGCTTCAGGACCGGCAAGCCGCGCCTCTTCCGTAGCCTGCCGCTGTTCAGTCGCCGTCGGCGACCCTTCAACCACCAAACCACCCGAAAGCAGACCGCTGGCCAAAGAGCCTTCTTGCGCCACTGCCACTGACACGCCACCAAACACGCCCCCCAGCACGAGTGACACCGCGACCACAGCACTCACAAGCACACCCCGACCTGCCAACCCCCTACCCAGCATCAGCACCCCCTGTAGCGCCCCTAGCTATTAAGATCAGACCTATTGAATCAGACCATAATCCAAACAATTAGCTAAAGCAGGGCTGTTTCTCACTCCCCGCAAAGAGGAACAAGCCGCTCCAGGCGTTCTCTCACAGCATGCGGCTGGTTGGGTACAGCTTGCCCACATGGCATCGAACTGCGCGAAGCACTTGAGCCCGGCTGGTTGCACGGACGGGCCACACTCATCGTTCAATCACGCGCGCCGAGGGATTCCTGGGTCCCGTTAGGGTCCCTCATCGGCCTCTATACGGAGCAGCCCAAGGGAACAGCGATCACACAACCTGTGCCAAGGAGCCCACCACCCCTCCCGGACGATCCAGTCGATCGTCCGGGAGGGGGAGGACTCAGAGCTATTTACGGTGAGTCGGCGGCGGGCAGGGGACGTCGTGTGTGGCCACCTGCTGGGTGCCGTCCAGGAACGTGAACTGCGCGGAGAACGGGAAGCCGCCCTTCGGGCACTTGCTCGGAAGCGCGATGCCCTGAGGTTTGTAGGCGACCAGTTTTCCGTGCACGCGCTTGTAGTAGGTGAGGTGTTCGGGGCCGATCGTCGCTTTGACGTTGATGATCGACACCGGAGGGCCGTTGGTGACACTCGGGATCTGCGGGATCTGCGTGTCGAGATTACCGCCAAACGCGCCTTCCCCGGGGAGCAGTTCGCCGGAGAAGACGATCTGTGCGTACACCGGCGCCAGCCCGTTGGCATAGAACAGCACCACTATGTTGCCTTCGTGGGGCGGTCCCATCAGCGCATTGATTTCCGGTATCTCACGGCCTGCGCCCTGGCCGAACGGCACTTCGACAAACGCGCTGCCGTAGCCGAGATGAGAGTTGGCTGGGCAGCCCGATATGCCTTTGGCGACAAGCGCTTCGGGCTTGCAAATCGCCAGTCCCAGCGTCGTCGTAACGTAGTCCATTCCCTTCGGCATGCGCAAGCTGACGTGAGTCAGCGGCGAAGGTAGCCCGCCCGTCGTGCTACCTATCGTGAAGCCGAACCCGATCGTCGTCGAAGCGCCCAGCTTCTCGGGCGTGAACGACGTCTGCAAGGAGACCGTCTCAGCTGCCTGTGCCACCGCGGATACTGCGCAGAGCACAAGCAGGCAGCTGAGAGCAAGCACCCCAAGCACGAGGGCGCGAGCCCTATGTATCCGTGCTCTGGACAAGATGCCTCCGCTCGCTAATACGACATGGGCCCGCTCACGTGCACCGTTACGGCGTCGTTTGAGCGCTGGATGGTGCCGCTAAAGCTGAGAGCCGAGGCTTTCGCTTTCGAGTAGGTGCCACTGCCTTTGGTGATCGCCATCGTGCCCGAGAACGACGCGGTGGAGCCGGTCACGTGGTAGCTGGCTTTGGCGGCGCCGCTGATCGAGCCGCCTTTGGGATAGACCTGAACCTCGGCGGTGACGCTGCGGGTCGAGGTGACGTCAAGCTGCAGGTAGAGCTTGCCACCGAGCGAGCCTTTGGCGGTACCGCCCTCTTTAAGCACAAGCCCGTGTTTGTTTTCCAGATGCAGGCTGGCGCTGTCGTTCAAGTTGAGCGTGCGCGCCGCTGTGGCGTGCGGCCCCGCGGCGCCCGCACCGGCCGTGGCGAAGGCCGCGGCTGTCGCGGTGGCGCCAAGCGCAAGCGCGGCGGTTGAGATACGTGCCCGCGCGGACTTGCGCTTGCGCGAAGAGTGATTCCCCATCTTTCCCTCCATATGGCTGTTGATGTCGCGTCCCATTAGAACAGACTCCCCTCCTCTTGCGACCCTGACCAAAGCCTAGTCCACATAACGGAAAGGCAAGGCAGCTGGACAATTCTAGTGCATATAGGCCTACGAAGTTCAACCGCTCGGCGCCCCCCAAGTTGCGCGATTTTCTTTAGCCACCGCCTATGTTGGCGGGGATCTGCCCTAAGGTCACGCCCGATGGGCGAGACCGAGTTGAGCTACTGCATAGTCAACACATCCCAGCGCGAGCTGATGCTGCGCGGGCTCGACGCGCTCCTGCGCGAGCGCGCGACGTTGCCGTTCGCCAGCGAGGTGCTGGTGCTAGACAACGGCTCGCGCGATGGCTCGGCGCAGGCCGCGCGCGCGCATCCAGCCGTGGATGAGGTGATCGCGCTCGGGCAGAGAGTGGGCAAGGCGCGCAACGATTCCGAGTTGTTGCGTCGAGCACGTGGACGCTATGCGCTGTTGCTCAACGAGGATTCCGAGCTACGGCCAGGCACGACGCTTGCGCTGCACGAGGCGCTCGAGCTCCATCCCGATGCGGCCTGCGCCGGGGCCAAGCTGTTGCGTCCTCCTAGGGCCGGTATCGCGGCCGGGGAGCCCACCTCTCAGGGCACCGAGCCCGACACTCAGCTCGAACAGGCCTGCGCGTGGCGCTTTCCCACACCCTTGACCGCACTCGCCGGCGCCCTATTCCTGCAACGCGCCTACACCGTGCAGAGCAAGGGGGAGTGCACGCGTGAGGTGGACTGGTGCCAGTCCTCGGCCCTGCTCGTCCGCCGCGAAGCGGCCGCGCAGGTCGACTACCTCGACCCGGACTTCTTCGTCTACTCCGACGAGGTCGACTTCGCCCGGCGTCTGCGCGACGCGGGCTGGCTCAGCCTGTATGTGCCAAGCGCGGTGGCTATCCACCACGAGCAGCTATCGACCGGCGCGGTGCCCGAGCGGCGCATCGTCGAGCTGTCGCGCAACCGCGATCTGTACATGCGCAAGCACCACTCGCCCACGACCGCGCGCGCGGTGCGCTGGCTGACGGCGCTCGCCTACGCCGAGCGCGCGCTTGCGGCGCTCGTGCTGCCTGGGCACTCGGCCAAGCGCTACTGGCGCCACGTCACGGCAACGTTGTTCCCCACGCGCGGCGAGGGATTGCGTGAGGCGGCCGAAACCTATAACCGCTCCTTTTCCCAATAGTTATTTCTAGGTAGACAGCGCCGCATGCGGCGCTGTCCCGGGGCGCACATGTGCGCCCCGGCCGGTCGGCGCATGCGCCGACCGGGTCACAGAGGTCAAGTAAGGCAGATCAAGCAGCCAGCTCTTCGAGCAACACGCTCACCACATGCTCATCGAGCTGCGTGCCGCTCACGCGCAACAGCTCCTCACGCGCCTGCGCCTCCGTGCGCGCGGCGCGGTAGGGGCGGTCGGTGACGATCGCGTCGTAGGTGTCGCAAACCGAGATGATCCGCGCGGCCAGCGGTATCCCCTCGCCCGCCAGTCCATCGGGGTAGCCCTTGCCGTCGATGCGCTCGTGGCTGGAGCGCACCGCCGGAGCCAGGTGCGAGAAGCTGTCGATGCGCTCGACCAGCTCCGCGCCGACGACCGTGTGGCTGCGCATCACGACCCACTCCTCCTCGGTCAGGGGCCCTTCCTTGCAGAGGATCTCAGTCGGCACGGCGATCTTGCCGACGTCGTGCAGCATCGCCGCGTAATGCACCTCACGCGCCTGTTTGGCGCCGAGCCCCATGCGCAACGCCACACGTTCGGCCAGGGTCGCGACGTCACTACCGTGGCAGGCGGTGTAGTCGTCCTTGGCCTCGACGGTGCTCGTCACGATCGCAAGCGTGTTGGTAAAAGCCTGCTCGATGTCTGAGATCAGCTCGGCCCTGTGAACCGCGGAGCCAAAGCTCGCCGCGATCGCCTCCACCAGCACTGCCTCGGCCTCGCCCAGCGCTTCGGGCTCCACGGCCTCGATGTTGAGGATCCCCCAAACCGACCCGTCGACGACGATCGCCACACTCAGCTCAGAGCGCGGATCGGTCTCGGGGTCACGCGCAATGTAGTCAGGGTCCTTGCGAGTGTCGCCCACCAAAGCCGTCAAGCCCGAGCGGGCCACACGTCCGTTGACGCCTTCCTCCACCGACTGCTCCACGATCAGAAACTCCGTCATCACCTCGGCCAGCGGTCCGCGACCGGCCATCAAGCGCAGGATTCCGTCCTCGTCGAGACGTTGCACGGTCGCCAGGTAGAAGGCGAACGTCTCGTGCAGCTCGTCGACGACCAGTTGCGCCATCTCCTCGACGTCGCGCGTCGCGGCCAGCCGGGCTGTCAGCCGCGCGGCGGCGCGCAGCTGGGAGCGCAGGTAGGCAAGCTCGCCGGCCGCCGCGATGTTCTGCACGCGCTCGTCGGCGCGGTAGCGGCGCAGGGCCTCGGCCCTGCGTGCAAGCTCGCGCCGGCCCGCTGGTCGGGGTGGATTCACGGTGGACTCACGCACGCGGGCGGAATCGGCTAAAAAGCCGCATAGCTTGAGTTTTTGCGCAAAATCAACGCGCCCAGACTCGTCAAATCATCCCCTTCGTCAGGATCGATCCAGGGGATCAACAGACAGAATCAAATGTCTCTAAGCGAGTCCTCGGCGTATGCCTCGGCGTCGCCGTGACCACGGCGGAAGGCTGTCACCCGCCTACGTCCGTCGAGCACGAGCGTGCGCGCCTGATCGCGCTCGTTGGGCGCAAAGAAGCGCGTCAGGAGTAGCAGTGCCGGTATCAGCAACAGCCAAAGCACACGCAATAGGAGTCCCGAGAAGCCCGCCGTCGGCAGCAGCAGCTCGCCTGAAACCGCCACACCGGCGAGGATCGTCGTCAACCAACCGAGGCGACGCCACTCGAAATCCACGGCGAATACGTTGCGGGTCAGCAGGTGCATGATTGCCACCATCGCCACGTAGGAGCCGCAAAGCGCGATCCCCGCGCCGGCGAGGCCGAGGCCGAGGCCGGAGCTCGGCACGAGTATCAGCAGTAGCAGCACGTTGACCGCAAGCCCAGCGGCCGCGGCGGGAATGTTGCGCTGCATCACGCGCGCCCTGCCGGTGATCACGATCATCACCTGATAGAGCCCGTACAACGTCCAGCCCAGCGCCAGCCAGGGCAGCGCCGTGTGCGCTCCGAAGTATTCGGGGTGGGCGAGCAATCGCACAAGCCAGCGGCCCAGCAGCGCAACCGCGGCGACAACCACGCCTGTGGCCAGCACGAAATAGGTGGTGACGAGCGAGTACAGCTTCGATGCCTCCATGTCGCTGTCGATCGAGTACGCAAGCGGCGGCCACGCGTACTGGAAGCCGCGCACGAACACGAACACGACCGTCGCGAGCTGCACCGCGATCGCGTATTCGCCGGCGGCCCCATGGCTGACGACGCGAAAGAGGTACAGGCGGTCGAGAACCTGCAGCGCGTACACGCTCGCGTCCGCCGGCACCGTGGGCAGGCCGAAGCCGAGCATCGCACGCAGGTCGGCCATGTGCACGCGCAACGAGAAGCGCCTGCGCAAAACCCACCAAAGGCCGAGCACGACAAGCGCGCTCGCGCCGAAGTTGCCGAGTAGCAGTCCGCGCGCACCTTGGCCCGCGAACACGACGAGCGCGATCGTGAACGCGACCGTCATCGCCACGTTGGCCCCGGAAGCAAACATGTAAGTGCGAGCGCGCTCGTCCACTCGCAGCTGCGCGTAGGCCATCTCGATGTTCGTAAAAGCCCACAGCCCGAGGATCGCGCAGTCCATCAACAGCGGATCGTCCATGCCGAGTATCAACCGCGACAGCCCGCCGGCAAACGCCACGCAGATCAACGACACGACCGTCGTGGTCCAAGCGACTGTCGCGGTCGCCGTGCGCGCGATGCGCGCACGGCGCTCCTGGTCCTCGTCGGCGAAGTAGAAGCGCACGAACGCCTCGCCCACGCCGAGGCGCAGCACGATGCTCGCCAAGATCACGCTCGTCAGCAGCAGGTTGTACGCGCCGTAGGCATTCGTGGACGCGTGGCCCGTGTACAACGGCAGCGTGATCACGGCGATGCCCTTGGCGACGATTTCCGCTGCCTGGTAGGCAGCGCCCGTCGTTATCAGCCGCTTCAGGTAGCCAAGCACCAGCAAGAACCTAACGGCCGCGCCGACATACGACCTTCCCGGTTCTGCCTTTCACCGCTTTTCGTGAAGCAGCGGCGGCCCCCAGCTAGCGCCACCGACACTCACCCTTGCGAGGCTGCCGGCGACACGCTGTGGGCTTCGGGCGAGCGCACCCCGTCGTCGCGCACGAGACTCCCGCTACGCGCCAGCGCAAACGCCACCCCGAGCCCAAGCAGCGTCCAGGTCAACGGGTCCTCGAGGAAGTCCGCGTAAACCCAGGTGTGCAGCACAAGCGCCGCAAAGCAGGCGGCGATGGCGATCCGCGGCGGCGAGCGGCCCGCGCCGCGAAACAGCGTTGCGAACGCTGTCAGAATCAGAGCCACGTACAGCGCCAAGCCGACGACTCCCTGCTCGGCGGCAATCGTTACGGGAATCGTGTGCGAGGCCGACACGGCGTTCGCGGTCGTGCCTCCTTCGTGGCGGCGGTACTCGGTTTCAAACGAGCCAGAACCGTACCCGCCGAGCGGTCGATCGAGGAACAGTTCCAATCCGCCCGTGACCAGTTTCGCGCGGCCGCTCGTCGCATTGTTGGCCGAGCCACTCGACCCCTTCAAGCCGAAGTGCAAACTCGACGGTGCCACAAGCACAAACACCGCCGCGACCGCACCCAGCGCGACCGACACGTATACGGTGCCGCGCACGTCCCAGCGCCAGGCGGCCAGGATCGCCAGGCCGAGCAGCAGCGCCGCGATGCTCGATTGGGAAAAGCTAGTCACAAGCCCCGCGAGCAGCCAGGCGAGAATCGCCGCCGCCCACAGCTGCGTGCGTTTCTCGCGATTCCAAAGTACGACGGTGCTCACGGCGATCATCACGAGCGCTAGGAAGCGGCCGTAGATGCTGGGGTCGAAGAACAGCGAGTTGACCCTGAAATAGTTGTCGTACTCGTTCGCCGCCACCACCTTCGGGTTCAGGAACAGGGCTTTGCGGTAGTACTCGATGAAGCCGACACCGGCGAAGAGGACGGCAAGCGTCACCGCCGCGGCCAGGCACGTGAGCAGCAGTCCTCGCGTCCACGGCGCCTCGCGCAACAGCACATAGAGCAGCCCAAACGGGATGTAGAAGAACAAAAGGTTCTCCGCCCCCTTGCCCGGATCCGAGGAGTAGGCAATCTGCAGCGTGTACAAACCGACCGCGGCGAGCAGCAGCCAGTCGAGCAGTATCGGCTTGCGTCCGGAGTCATAGCCGCCGGGACGCTTGAGCAAACGCGGCGATAGATGCGCAAGCACGCCGGCCGCCACGACCGCATACAGCGGCAGCAACAGGTTCACCGTGCGTCCGTCAGCGGAGATCGGCAGCCTGAACGGCAGCGCGATCACGGCAAGCAACGGGAAGGCCCGTGGGTCGCGGCGCATCACCAGTGTCAAGCCCGCGACCACGACCAGCGCTGCGATCACGGCGACAGCGAGCACAGGCGCACTTGGCAGGGTCGTGGCGGTCACGAGCGCCGCCCCCAATGTGTGCGCGAGGCGGGCATCGGAGCCGGATGGGATTGTGAGGTTACGAGAGCGAACCCCAATGCGTGTGCAAGGCGCGCACCAGAGCCGGACCGGGTTGTGACGTTACGAAAACGCCATGCCCCCCCGCGCGCGGGGGGGCCAGCCATGTTTGGACGGTCCAGCAGACGCCGACTCACGGCCCTACCAACTTGAACGTGTGCGGGAACGGCACCGAGCGATCTTCTTTGCGCAGCTCCACACGCACGCTGTATTCACCGGGTGCGGCAAGTGCCCCGTGGTTATGGGGTACCAGCGTCGTGTACCCATCCGCCTTGCGCAGCACTGAATAGCCGCGCGCCGTTCCCCCATGGCCGTTCCAGCGCAGCGACAGGGTTTTGTAGCGGCCTACGGGCAGGTTCCGCACAAGGGTGGCCACCATCTCACCAGAAGAGCTTTCGACGACCACAGTCACCTGATCCGCTTTTGCGAGCTTGAAAGCGATGTGCTCTTCTCGCGATTCGCCGTTCGAGGCCGGCGCGATCACACGCGTCAGCTTCGCTTCTTGAACAAGCGTCGGAGTGTGCTTGAGCCGCTGCGTTATCAGCAGCGCCGCAAAGCAACCAATCACGAGCAGCCCAAATATGATCCGCGCCAAGCGCTCCCCCTGACCGCTACCGGCGGCGCTACGACCTCGCGCCCCCGCACGTGCGTCGCCACCATCGACCGGCATCGGGGCGTCGCCGGCTCGAGCGCCGCTCAAGCGTCGCCGTCCCGGGCGAAGCGTTCGACCGTGTCAGAGCGCAATCCCAAGCGCAACGTCTCCAGCGAGAGCACGTCCTCGGGCGCGATGTTGCCGAGGTTGCACTCGCTGCCGAAGCGGTGTAGCAACCACACCTGCTGCTCGCGTTGCGGCGCCTCGAAGATCAAACGATCGGCGTCTATCGCGTGCACGATCTCATCGATCAGTCCAGTACGCACCTCGCCGTCCGCACGGTAGATACCGGCCGTGCCCGACTCGCGCGCCTCGGCGATCACCTTCCAAGCTCCGGCCTCCAGGTCACGTTCGATCTGCTCCACCCAGACGTAGGGAGCCATGATGAAATCGGCGTCCTTGCTGCCCACCTCCGAGAGCACCGTGAATTCGCCCGCGAGCGTGCGAATCAAGTGAGCCTTGACCTCGGGCTCGAGCGAAATCGTCCCGTCGGAGATCTCCACGTGACGCAGCCCCAACTCGTGCAGCCAGGCAATCAACCCCTCCACACGCCCCTGCTTGATCGCGACCTCGGTAAGCGTCCCGCCAAGCACCACCGGAATCCCGTGCGCCGCATAGCGCTCGAGCTTGGGCTCCAAGTTCGCGGTCACGAGCGCCGTGCCCCAGCCGAGCTTGACGATGTCGACGCTGTCGCCCACCGTCTCGATCAGACCGTCCACCTCGGCCACCGACAGACCGCGATCGATCACATGGGTGATGCCGCGCTCGCGCGGCTTGGGTGAGCGGGCCGGCACATCCAGGAAGCCGGCTGTCGCGCGATCTGGATCCACTTGCGGAGCGCTCACCGACCGCTTGAGGCGGCGCCTTCCGCGACACCTCCGGCGCCGGTGCCTTCGCCGGAGGCGCCGGAACCCGAGGTCGCCCCAGCAGCCTCGGTCCCGGCTTCGCCACCTGCCCCAGCGGAGGGTTCGCCGGTGCTCTGGGCGCCACCGCCGCCGAGGTGCGCGGCCTGATCGGCGCCGGCGAGCACGACCACCGTAGCCGAGCTAACCAGCGACGCGGTGCTCGCTTCGATCGGCTTCACCTGGGTCACATCGAGCGCTTTTGCCACCGCCTGCCCATCGGCGCGATGACCGGGGACGTACTGGACCACCGTGGTGGCATGCGTCCCGGGCGGCACCGCCGAAGAGGCTTCCGCATGTGTATACCCGCTCTGCTGCAGATCGGCCGCCAGGTGGTGGGCGAGACCGTTCGTGCTGGTCCCGTTGAGAACCGCGACGTTGACTTGGCTCGGGTTGGAGGCAGGAGAGGCAGGAGCAGGTCCACGCGTATGCGCGACCGTCGAGTGCACGAGAGGCTGTGTCGCCGCCGAGCTCGGTTTGCTCCCACCTTTCAGCGCCGACACCGCCAGCACGATCACCGCCACGGCCAGGACCACCCCACCCAGGATCAACAAGGTCATACGGCCGGCGGAGCGCTCCTGCTTGAAGTACTTCGGCCCGGAGCCTGCCGCCGCGCCAGGCACCCGTGCGCCCCCAACTCCTGAAACGGCCTCCTCCCCCGTACGCGGGGGGGAGGCCGGCTTGCGAGCCCCTGGCCCTGCCCCTTTTGATCCGCCCGGCACGGATGGGCTCGCAACCGCGCGGGAGGCAACTGGGCGGGCCGCCGCCACAGACGCGGACGGATCCGGCGCCGCGGCTTGAGCTCTTTGGGCTGCCGCGGCGGAGGCAGCGGAGGCCGGCGGCACAGCCGCCGCGGCCCCTGCCGCGGTCGAAGCCGGCACACCAGGCGGCGCCGGCGCGGAGGGAGATGGCGGTAGAGGCGAGCGTGCGACGGGACCGCCAGCACGCGCGGCAGCCGTCGCGGGGACCGTCGCAGACTGCTCAGCACCCCGCGACGACACGGAAGCAGGCTGCTCGCGCTCGGCCGCGAGGGCCGCCTCGGACGTGGCGGATCCCGCACCATTTGCGGCGGACTGCTCGACGCTGGGCACAGATGCACTCGGCACAGAGGAAGCAGCCGAAGGCGTGTCGGGTTGTAGGGAGTTGGCTTGGGCGGCACCAGCTGTCGCCGCATCGGGTTGAGCCACGCTTGGCTGGGCCGCACTCCGTTGAGCGCCGCCGGCAGTGGCGGGATCGATTTGAGCAAGACCCGCCACGGCTGGATTTGCCGGGCCAGCCACCACGGGGTTGGCAACTGCCGGGTCGGCGGCGTTGGCCGAGCCGGCCTCGGGCTGCGCGCCGATCTTCCCCGCCGCCACCGTGGCGTTCACAGCCGTGGACACCGGCGCGCTGACAAGCGGCGTCTTGCGCGGCACAACACGCGCCCCGGCGGCCCCGGCAGCGGCGGCGGCAGGCACACCAGTGCGCTGCATGCGAGCAGCGGCCTCTGTGCTGACGCGCTGCTCCATCTCGGCCGCTCGCTCGGGGGCGCGTCCGGCCCATTCGCGCAAGCGCTTCATCTCACGAGCCTGGGAGAAGGCAAGCAACGACAGCAGCGCTATCCCCAGCAGCGCCGCGAAGCCGGCGATCGCGCCTACTTTGGTAAAGGAGCTCGTCAGCGAGAGGGCAAGCGGCAGCGCGTTCACGGTGTACACGTTCTTAGAGGGAAACTCATGGCTCCCGGGAGTCTATGAGGGGCGCAGGCGCCTCAGCGCCGTGTCCGGAGCCGAGCGGCCCCCCTTGAGCGCCGTGCCCAGAGACATCCGAGAGCTCGGCGCGCACGGTCGAGAGCTCGGCCACCTTTGCGGCAAGGCCGGCGGCGTCGCCCTCGAACACCAGCAGCCTGATCTCGTCGAACATCGCTTCCACCGTCTCGGGCGAGAGCGGCTCGCGTTCGGCGAGCATGATCTTCTCGGCCCTGGTCGGGCGCGGTTGCTCGTAGCGGTTGAACAGCTCCTCGTGCAGCTTCTCGCCGGCACGCCGGCCCACAATCTCGACGGCCACGTCTCGATCGGGGTCAAGCCCCGAGAGCTCGATCATCGCGCGCGCCAAATCCACGATCCGCACGGGCTCCCCCATGTCCAACACGAACACGTCCGCGCCGCGGTCGCCGTCGGATACGAGCGAGCCCGAGCGAATGATCAGCTGCACCGCCTCCGGGATCGTCATGAAATAGCGCGTCATACGTTCGTCGGTGACGGTGACCGGGCCGCCGCGCTCGATCTGGCGACGAAAGATCGGCACGACACTGCCGGATGAGCCGAGCACGTTGCCGAAGCGCACGGCCGCGTAGCGAGTGCCGGCGAAGCGGGCCGTGGCCGCCTCCAGCGCGAACTCCGCAAGCGCCTTCGAGGCACCCATGACCGTCGCCGGCGCGACCGCCTTGTCAGTGGACACGAGTACGAAGCGACCAACCCCCATCTCCCCGGCCACATGCGCGACCACGCGCGTAGCGATCGCGTTGTTGCGTACCGCCTCGACTGGATTGGACTCCATCAGGCCGACGTGCTTGTAGGCGGCGGCGTGGAACACGACGGTGGGACGATGCTCGGCGAATATCTCGCGCATGCGCTCGTCCTCCTTGCAGTCGGCGAGCACCGCCGCCAGCACCGAGGACTGCACGTGGCGCTCGTCCTGCAGCTCGCGCTGGATCTGAAAGAGGTTGTCCTCGGCGTGGTCGAGCAGCACGATCCGCCGCGGGCCGACGCGCGCGATCTGGCGGCAAAGCTCCGAGCCGATCGAGCCGCCGGCGCCCGTCACGAGCACGGTCTCGCCGGCCAGATAGGCACCCACGCGATCGAGCTCCATCAAGACCGGCTCGCGCCCGAGCACATCCTCCACGCGCACCTCGCGCACCTGGCGCGATATCCCGGCCTGGTCTTGGAGCAGCTCGAACACCGTCGGTAGCGTGCGCACGGGCACCGCCCGAAGCCGACACTCGCGCACAACCCGCGCGCGCGTCGAGCCCGGCGCGGAGGGGATCGCGATGATCACTTCGTCGGGCTCAGACTCGTCCAGGATGCGTGGCAGGTCGCCTTGGGTGTTGCCACGCACCTTTACGCCGTCGATGCGCAAGCCGTGCTTGCGCGCGTCGTCGTCGAGGAAGCCGACCGGTTGCAAGCCAAGCTCGCGGTTGCGCAAGATCTCTCGCAGTACAAGCCGGCCGCCGTCGCCGGCGCCGACGATCAAGACGTTGCGCTCGCTGCGCCCACCGGCGCGAAAGCCTCCGAGTGGGCGCCGCTCGTAGAGGCTGCGGGCGACGACGCGCACTCCGATCAGAAGCAGCAGCGACAGCAGGAAGAACAGCGCGATCACGCCGTCCGGCAGCTCCAGCGCGGTCGTACTCGAGCTCGCATCGGCGCCCTGGCCGGCGCCCGCCCCATGATGGGCGAGCAGATGGGGGATCTGTACGGGGCGCACGACAGCCACGCCGACCACCGCAAGCAGCACGATCACGACGACCGCGCGCGCCACCGCCTCGTAGTCGCGTTGGCCTGAATAGCGCCAGCGACGCTGATAGACGCGCGAGAGCGCCAGCACCACGAGGCTGCCGCCGAGCACCCACCAGAAGGTGCGATCGAACAGCTTCTCGTAGCGGAGCCTCTCGTCGCGTCCGGTCTGCCCGCCTGCGAAGCGCAACTCGAAGGCAAGCCAATAGGCAAGCGCGACGAGCGCGACGTCTAGCGCGAGCCTCGGTAGCGAGTGCCGGGTCAAGGACAAGGCCGGCGCACTGATCCGTCGGCGCATTGGCCTTGATTCTAGGGTGTCTCAGGGCGACTGTGGGGACAGCAGCAGCTCAACCAGCCGGCGCGGGTCGCGGCGGACGCGATTTGGCACATCCGCGCGGTCGCGCTTGGCCAGGTCGATCTGCTCAGCGCCCCCCAGCTTGCGCAGGCGCCCTTCGCCGATCAGGCGCTCGTCGACCGCCCCCAGGCGGCCCTCGAAGGTGGTGTAGACGGGGGTGCCGAGCGCCACCGCCTCGCGGTTCATCGTGCCCCCGGCCGAGATGACCAGATCGGCGAAGGCGATCAAAGACTGCGCGTCGATCGCCCGCTCGGGCACGGTAAAGCCCTCGACGCCGCGCAGCTGTGCGCGCTGGTCAGCCGTACGCGGCAGCACTACCGACTGCACCCCCTGTTCATGGGCGGCCTCCCGCAAACGCGTGAGCACGGCGGCGAACAGGTCGTTCTCGAAGCGGTGGTACAGCGACACCTCCGGAGGAGTCCGGACGACCACAAGTGGCCTGTCGCGGTCGATCGCAAGCTCGCCAAGCACGGCCTCGTCAGGCTCGAAGTCGGCGAGGTAGTACTCCTCCTTGAGCCCAACGTAGGAATGAGTCTTGCCCTTCGCGCCGTAGCGACCCAAGCGCCCTGGGGGGATCGCGTCGGGCACGACGACGGCCTGCGCGAGACGACAGTTGACGTGGTGCTGGACCGCCGCCCACTCGTAGTCGAATGTCGTCGAGCAGGGAATCCGCAACAGCCGCGCCGCAACGCTGATGTCGTTGGAGCCGTGGCCGATGGCGATGTCGAAGCGGCCCCGGATGGACTCCCGCCGCGCCCAGCGCACGAGTGCCGTCGAGCGGCTGACTAGTCCCACCGCCTTGTCGGACAGACGTTCGCCGCGGTGATGACCGATGGCCGTGTGGTCGATCGCAAAGCGGTCCAGCAGCTGCAGCGTCTGTGCGAAGTCGCGCGCGGTCACGCGCACCTCATGCCCGTCGGCGCGCAGCAGCTCGATCACGGGCCGCATGACGAGCACGTGCGGGCTGTTGGTGAGGTCTATCCAGACGCGCATCGCTGGAGCACGCTAGCGCCCGCGAGGGCAGGCCGGTTCTGTCGGCGGGCTGGGGCGGTGCTGTGCTGTGCGGTAGCGGACGCGCAACGACAGGTATCGTTGCGGGCACATGGCCCACGTGCTCGTCCTCGCCTCGATCTCAGAATCGCTAGTCAACTCGATAGCGCACTTCGTGCGCGACGCCGGGTTGCCGGGGATTTTCGCGCTGATGGCGATCTCGAGCGCCTGCATCCCGATCCCCTCTGAGGTGGTGATGCTGTTCGCCGGCTTTGCCGTGGCGGACCCCACGCAAAGCGCGGCGCACCACCACATGACGATGACCGGGGTCGTGCTGGCGGGATTGCTCGGCACGATGGTGGGCTCCTGGATCGCCTACGGCATCGGACGCGGAGGGCGCCTGGAGCTGTTCGAACGACATGGCGCAAAGCTGCACATGGGCCCCGCCCAGATTCAAAGAGCCGACCGTTTCTTCCAGCGCTACGGCGAGCAGACGGTCCTGTTCGGGCGCATGATCCCACTGGTGCGCGCGTTCGTCTCGCTGCCTGCCGGAGTCTCGCGCATGCCGCTCGGGCGCTTCACCGTGTTCTCGTTGCTCGGCACGATCCCTTGGGTGCTGGCGCTGGCGTTTGCCGGACATGCGCTCGGCAGCGACTGGACGACCGTGCGCAAGGGCTTTGAGTACGTCGACTACGCGATCGTCCTACTGATCGTCGTTGGGATCGTCTACGCAGTGATGCGCCGTCGCTCACGACCGCCGGCCACAATGGCCGAGGAGAGCGAGCCCGCGGCCGACGTCAGTTGAGGCGCGGCGGGATGCCGGGCTCCATGCGCGAGCTACCTGTGCATCACGCAGCGATCCTCGGCCTGTTGCACGGCCCCACCGAGCTGCTGCCGATCTCCTCCTCGGCGCACACCACGCTCGTCCCCTGGCTGGCCGGCTGGCCTTACGAGCAACTCGACCCAAGGCTGCGCAAGTCCTTCGAGGTGGCTCTGCACGCGGGCACAGCGCTCGCGCTGCTCCTACGTCCGCCGCACGAGCGCCAGTACGTAAGGCCAAGCTTCCTGGTCGCGGCGTTGGCGCCGCCGGCTGTGGCCGGCTATGTGCTGGGCGGACAGATCGAGCAAAGACTGGGAAGCCCAGCCAAGATCGTCGCCGGCTTGCTGGCCGGGTCGGCCGCGATGGGAAGCGCTGAGGTCTACAAAAAGTGCCATGCCCCCCGCGCGCGCGGGGGGCATGGCCATTTTGAGAGCAACAACCTCCCAGCGCAACAGACCTCAACAGACCCCAACGAGCACCCCGCAACGTCCCCCATCAAGCAAACAGCCGCAACGGGCTCCTTCGAGCAAGCATCCGCAACGGGCCCCTCCGTGCCAACGGCAAGCACACGGCTAGTTGCAAGTGCCGACGCATGCGACGGCCTGGCACTGGGCTTGGCCCAAGCGCTGGCGCTGATCCCGGGTGTGTCGCGCAGCGGCGCCACGTTGGCCGCGGCCAGGGCACGCGGTTTCTCGCGCCAAGACGCAGACCAACTGTCCTGGACCGTGGGACTGCCGGTGATCGCGGGCGCCACTCTGTTGCAGGGCACGCGCCTGGCACGCCGGCAGGCACGAGCCGACAGGCCGCGCGCGGCGGCGCTGCCGCTGATCGTGGGCGCGGCGAGCGCATTCTCCTCGACGCTCGCCAGCTCGAAGGCGCTCAATCGACGTCGACGCGCGCAACTGCTACCGGCCTGTATCGCCTACAGAGGTGCGCTAGCGGCTCATGTGATCCGGTACATGCGCGATAACACCTCCTAGCACGCCCCTTCAATCCCAAAAAATAAGCAGCCCACGCTAACGCCGGCTGGCGTTGGCATACTCAGGCATTCGAGGCTCAAACTGTGAACAGCGCCATCCTTGGCACCACACTCGGCGGTCGCTACCGCCTCGACGAGCAGATCGGCCACGGCGGTATGAGCACCGTCTACCGCGCGTTCGACACCGTGCTCGAACGCGAGGTCGCGATCAAGTTGATGCACCGCGAGATCGCCTCGGACTCGGGGCAGCTGGAGCGCTTTCGGCGCGAGGCGCGGGCCGTGGCGCAGCTCAACCATCCGCACATCGTGACCGTGATCGACGCGGGCGAGTGGGATGTCGGCGAGAGCACTGGGGCGGCGGACGGCGAGTCGAGCGGGACTCCATACATCGTGCTCGAGCACGTCGCCGGCGAGACGCTCAAGGATCTGATCCGTCGCGACGCACCGCTGGACGCACCGACGGCGCTTGCCTACGGGATCGAGATGGCACGGGCACTCGGCGCCGCACACCTGCGGGAGATCGTCCACCGCGACGTCAAGCCTCAGAACGTGCTGCTCGGCGGAGAGGGCGGCGCGAAGATCACCGACTTCGGCATCGCGCGCACGCTCACCGAGGAAGGGCTGACGATGGACGGCCGCGTGCTCGGCACCACCGACTATGTCTCTCCAGAGCAGGCGCTGGGGCAGCCGGTCACCGGCCAGTCAGATGTTTACTCGCTCGGCGTGGTCCTCTACGAGATGTTGACCGGTGGCGTGCCGTTCAAAGGCTCCTCGCCGGTGGCGGTCGCGATGATGCACGTGCGCGAGGAGGTCCCAGACGTGCAGCTGGCGCGGCCCGAGGTCTCGGCCGCGACGGCGGCCGTGGTCGAACGCGCCACCGCCAAGGACCTCGAGCGGCGCTACGCGGACATGGCGGCCATGATCGCCGACATGGAGGAGGCGCTGGCGATCGAGACAGCCCGCTCCGGACAGACGACGGGCGAGGTCACCGCCGTGCTGCGCACCCTGCACTCGCCGGCCAGACGACTGCTGCCGTGGCGTCTGCGTCACCCGGCGCGCTGGGCGATCTCGCTGGCGTTGCTCGCGGCGATCGTCGCACTCGTGCTGGTCGCACTGGCGGGCCATACGCACAGCGGCACGGGAGTGGCGCCAGACGTGCATTCAAGCGCCGGAGTCACGCCTATCGTGCTCAAACAGGAAGCGGCCAGCTCATACAACCCGTTCGGCACCGGGCCAGAACACGCCGAAGACGTGGCAAGCGTCGTCGACGGCGATCTCACGACCTCGTGGAGCACCGAGCACTACATCGAAGGCAACCTCGGCAAGCCGGGCCTCGGCGTCTCGCTCGACGCCGCTCCGGGCGTGGCCGCGCGCGCGGTCGAGATCCAGACGCCCGCCCCAGGTTTTCGCGCCGGCGTATACGGCGCGAGCGGCGCGCCCGTCTCAACCTCCTCCAGTAGCAGCGAGAGCCTCACCGAGCTCGGCTGGAAGCAACTCGCGCCGGCGCGCAAGATCAACGCCCGGACAACGATCGCGATCAACCCGGCGAGACTGGTCTACCGCTACTACCTGGTCTGGATCGTCGCTTTGCCGACGAGAAGCGAAACCGCGCAGATCTCGGAGATCACTCTGTTCAAGTAGCCGCGTAGCCGCCCGAAGCGCGACCCACGGCCGCAAACGACTGGGACCTAGCCGGGTCCAAGTCCGCACGACGTCACGCGCGACGGCCGTGCACAGGCTTGGCGACAGCGCTACCCGTTGGCGGGTGGCGTCCCGGCCGCGGGCGCGGGCGTCGCCGGCGTGGTTGGGGTTGTCGGGGTGGTGGTGGTCGAGGTAGAGGTGGTCTGCTGAGCGAGCACGCCAACGGCAATCGTCACTTCGCCGCCCTTGGCCAGCTTGTGGCCGGCAGCCGGGCTCTGCTGCACGACTGTCCCGACCTTGCTCGGTTCGGCGACGGTCCGCTGCACGGTATGCGACGTGAGGTCGGCAGCGGTGAGCGTGGCAATTGCCTGCGCTTCGCCTTGGCCGACGAGCGAGGGCACGACCGCCTGCTTGAGCGCTTGCGCCACCACGATCGTCACCTGTCCTCCGACCCGCAACGACGAGCCCGCGGCCGGGGACTGCGAGATGACGGTGCCCGGCGTTGGTTCGGCCACTTCACGCTTGACCACCGTCTCTTTCAGCCCGACGGCCGCGAGCGCCGCGGTCGCCGCTGCCTGCGATTCGCCCGTCACTTCAGGCACGCTGGCTTCCTGGGGGCCGGAGGACACGTATACCGTGACGGGGCTGCCGTGCTGGACCTCGATCCCCGCGGCCGGGTTCGTCGAGATCACCAGACCTTTTTCGACGCTGCTGCTCGACTGGTTTTGAACGGTCGGCCGGAAGCCCTTCTTGCGCAGGATCTTCAGCGCTTCGTCGCTCGTCTTGCGAATGACATCGGGCAGTCCAAGGGTTTCCGGCCCGGAGGACACGTAAACGCTCACACGCGAGCCCTTCGCGACGAGCGTCCCGTGAGGAGGCGTGGTGCCGACCACGAGGCCGTTTGCGACATCCGCGTTGGAGATCAACGAGACCACCGGTGCCAAGCCGGCTCGCTGCAACGACGTCACCGCCGCCGGCTGCGTCTCACCCGTCACTTCCGGCACGCTCACGCGCCCCGCCTTCGACCCTGGCAAGAGCAGCAATAGCAGCGCGGCCGCAACGACCGCGAGCGCCGCAACGCCGGCGGCAATCCACCACGCCCGCTTGCGTTTACGCGCGTCGTCCTCGGGCGAGTGCGTCTCCTCGGGTGGTAGCGGCGGCACGAGGAGGGCGGCGCCCGCCGCCAGCTGCGTGGGCGGGACACCGTTGAAGGCGGGAGCCGGAGCCGGAGAGATGCCCTCGCGCGCTTGCTGCAGCGCGGCGATGAACTCGTCCGCGCTCGCAAAGCGCGCCAGCGGGTCCTTGGCGAGCGAGCGCATCACGACCGCGTCGAGCGCCGGCGTCACTTCGGGGTTGCGCTGGCTCGGGGGGGTCGGCTCCGCCGAGACCTGCTTGAGCGCGATCGTCACGGCCGACTCGCCCTCGAAGGGCACGCCGCCGGTGAGCAGCTCGTACAGGACGACGCCGACCGCGTACAGATCGGAGGTCTCGCCGACCGCGTGACCTTGGGCCTGCTCAGGCGAGAGGTACTGGGCCGTGCCCATGATCGAGCCGGTCAGCGTCATGTCCGAGGCGCCCGCGCGCGCGATCCCGAAGTCGGTGACCTTCGCGCGCCCCTCCTCGTCGAGGATCACGTTGTGGGGCTTGATGTCGCGGTGGATGATCCCGCGGCGATGGGCGAAGCGCACGGCAAGCAGGATCTGCACGACGATGTCGGTCGCATCCGACGGCGACAGCGGCCCGTGCTCGCGCACGACCGCCTTCAGCGAGCGTCCGGGCAGATACTCCATGGCGATGTAATAGGTGCCGTCCCACTCGCCCCGGTCGAACACGGCGACGACGTTGGGGTGCGATAGGCCGGCGGCGCTCGAGGCCTCGCGACGGAAGCGCTCGACGAACTCCTGGTCCTCGGCAAAGCGATGGTGCAGCAACTTCAGCGCCACCTGCCTGCCGAGCAGCGTGTCGTGGGCGAGATACACATCGGCCATCCCGCCAGAGCCAAGCCTCGCGGAGACGCGATAGCGCCCGTCGATGACCGTGCCTGCCTCGATCGCGCTCATTTCGCGCGACCCCCCTGTTGGTGGCTTTTGTGCACCCGGCTGCGCCAAGAAAATGGGTTCATGCAACCGACCAGTCGCACGAACTTGCTTTCCTGCGCACCCTACGGGAAAACAACCGATTGCCGGAATCAAACATGAAGCAACGCTTCCATTACTTGCTTTGCCACTGGTGCGGCAAACGTGGCGCCCTGTCCTGGAACGCCCTTGAGCGTCACCGCGACGGCAACCGTCGGATTCTGGGCGGGCGCGAAGGCGATGAACCAGACGTTGTTGATCGCCGTGCCGATCTGGGTTTCGGCGGTACCCGTCTTGCCGGCGACCCGTACGCCGGGAATCTGTGCGCTTGAGCCGGTAGCGCCCGGACTGTAGACGACCGCTTCCATCATTTCGGTGACCGCCGCGGCGGTCGAGCGCTTCATTACCACCGACTGCACTTTGGGAGCGATGCGCTGCAGCACGTGCCCGTCCGGTTCGACGATCGAGGAAGTCAGGTGGGGGACCATCAGCGTGCCGCGATTTGCGACGGCGCCAGCCACCTCCGCCATCTGCAGCGGTGTCACCTGGAGCTTGTCCTGGCCGATGCCCATGCGACCCACATCGACGTATGTACTGGTTGGCGCGATCAAGCTTCCGTTTAGGTACTCGCCGCTGGCGGACATCTCCTTCGCCGGGTAATCCAGCTTTGGCTTGTGGTCGAAGCCGAAGCGGCGCATGTAGCGCGCCATCGTGGCCTTGCCGAGGCGCTCGGCCACCTGGGCATAGACCGTGTTCACCGAATGAGCCAGCGCTTCGGTGAGCGTGATCTCGCCGAAGCTCTCCTCGTTGTCGTTTTTCAGCGGAAAGCCAGAGACGAGCAGTCCGTTGCGTCCGCTCAAAGTCGATTCCGGAGTGAACTGCCCCGTGTCGATCGCGGCGGTGGCGGTCACGACCTTGAACGTAGAGCCCGGGGCGTAGCCATACTGGACGGCGCGGTTCAAAAGCGGTGCGCCGGACTGACGCTCGACCCGTTCGTAGCGGCGACGTGAAGCGGCCGCGTTCGCGTCATAGCTCGGCGTGGAGGCCATCACCTCGACGGCTCCGGTGCGCGGGTCGAGCGCCACGACCGCACCTTCGTGTTCGCCAAGGGCGCTAATGGCGGTCTGCTGAGCCGAGGGCTGCAGCGTCGTCACGACCGTGTTGCCCTGTGGCTTACGGCCTTGCAACTGGTCGAGGATGCTCTGCACACTGGTGGAGGTCTCACCGTCAAGCGCGGCGTTGCGGTAAAGCTCAAGGCCGACCTGCCCGCGTTCGACAAAGGAGTAGCCGACCGGCGCGGTGAACTCGCTCCCCCGCGGGATAGCTGCGCGAGTAGGTGCCTTCGGCTCCCCGCACGCTGTGAGCCAACACAGCACCGTTTGCCGCAAGGATCGGGCCACGGTCGATCCGCTCCTGCTGGAGCAGACCGCGCACGTTCAATTCGCTTGTGCGAAGCGAGGAGGCTTCAAAGACAGTCCAACGCGAGGTAAAGGCAATCAACACCGCGAACAGCAGCACGACCAGGCCATACAAGCGGACGATGGGTCGGTTCACGCGTGAGCACCCCCGTCCGAACATTTCCAGGGGCAGGCGGCGAGATCGGCAACTGTCGGGGCGGTAAACCGGCTCATCCTTCGCTCAACTGCCCCAGTTCGAGCTCGCGCATCAGTTCGGCGGCGTCGCCTTCTGAGCGCAGCGAATGGTCGAGCAGCGCCTGGCGATGAGCAGGCACGATCGTCGAGGCGCTCACACCCGAGACATAGTCGCTCGTGTACAGCTTGATTTTGCCCGGGAGCTCGTAGGGCAGGCCGTTGTACATGGTCACCAGCCCGCGCTGGTTGGTGCCGATGAAGTAGACCGACTGCAGCGCCAGGTACGCCGCCGCCGCCAGCAGACCGACGACGATCGAGAACACCACGAGTGCGCGCACGCGGCGAAGACGTTTGCGCAGGCGAGCGCGTTTAGCGGGTTGCGAGGCCTGCTCCGGCCAGCGCGGGCGCCGCGGGGGCGCCGGCGCCGACTGCGCCTGTTTGCCGTTGACGCTCAGCGGCTGCTCGGCATACTCGCCGTCGCGCACGACCACATCCGCACCGGCTCCTGAAATTGGGATAGAAGCTCGTTCCTGTGACTGTGAGGAGGCCAGTGGCGCGGCCGCGACGGCAGTGATGGTGGTGTGGCCGTCGCTTGACCGCTCGGCCGCGCCGAACACCTCCTCCAAGCGCAACAGCACAACGGTGATGTTGTCCTTGCCCCCCGCGCCGTTGGCGGCGGCGATCAGCGCCTCGCCGGCATCCGCCAAACGCTCGTGCGCCGCGAGCAGTCGCAACAGCTCCGCCTCCCCCACCATCGTCGTCAGGCCGTCGCTGCAGAGCAGATAGACGTCGCCGGGACGGCCGTGGAAGGAGCGCACGTCCACCTCGACGCTCGCCTCCGGCCCGAGCGCGCGCGTGATCACCGAGCGCTGCGGATGCTCCTCCGCTTCCTCCGGGGTCAGCTTGCCTTGGCGGATCAGCTCGTCCACGAGCGAGTGGTCGTCTGTGAGGCGCAGCAGCTCGCCGTCGCGCAGGCAGTAGGCACGCGAGTCGCCGACATGGGCGATCGCGACATCCTGCTCGCCGACGTACACGGCCGTGATCGTGGTGCCCATGCCGGCATGCTCGGCGTTGCTGTGCGAGAGCTCGTTGATGCGCGAGTTGGCCTGCTCGACCTGGTCTACGAGGCTCCGCTCTGGATTCTCGCCGTCCCGCAAGCCCGCCCGGAAGGTGTCGACCGCGACGCTCGAGGCGACCTCGCCTGCCTGCGCACCGCCCATCCCGTCGGCGACGACGAACAGCGGCGAGCGCACGAGCAGCGAATCCTCGTTGGCACGGCGTTGCAGGCCGGTGTCGGTGCCAGACCAGTGTTCGGCCACACGCAACATCAGCGGCTAACCCCGCGACAGGCGGCACTGCCTGGAGATCGCGACAACGTCGGGGGGAGCGACAACGCGGAACCGGACGGCGCCGGGCTCAGCCGCGCCTGAGCTGTCCCCCTCGCTGGCCACACCTCAGTCGACCTCAAAGACGAATTCGGAGTCGCCGATGCGCACACGATCTCCTGGGTGCAGCGGGCGTGGGCCGTCGAGCAGCTCCTCGTTGAGGTAGGTGCCGTTGGTTGAGCCGAGGTCCTCGATCACGAGGATCTTCCCCTGCTCGTATACGCGCGCGTGGCGCGAGGAGGCAAACGGATCGCTCAAGCGTATCTCGGCGGTGTCGCCGCGTCCGAAGACGACGTCGCCGCCAAGGTCATAGATCATCCCAGACTCGTGACCTGGGGCACGCTCGACCACCAGGCGCGGTTCGCGGCCGAGCAGGTCGGCCGGTCCGAGCGTCGAGGCCGAGTGCAGACCGGTCGCGTCAGCCGGCACGGTACCCGCCGCGGCCGAGCCCTGATCCAAGCCCGAGACCTGCGCACCGTTGCCACGCAGGTCTCGCAACGCGCTGCGCGACACCCACAGAAGGAACAGGTACATGACAGCCAGGAAGCCAAACTTCAACATCACCGACACGGGCGCGAGGTTGTTCATGGGGCGATCTCGAAAAGCATCTCAGTCGAGCCGATCTCGATGCGGTCCCCTGTGCGCACTTCGCTGGGACCGTGGACCGCGAGGCCGTTGACGCGCACCCCGTTGGTCGAGCCGAGGTCCTCGATCGTCCAACCTGGACGCCGGGCCGAAGCTCGGCGTGACGGCGCGAGATGCTCGAATCCTCGAGCACGATGTCGCAGTCGCGGCTGCGCCCGATCGTCGCTCCCCTGGGCGCACCAACAGGCGCTGACCTGAGACCAGCAACAACGCCTTGGGCGCGGCGGCGCGCACCGACCTGCTCGACCGCGTCGCGGCTACGCTGGGAGTTGCTGAAGATCATCGTGTTGCCGACCTCCTCGGGCTCCGCGTAGGCGGACGCGGGAGGGGCAGCTGGAGCGCGTGCAGCGGCGGCCGCGACGCGCGGCTCGGACGACGCGCCTGAGCTGCTGCGATGCGGCTGGACCGCCGGCCGATGCGGCCGACGCGCGACGACCGGCGGGGGCCGATGAGGTGCTCCTCGCTCTCCCGCGGATCGTCCTCGAGCCTTGCCAGCCGCGCTTCGATGCCGAATTCGCCGAGTTGCAAGCTCTCGTCGGTGTGGAACACGATCTGCGGCCGCGAAGCGAGCGCCAGATCCTCGCCGCGCGCGTGCTCGAGCAGATAGGCGCACAGTTCATCGATCACCTCTTGCTCGACGCCCTCGTAGCGCGCGCGATCGCGCGGCGAGAGCCAGACCGAGTATTCGTTGGGCGCGTATACGCGCGAGACCGAGATCGTCTTGTTCTCGTCCATCTCGCGCGCCAGCTTGTGCGCGAGCTCCATCGGACGGACCTCGGCTTTGAAGACGCGGCCGAACGTGCCTTCGACGAGGCCAGCGATCATGTTCTCCAGTGTCCTCAGCGGATTCATCTCAGGGGCACCTCGAAAGCAGCACCTCAGCTTGGCCGCGACAAGCGCCTGGCGCATCCACAGGTGCACGCATTTCGATACCCACTCTAAGGGCCACGTGCGATGGGAGTGTGCGCATGTGACTAAACAGGGCCACGCAATGCGCGCGCGCAGATCGCAAGCGCACAGCCGAGCAGCGCCCCGAGCAGCGCGTCGCGCGGACTTGGCTGGCTCGCGTGCGAGAGCAGCGCCCGTTCGAGCAACGGCACCGCGGCAAGCAACGCGATCGTCCAGAGGATCGCCGCGCCCACGTCCAAAGCGGCGCTGCGGCCGCGCACCAACCACGGCAGGATCGCGCTCGCAAGCGCCCACACCGCCATGCCGAGCAACAGCTCGACCGTGAACGTCGGAGCGATCACGTGCGTAGCGGCGATGTGGATAGAGCCCTCCCACGCCGCCTTCGGCGGCAGCCCCGCCGGTGGCCCAAGCCATAGCCTGCGCCTCAGCAGCGACTCTGCCAGCGCCAGCCACCAGAAGCCGAGCGCGGCCAGCGCGGCACGCGATCGCCAGTCCGAGCGCTGACCGGCGATCGCTGGAAAAGCACCCGCCAGTCCGGCGAGCCCGAGCGCGGGCGCCAGGGCCGCCACCAACCAGCCAGGGCCAGCGCGGCGTGGCAGCGCCAGTAGGGGGGCGCCGGCGGCAAGCACCAGCAGCGACACACCTGGCAGTCCGGCGATGGCCTGCCAGGCGGCGATCGCGAGCAGACAGCCGAGCCACAGCGGCCTTGGCAGCGCCACGGTCCGCCCCGGGCGCGCGCGCCCAGCTTGCTCGTCGAGCTCGCCATCCAGATCGAGAGGCTCGGCATCGCGAGCGGCACGGCGGGCATCGGCACTTGGCGCGGCCCGGGCGTTGGCGGGACGCACGCCGGGGGCAGCCGGCCAGGTGCGATCCGAGTTGGCGCGTGCCCGAAAAACAGAGCGATCCTGAGCATCCTCTTGCGGCGCCGTTGCGTCGGACTGACGACGTGGACCGCGGCGAGCGAAGAGTCGTGGCCTCAGCCCTTGCTCGAGGGCACGCTCGAGCACGTCGTGCAGGTCGCCAAGCGTGCCGCGCCGCTCGGGCTCCGCGAGCAGGGCCCGGTCGAGAGCGCGGGTGAGCTCGCGCGGGAGGTCGCGGCGCCTGCGCTCCAGTGGCTCCACCGGAGCGCCGATTCGCCGTGCGGTGGCAGCTGGAGTACGACCTCGCACCGGGTTGACGCCGCTCAAGGCCTCATACAAGAGGAGCGCCAACGAGTACAGGTCGGCCGCTGGACCGGCCTCATGGCCCTCGCTCTGCTCGGGCGCCATGTAGGCAAGCGTGCCGAGCACATCCCCGGTGCGCGTCAATGCGTCGTCTCCGGTCAACCTGGCGCCGCCGAAGTCCGCGAGCTTTGCCGGCGGCGGGCGTCGCTGCGCGGGTCGATGTGTGCTCGGCGTCGCCGCTTGGCACGAGCACGTTTTGGGGCTTGACGTCGCGGTGGATCACGCCGCGCGCGTGAGCGTGCTCGAGCGCACTCAGCAGCGCCACCCCAATCTCGAGCACCTCCTCGTCCGCGAGCTGATCCTCGGCGATCAGCTCCGCAAGCGTGGCCCCTTCGACCAGCTCCGAGATGAGGTAGAAGGCGTCCTCGTCCGAGCTGGCCTCATACAGCGCCACGATCGCCGGGTGTGCAAGCCGGGCAGTGGCGTGCGCCTCGCGTGTGGCACGATCGCGATCCTCCTCGGAGGGCAGCGGGATGCGCTTGACGGCCACGGCCCGATCGAGCTGTTCGTCGTGCGCGCGCCACACCGTGCCGAAGCCTCCGGCGCCGAGACGCTCGAGCAGCAGGTAGCGCCCGAGCAGCAGCTCGCCCCGACGGGCCTGCCCCCGAGTGGGGGTCGAGCGCTCGTCAGAGACGCGTATCTGGCCCTGGAGGAGGGTTTTGGAGGAGTCCACCGCCTCCGCGTTCGCCACGACCCGTTCCCTTCCCTGCCATCAGATTGTGCGATCCGACACTGACTGAGAAGTTGCAGCAAACATTCCGGCTGACGGTGGAGTCATACTGAGGTGCTTCACAAGCCCCTGCAAGGAGCACTCTTTTGTCGTTCTTCGACGACGAGGACGAGGAGCCGCCGACCACAGTTCGGCCGGCGCGTACTCAACAACAGCCACGACCACAGCCGCGCCGGCCCCAGCGGGGCGGGGGAGGAACGGGCGCGGGAGGCGGGCGCGTCCTCGATCGACCATCACGCGATGATGGTCCGCCGACGCATCGCGGCCGGCGTCGGGGTGGTGCTGCTGATCGCGATCGTGCTGCTTGTCAACGGCTGTTTGAAGCGGGGCAAACAGCAGGCGCTCGAAAGCTACAACCAGAACGTCAACCATATTGCCGCGCAGTCAGAATCCCAGGTTGCCAAGCCCTTGTTCACGACGCTCTCCTCCACCAGCGGCAAGCAGGCGCTCGACGTGGAGACGCAGATCGACCAGTTGCGTCGCCAGTCCGAAGAAATCGCCGAACACGCCAAAGGGCTGAGCGTGCCGAGCGAGATGACCTCGGCGCAACGCAACCTGCTGCTCGCGCTCAACCTACGCGTGGAAGGGCTCACCAAGATCGCGGGGCTCGTACGCGAAGCGCTCGGTGGCAAAGCCCAGCAGGCCAGCACTTACATCGCGGGAGCGATGGAGACCTTCCTCGCCTCGGACATCCTCTACTCCCAGCGAGTGGCCCCGCTGATACAACAGACGCTCGCCTCAGGCGGGGTCAGCGGACAGACGACCACGCCGAGTCGCTTCTTGCCGAACCTCGGCTGGCTGACGCCATCCACGGTGCAATCGAAGCTCACCGGGCAGGCGACTAGCGGGTCGGGGCGGTAGCGCCAGGCACGCACGGGTCCGCGCTGAAGGGCGTGAGCGTCGGCGCCAACACGCTCGAACCCTCGCCGACCATCAACCACGTCAGCGGGGGCGCCAACCCAACCTTCACCGCGATGGTCGAAAACTCCGGGTCCAATCCGGAGACCAACGTCAAGGTGAACGTGTCGGTCACGACCGAAGGCAAAACGCTCGACGGCATCGCACACGATCGAAAAGACCGAACCGGGGCAGACCTACAACGCAAACGTCACGGTGAAGGGGGTCACGCTCGAAGCCGCCTCGCGCGTCACCGTCGACGTCGCGCCGGTTCCCGGCGAGGCCGACGTCGAAAACAACAAGGCCAGTTTCATCGCAATCTTGGGAAATAGGCGACGTCAGCGGCCTGAGCGGGCGCGCGCGCCCTTGCAACCGCGGACCGCGAGATGCAGCCTAACTTGTTTGCGGTGAGCGCCGCATCGCTGACAACACACAGGGCATCGTCGCGCTCGCGGCGCTCGCGGCGGCCGTGCTCGCCCTGATCGCGTGCGTCGTGCTGATGAGCCGGTGCGCAGCTTGCGCGCGGCCCAGAAGTTGGTGCTCGGGGATGGCGCGCAGCAGGACGTGATCGCGCACAGCGCCTCTCTGCAGGAGGCGTTTAAGCGCTACAGGAGTACGTCGGCGATGTGGCTCAGCACTTGGACAATCGACTCGACAACGTCGAGCTCGCGCTGACGGGCGCCGTCTCCCATCAGGCTCTGGTGCGCTACGACGCCTACAACGAGCTCTCCGGGCAGCAGTCCGTTTCGATCGCGCTGCTCGACGGCAGGCAATCGGGCGTCGTGCTGACCTGCATCCACCATCGCGACCAAGCGCGCGTCTATGCCAAGCAGGTGCGCGACGGCCGCGGCGAGCTGGAGCTCTCGCCGGAGGAGGCCGAGGCTGTACGAATCGCGCTCGGCGAAGGCCCGCCCTCGCGCCTGCAGGACCCCTTCATGGGGCGCCCGCGCGAGAGGGCACGACAGGCCCCTCCGTGCAAGCAGAAGAGCTGACGGACACCGTAGATGCCGCCGGCGCCTAACGTGCCCCCGGCGCGGCGCCGAGCGCCGGCTATCTGGGACCGGAGGGAACGTTCAGCGAGGAGGCGCTGCTCGGCAGCGTCGCCGCCGGCGCGGTGACACCGGTAGCGCTCGAGACGATCCGCGACGCGGTGATGGCCGTGCAGGAGGCGAGCCGTCGAATGGTCGCTCGTGCCGATCGAGAACTCGATCGAGGGGTCGGTGACGGTCACGCTCGACACGCTTGCCGGCGAGGCACGCGAGGTGGCGATCGTCGGCGAGGTCGTCCTGCCGGTGCGCCATTACCTGATCGCCGCCGCCCCACTCGAGCTGGGGCAAATCGAGACGGTTGTCTCCCACCCGCACGTCCCGGGCCAGTGCACTCGCTTTCTGCACGGGCCGCTCGCGCACGCGCGGGTCGTCGCGGCCAGCTCGACGGCGGAGGCAGTGCGACTGGTCGGCGAGCGCAAGGAGATCTCGTTGGCCGCAATCGGGACAAGGCTGGCATCCGAGCTTTATGGGTGCACGGTGATCGACGCGGGGATTCAGGATCGCGAGGACAACGAGACACGCTTTGTTTGGCTGGCGCGAACCGACACCGGATCGGGCCCGCCGCTGCGCGCGCACGCAGGCAACGGGCAGAAGACCTCGCTCGTGTTCTGGGGCGCCGGCGCCGACCACGCCGGCTGGCTGGTGCTGTGCTTGAGCGAGTTCGCCAGGCGCGAGATCAACCTGACGAAGATCGAGTCGCGTCCGATGCGCGAGCAGCTCGGGCACTACATGTTCTTCGTCGATCTCGAAGGCTCGCTAGAGGACGAGGCCGTCGCTCGAGCGCTCGACGGCTTGCGGGCGATGTGCGAACAGGTGCGAGTATTGGGCTCTTATCCGGCAGCTTGATTGCTGCCAATCTGGCTGCCAATCCGGCTCAGATGCGTAGGACGCGACGGCAATCGGAGCGCGCCCACGGCGAGAGCCGAGCAGATGGGCGGCGCGCAGACGGACGGACCGCTACACTCCGGCGCTGAAGATGGAAAGCACGGCGCCCACAGAGCCAGTGGGGTCCGTGCCGCCCTCAGAGCACCAGCGGCACGGACCGAGCTCATCGTCGAATACGGCGATGGGTGGCCGGGTGCTCGTCCTCAACGCGACTTTCGAGCCGATCAACGTCTGCTCGGTGCGCCGCGCGGTGGTCCTGCTCTTGAAGGAGAAGGCCGAGCTGATCGAGCGTGGCCTGTGGGCGCTGCACTCCGAGAACTCGACGCTGGCTCGTCCCGTGGTGATCCGGCTTGTCAGCTATGTGCACGTGCCACGCGACACCCACCGCCGCAAGATCACGCGGCGCGCGGTGTTCGCGCGCGACGGCTGGACCTGCCAGTACTGCGGATCGCGCTCCAACCTGACGGTCGACCACGTGATCCCGCGCTCGAAGGGCGGAACTTCGAGCTGGGACAACATCGTGGCCTCGTGCGCACCGTGCAACCGGCGCAAGGGCGACATGCTTCCCCGTCAAGCCGGAATGCACCCTCGGCACAAGCCGCGCACGCCGCGCGCGGAGATCTTCATCCACGTCGCCAGCCCCACGATTCCGGCTGCCTGGCGACAGTATCTGCCCGCCGCTGCCTGAGAGAAACGCAAGCAACTGGGGTAACGCCGCTGGCGAGGACCGGCTGGCGATGATGTTCCCGCGCATGCTTCCTATTGCCTTCCGCAGACGCACACCTCTGTGACAGTGGCCTGCCGGACGTTAAACACGGAGGGCGCCCTCGACTCAGGCGCCCTCCGCTTGCAACTGTGCTGGACACGATCACGCAGGTTTCCGCGTTGCCAAGCGCGCCACAACGGCGCGGCGAGAGCGCTGCGAACCGGAGGGACAAGTCCGGCGACCTGCGCGATGGTGGCCCGGGTTGGAATCCGCTAGGCGGGTCCAGCCGAGTGCTTCGGCCTAACGGCCGGCCACCTCCAGAGTCCCGCAAATACTGTCAGCCAACGTAGGACCACCTCCTTTCTCTGGTCCTTGAAATGTAGCGGACCGAGATGACGAGGCAGGCGCCACTACTCGCTGGCCGGCTCGTCCCGCACTCGGATCCGGCTCGCTCGGCGCAGCTGGCTTGGGCATCCTCGAGGGTCATCCCTTCCTGCACGCCCTGGGCCTCCTCCGCATCGTCGCCTTCCACCACGAGCGCCACCGCGCTGACGACATCGTCGTCCTTGAGATTCATCACACGCACCCCCGTGGCCGAGCGACCTTGGCGGGAGATGCCGCCGGCGGCAGTGCGCTGGACCATTCCGCCAACGCTGATGAACACAAGCTCCTGGTGCTCGCGCACGACCAGCGCTCCGCCGAGCGCGCCCTTCTGCTCGGTGAGGCCGATCGTCTTGACGCCCTTGGCACCACGATTGGTCTTGCGGTATTGGTCGATCTGGGTGCGCTTGCCATAGCCGTTCTCGGTCACGACGAGCAGGTCCATGTCGTCGCGGGCGACGTCCATCGCGATCACCTTGCCGTCCTTGCCGACGTCCATGCCGCGCACGCCGGTCGTGTCGCGGCCCATCGCGCGTACAGCGGACTCGGCGAAGCGCACGGTCAGCCCGGCGCGGGAGACCATGATGATCTCGTCCTCGGGATCGACAGCCCGTACGGCGAGCAGCTCGTCGTCGTCGCGAATGTTGATCGCGATGATGCCGTCGGCCTTGATCGGCGTGTTGTAGGCCTGTAGCTCGGTCTTCTTGACGGTGCCGTCGCGCGTGGCGAACACGAGGTACTTGGTCTCGGTGAAGTCGCGCGTGGAGAGCACCGCCTGGATGCGCTCGTCTTCGCGCAGTGGCAGGACGTTGACGAGCGCGCGTCCCTTGGCCGTGCGCGAGGCCTCGGGCAGCTCGTAGACCTTCGAGCGATAGACCTTGCCGCGGTTTGAGAAGAACAGCAGGTAGTCGTGCGAGGAGCAGACGAACAGGTGCTCGATGAAGTCGCCGTCCTTCATGTCCATGCCGGTCACACCACGCCCGCCGCGTTGCTGCTGGCGGTAGGTGTCAAGCGGCAGCGACTTGATGTAGCCGGTGTTGGTGATCGTGATCACCATCTGCTGGTCGGCGATCAGGTCCTCGATGTCGATCTCGTCTTCGGAGTGGGTGATGTCGGTGCGTCGCTCGTCGCCGAAGCGCTCCGCGATCTCCGAGAGCTCCTCCTTGATGACGGCCATCACGCGGGTCTCGTCGCCGAGGATCGCGCGCAGCTCGGCGATGCGCTCGCTGACGTCGGCGTGCTCCTGCTTGATCGAGTCGGCCTCGAGCGCCGTCAGCTGAGAGAGACGCAGATCGAGAATCGCCGTTGCCTGAATCGCCGTCAACTCGAAGCGCTCGATCAACTGTTCGCGGGCGGCTTCGCGGTCGCGCGAGGCACGGATCAGTCTCGATGATCGCGTCGAGGTTCTCGAGCGCGATCAAGAGCCCTTGCAGGATGTGTGCGCGCGCCTCCTTCTCGGAGAGCTCGTGCTTGGTGCGACGCACGATCACTTCGCGCTGGTGGGCCACGTAGTTGTGGATGACCGCGCGCAGGTTCAAGGTGCGCGGCACGTTGTCCACGAGCGCCACCATGTTCACGCCAAAGGTGGTCTGCATCGAGGTGTGCTTGTAGAGCTTGTTCAGCGCGACCTTGGGAATCACGTCGCGCTTGAGCTCGATCACCAGCCGCATCCCGCGCTTGTCGGTCTCGTCGCGCAGGTCTGAGATCTCGGGAATGCGCTTGTCGTTGACCAGTTCGGCGATCTTGGTGATGAGGTTGCCTTCGCCGGCCTTCTTGACCATGAACGGCAGCTCGGTGACGACGATCGCCTCCTTGCCCTGGCGCAGCGGCTCGATGTGCGCCTTGGCCTGGACGCGCACGCGCCCGCGTCCGGTCTCATACGCGTCGCGGATGCCCTGGTGGCCGAGGATGATCCCGCCGGTCGGGAAGTCGGGCCCCTTGATGTGCGTGCATCAGCCCGTCGAGGTCGATTTCGGGATCGTCGATGTAGGCGATCGTCGCGCCGATCACCTCGCGCAGGTTGTGCGGCGGGATGTTGGTGGCCATGCCCACGGCGATCCCGGAGGAGCCGTTGACGAGCAGGTTGGGAAAGCGCGCGGGCAGCACCGTCGGTTCCTGGCGCGAGCCGTCGTAGTTGACCGTGAAGTCGACCGTGTCCATGTCCAGATCGCGCAGCATCTCTGTGGCGATGCGTGCGAGGCGCGCCTCGGTGTAGCGCATCGCGGCGGCGGGATCGTCGTCGATCGAGCCGAAGTTGCCCTGGCCGTCGACAAGCTCGTAGCGCATCGAGAACTCCTGGGCCATACGCACGAGCGCGTCGTAGATCGCGGAGTCGCCGTGCGGGTGATAGTTGCCCATCACCTCGCCGACGATCTTCGCGCACTTGGCGTAGGAGCGGGTGGGCCCGAGCCCGAGCTCGTTCATCGCGTAGAGCACGCGGCGGTGCACGGGCTTGAGGCCGTCGCGCACGTCAGGCAGCGCGCGCCCGACGATCACCGACATCGCGTAGTCGAGGTAGGCGGTGCGCATCTCCTCCTCGAGCGCACGCGGTTCGACGTTGCCGCCGCCTATGAGATCGACACTTGCCATCTAGCTCACCCCTTCTCAGACATCTAGGTTTGCCACAGTTCTGGCGTTGTCCTCGATGAAGGCCCTGCGCGGCTCGACCTGATCGCCCATCAGCATCGAGAAGATGCGGTCGGCGGCCGCGGCGTCCTCGAGCGTGACTTGCGCGAGCGTGCGTGACTGCGGCGCCATCGTCGTTTCGCCGAGCTGCTCGGCGTTCATCTCGCCGAGACCCTTGAAGCGCTGCAGCTTGATGCCCTTCTGCGCGACCGTCATCACAGCCGAGCGCAACGCCTCGAAGGACGGGGCGCTCTCATGGGCGTCGCCGAGACGCACCTCGAAGGCCGGTGTGCCGGCAAGCTCGATCAGCTGCTTGTGCACGGAGGCAAGCTGGCGGTACTCCTGCGAGTCGAACAAGCTGCGCTTGATGCGGTGGGTGCGAGCAAAGCCGGTGCGGGTCTCCGTCGCCTTCACGCGCAGCTCGAGCGGGTCCTGCTCGACCAGCTCGGTGGCATGCGTCTCGCCCTCGAGCCCCGCGCGGGAGAGCAGCTCGATCGCGCTCTCCGCGCTCATCACCTGCTCGCCCAACAGCGATGACTCCTCCAGGAACTGCACCATCTCGTGGCCGTGCACGGCGCGCAGCGTCGAGGACCAGCCTTCGTACTGCGCGAGCAGCCGCACGAAGCGCTGCCAGCGCGTGTCGGTCAGCTTGAACTGGGTGCCGTGCCGGTCGAAGACGTTGAGCTTCTCCCACTTGTCGGAGAGCAGGATGTCCTCGAGCTCCGAGTCCTTCTCGATGTAGCGCTCGCGCGAGCCCTGCTTGAGCTTGTACAGCGGCGGCTTGGCGATGTACACGTAGCCGGCCTCGATCAGCTCCTGCATCTCGCGGAACAGCAGCGTCAGCGCGAGCGTGCGGATGTGCGCTCCGTCGACGTCGGCGTCGGTCATCAATATGACCTTGTGGTAGCGGGCGTTCTCGATGTTGAACTCGTCGCGCACACCGGTGCCGATCGCCGTGATCAACGCCTGAATCTCGGTGTTTGCCAGCACCTTGTCGATACGCGACTTCTCGACGTTGAGGATCTTGCCGCGCAGCGGCAGCACGGCCTGCGTGTTGCGGTCGCGCCCTTGCTTGGCCGAGCCGCCGGCGGAGTCGCCCTCGACCACGAACAGCTCGGCAAGGCTCGGGTCCTTGACCGAGCAGTCGGCGAGCTTGCCGGGCAGCGTCGAGTTCTCCAGGGCCGACTTGCGCCGCGTCAGGTCGCGAGCCTTGCGCGCGGCGTCGCGTGCGCGCTGGGCTTGCACGGCCTTCATGATCACCGCGCGCGCCTCGCTCGGGTTCTCCTCGAGGAACTCCGACAAGCCCGACGTTGACGATCGACTCGACGAAGCCGGCCATGCCGGGGTTGCCGAGCTTGGTCTTGGTCTGGCCCTCGAACTGGGGGTCGCGCAGCTTGACCGAGATGACCGCGGTCAGCCCCTCGCGCACGTCCTCGCCGGAGAGGTTGTCCTCTTTCTCCTTGAGCAGGCCGTGATCGCGCGCGTACTTGTTGAGCGTGCGCGTCAGGGCGGAGCGGAAGCCGGACATGTGCGAGCCGCCCTCGCGCGTGTTGATGTTGTTGGCGAACGAGTGGATCGACTCCTGGTAGGAGGAGTTCCACTGCATCGCGACCTCGACGGCGCCCTCCTCGCTCTCCCCTGCGAAGAACACGACCTTGCGGTGCACCGTGTCCTTGTTCTCGTTGAGGTAGGCGACGAAGTCCTCGATGCCACCCTCGTACTGGAACTCCGCGGAATGACCCTCGGCGCGCTCGTCGACGATCGAGATCTTCAGGCCCCTGCGTGAGGAAGGCCGTCTCGCGCAGGCGCTCCTCGAGCGTGTGGAAGTCGAAGTCGAGCGACTCGAAGATGTCGGCGTCGGGCAGGAACGTCACCGTGTTGCTGGTGCCGGCGCCCTTCGGCAGCTGCTCGCCCCTCTGCAGCGGGGCCTGTGGCGCGCCGCGCGAGTACTCCTGGCTCCAGACGTGGCCGTCGCGGCGGATCTCCACACGCAGCTGCTCGGAGAGCGCGTTGACGACCGAGACCCCGACCCCGTGCAGGCCGCCGGAGACCTTGTAGCCGCCACCGTCGCCGAACTTGCCGCCGGAGTGCAGGACGGTCAGCACGACCTCGACCGCCGGGCGTGCCCTCCTTCTCGTGCATCGCGACCGGGATGCCGCGGCCGTTGTCGAAGACGGTCACGGAGTTGTCGGGGTGGATCGTGACCGCGACTTCGGTGCAGAAGCCGGCGAGCGCCTCGTCCACGGAGTTGTCCACAACCTCGTACACAAGGTGGTGCAAACCCATGATCCCCGTAGAGCCGATGTACATTCCGGGGCGCTTGCGGACAGCCTCCAGGCCCTCGAGGACGGTTATGTCTTGTGCGTCATAGCTGGCGTTGCCGGCCATCGAGGGGTCGTTGACGCCCCCCTTTGCGGCAGGCTGCGTTTGCGAGCTTGATGTGTCGGTCGCCAAATGGTCCTCCGATGACGCGAGAACGCCCCGGTTGCCGGGCGTCTAATACCTCGGTCCGGGGCGCGGGGTGTGTTTGTCTAACGATAGCACAGAGACCCCTCAGAACCGGCCCACGTGTGCGCAAGAAATGCCTGCAAACAAGCCAAAACAGAGGCTGATTTTGGAGCGCGAAGAGGTCCTGTGACGGCGCTGGCGAGGAGCCCGGCGCTAGACCGAGGACGCTGAGCGTGCTCAGCCCGTGCGACAGCGCAGCTTATGGATGGTCTCGGCGCCCACAGCGGCGTTCAGCCGCTCGACCAGCTCAGGGCCCATCAGCTCGAGCTCGGCTGCCCAAACCGAGTCGGCACACACGACCGTGAGCACGCCGTCGTGCTCGGAGATCGGGCGTCCCAGCCTCGGCGATCGCGAGCCCCGAGCACCTGCTCCCAGACCTGCTGTACCCGAGCCAGCGTGGTTGCTGGGGCAAGCGCCGCCGTAAGGCCCTCGAGCGCAAACGACAAAGGGCGGGGCGCGAAGCCGACTCACGCGGCAAGCGCCTCTCCCAGGATGGTGCCGGGCGAGATCCGCAAGCGCGTGACGCTGCCATCGCCAGAGCCTGGGACATGGGCGAGATCGGTAGTCGCGATCACGCTCTGCCCCGCGCTTTGCAGCTCCGCGGAGAGCAGTTCGCGACGGGTGACGTCGAGCTCGCTCATCACGTCGTCCAACAACATCAGCGGCACATGCGTGCGCTCGCGTGCAAGCACGAAGCGCTCGGCCAACAACAGCGCGAGCAGAGCCAATCGCTGCTCTCCCTGCGAGCCAAATGAGCGCAGCTCGCGGCCATCGCGCAAGATCGCCAAGCTCATCGCGATGCGGTCCGTAAGTGGAGAAGCCGCGATTCAGGTCCGTGGGGAGCTGTGCCTGGAGCTCCGCGACGAACCCCTCAACATCGGAGACCTTCGACCGGGGCCGATACTCCAGACGGGGCTCTCCACTCAGACCGAGTTGCTGCGCCCGTTGCGCGAAGGGCTCGGCGAGCATCGCCACGAGCGCGGCACGGTCGCCGCTCAGCGCGAGCGCATGGCGGGCAAGCTCCGCGTCCCAGCTCGGCAACGTCGAGCGCGATGCGCGTCCAGCACGAATCCCGGCGATCAGCGCATTGCGCTGCACCAAGCGCCCGCGAGTAGTCGCGGCGGGTTGCAACGCGGGCGGGCCACAACGCGGCCACGAGCTGATCCAGATGGGCACGGCGCAACGTCGGCGCACCCTTGAGCAACTCCAAGCGGTCGGGAGAGAAGACGCTGACCAGCGGTCGCTCCTGCACGTCGGCAAGGCGCTCGACGGTGGCGCCATCTGCGGTCATGTGCTTCGGCGAGCCGGGCTGGAACCCGACCGCCAACTCGTGGTGGCGAGCGCCATCTGAGAGCTCCACGACCACACGTGCCGCCTGCGCCCCGAAGCGCACCAGCTCGCGCTCGTTGCGCGTGCGTTGCGAGTAGCCGGTACAGCCGAAATAAAGACCCTCCAGCAGGTTGGACTTGCCGGCGCCGTTGGGGCCGTGAACGACGGTCAGGCCGGCGCCAAGCTGCGCCTGGGCACGTGCATAGGTTCGGAAGTCGCGCAGATGCACCCCGAGAACCAGCACTTCACATCATCTCATCCACTCACGCGAGGCTATGACCAAGCAGATCAAGGACGCACGGCCGCGGTGTACCGATTGCGATCCCGTCGATCGCAAATCGGCCAGCACATAAGGGAGGGAGGACACAGAGATGCGCGGGTCATGGCTCATGTGTTCAGCCGGATCGGCATGATGAGGTACACAAACTCGCCGCCGTCCGGGGACTCGATCAAGCCAGGGCGCAGCGGGCTGATCAGCTTGAGCACGAGCTCATCCGACTCCACGCTCTCCAGGCCATCGCGCAGAAACTCGGGATTGAAGCCGATCTCAAACGGCTCGCCCGAGAAGGGGATCGGCAGCATCTCGCTTGCCTCGCCGACATCGGGGGTCTGGGCGGAGACGGTCAGCTCGCCCTCGCTGAAGCTGAGCCGCAAGCGGAGCGTTCTTCTGCGCCAGCAGGCTGATGCGCCGCACGACGTCGGCGATCTCGGCGCTCGCGAGACGCAGTTCGTGGTCGACCGACTCGGGCAGGAGCTGGCGATAGTTGGGGAACTGCCCGTCGATCAGCCTGGAGGAGAGCACAACGTCGCCAATCTCGAAGACAACCTGGTTCTGGCCGAGGCTGATCGTCAGCTCGGACTCCTCCATCGACTGCGCGATGCGCGCCAGCTCCTGCAGCGCACGGGCCGGCACGTTCGCCTCGATCGTACTCTGCAAAGGCGACTCGAGCGTAGCGTGCTTGACGCTGAGACGATAGGAGTCGGTGGCGACCATCGTCAGCTCCTGCCCACCGGCCGAGATGAGTACACCAGTGAGCACGGGCCGCGTCTCGTCTTTGGAGGCCGAGCGAGAAACCTGCGTGGCGGTATCCACGAACGCCTGGGCCGGGAGCGTCATACGGCTGGCCGGGTCGGAGCTGGGGAGCGTGGGGAAGTCCTCCGAGCGCAGCGTGCGCAAATGAAACTTGGCCGAGCCGGAGATCAGCTCGACGTCTTGCTCCTGGGCGCGCAGCTCCAATGTCACGGTCTCTTGCGGAAGCGAGCGTACGACTTCAAGAAGCAGGCGCGCCGGCAGAACAGCTGCTCCGGGGCTGATGATCTCGCCGCCCAACGGAACGCGTAGACCAACCTCCATATCGGTTGCGAGCAGCACCGGAGTCTCACCGTCGGCGGAGATCATCACGCCAGAGAGAGCTTGAATCGAAGCGCGTGATGAAGCAACACGAGTCGTTGCCTGCAACTGCATCAAGAGCTCAGGAGTTGAGAGAGAGAGCTTCACTTATGCACCTAAATAGGTTTATAGGGTTAGTAGGGGCTGTTGAGATGTGCGGTATGGGCTTGTCAATGGAGATTGGAGCTGTAGATCTGTGGACTGCCTGTGAGTAGAGCGGTCGAAGTGTCTCAAGTCCTCCGGTCAACAGGTTGAGAGCTCAACCTTGTGCGCAACTCTTCCACAGTGGCACGAGAGGACACGTTTGCGGAGATCCGCTCCGAGGTTCGCTTGCACGCGTGCAGGACAGTCGTGTGATCGCGTCCACCGAACTCTCGTCCGATGCTGGGCAAAGACTCCTGTGTGAGCTCACGGGCTAGATACATGGCCACCTGTCTCGGCCAGGCAAGTCGCGCCGTACGGCCAGCGGAGACAAGCTCCTCAGCGGAGATGCCGAACTGCTCGCAAGCCGCGGCCTTGATCTCGGCGATCGAGCGTCGCGGCAGGTCCATCTTGGGGTAGAGGCCATCGAGTACCTCGGTGGCAAGCTCTGCGCTGAGCGCCCGCCCCGTCAACGAGCTGAAGGCGACTACACGGATGAGAGCTCCCTCGAGCGCACGCACGTTGACGGTTATGCGCTTGGCGATCGCCTCAAGTGCAAGCGTATCGGCTGACTGGAGGCCATCGTGCTGCGCGCGCTTGCGCAGGATGGCCATGCGAGTCGAGATGTCCGGGGGACGAATGTCCGCCACGAGCCCGGACTGGAAGCGCTCACGCAGCCTGTCTTCGAGGGCCCGCAAGTCGCTTGGAGGCCTGTCGGAGGTAAGCACTATCTGGCTGCCGGCGTCGTAGAGGGCGTTGAAGGTGTGGAAGAACTCTTCCTCGGTGCGGGTCTTGCGCTCGAGGAACTGGACGTCGTCGATCAGCAGCACGTCAACATGGCGAAAGCCGGCCTTGAAGTTGTCGAGTTGACTGCAGCCGAGCGCTCTGAGGAAGTCGTTGGTAAAGGACTCTCCGGTGCTGCAGCGCACGTTGAGCCCCGGGCTATAGGTGGCGATGAACGTGGCGATCGATTGCAGCAGGTGGGTCTTGCCGACGCCAGGGGGACCACAAATGAACAGTGGGTTGTAGGCCTGGCTCGGTAGCTCGCCAACCGTCAGTGCCGCGGCGTGTGCCAGCCGATTGCAGTCGCCGATAACGAACTGGTCGAAGGTCAGCTTGGGGTTGCCCCAGGAGGCCTGGGTGAGCTCCGGCGGTGGCACCGCAGAGGCAAGCCGGTTGGAATGGGCTGCCCGGTTTGTGGGCGATTTCCCCTTGCGCTCGCCCTTTGCGAGAGCTGGAGGCGACGCCTCCACGATGTCCAACGTCACGCTGGGGCCGAGAACGGCGGCAGCGGTGGTCTGCAGCACCCGCCCAAAGCGCTCCCTGACCCAGGCGTAGGTCTGCGGCGGCGCCTCGATGGTCAGGTGCTCGCCGCTGAGCTCGACGGCACGCAGCGGCTCCAACCAGATGCGGTATATGGGCTCGTCGATGGTGGCTGAGAGCTCAGCTGTTACCTGCGACCAGATGTGCTCGAGCTCGGTGTTCACGGCAGACTGAACCTGCTCCTTTGGGAGGAGAAAGCGGGCGGAAATCATTCGGATGGGGCCCGCGAGGAGCCCGGTAGACCGAATATATCCGAGGCCGGGCTCGCGCGCTCGCGCAGCGTCGACGGTCACCGCAAATGGCGAGAAATTCCGTGATTGGCCCGGTAGAAACACCCTAGGCCGGCTGCGGGCCGGCTGACCTTTATACTTCAGCGTCCGGCGGAAGCCGGTCTGTCGTGACCGCCGCCACGCTCGGGTCGCGCCAGATATACGAGCGCGGGCGGAGAAGATCGATCATGAAGCGCACTTATCAGCCAAAGAAACGCAAGCGAGCCCGTGCCCATGGGTTTCGTGCCCGGATGCGAACGCGCGCAGGCAGGCTCACGCTCAAGCGGCGGCGCAGACAAGGGGCGCAAGCGCCTGTCCACGTAGTGGTTTCGCAGCGATGACGGCCCGCTCTCAAGGTCGCGGCAAACGTTTGTCGCGTAGCGCCGAGTTCGAGCGTGTCTACCGCCAGGGCCGCTCGGTGGCAAACCGCCATCTGGTGCTCTATTCGTTCCCAAACGAGTCGATTGACCGCCCGCGGCTGGGACTATCGGTCTCGCGCAAGGTCGGGGGCGCTGTGGAGCGCAACCACGTAAAGCGCTTGTTGCGTGAGGCTTTCGCAGGGGTCGAGGATCAGCTCGAGGGGGCCAATGACATTGTCGTGGTGGCAAGGCCAGAGGTCCGCGAGCTGGCCGAGCGCGAGGGGCTGGAGGGGATCGACGGCGCGCTCGAGGAGCTAATCGGGAGAGCGGGTTTGCGAAGGCCCGTAGCCCATGAGGATTGAGCGCGCGGCGCAATCGGTTCTACTGGCCCCTGTAGTCGCCTACCAGCGGTTGATCTCACCGGCGTTGCCGCGACGTTGCAAGTACGAGCCGACCTGCTCGCACTATGCGGTACAGGCGGTTCGGGAGTACGGCATACTGAGGGGCCTCGTGCTCGCGACGTGGCGTTGCTCAGGTGCAACCCGTGGAGCCATGGCGGCTACGACCCCGTCTCGGCTCAGCGGTTGTTCAAGTTCGATCGCGCCGCCAAGTAGCGCTGGGACCCTAGCCCTATGTTCATCCTCGCCAACGTCATCCAGGAAGCGTTCTCGCCGCTGATCAGCGTCTTCCAATCGATCCTGGTCTTCATCCACACCAACATCACCACCACGAGTTGGGGCTTGGCGATCGTGGGGCTGACGGTGCTGATACGCGCGGTCCTGGTGCCGCTGACGCTCAAGCAGTTCCGCTCGATGCAGGAACTGCAGCGCTTGGCTCCGGAGTTGAAGGCTCTGCAGGAGAAGTACAAAGACGACAAGCAGCGCCAGCAGCAGGAGATCATGGGCTTCTACAAGGAGCACAAAGTCAATCCGTTTGCCTCCTGCCTGCCACTGCTACTGCAGCTTCCAGTCTTCATCTCGCTGTTCTACATGCTGCGAACGGACCTCAAGAAGAACATCTGCGGACAGGCCCTGGTCAATCACTACAACTCCCTGCACCACACGGCGATCTTGACGTTCTCCGGATTGCCGACCAAATACGTCGAACAGACCGGTTGCCAGACCGTTGCCCCCGGTTCGGCAAAATTCCTGTTCATACCGGACATCACCTCCAAGGCGACCGGTGTGGCCCTGGTGGTGCTGCTGGTGCTCTACGTCGGTTCCCAGCTCGTCTCGACGATGACGATGTCGGCGACGGCGGATCCCACGCAGCGGCGCCTGATGATGGCCTTGCCGCTGTTCTTCGTGATCATCCTCTACAAGTATCCCGCCGGCCTGCTGGTGTACTGGATAACGACCAACCTGTGGACGGTCGGCCAGGGCTACTTCGTCCGCCGCAGCTTTGGTCCGCCGCCGGTCTCGGTTGCCAAGGGAGTCGGCCCGCCGGCCACCAGTAAGGCCGTGTCGAACGGCAAGCCGGAGGACCTACGTGGGCTAAAGGGCGAGCCCGCGTTGGCCGGTGCCGGTGCCGGCAGTGCGCCACCGCCGCCTCCACGCAAGAAGAAGAAGCGCTCGGGCAGGCGACGATGAGCGAGGCAGAGGAACTTCAGGAGGAGGAGCAGGAGGACCCCGCCGCCGTTCTCGGAGAGTTGCTCGAGGAGATCGTGGACAGCCTTGGTCTCGACGCGGATGTGCGGGTCGAGCAGGCGGATGGGGTTTTGACGGGTAGCGTCGAGGGAGACGACTTGGGCCTGTTCATCGGGCGACGCGGTCAGACGATCGACGCGGTTCAGCACTTGGCCCAGCGGATCGTGTTCCGTGGAGGTTCGCCGGAGGCACGGGTAGTGATCGACGCCGATGGTTATCGCGAGCGCCGCGCCGAGACGCTGTGCTCGATCGCCGCTGATGCGGCGGAGGAGTCGCTGCGCAGCGGAGAAGCGGTCGAGCTGGACCCGATGCCGGCTTCTGAGCGGCGGATCGTGCATGAGTACCTACGTGAGCGCGGTGGTGTGCGGACGCACAGCGAGGGCGATGAGCCCGAGCGGTATTTGGTTGTGGAGCCGGGCGAGGCCTGACGCATCGAAGGGCTGTGGGTGGTAGCGGCACGCATCGGGCGCAGATGTAAGCCTGGGCTCCGATGGTTTCACGTGAAACACTCGTGCTGGCCGAGGGTCGATGATTTCACGTGAAACACTTCCGGTTCGTCGTCCTGTGAGGTTGCAATGAGCTCGCTTGTAGTTGGATGAGCCTGTCTGTGGCTGGCGAGGGCGACACGGAGGCATTGTTGTCGGGCCTTGCCGCTCGTCATGGTCTGTCGACGGGGCAAGTCGACCAACTCGGGACGATCCTGAGGGCGTTGGCCTCCAACGAGTTTGCCCCAACGACTGTGCGCGATCCCGTGCACGCGCTCGACGTGCATCTTGCGGACTCGCTCGTGGCGCTTGAGCTGGAGGTGGTGCGCGAGGCTGGCCGGATCGTCGACATCGGCGCCGGCGCCGGCTTTCCAGGGCTTCCGCTGGCGGTGGCCTTGCCCGGCGCCGAGCTACGGCTAGTTGAGAGCCAAGCGCGCAAGTGCGACTTCATCGAAGATGTGGTGGCTAGCAGCGAGATAACTAACGCCGAGGTGGTCTGCGTTCGAGTTGAGCAGTGGCCGAAGGGCGTAGGCAGCAATGATTTGGTGGTTGCCCGGGCGGTGGCGGCACAGCCCGTCGTGCTTGAGTACGCGGCGCCTTTGCTGCGATTGGGCGGGACTTTGGTCGACTGGCGCGGCCGGCGAGATCCCGAGGAGGAGCGCTTAGCCGCTGCCGCTGCCGAACTGCTTGGCTTGCGGTTGGAGTCGATTCAGCGTGTAGAGCCCTACGAGGGCGTCCGCGATCACCACCTGCACGTCTATCTGAAGGCGCAGGAGACTCCGGAGCGATTCCCGCGCAGGGCCGGCATGGCCCGCAAGAAGCCATTGGCGGCTTGAGATCCAGAGCTGTGCAGATGGCAGCAGAGCACGCGATCTTGATCGACGCTAGCGTGCGGGCCACTATGGGCAAGGTTTACGCGATCGCCAACCAGAAGGGGGGCGTAGGCAAGACGACCACGGCGGTCAACGTGGCTGCCTGCATCGCCGAGGCCGGCTACGAGACGCTGGTGATCGACGTGGACCCACAGGCGAACGCGACCGTGGGGCTCGGTCTGGCGCGCTCACAGGTGCCCGGGCTGTACGAGGTTCTGGCCGGCGAGAGCGGTGCCGCGCAGGCGATCGTCGATAGCTCGGTAGAGAAACTGAAGCTGCTCCCGGCGGGCCCAGGACTTGCCGGCGCGAACATCGAGTTGCCGCGAATGGACGGGTTCGAGCAACGCTTGCGCGAGGTTATAGCCCCGATTCGCGAGAGCTATGAGTACATCGTGCTGGACTGCCCTCCGTCGCTCGGTCCGCTCACCGTGAGCGCGCTGGTGGCGGCCGACCGCGTGATCGTGCCCGTCCAGACGGAGTATTTCGCGCTGGAGGGGCTTGCCGGGCTGCTGGAGACGTTGGCGTTGGTGCAGCGTGAGCTCAACCCGAGGCTGACGGTCGCCGGCATGCTTTTGACGATGCATGACAACCGCACGCGGCTGGGACGGGACGTCGAGCGCGAGGTACGCGAGCACTTCGCAGACCTTGTGTTCGAGACGGTGATCCCGCGCAACGTACGCGTCGGCGAGGCTCCGAGCTACGGTTTGCCCGTCACGCACCACGACCCCCACAGCGCGGGCGCCGCCGCCTATTTCGAGCTGGCAAAGGAGGTGGCCGCCCGTGGCTAAGCCAAGGCGTGGCATGGGACGCGGTCTGGATGCGATTCTGAGTGTCTCCGGCGAGGTACAGACAGCGGAGGAGTTGCGCGAGCTGCCGATCGAGCTGATCGTTGCCAATCCCAACCAGCCACGTAGGCACTTCGACGAGGAGGCACTGAACGCGCTTGCCGGATCGTTGGGTGAGCGCGGCGTGCTGCAACCCGTGCTTGTGCGACCCAAGCCGGGAGGCACATACGAGCTTGTCGCTGGCGAGCGGCGCTGGCGAGCTGCCCAGATCGCCGGATTGACCGAGATCCCGGCGCTTGTACGCCCGCGCGATGACGCCGCGACGTTGGAACTGGCCTTGATCGAGAACATGGCGCGCGAGGACCTCAATCCGATCGAGGAGGCGCGTGCATGCGCGGCGCTGGTGGAGGAGCTTGGCTTGACGCGCGAGGAGGTCGGCCTCCGTGTTGGGCGCAGCCGTGTGGCGGTGTCGAACCTGCTGCGCTTGCTGGACTTGCCGGACGAGACGATCGAGTTGCTCGAGCGGGAGAAGCTCAGCGAGGGTCACGGCCGGGCGCTGCTACTAGCCGAGGATCACACGACGCGCCGCCGCCTTGCCCGCGATGCGGCCCGCGAGGGGTGGTCGGTGCGCACTGTCGAAGCGCGCGCGCGAGAGGCTAATCAGGCGGGTGGCGCCGCTGCAAGCAAGCGTGGCGCGCGCACCAACAAGCACAGTATTCATCCCGATCAACAGGAGGCCGCGGCCGCGATCGCCGCGACGCTCGAAGAGGCGCTGGGCGCCGAGGTCAAGGTACGCCCGGAGAAGGATGGCTATCGGGCCGAGCTTTCGTTTGCGGGCCCGGAGGAGGCGCTGGAGTTGGTCGAGGGGCTGGAGAAGGGCCGCGCAGGCTCAAAGTCGTGACGCGAGTGGGACGCCGCGGAGGCATGTAGGCCGGTACCGCCTTCACGCCCCGCGCTCGGTGTGGACGGACGCTAGAATCGGCGCTCGCGGGCGATTAGCTCAGTTGGTTAGAGCGCTTCTCTGATAAGGAAGAGGTCCCTGGTTCGAATCCAGGATCGCCCATTGGTGGATTTGGCTCTGGTTGGTGGATTCGTACCGGGCATTGGATAGCCCGCCTGGCCCCCGTCGAGCACCAATTCAGTTCTGTCTGCCAATTTCTGCCGTTTGCCGATGTCTAAGAGCTTTAGAAGGCTTCGGGTCTCTGCATCTATGACTTCCTCAATAAGCCGTCCGGTGATGCTGCGAGTCTATGCGGGTTCCTGTTGGCGACTAGAGCGTAGGGGCCGTCGGGTGGGGATCCGGCGGCCCCATTTAGTTTTGCTGTCCGGCCTGAGTGGGATGCTCGGCTTGCTCTAGTTCCGAAGGTCGGCGACATTCCCCTTTCATGCGCTGGCCTCAACTCCTAGCGAGGAGGCACCAACAGTGACGATCGTTGTAGGCGCAGCATCTCCAGACGGCATTGTGCTCGCGGCCGACAGTCGTACGACCCTAGTTGACGGGCATAGGCACAGAATCAGTACGGACGCGGCCGACAAGATTTTTGCGCTGAACTCGAAGTTCGGCGTCGCGACATATGGCATGGCCTTTATCGGTGCCAGAACGATCAACGGGCTCATGGACGAGTTCATCGCGACCACCGGTGCTGAAGACGTGTGTACGAATGGAGAGCAATTTGCGCACGCGCTCGGCGGATTTTTTCACGAGCGTTTCGTCGAGGAGCTTGGCGCAACTGACGCATCGGCTGGCTGGCCGTTGGGTTTTGTGGTCACCGGCTACGGCGAGACTGGTATCGGGCATGTGTGGGATGTAGGTATCCCCGGTCCGACGGTCATCCAGGCCCAAGCCAACACCACAAATCAGGGCGTTTTTTGGCGAGGTCAGGTGGACGTGATCGTGCGGCTCGTCACCGGAGTTGACTGGAACGCGCTCCAAGCCGCAAATCTCCCCGTTCCAGAGCCGGTGGCAGAATCGTTGAGGCGACTGGAATATGTCCTTCTGACCCCCGTCACGCTGCAGGATGCAGTCGATATGGCGTCTTTCCTTGTGAGAACCACAATCGACATGCAGCGCTTTAGCGATGGCACCGCACTCAGTCCTGGTCTTATTCCGGGATGTGGAGGACGCACACAGATGCTCGCCGTCAAGCAGTCTGGCGTTGAGTGGGTGAGCCGCCGTCGACTCACTGGGCCTAGCAAGCCGGGCTGGGCTGAGGGTGGGTCAGAGTTCGACGTCTAGCCCGCGCCTGGTAGTCAATCCGCGGCCAGGTTTCCCTCGCGGAGCTGCTTGGACCGCTCGGACGTGTAGGTGTTCTGCTGTGTGTCCTTCGTAGTTGTGACGGGAACTGCTGGTGGCTTCGACCCACCGTGCGAAGATATCGGCGGGCTCCCGCTGGCTGCGGCTGCTTGAGTCTTGGTCATTACGCTCACTCCTGTGGTTGGTCGCTCCATCCAGGGTTATCGACAGGCGAGACGCGTTGTGTAGCACGTTTCGCGTTGCTAGCCAAATACCCTGTTCTGATGGTATACCCAGCTAGTTGGGACCGTACCCGCCTCCTAGCGCTTACTCACTTAGCGCCGACCTCGCCCAGGCGTTGGGACAAGTCCATGCGTACCGTGATCGCCTAACCAGGCATGCTGAGGCAACGGAGGACCTACTCGGGCTCCCGTTGTCACGTGATCCGAGACTAATCATCGTCATTGGCAGGGCTGACCGTTTGCCAGAGCACTCCCAGCGAATACTGACCGAACTCAATAAGTCTCTGCATCGCGTGCAGGTCGTGCCCTATGACGGAGGTTGTCCCGTAGCTCGTAGAAGTTTGTAGGTGGCGGTTCCTTTCGCCTTGTCCGGTCCCGCTGGGACCGTGGCGAGTGCGAAATCAATCCGAAGACGAAGGGAACCGCCATGAAGACCGTAATGCAGGAGCAGGACAGCCGTGCGGAGAGTCTGCCGCTGCGGGTGCAGGAGGCGCTCGGGGAGCTCGTCGGGGCCGCGAAGGAGGGCCTGCTCGCTTTGAGCGTGGGTGTCGGGCTGGGCGTGCTGAGCGAGATGATGGAGGCCGAGCTCGAGGAGGTCGTGGGGCCCAAGCACGCGACCGCGAAGGACCGCACGGCTGTCCGTCACGGCCACGAGGACGGCGCGGTGACGCTCGGTGGCCGGCGGGTTGGCGTGAAGCATCCTCGTGCCCGCACGCCCGACGGGGAGCACGAGGTGCCGCTGGCGACGTATGCGTATTTCGCCGATCGCGACCCGCTGACGAAGGTCGTGTTGGAGCAGATGCTCGCTGGTGTTTCCACGCGCCGCTTCGCGAGGACCCTCGAGCCCGTCGGCGAGGCCGTGGCCGGCGCGGAGCGCTCCACGTCGAAGTCGACGGTCAGCCGCGAGTTTGTCTCGCGGACCGGCGAGCACCTCGCGGCGCTGATGGCCCGTCCGCTCTACGACGTCCGCCTGGCGGCGTTGATGCTCGACGGGATCGAGCTGAAGGGCCGCTGCTGCGTCGTGGCGCTGGGTGTCAGCACCGAGGGAGTCAAGATCCCGCTCGGGCTCTGGGATGGATCCACGGAGAACAAGACCGTCACGGTGCACCTGCTCGCCGACCTGGTCGAGCGTGGCCTTGACGTCGAGCAGGGCGTCCTGGTCGTCCTTGACGGTGGCAAGGCCCTCAGAGCCGCCGTCAACGAGGTGTTCGGGCCGGTCCCGGTGCAGCGCTGTGTTCGCCACAAGGAACGAAACGTGCTCGACCATCTCCCCGAACGCGACCGGCCGCTCGTGAAGGCACGGCTCAGAAAGGCATGGGCCTCGGAGAACCACCAGTTCGCGCTCGAAGGGCTCGAACTCCTCGCCGGCGAGCTCGAGCGTTCTCACCCCGGCGCAGCCAGCTCGCTGCGGGAGGGCCTGGAGGAGACGCTGACCCTGACCCGCCTCGGGGTTCGCGGCAAGCTCAAGACGACGCTCCAGAGCACGAACCCGATCGAGTCGATGATCGGCACCGTCCGGCAAACGAGCCGCAACGTCAAGCGCTGGCAGTCGGGCGATATGTGCCTGCGCTGGACCGCCGCGGGGATGCTCGAGGCCGAGGCCCAGTTCCGCAAGATCATCGGCTACAGCGACCTCGCCAAGCTCGCCCTCGCCGTCGAACGCGACCTCGCCGCCCACCGCACGAAGATTCACACCACAAGCAAGGAGGACACCCGCATCCCAGTCACCGTGTAACCATCACACCGGAACCGCCGCCACCAACTTCCACGGCGAACGGGACAACCTCCTATGACGTCCTGGCCAAGCGCGCGGACGCGGTGCTCAACAACATCGACAAGTATCTGCTCACCGTTCAAAGGGAGGACGGGCAAGACGAAGCTATTGCGGCAGCCTAGCGGGATCGACGATGCGCGTCTCCGTGACATCTCTCCCTCTGTTGCCCCCGAACCTCGCCGTAGGCTGCATGGGTGCCACGAATAGCGAGCTTCAACGGGATCGTCGTCATGTTTTACTTCGGTGACCATCCCCCACCACACGTCCATGCACGAATCGGACGTCCGAGAACCCGTGGCGTGGCGGAAGCCCGCTTCTCGATCGAGACCGGCGAACTCATCGACGGCGTGCTTCCGGCGGCGTAGGCAAGCGAGGTCACGAGATGGTGCCGCCGTCATCGCGAGGCTCTGAAAGCTGATTGGGCACGCACGCAGCTAGACCAGCACCCGACCGGGCGCTACGATTGATCGTGATGGAGCCAGGAATCGCCCCTGAGATGATCGCGGCGACGCCGCGCCCCGAGCACGTTGTCCGCGTGATGTTTGCCGACGGAGAGGTCCGCGACGTGGATATCACGCCGCTCTTGGACAGCGAAGTCTTCGCCCCCCTGCGTGATCCGAAGGTATTCGAGCAGGTCACGGTGGACGATGAGCTGGGCACCATCGCGTGGCCCGGCGGCGCCGACCTCGACCCGTCGGTGATCTACGCCGCGCTAAACCTTGGGCCCAACAAGGCCCAGATCAAGGTTCTAGCCCCCAGCATCGCCGCCTGAGTCACTTCGGCTGACCCGCTCGACACTGCGGTCGATGCCGTGCGACAGGCCGCGAGCAAATGGCAGCCCTGCCAATATCGCCCGAAATCGACCGCAAAACGCGGACTTTTGAGCTGTCGGCCTCATCGGCCGTCCAACTGCGAATCCTCAGTACCCACGCGGCATTCAGGCCCATCGACCAGCCAAACCGCCCGTCCCTGATAAGGAAGAGGTCCCTGGTTCGAAGAGGTCCCTGGTTCGAATCCAGGATCGCCCATTGGTGGGATCCGGGATCGGCTAACGCGCCGGTTCCATCCGCTGGCAGTAGTCGTTCAGGTCTCCCGCGCAATAACCCGATCGACCTCGACCATCCCGCCCGAATGATCATCCGGGTAGACGACGATCACGCTTGGCGATCCGCCGAACCAGGCGCTCATCTCGCCCTCGCCGACGTACTCGGCGGCGCGCTGGGAGCCGTCGCCCTGGATCACCCACACGGGCTGACCCTTGTGAAACAGGCTGTCGCCGATATCGGTCATCCCGGATAACGATACTCGCGCCGGCAAGGGGCTGTGGCGGCTGTTCAGGGCCCGTCCGCCCATTGGGCTAAACGTCGGAAGCGCACAGAGCGCAGTGTTTGCCTGCGCCTGGGAGCTGGCAAGTGGTAGCGGGACGTCGCGAGTGACTGCTGAGGAGGCGGTCAGGTGAGTCTCGCCAGCACCAACGCGACCGCAAGCAGCACCAGCCCAGTGGCACAGGCCATCAGCGCGCCCTCCATCGGTGCCGCAATCCGCGCGGCGTCCAGCTCGACGGTACGTCCGCTGCTCAGCTGCTGCTCCCCCCGCAGCGACACGGTACGCCTGCGCAGCTCGCGCACAGGTGTGCTCAGGCGTCGCTGCGCCATGCTCAGCATCAGGCACGCCGCGGCGACGAGCACGCCGTCGACACGTACTTCGCCCGCCTGCACCCAAAAGGCCGTGAACGCGGGGAACGCACCCCACGCCAGCGCGAACCACAGGTCCGAGTGCATGCGTCCGCCAAACAGCTCGAGGTTGTAGGCGAGCACCAGCAGCACACCGACGGCGACGAACGCCAGCAGCCAGTAGGAGATCGACACGGCGCCCACAACACCGATCGGCGACCGCCCCCGCCAAAGAGATGCCCGCGAGCGCGATCAGTACGCGATCGGAGATGTTCGTCTGTAGCGGTCGTCCGTGTAGCTCATCCAGCGCGTGTGCGGCCACGCCGACGGCGAGCAGGAAAGCGAGCAGCGTCCACAGCAGGCGATGGCCGTCCAGGCGGGGCGCCACGGCCGCGCCGATCGCCACATAACTCAGGTGCCAAGCCGTGTATGGGGGATGCAGCAACGTCAGCAGATCGCGCCAACCGCCTGGCCGCAGCGCGTAGAAGGCCGGCCGCTCAAGTCGGCTCGGTGTCGCCACCGGCGTTTGCCTTTCCAGCCGCGGCCGCCGCGGGATCGCCCTCGACGGTGCTGCTCGCAGCGGTCACTGCGCTCCGACGCGCCTCCCTTCGCGGCAGGCTCCGGCTCTGCTTCGTGCCCCACATCACCACGCCGCCACCCAGGCTCATACGGCGCACGCGCACGTCCACGATCCCCGCCTGCTCCCACAGCTCCACGATGCGCGCCATCGGATAGCGCTCGTAGAAGGCCGGGATGCTCTCGGACAGGAAGCGTCCAGTGTGTGCCCACTCGCGCGAGACGGCTCTGCCCAGCACGGGTAGTCCCACACGCGTGTAAAACCTCCACAGCGCCGCCACAGCGCTCGCGGTGGCACGGCGAACTCGAGCGAGGCGATTCGCCCACCGGGCTTGACCACGCGCGCCAGCTCGGCCATCGTGGCCGGCGGATCCTCCACGTAGCGCAGCAGGTAGGTGAAGGTCAGGTGGTCGAACTCCTCGTCGCGAACGGGAGCCGCTCGGCTTCGCCGCGCACCAGCGAGACCCGCTCGGCCAGCCCTTCGGTCGCGCGTCGAGCCTCGCCTGCGCGCCGGCAAGCATCTGCGGGCTCTGGTCGAGTCCCACCACCTCACAGCCGTAGCGCCGCACGAGCTCCTGTGCCACGAGCCCCGTGCCGGTGGCCACGTCGAGCACGCGCTGCGCTCGCCTCGGCTTGCACGGCGTCGACCATCGCCCGTCGCCAGCGCGGGTCCTGGCCAAAGCTCAGCACCGCCGCCACGCGGTCGTAGTGGCGCGGCAGCGGCGCGAACAGCTCCAGCGTCTCGCGCTTGAGGCGCGCCGGGCGCGGGCTGCGGATCGCTCGATCTGGCTCATGGAGAGCGCTCGCTATCGGCCATCTCCATCAGCATGATGGCTCTGCCGCGCCAGTGCACAAGCTCCGCAAGGTGCCGATCAGTCGGCGAAGCGGCCCGCCTGCGCGAACTCCGGAGCCGAATGACCGATCCGTAGAGCGCGGCTGCAAGCCGCGCTGCAAGCCCGTCCGTATGGGCTAAGGCAACGGGGCAGGCGTGCCGATGATGGCTCCGTGGCAACTACTTCCCGTCTGCTCCCCTTGCGCGCCGTCGTGTCGCTCGCGGCGCTTGCGCTCGTGGCCTGCTCACGCTGGCGCTGCTGTTCGCGGCCCCGCCCGCCGGAGCGTTTGTGACGACCGTCGAAGGGACGAAGGTGGGCCTTCAGCCGCGCAGCACGATGGTGTTCGACGGAAGCTGCGACTCGATCACACGGTAGAACCGGAAGTTATGCCCTCGACCTGGAAAGATTCGCCAACGACAGCGGCAACCCGATCGTCAGCGCCAGCAAGATCTACGCGATCTACTGGGATCCGACCGACCATTACCACGGCGATTGGCAGCATGTGATCGACATCTTCCTGCAGAGCATGGGTGCCGCCAGTGGAACGCTCGGCAACGTGTTCGCCGTTGACGCCCAGTACACGGACAAGGCCAACCAGCACGCCCTGTACAAGTCCACCTTCCAGGGTGCCTACACGGACACAGACGCATACCCGGCCTCGGGTTGTAAAGATCCCCATCCGCTTCGACCCGCGAGATCTGATCGGCCCAGAAATAGGGCAAGAACTACGCGGCGAAGCGAATATGAACCTGTTTGCCTGACCGACCAGCAGATCCGTAAAGAGCTCGAAACATTCATCGCCCAGCATTCGCCTGCAGAAGGGCATGGAAACGATCTTCTATCTGCTGACTCCTCCGGCTGTCACAGTCTGTCTCGACGGGGGCGGGAACAGCGGCCATTGCTCTGATTTCCTTGGCGACGATGGCCGAAGCCGAAGCCAACGAAAATGCCAAGCGAGAAGCGGAAGAAGACCCGAAAAAATCCTTCGTCGAACCGGAATCACTACAAGAGCTACAAAGACAGCTTCTGCAGCTATCACTCCGACTATCGACGCGAGTAACTCGAGCGGTGGCGAAAATACGATCCTCTACGGCGTGATTCCGTGGACTGCCGGTGGGCTCGGCGATCGGCAGCTCCTTTCGAAGCGATGAACTGACGGCATATGACTGTCAGGACGGCGGCTACGATCCCAGCAGCAAACCGGTCGAGAAGCAGGAGAAGAAGAAGGAAAGGACCGCCAAGGAAATAGAAGAAGACGAAGAAAAGACGCTTGAACAGCAGGCAGAAGATCGAAGAAGCGGAAAAGCTCGAAGGCCCGCACCCGCAGGAGCCCAATCAGGTGAAATGCCCGAGCCCCGATGGCGGCTGCGACACCGGGCTGGCAGATCTGATCATCAACCAGATCGCGGTCGAGCAGCAGAACATCGTCACCGATCCGCTGTTGAACGCTTGGCAGGATCCAAACGGCAACGAGGCGACCGACGAGTGTCGTGACTGGTTTGCACCGGTCTTGGGTGGCAACGTTGGCGCCCAGGAAGAGTCCGACGCTGGGACGCTCTTCAACCAGGCGCTCGTGGGCAACGACTACTACCTCAACACTGCCTTCAACCTGGCGGCGCTAAAGCTGCCCTATCCAGGAGTTCCCTGCCTGCCGGGCGTCGCGTTGCTGCCTCAGTTCACTGCGCCAAACCCGGTAAACGTAAACGAAATAGTCGGCTTCGACGGTATGGAGTCGGACATCATCGCTGGGTGCCGACACAGTCTTCTCGCCCACTGGTGAACCGCACACCGGCTATGCCACTTACACCTGGAACTTCGGCGACGGCTCGGCCCCGGTGGTCGGCTATCGCGCCCGGCGCTCCGCTGGTGAATTCCCCAGGAGTCTCGCCATGCGGCGCCGCCCAATGGGAAGCGCCCTGCGCGGCCAGCGCCTACCACTCCTATAAGTATGGCGGCACCTACGAAGTGACCCTCACGGTCACCGACGTAGGCGGCAACACGGCCAGTGTCAAGGAGCCGATAACCGTCGTCGGCCCGCCCGAACCAAAACCTGAACCGACCGACACCCGCGCCGGCACCCACGCCTGCGCCTACACCCTCCACGGCAACGCCGGGCGGCCCAGGCGGCTCCGGGTCCTCGGGCGGCTCCAGTGGAACCGGCACCGCATCCACATCGACACCGCCCCCGGTGCTCGGCGCCTCGGTCACCTCCAAGTCGCTGAAAAAGGCGCTCAGCAGCGGTCTCCCGGTGCGCTACACGACAAACGAGCAGGTGGCCGGCAACATCGAGGTACTGCTCGAAAGCAGCCACGGCCAAGCGCCTTGGCATCAAAGGTGCGACGGCTACGGGTCTGCCCGCCGGCACGCCGAAGTCGATCGTCATCGGCACGGCCGTGCTCGTGACGACAAAGGCCGGTCAGGGCACGATCCGCGTCAAGTTCACCTCGCGTGCCGCCGCTCGCCTGAAGCACGTTCACAAACTGAAGGTCACACTGCGCCTGTTCGCGCGCAACGCCTCGCGCCAGAGCCCGCAGACGACGACGATGCTCAGCACCGTCGTGCTCAACCCCTGAGCGCTTCCCCGACGCGGTCCGAACCTCGGTCGGCGGAACCGGCGGAACCGGCAGGAACGGGTTGCCGGCAGATGCGCCACCCTTTATAGGCCGGGTGGGTGGCGCACCGCGTAGCCTTCGAGCGAAGGCTGCGAGACAAGCCAGCGCGACGCGTAAGGACCGCTGCGCCCGGCGGTGTCGAACCACACGCCGTCCACGTCCATGAACGTGTGACCGGCGTTGGCGTAGATCGTGATCCAACGCCCCGGCCCCGGTTCGCCCCAGTTGGCGAGGTCGCCCGAGACCAGCGGTGCGCTCAGCAGGCCGCCCGCCGCAAGCGCATAGCTGACCGAGCCGGAGCAGTCATAGCCGTTGGCGACGAACGAGCCGTGCCCGCCGCCCCAGATGTAGGGGAAGTCGGCGATCGCGTTGCCTCCGGCGACCACGCGCTGCACGGCTTCGGGGACGTTCGTGGGGATCGGGATCGTGCCGTTTCCTCCTACCGAGAAGCCGCCGGCGACGGGCGTGAGCACACGTCGCTGCGCCGCCTGTTCTTGGGCCTTGGCCTTTTCCTCTTCGCCGAGCTCCTTGCGGATTTCGGAATCCGAGGCCGCTCCGGGAGCGATCGCGGCTTCGGCGGCGACGCTTGGTGTGCTCGCGCGAGCGTGATGCACCGAGGCGGGCAGCGGGAAGCTCTTGGATTCTTCGGGGTCGCGCACCTCGGCGACGGCCACGCCTTTGGCCGAGCCGGCACTTGCGCCTGCCGGCGAGCCCCCGCCGGTAGCACTCGGGATCGCGCCTTTGACGTGGATGCTCGTGCCGGGATGCGCCGCGCCCGTCCCCGCACCGGTGTTGGTAGTCCCCGGCTTAGTTGCTCGGGCGGTCTGTTGGGTGCTCTGGCTGGAGGAGTGGTGTCGTTCTACGACGTTTCCGGCCTGCGCGATGCTTGTCTTGGCTGCTCGCGCGGGCGCCGAGTGGCCGCCGCCGCTGAGCAGCAAGGCCGCGACGACGGCGATCGCGATGACGGCGAGCCCGCCCGCGAGCACACGCCACGAAAGCGGCAAGCCCCCTCGCGAGCCAGGCTGGACTGCAGTGTCGGACCCGGTACTCACCTTTGACACAGGCTAGCGCCGCTGGAGGCAAATGCAGCCCGGTTGCCTGAACCTGGCTCAAAAACGCTCATGCCCCGTGCGCGCACGGGGGGCATCACCACATTTCAAAGACTTCCAACCCAGCCGCGCACCTCAAGATCCCCCCGTCAACCAGGCCCGCTCCGCGGCCGCCTTCGGTACCCTGATCGGATGCCCGCACAGGAAACCGTCGTGGACGTTCGTCCCGGCGGCGCTAGCCATCGCCCCGAAGCGCGGGCGCACATGCGCTTTCTGCACGGCATGCGCCGCCCCGCCAACTGGCTGCAACTGGTTCGCTTCGGGCTCGTCGGCGGCGTGGGCTTCGTGCTCAACCTCGCCGTCTACACGCTGTGCGTGCACGTTCTGCACGTCGCCTACCAGCCGGCATACGCACTCGCTTGGCTGGTCGGCGTAACGAACAACTTCGTGCTCAACCGCCACTGGACGTTCGACGCCTCGGCTGGCAGGGTCCACTTCCAGGCCGTGCGCTTCTTCGTGGTGAGCCTGATCGCCGCCCTCTTCGGGTTTCTGTTCCTGACGCTGCTCGTCGAGGTTGCTGGACTCGCCAAGGTGCCGGCCGAGGCGATTGCCGTGGCGGCTTCGATGCCGCTCAACTTCCTTGGCAACAAGCTCTGGAGCTTCCGGATGCGCCACTGACGCAACTCGCGTGCTCGACCGGGCAGGCCGGAGCGCGAGATTGGGTACCTATACTCTGGATTTCCCCCGCTGGAGGAACGTCGTGCAGGAGATGGTCATCTATGGCGTGAGCTTCGACATGGTCGGCAAGCAGCCGATCGTGCTGTTGAAGACGGTGGACGGCAACAAGTTCCTGCCGATCTGGATCGGCCACCCCGAGGCCGCCTCGATCCTGATGAAGCTGCAGGGCGCCAGTACGCCAAGGCCGATGACCCACGACCTGCTGTGCGAGATGCTCGGCGAGCTCGACGTGAAGTGCACCCAGGTGTCGGTCACCGAGCTGCGCGAGAACACCTTTTTTGCCTCGATCACGCTGAGCGTCGGCGGGCGCGAGCTCGAGATCGACTCGCGCCCGAGCGACGCGATCGCGATCGCCGTGCGCGCGGGCGCGCCGATCTTTGCCGCCGAGGAGGTGATCGCCGAGTCGGCGATCGAGTTCGAGCACAACATCGAGGAGTCCGAGGATGTCGTCGAGCGCTTCAAGGAGTTCCTCGACGAGGTGACCCCAGAGGACTTCGCCGCCGGCGATTCCTGAGCGGATCGTTGTTGTGCCAGGCGCGCATGCGCGCCTGGATGGGGTGCACATGTGCACCCCATAGACGGGCCGCATGCGGCCCGTCACCGATAGGCGCATGCGCCTATCGGCACCCCCGCACATGTGCGGGGGTGAACTGCGTCAATGACTGCCGCGCTGCGCCCCGCGCTGCTCGCGTCGCGGTAGCTCTACGACCTCGGCCATCCCGGCGTCGGACGATTGGACCGCCGGTCCCGCAAACGCCGGTCTCGCGCCGGTGAGCGTCCCGAACAGGCCCACCTGCTCGCGAAGAACCTTGCCGATGCGCCTGATCCCCTCGCGGATGTCCTCCTCGGGCACGCCGGCGAAGTTGAGCCGCATCGAGGAGGCCCCACGCCCGTCAAGGTAAGCGGCGCGGCCTGGGACGAAGGCGACGGCCTCGCTCTCCAGTGCCCGCGCCAGCAGGTCGGTCGTATCGATGTACTCCGGCAGCGTCGCCCAGATGAACAGTCCGCCCTGTGGCTTCGTCCAGCTGGCGGCCGCGCCGAAGTGCTCGGCCAGCGCGTCGAGCATCGCGTCGCGGCGTGTGCGGTACAGGTGCTTCAGCGAATCCAGGTGCGCAAGCCACAGCGGCTCGTCATCGTCGCGGGCGGCGCTGAGCGCTCCACCGCCACGCCGCACGCCGCTGCGAGTGCTCTCTTCGAAGTAGGCCGCCACGAACAGCTGCGTGACCGGCGAGGAGCACAGGTCGGCGCCCTGCTTGCACAGGTTCAGCTTTTCCAGCATCGGCCTGGGCGCGACCGCCCAGCCCAGCCGCACGCCGGGCGAGAGGATCTTCGAGAAGGTCCCGAGGTAGACGACGAAGTCGGAGGCGCCACCGCGTTTGGCGGCGGCCGCGTCGAGCGAGTGCAGCGTGGGCAGCGGATCGCCCTCGTAGCGCAGCAGGCCGTAGGGATTGTCCTCGAGCACAAGGATCTCGCGCTCGCGCGCCACCTCCACGAGGCGTCGCCGCCGCGCCAGCGACATCGTCACGCCGCCCGGGTTCTGGAAGTTGGGGATCGTGTAGATGAACTTCGGGCCGCGCCCCTCGGCGGCGAGGCGGTCCAGCGTGCCCTCGAGCTCGTCGATCGGCATGCCATCGGCATCCATCTCGATCTGCACGACGTTCGCCTGGTAGGCGTCGAACGTCGGCACCGCGCCCGGGTATGTGGGCGCCTCCGCCACGATCGTGTCGCCCGGGTCGATGAAGGCCTTGCACATCAGGTCGATCACCTGCTGTCCGCCGGTCGTGACGAGCACCTCGTCGGGGTCCACCGCCGTGCCTTCCTCGGCCATCACCTGCAGGATGCACTGCACCGTGCACGCCATCCCCTCTGTCGGCCCGTACTGCAGCGCCCGCGCGGTCGACTCGGCGGCGACCTTCGACATCAGCTTCGCGTACAGCTCGGGGGAAACGTCTTCGTCTCGGGTAGGCCGCCCGCGAGCGAGATCACCTCGGGGCGTTCGGTCAGCGACATCATGTCGCGCATCGCCGAGGAGCGCATGCCGTGCGTGCGCTCGCGCGAACAGCGCTTCGTAGCGCGCCAGTTCGTGGGCCGTCGGGCGCGCCCGCCCGCCCGCCTTCGCTTGCCTTGCGGGCACCTGCCCTTTGGCGTCCTTCTGGGTGTCCGCCGCGGTGGGAAGCCCGTCCCCCGTCATGGGGGGCTCCCCGCCGCCGGAGGGGTCGTCTATCGTCATGGCCCGTCTCAAGGTAGCGCACCATCCAAACGACTTCATCTCCTGCAACCACGCCTGTGCGACCCCGCCCGTCGGGGCGGGCGGCGGGCAGTTAGGTTTTAAGGCAATGAACGGACTCGTCTTCTACATCGGCCTCGGCCTCGGTCTCGCCGCGGCCTGCGGCCTGCGGCCGTTTCTGCCCCTGCTGCTTGCCGGCGCGCTTGCCGGCAGCAGTGCGCTCGGCGTCAGTTTCAGCACCGGCGCCTTCAGCTTCCTGGAAGCGGACTGGTGGCTGCTCGTGGTCGCCGTCGCCTTTGCGCTCGCCTACGCGCTGCAGATGTTGCTCGGCCTTGCGCCGACGATCGACCCAAGCGACCGCTCAGCCCGCCCCGACCCGCTTGCGGCGTCGCTTGCGGGTCTGAGTGTCGGCGCCGGGGCGCTGCTGTTCGCCGGCACGCTGGCCGCGCACGGCGATGCGTCCTGGCCCGGCCTGCTCGGCGGTTTCCTCGCCGCCGGCTTGGCGCAGCGGGCCTCGGGGCCGGTGATCGCGCGGGCACGCAAGCGTCTGCCCGACCGTGGCGCGCGCGAAGCGTTGACGCTGTATCTCGATTCCGCCTCGCTGCTGCTAGCCGTGCTCGTGGCGCTACTGCACCCGCTCGGTTACGTAGCGATCGCGCTGCTCGCATGGTTTGTTTGGCGGCTGCGGGCACGCTCGGATGAGAAGTACGCGGGCCTGCGAATTCTGCGGCGGTAGTGCAGGTGGATACTCTCTTTTTTGGGCGAATACGATTGTGAATACATATCGTAGTCACATATGTGAATCGCAAAAAAGGGACACAACACTCCTCTCGCTCATCTCCGCCTCGCTTCCGAGATGACGGCCCCACCCAAGCTCGTCCTGTGCGTGATCGACGCGATGGCGCCTGCAATGCTCGAGCGTGCGGTCGCCGCCGGCGAGGCGCCGACGCTTGCCGCGCTGATGGAGCGCGGGCTCTATGTTCCTGACTGCGTCGCGGCCTTCCCCTCGGTGACGCCGGTGTGCGCCGCCTCGATCGTCACGGGCGCCTGGCAGGACCGCCACCACATCCCAGGCATGTGCTGGTATGACCGCGCCGAGCGGCGCTACGTCGAGTACGGCTCCAGCTTCCGTGCCTCCCAGCGTGTCGGTCTCACGCGCCAGCTGACCGACACCGTCTACAACATGAACGGCGCGCATCTCTCGAAGGAGACGCCGACCGTGTTCGAGACGCTCGACGACGAGGAGGTTCGCACGGCCGGCACCACCTACCTGATGTACCGCGGCCGCCACCGCCACGAGCCCCAACGTGACAGCCCACTCACGCGGCATCGCCTCGACCTTGATGCGCCATTCGGTCATGGGCCCCCGCGAGCTGTTCTACGCCGACATCTTCGCCAGTCGCCGTACCGGCTGCCGCTCGACGCTCGGCATGCCGGGCGTACGCGACCGCCACTCCGGCTGCGTGGGCGCCTACATGGTCGAGCACGACCTGTTCGACTTCCTGTTGCTGTCGCTGCCCGACAACGACTGGCACTCCCACCGCGCCGGGCCCGAGGGCCAGGTGCGCTCGATCGCGCTGGCCGACGTTCAGCTGGCGCGCGTGATGGAGGCCGCCGGTGGCCTAGAGCCGTTTCTCGAAGAGCACGCCATGATCGTGATGGCCGACCACTCCCAGGCAGCCGTGACCGCCTCGATCGCGCTGGCCGACGAGCTGGCGCGGCTGGACGTGCTGGCTCCTGGCACGCGAGGTGAGCGCGGCGGCGGCCGCGGTGAGCGCTCGACCTCATCCGGTGAGCAGGGCGGATCTGGAATCGCCGTCTGCCCTTCCCAGCGTGCGGCGATGGTCTACGTGCTCGACAGCGAGCGCCCGGAGCGTCTGCGCTCGGACGTCGTGCGCGCCGCGCTCGGGATCGACGGCGTGGAGCTTGCGATGTGGCTGGAGCGCGACGCCCACGGCGCGCCGGTGGAGGCCGTGATCGCGCGCCCCGGAATCGGAGAGATGCGCTTCTGCCCTGGGGGCGATGATTTGGATTTGGATGGGCGTGCCTGGTCGCTCGAAGGCAGCCTCGCGGTACTCGACGCCAAGCGTCGTGACGGGCGGCTGATCTGCCCCGATCATCCGGACGCGCTCGATCGAGTGTGGTCGGCTCTGACCTGCCCTACCTCGGGCGACGTGCTGCTCTCGGCGGCACCCGGCCGCGAGTTCTCAGACCTCGGCGGCCAGGCGCACGTAGGCGGCGGCTCGCATGGCTCGTTGCGCGGCGAAGACTCGCTTGGGGCCTTGATCCTGTGCGGCGTCGAGATTCCCCAGGCGCCGCGGCAATGGACGCATTCGCGACGTCGCTCCGCTCGTCTTGGAGCCATTCTCGTCGTCAAGATCTGCGCTCAGGCCGGGCGCCTGGGCACGCCGGTACCCTCGCACGATGGTCTCTGCGCGCACGCTGGCTATCGGCATCGCGGTATGGGCGCTCGGCACGACCCCGGCACTCGCGGCGCAGCCGCGCGACGCGAGCTTGACCGGCCCCTCCTCGCGGCTAGGGGACCTGGCCACCTCAACCAACGGGCACGCCCAAAAATCCACCCCAAACAGAAACCACCGTCACCGTCGCCCGCCAAGAACAGCGCATCGGCCAAGTCGAGCACGACCACGACCAACGCCGAACCGGAAGCGCCGGTCCCGGTCGCCGACCTCGGACACGCCGCCGCCGGGCCGCTATCAGCTCGCCCGACCGGATACTGCAAATCGCCGACCGCCTGCCGAAGATGCGCGCCGTGCGGGCCGAATATCCGGGGTCCTTCGGCGACGTCTACCTGAAGGGGCCCAGTCGCTGGCAGGTCAGCTACTTCTCCAAGCAGGGCAAGGAGATCGGCCTGGTGATCCTCGCCGACTACAGCGGCGCACGTGCTCGAACAGTGGACCGGCTTTCAGATCGCCTGGACGATGGCGCGCGGCTATCCGGGCGCTTTTGGCAGGCACGTGAACGCGCTCTACATCTGGATCCCGATGTGCTTCCTGTTCTTCGTGCCGTTCTTCGACTGGCGCAAACCCTGGCGCCTGCTGCACCTCGACCTGCTCGTGTTGCTGTCCTTCTCGGTGTCGCTGGCGTTCTTCAACCACGCGCACATCTATGCCTCCACGCCGCTCGTCTATCCGCCGCTCATATATCTGCTCGTGCGCATGCTGCTGTTGGCGCGGGTAGGGCGTCGCAGGCAGTCGGGACGCGAAGCCCCCAAAGCGCCACGGCTGCTGATCTCGCCCGCCTGGCTCGCGATCGGCGTCGTGTTCCTGCTCGGCTTTCGCATCGCGCTCAACGTGACCGACTCCAACGTGATCGACGTCGGCTACGCGGGAGTGATCGGCGCGCGAGCGGATCGCCCACGACGAGCCGCTGTACGGCGGCTACCCATCCGACAACGAACACGGCGACACCTACGGCCCGGCCAACTACGAGGCCTACGTGCCCTTCCAGCAGATATTCGGCTGGAGCGGCACCTGGGACGACCTGCCCGCCGCGCACGCGGCCGCGATCTTCTTCGACCTGCTGGCGGTCGCGCTTGCTGTTCCTGCTCGGCCGGCGTGTCCGCGGCCCGGGCCTGGGCATCCTGCTCGCCTACGCATGGGTCTCCTACCCCTTCACGCTCTATGCGCTGGAGAGCAATTCAAACGATTCACTCGTGGCGGTGTTGATCCTCGCGGCGCTGCTGGCTTGTCCAAGGCGATGGGGTCAGGCCGCGACGTCCAGCGCGCGCGGCATGTTCGCCGCTCTGGCGGGCCTCACCAAGTTTGCGCCGCTGGCGCTGGCGCCGCTGTTGTGGACACACGGGCTGGGCGGGCTCTCGCTGCGACGGCGGGCAGGCGCGTTGACCCTGTTCGCGTTTGCGTTCGTGCTGACGGTGGCCGTCGTCTCGATCCCGGCCTTCACACACGACTCGCTGCACACGATCTACGAGCGCACGCTTGCCTATCAGTCCAGACCGCGAATCGCCCTTCTCGATCTGGGGCCTGTACGGCAGCTCGCCCACGGGTGGTCACTATCTGCGCTGGCTGAACGACGCCCGCGACGCCGTGGTCGGCGCCGGGATCGCGCTGGCGCTGGCGCTCGCCGTGCTGCCACGCCGCGAAGACCTGGTTGGTCTGGCGGCCGCCGCCGCCGCGATCCTGATCGCCGTGCAGCTCGGCATCGACCACTGGTTCTACCTGTACATCCCCTGGTTCTTCGGCCTGGTGATGCTGGCTCTGCTGGGCCAGATCAACTGGGACGGACCGTCGCTGCTCCCTGGACAGGAGCAGGCGGACGCGGCATCAGGATCTGCTCGATCGAGTCCGCTCGCAGCGGCCGCGAGCAGCGTATGAGCACGCCCATCAGCCAAGGGTCCTCCTTGGAGGTCTCAAAGCGCACGGGCATCTGCGTGACGAGCGACTCGACGGCCTGCTCGCGCTTGACCCCGATCACGCCGCCGCGCGGACCGGTCATGCCCACGTCGGTGATGTAGGCGGTGCCCTTCGGCAGTACGCGCCCGTCGGCCGTGGGCACATGCGTGTGCGTGCCGACGACCGCGGTCACGCGCCCGTCGAGCAGCCAGCCGAGCGCGACCTTCTCGCTCGTGGCCTCGGCGTGCATGTCCACGAGGATGTGATCGACTTGCCGAGCTCACGCATCGCGGGCTCGATCTCGGTGAAGGCCGAGCGTCCGGCCTTCAGGAAGAGGTTGCCGCTGAGGTTGACGACGCCGAGGCGCACTCCGTCTTTCTCGACCACGCAAACGCCGCGCCCGGGCTGTCCACGCAGGTAGTTGAACGGCCGCACGATCCGCTCCTTGGTGTCCAGGTAGGAGTAGATCTCGCGCCGGTGATAAGCGTGGTTGCCAAGCGTGATCGCGTCGATGCCGTTGCGGAACAGCTCCTCGGCGACCTTCGGCGTGATGCCAAGCCCGCCGGCGACGTTCTCGCCGTTGACCACGACAAACGTGGGCGCATAGCGCTCGCGCAGGATCGGCAGGCACTCCAGCAGCGTGTGGCGGCCGATGCTGCCGACGAGATCGCCGACGAACAGGATGCTGACGTCGATGGGCTGGACGCCGCGGGCGAAGCCGGACGCGGACTCGACCGTCTGGCGGGGCGCTCGCGTCGGCCCCTCCACTCCCTGCGTCGCCTCCGGCTCAGCCATACTCTGCCCATCGTTGGAGGGTCGATGACAGCTCTGAGAGAGATCCGCCCATTCGCTGAGGCGGGGCGGTCTTGAGCGAGCAAATGAGCTCCCCTGGCGAGGCCCAGCCGCCCACGAAGGTCGAGCGAGAGCTCGTCGAGGACGGCGAGGAGACGCCTGCCGAGAGCCGTCTGTCGCCGAGGCCCCGCGCGTGATGGTGCCGCGTTGGGTGCAGCTCGTGATGCTGCCGATCTCGCTGCTGGCGCTGTGGGCGCTCGCGCGGGCGGCGGGCAAGGTGCTGCTCGTATTTGTCATCGCCGGCTTGATCGCGCTCATCCTGAACCCACTTGTCGCTTTCCTGCAGCAGCGCACGCGCATGCCGCGCGGGCTGGCGGTGCTGGCCGTATACCTAGCATTCTTCCTGACGCTCACCGGTGTTGGCTTCCTGCTTGCCAACCCGATCTCCCATCAGGTCATTACCTTCACGAACAATCTCCCGCACATTGTCAACGAAGCCAACCAGCAGATCGAAAGTCTGCAGCGCACTCTGAACAAAGACGGGATCCACGCCAAACTCGTAGGCCAGGGCAAGACGGCCCTGCAGACGTTGCAGGATCAGCTCTCCAAGAGCGCCGGCAAACTCGCGACGTTCGGCACCGGCCTGCTCACCGAAGTCGCCAAAGCGCTTGTCGACTTGGTGCTCGTGTTCGTGCTGTCGGTCTACATGCTCGTCTACGGCCAGTCGATCGGCAGGGTCGTGCGCAAGGCGATGCCACCAGGCGACGGCTCGCGCGCCGATGACTTCCCCAACCTTGCCCAGCACGCCGTCTCGCGCTATGTCGGCGGGCAGCTGCTGTTCAGCGTGATCATGGGCACCTCCACAGGTCTCGCGCTCTACCTGTTCGGTGTGCTCGGAATCTTTCCCGACGGGCGCAACTATGCGCTTGCGTTCGGCGTGTTCTACGGCGTGATGGAGCTGGTCCCCTACATCGGCCCGATCCTGGGTGCGATTCCGCCGATCGTCCTGGCGCTGTTCACGGACCCGATCAGCGCGCTTTGGGTGGGCATATTGTTCGTCGGCCTGCAGCAGCTGGAGGGCCACGTCGTGGCGCCGCAGATCTTCAGTCATACGCTGCGCATCAACCCGCTGCTCGTGATCTTCGCTCTGTTGTTGGGGTTGCAGCTGTACGGGATCATCGGCGCGCTCGTCGCCCTGCCGATCCTCTCGGTGCTGCGCGAGACAGCGCTCTACCTGTATCGCCATCTGTCCTTTGAACCGTGGGAGCGCACTCCCGACAAGTTGCTGTGAGTGGCCCTGGGGGTGGAGCGTGAGAGGCGGGGTTGCGGTGTGCGAAAAGCACGATGCCCCCCGCGCGCGCGGGGGGCATCGGCCATGAGTGGACATACCGCAGGCGAGGTTCTGCGCGTTGAGGGCCTCGGCAAGCACTACGGCTCGCGCGAGGCTCTACGCGAGGTCAGTTTCGCCGCCCATGCCGGTGAGATGCTGGCCGTCATCGGGCCCAACGGGGCCGGCAAGACGACGTTGCTGTCGATCCTTGCCGGCGTGCAGGCACCGAGCACGGGTACGGTCGGCCGCGCGGCGGGCGAGATCGGTTGGGTGCCGCAGCAGCCTGCCGTCTACTCGAAGCTGTCGGTGCTCGAGAACCTGCGCCTGTTCGCACGCTTGGAGAAAGTGGCCGATACGGAGGCGGCGGTAGCGCGCATGCTCGAGCAGACGGGACTGGTCGAGCGCGCCGAGGAGCGCATCGACCGGCTCTCCGGCGGCAACCAGCAGCGCGTCAACGTGGCGCTTGGCCTGCTTGCCGATCCTCCGGTGATCCTGCTCGACGAGCCCTCCACGGCGCTCGACCCTGCTCAACGCGAGCGTTTGTGGTTGCTTGTGGGCGAGCTTGCGGCGCGTGGGACCGGTGTCGTGTTCTCGACGCACATCGTCGCCGAGGCCGAGCGCTACGCGGCGCGCGTGCTCGTGCTCGACCAGGGTCGCCTGTTGTTCGACGGGACACCAGGGGAGCTTGCCCGTGAGGGCGGCGGCGGGGACTTCGAGCGGGCCTTCGTCTCGTTTCTGAACAAGCGGGGCGAGCGCGCCCAATGAGGTGGCTGCTGGGCAAGGACCTGCTGATCCTGCGCCGCTCGCGCCTGCTGGTGGCGCTGCTGATCTTCTACCCGGTGGCGATCGCGCTGCTGATCGGTTTCGCGATCTCGGCAAGTCCCGCCAAGCCGCGAGTAGCCGTCGTCGACGAAACCCCGCCCGGCGAGACGATCACGCTTGGTGGCACTCGCGTCGGCCTGGACGAATACACAAAGCAGCTGTTCAGCCAGGTCGATGTTGTGCACGTCCCGACACGCGCGATCGCCGCGAGCAAGGTCGCCTCCGGTGAGGTACTGGCGGCGATCGTGATCCCTTCGGACATCGTCGCCAAGATCTCCTCTGGGGTCAGCCAAGCCCAGATCGAAGTGATCTACAACGGCGATGCCGTCGAGCAGTCGTTCGTGCGTTCCACGATCGATGCGACCCTCGCGCGGGCAAACCTGGCGCTCTCAGAACAGATCAAGAGCGTCGCCGTGCACGACCTCAACCTGCTGCTCGCCGGTGGGCACATCGGCCCGCTGGGCAGCCAGGAACTCATAGGTCTGCGTCAGCTGCCGGCGACGCTCAATGGAATCGCGAGTCGTCAGCCACCGGGCAAGGATCGCGCCACTTTGACGCGCATCGCCGGCTTTGCAAGCCTCGCGGCCAACAATCTCGGCATCGCCGCCGACGTGCTCACGACCGTCAGTCAGCCGGTCACGGTTCACAGCACGCTGTTGCACGGCAAACTCACACCGCTGGATACCTACGCCGTGGTGGTGGCCGTGAGCATTTCGCTGATGTTCCTGTGCGTGCTGCTGGCTGCTGGTGGGGTGGCTCTGGAGCGCGAAGAGCACACGATCGCCCGGCTCGTTCGCGGTTTGGTCTCACGAGAGGGGCTATTGGCCGAGAAGGCAATGCTTGCCGCGGTCTGCTCCTTCGTGGTGGCCTTGGCGATGCTGTTGGGAGTCAGTGCTTTCGTGTCGCTCGACGTATCTCGCATCGGCCTGTGGGTGCTGGCGCTGGCATTCGGTGCGCTCGGCTTCGGTGCCCTGGGCGTGGCGATCGGCGCCTTGGCGCGCGAGGTGCGCGCTGCCTCGCTGCTGGCCTTCCTGCTCTCGCTGCCGCTCGTCTTCCTTGCGCTCGTGCCAAGCGGATCGGTTGCCACTGGTCTCTACGACGTGATCAAGGCCGTCTCGTTTGTCTTCCCGTACAAGGCGGCGCTACAAGCGCTGGACGCCGCTGTTAACGGGGCGTCGCCGTCACTCGGTATCTCGATCGTCCACCTACTCGGTCTTACCCTCCTGTTCGGTGCGTTGGCTCGCCTGGGTTTGCGCCGGGCCGAATAAGCGGATGAACCACCTGCCGGCGACCATCGGCGGAGTGGGACCCGATGTACCCCGCCCACTATTGGTGACGCGAGGGATCGTCCACAGTCTCCTCCGGAGGACCGGTTCGGTGGGCTCGGAGGCGAGGGCTCGCCCCCACAACGACGGGTGAGTATCCTCGAAAGCGCGATGGCTTTCCCCACCACGCGCATGCGCAGGCTGCGCGCCACGCCGGCTCTGCGCGGCCTTGTGCGCGAGACGGAGTTGCGCGCCGACCGCCTGGTGTTGCCGTTGTTCGTGTCCGAGACCGCCACAACGCGCGAGCCAATCGATGCAATGCCGGGCGTCGAGCGCTTGCCGCTCGACGAGGTGGTCGCGGAGGCAAGCGAGGCCGCGTCGCTTGGGTTGGGGGCGGTACTCCTGTTTGGCATTCCCGCCGAGAAGGATCCTGAAGGCTCGGCCGCCTGGGACGACGAGGGGGTGGTGCAGCGCGCGGTCACTGCGATCAAGCGCGAGCTGCCGCATTTGCTTGTGATCACGGACGTGTGCCTGTGCGAGTACACGACGCATGGCCACTGCGGGGTTTTGGGCGAGCAGGGTGAGGTCGAGAATGACGCGACGGTGGAGCGGATCGCGCGAACCGCGGTAAGCCATGCTCGTGCCGGTGCTGACATCGTGGCCCCGTCGGACATGATGGATGGCCGCGTTGGCGCGATTCGCGCGGAGCTCGATGCCGAGGGCTTTGACGAGACGTCGATCCTCGCCTACTCGGCCAAGTTCGCCTCGGCCTTCTACGGCCCGTTCCGCGAGGCGGCAGGTTCTTCGCCCGCTTTTGGCGATCGCCGCGGCTACCAGATGGACCCAGCCAACGGGCGCGAAGCGGTGCGTGAGGCGTTGTTGGACGCTGAGGAGGGAGCCGACATGCTGATGGTCAAGCCGGCCTTGGCCTACGGCGACCTGATCCGGGCTGTCAAGGAGGCGACGCGCCTGCCGGTCGCTGCGTATAACGTGAGCGGCGAGTATGCGATGGTCAAGGCGGCCGTGGCGGCTGGATACCTGGACGAGCGTGCCACCGTCTGTGAGATCTTGACGTCGCTGCATCGCGCAGGTGCTGACATAGTGGTCTCCTACCACGCCAAGGACGCCGCCCGCTGGCTGTCCGAGAGCAGCTAGCCGACAACGATCAGATGCCACCACAAGAGACAGCAACAGCAGAGAACAGCGAGTCGCCGGCGCCCGTCGACGGCATAACGGACGCCGCCACGCCAAAGCTGCGCAGCCGCAAGCACGGTGCGGCAATCCCGCTGGACGAGCTGGACAAGCGCCTGCTCAACCTGATGCAGGGCAGCTTCCCGATCGAGCCGCGCCCCTACCTGCGCGTGGCAGAGCTGGCGGGAGTGTCGGAGAGCGAGGTGATGGAGCGCGTGCAACACCTGCTCGACGAACGCATCATCCGCCAGGTGACGCCGATCTTCGACACGCGCGCGCTGGGTTACTCCTCGATGCTGGTGGCGGCAAAGGTAGACGCCGAGAACCCCCACAGGGCCGCGCAAGTGATCAACGCCCATCCCGGGCGTCTCCCACAACTATCTGCGCAACCACGAATTCAACCTGTGGTTCACGATCGCCACCGAGCCGGACTCGCCGCTGGGCCTCGAGGGAACGCTGCAGGCGCTGGCAGCCGAGGCGGGCGCCGAGTCTGTTCGCCAGCTGCCGACGCTCAAGCTGTTCAAGATCAGGATGGACCTGGAGATGGAGGGCGATACCGAGGCGCTGTCCAAGGCCGCTGTTGCCACCGAGCCGATCGAGCTGGAGCCCCAACCCTACGACGAGACCGACATCGCGCTCATCAAGGCGCTGCAAGGCGACATGCCGGTGATCCCGGAACCGTACGCACCGGCTGCCGCGCAGCTGGGCCAAGACCAAAGGGCTTTCCTCGATCACCTGGCAGGCATGCAAGAGCGCGGACTGTTGCGGCGCGTGGCGGCGATCCTCTACCACCGTCGCGCCGGCTTCTCCGCAAACGGGATGGGCGTGTGGAAGGTGCCCGAGGAGCACATCCACGAGGTCGGACGCCAGATGGCCGCGGTGCGCGGCATCTCCCACTGCTATCAGCGGCCCACCTACGCGGACTGGCCCTACTCGGTCTTCACGATGGCCCACGGGCGCTCCAAGGAGGAGTGCGACGCCGTGCTCGACGCGATCGCGGAGATGACCGGCATCGAGGGGCGGGCCACGCTCTACTCCTCAACGGAGTACAAGAAGATCCGCCTGCTCTACTTCACCGACGAGTTCAAGGCCTGGGAACGCGAGCACGCTGGCCTCTAGGGCGACTTCGATGCCGGCTAGCCGTTCGATCCGATGCCCACTTCGCTGACGGACACCCGCTCGGGCGAGCTATACCGTCGCGCACTGCAGCTGCTTCCAGGCGGGGTGAACTCGCCCGTGCGAGCGATGCGGGCGATCGGGCGCGACCCGATCTTCATCGAGCGCGCGGCAGGCGCCGAGCTCCTCGACGTGGACGGCAATCGCTACGTCGACTACGTCTGTTCGTGGGGGCCGATGATCCACGGTCACGCCCATCCCGCGGTGCTGGAGGCGGTCAAGGATGCTGCAGGGCGCGGCACGAGCTTCGGGGCGCCGACCGCCGGGGAGGTCGATCTGGCCGAGGAGATCGCGCGGCGGATGGAGTCCGTGGACATGCTGCGCATGACCTCCTCGGGCACCGAGGCCACGATGACGGCCTTACGGCTTGCCCGTGCAGCCACCGGGCGCGAGCGGATCGTCAAGTTCGCCGGTGCCTATCACGGCCATGTGGACGGGCTGCTGGCCCAAGCAGGCTCGGGCCTGGCCACGCAAGCGTTGCCATCCAGCCCAGGCGTGCCGGCCGAGGTGGCGGCAGCCACCACGGTCGTGCCGTGGAACGATCCCGAGGCGCTGATTGCCGCTACCGCGAGCGGCGAGCCGATAGCGGCAATCATCGCCGAGCCGCTGCCGGCGAACATGGGTCTTGTGCCCGCGCACGAAGGCTTCTTGGAGTTGCTGCGTGAGCGCGCGGATGCTTGTGGCGCCCTACTGATCCTCGACGAGGTGATCAGCGGCTTTCGCGTAGCGCGCGGGGGCGCACAGGAGCTGAGCGGCGTGCAGGCCGACTTGACGATCATGGGCAAGATCATCGGCGGCGGTCTGCCCGCCGGCGCCGTGGGCGGCCGCGCCGAGCTGCTGCGCATGCTCGCCCCGGCGGGCGATGTCTACCAAGCGGGCACGCTTTCAGGCAACCCGCTCGCCGTCGCGGCCGGGTTGGCCACGCTGGAGTTGCTCGACGACGCCGCATACCTGCGCTTGGCGTCGATCACCGAGCAGCTGGCCGAGGGCCTGCGGGCGGCGGCAAGCGCGGCGGGGGTCGGGCCTGCGCCAGAATCGGGGGCAGCGGTGCTCGGCGCTGGGCCGGGTGGCTCGGCTGCCGCCGGCTCTCGGGGTGGCGAGCCCAGCAGCAGCGGATACCCAGTCCAGGTCGTCAGCGCTCCCGGTCTGCTGACGGTGTTCTTCAGCGGCACCCCCGTCAACGACATGGCGGCAGCCGAGGCCTGCGACCGCGAGGCCTATGCTCGCTGGTGTCGCGCGCTGCTCTCGCGGGGCGTATACGCCCCAGCATCGCAATTCGAGGCATGGTTCCCATCACTTGCCCACACCCCGGAGCAACTGGAGCTCACCCTTGCCGCGGCCACGGCTGCGTTCGCGGAGATCGCATGAGCACCGCCCGGATGGCGGAGTTCGCCCGATGAGTGCCGATCCCGCTCGCGCTGCCGCCGAGCGCGGTATTGCCGAGGATGCCGAGCCGCCGCTCGAGCGCCTGCGCAGCCTGCTGCTCGAAGAGGGCGGCTTGATGAGCAGTCTCGTCCTCGTCGAGGAGCTCGCGGGTTCGTCGACCCACGGGCCGGCCCAAGTGGTGGCTGCCGGACCCCGCGCGGAGGGCTCAAGCGCCGAATACGAGCTGCTCGTAGAGACGATCTACGAGGGCTACTTACTGCACTATCGCGCCCCACGTGTCATGCGCGAGCACGAAGCCGACCTTGGCCTGCTCGCGGGCGACCGGCTCTACGCCTTGGGCCTCGCGCGCCTGGTGCGTCTGGGCGATATCGAGGGCGTCGCCGAGCTTGCCGACGTGATCACGCTGTGCGCCCTGGCCCATGCCGGCGGGCAACCCGAGCTTGCCCCCGGGATCTGGATGGCCGGTGCGCGCGCGGTGGGCTGGGGCGCCAGTCCCGAGCACGAGCGGGCCAAGGCTCTGGTACGTGCCGGATCGCCCGATGCCCTGGCAGGCGCTACACGCTCTCCCTGAAGTTGAGGCTTGAGGCTCACGACTCCGCGCTCTACTCGATATTGTTCGGGCCGTGTCCGACAAGCACAGCCAGCACAAGTCCCGCTACACGACCGATCGCCAGATCCCTGGAGCGTTCGAGGGAGAGACCGTCACGCGCAGGCGTTTCATGACGATCGGCTCCCAGGCCGCCGGTGGCGTGGCCGCCGCATCCTTTCTGCTTCCCGCGCTCGGTTTCGCGATCGGGCCGATCTTCAAGGAAGCTCCGCATACCTGGGAGTCGGTCGGTCCGACCGACATGTTCCCCGACAACAACTACGTGCCTACGGTGATCACGCTCACCCCGGGGATCGGCGAGGCCGGCAAGGCCACCGTATACGTGCGCAAGCGCAACCCCCTGATCGACACCGACAAGGCCGACAGGGACACCCAATTCATCGCGATCACCTCGCGCTGCGCCCACCTCGGCTGTCCCGTGCGCTGGGTCGATGCCGCCGAGCGCTTCATCTGTCCCTGTCACGGTGGCGTCTACGACCTGCTCGGCCGCCGCGTCGGTGGGCCACCGGTGCGTCCGCTCGATCGCTTCTACACGCGCGTCGTGAACGGCTACGTGCAGATCGGATCGCGCTATAGCGTCAACAGCGAGCTCGAGCGCTTCTCGCCGCGCGATCCGGCCGAGCCGCTCGACGGGATCGGCCAGTATTTGTACCCCTCTCGTCCGTCGGAGCGGAGGTAGTCGCCGATGCCAAAGCTGCCACCGCCGCCGATGCCCTCGTCCCTGAAGGCCCCGCCGCCACGCCCTGGCGATCAAAACAGCAAGCTGGGTCCCGCCGACCACGCCAAGGAGGCCGGTGCCAGCGTCGTCGACTGGGTCGATGAGCGCACCTCGATCAGCGGCGGCGCCCGCTGGATGATGTTCCGCAAGGTGCCCAAGGGCACCAACTGGTTCTACACGCTTGGCTCGGCAACGATGTTCGCCTTCCTCAATCAGGCTGTCACGGGTGTTTTCCTGGCGATGTTCTACCGTCCCGACGCCTCCGGCGGCGCCTACGAATCGATCCGTCACGTCACCAACGAAGTCTTCCTCGGCCAGTTCGTCCGCGGCATGCACAAGTGGGGCTCGAGCGTGATGGTGATCCTCGTCTTCCTGCACATGGGGCGCACGTTCTTCTTCGGCGCCTACAAGTATCCGCGCGAGCTCAACTGGGTGATCGGCGTGGTGCTGTTGATCCTGACGATGACGATGTCGTTCACCGGCTACCTGTTGCCCTTCGACCAGCGCGCCTACTGGGCCACGATCGTGGGCGTCAACATCAACGGCACCGGGCCCTTGATCGGCCCATACCTGAGCGACTTTCTGCGAGGCGGCGGCGAATTCGGGGCGACGACCCTGTCGCGCTTCTACGCGATCCACATGCTGCTCGTGCCCGGCCTGCTGGCCGCGCTGATCGGCGCGCACCTGTACCTCGTGGCCAAGCTAGGCACGACCGCGCCACCGTGGATCAAAGCCGAGAAGAACCCCGATCTGCGCAAGGCCGACGCATGAGTGCCAGCGAGCGAGTCCGGTCACGGCGCGCCGTGACCGGCGGTGTGCGGCGATGAACAAGCGCGAGAAGGAGGAGTACCTCCGCGAGTACGCGATCCTGAAGACTCAAGGGAAGCCGTTCTTCCCCTACGCGGTCATGAAGGACTCGCTGATGGCCTGCGTGGTGATGGCTGTGATCATCGGCATGTCGCTGATCTTCGGCGCCGAGCTCGGCTCGAAGGCCAATCCAACGACCACTACCTATGTGCCACGCCCGGAGTGGTACTTCTTCTTCCTGTTCGAGCTCCTGCGCGTGATCAAGCCGCCGAGCTTGGTTGGACTGGCTACGATCGGCATACCGACGATCGGCATGATCCTGCTGTTCCTGCTGCCGTTCTACGACCGCGGACCGGAGCGTCGGCCAGAGCGTCGGCCGGTGGCCACGCTCACCGGCATCTTCGTGATCGGTGCGATGGCGCTGCTCACCTACCAAGGCGCCAACGCGGGATCGCCGACCGTCATCGAAATGCCCACGCCGGCCTCGATCCAGCAGGCCGGTGGACACACGCTGGCCGAATACGAAGCCGGCAAGAAGGTGGTCGCCCAGTCGGGGTGCCTCGCCTGTCACAAAATCGGCGACAACGGAAATTCCGGACCTGGACCAGACCTGACCCACATCGGCGCGCGCCTGCCGGCGTTTGGCATCGCCCGAACGCTTGTCAACCCCACGGCGCCGATGCCGTCGTTCAAGAATCTGCCGCCGAAGAAGTTCGACGCGGCGATCTTCTTCCTCTCGCAGTTGAAATAGCCGGTCCCACGATGGCCGAGCCTGTTGCTGACGCGACCACGGGACGGTTGGAGGCGGAGCAGGTGCGGGCCATGTTCGACCGCGTGGCGGCCGTCTATGACCCGCTGAACACGCTGATGTCGGCGGGCCTGCATCATCGCTGGCGCACGCGTGCGGTCGATCTTGCGTGCGTGGGCCCGGGCAGTCGCGTGCTCGACGTTGCCACCGGCACCGGCGACCTTGCGATCGAGCTCGCCAGACGTGTCAGCCCGGGCGGCGAGGTACTCGGCAGCGACTTCTCCGAGGAGATGCTGAGCCGTGCGCGCGTGAAGGGGGCAAAGGCGCTGCGCGAGATGTCCCCCGACGCGGGCGCCGGATCGTCCCCAAACGGTTCGGGGGCCACACGCTCGACTCAAGGGCAGGAGCCGGTTTGCTTGAGCTTCGAGTGGGGCGATGCGCTGCGGCTCCCGTACAAGGACGACTCCTTCGACGCCGCGACCACCGGCTTTGCCGCTCGCAACTTCTCAGATCTGCAGGGCGGTCTGGCAGAGATGGGGAGGGTTGTGCGGCCCGGCGGCCGCGTCGTGGTGCTCGACTTCACTACGCCGACTCGCCCGCCTCTGTCGCTGTTCTATCGGGTCTGGTTCGATCGCGTCGTACCGTTGCTCGGCCGGCTGATGGCGCCGCTGTCCGCGCTGTCGCCCAAGTCCGACGATGCCGCCTCCTCGACGATCGCCGAGGCCTACGTCTACCTCCCCAATTCGGTCAAGCGCTTTGGCACGCCCCGCGATCTGGCCGCGACGATGGAGCGTGCGGGGCTCCAAGACATCCACTATCTGATCACGGCAGGCGGCATTGTGACCATCCACGCCGCTACCGTCCCTGGGAATGGGACAACGTGAGAGCAGCCGTCGAGGCGTGGGCCCGCGAGGCGGCCGAGGCGTCGTAGACCTTCTTAGATGCCGAGCGAGGGGGCGTCGACTGAGATGGAGCAGGCATCGATGACCGCGCTTGACGCGCGCACGAACACCGCCGCCGACGTGGAGGCCGTCGATGAGATCATGCGCCGCGGCGGGCCCGAGCTGCGGGAGCGAATGGCCCGCGTCGAGGCTCACCTGGAGCACGTTACGGCCCAATCGGGCATACCACTGGCCTCCTACGCCACAGCCACGATTGCCGCCGGCGGCAAGCGTCTACGTCCGCTGCTCGTGATGCTCGCGGCGGAATCCGCCGCCGGTCCAGTCGAGGGGCCAGAGGGCGAGCAAAGTTTGGTGCGGGCAGCCGTTGCCGTGGAGCTAGTACATTCGGCCACGCTCGTGCACGACGATCTGATCGACGGTGCCGAGTTGCGCCGCGGGCGGCCGACGGTCGCGACGGTCGCGGGGCGCGCCGCGGCGATCGCCACGGGCGATCTGCTTTTCTCACGTGCTTTTGCCGAGCTGGCCCTCAATCGTGACGCCGAGCAGCTGCGCGCCCTATCCGACGCGAGCTCGGCACTCGCCGCCGGCGAGCTGTTGCAGCGTGAGGATGCCTATGCCGCGGACGTCGCGGTCGAGCGCTATCTGGAGCGCTGTCGCTTGAAGACGGCGGCGCTGTTCGAGGCGGCCTGTCGACTCGGAGCGCTGGTGGCGGTAGAGGGAACAGCAGGGCTCGCGGCGACGCTGGGCCAGTTCGCGGAGCGGATCGGGCTGGCCTTCCAGCTGCTCGACGACGTGCTCGATATCTCCGGCCCAGCAGAGCGGACGGGCAAGGCCCGTGGCACGGATCTGCTCGATGGCACCGTCACGCTGCCGCTGGTTCTGGCGCGCGAGCGCGATGAGCGGATCGCCTTGCTCGACCTTGCCACGCTCGCGGGGCCGGCCGACGCCGAGAGGCTATGCGAACAGATCGCGGCTACCGGCGCACTGGAGACGGCGCGCTCTCGCGCCCTCTCGATCGTGGCCGACGCAAAGGCGATCTTGCCCTCTAGGCCACCGCATCGCTATGACCTGCTGGAGCTGGTTGCGGACGCGGTCGTCGAGCGTTACTGCTGACTAAAGTCGCTCGGACCGATCAGATCGAGTTGCAGGGCGCGTGAGAAGATCTCGATCTCCTCGACCATGTTCGCGTGCGTGAGTCGCTTGAGGTCGCTCAGCAGCGCACCTGTTGCCCTATCCAGCTCCTCGTCGAGGCGTTCGACCAGCGCTTGGCCGAAGACGCCGTCGCGCATCAAATCGCAATCGGGGCAGCGCATCAGGATGTGCCAGCGGCCGGGCGACTCCTCAGCCCACTCGAGTGGGCTGACAAGTCCGCCGGCGCAACGCGGGCAGACATGAAGTGCCTCGCCGGGAGCGGCCTCGCCGGGAGCGCTCGTCGGAGAGTTGCCGCTCCAGGGCGCATGCGCCACCGACGTGTCGCTATCCGCGCGAGGTGGCGGCGTATGCAGGGCGCCATCGTCGCGCTCGTGCTTGCCATCGAGGTAGACGACCTCGATCTGGCGGCCCCCAGGGAGCTGTACTTGATGGTGTATGCGATGGTCGTTGTCGTCGTGCATTTCTCTCTGCCGCTCTCATCGGCCCTTGGGCGACCGGCCTTTAGAGGGTCTTTGAAATGACCTGCACGTCTAATACCCCTTTGTGTGGAGCTGGAGGATTTATTTAGGTACCTAACCTTTATCCAAGTCTTCGCAAAGGGGGGTGTTGGGCGGATCATTCAAAGACGAGCCATGCATCCCATGGCCCACAAAGCCCCACCGCACGGCTCATTTTGAAAGACGTTCTCAGGGTCCGCGGCGAGGCCGTAGCCGCCGATCCCCGCTGCTGTGGCACGACTCGGTGATAGCTTCAGCTAGAGATGGCAACAGCGATCCGCACAGTTGGCCACGAAGAGCGGCTCAGCATCGTCGATCACCTTGAAGAGCTGCGAACCCGTTTGATCGTGAGCGGGGTCGCGTTCGCGATCGTCTTCGGGCTGTGCTTCTGGCAGAACCACGCGTTGCTCAGCTTCATCAACCGGCCGCTACACAAGCAGACCGAGCAGCAGGTTCTGCGCGGGGAAGGGCCGGCGGGAGCGACCTGGCTGGCACAGAAGGGTGTGCTCGAAGTAGCCAGAGACACGCAAAGGGCATTGGGTGTCCTGAGCGCGCCGGCCAGTGGGCTGCCGGCTGCGACCAGAGGGTCGCTCGCGGGCACGATAGCCAAGCTCGAAGCAGACGTTGCGAGGATTCCGCGCAGCCCGAGTGGGATCGACCCGACCACGCTCGGGCCGGGCGAACCGCTCACCGCCACGTTGACGGTCACCCTCTACTTCTCGCTCGTGATCGCACTGCCCCTGATCCTGTTCGAGCTCTACGGCTTCCTGCTACCCGCGTTCAGTCCGCGGGAGCGACGTGTGGTGATGCCGCTACTTGTCTCTATCCCGTTTCTGTTCGCGGCCGGAGCCGCGTTCGGCTATCTCGTCGTGCTCCCAACGGCCGTGCATTTCCTGCAGAACTTCAACGCCAGTCAGTTCAACGTGATGGTGCAGGCCAACCAGTACTACAAGTTCGCGGCGACGGTGCTGCTTGCAATGGGTCTCTCCTTCCAAGCGCCGGTGGTCATCCTCGGTGCCGTGAGGGCAGGGCTGGTGACTCCCCGCCAGCTGCGCCGTCACCGCCGCTACGCGCTGCTGGTGTGTGCGGCGGTCGCCGCATTCCTGCCCGGAGACGCGTTTACGCTCGTGCTCGAGACGGTTCCGCTGTATTTGCTCTACGAGGCGAGTATCCTGATTGCATCGGTTGTTGCGCGACGGGAGACCGCGCGGGCAACGGCAACAGGGGCAGGAGACCCTCCGCGGGACCCACCGCCTTCGGCGGGTTCATCGGCAGCGCCCGACCCCTCGCCGCCGTCGCCAAGCGAGAGTCCCACAGGCGCCCAGGCGCTCGCCACGACCGACCCACCAAAGACCAGCGCACAAGAGATGATCGACCACATAGACCCCGAGCTGTCCAACTGATGCTGTTCGAGCTCATAGACCGAGAGCTGTGTAACTGATGCTTTTTGACCTGAGAGCACGCGGGCGTCGCCGCACCGTGCAGGTTGTCTACGTAAGTCTGGCGCTCCTGTTCCTGATTGGCTTCGTCGGATTCGGAGTCGGAGTCGGCGGCGGGGGCGGTAGCCCCGTGGAAGCCATCTTCGGGAGCAAAGAAGGGTCCTCTAACTCCAGCTACGCAAAACAGGTCTCCGAAGCCGAAAAGCGCACGAAGACCCATCCGGGTGAAGCGTATGCCTGGGCAAAGCTCGCCGAAGCTCGCTTTCACAACGCCAGCGGCAGCGAATTCTACGACGAAGAAAAGCAGCAGTTCACGGCGAAGGGCAAGGAACAGCTGACGAAGGTGGTCGAAGCGTGGAACCGCTACGTAGCGCTCAAACCGGTCAACCCACCCCTGACGATCGCCGACGACATGGTCAGGGTGTTCGGCGAAGAAGGACTCAACCAACCCGCCGAAGCCGTTGTCGCCCTACAGCTTGTGATTCCGACCAAGCCGCCGACAGCCGCGCTGTATGGCGATCTCGCTAGGTACGCCTATCAAGCGAAAAACATGAGCGTCGGCGATCTTGCGACGCAGAAGACCGTAGCCCTGACCCCTGCCGCGCAGCGCAAGCAGGTGCAAGCCGAGCTCGAAGCTCTCAAGAAGAATCCGACGGGCAACCCCGCCAACGAACAGTTCACGGGGACAACCAACGGGAAGGTCTACACCGTCAAAGTGGGTGCAAAAGGCGCTGGCACGATCTTGAAAACCAGCCCTGCCCCCACGACGACCAAGGCGCCGACGACGACGAAGTAGCAAGTCTGGACACTGGTGTGGCCACTGAGCAGGAGATCCCATCTTATACGGCGCGCTTGCTGGTCGACTGCGCCGACCAGCCGGGAATCGTGGCGGCGGTCTCGGGTTTCCTGTTCGAGCAGGGGGCCAACATCGTCTCCTCCCACCAGTACTCCTCCGATCCGACCGGAGGACGTTTCTATCTACGCACCGAGTTCTTCCTCGATGGCTTGGTCGAGGATCGCGAGCGCTTCCGCTCGAGCTTCGATGCCGAGGTGGCCGAACGCTTCGCGATGGAGTGGAAGATCCGCTATTCGGGGGAGCGCCAGCGTGTGGCGGTACTCGTCTCTCGCCACGACCATTGCCTGATGGACCTGCTCTGGCGCTGGCGTCGTGGCGAGCTCTACGCCGACGTCGTCGGAGTGATCTCCAACCACCCGGACCTGGCCGAGGAGGCGGAGGGCGCCGGTGTCCCCTTTCATCACGTGCCGGTCGCCAAGGACGCCAAGGATCAGGCCGAGGAGCGGATGTTGGAGCTTCTGCGCGACGAGGTCGATCTCGTGGTGCTCGCTCGCTACATGCAGATCCTCAGCGGCGATTTCCTTGATCGCCTTGGGGTGCCGGTGATCAACATCCACCACTCGTTCTTGCCTGCTTTTGCCGGCGCCAACCCTTATCGTCGTGCGCGCGAACATGGGGTCAAGCTGATCGGCGCAACTGCCCACTACGTGACGGCCGAGCTCGACGGCGGGCCCATCATCGAGCAGGACGTGGCGCGCGTCGACCACCGTCAGAGCGTGAGCGGCTTGGAGGGGATCGGCCGCGACATCGAGCGCCTGGTGCTCTCACGTGCCGTCTCGCTGCACCTTGAAGATCGCGTGATCGCCGACGGCGGTCGCACGATCGTGTTTTGAGGGTGGCGAGCCAGCGCGGCGCCGACGCTCGCGATACCGCTCGTGTCGTGTCGTGTCGTGTCGGGTCGTGGAGCCGATGCTCGGCTGCTAGAAGGCCCACGCCGATCGGGGGTCGGGGCCGCCGGAAGCTTCCCTTCAGACTCGGCGATGCTCGGCTAGAATCCAGGCCACACCGGCCCATCAGGGCTGGCGCCCTCGCGGGCCGTTAGCTCAATTGGCAGAGCAGGGGCCTCTTAAGCCCAAGGTTGTTGGTTCGATTCCAACACGGCCCATCGGGGCGATTCCGGAGTCTGTTACGGAGTCGTCCTCATCCAAAATCCGCTTGGTTGCAGGTGATTCACAGAGGTCGCCGGGTACGGGCACGACGCGAAGCGCGCCAACTGTTAGATGCCGAAGATGAGCGCAAGGGCTTCATCGACGGCTTGCAACTCGTTTGCATCGAGGCGCCCCGCGGAGCGCCCCAAGCGCTCAGGATCAACGACAGTCGTCTGTTCGACAAGAATCGATGTCCGCGCGCCGTCGAGTGTGATCGCTGGCCGGAAGCTTGCCGGTCGCGCGCCTATGGAGGTCGGCGACACGAGCACAGTGCTCAGCCCCAAGAACTCGTCGGCTTGCACGATCACCGCATAGCGTGCACCTCGTTGCTCTCTGCCTCGTGTCGCGCGCGGAGCCGGCAGGCGAAATATCTCTCCGCGGACCATCTCAGTCGGAGGGCTCCGGCGCGAGTTCGGCCATCTGCTCGCGGACGACCCGCATCTCCTCCCGATCCTCCTCGTCGGCAGCGAGCCTTCGCACCTCCGCGACGATCGAGGAACGAGCCCGGCGCCTTGCCGCGGCCTCGCGCAGCGCTGTCCGTACAGCCTCGGAATCACTCAGTCCGTCGTTGCGGACCACGCCGAGCGCCGCGGCGGAGCTGTCGTCCAAACGCACATGGAGGGAGCGACTCACGGTTCGATATTGTCGCACATATCATGCTACGAAATCGAGAACTGTCAGCGGACTACGACCGCCGCCGCCACGTTCTAAGCCGCGGCCGAGGCGCTTGCGCCCGGGCCGATCATCGAGGCGCGGCCGGCGTCGGTCCAAACCACTTGGTCGCGACCCGGGCCTACGCCGATCAGCGTAACGGGCGCGCCGATGTGCTCCTCGATGAATTGCAGATATTCGCGAGCGCCCTCGGGCAGGTCGGAGAGCGTGCGGCACTCGCCGAGATCCTCGCTCCAGCCGCGCAGCTCGGTGAGCTCGGCGGTCGTGTGGTGCAGCACGGTCTGGTGGTAGGGAAAGTCCTCGAACTCGGCCCCCTCGGCGCCGCGGTAGCTCGTGCAAACCTGGATGCGGTCGAGCCCGGAGAGCACGTCGAGCTTGGTCAGCACGAGCGCGGTGAGCGTGTTGAGGCGCGTCGCATACTTGAGCGCCACGAGGTCGAGCCAGCCCGTGCGCCGCGGACGCCCGGTCGTCGTCCCGAACTCGCCTCCGCGCCGGCGGATCGTCTCGCCCATCTCTTCGTGCAGCTCGCTTGGAAACGGTCCGGCCCCCACGCGTGTGGTGTAGGCCTTTGAGATACCCCAAACCTCGTCGATGTCCTTTGGCCCGACCCCGGTGCCGACACAGGCTGCGCCCGATAGGGGATTGGAGGAGGTGACGAAGGGATAGGTGCCGTGGTCGATGTCGAGCATCGCCCCTTGGGCCCCCTCGAAGATCACCTTCCTGTCTTCGTCGAGCAGCTCCCACATCAAGCGTGAGGTGTCGGCGATGTGCTGCTCCAGACGATGCCCATAGGTCAGGTACTCCTCGGTCATCGTGTGCAAGTCGAGTGTCGGGTCCTTCTCGAAGGGACGCAACGAAAGGCGCTTGGGCTCCATCGCGGCGACGATCTTCTTCTTGAGGATCTTCTCGTCGAGCAGGTCCTGCACGCGGATGCCAAGGCGTGCCGCCTTATCCGCGTAGCAGGGACCGATCCCGCGTCGCGTGGTGCCGATTTGAAGGCTGCCGAGCTTCGCCTCGCCGGCTGAGTCGAGCAATAGGTGGTAGGGCATGATCAGGTGTGCGTTGGCTGAGATGCGCAAGCCGCTCACATCCACGCGTCGGGCTCGCAACGCGTCGAGCTCCTCGATCAGCACCTTCGGGTCGATCACCACGCCGTTGCCGATCACGCAACGCTTGCCCGGGTACAGGATGCCCGAGGGGATCAGGTGCAGCTTCCACTCCTCGCTGCCGCGCACGATCGTGTGCCCGGCATTGTTGCCGCCCTGGAAGCGCACCACCGCGTCGCCGTTCTCGGCCAGCAGGTCGGTGATCTTCCCCTTACCCTCGTCGCCCCATTGGGCGCCCACTATGACTATTCCGGGCATCGCGTCATGGAGTTTAGGTGGTCTGCCCCTGGGCGCCCACCACGGTTTGGGCTCGACATTTTCTTCGGCCCGTGGGTCAGGTCCCGCGGGCGGAGCCGAGACCGGCAGAGTCGGCCGCGGGAGGATCGGCCTGGTAGAGGCGTCGCTTGTCGTCTCCGAACAGTGGCAGCGGATCGCCGCACATCTCGACCAGGCGCGAGACGATGCGCTGGCCGACCACCTCGCTGGCGTCGTTGGACACTTCCCTGCGTTCCTCGCTCTTTTGTCCGTCGCGGTTCTCGGTGACGGTTGTGAGGATCTGTCGACCCATCTGTTCGGCCAGGGCGGACGGCATCAGGTTGGTGGTCGCCACGATCGGCCGGCCGGCCTGATAGCGGGCATCTACGATCGAATAGAGCTGCTCGAGCCTCCATGGCGTCGTGTGCTGGGCGCCGAGGTCGTCGATGTGGAGCAAGTCGACCCCAGAAAGCTTGTCGAGCAGGTCAAGCAGGCTGTTTTCGGTGCCGATCTCGTCACGAATCAGGTTGAGCAGCCGCGGCAGCGAGTAGATCGCAACGGTATGCCCTGCTTCCAAAGCCGCGGCCGAGACGATCATCGCGAGCGTCGTCTTGCCCGTGCCCACATCCCCGACCAGCCACATTCCGCGGCCTTCCTCCAAACGCGCATTCAGGTTACGCACGTAGCCGCGCACCTCTGAGACCACCGCCTCCGGCATTCCGAGCACGGGCGGGCGGTCGAACGAAGCCCCCCGATAGCGCCTGGGTACTCGACCCTCGAGGCTGGCGGCGCGCCTACGGGCGATACGACTCGCGCGACAACGACAATCCGATGCGGTATTGGCGACTTCGTCGACCACGAAGCCGCTCCCGTCGCACAAGCCGAGCGGACACGCGTTCGGATCGCGCGAGCCCGGCAGGCTGAGGACGTCCGCACTCATGCCGCGTAGCGGCTCTCACCGGCGTAGTTCATGAACTTGGGGTACTCCTTCTGGAAGGTGAGCGTCACCTTGCCGACCGCGCCGTTGCGATGCTTGGCGATGATCAGATCGGCCTCGCCCGGACGCTCGGAGTCCTCGTTGTAGTACTCGTCGCGGTAGATGAACATCACCAGATCGGAGTCTTGCTCGAGGTTCCCGCTCTCGCGCAGATCCGAGAGCTGCGGTCGCTTGTCCGGACGCGTCTCCACCGCGCGGCTCAGCTGCGAGAGGGCGATCACCGGCACCCCAAGCTCACGCGCCAGGATCTTCAGCCCGCGGCTGAGCTCGCCGACGGCGGTCACGCGCGAGTCATAGCGACTGTCGGTGCGCATCAGCTGCAGGTAGTCGATGATGATCAGCCCGAGGCCGTTCTCGCACTGCGAGTGCAACCTGCGCGCCTTGGCTCTGATCTCGAGCATCCCCACGTCGCTGGAGTCGTCGACCCACAGCGGCGCGTCGGCCAGGCGCTGTGAGGCCTTCAGGATCTTCGGCCAGCGCTCTTCCTTGACGCGCCCCTTGCGCAACTCCTCGCCCTTGATGCGCGCCTGGGAGGCCACGAAGCGCTGGGCAAGCTCGGCCTCTGCCATCTCCAGCGAGAACAACGCCACGGGCCTGCCGTGTTCGACGGCGGCGTTCTCGGCGATGTTGCACACGAGCGCGCTCTTGCCCATGGCGGGACGCGCGGCGATGATGATCAGGTTGCCGGGCTGAAAGCCACCGGTGATCTCGTCCAGATCCTTGAAGCCCGAAGGGGCGCCCGTCAGCGAGGTCCCTTCGATCGATAGGCGGTGCAGCTTGTCGAGCTCCTCGTGCAACACCTCCTCGATCGAGCGGAAGTCCTGCTGACGATCGTCGCGCGCGACCTCGAGCATCGTCTTCTCGGCATGCTCTACAAGCTCGCGTGGTGGGCTCTGAGCGCTCGAGTACGCTCGACTGGATGTCATAGGAGGCCGCCAGCAGACGCCTCAGCAGGGCGTTCTCGCGCACGATCTGGGCATAGCGACGTGCGTGGCCGGCGGCGGGAACGACCCCTGTCAGCTCGTCCACGGCCGCCGGCCCGCCGACCTGCTCGAGCTTGCCGTTCTGGCGCAACCGGTCTGTGACCGTCAGCACGTCCACAGGCTCGGACTCGTTGTACAGAGCCAGCATCGCGTCGTAGATGTGGCCGTGGCGGTCGCGGTAGAAGTCCTCGGAGCGCAGCCCCTCTTCGATCACAAGCGCATACAGCGAGCGGTCGGACAGCAGGATCGCGCCGAGCACCGATTGCTCGGCGTCAAGGTTGTGCGGTGGGGCAATCACGCCCGTGGGCATGCTGGAGCCGTTGGCTCGAGAGACCGTGTTCATCGCTTCGGCGAGTCTACGTCGAGCGGATCCATGGCTCGCACGGGGAACCCGCAATTGAGAGAGAAATCATTGGCGCACAAGCTCACGAACATATGTTCGCAGGCGGGTCAGACCGCAAGATGGGAGACCCGTCGACTGTGCGCCCGGCTACTTCTGCGCGACGACCATGGTCTTCACGGTGGCCGTCACTCCCTCGACGACCTCCACCACGACCATGTAGGTGCCGACGTTCTTGATCGGCTCGGGCAGGTGCACGTTGTTCTTGTCGGTGCGCAGCCCACGCGCGTCGCGGATCGCGGCGGCGATGTCCTGCGCCGTGACCGAGCCGAACAGGCGCCCGTCGGCTCCGGCTTGCTGGGTGATCGTGATCACGGTCTTGTTCAGCAGGGCCGCGTTGTCGTTTGCTTTCTCGACGTATTCGCGCGCCGCCCGCTCGGCCGCCTGCTGGCGCTTGAGGACCACTTCGATTGCGCCTTTGGTCGCCGGCTGGGCAAGCTTGCGTGGGATCAGGAAGTTACGCAGGTAGCCCTTGGAGACGTCGACCACGGCGCCTTGCTCGCCGAGCGTGTCAACGTCCTTGAGGAGTATGGCTTCGGGCATCTTTTAGTCCTGGTGTCGTCTGGGGTTGGAAGAAGTCGATGGGTGAAGCGTGGATCTTGCCCTTCGGGGCGCTCTAGCGTTCGCGATCTCGATCGCCGCGTTCGCGGCGAGGGTGGTCGTCGCGGCCGCCCTCGTTGACGTAAGGCAGCAGGGCAAGCTCACGCGCACGCTTGACCGCACGAGCGATCTGGCCTTGGTGGCGGCGGCACGCGCCGGTGATCCTGCGCGAGCGGATCTTGCCCTTCTCGGAGATGAACTTGCGCAGCGAGGAGACATCCTTGTAGTCGACCTGCTCGACCTTGTCGCGGCAGTGCTGGCAAGGCTTGCGCCTTCCGCTACCGGATCCACCCTTCTTGTCTCGTCGCCGGACTGGCTTGCCGCGACCGCGCTTTGCCACTGTAAATCCTTGCTGTCGAACCTAGAACGGAATGTCGTCGTCGCCTGGGGCGCCGGAGACCGGTGCGGGCTGGAAGTCGCCGTTGTCGACCGGCACGTCGCTACCCTGAGGTGCCCCGCCGCCCGCATACCCTCCTCCTGCGGATGGGTCTTCGCGCGAGCCGAGGAACTGCACCGAGTCAGCAATGATATCGACTGCGCTGCGTTTTGTGCCGTCCTGGGCATCCCACTCGTGCCACTCGAGCCGTCCGTCGATCGCGACGGGCCGTCCCTTGGCCAGGTAACGGGCCGCATTCTCGCCCTGCGCCCCCCACACGGTCACGTTGAAATAGTTGGGCTTGTCGACCCACTCGCCGCTGCCCCCGTCCTTGCGACGCGTGTTGCAAGCGATCCGCAGCTTGCAAACGGAAGAGCCGCTCGGCAGCGAGCGCAGCTCGGGATCGGCGGTCAGATTGCCGGTCATCACGACCCGGTTGATGTTTGTGGCAGCCACGACTTTGTTCCTCTCGTCTCGGTGTAGCGGCGAACGCTAGCGCGACTGCTCGCGCGAGGAGGTGCCGAAGACCTCGTCCCAGTAGGGAGCGCTGATGCCGAAGCCCTTGGTGTCGTCCTGGAAGTGGTGGCGCATGTGGCGCTCACGCAACGTTCTGCCGATGCGCGAGTGTGGCCGGAAGTGATGGACGTAGTAATGAAGCATGTCGTAGAGGAGATACCCAGCGAAGAAGCCGGCCCCGATGCCGGGCGCATAGTGTTTCCCGAACACCAGATAGAGCGCGCCGAACACAAGTGCTCCAAGTGGGAGGCTCACCGCCGGAGGCATCACCAGCCGCAGCGGATCGTTGGGATGCTCGTGGTGGATGCCGTGGATGATCCAGTGCATTCGCGCCCCCACGCCATGGTCTGGCTCGAAGTGGAACACGATCCGGTGCAGCCAGTACTCGAACAGCGTCCACAGCGCGTAGCCGGCCACGAACAGCGCCAGCGCGGCGAGCGCGCCGACGAACGAGAGGCTCCAAGCCTCCAGTGCCAAGATCACCGGCACGAAGATCAGGATCGGCACGACGGGATGCACGCGCGAGAGGGCGTCGAGCAGCCGCGAGTCGAACATCGGCGGCGAAGCGCGCAGGACGTCGGTTCTGCGCACCGCGGAACCGTCGCCGAGTGGCCGCTCGCTCACGGGCACTCACCAGGTCGTCGGGCACATAGAGAGCTCTGAGCGGCTACCTCAACGACGGTGCGCACCACGACCCTTTGCCGTTCGTTGCGCTTGCTTGTCCTCAGCGGCTGCACGCCCCCGAGTGTATTACGCGACCGCCTGCTCCTCGGCCGGAACGTGCTCAGGCTCCTCGCGGACCGGCGGTGCGGCCCCTGGAGACATATCGGGCGCCGCGGGTGTACCAGGCTTGAGCTTGTTGATGCGAAAGCGGATCACCCCATCGGTGATGGGCAGTGTGCGATCCAGCTCGGCGATCAGCTGGACGGTGCTCGCGTGGAACTGCAACAGGTGGTACTCCGCGGTCGCTTTGTGGTCGATCGGGTAAGCAAGCGCGCGCTCGCCCCACTCGTCATAGTTGACTAGCTCGCCCTTGGCCTCGATTGCCGCCCGTGCATCGGCCACGATCTTGGCGCGCACGGCCTCCTCGGCTTGCGGATCGAGCATCAACACGAGATCGTATGTGGGGGCAGAAAGAGTCATAGTCAGGCGCTTGCGGCGCGGCGGCGGATCATAACAGGGCTCAGACAGACCCGGCGGCGGCCCGCTTGGCCTTGATGTCGGCCAGCTGCTCGTCGATCCAATCGCCCGGATCGCGCGAGGTCACGATCTCCACCAGGCCGCGAGCGCGGCGCGAGCGCTCCTGCGCCGGCATGTCCAGCGCCGCATGGATCGAGTCGGCCAGCTCCTGGATGTCGAAGGGATTGACCGACAGCGCGTACTCCCCAAGCTCCTCGTGTGCCCCGGTGTTCTCGGAGAGGATCGAGACGCCGGCCCGTTCGTTGACGATCGGCCCCTCCTTGGCCACGAGGTTCATCCCGTCGAACATCGCGTTGACGAGCAGCACGTCGTAGTGCTTATAGGCGGCCATCGCCTCCTCGAGGTCGTCGCGCAGCTTCAGCTGGATGGGCATCCAGTCGGGCGTGCCGTGACGGTGGTTGACGACCGCCACAAGCGCCTCGATCCGTTCCAGGTACTCGGCGTACTCGGGCACGTCTGTACGCGAAGGCATCAGCTGCGCGACGAACGTAACCCGCTCGCGAAACTCGGGATGCTGGTCGAGGAACAGGTCGAACGCGGAGAAGCCGCGCAGCACGTTCTTGGACAGGTCGGCCCGGTCGACGCGCAGGATCAGAAAGTCGCGGCGGCGACGCAACAGCTCACGCTCGAACTCCTCCACCCGCTCGCTGCGCGCGACCTGTAGTGCCGCGCGGTGGTCGATCGGCAACGGATAGGCCCTGACCCACACCTCGCGCCCCTGCCAGCGCACCAGCCCACGCTCGAAGTCCACGTCGAGGTCCATCAGGTCGCGGCAGCACTGCAGGAAGTTGCGTCTGTAGGAGCGAGTGTGAAAGCCGATGATGTCGTTCGCCAGCAGCCCGGCAAAGATCTCGTGCCTGATACGCGAGGGCAGCACGCGCCACGAGTCCGACTGGGTCCAGGGAATGTGCACGAAGTGGTGCAGGAACACGTCGGGCCGGGCGCGGCGCACGAGCTCCGGCAGCGTGTACAGGTGGTAGTCGTGCACCATCACGACCGGCTCGAGCTCGTCCTCGATCTCCTCCACCACCGCCCGCGCAAGGTCCTCGTTGACCGCGTTGTAGCCGAACTCGAACGCCTCGATCTCCTCGCGCCGAATGTCCGGTGCGTTGGACAGGTCCCACAGGTAGTGCTGGATGAACCACAGCATCGGGTTGGCGAACACGTTGTAGAAGCGGTCATACGCCTCGGGGCTGCTGACCACCAGGCGCACCTGATAGTCGCCGCCGGCCGGGCTCTTCACGGGGAACGGCCGCGCGCCGTGCTCGTGGGAGACCTGCGCGTCGTGCTCGTTCATCGCCGAGGCGATCCACACGGCGTCGCGGTGGGAGGCCAGCCCTGACAGCGCCGTCACCAGCCCGCCGGTGCCGCGCTGCACTTCCCCGCCGGGGCCGAACGTCACCGGCCCCCGGTTGCTCACCAGCACCAGCGGCGAGCGCTGTGCCGGCTCGCCTGTCATGACAGTCGCCGCCCCTGGGAATGCGAATGCTTCATGACTCGCCGAGTTCCTTGAAGATGCGCAAGTAGTCGCGCAGGTAGCGCGGTGTGAGGAAGTGGCTGCGCACGTGCTCCTTGCCGCGCCGCCCCAGTGACTTGCCGAGCGCCGGGTCGTCCAGCAGTTCGAGCGAGCGCTGCGCGCACTGCTCGACGGTCTCCACGAGAAAGCCCGTCACCCCGTCCTCCACCTGCAGGGGAATGCCGCCGACATTGCCGCCGATGAATGGCCGCGCCTTCCAGATCGCCTCGGACACCGTCAGCCCGAACCCCTCGCGAATTGACTTCTGTACGACCACGTCGGCGTGGGACTGGAACGCGTTGACCTCGATCGCCCCGACGTTGTTGAAGTTGTTGAGGATGTGCACGTCGGGATCGCCGTCCGCGTGGGCGATCGTGGCGTTGAAGAAATCCCAGCCCTCGGGGTCGTCGCTGGCCATCGAGCCGACGAGCGCCAACTGCACGTTGGGGAGCTTCTCCTTGACGATCCGATAAGCGTCGATCACGCCAAGCGGATCCTTCCAGGGATCAAAGCGCGAGACCTGACAGATCAGCGGCCTATCGACGTCGATCCCGAATTGCTCGCACACATATGACGCGTCTTCCGGCGATAGCGCCATGTTCTTCGGCATCAGGGGGTCGATTGCCGGCGGCACGATGTTTACTTTCCCGCCCATGCCCGTGGGTACGTAGTCGGCCATGTGGAACAGCGACTGGGGGTACTCGGCGATGTAGGGCAGCAGCCGCTCGATCGTCGCCGGATTGGGGGTCGACAGGTCGATGTGACAGCGCCACACCCAGCCCTTAGCCTTCTCGGGCACTAGCCGGTACAGCCCCGCTGGCTGCGGGTCGTGCACCAGGCACACGTCCCAGCCCTCTGAGAGCTCGCGCGCGTTCATCTCGTTGTACTGCTCCCAGGTCCCCCACTGCTCCTCGTCGAGGTCCTGCGGATGGCCTTGCAGCGCGTTGTGCATCAGCTTGGTCGCGTTGAAGAACTCCTCGCGGCCGTAGATCACCTGCCACTCGCAGTCAAGCCCCACGTCGCGCATCAGCGGCACGAGCGTGTACAGGATCTCCGATACCCCACCGCCGAAGGCCGTGGCGGACACGTGCACCACACTCTTGCCCTTCAGCGGCTCCGCGAGCTCGCGGATCTCCTCGATCAACTCGCGCCCGCAAATGTGGGTGTAGTCGGCAAGCGACTTGTGTCCTGTGGCGACGGGCTGGAGCACGGCGGACCGCACGATACCTCGCGGGACGGCACGCCCGCGCCCCGCACGGCACGCTGGTGCCGCGAACGGGGGAGAAGGCCCGGCAAGGGGTCTATGGTTGAGTCGATGTTCGACGGCCGCATCTACCGCGCGGCATTCGTGCCGCTTCTGTTCGTCCTAGTGATCGCAGGGTTCTCGCTGTCCGGACAGGCCGCTCCGCTCGGCTCCACGCTCGCGCCGGACGCGTTCAACGGCGCGCGTGCCTTCGCAGGGCTGCAAGCGCTCGTCAAGCGCTTTCCCGATCGTCGCCCAGGCAGCGCAGGCGACAACGAACTGGCCGCCTACATCGCCGCAGAGCTGCGCGGAATGGGCAGTGCCACCGGCACATCCGTCCCGGGCCAATCCACCTCGGGCAGCTCTGCCGGCGCCGCCGCGGCTGGCGGCGGCTTTCAGGTCACCACGCGTCGGCTCCAAGCCCAGACGATCGAAGGTGCTCGCACGCTCACGACTGTCATAGCCGAGCGTCCCGGCTCCACGGGCTTGAGCCCGATCGTGATCGTGGCCCACCGTGACGCCTTACGTCGGGCTCGGCGGCGCAGCTGTCGGGCACCGCCGCTCTGCTCGAGCTGGCGCGCGTCTTCTCCCAGAGCGAGACCCGTCGCACGATCGTGCTCGTCTCCACCAGCGGCGGCAGCGGCGGCGATGCGGGTGCGGCAGACTTCGCCCAGGCACGGCAGCCAATCGCTGGACGCAGCGATCGTGCTTGGCGACCTCGCCGGCAGCGTCGTGCACAAGCCGTTCGTGCTGCCCTTTTCAGCAAGTCCCAGACGGCGCCCGAAAGCTTGCAGCGCACGCTCGACTGCGCGATCTCCCAGGAGGTGGGCACCGACCCGGTGCGCCGGGCCTCGCCGGCGCTCGTGCATTTCGCGTTCCCGCTCACCACCGGGGAAGAGGCTCCGCTGAATACTGCCGGCGTGCCGTCCGTGCTCGTCCAAGTCAGTGGCGAGCGCGGACCCACGGCGGAGAGAAGGTGAGCGGCAAACCGCCTGCTGAACTTCGGCAGGGCAGTGCTCAGCGCCACCTACGCGCTCGACGAAGGTCCCGACATTGCTCAGGATTCCGCTCCTCGGGTGTCGCTGGGACACAAGCTGCTGCCCGGATGGGCAATCAGATTGCTCGCACTCGCGCTGCTCCTGCCTCCGTTGCTTGTCAGTGTCGATGCGTTCGCCCGCCTGCGCCGCCGCCGCGAGCCGGTCCTGCGCTGGTTGGCATGGACGCTCACCGGCGCGCTCCCGTTCTTGGCAAGTGCGCTGTTCGCGATCTTGCTCGGCGCGCTCGGCATCGTCGCGGCGCCTGCCGGTCAACTGTCTGCCGAGTCGCTCTCGGGGGACGGGTCGGCCTCGCGGCGACGCTCTCCACGTGCGTTCGTGCTCGTGCTTGCGCTGCTGGCTTGGCCGGCGCTTGCGCGGCGCCTGGCTCTGCCTGTGCGTCCCAGCGCCGACGGGGCGGCGCTCGCTGTGATGCTCGTGTTGCTTGCCGTCGCCTTGCTCGCTTGGCTCTTCAACCCGTTTGCCTGCTCTGTTGTTGGTGCCTGCGCTGCATCTGTGGCTGCTGGCGGTGGGCCCGGGCCGCCAGGCCGGAGCCGCAAGCGCGGGCCTGGCCTTCGGCGATGATCGCGCTCGGAGTGCTGCCGCTCTTGTTGCTGGCGTTCGTCTATGCGCGCGAACTTGGCCTCGGCGTGGGCGGGCTGGCCGAGAGCGCTGTGCTGGCGCTTGCCGGCGGCCAGGTCGGGCCTTCGGCGGCTGTTGTGGAGTGCCGCGCTCGGCTGTCTGTTCGCGGTCCTTGCTGCTCGCCCCGTCGCCGAGGCATCGCTCGGCCCGGGCGTCGATGGGTGGCCTGAGATCGCCACGCGTGGCCCGACGTCCTACGCTGGTCCTGGATCGTTGGGCGGCACCGAGTCCGCTTTGCGCCGCTGAAGAGCCATGACCCCACCATCCGGCAAAAAGCCCACGGCCAGAGATTTGTCGCTGTCGCGCCCCGGCGAGCGCCGCGGCGACGCAGTCTCGCGTCGGCGCCAGCGATCTTCGCGGCGGCTCGCCGCGGAATCCCCCGTCGCCGAGATCCGCTGCACCCCACCGCGTAGTCGCCTGGCCACGGTGCTCGCATCCCTACTGATCGCACTTGGCCTACTGGTGCTTCTCGATGCGGGGGCCACGCTCGTCTGGCAGGAGCCGATCTCGGCGCTCTAGCGCAGCTCAAACAGGAAAGCCTCGGCGGTGACCTTCGCGCGCTCGACCGTGCCACGCCGACACCGCAGCACAGCGTTCAGCTTGCACGCCTGCACGAGGAGCGCCGGCGTATCGAGTATCTGGCGGCGAGTTTGCAGCTGCCACGCGAAAGAGGGCTCGGCGGTCGGGCGTATCGCATACCGGCGATCGGCGCGAGCTTCGTCGTCGTCAAGGGCACCGGTACCTCCGAACTGGAGAACGGTCCCGGCATCTACTCCGAAACAACTTTCCCGGGAGTGCCGGGCACGACCGCGATCGCCGGTCACCGCACCACATAGCTTGCCCCTTTCCGCCACATCGACCCGCTGCACCGCGGTCAGCCGATCGTCTTGGAGATGCCCTACGCGCGCTTCATCTACAGGTCATCGGCTCGCGCGTGGTGCTGCCGACGGACGTCTCGGTGCTGGACCCGGTCGGCTACTCGCGGCTCGTGCTGTCGGCCTGCACCCCGCTATTCAGTGCTTCTCACCGGCTGATCGTCTTTGCGCGTCTCAGCTCGACACTGCCGCTCGGCGCGGCCCGCGCATCCCCGGTCGACGCAAGACGCCGGATCAGGCTCTTGGTCACGAACCGCGTACTACCAACGGTGCTCAAATCCCGCAAGCGTCTGCTTGCTCCCCTCGTGTCGTAGCACCGCCCCGGCTAGCCCTCGCTCACGTGCCCAACCCACGTGAGCTTGGTCCCGGCTCGCTCGCAGGCGGCGCTCACGCGCTCGGCTCGCTTGCGCGGGACGCACACGCACAGCTCGTAGTCTTCGCCGGCGGTCGCCGCGGCCTGCCAGGCGGGGATGCCCAGCGCCGCGGCGGTGCGCTCGGTCCGCTCGTCGACCGGCAACTTGTCGAGGTCGAGCTTCGAGCACGACGCCGCTGCTCTGCGCGAGGTGCTCGGCGTCGGTTGCCAGCCCGTCGGAGAGGTCGATCATCGCGTGCGTCCCCGCCGGCGCGATCGCCCGGCCCTCGCGCAGGCGTCGGCATCGGCCGCCGTGGCCTGGTGCCGAGCGTGCCGGTGACGCCGACGAGATCGCCGGGCCGCGCGCCGTCGCGGCCGATCAGCTTCTGGTCGCGCTCGGCCCAGCCCACGATCGTCACGCTCGCGAACAGGCCGGGCGCACTGACAACGTCGCCGCCGGCGATCGTCGTGCCCGTCAGCTCGGCAAGCTCCTCCGCGCCGAGCATCAGCTCGAGCGCCTGCTGCTCGCTCGACATGCGCGGGAATCCCCAGCGCGACGTAGGCCTCGCCTGTCTGTGCCCCCATCGCCGCGATATCCGACAGCGCCCCCGCCAGCGCCTTCCAGCCGATGTCCTCGAAGCTCGGCTCGGGGTCGTCGAGGCGGAAGTGCGCGCCCTCGACGACCGTGTCGACCGACGTCACGCACAGCTTCAGCGCTTTGACGACCGTCGCGTCGTCGCCGATGCCGCGCACGAATCGCCCTCCGCGCACTTTCAGCGCGGCGGTGATCGACTCGATCAGAGAGAGCTCAGCTATGCTCTTGGGACTGAGTCTGCGGCACGGTTCGGACGGACGAATCGGATCGAGCGGACTGCTCAGCGATGCCTGTAGACGATGCGGGCGCGGTCGAGGTCATAGGGAGAGAGCTCGCAGCGGACGCGGTCTCCCGGCAGGATGCGGATGCGGAAGCGTCGCATCTTGCCCGCCACGTGCCCGAGCACCACGTGATCGTTGTCGAGCTTGACGCGAAACATCGCGTTCGGCAGCGCCTCGATCACCTCGCCCTCGAATTCGACCTTGTCTTCCTTTGCCACGAGCTGCAGTCCTGTCCGGGTCCATCCGCAGCGTTCTGCGCTGACCCTGTGTTGAAGTTTGCACCGTCAAACTACCAGCGTCGCGCCGGCTGCGCAGGGCCGGGTCGCTGCGGACGCTCTCAGCCGCGATGTCGGCAGCGTTCGGCGCCGCCGGTCCCCCGACGGGCGGCGCGTTGCTTTGTGCGTCGGCGTGGGGGCCGGTTCGTCGGTTCGCGCACCTGCGGAGCGGGCCCAGGATGTCGACGTGTTGCTTTCGCGCGTTACCGGTGCCCGCCGGCGCTTCGGTGTGGCTGTGCCGTGTTCGCCCGGCGTGCTTTTGCCGGTCTTCGGCTGGTTTTGCTTTTGTGAGTGCTGCTTTTTCCAGCGCGCCTTCGGGGATTCGCTGGTCGAGACGCGGCCGGTCGTCGCGAACTTGCCGAAGAAGGGCTGGTAGGAGATCGGTTCGGTGGCCGAGGGGAATTCGGTGCAAGGTTCCCCTTCGGTGACTGCCGCCATGTAGGCATGCCAGATTTCCGCGGGCAGATAGCCGCCTTGCTGCGGCTCGCCGTGGACGTCGGTCATCGGGACGCCTTGTTTTGGGTAGCCCATCCACACGACGGTGGAATAGTTGGGCATGTATCCGTCCAGCCACGCATCCATGAGATTCGCTGGTGGTTCCTGTCTTGGCGGCGGTCGGGACAGTTGATCGCCGAACGTCGTCGCGGTGCCCTCGAGCACGTTCTCGTGCAGGATGTTGGTCTCCTCGGAGGTCACCCCGTCGGAGAGCACCTTCACGCGGTGGGGCTTGCCCCAGCTGTCGTCGACGTGCCCGTCGGGAAACACGACCTTCGTGATCGCGATCGGCGTGTTGCGATAGCCGCCGTCGGCGAGCGTCGCGTACACGTTGGCCATTTCCAGCGGACTGACGCCGTACTTCAGCCCGCCGAGCGCCTCCGCGGGGATAGCTTTCCAGGTGCTCTTTGACGCCCATCTTGTAGGCCATCTGCGTGATCGTTTCCTCGCCGAGATCGGCCGCCAGCTGGGCGTAGACGGTGTTGTCCGAGGTGATGCGTCGCCTGCACCAGGTTGATCGACTTGTTCAAAGACGTGTTCTCGAACGTTTTGACTTCGTATTCGGGATATCCGGTCAGCCACCCTGGCTCGAGCGTGTGCGAGAGGTAATAGGTGCTGTTGGGGTCCACGCCACGCGAGAGCGCGTCGGCGAGGTCGATCGCCTTGAACGTCGAGCCCGGCTTGGCGGCGGCCCTGAGAGGCGAGGTTGTACTGGGACTGGTCGTAGCTCTCGAGACTCGGCCATCGCCTCGATGTCGCCGTTGTGCGGATCGATCGTGACGATCGCCGACGCCGGGTCGCCTTCCTCGTCGAGTATCTGTTTGATCGCTTCGCGCGCCTCGCTCTGCATCTTCAGGTCGATCGTCGTGTACACCTTCAGGCCGCCCTGCTCGACCGTGTTCAGGCCGTAGCGTTTGATCAGCTGTTCGCGTACGTATTCGAAGAAGAAGTCTTCCTGACGGCGTGAGTAGTAGTCGCCGTGTTTCACTTCAAGCGGCGCCGCTTGGGCGCGTGCCGCCTGGGCGCGGGTGATGTAGTGCAGTTCGGCCATCTTGCCCAGCACCTCGTTGCGCCGCTGGCGCGCCGCTTGCGGGTAGAGGAACGGGTTGTACTCCGAGGGCGCCTGCGGCAGGCCGGCCAGCAGCGCCTGCTGCTGCAGGTCGAGCTGGTAGGGACTCTTGTCGAAGAAGATCCTCGCGGCGGCCTCACTCCCAGCGCCGTTCGCCCTTCGACGGTGCCGTAGGTGACGCTGTTGAGGTAGTCGGTCAGGATCGACTGCTTGCTGTGATGTTTGTTGTATTCGATCGCGAGCTTCGCCTCGTCGACCTTCTGCTTGAAGGTATGCGTGTCGCTGCCGAGGTACAGGTTGCGCATCAGCTGCATCGTGATCGTGGAGGCCCCTTGCAGCGTTTCGCCGTGCAACACGTCCTTGACGGCCGAGCGGAAGATGCCGGTCACGTCGACGCCGTTGTTCTTGTAGAAGCGCTGGTCCTCGATCGCCACGGTCGCCTGGCGCAGCAGGCGCGGCATCTGCGCGGTGGTGATCGGCGTGCGCAGCACGTCGGACTGGATCGACCCGAGGCGCGTGCCGTTGGCGGCGTACACCTGGGAGGTGGCTCCGGCGAGCACCGGTTTGAGCGAGTCGAGGCTGGCGCCGACTGGGCCACCGAGAGGACATATCCGACCGCGACGATCACGCCGATCACGAGCGCGCCGGCCATGCCCGCCGAGGCCGATGAACACGAAGCGCGACGGCCCGGAGCGGTTGCGCCGCCTGCGGCGCTGTCTTGCTTGTCTTGACATCTCTGGTGCGGGGCTGGGCCGCGGGTGGGTGGGGCCTTCATCTGACTGTACCGTCTCGCGGTGTGATCTCCTGCATGTAGCGTGGGCGATGACAGCCCTGACGCCACCCTTCAGATGAGCTTCGAGACCGCCGAGCCCGCCATCGCACAGCACCCAAGCGAGCATGCCCTCCAGGGCGGCGCTGCTGCGCGCGCGGGTGCGGGAGGCTGCCGAGCGGCGGTCGGGCAGGGTGTGCAATGGGGCGAAAAAGCGCAAGGCCCCCGCGCGCGCGGGGGCATCGGCCTTTTCGGCCGACTCGTCCCCCCGCGACGCGGGCGGGTTGCCACGTTGCGTGCCGGCCTCGGCGCCGAGCGCACAGCCGCTCTGCGCGACGTTTGGCTCGCTTGTTGGAGCTCGCGCCTGCTCGTCTGGATAGCCGGCTCCGGTGCGGTCGCCGTGCTCGGCTTCGGGCCGGTGCGCCATGCCTTCAATCCGCCTGGCATCACGCGCGGCTTCGGCTGGCTTGGGGACGTGCTGGCGGCGCCGGCCGCGCGCTGGGACGCGGCTTGGTATCTGGTGATCGCGCACTACGGCTATCGCCCGGAGTTCGGCGCCTTCACAGCACCGCGCGACGCTTTCTTCCCGCTCTACCCGCTCGGGGTGCGCGCTCTCTCGGATTCGGTCTTGCGCCGGTGATCGCCGGCGTGGGCTTGTCCATCGGCGCTTTCATGGCTGGCCTCTACGGGTTGCACCGCCTGACGACGCTCGAAGTCGCCAGGCTGCGCCGTGGCCCGAGCGTGCGCGGGGTTGGCGTCCCGACGAAACTAGCGATGCCCCCCGCGCGCGCGGGGGGCCTTGGGTTTCCTGGGTCTCGCTGGTCGTGGCCCCGGCAGCATGCGCCTCGCCAAGCTCGACAGTCGCGAGGTCGCCCGCCTTGCCGTGCTGCTGACGGCGTTCGCGCCGATGGCCTTCTACTTCTCGGCGGTCTACAGCGAGTCGCTGTATCTCGCGCTGTCGGTTGGGCTGTTCCTGTGCGCGCGTCGCGGGCGTTGGGGCTACCGCGGCGCTGCTCGGCGCGCTGGCCTCGGCCACGCGCAGCACCGGGGTGGTCCTGATCTTGCCGTTGCTCTTGCTCTACCTGTACGGCCCACGCGAGGACCGTGATCCGAACGCGCCACGGTGCGGCGCTCGGACGCTGCTGCGCCGGGCACTGGCTCAGCGCGCGCGTACGCCGTCGCTTGCCGGCTCGGACGCGCTGCGCCCCCGCTACCGCCTGCGCCGTGACGCGCTCTGGCTTGCGCTGGTGCCGCTGGGGCTGGGCCTGTACATGGCTCATCTGGCGCTTGCCGGCGGCGATCCGCTCGCGCCGTTTCACGCCGAGGCCGTTTGGAAGCGGCACTTCGCCGGGCCCTATCGGCGGCGTCTGGGATGGCGCGAAGGCGGCCTTTGCGGGCTTGCGCCAGCTGCTGTCCTTCCAGCGCCAGCACAACTACTACCCGGCCGCCGGCGGCAGCCCCTTCATCGACGCCGGCCACAACCTGCTGCTGTTCGCCTTCCTGCTTGCGGCGATACCGATGCTCGTCGGGGTTCTGCGCCTGTTGCCGCTTGCCTACGGCGTGTATGTGCTGGCGGCGCTTGCGCTGCCGCTGTCCTACCCCGTCGCGCCGCAACCCCTGATGTCGCTGCCCCGCTTTTTGTTGGTGCTGTTCCCGCTGAACATGTGGCTTGCCGTGACACTGGCCTCGCGCCCGCGCGTCCTCACGCGCGCCGTCCTCGTCCTCTCCGGCCTGGCGATGGCGTTCTTCGTGGGCGAGTTCTCGACCTGGCACTGGGTGGCGTAGCGGATATGGATGAGGAGTTGTTCGACCCGTCCGGGGAACGCGCGCAGTCGGGGCGTGGCCCCTTCTTGCCGGGACCAGGACCGGTGCCCGCCCCGCCTGTGGGAGAGCCCGATGGGCCGTTGCCGGCCAGCGGTATGTCGCGTCTTGGGCCCGCGCCGAACGACTGGCCTGTCTGGAGCGGCTTCGTGGTGCTGCTCGCCGCGCTCGTGATCGCGGCCGTTGGCGGGCTTGATCGTCGACATACCCGCGATTTTGCTCGGGGTGAAAATCTCCTCCGAACACACGCCGCCGGGGATCGAGTTCGCCGACACCGTCGTGCAGGACGTCGCGTTCGTGTTGACCGCCGTGCTGTTCGCGCAGATCGGCGGACGCAAGGTGCGCTCTTGGCAGTTCGGCTACCGCTCGACCAGCGCCGCTGCGCGCCGCCTGGCTCACCGTGCTCACGATCGTCGTCTTCCTGGTCTTCAGCGTCGTCTGGGAGGCGGTGCTGAACGTGACCGAAAAGGACACGAAGCTGCTGGAAGCGCTTGGCACCAACGAAACGACTGTGCTGCTGGTGCTGAGCGCGTTGCTCACGACGGTGATCGCGCCGATCTGCGAGGAGACCCTGTTTCGCGGATACATATTCGGGGCGCTCTCGAAATGGAGAGGCTGGCTGCCGGCGGCCGTCATGACCGGGATTCTCTTCGGCGGCGTGCACTTCGGCTCGGCGCCCGTGGAGGATCTCGTGCCGCTTGGCGTGCTCGGCTTTGCTCTGTGCCTGCTGTATCGCCGCACCGGCTCGCTGTATCCGTGCATCGCTCTGCATTCCCTGAACAACTCGTTTGCGTTCGGCGAGCTGGAGCGCTGGGGTTGGTGGATTCCCGCTGTTGATGGTCGGCGCGCTGGCGGCGATCTGGACGATTGCCCTGATCTTCCGGCGGATCGGCGTGATCTCCGGGGATGCTCCCGACGGCTGCCGTCGTGCCGAGCGCGTACGATCAGCGGTGATGAGGCTCTCGCCAACACCCGTATTGCTTCGGCGCACTTGGCGCTCGCGCGTCCTGTGCGCTGCCTGTGCATGTCTGCTGGCTGGTGCCCCGGCTTGGCCGCGGCCGCGGGCAAGCGGCACACGCCGGTGCTCACCCGGCTTGCCGCCCGCCTGCTCCGCACACTCTGGCCTACCGCGTGATCCACATGCGCGGCAGTTTGCGGCCTGGGCGCTCACGGGGCCGCCGTGCGGTTGCTCCAGGACGAGCTTGCCGCGCCGGCGCTACGAGGTGCCGGTCAACGGGGTCTTCGACGAAGCCACCGGCCGCGCGGTGCTGGCGTTCCGCAAGATAGTCGGCCTGCAGCGCGTCGAAACTGCCAATGCCGGCGTCTTCCAGCTTTTGCGCAACGGCGCCGGCTACTTACAGCGTGCGCTTTCCGCGTGACGGCAGCCACGTCGAGGCCAACCTGACCAAGCAGGTGCTCGTCGAGGTGCAGCACGGACGCGTACGGCGCATCTACACGATGAGCTCCGGCAAGCCCTCGACGCCCACCGTGCTCGGACATTTCCAGGTGTACATGAAGACTCCGGGCACCAACTCCGAGGGAATGGTCGACTCCAACTACTTCATCCGCGGCTACGCGATCCACGGATACGCCGAAGTGCCTGTGTACGCCGCCAGCCATGGCTGCCTGCGCATCCCGATTCCCGACGCCGCCGAAGTGTATGCGTGGGTGCAGGTCGGCTATTGGGTGGATGTGTACACCGAAGGCGGCGTGCAGCCGCGTTGTACGCGCCAACGCCGTCCCGTATGCTAGCACTGCGCTCGCTCGTCCTTGGCTCCGTCAGCACTCGGAGCGTGCTCAAGTCGCCGGCAGCAGGCGTGCCAGGAAGCTGAGGGCGAAGCCGTAGACGAGCAGCACCAGCAGCGTGTCGACGATTTGGATCGTCCACTGGCTGTGCGAGCCGGAGGTTATGCCCGAGAAGGGGGAGGCGAGCGTCGAGAAGGCTTTGTCGATCGCTTCGTGCAGGCCGCTCTTGTGCTCGGCTTTCGAGTCGGTCGTCGGTCATGGTGCTCGGGCCTGTCCGCCGCGTTCACCTCGGCCTGCTGGTGGCTGGACCCGTTGCCGGCCTGTTCGACGGCGAACGTGACGAACGAAGCGAGCGCGATCAGGCAGATCACGATCGAGATCAGCCTCATCAGCCTGGCGAGCAATGGCAGCAGCACAGGCGCAGATTAGCCCGAGTCCTGGACACGCTTTGCGCAGTGGACGGATGTTATGGCGCCAGACCGTCTAGATTTGCCGGCAGTGTCCAGCTCTCAACCAGCCGCAGGCGCGCTCGACAGCGCTCGTGACCGAGCTGATCGCGCAACTGCGAGCGCATGCGCTCGTGATCGGCGAGGTCACGCTCACGAGCGGGGCCGTCGCCTCCTACTACGTGGACGCCAAGCGCGCGATCCTGCGACCCGAGGGCTTCCAGGCGCTTTCTATTCTGCTGGCCGCGCACGCCGAGGAATGGCATGCCACGGCCGTCGGCGGCATGACGATGGGCGCCGACGCGGTCGCCTGCGCGGCGCTCGCCGGCGGGGCGCAGGCCAAGGGCTTCTTCGTGCGCAAGGACGCCAAGGCACACGGTCTGCAGCGCCGCATCGAGGGGCCTCTGCTCGACTGCCGAGGATCGATGCCTGGTGGTCGAGGACGTCGTGACCACCGGCGGCTCCACGCTCGCCGCGATCGCCGCGCTGCACGAGGCCGGGCACACGATCTGCGGTGTGGTCTCGGTGCTCGACCGGCTCGCCGGGGGCGGCCCCGCGATCGAAGCGGCCGCGGGTGCGCCATACCTCGCGCTTACAACGATCGACGACGTCTATCCGGAGCGCGAGCAGCGCTAGGCGCGTCATCGCGCCCGTGGGATCGTGGCTGTTCCTAGTCGGCTCCGCGCCGGTAGCCTTGTCCACGAGCCCTCGTAGTCCAATGGATAAGACGACCGCCTCCTAAGCGGTAGATCCAGGTTCGACTCCTGGCGGGGGCATTTCGGGCGGATCGCTTTGTGTTGTGTGGGATTTGGGGTTGGGTAGGGCTATTCATCGTCGTCATTGCGGTGGCTCCCGCGTAATTTTGGCCGCCTAAACACGCTCCGCGATATGGGTGCGGAGAACGCATTTCTATCTGAGCTTCGGTGGGCGGTCTAACGGTGGCGGCAGTGATGGCACTACCCGTAACGGACATACGGCGTAGTACCATCTGGGCATGGGCGTGATCCAGGAGCTGGCAGCTGATCTCGAAGTTGAGGAGCGTACTTTGCGTCGAGCTATCTCCAAGGCGCGCTACGCGCCAGCCGACCTGGGCCGCGTCGGCTGCGGCTGGCGCCTGGCGAGCGCGAGTACCTTCGGGTCTATTGGCCGATTCTCTCCGCGCTTCGCCAGGCGCTACGAACCGAGCATCGCGTGAGACTGGCTGTGCTTTACGGTTCGCTCGCGCGAGGCGACGCGGATGGGGGATCTGATTTGGACCTACTGGTCTCATTCGCCGAAGATCGGCAACGGCGGAATAGAGCTCGCGCGCGTCTTCGGCGTTTCAGTGCTCGTCATGTCGACATAGCTCGGCTGGAGCGGGTAGAGGTCGGGGCGCCACTCCTGCTTGAGCGGGTCCTTGAGGAGGGGCGCGTTCTGATTGACCGTGACCGGAAGTGGGACGACTGAATGAGCGCGCTCCTTGATCCCCGCTCGGGCTCTCCGTGCCCACAGGCGGATACGGCAGGCGCGCGCGATCAAGGAGTTGACGGGGTGAGTGAAAACCTCGCCGACAAGCTAGGGAGGAAGGCGCTGGAGGCGGAGCAAGCACGATTGGCTCGCTTCTTCCAGACCATCAACAAGCATCGCAAGGCCCTTGACGTAGCGATCGAGGAGAACTTCGCCGGCAGACTCGACCCGGCAGAATGGAGGAGAGCTTTTCAGTCTGACGAGCCCCGCGACGCCAACCGCACGATGGTCGTCACCGGTGATATTCGGCTGTACTCAACGCCTATGTCGAGATTCTCAAGGCCGCCGCTGGATCACGCCTGATCGGCTTGCTCCCATTTCGTCGCCCACATGCCGACCAAGTATTCAGGCGCTCGTAGCTGATAAAGGGCTAAGCAAAGACCAAGTCGCGATGCTGAACGTAATCTACGTCCTTGAGGGGCGACTCGAGCACGCATCACCGGACGTTGACGCCGAGGAAGTCCGCGCCGCCGTCGAACAACTCCGTCAAGCGCTTCCAGAACTCATCGAAAGTACACGTGTCTGGCTGCACCGCCACGGCATCGAACTCCGATAAGCGTAACAACCGACGATTCAGGATGTTTAGGCAGCAGCCTCAAATCTCTGCCTAAACCCAGCCGAATCCGCCCGTATCGCCAGATATCGCGCACGACCGGAACAGTCGAAAAACGGTTGCCACGCCTAGTGATCACGGGCGATCCATCGATATTGCCCGTCGTCCTCCTAAGCGGTAGATCCAGGTTCGACTCCTGGCGGGGGCATGGGGCGTCGCGGTTACGCAGGTCTTTCCTTAGTGGGATGTACGGCGGGACGTTCAACCGACTCGTGATCGCCATGAAGTACGTCTGGATCGAGATCGTAGCCGTTGGGCCATACGACGGTCCCCAGCTCGGTGTCCACACGTACTTGGCGGAAGTAGTCGAGGTCCTGGAGCGGTTCGGCCATCTGTCCCCATAGGTCGTTCGATAGATCGACCTCGCGGACGAGTCCGTCAGTGAAGGGAGCCGCAGTCGGAAGTCCTCGAGCGGCTCGACGCTGGTAATGCGGGGAAGTGCTTGGGCTGGGTTCATGGCAGTGGGTCAATGCTAGCGAGCGGGGCGCGAGCTTGAGCAAGCTCCCAATTGGTCTGAAGCGCGGCTTCGTGCAGGCTGGCCCACTCGCGAAGGAGGGCGCAGGGCGCGGATCGGCAGGTATCCGGCCAGGGGTTCGCCGGTCTCGATGACGATCTGCGCCTCATGCTCGCCGTAGCGCGCGTGGAAGTGCGGCGGCGCGTGATCGCTGTGGTACATCGTCACCACGATCCCGTAGAACGTGCTGATACGTGGCATCAGGGGCGCGCCGCGCTTTCGACGTCGCTGGGGCGTAGGGCGGGGTGTCGTATTGCCCCTTCTGTTGGTTTCCAATGATTTGAGTTCGTCATCGTCGGCAGGCTACTCACGGACCGCGACGGTTCTTGGAACGGGCGCCTGAGGGCGCTCGTTTCATATAAAACGAACTTACCCGTGACTTATCGGCCTTACAGTTGAAATCGAAAGGTCGACTTAACCGCTCTTGTGGTTAGGGATTTCGGCCCCTGCTATGTTCGCGCCACGATGCCGACCCTCCAAATCATCATCGCCAGCACTCGCCCGGGCCGGGTCGGTCTCCCGGTCGCCCGCTGGTTCGAGGGCCGTGCGCGAGCACACGGGGGCTTCGACGTGGAGGTTGCCGATCTTGCCGAGATCGATCTGCCTTTCGTGGATGAGCCCAACCATCCGCGTCTGCGCCAGTACACCCAGCAGCACACCAAGGATTGGAGCGCAAAGGTTGAGGCGGCGGATGCCTTCGTGTTCGTGATGCCCGAGTACAACTATGGTTTCAACGCCCCCCTGAAGAACGCGATCGACTACCTGCACCAGGAGTGGCTGTACAAGCCGGTCGGCTTGGTCTCATACGGTGGCGTCGCGGCCGGCACGCGGGCAGCGCAGATGATCAAGCAGGTTGTGACGACGCTGAAGATGACGCCAGTGAACGAGGCGGTGTCGATCCCGTTTGTCGCCAGATTCATCGACGACGACGGTCAGGTGCAGGCAAACGAGACGATGGAGAACTCAGCCGACGCGATGCTCGCGGAGCTTGTACGCGTGGAGGCGGCATTGCGACCGTTGCGCTTGTCCGCTTCTTCTTGAGAGTGGACTCCGACTCAGCTCCCACCAACGGCACGCCGTTCCCTCGTCGGTGCTCCTGATTTCGCTGAAACAGATCGCCGCTTTCCCGCCCGCTCCCGACTGGCCTTTACACCGAGAGTGAAACTTGATCGCGCCCGCTCGTCTTGGCCACATACAGCGCCTGGTCAACGCGTGTCATCAGCTCTTCAGCTGACTCGCCTGGCTCCTGCACGACGATGCCGGCCGAGCAAGTCTGCGCGTAGCGCACGCGTCTGCGCAGACGATCGACAACCGTGAGGGCGTCGTCTGTGGCGCAGTGCGGCAGCAGTAGCGCGAACTCCTCGCCGCCGATACGGGCCAGGAAGTCGCCACTGCGCAGCTCCTCGCGCCAGGCCACTGCGGTCTCCTTGAGCAGGCGGTCGCCGGCCGGGTGCCCGCGCGAGTCGTTGAAGTCCTTGAAGTGGTCGAGGTCGAGCATCGCCAGATACGAACTGTTCGCCCTCGATCAGCGCGCGGTCGAGGTTGGTCTCCCAGGCGCGGCGGTTGGGCAGCCCGGTGAGCGAGTCGGTGCTGGCCATGTCGGTCAACTGCGAGAGCAGGTCGGCGCGCTTGATCGCCGCGCGACCTCGTGCGCGAGCAGCGTGATCAAAGTCGCACGCGTGCCGCCGGCACGGATCTTCTGGGGCCAGCCGACGACGAGCACGCCGACCGGCTCCTTACCGCTGAACACAGGCTCGAACAGCATCGAAGCCGGACGGCCGAGCGTCTCCCACATGACACTGTCGAAGCTGCAGGGCTCGGCGCCGTCGCTCCAAAGGAACGAGCGTCGCGAGACGAAGGCCTGGCCGGTCGCCGAGCCTTCCCCGGGCGATCTCTAAAGGAGGCAGCTCGATACCCGCCATCGCGGTCGTGCGCAAGGCCCCAGAATTGCCGGTGGGCTCGTACAGGAGGGCAAAGCTGGCCTTGCCGATCGACCGTGCGGCCTCACACACCTCTGCTCGGGCATGCGGACTGTTCGACATTCCTCGCATCACAGCCGCGACTTGCTCGAGCGCCTGCTCGCGATGCTCGGCCTCGTTGGCCTGATAGCGCACTTCGGACACCAACCACTGGGTGGTAAAGCCGATGATCGTGCCCACCGCCAGGAACAGCACCGCCGCCCGGTATTGGGTCGCCGGGTAGGCCGGGCCGCCGATGAACACGAGCGGCGCAAGGAAGAAGACAGCCATCCCACGGTGACAACGCACAGTTGCCGGCGGTCGCCGTATAGGGCCGTCCAGAACACGGGAAGCAGGGCGACGACCGCGATCCCCGAATTGCCCCGCCGGCGGCGCTGCGCAGGTAGGCAACGGCCGCGAGGAAGATCAGCGACGGCGGAATCTCCCTTGCCTTGGCGAGCGGCCCTCGTACTGGCATCAGCCGTACCAAGCCCGCGAGCACGCCCAACGCGATGGCGATCGAGTACTGGGCCCAATCGACGTTGGTCGCGATCAGCGCGACAATCGCGGCCAGCCCGGCCGCTGCCGCAAACGGGGCGAGGTTAAGCCTGGTGCGCTCGGCGGGCCTTTCTCGGCCGGCGACTCAACGGGTGTGGTGCCGTCGATGGGCCGCTCCAGGTCAATCCTCATGCAACTGTTTGGTTGCGTGACGGCTTCTACTTGGACGCTTGTCACGCTTGTCTTCAACTCTCAGCGTCGCCTCTTGGCCTGTCCGAGCGCTCGGCCTGGCGCCCATGTCCGCTTTCGCGACCTCCACGGTGTTTCCGCCCAGCTCTCGTCGATGGCGCATACAGGAGTTATTCGGCAAATCTTCAGTGGCGCTTGATGCTGTCACCGATCTTGTCCCGCGCCCGCCGTGTTCTTGGATCGTGGAGATTCCGACTAGCGCTAAAACTGCCGCCGATCCGTGCCGATGAGATCTGCGCCGCGCCGCTTGGCGCCTGAGACGATGCCCTCCATTCCAGCCAATAGATCGTCCCGCCTGTTGACCATGCTGTTTGCGGCGGTGCTGCTGCCGGCGGTGCTGGCCGCGACGGCGCTTGCTCCGCCTGCCACGGCGATCATCGGTGGCACGACGGCTGAGACTGGCACGTTTCCCTCACTCGCCTACGTCGTCGACTTCCAAGGGCAGCTCGCCTACCAGTGCACCGGCACCGTCATCGCTCCCAGCCTTGTGCTGACGGCGGCCCATTGCGCCGAGAACATGCAAACCGGCGCCCCCTTCAGCTCGTCTGGCTTTCGCGTCGTGACCGGTGCCGTCGATCCGCTGCAGGCGGGCGAGCCCGTCTCGACGGTGCTCGGCGTGATCGTCTATCCCGGGCTGCGACGCAGGGTCGACGAGGGCGACGTGGCTCTGCTGGTGCTGTCCACGCCGACGAGCGTCCCGCCGATCGCGCTGGCCAGGCCCGGACAGGCCAAGCGACTAGTCGCGGGCACGGCGGCGACGATCGTCGGTTGGGGCAAGACCGCCTATGAACAGACTTCTTTGACCGAACAGCTGCAGTCGGCCTCCACGGTCGTGCAAGCACGTAAATGGTGCCGTCGCGACGCCCCCCCCTTCTTCCCGCACAGCGAGATCTGCACGATCACCCCGCCGAGCTACGCCACCGGCGTATGCCAGGGAGACAGCGGCGGCCCCCTGATCGCCTCCGGACCGAGTGGCGAACCAATCGAGATCGGTGTCGCCGACCACGTGTATGGACGCTGCTCGACACGTCATCCCTCGGTGTTCGCGAGTGTCGGCTCGATCTACTCCTGGGTGCAAACCTGGATCGCGGCCTACAAGCGCCCGACGGCACCGCCGGCACCGCCGACAACCTTGCCCACGGGACCCGCGCCTCAGCCCGCACCGTCCTGATTGGCACACTGCAGGGTGTGAGCCGAGCACCCGCGCCTTCCTCCCAAGCCCAAGAGCTGCCCCGTTCGCGCCGCCGACTGGTGCTCGCGATCTGCTGCATGAGCCTCTTGATCGTGGGTCTGGACAACACGATCGTCAACGTCGCGCTGCCGTCGATCGGACGCGAACTGCATGCTTCCGTCTCGGAGCTGCAGTGGACCGTGGACGCCTACACGCTGGTGTTGGCCAGCCTGCTGATGTTGGGCGGCTCGATGGGCGACCGCCTGGGCCGTCGTCGCGTCTTTCAAACCGGACTGGCTCTTTTTACGCTTGGCTCGTTGTTGTGCAGCGCGGCGCCCACCCTCGGCTGGCTGATCGTCTTTCGCATGTTGCAGGCGGTCGGCGGCTCGATGCTCAACCCGGTCGCGATGTCGATCATCCGCAATGTCTTCACGGACGCTCGCGAGCGCGCGCAGGCGATCGGCATGTGGGGTGCCACGATCGGCATCAGCCTGGCGCTTGGCCCGGTGCTGGGAGGCGCGCTCGTCGATGGCATCGATTGGCGCGCGATCTTTTGGATCAACATCCCCATAGGCCTAGTGGCGCTGGGGCTGACGATGCGCTTCGTCCCCGAGTCGCGCGCGCCGAAGCCAAGACGCCTCGACCCCGTCGGCCAGCTGCTTGTGATCGTGCTGCTCGCCTCGCTCACGTACGGGATCATCGAGGCCCCCTCGGCCGGCTGGTTGTCGGGTCAGACGATTGGATTGGGCGTGCTTGCTACGGCTACGCTGGCGGCGCTTGTGCCTTATGAGGCTCGGCGCGAAGAACCGTTGATAGATCCGCGCTTCTTCCGCAGCCTCCCCTTTTCCGGCGCGAGCGCGATCGCTGTCCTTGCGTTCTCCGCGCTGGGGGCGTTCCTGTTCATCAACACGCTGTATTTGCAGGAGGTCCGCGTCCCGCACCTCTCAGCCTTCACGGCTGGCCTGTGCACGCTGCCGATCGCGGCGATGACGCTCTTCTTCGCGCCGCTCTCCGGTCGCATCGTCGGCCGCCGCGGTCCGCGTCTGGCACTGCTGGTGGGAGGGCTCGGCATCGGGTTGGGCGGCCTGTTGCTAGTCGATATCTCCGCCACGACCCCGATCGCCGCGCTGCTGCCCGCTTACTTCCTGTTTGGGATCGGCTTCGGCATGGTCAACCCGCCGATCACGAACACCGCGGTGCTGGGAATGCCAGAGGCCCAGGCCGGCGTCGCGGCCGCGGTGGCCTCGACCTCGCGTCAAGTCGGCCAGACGTTGGGCGTGGCCGTCGCCGGAGCGATCGCGGCCGCCGGTGCGGCAAGCGTTGGTCCGGACTTCGTCGCCGCCAGCCACATCGTCTGGTGGATCGTCGTCGGCTGTGGTACGGCGATCACGGCGCTGGGCCTACTCAGCACGACCAGCCGCGCCAACGCAAGCGCCAGACAGGCTCTGGCCAGCCAACGCCCAGCAGAGGCGGGCGCCGGCTCGTAGGATCTCGAGCGCCGCGCGGACTGCCCTGTGCCAGTCGCGCCGATCGACTGCCCTGCGCTGGCTAGCGGAGCAAGTGTCGCCCGGGCAGTGCTGACGCTCGGCGGCTCAGGCCGGGTCCGGCGAAGGCTCGCCCGGACCGGTAGGCGGCTCGTCCACGGGGGCTTGTGTGTGCTCGCCGCTTGTTGCAATCTCGTCGTCCGTCGTTTGTTCGTCGCCCTCGTACAGCGACTCGCAGGCAAGCTCCTGCCCTTTGCCGCCCCACAGCTTGATCTCGAGCAGGTCATACAGGTAATCGTCGGGCGCGATCAGGGTGAAGCGCTGCTCGATCAGCTGGCACTGGTCGACCGTCGTGCGCCCCAGCTCAGCGGTCACGACCCGTCCCGCCCCTACGAGCGGGCGCCCCCACACGAGCGTCATCGCGGCGAGCGCGCCGTTCTGCCCGTGCCAGGCGCCGATCACCTCGTCGCACACGTCCAGCTTCCAGCCCGGGTTGCGCTCGGCCGTCTCCTCGGTGAAGTCGCCGTACGCGGTCAGCTCCATCGGCTCCTCGCCGTCCAGTCCGCTGACGAAGCGCACGTAGCCGAACAGCTCGTAGCCGTTCGTCGTGATCGAGGTGGCCGGCACATAGCGCCGTCCATGCCAGCTCCTGTCGGGATACCAGACGATCTCGCCAGGCTCGCCCAGGTCTGCGCCATCGGTGTCGATCTCTCCCCAAGCGGCAAGCAACTCCTCCTCCAGGCGTTCCGCCCAGCGCCCGTACGGCAGACCTTCCTGCGGCGGCTCGGCGACGAAGCTAGGAACGATACGTTCGACCGGTGGCACGCAGGGAGCCTATCCGGCGCGCCCGAAGTCGCGTGTCGGTGAGTCGGGAGTGGCGTGCCGGTGAGTCGGCGACGGCATGCTGAGCAAAGGTGTGAAGGCCTTTTCGGATGCCCCCCACGGCTTGCAAGCAAGGCGCCCACTCAAGGTGCATTCACGCGTCCCGCAACACGCCGGCCGCGTGCTCGGGCGCGACGATGTTGAGGTTCACCCCGGTTGAGAGCTCCAGCCCGGCGAGGTGGGTGAGGCGGGGAGCGATGTCGATCCGCCAGCAGAAGTGCTCGGCGCCGCGCGGCGCCGTCCGCACCCACATGTTCAGGGGTGGCGAGGAGCCGAAGTGGCGCGCCAGGCGTGTGAGCCCGTCGTGCAACAGCGCTGAGCCGAGCGCCCCGTCGTCCTCGAAGCGCATGCGCGGCAGCCGTGGTGCCAGCATCAGCTGGAAGGGCAGTCGCGAGCCGTAGGGCGCCATCAGCACGGCCTCCTCGTCGATCGCCACGATCCGCTCGCCGCGACGCACCTCTTCGGCCACGAGATCCTCGAGCAGCCCGCGGCCCATCGTGCGGTTGGCGTAAGCCCCGCAGCGCTCGCGCTCGCGCGCCACCTCCCCCGGCACGAAGTCGAGTGCGTACAGCTGTGAATGCGTGTGCTCCAGGGAGGCCCCAGCCTCGCGTCGCTCGTTGACGATCAGCTGCACGTAGGCGGCGTCCGAATGCGCCCGCATGCGCAGCCGCCAAACCTCCATCGCGTCGGCCAGTCGCGACGCGGGCAGCTCGGCCAGGGAGACGACGGACTCGGGCGCGTTGACGATCACCTCGTGGGCGCCGCTCGCAGCCATCGCATAGAACAGGTCCGGCTGAGCGTCGGCGGGCGGGGTGGGACTATCGCCGTTCAGGGCCGGGTAGAGATTCGGAACCACCCTCACGCTCCACCCGGCGCGATCAGCAGTCGAGCCGCTGAGCCCATCCCCATCGCCGCCACTAACGCTCTCGCCGTCTCGCAGCGAGTACAGCTCGGGGGGAGTGAGATCCTCGCGGCCGGCCGCGAATGGGTCCTTCTCCACGTCGATCGGCGCGGGCGCCGGACAGCGTGGCTCGCCACCGGGTCGCTCCGAGCGCTCCCCGGCGACGATCACCTTGTGTCCGCTGAGCGGGTCCACCCTGATCTCAGGCATGCGGTGCGTGCTTTCTGGTGTGGCTCCCACCCATCCCCGTCATCCGTGCAACGCGTAGCGTTCGACATAGCCCTTAGTGCTCATCGCCATCACTCGTTCAACGCGTAGCGTTGGACGTCCCGCGCGAGTTTGGCGACACTCGGGTACTCGCCCACGCGAATGTAGGGCTGGCCGTGGAGGGGTATGAACACGGTCGCGGGCGTCAAGGTCGAGTCGGTCAGTTGCAGGCCGAGGTCCTCGCCCGCGTCGTAGTAGCTGGGATAGCTCACGGGAAAGGACTTTAGGAAGCCAAGCGCATTGGCGCGGTCGGAGTCGCCTGAGTCGATGCCGATGAAGGCCACGCGTCGCCCGTATTCCGCGCTCACTCGCTGAAAGGCGGCGAACTCTTCCTTACAGGGTTGGCACCAAGAGGCCCACTTGTTGATGACGACGGGAAACCCTTTGAGCGCCCCCAGACGTGCGTGCAAGGCGGTCGCGCCGCCTTCGAGCAGCATGCCGCCTTGTGCATGCAGCGCCGCGAGCGCTGGCGGCGAGTCGGCAAGCAGCGCGCCGGTCTGCGCAGCGGTCATGCGGCTCCCCTTCCCGTCTGAAGGGGAGCCGCTCGGCAGTTTCGTCACGCCGATCGCGATCAGCACGGCCAGCGCGGCCAGTGCGAGGCCGACAAGTGTGCGGCGGGCGGTCACCCCCAAAGACTGCCAGATGGCGACGCCTTCAAATCCCCCGGCTTGTGCTGTATCCTGAGCGAAGCGGAGGCAAGGGAGCCAAGGTGGCCCCCGGCCCCTCTGTGAGCCTCACCGGCGCGAGCGCCGGTTTTTCACGAGCGAAGCGGACGACCTTCCGCGACCGCTCCATCTCGAAGCCCAGAGCCTCTATGGCCGAGTCCCCAGCAGTGGCCCCCGCGGCCGCGTCCATTCCCGGTTCCGCCGAAATCAAGCGAGCGGAGAAGCTTGTGCGCGAGCGCTTCCTGCACGAGGGCGAGGACGCGGCGGTGGCGCTGGCGCAGGGCTCGCCGCGCCGCCGCGCGCTGGACATGGCGCTTTCCGAGTTGAAGGAAGGGGCAAAGCACCCCTCGACCGCATGGCGGCGTGAGTTCTCGCTGCTACTCGGCCTGGAACGCGTCCTCTCCGAGGACGAGCCAAAGCTGGTCGACGGCACCGTGCTCTCGGCTCACCAGGTGGATGCCCTCTCGGGCACGCTGACCGCGCTGCTGGCCGAGGCCCAGCGCTCGGCGGTGAACGGCAACGGCCGCGCGGCCGCCGCGGCCTCGCCGGAGCTGCTTGCCTCGGCGGCGATCCTCGGGCCGGACGAAGCCAAGCAGGAGCGAGCTGAGGACGGGCCCGGCGCCCGCGACAAAGACGGCTCCCCCCCGCGCGCCGAGGCCACAGACGACTCCGACGCCGACTCCGACGCCGACGGCGACGAGGATCTGGACGACGAGGATGACGACCCCCTATGGCAGGGAGCAGGCGACGAGGACCTCGGGCCGGTGGAGCGAGCCGCCCCCGAGGCCCACGACGAGGATGACGACGACTTCGACGACGAGCTGGACCTGGCCGAGCCGGAGCCCGAGCCCGAGGAGGACGTCGAGGAGGAGTCCGAGGAGGAGCCCCAGGACTGGGTAGACGAGGACGAGGAGGACGTCTCAGACCAGCCGGAGGACCCCAACGCCGCCAAGCGCTTCTGGTTCGAGCACGCCACCGGCGCCGGCAAGACGGTGGCCGCGCTCGGCTTCGTCGAGGCCTCGCAGACGGGCGGCGTCCTGATCCTCACGCACCGCCGCAACCTGGTCGACCAGTTCCACGGCGAGCTGCGCCAGCGCGGCTACCAGAAGCGCATCTCGCGCCCGCTCTACACCGGCGAGGACTCGCCCAAGGGCCCCGTCACGGTCGAGACCTACCAGTGGTTCGTGCGCAACGCGGGCAGGATCTCAAGCGCCTACACGATCGTGATCTGCGACGAGGCCCATACCGCGCTGGGCGAGAAGACAAGCGGAGCCATTCGCGCGTGGACGGGCCCGATCTTCATCGGCATGACGGCCACGGGCGCGCTGATCGCCCGTCACGTCACAGACCTGTTCCCGACGCAGACCTCGCGCTTCGACCTCGCCCAGGCCGCGCGCCGTGGCGTGATCGCGCCGCTGCGCTGCGTGCGCATCTCCCCAGGCGTGGGCGTGCGCACGATCGCCAACGTGCCATTGCGCCGAGGCGAGGTGGACACCGAGTTCGACCAGGAGGAGCTGGCCGAGCTGCTCGACCAGCAGCCGTTCAACATGGCGGCAGCCAACCTCTACAAGACGCGTTTCAACGGCGTCCCGGGCGTCGTCTACGCGGCCGGCGTCAAACACGCCTACAACCTCGCCGAAGCGTTCCGCGCCGAAGGCATCAAGGCGATGGGCGTCTCAGGCGATACCCCCAAGCGTGAGCTGGCCGAGGTCTTGGCGCGCTACGAGCGCGGCGACATCGACGTGTTGATCAACGCCCAGCTACTGGCCGAGGGCTGGAACAGCCCGCGCGCGACCGTCTGCGTGCACCTGGCGCCAACTGCCTCCAAGCGCATCTACCAGCAGCGGGTAGGGCGAGTGACGCGTCGCCACCCCGGCAAGGAGGCGGGCCTGGTAGTCGACTTCGTGCACCCCGCCACCAAGAACGACGACCCCGTGGTGACGTTGCACTCGCTGCTCGACCGCGACGTCTATCGCGGCGGCGCGATCGTCGTCGGTCCGGTGCGTCGCGGGCGCGGCCGGCGTATGCGCGTGGAGCGCCGCGTGCTGCCGGTGTGCGCCGAGGAGGAGCGCCGCTTCGAGGTGTTCGAGCGCGAGCTGTGGCGCATCGCGGTGGAGCACCTGGACTATGGCGAGCAGCACGTGTGGGCGGCGCTGGCGGGCGCGCGCGTGACCCCAAACGGCTGGCGCAGTGCGCGCGCGATGCTGCACTTCGACCGCACCGGCGAGCTGAAGGCGCGCTTCTTGATCACCGCGGTGCAACGCAACAAGAGCCCGCAGCTGCGCTTGAAGGCGCTGTCGGAGATCGCCGCGCTGCGCGACCCCGACGCGTTCGACACGGCGATCGACATAGCGGGCAGCTGGCCGCGCGAGGAGCGCCGCGAGGCGGCCAAGATCATGCTGCGCGCGCTGGTGGAGCGGCGAATCGGCCGCCGCGACCAGGCCAACGCCTGGATCTGGCGCTTGGCGGAGTACACGCGCGAAGTGCACGAGGAGTACGCGGTGCAGCGCTGGCCGGAGACCAAGCGCCTGCTCGGCCTGCTCGTCAACTCGGCCGGCGGCGCCCACGCCCGCAACGCCCGCCGGCTGGTGCACGCCGCACGCAAGCAGGACCGTCGTCTGGCGGCGGCATTGCTGGCGGCCGCGCTGGCGCACACCCCCGAGGCCGAGGAGGTGCTGAGCGGCGCGCGCACGCGCATGGCGCGCAAGCCCCCGGCACTGGCGCGAGAGCTGCTGCGCAATTTCCCCAAGCGCCGCGCCCGCGGCCAGCGCCGCCGCCGCAAGGGCCAGGGGCAGCGGCCCAATGGGCCTGCCGCCACACAGACCGAGCAGCCCACACAAGCCGCGCAGGCCGCGCAGGGCACACAAGCGCCGCAGGTTGCGCAGGCCCCGCAGGCCGCCCAGACGGCGGCAGGAGGCCCAGGTCGAGCAGGCAATTCAAGACCAGCCAGGCCTCTCCGTCAATCGAGGCGAGCAGCCGGCTGCGTCAACGTCGAGACGGGCAGCCCACGCAGACCAGTCAGCCACGAGAAGCCTGCTCGAGCGCGCAAGCCGGCGCCGATCGACGCGCCCGCGCGGTCGCTCCACGCGCAACTCCGACAACGGCAAGGCGCCCGCGCAAGACAGGCAAGAGCAGAGGGCGTGCCGTCCTCGGACGCGGTGCTCGCGGAAGCCTCTCCAACGAGAAGGCCGCCACAGCGGGCATGGACGGGGAGCTCGAGCGCGGGCTCCGGTAAGAAGTTGCAGGAGAACGTCGAAGAAGCGCTGGAGCGAGCCGATCAGCCGACCGGCTCCAAGTGAACCTCGCCGGCGCTGAGCGCCGTCGTCGCTCCGTCTTCACGGCGTACCAGTAGCCGCCCTTTGTCGTCGATTCCCTCCGCTCGCCCGACGCTCGCCTTGGCTTTGCGAGCCGTGTGTGCCCCAGGCGATGACGCGGCCGTATAGCGCGTCGCGCGCGCGCCATGCGTCGAGCAACGATCTTGCCGGCTCGGCGAGTCGGCAGGTAAGGGCTTGCGAGCAGCTCGCGCGAGCAGACGGCTCGATCGCGCTAGGGGGCAGTTGCAAGCTCGCGGCCCCGGTCGCGCAGCTCCGCCGGCAGCTCTTCGATTCGCACGGCCACATTCAAGCCGATCCCGAGCACCGCCCAGCCCTCCTGAGGGCGTCCCTCGACGAGGATGCCGGCGAGCTTGGCGAGGGTGGGGAGCGCCTCTTGGTCGACCCGCCCTCGCGCGGCTGCCAGCTCCTCTCGGAGAGCCGTCCGATAGGCCGTTCGATCACGACGTCGTTCGGCCACTTCACACGTGCATCGTCGCCGATGACGTCGCACACGGCCACGCCCGCGATCAAGCGACAGCAACGGCGGTGGATCTCGCAGGACGAGCGAGCACAGCAGCGCGCTGCCTCGGCGGTGCCATCCAAGAGCGCCCTGCCGCCCTCGCCCGGCGCTCTGCTCTTCGGCGGTGACGGGCGTGCCGTGCGGTGCTCCGGCGATCGCCAGCCGCCGCGCCCGCTCGTTGGTGGAGTCGGTGCGACGCAGGTGTACGCGCGGATGGCCGAGCTTGCTGGAGGCGCCTCGGGTTGGTCCCGGTCGCTCCTCGGGCTCATCGTGGAGTCCGAGACTTCCCTGGAGGGTGCTGGAGCGCCGAGGGCGTCGGCCAGCAGCGCGTCGACGAGCCCGTCGACGTCGTGGCGCTCGGCCTCGACGTGAGGCTCCAGGCCGTGCTCGCGCAGCGTGGCGCTTGTCACGGGCCCGATCGAGACGATGCGCGTGGCCGGCGACAGTTGCGTCTGGTCAGGCGCCGATTCGTTGTTGTGAAGCTGGTTGGGGTTGTCATCAAAAGGCGCGATGCCCCGCGCGCGCGCGCGGGGCATCGAAGAAATAGCGAACACTCGAGGAGGAGGTGAAGGTGATGTAGTCGGCCGTCTGGGCCTGCTCCAGCGCCCGCTCGGACAGCGGCTCGGCGACCGTCTCGTACAGCGCCAGCACGTCAACCTGCGCCCCACGCGCCCGCAGCGCGTCAGGCAACACGTCGCGCGCCCCGCTCGCGGTGGCCACAAGCGCGTGCTTCACCTCAAAATCGCTCAGCGCCTCTACGAGTGACTCGGCGACGAAGCGCTCGGGCACGACGTCGGCCACGATCCCGTGCTCGGCAAGCGCGCGCGCCGTGCCGGGGCCGATAGCCGCGATGCGGGACGCGAGCGAGCGAGCGAGCGTCGCGGCCGCCGGCAGTCCAGCCGCTCGAACAGGCGCTCGACGCCATTGGGGCTTGTCAGGCAGATCAGGTCGTACGGCGAGGGGTCCAAGGCGGGGCCCCGTCGAGCGTGCGCGTGCGGATCGTCGGTGCCTCGATCACGCTCGCGCCGAGCTCCGCCAGGCGCTGCGCCAGTCCGCTGGCCTGAGCGCGCGCGCGTGTCACCGCCACCGTGCGACCGGCCAGCGGCCGCGGCGGCAGCCAGCGCAAGTCCTCTGCAAGCTCGGCGACCTCGCCCACGATCGTGATCGCCGGCGCCTTCACTTGCTCGCGCTCGCGACCTCGGCGATCGTGGCGAGCGTGCCGCTGACCGTGCGCTGGTCGGGCAGCGTGCCGCGTTCCACGAGCGCCACGGGCTGTGAGGGCGCCCGGCCGGCGGCGATCAGTCGCTCGGCGATGTGCGGCAGCTGGCGCACGCCCATGTAGAACACGAGCGTCCCGGGGAAGGCAGCCAGGGCCGCCCAGTCCAGCTCCGGCCCTGTTCGGCAGACTGCTCGTTCTCGTTGTCGTCGCGTGTCGTTGTCGTTGTCGCTGTCGGCTCGCCGCTCGTATCGCCCCTGTGGTCGGCGTGCTCTCGTGTCGTAGGGGTGTCTTCCCGGGTATGCCCGGTGACGAGTGCCACCCCGGTGGAAAGGCCGCGGTGCGTCACCGGGATGCCCGCATATGCAGCTGCGGCAACGCCCGCTGTGACCCCGGGTACGACGCTCAAAATCGATGCCCGCCTCCCGCAGAGCGAGCGCCTCCTCGCCGCCGCGCCCGAACACAAACGGGTCGCCGCCCTTCAGGCGCACCACCTCGCGCCCTGCGCGTGCCCGCTCGATCATCAGCGCTTGTGTCTGCTCCTGCGGCACCGATTCGCCGCCGCCTTGCTTGCCGACGAACAACAGCTCGGCGTCCGCGCGCGCACCGTCGAGCGCCTGCGGGGGGATCAGCCGGTCGTAGAGGATCGTGTCGGCGCTCGCGATCAGCTCGAGCGCGCGCGCGGTCAGCAGGCCGGGGTCGCCGGGCCCGCCCCAACGAGATGTACGCGCCCGGCGCCGTTGCGGGCGCTGCGTTGTGTGCGTCCTGCGACTGCTGTCGAGCTGCCGGTCCTCGGCCGCCTTCGATGCGCGCTCCTCAGCCTGCTCAAGGGCCATCTCCTCGGCGCGCTTCAGCAGCTCGCGGGCGCCAACGCCTCCAGTCGCTCCGCCACGCGCACCCCAGCTCCTCGGGGTCGTAGAAGCCGCCGAGCAGCTCGTCGGCGACCCACTCCGAGCCGTCGGGCAGACCCACCCAGGCGCGCAAGTGCAGGCAGCCGCAGCCCGCCGGCGCGGCATGTGCGCCGAGCGGGGTGTTGCAGCTTGCGCCCAGCGCGTGGGCCAGGGCCCGCTCGGCCATCAAGCAGGCGGATGCGTCCTTGTCGATGATCGGCTCAACAGCGGCGCGCACGGCCGCGTCTCCGGCGCGTGCTTGCAGCCCGAGTGCCCCTTGGCCGGGGGCCGGCACGAAGCGCGTCGGCGTCGAGCGTGCAGCCGATGTCGCGCTCGCGGCCCAGTCTGATGAGCCCGGCCTTCGCGAGCACGATCGCGTGAAGCGAGGCGTCGCTGCCGCCGCTGCCGTCGCCGCTTGCGGTGACCGCGCTGGCGAGCTTGCGCAGGCGCGTGTCGACGTTGCCGCGCAGGCTCACCACTTCCAGGTCGGCGCGGGCGGCGCGCAGCTGGGCGGCGCGGCGCACGCTGCTCGTGCCCACGCACGCCCCTTGGGGCAGCTCCTCGAGCGAGCGCGCGCCGATCAGCGCGTCCTCGGCGGCGGCCCGATTGGGGGAGCCGAGCAGCTCCAAGCCGTCGTGAGATCGACCGGGATGTCCTTGGCGGAGTGCACCGCTAGGTCGATCTCGCCTGCCAGCAGCGCCTGCTCGAGCTCGGCTACCCAGCGTGACTTGTCATCGCGCGCCGACTTGTCGCGGAATCGGCGCTGGCGCGCCAGCCTCATTGCTCGCCCACCTTGCAGGGCCGGTCTTGCTTGTGCATTGCCCAGAGCTGCTCGCCTTGCGGCGTGCGTTGCCACCACACGACGATCTCGCCTCCGCCCAGCCACTCCTGCACCAGGCGGGCCTGGGCGAGCGCGAGCGCGCTGCCGCGCGTTCCGATGCGCATCGGGCGACCGCGCCTCCTAGGAGCCGCTCTTGCGGGCGCTCTGGATCGAGCGCACCTCGGCGAGTCTCGTCGGTCTGCTCGGCCGGGTCGCTCGGCCCGCTCGGCCTCGCGGGCGGGCTCCTCGCCTGCCTGTCGCCCCGCTATGGGGTGTGCCCCCTTGTGGGGTATCGAGTCCGAACAGCTCGCGCACGAGCTGCAGGCTGGCATGGCTCCTGCCTGCTCCCGCTCGAGTCCGGGGCCCTCGTGGCTGCGCTCCTGGAGAGGCTGCGCAGGCGGATCGTCGGCTCGTGCAAGCAGGCGGCTGAGGACGGCGCGCGCGACCGCCTCGACGCGCATCAGGTCGCGCTCGGAGGCCGACTCCCAGCGGCCTTCGTTCTCGGCGAGGATCTGCTCCACGATGCGGTTGCCGTGCTCGCGCAGAGCGCTCACGGTCGGCAACGTCTCAGCCTGGCCGAGCCAGCGCGCGAAGCGGTGGATCTCCTCCTCCACGATCTCCTCGGCCTGGGGCACGATCTCTTGGCGGGCGCCGAGGTTGCGCTGCACGACCGCCTGCAGGTCGTCGATGTCATACAACGTGACCCCGTCGATGTCGCCGCAGCGCGAGTCGATGTCGCGCGGCACGGCGATGTCGATCAAGAGCAGCGGCCGGCCCGGCGCTGGGCCATCACCAGCTCCAGCTCCTCGCTGCCGACGATCGGATGCGGCGAGGAGGTCGAGGAGACGACGATGTCGGCCTCCAGCAGCTGCTCGGGGAGTTTGTCGAGCCCGACGACCGAGCCGCCGAAGCGCTGCGCGAGGCTGAGCGCGCGGTCGGCGTGACGGTTGGCGACGAAGATCGTGCCGACGCCCTGGTGGGCGAGCGCCTGCGCGGTCAGCTCGCTCGTCTCGCCCGCGCCGAGCATCATCACGTGCCGCTCGCCCAGGTCGCCGAGCACGTCCTGGGCGAGGTCAACGGCTACCGAGGGCACGCTCACGCGCGAGGAGCCGATGCCGGTCTCCGAGCGCACGCGCTTGCCGGTCGTCAGCGCCGCGGCGAACAGGCGGTTGGACAGGGGGCCGGTCATGCCGGCCTGCAGCGCCGCCTCGTAGGCGCGCTTGACCTGGCCTTGGATCTCGGCCTCGCCGACGATCATCGACTCCAGGCCCGCGGTAACGCGATAGAGCTGGCGCGCGGCCTCACAGTTGCGCGGCGAGTAGATCTCCTGCGCAAGCTCCGTGGGCCGGATGCCCGCACGGCGCGCAAGCAGGCCGAGCACGTCGGTCTCGGCTTGTAGCAAGGGTCCCACCCGCCCCGCCCACGACGAGGTAGATCTCGGTGCGGTTGCAGGTCGAGATGACGACCGCCTCGTTCACCTCGGGGCTCTCGGCGACCTGCTCGGCGAACTCGACGGCCTGTGACTCCGTGAAGGCCAAGCCGCTCGCGCAGCGCCACGGGCGCGGTCTTGTGGGAGATGCCGAGCGCCAGCAGCTCGCCTGTCCCTGTGACGCGGCTGGCTGCCGCTGTATGCCCTTCAGGGTGCTCATACCGTCTCGCGTGCTCCTGGCCTCTGTCGGGGCGCTCAGGCTTGGGGTTGGGTTCATCCAAAACGGCGATGCCCCGCGCGCGCGCGTGGGGCATGTCGCTTTTTGCTGATCCCGACGCAGCCCTCGACCTTGCGCTCCACCCGGCCCAGGCGCACCGCCATGATCGCCACATAGATCAGGACGATCGCGAGGAACACGATGTAGGCGGCGGCGACGTAGCCGTCGTTGGAGTGTTCGGGCAGGGTTGTCGCGAAGGAGATGCGCTGTAAGGAACGGGGATCATTGGAAGCCGAGGATCCGCGAGCGGGCTTTGAGCAGGATGCGGGTGCGCTTGGCGGCCAGCTCATAGGAGCACAGCGTCGCGAACAGCAGCGCCATCGCCGCGAGCGACACGAGGAACGTGAGCATCATCGGCGCGGGCAGGTTGGAGGTGCTGCCGAGCACGCGCGGGTGCACGTAGGAGGCGGACAGGCGCACGGCGATGAAGTTGAGCGGCACGAAGGCGCCCGCGGTGATCGCGAACACCGAGGCATAGCGCGCCTGGCGCTCGGGGTCCTCGATCGCGAAGCGCAGCGGCTGATAGGTGGCGTACAGCAGGAAGATGATCAAGAACGAGACGAGCGTGGGCTCGTTCCACACCCACCAGTGACCCCACGAGCCGCGCGCCCAGATCGAGCCGGTGATCAGGACCGCCACGCCGAAGATCAGGCTCATGTGGATGGCCACGTAGGAGCGCAGGTCCCAGCGCTGGTCGCGTGTGCGCAGATGGGCGATCGCGCACAGGCCACCGATCACGAAGCCGCACAGCGTCACGATCGCGAGCGGCACGTGCAGGTAGAAGATCTTCTGCAGGAAGCCTTCTTCGGCTTCGATCGGCGCGTAGAAGAAGACCAGGCTGAGCGACACGCAGAAACGCGACGCGTGGCGATGGAGAGGGCGCGAAGTGAAGGGCGGCGCATCGGTGGGCGTGCTTAGTCCTCCAGGAGGAAGTCGAACACGGCGTAGGCGATGAGGCCGAACACAAGATCATAGAGCGCGAGCGTTCCAAGCCAGCGCAGTGGGATCCCGCCCGCCCGGCTGGCCCGTGTGGCTAGAACAGCGGTGCGCTGGCGCGCGCGCAGCCGATCACGATCGGCACCAGCAGCGGCAGGGTGAGCAGCGGCCCGAGCAGGTCGCGCGCGCGCGTGCGCACGGCCAGCGCGGCCACGAGCGTGCCGATCGCCGCGACGCCGATGTCGCCGAGCGCAAGCGGCGCGAGCAGGCCGGGCAGCGCCTGGCCCAGCGGGGGGCCGAGCAAGAGCAGCCCAAACGCCGGCACCGCGATCAGCTCGAGCACGAGCAGGTAGGCGAGCAGCGCGATCGCCTTGGCGATCAGCAGCGCGGTGCGGTCCACAGGCGCCAGCAGGAAGCCGTCGAAGCCGCCCTGGTCGGCGTCGGCCACGAACAGGCGGTTGACGCCCAGCATCGCCGCGAACAGCAAGGTCACCCACAGGATGCCTGCCGCCTCCTGGCCGCTGACGGTGTTCTGGTTCAGGGCGAAGTGGAAGACCACGAACGTGGTCACCGCGAACAGCGACATGCCCGGGATCGACTCCAGCGTGCGCAGCTCGACCAGCAGCTCCTTGCGCAGCAGGGCGCGGACCACTTTTGCTGTTCGGACCGTGTGCATGTACAGGTCCGCTCGCGGACGTGCATGCACGTCCTGGGACATCGCCGCATGCGGCGCTGTCTTCCCCGATGCGCTCATCGGTACAACTCCGCCACGCGTTTGGACTCACGCCCGCGGCATCCGCCAGCAAGGACACGCGGCCCGCGCGCAAGCCGAGCACGAGGTCGGCTTCGGCCAGTCCTCTGCCGGGATCGTGGCTTGTGAGCACGCGGGTGCATCCGCTTGCCGGCCCGATCAGCGGCTCCACCAGCTCGATCGCCGCCGGGTCGAGGTTGGCGTAGGGCTCGTCGAGCAACAGCAGCTCCGGTTCGTGCAGCGTCGCGCGCGCCACCGCCACGCGCTGCACCATCCCGCGCGAGAGCGTTCTGACGGGCTCGTCGGCCCTGCTCGTCATCGAGACCGCGCCGAAGCTGCTCGCTCGACGCGTTCGTCGTCGACGATCGTGCAGGCGTGCGTGGTAGCGCAGGTTCTCGCGCGCGGTCAGCTCTCGGTAGAGCAGTGGCTCGTGGCCGAGCAGGCCGATGCGCCCGCGTACCTGCCACGCCTCGTCGGGGAATTGCGCCCCGAGCACCGTGACCTTGCCCGAGTGGGGGCGCAGCAGCGTCGCCAGCACGCGCAAGCAGCGTCGTCTTGCCGGCGCCGTTGGGCCCGAACACGACAAGCGTCTGGCCCGCGTCGAGCGTGAGCGTGACGTCCTCGAGCGCCGCGCGTTCACCGTAGTTGCGGGTCAGCCCGTCGAGCTCGACGGCCGCCACGGCGTCCTCGACTGTTATCCCGCCCGCCGTCTGGGCTTCGAGGTCCCCCACGCGCAGGCTCAGACTGTGGAGAGGCGCTGCTCGTGCTCGCCCTGGGCTCGCGCGATCAGCTCGCGCACGTTCTGCTCGCGTCCCTCGCGCAGCAGCTCCACCGGGTCGGGGTCGCCGTTCACGATCCCCTCGAAGAACTGCTTGCGGTCCTGGTAGGTGGGCAGCGTGCCCTTGGCCCAGCCGCGCACCTCGTTGAGCAGGACCGCCAGCTGCGCGTAGGGCTCGCCGAACTGCTCTGAGATCTCGCGCTTGATGCGCTTGGCCAGCGCCGGCGAGGCCCCCGCGGTGGAGATCGCGATCGCCAGCGGGCCTGTGCGCACGATCGCGGGCAGGATGAAGTTGCACAGCGGCGGCACGTCCACGACGTTGACGAGCATCGCGCGCCGCTCCGCGTCGTCGTACACGGCGATGTTCACGTCGGTGTCGTTTGTCGCGGCGATCACCATGAACACGCCCTCCAGATCCTGTGGCCCCGCATACGCGCGCCGCTCCCAGCGGATCGAGCCCTCGTCCGCGTATTGGGCCAGCGCCGGCTCGGCCTCGGGGGCGATCAGCGTCACCTCGCCGTCGCACGCCAGCAGCCCCTCGACCTTCTCCAGCCCGATCTCGCCGCCGCCGACGACCAGGCTGCGGCGGCCCTTCAGCTTCAGGCAAGCGATGTAGAAGGGCGTGGAGAGCATGTCCGCGACGCAGCTCTGGTCGCAGATCCCCTTGCGCAGTTGGCAGACGCACTCCTTGCCTGCATAGGCCTGGGCGGGCATACCTACAGGTTACGACCTACGCGCCAGCGCGCGGAGTCCTACACGCGCCAGCGCCACGCCTCCCTGGCGCCAGGCCTGCTCGCGGTCGCTGTCGCGCGTGGAGCGCAACCGTGCGGCGGTGCCCGCGGCGCGCGCTGACAGCTCGTCGTAGGGCCCCCACCACAGCCCGCGCACGCCCGAGGGATCCCAGGTGATCAGCTTTTCCTGTGCGCAAGCGCGCAGCCCGGCCTCGCCGAGCGTGCGGCCCAGGCCGCTGCCGGCGGCTGCTCCCCAAGGCCCGCGTGAGACGGCCGGGCTCGGCAGGTGGTCGTTGAGCCACACCATGCCCGCGTCGAGCTCGCGTGCGATGCGCATGCCGCGGTAGCGGTCGGCCGTCCATACCGACGCGCCGAGGCCGTAGGGGCTGTCGTTGGCCAGCGCGATCGCCTCCGAGACCGAGCCGACGGTCATCACGGCCAGCACCGGACCGCCGATCGGCTCGCGCATCAGGCGCATCTCGTGCGTCACGCCTGTGAGCACCGCAGGCGCGTAGAAGGCGCCGGCGCTCCCGCCGGCGTCCGAGCCACCGGCCCGCCGCAATGCAGCGTCGCGCCCTGTGCGACCGCCTCCTCCACCAGCTCGCGCACATGATACGAGACGCCGCTCCGAGGCCAGCGGTCCGATCTGCACGCGCGGGTCGCTTGGATCGCCGACGGTCATTGCCCGTGCTCCGGCCACGAGCCGCTCGAGGAGCCGCTCGGCCACCTCGGGCGCCGCGTAGATGCGCTCGACCGCGCCCCGCGCCTGCCCTGCCCCTGCGCATCCCGCCCACAGCGCACCGGCCGCCGCGCGGGCGACGTGGGCGTCCGCGAGCACGAGCATTGCGTCCTTGCCGCCGAGCTCGACCGTCACCTCCTTCTCCTGGGAGACACACTCGCGCGCCACCGCGCGGCCCGTCGCGGGCGAACCGGTGAACAGCAGCTTGTCCACGGGGGCTCTGCGCCAGCTCCAGGCCGACGTCGGCGCCGCCGTGGACGATGCGCACCAAGCCCTCGGGCAGGCCGGCACGCGCGAGCACGCGTGCGATCCGCTCGCCGGCAAGCGAGGCGCGCTCGGCCGGCTTGAAGACGACGCCGTTGCCGGCCAGCAAGGCGCCGGCGATCTGGCCAAGCGGCTGTGCGAACGGGGCGCTGCCGGCGCCGATCACGCCGATGACGCCGTAAGGCTCGTAGGCGATGCGGGCGCGCTTGGTCGGCGACAGCGAGCGGTGCACGCCGACGCGGCGTCCCCCGAGCACCCGCGCTCCGTCGTGGGCCACCCACTTGAGCGCGTCGATCGCGACCAGTAGCTCCAGTGTCGCCACCTCCGTGCGCGGGCGCGCCTGCTCGCGTGCGATCGCCTCGCGCAGCTCGTCGAGCTCGTCCACGATCGCCTGGGCCATGCGGCGCATGTAGCGCGCCCGGTCCTCCAGGCGCAGAAGCGCCCACAGCGGCTGAACCTTGGCGACCTGGGCGACCACCTCGGAAACATCTAGTTTTGTCACGTCCAAGCTCATTTGAATACTTCAAGTTTCACAAGAGGTTGCCGACAAGGGTTGTCGAACCATGTACTTAGTGGCACACACTACGAGACTCGACGGTTCGCGAGGAAGGGGCGCAGCATCATGATGGGGGGCGAGCACGGGATTGGGGGTCACGAGGACCCCGCAAATGGGCACAGGCACATCGTAGGAGGGGACAAGCACCGCTCTAGCGAGCGCAGGCACGCGCGTAGGTCGTTGCGGGCGTTGATCGGAGCGTCTTTGGCGCTTGCCCTGGTGGTGGGCGTGAGCGCCTGCGGCAGCTCATCCACATCCTCGGGCAAAGGCCCGATCAGCGTGTTGATGGGCACCGCACCGGACTCGCTCGATCCAGGGCTGGGCGCGACCACGCAGTCCTACGAGGCTACATGGATCACCTACACCGGGCTTGTCACGTATGCGCACGCCTCAGGCGAAGCCGGCACCAAGCTGATCCCGGGCGTCGCGCAGAGTCTGCCGACCGTCACAGACGGCGGCAAGACGTATACGTTCATGCTGCGCAAAGGCCTCGTCTACTCCAACGGCACGTCCGTCAAGGCCTCGGACTTCGCCTACGCGATCGAGCGCGCGATCAAGCTCGGCTGGGGCAGCGATAGCTTCCTCACCGAAAACATCGCCGGCGCAGAAGAATTCCAGAAGGGCAAGGCCTCCTCGATCTCCGGCATCCAGGCCGACGACGCCACAGGTCGGATCACGATCGAGCTGGTGGCACCCTACGGGCCCTTCCTAAACGTGCTCGCCTTCCCGGCGGCCGGCCTCGTGCCGAGCGGCACGCCGATTAAAAACCTGAACAACGCTCCCCCGCCCGGCGTCGGGCCCTATGAGATCGAGAGCGTCGTGCCCAACAAGTCCTTTGCGATGGTGCTCAACCCCAACTGGTCCAAGGACGCGATCCCCGGCATTCCCGCGGGGCACTCCGACATCAATGTGAGCATCGCCTCCAACAACCAGAGCGAGGCCGAGCAGGTGCTTGACAACAGCGCCGACGTGTTCGACTACAACGACACGATTCCCCCGACGCTGATCTCCCAGATCGAAAGCCAGGCGTCCGATCGCTTCGCCAAGGAGCCGACCGTCTCGGGCCTGTACTTCTTCCTGAACACCAAAGAAGCCCCGTTCAACAACCCACTCGCGCGCCAGGCGGTCAACTAGGGGCTCAACCGTCAGGCGCTGCAGCGCTTGGACAGCGGCATGCTCCAGCCCGCCTGCTTCTTCCTGCCGGTCGGTATGCCCGGGCATCCCACGAACGCACCCTGTCCCTATGGCGAACCGGACGCGCAACCGAACCTGGCCAAGGCCAAGGAGCTCGTGCGCCAGGCCGGCCTCGAGGGTGCGCCTGTCACCGTGTGGGGGGGCGCACGCGCTCCGCACAAGGAATTCGTCGACTACTACGCGAGCATGCTGAATTCGATCGGCTTCAAGGCGACCGAGAAGATCGTCGCCGACGCGCAGTACTACGAGACCGTCGGCAACCTCTCGAACAAAGCCCAGACCGGCTTCCTCTCCTACAGCCAGGACTTCCCCAACCCGATCGACTTCTACCAGCTGCTCGACGCCAAATCGATCCTGCCGACCGAAAACCACAACCTCAGCCAGGTCAACGACCCGCACATCCAGAGCGAACTGGCCGCACTCGGGCCGATCCCCTCGTCGCAGCTGAGCTCGGTCGTGCCGCGCTGGCAGGCGCTCGACGAGTACACCGCCAAGCAGGCATACCTGGCCGTGTCCGGCTATGAAGAGGCGCCCAAGTTCTTCTCCGATCGGATCGACTTCGGCGCGGCCATCTTCCATCCGGTGTACGGGAACGACTGGTCGTCGCTGGAACTGAAGTAAGGACGCGCCCAGCGTCGGTTGGGATGGCGACAGCAGTATGCGGCGCGGGTGCAGGCCTAGACCCGCGACCGTCTGGCACACATAGCCCCGCGACCGTCTGACGCGTACGAACCGATCGCCCTGGCTTCGCACGCGACCGCCGGGCTAAAGTCGCCGGCCATGCGTTGGCGATGAGTAGGTATGAGGACCCTCCTACGCAACCGCGTGGCGCTTGCGTTTGGGGCGCTGTTCGTTGCGATCCTCGTGCTCTGCCTGCTTGCGCCCGTGTACGCGAAAGACGTCGCGCATACCGGCCCCAACGACAACCACATCACTGAAACCGTCGACGTCGGCGGCAAACAGGTCGATGTCGTCTCGCCCACGGGCGTGCCGATCGGGCCGACCTGGAAAGGGCGCTTCTTCCTCGGCGCGGACTCCAACGGCCGCGACGTTGCCGTGCGGCTGCTCTACGGCGGGCGCAATTCGCTTGAGATCGCTGGGATCGCCACGCTGATCACGATGCTGCTGGCGGTCGTGCTGGGGACGCTTGCCGGCTATATGCGCGGCATCTTCGACGGGGTCCTCTCGCGCCTGTTCGACCTCGTCTGGGCCTACCCGGCCGTGCTGCTCGGCGTGGCGCTCGGCGTGGCGCTGGCCGTCGGCGGGATCGACCTCGGGCTGTTCACCTTGCACAGCGGCTCGCTGCTGCTGCCGGCGTTTGTGATCGGGATCGTCTTCTTCCCGTATGTGGCCAAGCCGCTGCGCGCGCAGGCACTGTCGTTGCGCGAGCGCGAGTTCGTCGACGCCGCCCGTGTCCAAGGTGTCGGCTCGCTGCGCGTCATGTCGAGGAGATTCTGCCCAACCTGACGTCGAGCATCGTCGTGTTCGTGCCGCTGATCATCGCCAACGCGATCCTGCTGGAGGCGGGGCTCTCCTACCTCGGCGCCGGCGTGCAGGACCCCAATCCCTCGTGGGGCACGATGCTCGCCGACGGCATCCGCCTGATACCCGGTGCGATCCATTTGGTGCTGGTGCCGGGGATCATGCTCGTCTTGACGGTGCTCTCGGTGAACGTCTTCGCCGATGGCGTGCGCGACGCGCTCGACCCGAAGGCGACCGTGCGGGGACGGCTGTGATGGAGGCCTCCTCGGCATCGATCCCGGGTCTGGGCGGCGGGCTCTCGAGCGGGACCGGAGGTCCGGGCGGGCCCGGCGGCTCAGCTGGCGCCCGGATCCTCGGGCCCGGGCGTCTCGGTCGCGCCATCTCGGCACGCCTGGCTGGTCCGCTTCGTCGCGCGGCGCCTCGCCTCGCTCGTCGCGGTGCTGTTCGCGATCACCGTCCTCACCTTCCTGATCTTCCAGGCGATTCCCGACGGCGATCCCGCGCTGCGCATGGCCGGGCGCCTTGCCAGCCCCCAGCAGGTGCAGGCAGTGCGCGTGCAGTGGGGCTTTAACAAGCCGATCTACGTGCAGTACCTGAAGACGATGGAAAAGGTGCTCGACGGCAGCGTCATCTCCTACTCCCAGCAGATCAACGTCGAGCAGGAAATCGTTCGCGACCTGCCGCCGACGATCTCGCTGGCGCTCGGCGCGGGGGTCATCTGGTTGCTATTCGGCGTGCTGTTCGGCCTGCTCAGCGCGGTCTACGCCGGACGCTTCGTCGACCGCCTGCTGAGCGTCATCGCGCTGACCGGCATCTCGATGCCGGTGTTCTTCCTCGGCGCGATCATGCTCTACTGGCTCGGCTACAAGTGGGGGCTGTTGCCGCTCGGCGGCTATGTGCCGCTAACGACCGATCCTTGGGGCTGGTTCACGCACATGCTGATGCCCTGGGTGGCTCTGTCGGTCGTCTCGGTCGGCGTCTACTCGCGCGTCCTGCGGGCGAACGTGCTCGACGTGATGCGCGAGGACTACGTGCGCACGGCGCGCGCCAAGGGGCTCTCGGAGCGGCGCGTGCTGATCCGTCACGTGCTGCGCAACTCGCTGATGGGGATCGTCACGCTGTGGGGCCTCGACTTCGCCTGGGTGATCGGCGGCGGCGCGATCCTCGTCGAGTCGGTCTTCAACCTGGCGGCGTCGGCCAGTACGCGGCGCAGTCGATCGGGCGTTTGGACGTGCCGCCGGTGATGGTGATCACGATGCTGGTTGCCTGCGCGGTGGTAGTGCTCAGCGCGATCGTGGACGTCGTCTACGCGGTGCTCGACCCGCGGGTGAGGTTGTGATGGGGGATTGGCGTTCCCTGTCTGTGAGTGGGCCAGTCTCGAAGGTCTTTGGCGTCGTAGCTCACTGTCGCGCGTTCCTGTCGACATGCAGCGGCTCCTCCACACTCGGCGCATTGGCGTTCCTGTCGGTGTGCAGCGGCCGGCCCACGTTCAGCGCGTTGGCGGGGCTGTCGTGACGGTCGGCGGCGGGGATCTGGGGCGGCCGGAGGCGCATCGGCTCGTCCACGAGCCGGCGCGTGGACGAGCCGCTGAGGGCCGTGCGCAGCCCGCTGCGCATCCTGGCGAGACAGCCCGGGGCGCGCTGCTAGACGTGCGCGACTTGAGTGTGTCATTCGCCACACGCGATAGCAACGTGCAGGCCGTGGACGGCGTGTCCTTCCAGCTCAGTAGCGGTGAAGTGTTGGCGATCGTCGGCGAGTCGGGCTCGGGCAAGTCGGTCTGTGCGATGAGCCTGATGGGGCTGACGCGCGGGCCGAACGCGACGATCTCCGGTAGCGCGACGTTCGCGGGGCGTGACCTGATCGGTGCGAGCGAGGCCGAGCTGCGGCGCATCAGAGGGGCGCAGATGGCGATGGTCTTCCAGGACCCGCAGTCCTCGCTGAACCCGGTTTACCGCGTCGGCGATCAGATCGTGGAGCAGATCAGGGCGCACGAACCGTTCGTAACCCACGCTCAAGGCATGGCGCGGGCCGTCGCGCTGATGGAGCGGGTCGGCATTCCGCGGGCGGCCGAGCGCGTGCGCGCCTATCCCCACGAGCTCTCCGGAGGCATGCGCCAGCGTGTGATGATCGCGATGGGCCTTTCTCTGGGTGCGAAGGTGCTGCTGGCCGACGAGCCGACGACCGCGCTCGACGTGACCGTGCAGGCGCAGATCCTTGCGCAGCTGAAGCGGCTGCGCGAGCAGGAGGACTTGAGCATCGTGCTCGTCACGCACGACTTCGGCGTCGTCGCCGAGATCGCCGATCGTATCGCGGTGATGCAAACGGGCAAGATCGTCGAGCAGGGGACGACCGCTGAGATCCTGTACGAGCCAAAGCACCCCTATACGCAGGGGTTGCTGGAGGCATTGCGACCCTTCAAAAAGGCCGATGCCCCCCGCGCGCGCGGGGGGGAGCACCTTTTGACCCTCAAACAGCCCCCCTTCCTCGCCTAGATGGGGCACGGTATGCCTCGGGGGTTGATGTCGGTCCTTCCAAAATGGCCGATGCCCCGCGCGCGCGCGGGGGGGCATCGCTTTTGGAGATCGACGACCTGCGCGTCAGCTACGCTGGGCGCGGCCGCCTCGACGCGTCAATCGATGCGCTCGACGGTGTGTCGCTGAAGCTCGACGCCGGCGAGACGCTCGCGATCGTCGGCGAGTCTGGCTCTGGCAAGACGACGCTGTTGCGCTCGATTGCGCGCTTGATCGAGCCAACCGACGGCGCGATCCGCCTGCAAGGGCAGGATCTGGCCGGCGCGTCGCGGCGCAAGCTTGCTTCGCTGCGCAGGGAGCTGGGAGTGGTCTTCCAGGACCCGCAGGCTTCGCTGAACCCACGCAGGCGCGTTGGCGCCACGCTCGAGCGCGCGCTGCGTGCTCGCGGGCTCGGCAAGGCCGAGGCGCAGAGCCAGACGGGGCGGCTGCTCGAGCGGGTTGGCTTGAAGGAGGGCTACGCGACGCGCTACCCGCACGAGCTCTCCGGCGGGGAGCGCCAGCGTGTCGGCATCGCGCGCGCACTTGCCGGCGAGCCGCGACTGGTGCTGCTCGACGAGCCCGTCTCCTCGCTGGACGCCTCGATTCGTCGTGGCGTGATCGAGTTGCTGGGCGAGCTACAGGAGCAGCTCGGCTGCGCCTACGTGCTCGTCTCGCACGACTTCACGACCGTCGAAGCGCTGGCCGACCGGGTTGCCGTGATGCACGTAGGCAAGATCGTAGAGCTGGGGAGAACCGCCGAAGTCCTCTCGGAACCCAAGCATCCGTACACGCAGGAGCTGATTGCCGCCTGCCCGAAGCTCCCCGGCCCAGTCTCATCCTTTACCTCCTGAAGAGAGCATCCAAACGGGTCCCACTGCATATGGGACGCACATTCTCACGAGTACCACTGCATGATGGGAGGTACATCCCCCGCCGGGGTTTGTCCTGCTGATGGACGTGCATCCCTCGCGGAGTCTGTCCTGCTGGTGGAGTACATCCCCGCCGGGGTCCGTCCTGCTGATGGGACCCACTTGCCCGGTGGCGTAGCATCGGGCGCGTGGACGATGCCACGCAGCTGCTTCAGAGCCTGATCCGCTTCGACACGGTCAACCCGCCCGGCAACGAGCGCGCGGCGATCGAGCATCTGGAGCGGATCCTCGCCGACGCGGGCTTCCAGTGCGAGCTGCTTGGCGCCGTGCCCGAGCGCCCAAACCTCGTGGCGCGCCTACGCCCTGATGGCGGCGGCGGTGGGGCCGGAGCGAGCGCGGCCGTCGAGGGGCCAACCCTCTGCTACCTCGGCCACGTCGACACGGTGCTTGCCGATGCGAGCGAGTGGAGGCGCGACCCCTGGTCGGGCGAGATCGCCGATGGCTGCCTGTGGGGGCGCGGCTCGCTCGACATGAAGTCACAGGTGGCCGCTGAGGTGGCCGCTGTCGCCGGCTTGGCGCGCGAAGGCTGGCGGCCCGACGCGCGGCGAGCTGCTGATCGTCGCCGTCGTGGACGAGGAGACCGGCGGTGAGCTGGGCGCCAAGTGGCTGTGCGAGACGCACCCGGAGAAGGTGCGCTGCGACATGCTGCTCAACGAGGGCGGCGGGCCCCACTTCGAGCTGGACGGCCAGCGCTACTACGGCGTGTGTTGCGCGGAGAAGGGGGTGTTTCGCTTCACGGTCACCACCGACGGGACCGCCGGGCACGCTTCGATGCCAAAGCTCGGCGACAACGCGCTGTTGAAGCTGGCGCCGGTGCTCGAGCGCTTTGCGACCCGCCAGCCGGCGCTCGCGCCGACGGCCGAGCCGCTTGCGTTCCTGCGCGGCGTGGGCGAGGACGAGTCCGATCCCGCCGCCGCGCTCGCGCGTCTGGAGCAGGTCGACCCGCGCTTGCTGCAGCTGCTCGAGCCGATGTTCGGGGTGAGCTTCGCGCCGACGAAGGTCTCGGCGTCGGAGAAGATCAACGTGATTCCCTCCAAAGCCGAGCTGCGCGTGGACTGCCGCGTGCCGCCCGGCCTTGGCGAAGCGGAGACCAAGCGGGCGATCGAGCAGGTGCTCGGCGGGATCGATGGTCTGACGCTGGAGCTCGGCGAGGCTAACGGCGACGGGAAGAGCGCGCCGACGGCCGCTGCGCCGGGCGCGCGCGGGGCGCTGCGCATCGACTTCACCGAGCGCATAACCGGCAACCGCTCGCCGCTGGCCTCGCCGCTGATGGACGCGCTCGGGGCATGGGTCTCGGCACACGACCCCGGCGCCAAGACGGTGCCGACGATCCTGCCCGGCTTCACCGACTCGCGCCACTTCCGCGCGGCCTTCCCCGAGTGCGTTGCCTACGGCTTCTTCCCGCAACGCCACCAGTCGCTGCTTGAGACGCAGGCGCTGATTCATGCCCCCGACGAGCGCATCGACGTGCGCGACCTGGCGTGGGCCACGGAATTTTACCGGGACCTCGCGCTAGGACTGCTCGGCTAGATGCGTTGATTGGGCAGAGGTGCCCACAGTGGGTGTGCAAGCGAGCCACGGAAGGTGAGATGCAGGTAGGGATGATGATGTTTAGGGCGTGTCTCTGTAGGCCACGTGTCGGCCGCGGCAGATTGCCCTCGCGATTCTGTGCCGTCGGCGGGGTGTGTAAATCGTGACGGTGCTCGCAACCTCGCTCGTGACGGACATCCAGAACTGGTCCTACCAGTGGTCCAGCGTCGTGATGATCGTCTTCTTCGTGGCGCTCATCTACCTGATGTGGCGCACGTTGAAAGTGATGCCGCGCGTCAAGCCGCAGCAGATCAAGCCGTCCTCCAACCAGTCGGTCGCGTGGAAGGACATCGCCGGCGCGGACGAGGCCAAGGCCGAGCTGCAGGAGATCGTCGAGTTCCTGCGCGACCCCAAGCAGTTCGAGAAGCTCGGCGCGAAGGTGCCCAAGGGCATCCTCCTGCACGGCCCGCCCGGGACAGGCAAGACGCTGCTGGCCAAGGCCGTGGCGCACGAGTCCGGCGCGCAGTTCTTCGCCCAGTCGGCGGCTGCGTTCGTGGAGATGTTCGCGGGGCTCGGCGCGGCTCGCATCAGGCGCCTGTTCGCGATCGCGCGCAAGCAGGAGCCGGCGATCATCTTCATCGACGAGCTCGACGCCGTCGGCGGGCGCCGCGGCGCGGACTTCTCCGGCGAGAAGGACCAGACGCTCAACCAGCTGCTCGTGGAGATGGACGGCTTCGCCACGAGCGGGCGGCTCGTCGTGATCGCCGCGTCGAACCTGCTCGACAAGCTCGACCCGGCGCTGCTGCGCCCCGGGACGCTTCGACCGTCAGATCTTCGTCACCCCTCCCGACGTGAAGGGGCGCAAGGGCGTGCTCGGGGTGCACACGCGCGACAAGCCGCTCGGGGACGTGGACCTTGGTCTCGTGGCGCAGCAGACGAGCGGGCTGACGGGCGCCGACCTGGCCAACATCTGCAACGAGGCGGCGATCTTCGCTGCGCGCCGCGGCGGCAAGAACATCACCGGCGGGGACTTCGACCAGGCCTTGGAGCGGGTGATCGCCGGGGTGCAATCACACCGCGTTCTCAATGCTCACGAGAAGCGCGTCGTCGCCTTTCACGAGGCCGGGCACGCGCTCTGCGGCGAGCTGCTGCCGTCGGTCGACCGCGTGCACCGCATCTCGATCGTGCCGCGCGGGCGCGCGCTCGGCTACACGCTCAACCTGCCGGCCGAGGACCGCTACCTGAAGACGCGCGAGGAGCTGCTCGACTACATGACCGTGCTGCTGGGCGGGCGCGTGGCCGAGCAGATCGTGTTCGGCTCGATCACCACCGGCGCCTCCGACGACCTCAAGCGCGTCGCGGACATCGCCCACTCGATGGTGCACGACTATGCGATGGGCAGCGCCGGCGTGGGGCGCACCCCCGACGGCGACGTGCGCCTCTCGGAGACCACGCTGCGCCTGCGCGACGAGGAGCGTCGCGAGCTGGTCGACGAGGCGCGCCGGGCCGCGCGCAAGCTGATCGTCAGCCATCGCGCCCAACTCGACGCGCTCGCGGCGGAGCTGCTCGACAACGAGGTGCTCGACCGCGACGCGATCGAACGCGTGATGGTGGGCGTGCCGCGCTTGGAACGCCGGCCGGGCGTGGGCCTGCGCGTGCGCGGCTGGCCGTGCCTCCTGGTCTACGCCCTAGACTGCCGCGGAGTGTTCAACCGGATCGACCACATCGGCGTCGCCGTCGAGGAGATCGACGGCCTCGCTCGCGCTCTACCGGGACGCCTTCCAGATGGAGGTGGCCCACCGCGAGATCGTCGAGGAGCAGGGCGTCGAGGCGGTGCTGCTGGACGTCGGCGAGAACCACGTCGAGCTGCTCGCGCCGCTCGGGCCGGACACGCCTGTGGGCAAGTTCCTCGCCAAGCGGGGCCCGGCCTGCACCACGTCGCCTACCAGGTGTCCGACATCGAGGCGACCCTCGCGGCGTTGCGCGAGGCCGGCCAGCCGCTGATCGACGAGCGCCCGCGCGTCGGCATCCGCGGTGCGCTGGTGGCGTTCCTTGAGCCGAAGGGCACCGGCCGAGTGCTCACCGAGCTAGTCCAACCCGTGGAGGATCACTGATGGCCCATCAGCACAGACGTGTGAGTGTCGGATTTCAAGGCGGCCAGGTGCTCTCGCTGCGCGTCACCGACGAGCAGCTCGAGTCGCTCTACAAGGCGCTCGGCGACGGCGGCTGGCACGAGTTCGAAACCGAGGAAGGGCCTGTGCGCCTGTACCTCGGGCAGGTCGTCTACGTCCGCGTGGAGGACAGCGACCAGCGCGTGGGTTTTTCGGTCTAGCGCGATGTCCTTGGACGAGCGGCTGCTGCGGGTCGCGCGCACTTGGGGGCACACGCCTGCGCTGAGCGCGCGGTGGCGCGCTTCTCGTTGCTCGGCGAGCACGCGGCGGTTTGGCTCGCGTCTGGGGAGCGGCGGAGTCGCTGCTGTCGAGCGGTGAGCGACGCTCGCGCTGGCGGCGCGCGACCGGCGACCGTCGCCGGCACATACGCGGCCAACACGGCGCTGAAGCTGGTCGTGCGTCGCGTGCGCCCCGAGCTGCCGGGCCTGCCGCCGCTGACGAGCACGCCGACGCGCTACAGCTTCCCCAGCGCCCACTCCTCGACCTCCTTCGCCGGCGGCGCTTGCCTACAGCCGCGCCGGCCTCCCGGCGCTGCCGCTGTACGCGCTTGCGAAGGCGCTCGCGCTCTCGCGGCTGTATCTGGGTGTGCACTATCCCTCCGACGTGCTGGCGGGGGCGCTGCTCGGCCTGGCATGGCGGCGTGCGCTCTCGGCGCTCGGCGCTGCGAACGGGCTGGCGCGTCGATGGCGCGGAGCTCCGATGCCGCCCGCGGCACACCGCTCGAACGGGGTGTCCCGGCATGAGCACGCGCATCGGCATCGTCGGGCTGCCGAACGCCGGCAAGTCCTCGCTGTTCAACGCGCTCACGAAGGCCGGCGTCGAGGCCGCCAACTATCCCTTCACGACGATCGAGCCGAACGTGGCGGTGGTGCCCGTGCTCGACGAGCGCCTCGTCGAGGTCGCGCAGACCGTGGGCGCGTCGGAGATCGTGTGGGACACGATCGACTTCCACGACATCGCCGGCCTCGTCGCCGGCGCGCACAAAGGCGAGGGGCTCGGCAACCGCTTTCTCGCCAACATCCGCGAGACCCACGCGATCGTGCACGTCGTGCGCGCCCACAGCGACGAGAACGTGATCCACCCCGAGGGTCGCGTCGATCCGCTGCGCCGACATCGAGACGATCGAGACCGAGCTGGTGCTCGCCGACCTCGAGCAGGCCGAACGGCGCGTCGATCGCGTCGCCAAGCAGGCCAAGGGCGGCGACCGCGTGGCGATCGCCGAGGAGGCGTGGCTGCGCGAGGTGATCGGCGAGCTGCAGGCCGGACGGCCCGCGCGCTCCGTGCCCGCGCCCGAGGATGCGCCGCACGCGCTGCGCGACCTCGGCTGCGCTCACCGCCAAGCCGGTGCTGTTCGTCGTCAACGTCGACGAGGGCTCCGAGGAGGTTCCGGCCGCGTGGCCGACCACGCCGCCGCCGCAGGGCGCCGGAGTGGTGGCGGTCAGCTCGCGCATCGAGTCCGAGCTGGCCGAGCTGGAGGAGGAGGAAGCGGCGCTCATGCGCGCCGAGCTCGGCGTCAGCGAATCGAGCCTGCAGCGGATCGTGCGCGGCGCCTTCTCGCTGCTGCACCTGATCGCCTTCTTCACCGCCGGTGAGGCCAAGCCGGCGCAGTCCTGGCACCTGCGCGACGGGCTCACCGCCTGGCACGCCGCCGGGCAGATTCACACCGACATCCAGAAGGGCTTCGTCAGCGCCGAGGTGGTCGGCTGGCGCGAGCTGGTCGACGCCGGCGGCTACGCGGGCGCGCGTGATCGCGGCACCCTGCGTCTGGAGGGCCGCGACTACGCGATGCGGGACGGGGACGTGATCACCGTCAAGTTCACGCCCTAGCCGTCACCTGACGGCGCCTAGCGCAGTTAACGCTTGGCGAATAGGCCGTGCGACTATGACGGCCGCTATTTGCCGGCGCTGTCAGCTCGTCAGTCCTCGGCCAGACGGTCCATGCCGATCTCGCGTGCCTTCGCGCCGCCCTTGGCGAAATCGGTTGGCGTGTCCGGCGGGCGCTCCACGTCGATCTCCACGAGCGTCGCGATGCGCTTGAACGTGCGCAGCAGCTCCGCGTTCTCGTGCAGGCTTTGAGCGACGCGCGGACCGCATCGCTCGTTGCCCTCCAGATCCGCTGCCCGTCTTCGCATTGTCGCTCGGCCTGCTCCAGCAGCGCCTCCAGGGTGCCGTGTGTGCGCAGTAGCTCGGCCGCTGTCTTCGCCCCGATCCCCGGCGCCCCGGGCAAGCCCGTCGGAGGGGTCGCCGCGCAGGGCGATGAAATCGGGCACCTGTTCTGGCGCGATGCCGTAGCGATCGTGGACCTGGCTCGCTCCGACGACAGAGCACGCCCCTCCCTTTCCCAAATCCAAAACAGCCACGTCGTCGTCGACGCACTGGTAGAGGTCGCGGTCTGCGGTCAACAGCAACGCACGCCCTCCCGCCTGCGCCTCGGCCCGCGCGAACGAGCCCATCGCGTCGTCGGCCTCCAGCTCCGCCGCGTCGGCGATCGTCCAGCCGAAGCTCGCCAGCAGCTCTGGCGCGCGCTCCCACTGCTCGCGCAGCTCCGCCGGCATCGGCTCGCGGTGGGCGTGGTAGGGGGGTATAGGCCTCCACGCGATAGCGAGCCTCCTCCGCGCCGAAGCATGCGACCACAGCACGCGGCGGTTGCGCTTCGCTTGCCGCCAGCAGCGCGTTGACCGTGCCCAGCAGTGCGTTCACCGGCTTCCCGTCCGCGCCCTTGATCGATTTGGGCAGCGCGAAGAAGGCGCGATACAGCAGCCAGGGAACGTCGGCGATCAGCAGTGGAGCGTCGTCCATCGCCCATCAGGGTATGCATCATGCAAGCAGGACGCGGCCTCTGCTCTCGTGTGACTCGCCAGCGCGCGGCGATGGGGCGCTAGTTTGGCACGGGCCCCCGGCTCCGACGCCGGCTTGGCGCGCGCCGCCGGCTGGCACGTTGCTTTGGGCCTCGCCCGACTACCCGGCCGGCACGCCGCCCTGGCCGTCCACGCCGGCCGGCTTGCTCGAAGGTGTGCCGGCTGTCGCGGCGGAGCCGCCTGTGCCGCCGACGTTCGCCGGCTGGCGCGGTCGGCGTCGGAGCGCGGGCTCTGTCCGCTCGCGTCCGGCTCGGCGCGCGTCCCCTTCGCGTTCTTCACGCTGAAATAAGCCCAAGTCGAATACAGCCCGAGGCGCGCCTCCAGTTCTGGCCCGCTGACGAGCGTGCGCCCCTTCGAGCCGAGCACGTAGGCCGACACGATCCGCGGCGAGACGCCACGCTTCGAGCACCTCGATGCCGGTGAACGCCCCCTTGACCAGCCCGCTCAGGCGAGACGTCGCCGTGGCAAAGCTCAACGTCTGCGTCCAGTGGCGCAGCGGCCCAGCTTCGTAGGGATCGGCCACGCTCACCAGCCAAGGCTCTGGTTCAGCCCCGGGAAAGGCGTTCTGCACGCTCTCGGTCTGCCCGCCCGAGCCGGCAAAGAAATAGGTGATCGCCGGCTTGCCGGCATAGGTGACGATCTGCCCGGCGGTGGCGGCGACGGCCGCGTTCGTGCGCGATGTTTCCGCGGCCTTGCCGAGGTACACCTGCGAGCGGTCGTCGGAGTACACGTCGAACTTCGAGCCGCCCGCGTCGGAGGTGATCGCATAGGTGCGGCTGGCGACGGCCTGTGCCTCCAGCGCCGCCATCGGCCAGCTGGCCGACATCTCCGCCGAGACGACCCCGCGCACGTAGGTTTCAAGCGGAAGCTCCTTGACCTTCGAGCCCGACCAACACCTTGACGACGGTGTTCGCCGGCGCGTCTCCGAGCGCGGTCCCCGTGTAGTAGTGCGCCAAGGATCGCGGTATAGGTCCAGCCGTGTTCGGCAAAGCCGAGCGCCCCGTCCTGGCTCATGCCCACGCCGTGACCGTCGCCCGCGCCGTCGATCACCAGCGTGGACGGCGCCGGCGACGCCGTGCGAACGTCCCGCCGAGCGAGGCGCACAACATGAGACACGCGAGCGCGATCAGGGTAATGCGTCGGATGGCACACTGCACCTAGGTCGAATCGGACAGATCTTCATCGAGCATGAATCCCGCAAGCGAGAGGAACCTCACATGATGGGCGAGCAGGCGGTACTTGACCGGGTACCGCAAGGATCTGTACATAGGCGGGCAGTGGCGCCCCGCCAGCGGGGGAAGAACGCTCGGCGTGGAGGACCCCTCGACGGGCCAGGCCGCTCGCCGAGGTGGCCGACGCGACCCCCGAGGACGCGCTCGCGGCGCTAGCGGCCGCGGCCGACGCGCAGGCCTGCGTGGGCCGCCACCGCGCCGCGCGAGCGTGGCGAGATCCTGCGCCGCGCCTACGAGCTGCTGCTCGCCCGCGTGGACGAGCTCGCGCTGGTGATGACGCTGGAGATGGGCAAGGCGCTCGCCGAATCCAAGGCGGAGATCAACTACGCGGCCGAGTTCCTGCGCTGGTTCTCCGAGGAGGCGGTGCGCATCCACGGCCGCTACATGACCAACACGACGGGCCAAGGACGCATCCTCACGATGCGCCAGCCGGTCGGCCCGTGCGTGTTCGTCACGCCCTGGAACTTCCCGACGGCGATGGGCACGCGCAAGATCGCCCCGGCGATCGCGGCGGGCTGCACGATGGTCGTCAAGCCGGCACAGCAGACGCCTCTGTCGATGCTCGCGCTGGCGGGCGTGCTGGCCGAGGCGGGCCTGCCCGACGGCGTGCTCAACGTGATCACCGCGCACCACTCGGGCGCAGTGATCGAACCGCTGTTGAAGGACCCGCGCACGCGCAAGCTGTCCTTCACCGGCTCCACCGAGGTGGGCCGCCAGCTGATCGCCCAGTCGGCCGAGCAGGTCCTGCGCGTCTCGATGGAGCTGGGCGGAAACGCCCCGTTCGTGGTGTTCGAGGACGCCGACCTCGACGCCGCGGTGGAGGGCGCCATGATCGCGAAGCTGCGCAACGTCGGCGAGGCGTGCACGGCGGCCAACCGCTTCCACGTGCACGAGTCGCTGGCCGAGGAGTTCGCCAAGCGGATGGCCGAGCGCATGGCAAAGCTGAAGGTGGGGCGCGGCACCGAGCCGGACGTGGACATCGGCCCGCTGATCGACGATCGCCAGCGCAAGATCGTCGAGGAGCTGGTGCAAGATGCCGTGCAAAAGGGTGCCAGGCTGCTGTGCGGCGGCGAGCCGCTGGCCGGTCCCACAGATCCTGGCGCCCCGCGAGGGGGGCTCGTCTCCGGGCCGGGGCCTCGCTGCCTCCGCGACGGGTTCCTCGGCGGGCGGCTACTTCTTCGCCCCCACCGTGCTCGGCGAGGTCCCGCCGACGCGCGCATCCTGCGCGAGGAGGTGTTCGGACCCGTCGCTCCCGTGAGCACGTTCTCTACCGAGGAGCAGGCGATCGAGGCCGCCAACGCCACCGAGTACGGGCTCGTGGCCTACATCTACACGCGCGATCTGGCCCGTACGCTGCGGGTCTCCGAGGCGATCGAGGCCGGCATGGTCGGCGTCAACCAGGGCATCGTCTCCAATCCAGCCGCCCCCTTCGGCGGCGTAAAGCAGTCGGGCTTCGGCCGCGAGGGCGGCTTCGAGGGCATCGGCGAGTATCTGGAGACGAAGTACGTCGCACTCAATGTTTGACTGATGGTCAGTCCGATGTTCGCAGTCGCTCATGAGGAGCGATCATCTACGTTCCGCTCCGGCGAATTCAGAGCTGGAAATTTGCACTGATTCGCGTAGCTCGTTTGCGGGTAGCTCAAGCGGGCTGGCCGAACAGCCGAATAGACGAATAGCGAAGAAACGGAGTGCTTTTCGTGCGTGGAGTCACAAAGGTTGGCTTGCAGCGATCCGTCCCACGCGGGGGCGCGCTGACGCGCGGCCTCACAACCCAAGATTCGCCTGCCTCCGGCGGGGTCGAGGCGGCGTCCCAGTCGCACAAGCTGCGAGCGCTACTCGGTGGCTCGACAGAGGAGCAGACTCGCCGTGAGGAGGGCGTTGCTCGCGCGACGAGCACCGAGGCTGTGCGCCGACGTCAGCGCCCGCCGCGCTACAGGGCGCCGCTGGCGCTGCTGCTGGCCGCCGCCGCGATCGTGGCGCTGATCGTCGGCGGTCCAGCGCTGACCGTGATCGGCGCGCTTGTGCTCGCGTTGCTTGCCGGCGTTTGGGGCTGGCTGCTGGGCGAAGACCGTCGCAAAGCGCTGCGCCTCGAGGTCGACGAGCGCAACGACGATCTGCGCCGCGCGCTCTCAGAGCTCGAGATCGCCCAGGCCGAGACAGTCCGGCGCCTGTCGATGGCGGTCGAGTTTCGCGACGAGGACACCGGTGCGCACATCGAGCGCATCGGGCGCTTCTCGACGCTGCTTGCCGAAGCGATCGGGATGAACCCGGACTTCTGCAGGCGGATCGGCTACGCCGCGCCGCTGCACGACGTCGGCAAGGTCGCGATCCCCGACGCAATCCTGTTGAAGCCCGGCCAGCTCACCGCCGAGGAGCGCGCGATCGTCGAGACCCACGCCGAGGAGGGCCACCGCCTGCTGCGCGGCTCCTCCTCCTCGATCCTCGACATGGGCGCGACGATCGCGCTATCTCACCACGAGCGCTGGGACGGCGGCGGCTATCCGCGCGGGCTGACCGCCGAGAACATCCCGATCGAGGGTCGCATCGTGGCGATCGCCGACGTCTTCGACGCGCTCACCTCCCACCGTGTCTACCGCAAGGCGTTCTCGGTCGAGAAGGCGGTCGAGATGATGCTCGATCAGGCCGACCGTCACTTCGACCCGGTGCTGCTGCACAAGTTCATGGAGGTGCTCGACAGCTCCGGCGCCGACGCGCGCACGCGCAGCCGCTCCGATCCCAGTTCGCTGCTCGCGGCGGCGCTTGAGATCTATACCGACGCGATGCGTCTCGGCGACGCCGAGCTTGCCGAGGAGGCGATCGCACAGGCGATCGAGGACGGCATCGACCCCGCCATCCTCAAGGACGAGGTGGTGGAGCCGGCCATGCGCCAAATCGAGCGGTTGCGCGAGACGGGCGAGATCGACCTCGACACCGAGCATCGCGCCGACGCGATCACTCGCCGCGTGATGGCGACGATGAATCGCTACATGCTGGCTCGCGGGTAGAGCCTCCTCGGCCTGCGCCCGACCGGCGGCGTCGTGGGGGACGGACCGGGGGTGGGGTGGTGTCGCGGTCTGGCGAGGAGCAGCAGGTCAGGTGTCGTTGCTCGCCAAAACGCGATGCCCCCCGCGCGCGCGGGGGGCATCGCCACTTTTTAGACCACCCGCGCCGAATACCTTCCGCATTCGCAGATAGGCTTCCGCTCAATGCCACAACACGTAATCGTCACCGGCGGCGCCGGCTTCATCGGCTCGCACCTCACCGACGCGCTGCTCGCCGCCGGCAACGAGGTGACCGTGATCGACGACCTCTCCTCCGGCAGCGCCGAGCAAGGTGCCGGCACGGGCGCCACGCTGCGCGAGCTCGACATCGTCGATCGCGCCGCGCTGGAGCGCGTCTTCGAGGAGGTGCGCCCCAGCGCCGTCTACCACCTGGCCGCGCAGGCGTCGGTCACAGCGTCGGTCGCCGATCCTGGCCGCGACTGCTCGGTCAACGTGCTCGGCACGCTCAACGTCGTCGACGCCGCCACCAAGCTGCGGTGCGCCGCTGTCGTTCACTTCGACCGGCGGGGCGCTGTACGGCGACGACGCGCCGCTGCCCACCCCCGAGGGCCGCATCCCCGCTCCGCTTGCTCCCTACGGCGCCTCCAAGTGGGCCGCCGAGGCTTACGTCAACACCTGGTCGCTGTCCGCCGGCGTGCCGCACGCTGATCTGCCGCCTCGGCAACGTCTACGGCCCCCGCCAGAGCCCGCACGGCGAGGCCGGCGTGGTCGCGATCTTCTCCGAGCACCTGCACACGGGCAAGACGCCGAAGATGTTCGGCCACGGCACGCCGACGCGCGACTACGTGCACGTCGCCGACGTCGTCGGCGCGCCTGATCGCCGCCAACGGCAACCGCGGCACGTTCAACGTGGCCACCGGTGTGGAGACCGACGTGCTGACGCTGTGGAACGTGCTCAAGGCGGCCGCCGGCTCGGACATCGAGCCGGAGCTTGCCGAGCTGCGCCCGGGCGAGCTCAAGCGCAGCTGCCTGGACACGAGTCATACCGCGAGCGCGCTGGGCTGGCGCGCGCAGGTGCCGGTCGAGCAGGGTCTGCGCGAGACCTACACAGCGCTCGTGGAGGAATTCGAGCGCGCCGCGGCCTATGAGGGCTGACTGGGCTGAGTCGTCGCGGTGAGCGCGCTGGCGATCGGCCCTGGCGGTCGCGACCGGTGCGCCGTCGGATGACCCGGCAGTGACCTGCGCGTGAGCCGGTAGCATCGGACCTTGCGGCGAGATAGCTCAGTTGGTAGAGCACACGACTGAAAATCGTGGTGTCCCCGGTTCGAGTCCGGGTCTCGCCATTTCCTGTTTTGCCTGCTAATCGCCAGGTTTTTGGTGTGCTTACGATCAGCCTATCGGGCGCGTTTTGGGGCCATTTTCGTGCCCGTGGTCCAATTCGTGGTCCAAAACCCCCGGTTGTGACCTAAGTGGATCGCCGAGGGACAGACCATGCTGTCGATAGTGGTGGGCCGGTAGTTTCTTTCAAGATGAAGCTTCTGGTGCGATGATATCGATCATCGGTTATCATGTAGCCGCTAGATCCGATGTCGAATGAACTATTGGCTTTCTGATGACGCAAGATGGTCGTGGAATCTCAGGCGCTGGACGTGCCGAACTGTCGGCGGTGCTTGTCGATCGCAGGTTTGTCTCTCCAGAGATCGCCGCACGCGTGCTAGGCGTGGACGCGAGGGTCGCGGCGCGAAAGCTCGCGCATTGGGCGGAACAGGGGTGGCTGCGTCGGGTGCGGCGGGGCCTGTACATCGCCGTGCCAGTCGAGGTCCTCCGCGAAGCTGGTCACAGGACACGTTGGTGTTGGCGAGCGCGGTGTGGTCGCCGTGCTACTTCAGCGGGTTCACGGCAGCGCGCCACTGGGGTCTGACCGAGCAGGTGTTCCGCACCACGATCGTGAAGACCGCACAGCGCGTGCGCGCCGCGACGGCGAGCCTGCTGGACGCCGAGTACCTACTAATGCACGTAGCAGAGGACACACTCGAGTGGGGCTTGGAGACAGCGTGGCAGGAGGAGGTGCGGATGCTGTTCGCCGACCCTGCACGGACGGTAGTGGAGATCCTCGACGCACCGCGAATCGGCGGTGGTATCCGTCACGCCGCAGAGATCCTGCGGGCGTATCTGGATGAGCACGAGGGTGAGCGCCTGGTGGAGTACGCGCTGCGGCTCGGCAACCGCGCTGTGCTTAAGCGCCTGGGTTTCCTGTTGGAGTCGCAGGGCTGGGGCGCCCCCGAGCTGATCGCGGCGTGCCGCGCGGAGCTCTCCAGCGGCATCTCGCTGCTTGACCCCGACGGGCCCCGTATGGGGCCGCGCGTGCCGGCATGGCGGCTGCGCGTCAACGTGGCGCTCGAGCCACAGGAGCCGTCGTGATCGCCAAGCAGGAGCTGATGCGACTTCGTGGCGAGTGGCAACTCGACGTCGGCGTGATCGAGAAGGACTACGTGCTCGGCTGGATGCTTGCTGCGATTGCTGCAGAGCCAGCGCTCGCCGACACCTGGATCTTCAAGGGCGGTACCTGCCTGCGCAAGTGCTACTACGAGACCTACCGATTCTCTGAGGACCTCGACTTCACCGTCGTCGACGGCGGCCCGGAGGAGCCCGACAAGCTGATCGAGATCTTCAGGAGAGTCTCGGACTGGCTTGCGCGCGAAACGGGCGTCGAGCTAGAGATAGACCAGCGCACTTTTGCGCGACGGCGCAACCTACGCGGCCAGTCCACCACACAGGCGCGGATCGCCTACCGTGGACCGAACGCCCCGCGCGGGACTCTTCCGAAGCTCAAGCTCGACCTGACCAGCGATGAGGTGCTCGTCGAACGGCCGCACCGCCGCATAATCGTGCACTCATATAGCGACCAGCCACTCCCCGGGGTCGGTGTCCTGTGCTACTCGCCGACAGAGCTACTGGCTGAGAAGACGCGCGCGCTTGCTACTCGCTGTCGCCCGCGCGATCTCTACGACGTCGTACACATGCACCGCCACCCCGACCTGATCGGCCGAGCGGTGCGCGTGCGCACAGTCCTTGCTGCCAAGTGTGCCCACGCTGGCGTGACGGTCCCTGACGCCGACTCCATCCGCACCTCGCCCTACGCCCAGGAGATCGAGCGTGAGTGGGAGAACATGCTCGGCCACCAGCTACCGCGACCGCTCCCTCCGTTCGAGATGTTCTGGGAGGCGCTGGAGGAAGTGTTCGCCTGGCTCGCAGGCACGCTGACGCGTCGCAAGCTTCGCCGCGCGCCCTCCAGAGATCAACTCGACGCGTGGCGTCCCCCACATGCGATCGTCTCTTGGCGACAGGGCGCACCCCTGGAGCTGATCCGCTATGCGGGCGCCAACCGCTTGAAGGCCGAGATCGACTACCGCCCCGCCGAGGGACATCCAGGGCGGCGCGTGGTCGAGCCATACGAACTTCGCCGCACCCGCGCGGGGAAGCTAGTGCTGCTTGCCGTCAACGGCGAAGGCGAGACTCGCACCTACCGCATCGACCGCATCGCTGCCGCACGCCCCACCAATCGGCCCTTCACCCCCCGATATATCGTTGCCTTCTGAGGGGGTCGATCCAGAAAGAGCTCGCTCCTGATGCTGCGCATCCAGGCGTGGTCTAGGTAGATTCCCACGACGCCTGCTTTCCGAGTTAAAGGTTTACGCGATCCCGTTAAACCTCGTATAACTCTGTATTACTCCGCGAATCCGGCCAAAGACCCGATCGGGCCGTTCTCGAGAGGGCCAAGGTTTTGGACCACGACCCCCATCCGTGGTCCAAAACCCCGGTAAATCACCGGAAACAATCGGTACCTGGCTTGATGTTGGCAGACACAAATGCCCTGCAAATAGGCGGTTTTCAGGGCCAGTTTCGGTGCGACTGAAAATCGTGGTGTCCCCGGTTCGAGTCCGGGTCTCGCCATTAGGAAAAGCGCTGCAAAGTCGCAGATTGAAAGCGTCAGCGGGCTGGGCGAGAAAGCCTCGCCGCGGCCCGCATCTACGACGACACCGATCCTCCGCTCGGTCACTGGTCTTGATCCATGCAGCGCGGTTCATGCCAGCGCCGCCCGAGGAGGTCCGGCCCAGCAGGTCTTTGGCGGCTACATTGACCGGTAACACTTCGACTAGGCCACGAAGGAGCGACTATGAACGATGGAGGTGTCCTGAACAGCATCGAGCGACTGGTGCAAGAGGAGCACACGCTCCTCGCCCAGAACGAGGAGTCTCGGGCGCCCGAGACCCACGAACGCCTCGCGGCCGTCGAGGTTGAGCTCGACCGTTGCTGGGACCTTCTACGCCAGCGTCGCGCTCGCCGCGAGTTTCACCAGGACCCAGACGATGCTTCGATACGCGATGAGGGAACGGTAGAGCGCTACCTGCAATGACGACGCTCGCAGAAGACCCGCGAATGGCATGAGCGCGTGGCAGCCCGTCGACTCGGCCGAGCGTCCCCGTTCGCCCGCTCTGGCGCAGGTCGCGGTGGACGATCTGGAGATCCCCGAGGAGCTCAGCCGGCGCAAGCTGCGCACCCGGCTGCTGTTCTTGGCAGGGCTCGTCCTCGCGGTCGTCGCGATCGTGACGCTGCTGCCGGGGCTCGAGGGGTTGCGTACCCGCCTCGCGCAGGCCAAGCCCGAATGGCTGCTGCTGGGGATGGGACTCAAGGTGCTCTCCGGCCTTGGATACGTCGCAATCTTTCGCATGGTCTTCTGCCGGCGCATGAGCTGGCGTGTCAGCTATCAGATTGGCATGTCCGAGCTCGGTGCGAATGCCCTCTTTCCGACCGGCGGGGCCGGGGGTCTCGCACTTGGAGCCTGGGCTCTGAAACGAGGCGGGATGCCGGCGTCTGACATCGCGCGGCGCACCGCCGCCTTCTTCCTGCTGACCAGCGTCGCAAACGTCGTCGGCGTGATCGTCGTCGGGATCGGTCTCGCGGTCCGCGTGTTTCCCGGGCGAGACGAACCTCGCGCTGACGTCTGCTCCCCGCCGTGATCGCCACCATCGCGATTGTGGCGGCCCTACGGGCCGGGCGCACGTCCGCGCGGCTGCATCTGCGGCTGGAACGCAGCGAAGCAGGCCCGTCCTCGCGTCGCTCGCGGTTGGTGGCGAAGACCCTGGTCGCAATCGCCGATGGTGTCAATGAAGCGGTCGCGCTCCTGCGCGAGGGCAATGCGTGGCTGATCGGCGGGATCCTCGCCTACCTGGTCTTCGACGTGATGATCGTGTGGGCCACGTTTCACGCCTTCGGTTTCGCGCCGCCATTGGCGATCGTATGGATCGCCTACCTGATCGGCGAGCTTGGCGGTTTGATTCCGGTCCCCGGCGGGATCGGCGGCGTCGACCTCGGGCTGGTGGGCACCTTCGCCCTCTACGGCGTGCCGATCACCGCGGCGGCTTCGGCGGTGCTCGCCTATCGCGCGATCGCGCTATGGATCCCCGCGATCCTCGGCTCCGTCGCCTTTGTGGCTCTGCGCCGCACGCTGCGCCGCGAGTCCGACGCGATCGCCGTCTGTGTTCCCGCAGGCCGAGATGGAGGTCATCGGGCTCGGTCGCGTCACCATCTCAAGTCGGTGACACTCACCCGGCGGCAGCGTGAGACTGTGTTCTACTGAACACATGACACCTCATACGTGGTTCATCACTGGGAGATCCGCCTCATCCCGAGGTCCACGCTCGATTAGGAGCAGCGCGATCCGCTGGCGAGGCCGACCGCCCGCACCGAGAACACCACGTACCACGTACCGTTCGACAGAACCAACCCACGAAGTCGAGGACGACGACGCGGAAAGGGCCGAAGCCGAAAGCGTCGATGGCGCTATGATCGGCTCTGTGCCTGAGTCGTCTCTGCCTCTAACCGGCGGCTGTAACTGTGGCTCGGTGCGCTTTGAGCTCACCGAGCCGCCGCTCCGCGCCGGATACTGCCACTGCACCCGCTGTCAGCGACGAACGGGCACCGCCGCCTCGCCATCGGCGATCGCCAACGCCGGGACTTTTCGAATCGTCAGTGGCGAGGATCACATCCGGCGCTGGAACGCGGGTGACGGAGCCGACAAGGCATTCTGCGGCACCTGCGGCTCGGCGCTGTTCGGACAGCATCCGGAGAACCCGGAGATCATCAACGTTCGCATGGGATCCTTCGACAGCGACCCCGGGGTACGGCCGATGGGTCGCCTGCATGTTGCCAGCGCCGCCGTTTGGGAGCCAATTCCCGACGACGGCCTGCCCCGCCTTCCCGGACCTCTCGAAGCGTAACTCCACGCCACGCCGGCTCGTGGCTCCTCATTGGGCCTCAGCCACCCACCTTCCGTCGTTGTCTGAATGCGCTCGGTCTGGGAGGCGCCACTGCGGGAGGGGCTTCGACAGGTGCAGGCGGACGGCAAGCTCCGGCGCAGCGCGGACCCGGCCGTCTCGCGACAGCGACCCTCGCGGCCATCCAGGGCGGGCTCATCCTCACACAGGCTCGACGCGACCCACAGCAGCTCCGGATCGCCTCGACGCCCATACGCCTACCTGCGCTCGGCGTCGAACAGCATGGGAAGCCGTAACAGAGCACGTCGCGAATAGGTTCCACTTTGTGAGCAGGCTCACCGACCATGACGACTTCCTGGCGCTGCGCCCGTTCTTCAGGATCGTCGAGGAGGCGCTTACCGGGATCGTGGATGGCGCCGATTTCTTCGACATGCTGGCCGAGGACATCGCGGTCGACTACGTCATTACCGTGCCCGGCTATCCACGTCGTGTCGTCGGACGCGATTCAGTCGCAGACCTCTACCGAGCTTATGGAGCCCAGCTAACGCTGGATCGATGCTTCGACCTGGCCGTCCACCACGACAGAGAGCGCGGGGTGATCGTACTCGAGTACGCCTCAGAGGGCAGCGTTGTCGCGACCGGCGCAACCTATGCCAACCGCTACATCTCGGTGCTGGCGATCGAGGGACGCAAGGTGGCTCGTTGGAGGGATTACCTTGACCCGCTCGCCGTATTCGATGCGCTCGGGTGGCCTCAGCAGCCCCGGTGAGTCGACTCGCGCGTAATCACCCGCGCGCTACAGGCGCCCGCGATGACTGAGGACGGTTTGTGCCGCCGACCCAGCCCCGCGGCACAAACGGACAGGAATCTGCGGGTATCGGCGGGTATCTCGGCCCAAAGGTCGACGGTCTGATCGTCGCGGCACAGAACGCGAAACGGCTGCAAACAGGCCACTTTTTGCTACCCTCATCGCGGCTAGTCTGGAAGGTTCCCCCACCACTGAAAACCGTGGTGTCCCCGGTTCGAGTCCGGGTCTCGCCATCCAGGTTTGCGTGCTATTTCACGGTTTTTGGTCGGGGTAGGCCGGGCCTCGCACCGGTAGTTTTGGGCCGCGTGGCCCAATTCGTGGTCCAAAACCCCGTTTTCGGCGACAGGCGTTGGGTCGCCAGGGTGGCCACCACCCACTCCCGCAACCCGCAACCCGTCGCCCTCGCCAGACGCCGACGCAGATCGCCGTCCGACGTAGTCAAGATGGCGCCAAAACACACGAAGTTGCGGACAGGTCAGCACAGGGTGTTGACTTTTAGATGACCTTGATATACAGTTGCCTCCGTATTGACATCTGTTCGGTTGTCGATCGAAGCAGAAGGCTGGGGTTTGGGTCGGTTCCTGCGTGGCTGGACAGGTCGCGGTGTGCAAATGAACAAGGAGAAGGCAAGGCGACCACGTGGGTTCGCCGGTGCCGGCGCATGGCGCACACTTAGAACGTGTTTCAAAAAGATCGGCACGTCCGGTGTTTCCCTGGAGGCGGCGCTGGATCGCCACGTGACGTCTTGCGCGTACTCCCAGTACGCGCTGCAACGTCCGCGGGTCGTCGCGCTGCGACGACCCGCGACGACCCGCTTGGTCCATGAACACCCGGGACGCACCGCCTATTTTGAAACACGTTCTAAGAAACAAGGCCGGCGTGGGTGTGCTCGATCGTTCCGGCGCGGGTGTGCTCGATCGTGACACAGGTTTACAGACCGGTTGGTGGCGATGAGTCGCGCGCGCGGCTGATCGACGCCTTGGTGCTCGTCATCTACGAGCGTGGGTACGCGCAGGCAACGGTGACCGAGGTGTGTGCCCGCGCGAATGTGGGTCGTGGCACGTTCTACGAGCTGTTCGACAGCCTGCAAGCGTGCTTTTTGGCGATGATGGATGGGGGCTACCAGCACGCACGCGTGCTGGTAGCCCGAGCGTTTGCTACACAGGATTGCTGGCAGGACGCCGTGCGCGCCGCGCTTGCTTCACTGCTCGAGTTCTTCGACGGCGAGCCGCTGCTTGCCCGCGTATGGCTGATCGAGACGCTGGCGGCGGGGGCCTGGGCGCTTGAGCGTCGCGAGCGGTACCTCGCCGCGCTCACCAGCGCGATCGTGGAGCGCTGGGTGACGGTTGAGGAGCCTCAGCCGAGCCCGCTGGCTGCTACCGGCGTGATGGAGTCGGTGCTGGGGATCGTCCGTGGGCATCTGCTGGGCGAGCGAGAGGAGCCGCTGCTCACGCTGCTGGGGCCGCTGATGGGTCTTATCACCGCGGTTTACCTTGGCGCGCAGGCGGCCACGGTGGAGGTCGAGCGCTGCGAAGCGCTCACCCGCGAGATGCTTGCAGGGCGCGAACCACCGGTACACGACGCGGGCACGGGAAATGTCGAGATTCCGCCCGCGCTGCGCGACCCGCGGGCGCATCGTGCACGGGGATGCCTGCGCTACCTGGCGCAGAGCCCGGGTGCGAGCAACCGTCAGGTCGCAAGGGCGGTTGGCATCGTCCGCGACGACCAGATCTCCACGATGCTCGCACGACTAATGCGCATGGGTCTGCTCGTCAAGAGTCCGGGTCGCCCGGGGTCCCCCAACGCGTGGTCGCTGTCGCCGCGCGGCCTACAGGTGGTGGGTGCGTTAGAACATTCACGGCAAGATCGAGCGCGCGTAACAGGCGTGGCCGAATGCCAGGCTTTACCCGTGTAGCCCATCCTCGACGTACGTACGGTTTAACGATCTCCGACGCTCGCGGAACTTATGTAAAACCTTGACGGTAATCGCCTTCGAGCATAGGTTGCCCTGTGGGCACTTTGGTGTCCTGTGTTACCTGATTATCCAAACAAGGAGACAGCACATGGAAGATTATGGGCATCGCCCAAGGCGGCATGTCGGGTTCACGCGGAGCGGGCGGTTTGCCCGCCAGATGATGGTTGTGGTGGCGAGCGTGTTTGCGCTGAGCCTCGCAGTGCCGGCGCTCGCCGGCGCACATGTGACGTGGGCTACCAACTATATTCCGGTGAGCAAATCAACCGCGATGGAATGGACCGGGAAACTAAAGTTCTCGGTCTCGAAAACTTATTACCTGGAATGCGCAGATACGGTTCAGGGATCTGTTGGTGCCAACGGTGCCGGTGAAATCACGAAAATGCCGATGTCCAGTTGCAAAAACCTTCAAAGCTGCGGCTCACCGGTGACCATGACAGCGCTCAACCTTCCTTGGCACACCGAACTGGTCTCAGAAGGCGGAGTGCTCAAGAACGTGCTGTCCAACGGCGGCAAAGGCAACCCTGGGTTCAAGACAGAATGCACAATTGTCGGCATTAAAATATCCGAAGAATGCACAGCGGTCAGTACGTTGAGCACAACGGCCACCAACAGCGAATCAGGTGTAACCGCGGCGTTCAACAGCGGCGAAAAGCTCAACTGCTCTTACTACGGAGCTGCCAGCGGCACCGTCGAAGGCAGTCAGAGTGTCACAGCCTCGGGAGGCACGTTGAGCGCGCAAAAGGAAGAGCCCGTATGGCTCAAGGCAGGCCTGCCGATCGAAGGAGAAGCAAAGTCGACCGAATGGAGTAAAGGCACCATATCGCTGTACGTCCCAGGTGGCGGCAGTACGCTCGGAGTGCGATGCGAAGACAGCGGCCAGGGGACGGCTGGAGCGGCCGGTGCCGGTACCATCACCAAATTCACAATGACCAAATGCGAACGCGCTCCCGAGGAATCGGCGTGCGACGGTGCATATTCGCTTGAAGCTACCCACCTACCGTGGAAAACAGAACTGTACTTCGGCTCTGCAGTGGTGGGCGAGTCCTTCACGGAAGGCGGTGCCGGCGTCCCCAAGATCAAGCTGAAATGCGAATGGGGTTCGAAAAGCGAAACCACAACCGAATGCGAAGGCGCCCACATGGGAAGTATCACGAACGCAGAACACGGTGTCTTCGCGGAATTCGCGGAACGTGGACTGTCTTGCAGTGGGCTGCTTCCTGGCGCTCAATTCTTTGAAAGCCACCAGACGATCAGCCTGACGAGCGCCGAAACGCTGCACGTCTCCTAACGAATAGACGCAAGCTACACGCGTAACTGCCTGCGCGGTCCACGCCAGACGGGGCTCAAAGCCCCGTCTGGCGACCGCGGCCGGACTCACGATTCGAGGATGAGCGGCAGACGGCCGTGTATGTGGCTCCGGGTGGCGAGCTCGACCTTCTCGCCGAGCTGCCGCCGCGGCTGAACTTGGCGGTGCTCTCAGATCGCGCTAAGAAGCGCCGTGTGGATGACGTAGAGGCGCCGATCTGCTCGTTGGCAGATCTTGTGGCGCTCAAGCGGATCGCCGGTCGTGAGCGCGACCTTGTCGATCTTGACGACCTAGAGGTAGCTAACGGTGAGCTACCTGATAGTCGGATCGATCCGTACCTAGGCGAGGGCTGACAGTTGGTACCCAGCCGAGTCCGGGCTTCGATCTTCACGACCTAGAAGTAGCTGACGGTGAGCTACCTGATAGTCGGATCGATCCGAACTCAGGCGAGGGCTGACAGTTGGTACCCAGCCCGAGTCCGGGCTTGCCATCTCTCGAACCTCGCGTGTGACGCACTGTCTCCTGATGGTCATTGACAAGACGAGCCACCCGTGATAAGAATGGACATGTACTTTTGTTCTTTGCTTGGCGAGGGGGAACGTAGACAGTGGCGTTCGGGGCCGGCTCCGGCCGGCTCTGAGCGGCTTGACCGGTTGACGTTGGCCGGGAGAGGCGGGTAGTACGTGGTGAGAGAGTGAGCTGGTGCCTTGGCTACGCCCGAAAGCATGGTCTCGCAGGGTTCGCTTGCAACCCATTCGCCGCGGTCGCGACGCGAGCGGTTGGAGCGCGAGCGTCTATTTGCGGCGACGATCGAGGAGACGCGCGAACATGGATATGGACACTCAAGCGTCGTGGAGGTGGCGGCCCGAGCCGGGCTCTCCCAGGCCTGCTTCGAGGAGCACTTCGCCGGCGTCGAGCAGTGCCTGCTGCAGGCGCTGCACTCGCTCGCGCTGCAGGCCCACGCGCATGTCATCTCCGCCTACTACGCCCCACACGAAGAGGCATTCGTGGAGGAGCCCGCGATGGCCGCGCGGGGACTGCTCGAACGGGTGCTCGCCTGTCTGGTGCCGATCGCGGCGGCTACCGGCGGTCGGCCCAGGGACCTATAAGGCCGCGTTCTTACAGGTGGCAGCTTGGTATGCTCACACGGCAGAAATCAACCCCTCTCCCGAACTCCGATCTTCGACCACGGGCCTAAGGGATGCCAGCTGGAAAGCCACATAGCGGCGCACGGCCCGCGATCCCCGGCAAGCTTGCTCCCGGCATGCGGCTGCCGCGCGAGCTGGTCGCCGAGAGTCAGCGCGCGCGCCTGGGCATCGCGCTTGTCGAGCTGGTCGACGCGCAAGGGTTTGCCGGCACCAGCCTGGCCGACCTGACCGCGCGCGCGCACGTCGCGCGGGCCGCCTTCTACGAACACTTCGGCGGCATGGAGGGCTGCTTCACCGCTGCCTACGACGACCATTTGGCGCGCGGCGCCGGCCAGCTGGTCACCGCCTATAACGCTCCAAGGATGGAGGACGGCGAGCGCGCTCGCGCCACGCTGAGCGCGCTTGCCGCTTTCGCCCAGGTCTGGCCTGCCGCGGCGCGCGTGTGCCTTGGCGACGTGTTGACGGTCGCGCACGGAACGGTCGAGGCGCGCGAGCAGCTCGGCGAAGGCGCACACGCGCTGCTCGACTCGGCGCTCGGCGCAGACGGCGCGCACACGGACCGCGCGCCCGTGCTCGTCATGGCCACGATCGGAGCGATCCGCCGCGCGCTGTACGTGCATCTGCGCGAGCGGCCCGCGCGCGAGCTGTTGACGTTGGCCGAGCAGCTGTTCGACTGGGTGGGCGCCTACGGCAACGAGTCGCCCACAGGCGATTGGGGCGAGGCTCTGAGCGCCGATGTTCGCCTGAGCGCTGCCGATGCTTCGAGCGGGGGTCTGGGCGCGAACGGCCTCACTCCTGAGGAGGGCCCGAAGGAGCGGATCTTGGCTGCCGTGCTGAGGTTGGCCGCAAACGGCGAGGGCGAGTCGATCAGCCTCGCCGACATCGCCGCCACCGCAGGGGTCTCGTTCGGCACTTTCTACAAGCACTTCCGTACAAGCCAGGAGGCCCTGCTGGCGGCATGCGAAGCGGTGCACGAGCGGCTGATCGAGCGCGCGCGCGAGGCCTATGCCATCGGGCTACATCGGCCCGCGGGGGATGAGTCGCTCGTCGCCGAGCCGGGTCCACTTGCGGGTGAGGGTCAAGCTACTCCCGCGCTGGCTCTGCGCGGTGTGGATGGCGATGCGCCAGCCGCCGCGTCGGGACAGCCCGCGGGCGAGGACGGCGCGCCGAGGGCCGCGCCCGCCGACCTCCCGCCTGGCGCTCCCGCCTGGGCCGTGGGCATCGCCCGTGCGCTTGGCGCCTACCTCGTCGCCGCGGCCGCCGATCCCACAGCCACGCGCACGATGGTGCTCGGCTCGCTCGGCCTGGGCCGCCCGGGCCTTGACTTCCTCGACTGCCGCGCCCAGGCGCTAAAGCAGCTCTTGGGTCCCGGCCTGCGCGCCCACCCAGACTTGCCGGCACCCACCGCCGACATGCTCGCCGGCGCGATCCTCGAGGTCCTCCACGACCACGCGCTGCGCGGCCAGCTCGAGCTGCTGCCCGAGCTGCACGAGCAGCTGACCTACATCGTGCTCGCGCCGCTGCTCGCCGCGCACGAAGGCCGAGCGCACGCCGAGCACCTGCTCGAGACGCCGCACGCGAGTACCGCGCTGGCCACCAAGCGCGCCCGCGCCCGCCGTTGAGGAGGGCAATCGCCGCACGCAGGGCACGAATGCCAGAGAATGCGGCGATGATGCGCTAGGTTGATGCCTATGTCGCGCACCACCGTTGATGTCGATTTGGCGGCACTTGAGGTTGCGCGGGTCGAGTTGGGCACCAAGGGCCTGAGCGCGACCGTCAATGCGGCGCTGCGCGAGGTGGGGCGAAGGCGCGCGCTGGATGGCTTTGACGTGTTGCGCGACATCGACGGGACCCCTGCCGAGGTCGAGGCCAACCGTCGGGAACGGTCCGCTGGGCCGCAAGGCTGAGATCGAGCCGGTCTCGCTCGATCGGCCCGCGCTGTTTGACACGGGCGTCTGGACTTGGGCGCGCGACCGGCGCTTTCCCGCACTCGCGTCCTGGTTCAACGCCGAGGTGAAGGCCGGACGGGTGCTTGTCTGCGACCTCGTTGCTTTGGAGTTGACTCGCTTGACGCCAAACGAGTCGCGCGCACGAGACGTCGCCGCTCGGCTCGACTCGTTCGAGTCGATCGCGATGGGCGCCGGGCTATGGAAGCGGGCGCGTGAGCTGCAGTTGCTGCTCTCTGCCGGCGGCGAGCACCGCCGCGTGCCTCCTGTGGATCTTCTGCTCTGTGCAGCCGCGGAGCAGGCTGGCGTACCACTTGTCCACTACGACCGCGACTACGAGCGTCTTGCGCGGGTCAGCACGCTGCGAGCGCTTTGGTTCGTCCCAGACGGCTCGCTGGCATAGAGCACCGGCGACGGGAGCCAATCGCGGCCCGCGAGCACAAGACTCGACAAGAGTATAAGAACCTGTTTTTATGTTACTCTAGTTGGGGTTTGAAGTGGTCTAGCTAGGAGGTGAGACGATGCTCCGGGCAGGAGATCCGTCGGGCCAGGCGCCGGACGACGCGGACGGCCTGGGGACGCGCGGCGCGGACCGTCCGGGGCGCGCTTGTGGTGTGGATGGGGCGCAGGGTGCGGGGAGCGAGGGCGAGCGCTTGGCCGCGTTCGAGGAGGCGCTCGCCGAGATCGCCGCGCGCGTGGAGCCGGCCTACAGCCGGGCAGACGGCTGGCTGGAGCAGACGCGCGCCGCGCTCGTCGAGTTGCTTCGCTTCTGCGACGAGCAGCCGGACACGGCCCGCGAGCTGGTGGTCGAGTCGATCGCCTGGGGGGCAGCGGTGCTGGAGCGTCGCTCGGCTTTGCTCGACGCGCTTGCCGAAGCGCTCGATCGGGGACGCGCGGAGACCGATCCGGTTGTGCTCGCGTCGCTGCCTGAGGGTTCGCCGGCCGAGCTGCTTGGCATGGCGCGCCTCGAGACCGGTGCGAGCCCACCCGGCGCTCCGACGGCCGAATCGTCTGGCATGGCGCGCCTCGAGACCGGTGCGAGCCCACCCGGCGCTCCGACGGCCGAATCGTCTGGCATGGCGCGCCTCGAGACCGGTGCGAGCCCACCCGGCGCTCCGACGGCCGAATCGTCTGGCATGGCGCGCCTCCAGGCCGGTGCGAACACGCGCGCCACTCCAGCGCCGGGGACAGCCGAGAACCTGGTCGGGGCCTGCGTCTCGCTGGTGCACACGCGGCTGCTGAAGGCAGAGGGCCGCTCGCTCCTGGAGCTGGCTCCGTCGCTGATGAGCATGATCGCGCACCCCTACCTCGGGGTCGAGGCAGGCAGGCGCGAGCTGGAGCGGCCGCGCACGCACGTGGGCAGGGAGGCGGCCGAGAGCGAGTCCGAGTCGGCCTTTGCGGAGCCCCGCGAAGCGGCTCGTCGAGGGTCTTTCGAGAGCAGCCATTGACAAATGCATAAGAATCTGTTCTTATACATCTTCAGTTCAGGTTCTCCCGTCACGCGGGTCACGTGACGGCCGAGCAACAGGCAGCACTCGCAATCGCAGACCAGTCGCAAAGTCTTAAGCCAAACGGAGGGGAGCAGCAGGGGATGAGCAGCGTCGTCGGAACCCGTCGCGGCCACGCGGCCGGCACAGTCGCGAGCGGCAAGGCCGCCGGCCGGCTGTTGAGCGCCGCGCGCCCGGCCCGGACTGTGCGCCGCCAGCCCAGCGTTCCCGTCGAGCCGCACGGGCTACCTGCGGAGATACAGCGCAACCGCATTGTCTCCGCCGTGATCCGCTCCATCGACGAAGTCGGCTTCGCAAACGCCTCGGTAGCCCACATCACAAGCCGCGCGCGTATCTCCAGGCGCACTTTCTACGAGCTGTTCGCCGACCGCGACGCGTGTCTGCTGGCCGCGTTCGAGGATGTCCTCGCGCTGATCGAGCGCGACCTCGCCGCCGTCGAGCTCGACGGGCTGGCGTGGCGCGAGCGGGTGCGCGGCGGGCTGTGGACGATCCTCTCGTTTCTCCAGCGCGAGCCGGCGATGGCGAACGTCTGCGTCTTGCATTCGCTGCAGGGCGACGCCAGGCTGCTGGCAAGGCGCGAGGTGCTGCTGCGGCTTGCCGCGATCCTCGACGAGGGTCGCACCCTGAAGGGCACCCCCCATGACGGGGGGCAGGCAAGCGAGCGGAGCGCCAAAGCCGTCCAGGCCACGCCGCTGACGGCAGAGGCGCTGGTCGGCGCCGCGCTGAGCGTCGTGCACACGCGCCTGGTGCGCGGCGAGCACCGGCCGCTGACAGAGCTGCAGGGCGAGCTGATGAGCCTGATCGTGCTGCCCTATCTCGGCGGCGCCGCCGCCAAGCGCGAGCGCTCGCGACCCGCGCCCGCGCCGCTGTCCGGACCGAGCGGCAACGGCGCCGGCGGCGAGCGTCCCGCGGGCGACCCGTTCGCGGGTCTTGAGATGCGGCTCACCTACCGCACGCTGCGCGTCATGGAATGCGTCGCTGCCAACCCGGGCGCGAGCAACCGCCAGGTCGGCATCGACGCGGGCGTGCCCGACCAGGGCCAGATCTCAAAGCTGCTCGCGCGCCTGGAGCGTCTGGGCCTGTTGACGAATACCGGCCGCTCTCGCCCCAAGGGTGAGGCCAACGCCTGGGAGCTGACCGCAAGGGGGCTCCAGGTGACACAGACACTTCGCAGCCAAGCGGGCACCCCCCATAGCGGGGGGCACGCAGACGTTAACGCGGGCCACGACGGGGCGATCGCAACAGCGAGTTCCAAACCAGAGGGAGAGAGCAAGCGATGAGTCACACCAGAATATTCTCCGTCGCGCCGAGACTGCTGGTGTGGTTGTGTGCGCTGGCCGGTTGCGTGTTGCTGTGTAGTGCGCCGGCGTTTGCGAAGGAGGTGCACAAGTATGAGTATTCGTTTGGGAGCAAAGGTTCGGGTCCGGGACAGCTCGAAAACCCGGCCGGGATCGCGGTGAACGACACGACACACGACGTTTATGTGGTCGATCGCGGGAATAATCGTGTCGAGGAGTTCAACTCGACCGGTTCGACGTTGCTGGCTGAATTCAATGGGTCTGCCGCCCCGACCGGCGCGTTGTCCGAACCGACCGAAATTGCGATCGATAACTCGACCAACCCGCTCGATCCGTCCAAAGAAGACGTCTATGTGGTGGATAGCGGGCACGGTGTGATCGACAAGTTCAGTCCTACCGGCGCTTACGAAGGGCAATTGATAGCCCCGAGCAGTGTATATGAAGATGAATACAGTGAATTCGAAAATCTAATAAAAGAGGAAATGCTGACAGTGGCTGTCGATCCGCACGGCGTGGTGTGGGTGGTTCAGCAGGTCACCTTTCAGGCTGGCCATCGGCACCTCCTCACCGAATATGAACACATCGGAGACTATGTCGAGAGCTTTAGCGACGCATTGTCAAATGAATACCTGTCGACGCGAAAAACGGCCTTCGGATCGCTTTTTGGCCTTGGAGTGAGCAGTGAAGACAACCTATATTTCTATGCCGGTTCGGGTCGATTCGTAGAGACGAATAGTGCCGGGGAAAGCTTGGCCAACCCGTTTGGCGGTGATGAAAAAGCGCTTTTCGGGGTGGCGGTCGATCCTGTTGGCGGCGAGGTGTATCTAGATAATGAAACTTCCGTCGAAGCGTTTAGTTTGAGTGGCGCGCCGATCGAGAGTTGTCAGGTCGGCTCGACGGGCTGCTTTGGGTCTGGGCACCTCACACACAGCATGGGTGTCGCGGTCGATGCGAGCGATGGCAACGTTTATGCGACGGATGGCACGCAGGACGATGTGTCGTTCTTTGAAGCTTTCATACAGCCCGAAGTGGAAGTCGGCCCGCTCAGTGGTCAGTCGCCGCGGGGTGTGACGTTGAATGGGAGTGTGAATCCGGAGAGCAGGCCGGTCAGCTCGTGTGTGTTTGAATATGGGGCGACGAGTGCTTATGGGCAGAGCGTGCCGTGCCCACCGGCGAGTCTTGGGGAAGGCGCCAGTCCTGTTCCTGTCAGCGTGCAGTTGACGGGTCTTGCGCCGGAGTCGGTCTACCACTATCGGCTGTCCGCGGAAAACAGCGGTGGGAAGAATTCAAGCAAAGATTTCATGTTTCACACTGGGCCGATCCTCGGCGGCGAGTGGGCTGGCGAAGTGGCGTCGACCAGCGCGACGCTGGCGGACGCGATCGATCCCAACGGCGCGGACACGCACTATTACATCCAGTACGGTCCGACCACGGCTTACGGCTCCTATGCTCCCGTGCCCGTACCGGGCGTGGACCTCGGCGAAGGCACGGGCTCTCAGGATTTGAGTGTGCACCTCCAGGGTCTGCAGGTGGGCACGCTTTTCCATTATAGCTTTGTTGCTGTTCAGGACGACGAAGCATTCGAAGAAGCCGATCATACTTTCACCACGCAACCGTCGGCTGTGTCTTCGGGGCTTGTCGATGGACGCTCGTGGGAACTTGTGTCTCCCGCGAACAAAAAAGGTGCTGTGCTCGAATTGAACGAAAATGGTGGGCAGGTGCAGGCAGCTGACGACGGTAGCGGGATCGCGTATCTCGGGGAAGGGCCTTCGGGTGGTGAAAACACGGTAGGGAAATTCCAGTATTTTCAGGCGGTCTCAAGGCGGACGCCGAATGGCTGGCAGACAGCCGATGTGTCGCTCCCGGGGCGCCTCCCAGAAAACGGCGAATCGGCAGAACTCCTTCTAAAGTCTAATATGCCGTATCGGTTGTTTTCTCCGGATTTGGCATATGCGGTTGTTGAGCCACAAGAGTTCGGGACGCCACCGCTCTCTTCAGGAGAGAGCGAACGAACATTGTATGTCCGGAACGATCTGACGGGTGCATTCTCGCCACTCGTCAGTCCGGGCGACGTGCCGGAAGGAACAAAAATCGAAGAAGAACATTTTATGGGAGATAACCCTTCGTTTTGGGAGATGCATTTTTTGGCGGCCACGCCAGACCTTTCTCACATTATATTTGAGACGCCGAAGGCTCTTACTGGTAATGCTATTGATGAAGAAACTGTTCAAGGAAATATAGAAGCAAAAGTACCCATTAATGAAGAACAAATTCAATCGAACTTGTATGAGTGGGGCAGTAGTGGTTTGCAGCTGGTAAACGTGTTGCCGGGCAACAATGCAGTAGCACATGGACCGTATTCTTTAAAATTCCCAACTGTGCACTTGGCGGGGATGAATAAGGCTGGTGGACTTGCGCGGGGCGGTGCTCAGCGTAGTGTCTCTGTCGACGGCGCACGGGTTGCCTGGACGTGGGGGGAACCATTCCTAGCCACTGGGCTTACTGAATACCGCGGCTTGTTTGTGCGTGACTTGGTTGAAGAACGAACTGTCCAGATAGGTGGTCCGACGGCTGTTTATCAAACAATGAATAGCGAAGGTTCGAAGATTTTCTATGTAGAAAACGGGGATTTGTTTGTATATGATTGGAACAGTGAAGTTTCGACTGATTTGACGGCTGCGCATGGCAGTGAACCGAATGGTGGTGTGCAGGAACTCGTGTCTGATGTGAGTGAAGATGGCTCGTACGCGTATTTTGTGGCTAAGGCCGTTTTGGCCGCTGGTGGTGTAGGCGGCGAATACAATTTGTATTTGTTGCACGATACGAATGCCGGGTGGACGACTTCATTTATTGCCGCCTTGGGCGAGGAAGATAAACGTAGCTGGTACGGAGAGCGAGCGCCTTTTGGTTCCCCGTTTTTGGCTGATGTGAGCTCGCGGGTGTCTCCTGATGGTAGGTTTCTTGTGTTTATGTCTAATCGCTCTTTGACGGGCTATGACAATGCTGACGCTGAGAATGGCGCGCGGGACGAGGAGGTGTTTTTGTATGACGAGCAGTCGGGTCGGTTGACGTGTGTGTCGTGTAATCCGACCGGGGCTCGTCCTGTTGGTGTATTTGATGGTAGTGGGTCGAGGTTGTTGGTCGATCGTCGTGAAGCATGGACTGCCAAAGAATCTGAAACTAATGATCCGGAGGTTAATCATTGGTTGGCTGGTAGCGTGCCTGGTTGGGATAATCTGGCCAACGATCCTACAACTTATCAGCCTCGGTATTTGTCTGATAGTGGTCGCGTGTTCTTTGACAGCCCTGATGCTTTGGTGCCCGGCGATACCAATGGGTTGGAGGACGCATATGAGTTCGAGCCTGAAGGGATTGGCGGTTGTGCTAGTACGACTGAGGCTGCGACCGTTGTGTATGTCAAGGAACTCGCGGGTCGGCCGGTCCGTGGTTGTGTCGGTCTGATCTCCTCAGGTACCTCTAGCACTGAATCGGCGTTCTATGACGCCAGCGAAAACGGGGACGACGTGTTCTTCGACACGACCAGCAAACTCGTCGGCGAAGACTACGACAAGGGTTACGATGTGTACGACGCGCACGTCTGCTCGACCGCCGTGCCCTGCAGGCAGGCGCTGAGCGTGTCGCCGCCGTGCACGTCGGGGGATTCGTGCAAGGCGGCGCCCTCGCCTCAGCCAGAACTGTTTGGGCCCGCTCCCTCGGCAACGTTTAACGGTGTCGGCAACACCACCGTCTCCTCTACGGGTTCGGGTGTGAAACAGAAGTCGCTCACGAACGTGCAGAAGCTGGCACGCGCGTTGGGGGCCTGCCACAAACAAAAGGGCAGACGGCGGCGGCAGGTCTGCGAACGCCAAGCGCACAAGCGCTATCCGGTCAAACGGGCAGGTAAGTCGGCGGCTGCCGAGATGCGGAGGAAAGGGTCATGAGCATGATTTCTCTACGAAAGGTTCTGTTGGCCAGCGTGACGTTCGCGGTGTTTGGTTTGGTCGTGTGCGTCGGTGTGGCCGGTGCGGCGGTGCCGTGGTGGCATGTGAACACGATCTCAGCACCGGCTAGTCAGCCCGGTGGGGAGAGCCGGCTTGTGCTTGAAGTGACCAATCTCGGTAACGCGCCGGTGGACGGGTTCACCGATCCCGTGACGATCGTGGACAAGCTGCCGGCGGGTGTCACGGCGACGCACGTGTACGGCGAAGGTGGCGGCAGCACTCCGGTCGGAATTGATGGTGTGGCGGAATTCATCCACTGCGGGATCCTCGGACAGACTGTCACATGCACGTATGACGGGCCGTTGCTTGCTTACGAACGTTTCATGATCGCGATCGATGTGGGCGTCGAACCGGGTGCCGGGACGGGCACGAGCGAAGTCGACGTCTCGGGCGGCGGGGCTGCTCCTGTTGTATGGCGGCGGGCGTTGGCGCTTGGTTCCTCGCCGGCGGCGTTCGGCGCGGAAAACTATGAACTGACGCCTGAAGAAGAGGGTGGCGCACCGGATACGCAGGCGGGGTCGCACCCGTTTCAGCTGACGACGACACTGACGTTCAATGACAAGACGGCACCGGTTTTCGAAGTCGGACGCGGTGAAGTGCTGCCGGAAGTGCAACCCGTTGCGTTGACCAAGGATCTGCGCTTCAATGTGCCTCCGGGTCTGGTTGGCAACCCGACGCCGCTGCCGAAGTGTAACTTGTCTGTGTTCTCGAAGAATCCGCTTGCCTGCCCTGAGAACACGGTTATTGGTGTCGCGACGTCGATCGTTACAAACATTTCGTTTGACAAGTCTGTGCCGTATGCCTTGACTCTGCCTCTGTACAGCGTCGAACCGTCCGTGGGTGAGCCGGCACGGTTTGGGTTCAAGACCCCGGTGGGCCCAGTGATCCTCGATACCTCGGTTCGAACCGGCGAAGATTACGGGGTTGTCGTGACGGTGCCGGACATTCCCAACGACATCGGCTTCATCGGGACGCAGGTCACGTTCTGGGGCGTGCCCGCGGATTCGCGTCACGACACGTCCCGTGGCGGTTGTCTGGATGAGTTCGAAGGCTTGGCGATCGACAGTGATCCTCACGCGATCAAGAAGTGGGAATTCGCGTGTCCGTTGGATGAAAAAGCGCAGCCTTTCTTGATCATGCCGACGTCTTGCACGGGACCGTTGCAGACGAGCGTGGAAGGCGACTCGTGGGAAGCGATCGGCCAGTACGCCCAAAAGCAGTACACGTTTGCTGACAGCGCGGGCGAACCTTTGGAACAGGACGGTTGCAACAAGTTGAGCTTTGAACCGTCCATCACGGTCGCGCCCGACGGGCAACAGGCGAGCAGCCCGACAGGGTTGACGGTCGGCGTGCACGTTGGCCAGGAAGCAAGCTTGAACCCGACCGGTCTGGCGGATTCGAGCGTGAAGGACACCACGGTCACGCTGCCCGCGGGCGTGGCGCTTGACCCCTCGGGCGCGGACGGCCTGATGGCGTGTGCGCTCTTGACCGGCAAAACGCCTGTCCAGGAAGAAATGGAAGCCCGCGGCGAAATCTCCGGTATCGACATCGAAACGCCCCAACAGGCCGACTGTCCCGAAGCCGCGAAGGTCGGCACCGTCGAAATCGAAACGCCGTTGTTGCCGAACAAGCTGGAAGGTGCCGTGTACCTTGCGACCCAGGAACAGAACCCGTTCGGCAGCCTGATTGGACTGTACATCGTCGCGAAGGACCCCGTCTCCGGTGTCCTGATCAAGCTCGCGGGCGAAGTCAAACCGGACCCCGTGACTGGCCAGCTCGTCTCGACGTTCAAGGAAACACCTGAGTTGCCGTTTGAAAATCTGCGCCTGCACTTCTTCGGCGGCTCGCGCGCGCCGTTGGGGACGCCGCGGGAATGCGGGTCCTATACGACGACGGCGTCGATCGCCCCATGGTCCGGGGAACCGCCAAGGGAATCCTCCTCGACGTTCCAGATCGTCTCGGGGCCGAACGGCGCCGCGTGCCAGAGCCCGGCGCCGTTCGATCCGTCGCTGACGGCGGGCAGCCTGAACCTGCAGGCCGGTGCGCTCACGCCGTTTACAACGACGATGTCAAGGGCGGATGGTCGGCAGACATTGCAGTCGCTGCAGCTGCACATGCCGCCCGGACTGTCCGGGCTGCTCACAGGCGTCGAACTCTGCCCCGAACCGCAGGCCGACCAGGGCACCTGTGCTCCGAACAGCCTGATCGGCGAAACGACAGTATCGGTTGGCGTCGGCGGCACGCCGTTCACCGTCAAGGGCGGCAAGGTCTACATCACCGGCCCCTACGACGGCGCCCCCTTTGGGCTGAGCATCGTGAATCCCGCGAAGGCCGGACCGTTCGACCTGGAGAAAACGAAGCTCAACCATCCCGCTTGCGATTGCGTGCTGGTCCGGGCAAAGATCGAAGTCGACCCGATCACGGCGGCGCTCACGATCACAAGCGACAACGAAGGCCCCTACAAGATCCCGACGATCGTCGAAGGCATTCCGCTGGAGATCCAGCACGTAAACGTCACGATCGACAGGCCGGGGTTCACGTTCAACCCCACGAACTGCGAACCGGCGAAGATCACCGGCACGCTGCACAGCACCGAAGGCGCCTCCTCGGCGCTGTCGATCCCCTTCCAGGTCACCAACTGCGCGACGCTTGGCTTCAAACCCGCCTTCTCGGTCTCTGCCTCCGGCAGGAACTCGCGGGCCAACGGTGCGAGCTTGCACGTCAAGCTCGCCTACCCCAAAGCCGCGTTCGGTACCCAGGCAAACATCGCCAAGGTCAAGGTGGACCTGCCCAAGCAACTGCCCTCGCGTCTGACGACGTTGCAGAAGGCGTGTCCCGCGGTGACGTTCGACGCCAACGAGGCTGCCTGCCCGCCGGACTCCCGGGTCGGGGTGGCCAAAGCGACGACCCCGCTACTGCCGGTCGAGCTGAATGGCCCCGCATATTTCGTCTCCTACGGCGGAGCCAAGTTCCCAGAACTGGTGATCGTGCTCTCCGGCTACGGCACCACGGTGCAGTTGCACGCGGAAACGTTCATCAACAAAGCGGGAATCACGAGCAGCACGTTCAGGAGCGTTCCCGACGTCCCCGTCGGCACGTTCGAACTGACGCTGCCGCAAGGCAAATACTCAGCCCTTGCAGCCAACGGCAACCTCTGCAAGACGAGCCTGAAGATGCCGACCGCGTTCACAGCGCAGAACGGCGCGGTCATCAAGCAGTCAACACCGATAAGCGTCAGCGGATGCCCAAAGCAAAAGAAGAAGACCAAAGGACGCAAGGCTGCCGCCAAACACAACGAGCACAGTCACCGATAAGGGGAGGAGCACCGGATGTCTTTTATGAGGAAACGCTTGACCTACGCGAACGTGGCGGCGACGCTAGCGCTCGTGTTCGCGATGAGCGGCGGCGCGTACGCCGCAAGCAAAATTCTGATCACCTCGACGAAACAGATCAAGCCGAGCGTGCTCAAGCAGCTACAGGGTAAAGCAGGCGCAAGTGGTGCGCCCGGAGCCGCGGGCCCGCAGGGCCCAGCCGGCCCACAGGGCCCAGCCGGGGCCAACGGCAAAGACGGGGGGCCGGGAGAACCAGGCAAAGATGGCTTGGCGGGTACGAACGGTGCCAGCGTTTCCAGTAAAGCCCTGAGCAAAGGCAACGGCACGTGTCCGGAAGGCGGAGCGGAATTCACGGCGGCCGAAAGCAAGAAAACCACGGCTTGCAACGGTTCTCCATGGGTGGCCGGCGGCACGCTGCCCTCCGGGCGGACGGAGACTGGAACTTGGTCGACGACCTACAAGGCTCAGGCGGCGGCAGAATCAGGGACTTCGGCGATTTCATACACCATCCCACTTACCGAAGCGCCGGAAGCCCACTACATCGGGGAAGGCGCGGAACCCGGCACAGCGGGCACGGGCGAAATCGCAACCGGCTCGAAGACGATCGAAAAATTCACTAAATCAAGCGGAAAGGAATTCGCGGTGGGCGAGACAATCAGCGGCGCCGGGATTCCCGCCGGAACGGAAATTACTGCGGTTGAAAGTGGTGAAGGCAAGCTGCAGATCAGTGAGGAAGCGACAGAAACGAATACAAGCGTTGCGCTCACGGCGGATTTGCCTCCGGGATGCGCTGGCGGCACCGCTACTGAACCGAAGGCGCAACCAGGCAATCTCTGTGTGTTCGTGGCGGCCGAAACAAACGCTTCGGAATGGAAGATCGAGAAAGTTGCCCCGACTCATCGTTTCTTTGGCAATAGTGCGGTGGGGACTGTTATAACGAATCAGTCAGACGCGGCAGGAGAAGTCATAGCCGTCGGAAGCTGGGCTGTGACAGCGAAGTAGCACGATCTGGTTCAATAGAATCTCTCGGCGAGGGCGTGAGGCAGGCGATTAGGTTCGTCTACCTCACGTCAACGCTGTGGCGTCGTTGGCCTCTGGCGCCATGAGAATATGCTTCCCTCGAAGGTAAGTAACCCTAGGGCCCATCGCGTACGCCAATGCTTGGTCTACATCGCCGACCATCCCGGCTCGAGCAACCGGGAAGTGGCCGCGGGTATCGGCGTCAACCATCAGTCGCAGATCTCGTATCTGTTACGGGCTCTCGTCGAGGTCGATCTCGTTAACAAGACCTCTGAGGGGATCGGCAAACGCAACGCATGGCGGCTGACGCCGCACGGTGAGATGGCATTGCTGGAATGCCCCACAGACAGTTAACAGTGTGTGGGCCTCTGGGTCGATCTTCCGTCTATTAACTCTTGACAACTGTGTCGTTACTCGGATAGAAAAGCCTCGCAATACTTGGGCGCGGCAACTCGGTCCGTGGGCTCGGCAACTCGTTTGCTGCGCGCAGGCCCGTGTGATCCCGCCTGAGAAATGTTATCGAGACAAGGAGGCAGCAGATGAATGCTTACGGGTATAACCCCGGGTTGCACGCCGGATCCAAACGCGGTGGAGGAACAGTCCGCCGGATGATGCTTGCGGTCGTAGCCGTGCTCGCGCTGAGCGCGATCGTCCCGGCGCTCGCAAGTGCGCAGGTGACGTGGGCGACCAATTACATACCTGTGACCAAATCGACCGCGATGGAATGGAGCGGAAAACTGAAGATATCCTATGCCGCTGCGTCGTCTGCGCTCGAATGCACAGAGAAAGCCGAAGGAGTCATGGGCGCTGACGGCACTGGCGAAATCACCAAAATGACGATGTCCAGCTGCGTAAACGTCAAAGGTTGCGCCGCACCGAACGCGATCGTCGCGCTGAATCTGCCCTGGCACACCGAACTGGTCGCCTCAGGCGGCACGCTAAAGAATGTGCTGCGCAGCGGCGGCAAAGGCAACCCCACGTTCAAGGTGGAATGTACCGTATTGGTGAAAATAGTCGAAGAATGCACGGCCAGCACACTCAGCCTCCCGGCGACTAACGGCGAATCGGGCGTCACGGTGTCGTTTAACGACGAAAACCTGAGCTGCGTGGAGGTTAGCCCTAGCAAAGGTGGCCCCGTAACTGAGAAGCTCGAAGGCACCCAGACGATCGTAGCACCGGGCCAAGGCACGCTGAGCGCCCAAAAGGAAGAGCCCGTGTGGCTCAAGGAAGGCCTGCCCCTCAAAGAAGCCAAGTTGATCGAATGGAGCAAAGATAAGATATCGCTATTTGTCCCACTCGACGGGACACTCGGGGTGCGATGCGAAGACAGCGCCCAGGGGACGGCTGAAGCGGCCGGTGTCGGTACCATCACTAAATTCACAATGACGAAATGCGAAAATGCGCCCTCCGAATCGAAATGCAACGGCGCATATTCGCTTGAAGCGACTCACCTACCGTGGAAGTCGGAACTGTACTTCGGCTATGAAGGCGTGGTGAGCGAGACCTTCACGGAAGATGGTGCCGGCGTCCCCGGGATCAAGCTTAAATGCGAATGGGGTGTGAAAGAGGAAACAACAGACGAATGTAAAGCATTCATACAAAAACTCACAAACAACACAGAACGCGGTGTCTTCGCAGAAGTGTCGCGCGGACTGAGTTGCTCGCCGTACGCCGGCGAAGTTTTCGATGAAACCCCTCAGAAGATCACCCTGGTGAGCGGCGAAACGCTGCACGTCTCCTAAAACGAATAGACGCAAGCCGCACGCATAACCGCTTGCGGTCCCGCGCGCCGGACGGGCCTCAAAGCCCCGTCCGGCGACCGCGGCCTGGAGCGGATTTCGGCGCGTGCACTCATAGTCCAATGCCTTGCAAGGTACAGCACCCAGGTGCTACACTCCCCCCATGCCGACCCAACACAAGCGCGTGTCCGTGACCCTGACCCCGCCCCTGCAGGAGGCGCGTGAGCGCTTGCGCCGGCGGGGGCTCGACCCAAGTGTCGGCGAGCTGGCGATCGCCGGCGCGCTGCGTCTGCTCGCCGATGTGGACGCCGGCGAGGACTCATCGAGCAAGCGCACGATGTTGCGTAAGCGCCTGGCGCAGCGGTTGCGCACCGGCGAGGGCATCGACGCTGACGCTCTGGCGGAGGTGCGCCGCGAGGGTTGGACGCGCGCGTGAGCGCGAGCCTGAGCCTGCTCGACACCTCTGTCTGGTCGCGTCTGCGAGATGGCCGCATCGTCGGTGAGCGGGCGCGGGGACTCGCCGTGCGCATCGAACGCGGCGAGCTGGCGATGTGCGAGCCGCTGATCCTTGAGATGCGCTACAGCGCCCGCGAGGCCAAGGACTTCACGATGCTGGCCGAAGAGCTTGAAGCCCTGCCGTTGCTTACACTCGACAGCGCCGCGCTCCAGCGAGCCCTGGACGCGCAAGCTCAGCTGGCGGCCGATCGGCGCGTCTCACACCGCGTCAAGCCGATCGACCTGCTCGTCGCCGGCGTCGCCGACCGCCACGGCGCCGCGGTGCTGCACTACGACAGCGACTACGAGCTGATCGCCAAGCACACCGACCTGAGCTTCAAGAGCGTGTGGGCTTTCAGGCGGGGCAGCGCTGGGTAGGACTTTCGGTCCATGCTTGATTGCTCGTCTAGCGCCGTCTAGCTCAGACTCGCCCGCGCTCAGGGGGCCCTGCGCCTGTGAAGGGAAGGAGGACTGATATCCTTACTCTATAAAACAAGTAAGGAGCGCTCTGAAAATGGACGCCACTGCCCGCCTGACCTCTAAGGGTCAGATAACAATCCCGAAGACGGTGCGCGACGCGCTCGACCTGCACGAAGGCGACGAGCTCGTGTTCCGCCTGGAGCGGCGCCGGGCGATCGTTGCGAAGACGCCTGACTTCATCGAGTTGGCCGGATCGGTGGCAGTGCCGGCGGCAAAGCTGGGAACGCCGTGGGATGACGTGTTGCGCCAGACACGTAAAGCGCGTGCGGGGCGGCACAACTGAGCGCGTTCCTCGACACGAACGTCCTGATCAGGCACCTGACCGGCGATCCGCCTGAGATGGCGAAGCTGGCCACGAAGGCGCTGGTGGGCAAAGAGCGATTGTTGCTGGCAGACCTTGTGCTTGCCGAGTGCGTGTATGTGCTGGAGTCCTTCTATGAAGTGGAACGTGGGCGCGTCGCAACCCTGATGCGTGCCGCGCTCGGTTTGCCCTCGATCTCTGTGCTCGATAAGCCCCTGTTGCTGAGAGCGCTGGAGGTCTATGAACTGGATCGCCTGGACTTTGCCGAGGCATATCTCGTCGCAAGCGCCGAGGCGACCGATGTCGGTCAGGTCCTGTCCTTCGACCGCTCGATCGACCGCGTCAAAACGGTGAAGCGGATCGAGCCGTAAGACGCTCAGGCCTCCGCTACCCCAGGACGCGGCCGTCGCCCTGTTCGATTGCGGGCCATTGAAGCTCAGTCACCGCGGCGATACGATCCAAGGGCCATAAACGCTCCCGTGACGACAACTGTCGAGTTCGACAGCGACCTGTTGAGGAGGCTGCGCGAGCGCACTCCGGGCAAGAGTGCGCGTGAGGCGCTTGAACGCGTAGCGCGGATTCAGCTCGGCTTCGACACGATCCGTCGAGTGCAGGAGCGCAACGCTGCCGCCGGAGTCGATGACGATGAGGTCAGTGCGCGAGTCGCGTAGGGAACGGGCTGCGCGGCGAGCCGCCGGTTGAACCGCTTCGTGCTTGATGCCAACATTCTGCTAGCCGCACTCGCGGGGCGGCCGGACGCACCGCCAGCACTCTTGCTTGCAGGCGCCCATAACGGCGACCTGGAAGCCGTGGCTTGTCCCCTGCTAATCGAAGAGGTGCGTGACAGCCTGAAGAAGCCCTACTTTCGCGCAAAGCTGGGCGAGTTGGAGGCGCGCGAAGCAGTGGACGTCTTCGCCGCCATCGCTGTCACGCTCCCCGACCCCACCGATGTCGAGGCGATCCTGCGAGACGCAGCGGATGATTACCTCGTTGCATTGGCGCGCGAATCCAACGCAGAGGCAATCGTCACCGGCGACAGCGACCTGCTTGACCACACTGGCCTGAGCCCCCAAGCGATCAACGCCGCCGAGCGCGAGTCTGAAGAGCTCTTCGCGACGCTTCTCAAAAAGAACTATTGACAAAAGCATAAGAATCTGTTCTTATACACCTTCAGTTCAGGTTTACGGCACAGGTCAGGTAGCGAAGTCTCAGGTCAAGGGGAGGGGAGCAGTAGGGGATGGATGGCGTTGTTGGCACCCGTCGCGGCCACGCGGCCGGCACAGTCGCGAGCGGCAAGGCCGCCGGCCGGCTGTTGAGCGCCGCGCGCCCGGCCCGGACTGTGCGCCGCCAGCCCAGCGTTCCCGTCGAGCCGCACGGGCTACCTGCGGAGATACAGCGCAACCGCATTGTCTCCGCCGTGATCCGCTCCATCGACGAAGTCGGCTACGCAAACGCCTCGGTAGCCCACATCACAAGCCGCGCGCGTATCTCCAGGCGCACTTTCTACGAGCTGTTCGCCGACCGCGACGCGTGTCTGCTGGCCGCGTTCGAGGACGTCCTCGCGCTGATCGAGCGCGACCTCGCCGCCGTCGAGCTCGACGGGCTGGCGTGGCGCGAGCGGGTGCGCGGCGGGCTGTGGACGATCCTCTCGTTTCTCCAGCGCGAGCCGGCGATGGCGAACGTCTGCGTCGTGTATTCGCTGCAGGGCGACGCGAAGCTGCTGGCACGGCGCGAGGCGCTGCTTGAGCGGCTTGCCGCGATCCTTGACGAGGGTCGCGCCCTGAAGGGCACCCCCCATGACGGGGGGCAGGCAAGCGAGCGGAGCGCCAAAGCCGCCCAGGCCACGCCGCTGACAGCCGAGGCGCTGGTCGGCGCCGCGCTGAGCGTCGTGCACACGCGCCTGGTGCGCGGCGAGCACCGGCCGCTGACAGAGCTGCAGGGCGAGCTGATGAGCCTGATCGTGCTGCCCTATCTCGGCGGCGCCGCCGCCAAGCGCGAGCGCTCGCGACCCGCGCCCGTGCCGCTGTCCGGGCAGAGCGGCAACGGCGCCGGCGGCGAGCGTTCCGCGGGCGACCCGTTCGCGGGTCTTGAGATGCGGCTCACCTACCGCACCCTGCGCGTCATGGAATGCGTCGCAGCCAACCCCGGCGCGAGCAACCGCCAGGTCGGCATCGACGCCGGCGTGCCCGACCAGGGTCAGATCTCAAAGCTGCTCGCGCGTCTCGAGCGCCTGGGCCTGTTGACGAATACCGGCCGCTCTCGCCCCAAGGGTGAGGCCAACGCCTGGGAGCTGACCGCAAGGGGGCTCCAGGTGACACAGACACTCCGTAGCCAAGCGGGCACCCCCCATGACGGGGGACCCCCCATGGCGGGGGGCAAGCAGGCAGACGTTAACGCGGGCAACGACGGGGCGATCGCAACAGCGAGTTCAAAACCACAGGGAGAGAGCAAGCGATGAGTCACACCAGAATATTCTCCGTCGCGCCGAGACTGCTGGTGTGGTTGTGTGCGCTGGCCGGTTGCGTGTTGCTGTGTAGTGCGCCGGCGTTCGCGAAGGAGGTGCACAAGTATGAGTATTCGTTTGGGAGCAAAGGCTCGGGTCCGGGACAGCTCGAAAACCCGGCCGGGATCGCGGTGAACGACACGACGCATGACGTGTACGTGGTCGATCGCGGGAATAATCGTGTCGAGGAGTTCAACTCGACCGGTTCGACGTTGCTGGCTGAATTCAATGGGTCTGCCGCCCCGACCGGCGCGTTGTCCGAACCGACCGAAATCGCGGTCGACAACTCGACCAACCCGCTCGATCCATCCAAAGAAGACGTCTATGTGGTGGATAGCGGGCACGGTGTGATCGACAAGTTCAGTCCTACCGGCGCTTACGAAGGGCAATTGATAGCCCCGAGCAGTGTATATGAAGATGAATACAGTGAATTCGAAAATCTAATAAAAGAGGAAATGCTGACAGTGGCTGTCGATCCGCACGGCGTGGTGTGGGTGGTTCAGCAGGTCACCTTTCAGGCTGGCCATCGGCACCTCCTCACCGAATATGAGCACATCGGACACTATGTCGAGAGCTTTAGCGACGCCTTGTCAAATGAATACCTGTCGACGCGAACAACGGCCTTCGGATCGCTTTATGGCCTTGGAGTGAGCAGTGAAGACAACCTATATTTCTATACCGGTACGGGTCTTTTCGTAGAGACGAATAGTGCCGGGGAAAGCTTGGCCAACCCGTTTGGCGGTGATGAAAAAGGGCTTTTCGGGGAGGCGGTCGACCCTAGTGGCGGCGAGGTGTATCTAGATAATGAAACCTCCATCGAAGCGTTTAGTTTGAGTGGCGCGCCGATCGAGAGTTGTCAGGCCGGCTCGACGGGCTGCTTTGGGTCTGGGCATCTTACGTTCAGCAGGGGTGTCGCGGTCGATGCGAGCGATGGCAACGTTTATGCGACGGATGGCACGCAGGACGATGTGTCGTTCTTTGAAGCTTTCATACAGCCCGAAGTGGAAGTCGGTCCGCTCAGTGGTCAGTCGCCGCGGGGTGTGACGTTGAATGGGAGTGTGAATCCGGAGAGCAGGTCGGTCAGTTCGTGTGTGTTTGAATATGGGGCGACGAGTGCTTATGGGCAGAGCGTGCCGTGCTCACCGGCGAGTCTTGGGGAAGGCGCCAGTCCTGTTCCTGTGAGCGTGCGGTTGACGGGTCTTGCGCCGGAGTCGGTCTACCATTATCGGCTGTCCGCGGAAAACAGCGGTGGGAAGAATTCGAGCAAAGATTTCGTGTTCCACACTGGGCCGCTCCTCGGCGGCGAGTGGGCTGGCGACGTTGCTTCGACCAGTGCGACGCTGGCGGACGCGATCGATCCCAACGGCGCGGACACGCACTATTACATCCAGTACGGTCCGACCACGGCTTACGGCTCCTATGCTCCCGTGCCCGTACCGGGCGTGGACCTCGGCGAAGGCACGGGCTCTCAGGATTTGAGTGTGCACCTCCAGGGTCTACAGGTGGGCACGCTTTTCCATTATAGCTTTGTTGCTGTTCAGGACGACGAAGCATTCGAAGAAGCCGATCATACTTTCACCACGCAACCGTCGGCTGTGTCTTCGGGGCTTGTCGACGGGCGCTCGTGGGAACTTGTGTCTCCCGCGAACAAAAAAGGTGCTGTGCTCGAATTGAACGAAAACGGTGGGCAGGTGCAGGCAGCTGATGATGGTAGTGGGATTGCGTATCTCGGGGAAGGGCCCTCGGGTGGTGAAGGTACGGTAGGGAAATTCCAGTATTTCCAGGCGATCTCGCGGCGGACGGCGAATGGCTGGCAGACGGCCGATGTGTCGCTCCCGGGGCGTCTCCCGGAAAACGGTGAATCGGCGGAACGTCTTATACATCCCAATATGCCGTATCATTTGTTTTCCCCGGATTTGGCGTATGCGGTTGTTGAACCGCAAGAATTCGGGGCGCCACCGCTCTCTTCGGAGGAGAGCGAACGAACATTGTATATCCGGAACGATCTGACGGGTGTGTTCTCGCCGCTCGTCAGTCCAGCGGACGTGCCGGAAGGAACAAAAATCGAAGAAGAAGGCTTCGGTATGGGGAAAATTGGTACGGGCGAAGAGCCGTTGCCCCCAGAATGGGAGATGCATTTTCTCGTCTCGACCCCGGACCTTGCTCATGTAGTGTTTTCTACGCCGAAGAAGTTGACTGAAAATGCGATCGACGAAGAAACGCTCAAGAGTCAGATAGAACGCAAAGAAGCTGGGTTCGACCATGTTCAGGAGAACCTTTATGAGTGGAGTGCCGCGGGTCTCCAGCTCGTGAATATTTTGCCCGGATCGACCGGTGAAGTCGCTCATGGACGCTTTGGAAAGTTCCCGCTGGTACGTCTCGCCGGTACTAGCATGGCGCCGGGTGAGCCGCGCGGTAACGTGCAGCGGAGTATCTCAAACGATGGTAGGCGAATCGCCTGGACGTGGGGTGAACCATATAAGCAAGGTGAAGAGGCAGGTGGCTATCGCGGCCTGTTTGTGCGTGACATGGTTGAAGAACGTACTGTGCGGATCGGGGGCGCGGGCGCTGTCTATCAGACGATGAATGACGATGGTTCGAAGATTTTCTACCGGGAAAACGGGGATCTTTTCGTATACGAATGGGAAAATGAAAAGGCGACAGACTTGACGGCCACGCATGGGGTTTCCGAACCGAACGCGGGGGTGCAGGAAGTCGTCTCGGACGTCAGCGAAGACGGGTCATATGTATATTTTGTCGCTACAGGTGTTCTCGCGGATGGCGCGGGCAGCGGTGAAGACAATCTCTATCTGTTGCACGACACGACAGATGGGTGGACGACAACGTATATCGCCACGCTGTCTCCGCAGGACATCCCGAGCTGGTATGCACAACAGATTTACGGTGTGCCGTTTCTTCCAAAGATCAGTTCGCGAGTGTCGCCGGATGGTCGTTATCTGGCTTTTATGTCGGATCGGCCACTCACTGGATATGACAATGCCGATGCTGTGAGTGGGCAGCCCGACGAGGAGGCTTATGAGTATGACGCGGAGACCGGCAAGTTGGTGTGCGCGTCGTGCGATCCGACGGGTGCGCGTCCTGTGGGTATTTTCGACGGTACTGGATCGAAATTGCTGATCGACCTTGGAGAAGCGTGGACTGGCGGTGACTCGGAACTGATAGATCCTACCAGCGATCATTGGCTTGCCGGGAGTATTCCCGGTTGGGATAATCTGTCTAACGATCCCGCGACGTATCAGCCACGTTATTTGTCAGATAGCGGCCGTTTGTTTTTTGACAGTCCCGATGGGCTTGTGGCGCAGGACACGAACGGGCTCGAGGACGTGTACGAGTTTGAGCCTGAAGGGATTGGTGGTTGTGCTAATACGACTGAGGCTGCGACCGTTGTGTATGTCAAGGAACTCGCGGGTCGGCCGGTCGGTGGTTGTGTCGGTCTGATCTCCTCGGGTACGTCCAGCTCTGAATCGGCGTTCTATGACGCCAGCGAAAACGGGGACGACGTGTTCTTCGACACGACGAGCAAACTCGTCGGCGAAGACTACGACAAGGGTTACGATGTGTACGACGCGCACGTCTGCTCGACCGCCGTGCCCTGCAGGCAGGCGCTGAGCGTGTCGCCACCGTGCACGTCGGGGGATTCGTGCAAGGCGGCGCCCTCGCCCCAGCCTGAACTGTTTGGGCCCGCCCCCTCGGCAACATTTAACGGTGTCGGCAACACCACCGTCTCCTCTACAGGTTCGGCTGTGAAACAGAAGTCGCTCACGAACGCGCAGAAGCTGGCACGCGCGTTGGGGGCCTGCCACAAACAAAAGGGCAGACGGCGGCGGCAGGTCTGCGAACGCCAAGCGCACAAGCGCTATCCGGTCAAACGGGCAGGTAAGTCGGCGGCTGCCGAGATGCGGAGGAAAGGGTCATGAGCATGATTTCTCTACGAAAGGTTCTGTTGGCCAGCGTGACGTTCGCGGTGTTTGGTCGGGGTGGCCAAAGCGACGACCCCGCTACTGCCGCCCACGGGTTGCAGTGGGACACCCGAAAAACCAGAAGCAGAGCCGGGAAATCTTGTCCATGTACCGTATTGGTAAAATAGTCGAAGAATGCACGGCCAGCACACTCAGCCTCCCGGCGACTAACAGCGAATCGGGCGTCACGGTGTCGTTTAACGCCGAAACCTGAACTGTGTGGAACTTAGCCCTGGCAAAGGTGGCCCCGTAACTGAGAAGCTCCAAGGCACCCAGACCGTCGTAGCACCAGGCCAAGGCACGCTGAGCGCCCAAAAGGAAGAGCCAGTGTGGGAAAAGAACGGCGTGCCGATCGGAAGCGGAATCTGGGGAACCGAATGGAGCAAAGATAAGACATCGCTATTTGTCCCACTCGACGGGACACTCGGGGTGCGATGCGAAGACAGCGCCCAGGGACGGCTCCTCTCGTCTGCTAATCTCCGCAGAGACGAACCGGAGAAACCGTGCCAGAGACAAGCTCTCATACCGTCACGATCGCCAAGCGGCGCTTTGAGTTGCGCCGCGACGGCGTCGAACGCGCGCTACGCGGGGTGCTGCCGGAGCCGATCTCCACGCACTACGTCGTCGTCGGCGCGCGACGCTACCCGCCCAAGCAGGTGATCGGACTCGTGACCGGTCTCGACCGCGCCGACTTCACCACACACCAGGCGCGGCGTGTCTTGATGGGGCTGGGCTTTGCTTCCGGTCGCCGGCCGGTGAGTGTCTCGGAGGGCGTGGAGGGTGCACGCATGAAGGCGCGCGGGCATGCAGGGGAGGGCGATCCGGCGGTCCCCTCGCGCGCGCGGCCGACAGGCTTCCCGCCAAGCGTGCCTCCGACCACCGCCATTTCGGCAACACAGAGCTCGACCTCGGACCGCGAGCGCGCACGCGAGCTGGCGGAGGCCTTGCGCCCCCTGCGAGGAGAATGGGTGGCGATCAAGGACGGCGAGCTGCTCGTAGCCACATCCACGCCCAAGGAGCTCGTCGGCTGGCTGGCGCGCCACGACCGACGCGCCGACAGCATGTTTCGGGTGCCCGAGGACGAGCTCGCCATGGCCGGGCTGGCCCCCCTGTGACCGGCACGCCCTCTCGTAACCGGCATGCCCTCCCGTAACGACAGGTCGTTGCCCCTGTGACCCGTCACACCCCCTTGTGAAGTTCCCCTTCAGGAGCATCCCCGACCCGCTCGGCAGCCTCCTACGTCCGCGGCCAATCCTCGACGTGGTCGTCGAAGGCCTGGAGCTGGCGCCACAGGCGTGCCTGCTCGACAGCGGCGCCACCGCCGTGCGCATGGGCGCATATGTCGCCGAGCTGATCGGCCTCGACCTCGCGGATGCGCCGCGCACAAGCCTGGCGGTGGGAGGAGCGCTCGTGGCGGGCCGCATGGCGGAGGTGACGCTCGAAGTCTCCGACGGACAGTCAGCTCACCAGTGGCAAGCGCCGGTGTGGTTCTGCGAGCCATGGCGTCCCTCTTTCGGGCTGCTCGGGCTGACGGGCTTCTTCGACCATTTCGAGGTCACCTTGGCCGCGTACGAGGAGTGGGTCGAGTTGAGGCTGCGCTGTGAAGGGAAGGAGGACTGATATCCTTACTCTATAAAACAAGTAAGGAGCGCTCTGAAAATGGACGCCACTGCCCGCCTGACCTCCAAGGGTCAGATAACAATCCCGAAGACGGTGCGCGACGCGCTCGACCTGCACGAAGGCGACGAGCTCGTGTTCCGCCTGGAGCGGCGCAGGGCGATCGTTGCGAAGACGCCTGACTTCATCGAGTTGGCCGGATCGGTGGCAGTGCCAGCGGCAAAGCTGGGAACGCCGTGGGATGACGTGTTGCGCCAGACACGTAAAGCGCGTGCGGGGCGGCACAACTGAGCGCGTTCCTCGACACGAACGTCCTGATCAGGCACCTGACCGGCGATCCGCCTGAGATGGCGAAGCTGGCCACGAAGGCGCTGGCGGGCAAAGAGCGACTGTTGCTGGCAGACCTTGTGCTTGCCGAGTGCGTGTATGTGCTGGAGTCCTTCTATGAAGTGGAACGTGGGCGCGTCGCAACCCTGATGCGTGCCGCGCTCGGTCTGCCCTCGATCTCTGTGCTCGACAAGCCCCTGTTGCTGAGAGCGCTGGAGGTCTATGAACTGGATCGCCTGGACTTTGCCGAGGCATATCTCGTCGCAAGCGCCGAGGCGACCGATGTCGGTCAGGTCCTGTCCTTCGACCGCTCGATCGACCGCGTCAAAACGGTGAAGCGGATCGGGCCGTAAGACGCTCAGGCCTCCGCTACCTCAGGACGCGGCCGTCGCCCTGTTCGCGGCTCAGGTTGTGGGCGACGTAGGCATCTCAGCGCGCGAGCACGAAGTCGCTCATCCCGGGAATCGTAAACCGCAGCTCATCACCTTCGACGGTGAGCGTTCCCTGCTTGATCAGCTCGTCGCGCACGGTCGAGAGCTGCTTGGGTGTGCGGCCAAGCTGATCGGCTACCGCTCGCGCGGTAGTGGGCGTTCCGGTGGCGGCGACGATCGCGAGGCTCGCGAGATAGCTCTTTTGCGATGGGCTCGCCGCCGTCCAGCGCGCCGCGTAGAGCCCACGCTCCAGCTCCTGGTGGGCGCGAGGCAGGGCGGCGCGGGCGGCGGATATGTCGATAGTGTCGTGGTCGGTGGAGGCTCGCCAAGCGTAATGCCCGTAGAGCTGAACGGCGAACGGGTAGCCGCCGGAGGCCTCGGCGAGGATCGAGGCCGCATCCTCGTCTATCGGTCTCCCGCCGGCCTCGGCTGGGAGGCGCAATGCCCGTACCGTGTCCTCTCGGCTGAGCATGCCCAGCTCGTGCCAAGCGCCGCGCTCGAGGTATGTGACCGAGTGCTCGGGAGCCCGCATCAAAGGCAGGCCAGCGAATACGACCACAAACGGCCAGCGCTCTCCCGTGCCCTCCTGCAACAGCGCCGCGAGTGCCGCCAGCTCGCGGCGGGCGGCGAGATGCGCCTCATCGAGGGTGATGACCACACCACTGCTCAGCCGGGTTGCGAGTTCGGCGAGCTTCGCGAGCGCCGGGCGCAATGCGGGCGTCGGATCGACGTCGGCGTCGCGAGCAAACCGAACCTCGCCCCCGACTCCTGGCACCCCGGCACGCAGAGTGACGGACTCGGCACGTAGCGTGCGCTTGGCGGGGGGCTGCTCCAGCAGCTCGCTTGCGCGTGCGATCGCGTCGATCAGGTCGGGGGTGAACGGTGTCTCGGGTCGCAGCTCGACGTGGACCCGCGGCCAGCCAAAGCGCGATCCTGCGATTGCTCTGGCTTCGGCGAGCATCACCGTCTTTCCGACTCCCCGTGCCCCAACCAGCAGGGTCGGTCGCGGTGTGCGGCCATCGAGCGCGGCTATCTCGATCGCCTCGCGCAGATCTTCGAGTACGTCCCCGCGGCCGGCGAGCTCCTTGGGGGGCTCGTTGAAGCCGGGGCGGTAGGGGTTCTCGACGCGGCTCACTACCAGGAGTCTAGCGCTGTCTAGCTCGTCTAGCGTCGTCTAGCTCGTCTAGCGCTGTCTAGCTCGTCTAGCGTCGTCTAGCGCACACGCTCGCGCGCTCGCTACCGCGGTCATATCTGGGTAGTCGTCGCTCAAGTCTCCGCCACCGCCAACCCCGCCGCCTGCGCCCCCGCAAACGGTGTGATCGCGAGGTACATGAGGTAATCGGTCAGCTCCGGCAGCTGTGACGTGCGCCCGGCAAGGATGTACTCGTGCAGCAGCTCGAAGATGCCGCCGACCGACGCCTCGCGCATCACCGGTGCTGGCATGTTCGGATAGCTGTCTTCCGGGCCGATGTCCAGCAGCTCGATGTAGGACAGGTTGGCCTCGTTCACGCGACCCGTCAGGTGCGGGTAGGCGATCAGGATGTCCACGCAGGCCAAGCGTGCGATCGAGGGCTCGGAGGCGAGGAACTCGGTCAACGCCGTCAGTCCACGCCGCACGTTCACGGCCCAGCTCAGGTGCAGGTCGAGCGAGCGGTTGACCGCCGCCATCGCCTTGGCGTGGCCCATCTCGAAGGTGGCCAGGAACGCCTCCTCCTTGTTTTCGAAGTGCTGGTAAAAAGTCTGCAGCGAGATCGCGGCTTCGGAGACGATCTCCTCGAGGCTGAGCGCCGCGTAGCCCTTGTTTGCCGTCAGGTTGGCGACGGCGTCGAAGATGCGTTCGCGCTGGTTGTGCGCGACGTAGCCCTTGGGCAGGCTGTGCTCTCCGCGCGGCAGGCCCCTGGGCGCCCAGCGCGGCGAGGGCGCCAGCGTGCCTGGTGCGCGGCCAGCCTGTAGATGCACCCCGGGCCGGGGCCGTGGCCGCTCGGGGATCTCCGGCGGCGTCGGATAGAAGGCGAGGATCCAGGCCACGATGTCCGGCGTCAGCTTCTGCAGTTCGATCTTCAGCGAGCGGCTGGAGCGCTCGCGGCGCACGCGCGAGTAGAGGATCGTACGCAAGGCGCCGACGATTGCGCGTGCCACCGGCCGCGGTACCGAGCCCTCGCCTGGGGCCTGCTTGAACACGGCGAGGAAGAACGAAGTCAAGAGCTCGGCGTCACGGGCCCAGCGCTGGATGCCTATCGGCCCGGCGGCACCCATCTCCACCGAGATCAGGCGCGCGGCATCCGGGCGGTCGCTGGAGGCTTCGAACAGCGCGCGCACGATCGCGTCGATCTGCTGCTGCCACTCGTCCTCGGGGTCGTATGCCTCGACGATCCGCGCGGTCAGCCTGCCAATCAGCGCGTCGTAGGTCGCCAGCAGGCACTCCTCCTTGTTCTCGAAGTGTTCGTAGAAGCTGCGCCGCGAGACGCCCGCGCCCGCGACCAGGTCGGAGATCGTGGTGGCGACAAAGCCGCGCTCGTTGACCGCCTTGATCGTGGCCTCATACAGGCGCTCGCGCTGGTCGGCCGCGACCTGCTCCGGCGGCAATGCCTGAGGGCCGCGCGGCAGACCCCGCTCGCGGGTCTTGGGCGATCTCGACTTGGGCGCCATCCCTATACGATAGCTCTTGACAAGCTGAGTAAAGGATGATTTATTTGTTGGCAGGCGGAGAGGCCACCAATTCATTGCGGGGCCACCGACGGAGGCGACATCATGGTCTTGAATCCATTGCAAACAAAAGTTTCAGCATGTGGGCGAGACCAAATCGGCGATTCGGGGGATGGCATGAGGGAACGTTTCAGCGGTGACACATCGGACGGCCCTTCTGTAGGCGCTGTACTATTTGTTATGCGTAACGGTAAACCGCGTACGCATCGGTTGGACAACTTGGCCAATGGCCGAGCCGACACGGAGGTTGGATCGATATGAGAGGACAAGCCTGCGAGCGCAAGCTGATGGTTCGCGCGTTGCATCCGCGTTGGCCATATCGGCGCTCACACTGTCGCCACGACCTGCACTGGCTGGTGCGTGTGCGTCCCCACCACTTCCAGTGCACGCACGGGCGGCGCCATTCGGTGGCCGGTTTTCCGCCGCGAGCGAGGCGTCCGTATGTCAGGTAGGCTCGCAATGTATGGCCCAAGCTCCTGAGCCCACGCCCCGCGACGAGGAGGATCTGCGCAAGCTCTCGATCGACACGATCCGTGGGCTTGCGATGGACGCGGTGCAGAAGGCCAATGCCGGCCATCCGGGTACGGCGATGGCACTGGCGCCGCTGGCCTACACGCTCTACAAGCACGTGCTGCGCCTCAATCCCGCCGACACCGCCTGGCGCGACCGCGACCGCTTCGTGCTCTCCGCCGGGCACGCGTGCGTGCTGCAGTACGCGCTGACGCACCTGTGCGGCTTCGACCTCTCGCTCGAGGACCTGCAGAGCTTTCGCCAGTGGGGCTCGCGCACGCCGGGCCACCCCGAGCGTGGCCAGGTGCCCGGCGTCGAGATCACGACCGGGCCGCTCGGCCAGGGGATCGCCAACGCGGTCGGCATGGCGATGGCCGAGCGCTTCCTCGCCGAGCACTTCAACCGGCCCGGCTACGAGCTCGTCGACCACCACACCTACGCGATCTGCTCCGACGGGGACATGATGGAGGGGGTCTCCCAGGAAGCCGCCTCGATCGCCGGTCACTTCGGGCTGGGCAAGTTGATCGCCTGCTACGACGACAACCGCATCACGATCGACGGCACGACCTCGATCTCCTTCGACACCGAGAACCACGTCGCGCGCATGCACGCCGACGGCTGGCACGTGCAGCGCGTCGAGGACTCCGAGGACGTCGATGCCCTGTATCGCGCGCTCCAGGTCGCGCGCGCGGAAACCGAGCGGCCGTCGTTCATCCAGGTGCGCTCGCACATCGCCTACCCGGCGCCCAACGCGGTCGACACCGCCAAAGCCCACGGCGCGCCACTCGGCGAAGACGAGGTGCGCGCGACCAAGGTTGCGATGGGCTTCGACCCCGAGCTCAAGTTCCACGTGGACGAGCGCGTCTACGAGCACATGAGCCTGCTGGAGTCCGGGAAGGGTTTTCAGGAGGAATGGGAGGGGCGTGCCAGAGCCTGGTCCGAGCGCTACCCCCAACTCATCGAGCAGTGGGAGCGCGCCTGGTCGGGTCGCCTGCGCGAGGGCTGGCAGGACGCTCTGCCGAGCTTCAAGGCAGGGGAGAAGATCGCGACGCGCTCGGCCGGGCAAAAGACGATGTCCACGATCAGCGCGTACGGGCCCACCATGGCTGGCGGCGCGGCTGATCTGGTCGAGTCGACCAAGACCACGTTCGCGGGCGCCGGCGAGTTCTCGCGTGTGCACGTCGGGCGCAACATCCCCTTCGGCATCCGCGAGCACGCGATGGGCGCGATCGTCAACGGGCTGGCCGCCCACGGCGGCATGGTCAAGCCCTATGGCTCAACGTTCCTGGTCTTCTCCGACTACATGCGCGCGAGCGTGCGCCTGTCTGCCTTGATGGAGTTGCCGGTTCTGTGGGTGTGGACGCACGACTCCGTCGGCCTGGGCGAGGACGGCCCCACGCACCAGCCGGTCGAGCACTACGCTGCGCTGCGCGCGATTCCGCACCTGTGGGTGATGCGCCCCGGCGACGCGAACGAGACCGCACAAGCTTGGAAGCTGGCGCTGGAGCGCGAGGACGGGCCCGTCGCGCTGCTGCTCTCGCGCCAGAATTTGCCCGTGCTCGATCGTGAGGAGGTCGGCGCGGCCGAGGGTCTGGCGCAGGGGGCGTATGTGCTGTGGGAGTCAGGCGACGCAGGCAGCGGTTCGGCGAGCGCACCCGACGGTGGCGGCGGCGGCTCTGGCGGAGAGGGCGGCGGTGGTGCCGGCGGGTCGGCGGGTGCTTCCGTCGGCGCGGGCGGCGGCTCTGGTGCGAGCGGTTCGTCCCGCCTCCAACTCATCCTGATCGCGACCGGCTCGGAGGTCGCGCCGACGCTCGAGGCCGCGCGCGCGCTGGCGCTGGAGGGCACGCACCTGCGGGTTGTCTCGATGCCGTGCATGGAGCTGTTCGAAGCGCAATCGGACGAGTACCGCGCCAGCGTGATCCCGCGCGAGGTGCCGCGCATGGCCGTCGAGGCCGGCGTCAGCATGAGCTGGTGGAAGTGGGTAGGCGACGCGGGCGAGGTGGTCGGGATCGACCGTTTCGGCGCATCGGCTCCGGGTGCGACGGTGCTCGAGAAGTTCGGCTTCACAGCCGATTCGATCGCCGAGAAGGCTCGCGCACTGCTGGCGCGCTGAGACACGATCGTGGTAGCGGCCCTCTCTTTTAGTGCGGAACGAACAGCTATCCCAAATAAACTGAATCAGACACGCCTATAGGAGGCCGAGATGCCCACTCCCTCACCATTGCAGAGCCTCTCCGCGCTTGGTCAGAGCGTGTGGATCGACAACCTCAGCCGCGAGGCGATCCGCGGTGGACATCTACAAGAGCTGATCGACGAGGACGCCGTCGTCGGCGCCACCTCGAACCCCACCATCTTCCAGAAGGCGATGGGCTCGGGCAACGCCTACGACGAGCAGCTGCGGGAGCTCGGCACCGACGACGTCGAGCAGGCGTTCTGGGCGCTGGCCGAGCAGGACATCCGCGAGGCCTGCGACCTGTTCCATCCGATCTGGGAGCAGGGCCTCGGCCGCGACGGCTACGTCTCCTTGGAGGTCGATCCGCGCTTGGCCTATGACTCGCTGGGCACGTTCAACGAGGCGATTCGCCTGCACGAGGAGGTTGACCGTCCCAACCTGCTCGTGAAGATCCCCGCGACCAAGCCGGGCCTGGCCGCGATCGAGGACGTGATCGCCAAGGGTCACTCGGTCAACATCACGCTGATCTTCTCGCTGAAACGCCATGCCGAGGTGGCCGAGTCCTACATCCGCGGGCTGGAGCGGCTGGTGGCCGAGGGCGGCGATCCGAGCAAGGTGGCGTCGGTCGCGAGCTTCTTCGTCTCGCGCATCGACACCGAGGGGGATCGTCTGCTGGATGAGTTGAGTGCCGCCCACCCGAGCGGCGACGGCGCCGCGCGCGCATCCTCCGCCCATGACGGGCTCAAGGGCCGCCTCGCCGTCGCCAACGCCAAGCTCGCCTACCGCCACTACCAGCAGACCTTCCAAGGGCAGCGTTGGGAGTACCTGGCCGGCAAGGGCGCGACGCCGCAGCGGGTGCTGTGGGCATCGACCTCGACCAAGAACCCGGCCTACCCGGACACGCTCTACATCGATGAGCTGATCGGCCCCGACACGGTCAACACGATGCCCGAGGAGACCATCCTTGCCTTCCAGGACCATGGCACGCCGCGCTCGACGTTGGGCGAGGGCTTGGCCGAGGCGCAGGCGCTGCTCGACGAGTTGGCGCGCGCCGGCGTCGACTACGACGAGCTGACCGAGACGGTCGAGCGTGAGGGCGTGGAGAAGTTCGAAGCCTCGTTCACGGAGCTGCTCGACTCGCTGCAGGCGAAGCTGGGCACGCTCACGGCGGCGTAGACCGACCGCGGCGGCGGCGGTGCTCCCCGGTGGCGTTCCAATCGCATGCGAGTACGGGTCATTCGCCGTTGCAGGTGAGCTTCTCAACGGGGCGTGCACGCAAAGGCCCCCCTTCGCGCGACACGACATCTTCAACACGGCAAGAGTCAGACGCCCAACCGGCTGCGCGCGAAACTCGTTCGTGCGAAGCTAGGTTGGATGGAGACACCGCCAGAGCAGACGGGGGAGGGTGCCGCGCGCGCGCACGCCCCTGTGGGCAACGTCCCCGCGCCGCCTTCCGAGCGCGGCGCTTGGGCTATCGGGCTTGGGCTTGGTCTGCTCGGCGTAGCTGTGCTGGTGCTGGCGCTGAGTGGTGTCTTGGGCGGTGCGTCCTCCGGCGCCGCCGCGCCCCCGCCGGTGGTCGCGGTCACGCCCACGCCGGTGCCCGGTGCCGCGGATGCTTCCAGCTTGCGTGGTGTTTCTTCCGAAACTGCCGATGCCCCGCGCGCGCGCGGGGGGCATCGCGCTAATGCGATTGTCGGCGATCCCTCGCCGACCCAGTCTCACCGCGACCTTGCGCTGTACGAAGACCCGACCAGCACGCACATCTCCGAGAGCTGGATGCAGGGCTTCTACCCGATTTACGCCACGGCCCAGAAGACGTTCGGCGTCAACTGGCTGCTGCTCGCCTCGATCCACCGCCAGGAGTCGGCCTTCTCGACCGCGCCGGGCATCTACGGCGGCCTCAACTTTGCCGGTTGCTGTGGCGGCCCGATGCAGTTCAACGTCACCAATGGTCCGATCACGACATGGGCGCTTGTGAGCGACTCCTATCGCTACGGCCCGCGCCCGGCCTCCTACGACCACATGACCCCCAAGCACCCCTCGATCTACGACGACTTCGACGCGATCATGGCCGCCGCGCACCTGCTCTCGGCCGACGGCGCCGGCGAGGAGCTGGGCGGCGCCGCGTGGGACGCGGCCTACGACTACTACGGCCACGACTTGACAGGCGTCACCTACGCCGACCAGGTGCTGGCCCGCGCGATCGGCTGGTCACAGCACGGCTTCTGCATCAACTGCGGCCTGGAAACGGCGATGGTGCAGGCCGTAAACGCGGCCTACGGCGCGCCGGTGGCGGCTTCTGGAAAGCGCGTTGGGCGCGCAAACCGCCACCTGCCGGAGCGCCGCGCTGTCCTGCCCGGCGTATCACCGAGCGGAGCGTGCGTAGGCCTAAGCGGCCTCGGCCTGGGCGATCAGCTCGCCCGCCACACGGTCGGTAGCCGCGCCGGTGCCGCCGACCAGTCGCCGTGAGAGCTGCGCGCGGCGGAAGTACAGCGGCGCGTCGTGCTCCCAGGTGGCGCCGATGCCGCCGTGCACGGAGATCATCGTGCGCGCCCCCTGGTCGAGCGCGCGACCGGCGACCGAGCGCGCGGCGCTTGCCGCCAGCGGGAACTCGCCCGGCGCCCCTTGGCGCGACCAGCCGGCGTAGTAGAGCAGCGAGCGCCCGTTCTCCAGCTGGCGCAACACCTCCGTCAGCGAGTGCTTGACCGCCTGGTAGGAGCCGATCGCGCGTCCAAACGTGTGGCGCTCCTTGGCGTAGGCGACAGACATCTCCAGGGCCGTCTCGACGCTGCCGAGCGACTCGGCCGCTATCAGCGTCTGCGTCAGATGCCAAGCGCCGGCAAGTGCCTCCTGCGGCGCGTCGAGCAACGTCGCCTGTGCGCCTGAGAGCGTCACGTGACCCAGTGAGCGGGTCGCGTCGTAGCGGTGTACCTCCTCGACGGACACGCCGTTCGCGGAGCCCTCGATCGCGATGCCGACGGGCTTGCCATCCAGCAGCGCCACGCCGACCAGCAGGTCGGCTCCGGGAGCATCCGGCACGAAGGCCAGTGTGCCGCTGACGAGCACGCCGCCTTTGCCGTCGTCCTTGGCCTGGGGAGCCGAGGGGCGCGCGCTCCCGTGCTTCGGATCGACACACCACCCGTCCACCAGGTCGTTGGGCGGCATCGCCGGCAGGTAGGCCGCGCGCCGCGCACCGGTTGCCAGCGGCTCCAGCAGGCCGGCGGCCGATGGAGAGGCATTTAGGATCGCCGTTGCGGGCAGGTGCCCGAGCAGCGCCACCGGTGCCAGCACGCGCCCGCACTCGCCCAGCACGAGCATCGCGTCGAACGCGTCCAGGCCGGCGCCGCCGTGCTCATCGTCGATCAGCAGGCCGGGCCAGCCGGCTTCGCAGGCTGCCGGCCACAGGTCGGGCAGCGAGCCGTCGCCATCGAGCGCCGCGCGCGCGGCCTCCAATGTCTTGAAGCGCGAGAGCGCCCCGCGGGCCGCCTCGCGCAGGAACACCTGCTCGTCTGAGAGTGCCAGATTCATCGGTTTACCTCCTCGCCCCGCAGGGGCACGTAGGGAGCTGGGCAAGGACGCAGTGAGTGAAGTGTGCTTTGCACACGAACGATCGAGGACGCAGTGGAGCGCCGGTACGTGATCTGCGGATCATGCCGCCGCTCCTTCCTTGGAGCGCAGCTCAGAGAACGGGATTCCCTTGTCCAGGCGCGGCTCCGGGGGTAGCCCGAGCACGCGCTCGCCGATCGTGTTGCGCAGGATCTCTTCGGTGCCGCCGGCCGACTTCAGGCCCGGCAGGAAGGAGATCATGTAGGCCCACTCGCTGTCCTCGTCGAGCGCGTCGGGACCGAGCACGTCGGCGATCAGGTCGCCGGCTTTGATCGCGCCGTTGACGATCGTCACCTTCGCGAGCCCTGCCTCCGGTCCGGGGATCTGGCCTTTCTGCAGCGCCGTCAAGGTGCGGTAGCCGGTAAAGCGCACCGCCAGCAGTTCGCTGACGATCTCGCCAAGCTCCTTACGCACCTCCGGATCGCGGCGACCATGCTCGTCTGAGGCGATCGCCTTGGTGAAGCGCAGCGAGTTGAAGCCGAGCCCCTCGCCGCCGAGGCCGATCGTGACGCGCTCGAACATCAGCGTCGTCAGCGCCGTGCCCCAACCATTGCCGACGCCGCCGACGACCGCGTCTTCGTCGAGCTGCACGTCATCGAGGAACACCTCGTTGAACTCGGCCTCGCCGGAGATCTGGCGCAGCCCTCTGACCGTGACGCCGGGTGCGTCCATCGGCAGGATGAACATCGTCAACCCCTTGTGCTTGTGCTGCTCGGGGTCGGTGCGAGCGAGCAGCAGCCCATAGGAGGAGAACTGGGCGTTGGTCGTCCAGACCTTCTGCCCGGTCAGGCGCCAGCTGCCGTCCTCCTGCTGGCGCGCGCGCGTCTGTACGGCCGCCAAGTCGGAGCCGGCGGCGGGCTCTGAGAACAGCTGGCACCAGACCTCGTCGCCGTGCAGCATCGGGCCGAGGTAGCGCCCCTTCTGCTCCTCGGCGCCATGCGCGATCAGCGTGGGGCCGAGCATGCCGACGCCGATCGCGTCGAGGATGCCGGGCACGCCGGCCTTGGCGATCTCCTGGTTGCAGATCACCTGCTCGATCGGGCCGAGCCCTTGTCCGCCGTACTCCTTGGGCCAGGTGACCCCGGCAAGCCCGGCCTCGGCCAGCTTGCCCTGCCATGCGCGCCTGGCGGAGACGATCTCCGTCTCGTCGGTCAGCGCATCGGGTCCGGTGAGGACCGGCGCCTCTCCCTTGTGCTGCTCGAGCCAGGCGCGAACCCTGGTGCGGTGGGCTACCTGCTCGGGCGTATCGTCAAGATCCACGTTGCTCTCCCTTTGGCTGACTGGCCAGTCAATTTTAGGCTCATAAGGCTACTCCTGTTCGAGCGGGATGGGCCCAACAGCGATTCGGATGCTCCTTGTCTCGGGCACGCACAGGGTCCGGCACCGATTCAGTTTGAGTCTCCCGCGCAGGTCCGGCGGGATCGTCCCGTCGTGCTAGCGACCCGGCGGCACCATCGGCGAGGCGATCAGGCGCTGGTGGTAGACCTGGGCGAAGCCGGCGTTGAGCAGGTACTCGGCCTGCTGGCCCATGTCTGGCGAATGCAGCAACACCACGCCGAGCCTGACCCCGTCGCGCTCGGCGGTAGCGACCAGGCAGTCGCCGGCCAGTTCGGTGTAGCCGGTCTTCATGCCCGTGGTGCCGGGATAGCCGTAGACGAGCAGGGGGTTGTTGTTGTACAGGTAGAGCTTGCCGCCCTTGATCGGAAATGGCAATACCGCTTCCGCGCTACGCACGATGTGCGCGATGCGCGGCTGTTGCAGGTCTACGTAGGCAAGCTCGGCAAGGTCGGCGGCGCAGGTGTAGTTGCTCGCGTTTGTGTAGCCCGAGGGGGAGTTGTAGTGCGTGCAGCCCAACCCGAGTCGCGCCGCTTCGACGTTCATGCTCGCGACGAACGCGCCGACGCTGCCAGACACGTGCTGCGCGAGCGCGGTCGCGGCATCGTTGCCCGAGGGTAGGAGCAGCCCGTAGAGCAGCGTCTCGGCCGGCACGTGCTTGCCGAGCGGCAGCACGCCGACCTTCGAGCCGGCTGTCTTCACGGCCTCCTTGGTGACCAATACCGGCGTGTCGGGAGTCGTGGAATGCACCACGCGCAGCGCTGTCATCAGCTTTGTGAGGCTGGCCATGTGCAGGCGCTCGAGCGGATTCAGCTGCCACAGCACGCGGCCGTTGCCCAGGTCGAATAGCAGGCCCGCGCGTGGCTGGCTGCGGAAGCTGGCTTGTACGGGATCGTTTGTGCCGCTTAGGTCCAGCGCAAGGGGGGCTTTCCCGAGCGCCAGTCCCGTGGGGGAGCGGGTTGCGCCCGGCGGCGAGGGTCCCCGTGAGTGAGTCCCCGATCCGTCAGGCCTGCCGTGCCCGCCGCGTGAGGCCGAGCTGTGCGCCGTGCCCGAGCGCGCCAGACCCAAGGAGACGACCGCGACCCCGGCGGCGAGTACCAACACGCAAACGGCCAGCGCGCGCATGCGCCTGCGCCGACGCCTGTGTCTGGCAAGCGCCCGCGCCCGCCGCGAGCGTCCGCTCTGGGGCAGGAACGGCGAGCCGGTCAAGCGCGCCGTCTCCTTGGCGGGAACGGCGAGCCGGTCATGAAGGCCCTCTCATCTCCTTGGAGGATTGCGCAATGCCCCGACGACGCCAACCGTCAGGATCACAAGCACGATCACCGACAGCACCCCCTGAACGCTGAAGCCGAACTGCTCAATACCCCCGACCGTCAGAAACGCGAAGCCAAGGATGAACGCAAGCGATACGGCGAGCACGGCGACGCGGGTCATCGCGGCCTGCTCATGCGACATCCGACGACGCTCTCGCAAGGAAGCGCTCGCGGGGGATGTCGTCCTTGACGGGGATCGTGCGAGGAGCCAGTCCCCCCGCGCGCACGGGAGGCGAGCATTTGCGCAGACTATCCGCCCGTCCCGGCGGTGAGGGCCGGCAGGCGTGCTGAGAGTGTCGAAATCAGGGTCCCCCGCGCTCACGGGCTGAAGGCGTTTCGCCCCTGCTATCCGTTCGCGGCGAGCGGCCCGACGCCAGGACGCGGCTGGGGCACGTGCTGGTCCGCGTGATAGGAGGAGCGCACGAGCGGGCCGGCGGCGACATGGTCGAAGCCGAGCGCGTAGGCGGCCTTCTCGAGGGCCGTGAACTCGTCCGGGTGCCAGTAGCGCACGACCGGCAGGTGGCGCTCGGAGGGACGCAGGTACTGCCCGACGGTGAGCACCCGCACGTCGTGTTCGCGCAACACCTCGAATGTGGCGAGCATCTCCTCGTGGGTCTCTCCCAAGCCCACCATCAAGCCCGACTTGGTGACGACCTCGCCTTCGCCCATCTCCGCCGCGCTTCGCAAGACGCGGCAGGAGCGCAGGAATTCCGAGCCGCGGCGCGCGATCGGGTACAGGCGTGGGACGACCTCGACGTTGTGGTTGAACACGTCGGGCCGCTCGGCGATGACCTTCGCGAGCGGCATCTCCTGGCCCTGGAAGTCGGGCGTCAGCACCTCGATCTGGCAGTCAGGCGCCTGCTTGCGGACCTGGCGGATGACGCCGACGAAAGCCGAAGCACCCTTGTCGGGCAGGTCGTCGCGGTCGACGGAGGTGACGACGGCGTGGCGCAGGCCCATGCGCGCGATCGAGCGCGCCACGCGTGCGGGCTCCAGCGGGTCGTTCCACGTTGGCTTGCCGGTCTTGACGTTGCAGAAGCCGCAGCGGCGCGTGCACGTGTCGCCAAGGATCATGAAGGTGGCTGTGCCGCGCTCCCAGCACTCGCCGACGTTTGGGCAGGCCGCCTCTTGGCAGACGGTGTGCAGGTTCTCCTCTTTGATCAGCTTCGACAGCTCGCGGTAGCGCGTGCCGCCGGCAGCGGGCACTTTGAACCAGGGCGGCTTGCGCTCGCGCAGGGGGCGCACATCGGAGCCGAGCACCTGCAGCACGTCCATGCCGCCTGGGTTTGCGCGGGAGCGGGTGGAGTGCTCGCGCTCGGTGGTGGCGTTTGGGGTGCCGCTAAGGACACTGCTGCTTGGGGAGCTGCTCATGCGCTCACCAGCCTAGGGCCGTCGGAACGGAGATCCCCGATGCTCTCAGACAGAGCGGAAAGGCGGGGGCGATCGTGGTCTGCGCAAAGGCGATCATGGGCTGCGCAAAGGCGATCGTGGGCTGCGCAGAAGCACTGTGCGACAAGCTCTGAGAACGCGTCGAGGCCGCCACCTGGCTCATGGCCGAGCTCACGCGCAACCGAGGTCATCGTCACATCCGGCAGGCCACAGGGCACGATCCAGGTAAACGGCGTCAGGTCGTTGCAGACGTTCACGGCAAAGCCATGTGTGGACACGCCGCGCGAGACGTGCACGCCGATCGAGGCGATCTTGCGATCTGCCACCCACACGCCGGTGTAGTCGATGCCCTCGGCGCAGCGTGAACGCGCCTCGATGTCGTATTCGGCAAGCGCCGCGACGATTGCCTCCTCCATCTTGCGCAGGTGCGCGCCGACGTCGCTGACACGCATGATCGGATAGCCGACGAGCTGTCCCGGCCCGTGGTAGGTGACCTTGCCGCCGCGGTCGGTTGGTACGATCTCGATTCCGTGCGTGCGGTAGAAGTCCTCGCCGAGGGACAGCTCGTTATCCGCGGCACGGCGGCCGCGCGTGTAGACCGGCGGATGCTCCAGTAGGAGCAGCGTGTCGGGCTGCTCCCCGGCTTGGCGTTGAGCTTGGATCTCAGCCTGGATGGCCAGCGCGTCGCGGTAGGGGATCGTGCCCAGGTGGCGGACGCGTATATAGGCGGTGGGTCGACGATCTCGATTCATGTACCGCCTCTCGTGGTAGCATACTTTCTACGCCAGGATGAGCGCTGGATGATTGCTTGTCCGCATCACCCTTGGGGTCCGGTTCGCCGGGCCCCATTTTTTAGTGAAGCGCTCCGGCGAGCATCGGGGCCGACTCTCGCCGGAGCTGGAGTGCGTTATGTCATGCCGCGGATGACCGCGACCATGAGCGCAATCGCCAGAATGAGCGCTACAGGATCACTCATTCGCATCACCTCCTTTCCCGGACCGTTCGGCCTCGGGCCGGTCTTATCGGGTGGGTGATGACTCCTGTCGGCGAGCCTACTCACGACTCCGGTAGATACTTTTTGCAGCGAGCTAAAAACGCTACAAAGTAAGCGCGGCGGGCTCTTCCAGTAGCTCGCGGATGCGCGCCAGGAACAGTGCCGCATCGGCTCCATAGAGAATGCGGTGGTCGCATGCGAGCGTGACGCTCATCGTCTGGCGCGCAACGAGCTTCTTCTTGCGAATAACCGCTCGTGGGGCGACCGTGCCGACCGCGAGGATCGCTGCCTGAGGCGGGTTGACGATCGCGGTAAAGCTGCGAATGCCGTACATCCCCAGGTTCGACACGGTGAACGTGCCGCCGCTCAGCTCGGGCGGGGTGATCGAGCCGTCGCGCACCCGCTCGGCCAGCGCACGCGTCTCGCGGGCGACCTCGCCGAGCGCCTTTGTGTCCGCGTCGAACACGGTCGGTACGACGAGCGCGCCGCCGGTCGGGTCGTCGGCGCCGGCCGCCACCGCCACACCCACGTTGACGCGCGCGTGCAGCTCGAAGCGTCCGTCGCGGTAGCTGCCGTTGGCACGCGGGTGGTCGCGCAAAGCGAGCGCGCAGGCCTTGACGATCATGTCGTTGTAGGTGGGAGCCACGGCCCTTTCGTGCCCGTTGCCGGCGAGCGCCGCCTTGTCCCGCCCGTCGCCGCGCGACAGTCGCTTCAGCTCGGCGCGCAAATCCGCGCAGCGCTCCATATCGATGTCTGCCGTGAGCGTGAAGTCGGGGATCGTCGCCTTGGACTCGGCCATGCGCCTGGCGATCGTGCGCTGTGTGCGCGATAGCTCCACGATGGTCGTCTCGCCCTTGGCGCTGGCAACGTCCTCGCTGGACGGACGCTCGCCGCCCGATGGAGTGGACGGCGACGGCGCGGTAGAGGTCGGCTCTATCGCTTGTGTTGTACCAGGGGCGGTATCGAAACCGGGGGCGGTATCGAAACCGTATCCGCGACCGACGTGGATGGCCGGTCGCCGATACTCGGAGTAGCGGGGGCGGGTTTCGAACCCGCGACCTCGACATCTGCCTTGACGATGCGTCCGCCCGGCCCGCTGCCTACCAAGGCCCCCAGGTTCACCCCCCTCTCGTTCGCGATGCGTCGGGCGAGTGGAGATGCCTTGACACGCTCGCCATTCCGAGAGGGGCCGGCGTCTCGGCCGGCGTTGGTGCCTGTTGGGGCTGCTCGGTCGTGGAAGGCTGGGTGGCGGCGCCTGGGGTGGCGCGAATGTCCCGGGCCGTGGGGGCGTCGGGGGCCGTGGGGCGGTCCCGGGTTATAGGGGCGTCCCGGACCGTGGGGGCCGCGGGGCGGTCCGGGGTTATAGGGGCGTCCCGGGCCGTGGGGGCGTCGGGGGCCGTGGGACGGTTCGGGGTAATAGGGGCGTCCCGGGCCGTGGGGGCCTCCGGGGCTGTTGGGGCATTCCGGGCTGCTGGGGCGCCATTGGGCGAGGCGTCTCCGCTCGCTGCGCCCACCCTCGCGATCGGCTCTCCCACAGCCAGCGTGTCGCCCTCGCGCGCGATCGTTTCCAGCGTCCCCTCGCTGTCTGACTCGTAGGTCATATTGGCCTTGTCGGTCTCGATCTCGACCAACTCCTCGCCGCGCGCCACGTGTTCGCCGTCGTGCTTGAGCCAGCGCAGGATCGTGCCCTCCTCCATCGTGTCCGACAGGCGCGGCATCACGATCTCGCTCATCGCGATACCTGCCTGATCTCATGCTCGATGCCGGTCTCCTGCATCGCTTCCTGGACCGCGCCGGGTGCGTTTGTCTCTGCCTCTCGTTGTCCGTCGCCTGTCGCGGGCTGGCTCGCGGGCGCTTGGGCGGGGTTGGCTTGGGTGGGGCCGTGTCCGATTGCCTGTGTGGGGTTGGCTTGGGTAGGGTCGTGTCCGATTGCCTGTGTGGGGTCGCGCCCAAGAACGCTGAGCGCGGCGCGCACGATCTGCGGCTCGTGCGGGAACGCGCTCTGCTCCAGAGGCTTGGAGTAGGGCATCGGCACATCCGCCCCGCTCACCCGCATTACCGGCGCGTCGAGGTCGTCGAAAGCCTGTTCTGAGATGAGTGCCGCGAGGTTCGCGCCGACGCCGCCGTGCGGCCAACCCTCCTCGACGATGACGCAGCGGTTGGTCTTGGCCACCGACTCCAAAATCGTGTCGAGGTCGAGCGGGCGCAGCGTGCGCGGGTCGATCACTTCCGCCTCGATACCGTGCTCGGCCGCCAGCGCCTCGGCCGCTCGCTCTGCTGTGAGCGCCATGCGCGAGACGCCCACGATCGTGACGTCCCCGCCTGTGCGCACGATGCGGGCGCGACCGAAGGCGAGCGGCTGCTCATCCTGCTCGTCCACCTCGCCGCGCACGCCATACAGCGACTCGTGCTCGATGAAGATGACGGGGTTTTCGTCGCGGATCGCGGTCTTCAAAAGGCCGCGTGCGTCGGCGGCGGTCGAGGGGACGGCGACGAGCAGGCCGGGCACCTGCAGGAACATCGCCTCGAAGCTGTGCGAGTGGGTCGGGCCGAGCTGGTGGCCGGCGCCCTGGGGCATCCGCACCACGAGCGGCACACGCACCTGGCCGCCGAACATGTAGTGGATGTGAGCGGCGTGGTTGACGATCTGGTCGAACGCGAGCAGCGCGAAGTTGACCGTCATCAACTCCACGACGGGGCGCAGTCCAACCATCGCCGCTCCTACGCCCATTCCCACGATCGTGTTCTCGGAGATGGGTGTGTCGCGCACACGCCGCTCGCCGAACTCCTCCAGCAGGCCGGAGGTGACCTTAAAGGCGCCGCCGAAGACGCCGATGTCCTCGCCGAGCAGGACGACGTTCTCCTCGCGCAGCATCTCCTCGCGCAGCGCGAGTTTCAAGGCGTCGCGATAGCGCATCTCGGTCATCGGCGACCCCCGAGGTCCGCGGGCGCATGGATTTTTAGAACGTCTCTCAAAACCGGCGGCGTCCGTGCGGGGAGGCGTCCGGCTCGGGTGCAGGGTGCGTGCTTCATAGGACCACCTGCGGCGACCAGGTGCGGGGTGCGTGCTTCATAGGACCACCTGCGGCGACCAGGTGCGGGGTGCGTGCTTCATAGGACCACCTGCGGCGACCAGGTGCGGGGTGCGTGCTTCACAGCACCACCCGCGGCGACCAGTGATAGTGGCCATGGGCCTGCTCGTCGAGTACGTATACGTCCTCGTAGAGCATGTCCGGGTCGGGGAACGGGGAGCGCTCGGCAAACTCCACCGCCTCGTCCACCCGACGCATGGCATCGCGCTCGATCTGCTCACGCTGCTCCGTCGTGAGTGCCCCTTCGCGCTCCAGCAGATCGCTGAACGCCGGGATCGGGTCGCGCTCGCGCCACTCCGCGACCTCCTCCTTGGAGCGGTAGTCCTCGGGGTCTGCCATCGAGTGGCCGCGGAAGCGATAGGTGACGGCCTCGATCAGCAGCGGCCGGCGCTCCTCGCGCACGCGCTCGAGCGCCTCGGAGACGACGCGGTGGGTGTCGAGAATGTCCATGCCGTCGCAGCGCATTCCCGGGACGCCGAGCGACTCGCCCTTGCGCTGCAGGTCGGTAACGGCCGAGTGGCGGCTGAGCGACGTGCCCATGCCGAACTGGTTGTTGACGACCATGAACACGACCGGCAGGCGCCACAGCGCGGCCAGGTTCAAGGTCTCGCCGAAGGTGCCCTGGTTGGAGGCGCCGTCGCCGAATGTGCAGAGGGTCACCTCGTCAGAACCTCGCTGATCGCAGGCGAGCGCGATGCCGGCGGCGATCGGCAGGTTGCCGCCCACGATCCCGTAGCCGCCCATGAAGCGGCGCTCGGCATCGAACATGTGCATCGAGCCGCCATGTCCTTTGCTGCAGCCGTCGCGCTTGCCGAACAGCTCGGCCATCACCCGCTCGGGCGGGGTGCCACGGGCGAGCGCATCGCCATGGGAGCGGTACGTCGAGACCAGGTAGTCGCTGTCGCGCAGCGCCCGCGCGCTACCGACGATCGTTGCCTCCTCGCCGATCGACAGGTGCAGGAAGCCGCCGATCTTCGCGCGTGCGTACATCTCGCCCGCGCGCTCCTCGAAGCGACGGATCAGCAGCATCGCGGCGAGCCACTCGCGCGCCACCTTGGGCTCCGGCTGGTTGGTGCCGAGAGGGTCCGAGGCCCATCCGTTGGGGCGGCCTAGGGACATGCCGTCATGCTCATCACGCTTCCACGGTACTCCAGCGCGCGAGGAAGTCCTCGCGATCCATTCGACCCAGGTCCTCGCGTACTTCGCGGGCGCGGCGCGAAGCCGTGTGGGGAGGACAGTCCCAGAAGAAGACGACCTCGCCGCCGTCGATCTCGACCACCTCGATGTGGTCGATACGGTCTGGGCTGGCCAGGAACGCCGGCGCGAGGCCGCCGCGGCGCACGATCAGGCGGAAGTAGCGGCTGGCTCTCATGACGCACGCCTCGTTGCCGCGTCGGCGGCAATGGCCGCCGCCACGACTGCCGGGTCGCTCGTTTCACGTGTGTGTGTGGAGGGGACTGCCGGGTCGCTCGTTTCACTTGTGCGCGTGGAGGGGTCGCCATGATGGCGTCCGCCGCTGCGCGCGTGCATCGCCGCCTCCTCCAGGGCACGCTCGCCTTGGAAGACTCGGTCTCCGACACGCACCGCTGGGACGTCGCCGACGCCGAGCGCGGCGGCCGCGGCCGTGGCGACGGACAGCTGCTCCGCGACCGAACGCAGTTCGGCTCCCCTCAGCACGGCGGATGGATGCATCTCGCAGGCCGCCGCGGCGATCAAGACGTTGTCCGCATCCTCGAGTGTGCGTCCGCCCGCGTAAGCCTGGCGGAAGGCGGCCTGCGCGAAGGCGACGATCCGGCCGATCGACTTGGCATAGGTCGCGGTGCGCATCGCGAAGTCGCTGTCGAACGGGAACGGGTCGGGCCATCGCAGCTCTTGCAGGTCAAGCTCGGTCGCGCGACGCTCGACCTCCAAGCGGAAGATGTCTTGCTCGTCGCGACAGCGAAACGCCGCAAACGACTCGGCGCCTGGCAGCTCGCGCGCGAGCACCGGCTGCCACTCGGTCGCGATCGGCATCGTGTGCAGAACCCGCTCCGCGGCCAGGTAGGCGAGCGGACTGGCAAGGTCGAAGTAGAAAGCGGCGTGCGGCTGCGTTTGGCTGTCTGCTTTGGGCATCCACAGTCCAGACTAACCGCCGAGCTGCTCGCGCGCGCACGCGCGGGACACCGCCTTTTCGGACTCAGAACCGCCACAGAAGATCTTCAAAAACGCGCTGCGCGTCTAACACCCCCTTTGCGTGGATCGGAGGGGTTTAGTTAGGTACCTAACCTTTACCTAAGCACTCAAACAAAGGGGGTGTTGAGTGGACCATTCAAAATGAGAGCCACACGACCCGACGTTCACGGTCCACGAACGTCCCCCGGCCCGGCTCATTGTGATTAGCCGTGGATGAGCCAGCCGTCAGCGGCTCGCCCAGCCTCCATGACCGCCTCAGACAAAGTCGGATGGCCATGAACGATCCGTGCCACCTCGGCGAAGCCACCCTCCAAGGCGCGCACGTTGACCAGCTCCTGGATCAGCTCTGTAGCGCGCGAGCCGACAATATGACCACCCAGCAGCTCGCCGTACTTGGACTCGCCGACGAGCTTGACCAGGCCTGTGCGGTCGCCGTAGACCGTGCCGCCGCCGACGGCGCCGTAGGGGACCTTGCCGACCACCACGTCATAGCCCTGCTCGCGGGCCTGCTCCTCGGTCAGGCCGAACGAGCCGACGTTGGGCGTGCAGAACGTTGCCCGTGGGATATCGACATAGGAAAGCGGGTGAGTGGGGAGGCCGGCGGCGTCCTCGGCGGCGATGATGCCCTCGTCCGATGCCTTGTGGGCAAGCGCCGGGCCGTGCACGAGGTCGCCGATCGCATAGACGCCGGGTGCCGTGGTTCGCTGCGCGCCGTCGACGCGCACGAGCCCGCGCTCGTCGAGCTCAACACCCGCGTCCTTCAAGCCGAGCGCGTTCACGTCGGGCCCACGCCCGGCGCAGATCACGAGATAGTCGACCTCGGCGGACTCCGAGCCATAGTTGAAGCGCACGCCGTTCTCTGCGACGCCGACGCCCTCGACGGGAGTGCCGGTGTGGATCTCGATGCCCTGGCGCTTAAGGCCACGCTCGACCAGGCGCGAGATGTCGGCGTCCTCGGTCGGGAGCAGGCGGTCCATGACCTCGAACAGCTGCACCTCGCTGCCCAGGCGCGCAAAGCCCGAGGCGATCTCCGCGCCTGAGGCGCCGGCGCCGACGACCGTCAGGCGGGCTGGCAGATCGGTCAAGGCCCACGCCTCCTCGGTGCCGATCACGCCGCCGCCGAAATCCACGCCGGGGATCGAGCGCTTGACCGAGCCGGTGGCGAGGATCACCGTTGTGGCCGTCAATTCGCGGTCTCCCACGCGCACGCGCGGGGCATCGTCCTTTTGCGCATCGCCTTGCGCATCGCCATCCGCTTGGCCCTCGACTCCATTCCCGGGCCGCGACGCGTCGCGGCCCCCGGCCGAGGGGCGCACCAGCGATGCCTCGCCCTCGATCAGCTCGATGCCGTTCTTCTTGAACAGGGCGGCCACGCCACCGGTGAGCGTGGAGACGACCTTCTCGCGACGACCTTGCACTGCCCCGTAGTCAACCTCCACGCCGCTGACGCTCAGGCCGTAGTCGCCGGCCTCACGTATCTCTGTGAGCAGGTCGGCCGAGCGCAGGACGGCCTTGGCCGGGATGCAGGCGTAGTTGAGGCAACGTCCCCCGACCTTGTCCTTCTCGATCACGGCGGTCTTCTTGCCAAGCTGGGCGGCGCGGATCGCGGCGACGTAGCCGCCGGGGCCGGAGCCGATCACGATCGTGTCATAGGAGGTCTCAGCCATGACGCCGCGAGCCTATCGCACGACAGCTCTCAAACCCGACGCTGGCCCGGCCGAGCAGTCGCGGCTCCTCGTCCAGAGGTTCGCTTGGACGTCACCGTGCCGAACTACACGGGCATCTCGTCTGTCCCACGCTCACCTGCCTGGATCCGGCTCATCACCCTGACCAACTTCCAGAACAGCCAGCCCGCGAGACAGATACTGACGACGCACAGGCCGGCTGCCAGCAGCGTCTCGGCCACGATCAAAGCCAGCGAGGTGACGATGATCTGGAAGGCGAGTAGCGCCTCGAAGCCGAGTACCGCCCAGTAGCGGCGCTGGTACATGCCCCAGGCCAGCAAGAACAGCGCACCGGCTAGAAACAGGCCGCCCGGCAGTGAGCCGCCATGGCGGCTGAGGTCGTGGACAGTGGCCACGCTCACGCACACCCCGATGGCCACTGCGATTGCCACGACGATCGGCTACGAGCAACGGCGTGGGGCGCTCATCATCGCCGAGCGGCTGCAGCGCGTCGGGTGCGTCGATTTGTCCGATGCCCCCCCCGCGCGCGCGGGGCATCGGGCTTTTGCGAGCCTCTCCCCGTCCCCCCTCGCCGCCAGGCTCAGCCGCGACGGCCGCGTCGCCCGACTCGGCTGCGACGGTGCCTTTGGGCGATTCCGCCTGCACGCTCTCTCTAATTTCGTCCATAGCCGTTCAGCAAAGGTCGCAGCTCGAGCGCGCCCCGCAGCGTGAGCGCGGCCTGCTCGGGGTCGCGCGCGTCGCAGATCGCGCGCAGCACACACACGCGGCCCGCGCCCGCGTCGAGCACCGACACGATGTTCTCGCTGTCGATGCCGCCGATCGCAAAGAAGGGGACTTGGGCATGGGCGGAGGCGTAGCTGACGAGCTCGGGGCCGACCGGTGGGCGGCCCAGCTTGGTTGGGGTGGCGTGCACTGGGCCGACGCCGATGTAGTCGACGAATGGGCCCCGTCGGGAGTCGAGGGCACTGCCGCGTCGATCTCACTTGGGGCGTGCGTGGAGAGACCCACGAGCATGTCCGGGCCGACGATCTTGCGGGCCTCCGCGACCGGCATGTCCTGCTGGCCGATGTGCACGCCGTCGGCTCGCACGATCACGGCGATGTCTGGGCGGTCGTTGAGGATGAACAGCGCGCCGGCCGCGTCACAGGCATCCGCGGCCACGCTCGCCGCTTCGGCCAGGAACTCGTCCTCCAGGTGCTTCTCTCGCAGTTGCACCACATCGACGCCGCCCGCGATCGCCTCGGCCAGGAATTCGCTCAGGTCGCGATCGCCAGGCATGCAGTCGCATACGAGGTACAGGCGTGCGGCGGCCAGGCGCGCTCGGCGCTGGTCGCCATCGGGGTCGGGCACGGGCCGCAGATGGGCCATCGCACGCCAGTCTGACACTTGTGAAGGGTCGTGCCGGTCAGATGGGCTCGCAGACAGTTGCCAACTTGGCCTTGCTCGCGTCAAGGCTGGTCCGGCGCGTCTGCCGCTGCTCGCGTCGCGGCGGTCAGCCCGGACACCGCTGCTCACGTCGAGGCGGGCTGCTTTAGCCGCTTTGCCACAGTGGTTTATGGCCTCCGGGACGGCTGCGCTGGCGGGCGCCCTCTAGCATCAACCCATGGGCACGATCAGCGAATCCACTGTCGATCTGGCGGTTCTCGGTGGCGGCATCATTGGGCTGTCGGTGGCCTGGCGTGCCTCTCAACATGGCATGTCGGTTGCGCTGTTGGAGCGCGGCGAGCTCGGCGGCGGCGCGACGCACGTGGCGGCCGGCATGTTGGCGCCGGTGTCCGAGGTGGAGTTCGGCAAGGCCGGCAGGCGTGCGCTCGAGCTTGGCGTGCGCTCGGCCGGCATGTGGGCCGACTTCGCCGCGGAGCTCGAGCAAGCCTCGGGCATCGATGTCGGGCTGCGGCGCACCGGCACGCTGGTCGTGGCACGCGACGAGGACGAGGCGCGCGAGCTGGAGCGCCAGCTTGCCTTCCGCGAGTCGCTGGGGCTGCGGGCGCTGCGCCTGCGTGCGAGCGAGGCGCGCGAACGCGAGCCCGCGCTCGCGCCGACGGTGCGCCTTGCCCTGGAGGCCCCCGACGACCACAGCGTCGATCCGCGTCGTGTCGTGGTCCGCGCTGCGTCGTGCTTGCGAGCTGGAGGGCGTGCTTATTTGTGAGCACCGGCGCGTCCACGGTCTGGAGCTCGATCCCGATGCCAGGCGTGTCGTTGGGGTGCGGGTGTCGCCGCAGCGGGCGGGCGATGTGGAGGCGGTTGGCAGCGCGGGTGGTGATGTTTTGGAGGATGGGGCGTGCGAATCGATCTACGCGCGCGACGTGGTGGTGGCCATGGGCGCTTGGAGCGGCGGCTTGGCCGGTTTGCCCGACGGCGCCGGCGTGGCAGTGCGTCCCGTCAAGGGGCAGATCATGCGCTTGCGCGATCCCGCCGGGCCGGGCTTGTTGGAGCGGGTCGTGCGCTTCGACGGCGGCTATCTCGTGCCGCGCGGCGACGGTCGCTACATCCTGGGGGCGACGATGGAAGAGCGCGGGTTCGAGCCTCAGGCAACCGCGGGAGGGGTATATGAGCTGTTGCGCGACGCGCACGAGCTGGTGCCGGGTGTAAGCGAGCTGCGGGTCGAGGAGCTGGGCGTGGGGTACCGTCCAGGCACGCCAGACAACGTTCCCGTGATCGGGCCTGGAACGCTTGAAGGGTTGACGTGGGCGACGGGCCACTATCGCAACGGCATCCTGCTCGCTCCCCTGACCGCGGAGCTTGTGACTCGGTCGTTGCTGGATAGTGAGACCAGGCACGAACCAATTTCCTCTTCATGATCTACCTCAACGGCAATCCGCACGATGACGGCGGCGAGCAGACGGTCGCGGGCCTGTTGCGCGTGCTCGACCTCGAGCCCGATGCGCGCGGTGTTGCCGTGGCTGTCGACGGCGAGGTTGTGCCGCGGGCCGGCTGGAGCACGTTTGCGATCCCGGACGGGGCCCGTGTCGAGGTGCTGACCGCGATGCAGGGAGGATGATTGGGTTATGGCCACTGTGCAGAGCGACACGGACCCGCTCACGATCGCCGGGCGCACGCTGCACTCGCGGCTGCTGCTCGGCACCGGCGGCTTTCCTTCGCTGGAGCTGCTCGCCGAGTCGATCCGCGCCAGTCGCTCGGAGCTGGTCACAGTGGCTCTGCGGCGGATCGGGGTGGGTGGGAATCCCAATCAGGGCTCGTTGCTCGACGTGCTCGAGCAGGAGGGCGTTGAGCTGCTGCCCAACACCGCGGGCTGCTTCACCGCCCGCGACGCGGTGCTGACCGCCAAGCTGGCGCGCGAGGCGTTCGCGACCGACTGGATCAAGCTGGAGGTGATCGGCGACGAGGACACGCTGCTGCCAGACGCGCCCGAGTTGCTGAAGGCCGCGGAGCTGCTGGTGGACGATGGCTTCGTGGTGCTCCCCTACACAACCGACGATCCAGTACTCGCACGCCGGTTGGTAGACGTGGGCTGCGCGGCGGTGATGCCCTTGGGCGCCCCGATCGGCAGCGGCATGGGCATCCGCAATCCGTACAACATCAGCTTGATCCGCGAAGCCGTTGACGTGCCGGTGGTGCTCGACGCCGGCGTCGGCACCGCCTCGGACGCGACGCTCGCGATGGAGCTTGGCTGCGACGCGGTGATGGTGGCAAGCGCCGTCTCGCGTGCCCAGGACCCAGCGGCGATGGCGGCGGCGATGCGCCACGCGGTGGACGCCGGGCGGCTAGCGCATGGGGCGGGACGGATTCCGCGGCGTACCTATGCGACGGCGTCTAGCCCGCAAGCGGGCATCGCGGACTTCTCCTCGCCAGCCTGAGTCGATCCGGGTGAGGACCTCCTCCTCACCGGTCTGAGCGGTCTCGGCGTCGCTCTCAAAATGTCGATGCCCCGCACGCGCGCGGGGAGCATGGCGTTTCGCTTACTCCGGGCTAGCCCGCAGGGCCAGGCGTTTCGGGCTGTCGCCTCCCCAAATGTCGGTGCCCCGCACGCGCGCGCGGGGCATCGCGCTTTTTCGCTATTCCACGACCTCGATCGTGCCGTTCATCGTGGTCGGGTAGGACGTGCACTCGTAGTGGATCGTGCCGGGCTTGTCGAGCTTTAGTTCGAACGTCCCGCCTTCGGCCGCAAGGTCGCCGGAGTCGAACGTGTACGGCCCACCCTCGCTCTTGACGTTGCACTTTTCCGTGTTGTCGTTGAGCCACTTGAGCGTGCTGCCGACCTTCGCCTTGAGCGCGTCTGGTTCGATCGCGAATTCGTGGTAGGTGATCGTGATGACGCCGCTCTGTACGGCTGCGTTCGCCGTCGGGCTTGCGTAGTTGATCTTGCCGGGAACGGTCAGGCCCCCCTTCGCGGTCGAGCTCGCGGTGGTCGTCACCGTGATTGTGCCGCTGGAGCTTTTCGATTCGCTAGAGCCGCAGCCGGCGACGAGCAACGCCGTCGCGCAGACGATCGCGACCGGCCCCATAAACTGACGGACTGTGTCTCCCCACTTCCTCACAGGCGCCGAGCTTAGCGCGGCCGAGCTCGACGCGTTGCTGGACCGCGCGATCGAGCTGAAGAGCGCCCCGCTGTCCTCGCGCGCGCTGGCAGGCCGCGGCGTGGCGCTGATCTTCGAGAAGCCCTCGACGCGCACGCGAGTCTCTTTCGAGATGGGCGTGCACGAGCTCGGTGGCCACGCGGTCGTGCTGCGTTCCGGTGAGATGCAGCTCTCGCGCGGCGAGTCGCCCCGCGATACGGCATTGGTGCTCTCTCGCCAGGTGGCGGCGATCGCCATCCGCACAGGGCCGGACTCGCTGCTGGAGGAGCTTGCGCAATACGCCTCGGTTCCCGTGATCAACATGCTCACGGCTCTGCACCACCCGTGCCAGGTGCTGGCCGACCTGATGACGATGCGCGAGAGCTTTGGCGGCCTCAGGGGCTTGCGCATCGCCTACGTCGGCGATGGCACCAACGTGGCCCGCTCGCTCGCGATCCTGGGCACGATCGCCGGCATGGACGTTGCGATCGCCTCGCCGTCAGGCTACTCACTCGAGGACTCGGCGGCGCTGTCGCCGGCTGGGGGCTCGCCGGTACCTCCACCGGGCGCCGAGGGTTCGCTAACGCTCTATCGGGACCCCTATGAGGCGGCAAGTGGCGCGCACGCTTTGTACACCGACGTGTGGGTGAGCATGGGCGACGAGGACACAGCCGATCGTCGGCGCGCGGCGTTGGCGCCGTACCGGATCGACGACGCGCTGCTGGACGCGGCCGATCCGGATGCGATCGCCCTGCACTGCCTGCCGGCACACCCTGGCGAGGAGATCGCCGCCGAGGTGCTCTACGGCTCGCGCCAGCGAATCTGGGATCAGGCCGAGAACCGCCGCCACGCGCAGAAGGCGCTGCTGGAGCTGCTGGTCGAGCGGCCGTCGCTATGAGCGTGACGGCTGCGCGCGAGCGCCAAGCATGAGTGCAAGTTCTCAAGCAGATGGCGAGGGTGCCGGCGTGGCCGGCGGGGCTCAAGTGGATGGCGTGAGCGCTAAGGCGGGCAACGCGGTCTCTCAGGCGGACGGCGTGACTTCCCAAGCGGGTGCCAAGCTTGCTGCCAACGGCCTCGACGTGCATCTACCGGCCGCGGGCGGCTCACAGGTGTCGTTCAAGCGCCCCGAGCGGGGCGAGGAGATCGAGCTTCAGATCGACTCGCTCGCTCACGGGGGCGAGGGCGTTGGGCGACTCGGCGATACCCCATTCGGGGCACACGGTGGCGGCTACGTCGTGTTTGTCTCCGGAGCGCTCCCCGGCGATCGCGTGCGTGCGGTGGTCGTCAAGCGCAAGCGCAGCTACGCGCACGCGCGCATGGTCGAGGTTTTGGAGGAGAGCCCCGAGCGCATCGCGCCGACGGCGGATCATCCTGGTGTGGCTTGGCAGGTGCTGCCCTATGAGCGCCAATTGCAGATCAAGCAAGAACAGGTCGAGGATGCCCTGCGCCGCATCGGCAAACTCGACGGATTCGAGCTGGAGGAGATCGTGTCGGCGGTATCGCAATGGCGCTATCGCAATAAGCTTGAGTATTCCTGGGGTACTGGGCAGTATTTCGGTACCAAAACATCCCCCCACGTCAGAAAATGCTGGGGAATCCGGGACAGAGTTTTTGGTGTGTGGTTTCCACGCCCCCGGCGGCTGGAAGCGAGTCGATCCGATCGAGGATTGCCTGCTTGCCTCCGAGCAGGGCAATAGGGCACGAGAGGTGGCGCTGGCTTGGGCGCGTAGCCAGGGTCTGCGCGCCTGGGATCGCCGCCGCGAGAGCATCGATTCGCCGGTGCCACTATTGCGCAACCTCGTCGTACGCGAAGGTCGCCGTAGCAGCAAGCTGCAGATCCGCTTGGTCAGCACCGACGGCGAGCTCGACGCCCCCTCGCTCGCCGCGGCGTTGGTTGCCGAGTTGGGCCCCGGCGCCGGGGACGGGCCAGATGCCGGGCCTGGGCTCGGTGTCGGGAATGAGCCTGATGTCGGGAATGGCCCTGGCGCGGGGAATGGCCCTGGCGACGGGAATGGTCCAGGTAGGGGCGAGGGGGCAATCAGCGGCGTGCTATGGACGCGCTCGTCTTCGCTCGCGGAGACGACGATGGGCGGCGAGACCGAGCTTGTCTGGGGCGACGCCGAGTTGCCCGAGCGCCTGGGCGAGCTCGACCTGCGCATCTCCTCTGAAGCGTTCTTCCAGACCAACACCGAGATGGCAGAGGTGCTGTACGGAATCGTCGCCGACTATGCCCACCTGGAAGGCTGGGAGCGGGTTTACGATCTCTATTGCGGGATCGGCACGATCGCGCTCACGCTAGCCCCCCGTGCCGGCGAGTTGTGGGGGATCGAGATAGTCGAGCAAGCGGTTGCCGACGCGATCGCTGCCGCCAAGCGCAACGACGTGACCAACGCCCACTTCTTCGCCGGCGACGCCCGCCTGGCCTTGCCCGAGCTGCTCGAGCGCGCCGGAAAGCCGGACGTCGTGGTCGTTGACCCCCCGCGGGCCGGCCTCTCGCAGAAGGTCGTGCGGCGCATCAT
>CAVRRX010000009.1:0-118193 GCA_963723685.1 uncultured Solirubrobacterales bacterium
CAGCAAGAGAACAAACCAGCAAAGGAGTCGAAATGACCGAGATAACCAAGCCGAACGAGACCAGCCTGCGCCTACAGCGCACATACGACGCCCCCGCCGAGGACGTGTTCGACGCGTGGACCAATCCTGAGGTGCTACGACGCTGGTGGAAGGCGAATCCCGCATGGATCACCCCCGTAGCCGAGGTCGATCTGCGCGTCGGCGGCCGCTATCGCATCTCGATGGAAGACCCCGAGAGCGGCAAAAAATACACCGCGGGAGGCGAGTACAGCGAGGTGAGCCGCCCCACTCGACTCGTCTACAGCTGGCAGTGGGAACAGGAAGACGGCGAGCTCGGCCACTCGAGCACCGTGGCGGTCGACTTTCGCGGCGAGGGGGAGCAAACGACGGTCGTGCTCGAACACACGGGCTTCGAGTCACTGGAGTCTCGCGACTCGCACGGACACGGCTGGGAAGGCGTGCTGGAGGCATTCCAGACGCATCTCAACGAGCGCGCCGCACAGACGTCCTGACAGACCCTCGCAATGCCGGTCGGGGCCCGATAAGGCACTTCCGATGGGTAGCGCGGACGAAACACACACAAACAAACCAACAGAAGGAGCAAGAAGATGGCGAACTACCTACTGGCATACACGGGTGGCGGCATGGCGGCGACAGAGGCCGAGCGCGAAAAGGCGATGGCCGCCTGGGGGCAGTGGTTTGGCAAGCTCGGCTCGGCGGTCGTCCAGCCCGGCAACCCGGTCGGCGCGTCCACGTCCGTGAGCGCTTCCGGCAGCAACGGCGGGGCAGGGTCCGGCCTGACCGGCTATTCGGTCATCGCCGCCGACAGCCTCGACGCGGCGGCGGGCCTCGTCGCCGACTGCCCAATCATCGCCGCGGGCGGCAAGGTGGACGTGTACGAGACGATCGAGGTCATGTAGCGGTCCACGGACCTTTCCCTCACGAGCGAGGCGATCACCAGCGGGCCAAGGTCATGCGATGCGGAAGGACTTCGCGTCGCATGACCGGTGCGCACCCAATGACCACGATGCTCAGTGTCCTACTCGACCCAGCATCTACAGATGTCAACTCAGTACGTCCGCCTCACGTGGCATCGGCCCAGTAGCTTACGCCCAAGCTTCACGAGCAAACGCTTCGCACCCCCCAAAGACGGGGGCGGCGCTTCTTCGAGGAAGAACCCCGGCGGAGCCTCGAGCGGATAACCGTCGTCCGGAGACAACTCAATCTTGGCCTGCGAACCAATGATCTCTTGTGGCGTTATTTCCATGTCTCGATCCTAGCCGATGAGACTGATGGTCCAGAAGATGGCCTCAGCCGCAAGCAACAGACAACTCAAAGCCAGGCAGTAGGAGAGTCGCGCCATCTCACGGTGGTTGACTTCGATCCGGGGCTCAATCCACCGGCCGGCTGCCCTATAGGCCTGCCTCACATCTCGCGAACTTTGATGCAGAAGTCCGCCTCCGCGAGACGCGAGCGCGAGCTTGTGTGGAACCAAGACCCAGACAGCAGTACCGACACATAGGGCAAAGCAGACCATTGCCAAGACACCACATACGCCGAGAGCGCTGTGGCTCGTCTTGGTAGCAAGGAATGAGCCAGCTATCGACGCAACGGCGAGCACAGTCCCTGCCCGAGCTCGCAGCTCTGCAAGAGCGCGCTCTTGCTCGGCAAGGGCGTTTGCGGTCAGCTCGAAGCTGAGTTGCTCAATGGATTCGGCCACCCCAAGTTTGTATCGAGCACTTGGGATGATATTCGGCGCAGGCCACCGCGCCATCGCATCTCGACTCCGTATAGGGTTTCCGACGCCCCGTCCCCAAGCAACCAAGGACGCGATGAGATTCTTCGAGTTTGAGGCGCGCGAGGTAGTCAAGCGCGCCGGTATCCCGGTAACCGACTACGGCTTCACCACCGACCCAGCCGAGGCGCGGCAGATCGCCGAGCGCATCGGCGGTCCCACAGTCATCAAGTCCCAGGTGCTGACCGGCGGGCGCATGAAGGCCGGCGGCGTGAAGTTCGCCGACACGCCCGAGCAGGCCGAGGAGTACGCCCGCGACATCCTCGCGCTCGAGATCAACGGCCACATGCCGCGCGGAGTGCTGGTTGACCCGAAGGCCGAGGTCGCCCAGGAGTACTACGCGGGGGTGGTATGGGACGGCACGCGCAAGCAGCCGGTGATGATCTTCTCGCCCGTCGGCGGCATCGACATCGAGCAGGTCGCCGAGGAGCAGCCCGACAAGGTGGGTCGCAGGCACTTCTCCAACATCCTGCCGCTCAGCGACTTCCAGGCCAAGGAGGTGATCGCCTCCACCGGCGTGACCGGCTCGGCACTGAACAAGCTCGTGCCGATCGTGACCCGTCTGGCGAAGCTGTTCGTGGAGAACGACATGACGCTCGCCGAGATCAACCCGCTCGGGCAACTCGAGGACGGCTCGTTCGTGGCGCTCGACGCGCACATGGACATCGAGAACGAGGCGCGCGGACGCCACAAGAAGCTGCTCGCCGATCTCGGCGTGGGCGACGAGGAGACCCGCCAGGCACGCGAGGCCACGCCCTTCGAGCTGGCCGGCGAGGAAGTCGACGCCACCGACCACCGGGGCGTGGCCGGCAACGTGACCGAGTTCGACGGCAACCTCGGCCTCGTGATCGGCGCGGGCGGCGGCTCGCTGACGCTGTTCGACGCGGTCCGCGCGCACGGCGGCAAGCCCGCCAACTACTGCGAGATCGGCGGCAACCCGTCGGTCGCGAAGGCGTGCGGCCTGGCCAAGCTCGTGCTGCAGAAGCCCGGCGTGGACAAGATCGCGGTGATGATGTCGATCGTCTCCAACACGCGCGTGGACATCGTCGCGCGCGGGGTCATCAAGGCTTGCCTGGAGCTGGGAATGGACCCGGCCGAGAAGATCGCGATCTTCCGCATCCCTGGCGCATGGGAGGAGGAGGGCTTCAAGATCCTCGAGAAGTACGGCGTGGACTACGCCGACCGCTCCGTGTCGCTCAACGAGGCCGCGCGCAGAGCGGTCGAGAAGATCCAAGGAGTGGCCGCATGAGCATCCTGATCGACGCAGACACGACCTTCATCGTCCAGGGCATCACCGGCCGCGAGGCCGTCAACCTCACGCGCGAGTGCCTGGACTACGGCGCCGGCGCGAAGGTCGTCGGCGGCGTCACGCCGGGACGCCTCGGCCGCGACGTGCACGGCGTGCCCGTGTTCGACACGGTCGCCCAGGCCGTCGCCCACCACGGCGCGCCGATCTACGGCTCGGTCGTGACGGTCCCCCCCGCCTTCACCAAGGACGCCGTGTTCGAGGCGATCGAGAACGGCATCAAGCTGATCGTGATCGTCACCGAGCGCATCCCGCGCCGCGACGTCGCCGAGATGGTCGAGCTGGCGACGCTCAGAGGCGCGCGCATCATCGGCCCCAACTGCCTCGGCATCATCGTCCCGGACGTGATCAAGATGGGCGGCATCGGCGGTCCCGCGCGCAACGCCGCGCAGGCCTACACGCCCGGCCCGATCGGCGTGATCTCGCGCTCGGGCGGCATGACCACCGAGATGTCCTCGACGCTGAGCGCCGCCGGGCTAGGGCAGTCAACGGCAGTATCGATCGGCGGCGACGCGATCATCGGCTCCAGCTACGCCGAGCTGATGCCGCTGTTCGAGGCCGACGAGCAGACGCAGGGCATCGTCATCTACACAGAGCCCGGCGGACGCATGGAGGCCGAGCTCGCGCGCTGGGTCACCGAGAACAAATCGCGCCTGCCGATCGTGGCCTTCATGGCCGGCCGCTTCATGGACGAGATGCCCGGCATGAGCTTCGGCCACGCCGGCACGATCGTCGAAGGCAAGGAGGACACGGCCAGCGAGAAGATCGCACGCCTTGCGCAGGCCGGGATCACCGTGGCCGAGCGCATCGAGGACATACCCGGACTGATCCAGTCCAAGATCTCCGAGAGGAGCCCAGCATGAGAGCCGATGGGATCTTCATCGCCGTCGAGGTCGATGACCAAGCAGCCGCGGACTCCGCGCTCGCGCTCAAGCTCAGCGACGCCTGTCCGGTCGACATCTTCGCCCAGGCAGAGGGCGGCGGCGTGAGCATCGTCGAGAAGAACCTCGACGAGTGCGTGCTCTGCGGGCTGTGCCTGGCCGCGGCGCCAAAGGGCGCGGTCAGCATCATCAAGCTTTACGACAACGACGCGATCCTCGCGAACAGGGCCTGGCATCTCGAGCGCCGCCGGCACTTCTGCGACAGCACCGGCGCGTGATGTCAGACCGGCGCCGCAAGCAGCTCACCACCGCAGAAGCATCAGCCCAACGGTAACTCCCGGCCCGACGGTGACCATCAAGCCCAGCTCGCCGGCCTGCGGTTTGCGCAGGTCCACCGCACGCTGCATCACATAGAAGATCGACGGCGTGCCCATGTTGCCGTGCTCGGCAAGCACGTCGTAGCTGGCGGCGACATCCTCATGCGAGAGCTCGAGCGCTTCCTGCACGCTCTCGATGATGCGCCGTCCACCTGGATGCACAAGCCAGTGGTCGATTGCCTCGCGCTCCAAGCCGTTTGTCCCGAGGAAATCCTCGACCAGCTCGAGCAGTCCTTCGCTGGCGACATCCGGGAGCTCACGGATCAGGTGCAGATAGCTGTCCTCGGGGGTCAGCTGCATCCGTACCGCGCCAAGCGTGCCTGCAACCTGGTGGACCTTGGATGCGAGCACCACCGGGCCGGCGGCCTGGGTGGGGTCCTCGTCGAACTCGATCAACGCGGCGGCGCAACCATCGCCGAAGATCGACGAGCCGACCGTCTTGCTGCGCTGCATCGTCCTCGGCCGCTCCCATGAGGATGCCCGTCATGCTCTCGGCCGCAACGACGAGCGCCTTCTTGCCGGGACACTCGCGCAGGGTCTGCGAGGCCAGTCGTATGAGCGGCACAGCGCTCGCACAGCCGACGCCGACGAGTGGTACTTGTCGGTGGACGGGTCCATCTCGTAGTGGTCCACGAGCCGGTGGGCGATCGTGGGACCGCCGAGCGAGTAGAGCGTCGCGCTCACGACCACGCCGATCTCCAGCGGATCGATTTCGAGCTCGTCGATCGCCCGCACCGCATAGCCGAGCAGATGCTCCTCGATCGCCGGCGTGCGGCCCTGAACGGTGGTCGCGAGGAACTCGTCGGTCAGCGTCAGGCTGCGCCGCTGCACGCCGCAGCGGCTGAAGATGCGCTGTGCGAACTCGTCGTCTGAGAGGCCCAGCAAGCCCAGCACGTCCTCCTGGGTGAACGATGTCTCGGGACCGGCCAGTGCGAGACGGCTAATGTGCGGGAGCCTGGGGCTCTGATCGTCCCATACAAGTGGTCGCTCTCGCAGACCGGGGAGGTCGGCTATAGCCTTCAAGATGGACCCCCTGGAGTCGTTTGGTTCATAGGGCGGATGAATGGGCCGGTCGAAGATCCGAGGATACGTGAGCAACCCGTCGGCAACCGCGAAAGAGCGGCGCTGGGTGGCTTTTCTTCATAGACTCTTCATCCTATCGACATGTTTCTTCACCAACTCTTCGACAGGCGTCCATGATTAGCCTGCAGGGACTACAACAGCCATGAGCCTGGAGGGACGAAGATGAGGGTGATCGGAGCCGGAATGCCGCGCACGGGCACGCTTACGCAGAAGGTGGCGCTCGAGACGCTCGGCTTCGAGCCGTGCTACCACTGGGTCAACGTCATCGCCGACCTCGACCAGGTGGAGCGTGTGGAACCGCGCGCTCGACGGCGCCGAACCATGGGATGAGGTGTTCGGCGACTCCCAGGCCACGGTGGACTGGCCCGGCGGCTACTTCTGGCGCGAGCTGATGGACCGCTACCCGGATGCCAAGGTGCTGCTCAGCGTGCGCGACCCCGAGAAGTGGGAGCCCAGCTTTCGCGAGACGATCTGGAACATGTGCTACGGCGAGTCGCTGATTCGCCTGCTCTCGAGCGCCCGCGGCCAGGTCGATCCGCGTTGGGCTCGCTATCTGAAGCTGGTCGAGCGCATGTTCTGGATCGAGCAGGGCCCGTTCGCCGCCGGGCACGAGCTGCCCGAGCAGCTGATCGCCGGGTTCGAGCGCCACAACGAGCTGGTCAAGGCGACCGTGCCGGCCGAGCGGTTGCTCGTGTGGAACGTGACCGAAGGCTGGGAGCCGCTGTGCGAGTTCCTCGAGGTGCCCGTGCCCGCCGAGCCGCTGCCCCACGTCAACGACCGCGAGACCTTCCTCGGGCGCGTCATCGACGGCGCGCTTGGGGCGCTGCAAGGCTGGCGCGCCGGCGAGGCAAGCGCCTTGAGCACCGCGGCGGCAGGCGCTCGGGCACGCGACACGCCCGGCGCCCACCAACCTACGGCGCGTCGAGCACAGCCTCGACGGCCCGGTGCCCGACTTGCCGACTCGGGACAGCGGCGGCCGTCCGGCATGAGCAGAGCGCGTCTCGCCATCGCCGTGCTCGCCGTCGCGGCGGCGATTGCCGTGCGGTCGTGCTGGTACGGGCGCCCTGTCGGGCGGCACAAATCGGCGCGCATCGCGCCTCGCCGATCGTGCCTGCCCACGACGCTGGACCACAGCGCTCAGCTGCCTGCCAGCTCAATCTGACGTGTCGCCGGCGCCGGGAAGGGTCACGGCCAACCCGCACACACAGATCAGCTTCCTGGGCGTGCCCCGGCGGCAGATCCACAGCGTGTCGGTCGCCGGACAGAAGAGCGGCAGCCATGCCGGGCGGCTGCTCGCCTACTCACAGGGCGACGGAGCGAGCTTCGTGCCCGACAGCTCGTTCGAGCCCGGCGAGACGGTGTCCGTGAACGCGGCGATCGCTGTCGGCCGCTATTTCTCCCCGCCACAGCCGACCCGCCGTTGCCCCTCCGGAAGGTCTCGTTCTCCTTCCGGGTCGACACCCCCTACTCGACGGCAAACGCCCCGCCGTTTCCCAACCCGCAGGCGGCGCCCGCCGACTACCAGAGCTTCGACACGCTGCCCGGCGTGCAGGTCCCGGTCTTGAGCGTCACCGTGCCGATCGCGATCCCGCCGCGGGCGACATCCTCACGACCAACGGACCCGGGCCGGGCCAGTACGGCCCGCTGATCTACACCCCCCAGGGCCGGCTCGTGTGGTTCGACCATCTGCCCGGAGGCGAAACCGCCGAGAACCTGAACGTGCAGAGCTACGAAGGCCGGCGCGACTTGACCTTCTGGCATGGCAAGGTGCTCTCGCTCGGTTTCGGCCAGGGCGAAGACGTCGTCATGAACTCCCACTACCAGACCGTCGCCAGAGTCCCGGGCGGCAACGGCCTGCAGGCGGACCTGCACGACTTCCAGATCGCCCCCCACGGCATCTCCTACACGACGGCTTTCAACGCGATCCGCTGCAACCTCTCCTCGGTTGACGGAGCCAGCGACGGGGTAATCCTGGACACCGCCGTGCAGGAGATCGACATGAAGACCGGGCTCGTGCGCTGGGAATGGCACAGCCTCGACCACGTGGGCGTCTCGGAGTCCGAGACCCCGGCGCCGAAGAGGCGACGCCCTGGGACTGGTTTCACATCAACTCGATCGACGTGGAGCGGGAACGCCAATCAATCCGGGAACATCTTCATCTCGGCGCGCAGCACCTGGGCTGGCTATCAGCTGGAAGGCGGCAGCGGCAACATCCTCTGGCGCCTGGGCGGCCTGAAGAGCTCCTTCAAGATGGGCCCGGGTACCGAAACCGCATGGCAGCACGACGGGCGCATCCTCTCCAGCGGCGAAGTCACCTTCTTCGACGACGGCTCGAACCCGCCCATCCACCGGCAGTCGCGCGGCCTGCGGATCGCGCTCGACTCAAGGACACACGAAGCGCACCTGATCGCGGCATACACGCACCCCGATCCCCCCTTGCTCACCCCAAGCCAGGGCAACATGCAGACGCTGGCCGACGGCAACGCGGTGGTGGGCTACGGCGGGGTGCCGGCGATCAGCGAGTTCGCACCGGGAGGCACACTGCTGTTCGACGCCCACCTGCCCTTCGACATGTCCTTCTATCGCGCGTTCCGCTTCCCCTGGAGCGGGCGCCCCTCCACTCCGCCGGCGGTGCTGGCCAACTCGAACAACACCGGCGAAGAGACGATCGTGCACATGAGCTGGAACGGCGCCAGCGAAGTAGCCTCCTGGCGCGTGCTTGCGGGGGAACGCCCCGGGTCGCTCACAGCACGGACCACGATCCCGGCGAGCGCCTTCGAAAGCTCGACGATCCTGCCCAAGAAGTACGCCTACGCGGCGGTGCAGGCGCTGGACGCGGCGGGCAAGCATGCTCGGCAGCTCAAAGCCGGCCAAGGTCAGCACGTACGCCGCCGCGCTGCCTTCCGGCGCACAGTCGGGATGAGCGAGATGCCTAGTAAGCCGGTTTTGTGGAGTGCTTGTGCGGAGCCGTGCCCGAGGTGCTCGTCGTGCCGCTCGTCTGCGTGGAGGTCGAGCTGCTCGTTGTTTTACCGCCGCACCCTGCCACTGCCAGCGTGGCCGCAAGGACGGCCAGCAGCGTTAGCATGGCGGCCAGTGACGTTCGTTTCATCGGCCGGCCTCCTGTCGTCGCTCGTCGGACTTCGGCGCCCACCCTACCAGGCGTCGACAACGCCAATCCTGACATGAGTACCGTGACACCGACAAACCCAGGAGCGAGGGCGCCGAGCCCATCCAAGCGCCGACTGGGCTCGCGCGAGGCTTGGCTGCTTGGCGTGTGCTGCGCGGCGCAGTTCATGGTCATCCTCGACCTGAGCATCGTCAACGTCGCGCTGCCCTCGATCCAGTCGAGCCTCGGCTTCTCGGCGCCAGAACTCCAATGGATAGTCGATGCCTACGCGATCACCTTCGCGGGCTTCTTGATGCTCGGTGGTCGCGCGGCCGATCACTTCGGTCAGCGGCGCATGTTCGTGATGGCGCTGCTGGTGTTCGGGCTCGCCTCGCTGGCCGGCGGCCTTGCGAGCGACCGCGCGACGCTGATCCTGGCTCGCGCCGCACAGGGCGTCGGGGGGGCGCTGATGGCGGCGTGCTCGCTGGCGATCATCACCTCGTCGTTTGCGCCGGGGCCAAAGCTCAACCGCGCGATCGGCGCGTGGGCGGCAATGAACGGTCTCGGCGGCGCCGCCGGGATGCTGTTCGGTGGGCTGATCACCCAGGAGCTGAGCTGGCGCTGGGTACTGCTGATCAACCCGCCGATCGGGATCGCCGCGGCGATCGTGGCCTACGCGGTCGTGAGCGAGCGCCGCCGTGCACCGGGACGCACCTTCGACCTTGCCGGCGCGTTGACGCTGACGATCGGCCAGATGGTGCTGGTGTTCGGTGTCGTCGAAGCCGGCCTGGCCGGCTGGGACACGCTCGCCGCGCTCGGCCCGATCGTCGCGGGCATCGCCCTGCTGGCGGTGTTCGGCGTGATCGAGACGCGTATTGCCAAGGATCCGCTGATCCCCTTCAAGGAGCTGACCAAGCCGCTGCGGACCGCCAACAACATCGTGCTGCTGTTCAGCGCGTCGCTGTTTCCGATGTGGTTCGTCAGCTCGCTCTACCTACAGCAGGTGCTGGGGCTCTCGCCGCTGCACACCGGGCTGATCTTCCTGCCGATGACGCTGATGATCATGCTAGTCGCCTCGCGCACCGGCAAGCTCGTCAGCCGCTTCGGGGTGCGTCCCGTGCTCGGCGGCGGCCTGATCATGTTGACGGGAGGAATGCTGCTGCTCTCGAGGATCGGTGCCAGCGGCAGCCCGATCGTCTACATCATGATCCCCGGGCTTTTGACGGCGGCAGGGATCGCGATGTCGATCGTTCCTTCAACGATCGCCGCGACCCAGGGCGCCAAGGAGGGCCAGGCTGGGCTTGCCTCGGGCCTAGTCAACACCTCGCGCCAGATCGGTGGCGGGCTCGGGCTGGCGGTGCTTGTCACGCTGGCTACTCAGCACTCCAGTCATCTGATCGGCACCGGCGCACTCGTGCCACAGGCGCTTACCGACGGCTTCCGACTTGCCTACCTGATCGGCGCCGGCCTGGCCGCGGCGGCAGCATTGGTCACGTTCACGGCGCTGCCCAAACCTGTACCGGCGGGGGCCCCTGGAACTGGACCCGCTCTGGGAGCAGGACCGGCTGGTGGAGCGACTACCGAGACACGGCGCGCCACCCGCCGATTCGCGACGGCGATCGCACTCGTCGTCCTCGCCTTCTTCGCGCTCGACCTCGCCTTCGCCGGCTCGCACGGCGCTCCGGTTGGCGCCTACACCACCAAAGGCGCCTACAGCTTCGTAACCGAGCCGACTCTCCACCCGCCCAAGCTCCACAAGGACGGTCCCACGCTCACGGGCAAGCTGGCCAGCGGCTACATCTTCACCGCCAACTTCTACAACCTCAACTACCCCCCGCTCGTAGGCCAGAGCGGACCGTTGATCCTCGATCACAACCTGCAGCCCGTCTGGTTCCAGCCCGTTCCCGAAAAGGTGGTCGCCTCCAACTTGAGCTTGCAAACCTACGAAGGCAAGCCGGCGCTTGCCTGGTGGCAAGGGGTTGTGACGAATACCGGCCAAACCGAGAGTGGCGAAGACGTGGTCGTCAACCAGCACTACCAGCCGGTCGCACGGTTGAAAGGAGCCGACGGCTGGGTACTCACGCTGCACGAGCTTGTGATCTCAGGCGAAGACGCCTGGGTCACGGCCAACAAGAACGTCGCCAAGGACCTGTCGAGCTATGGCGGCGCCTACAACGGCGCGCTGATCGACTCTGCCGTGCAGGAGTACAACCTCAAGAGTGGCAAGCTGCTGCGCAGCTGGGACGCGCTCGATCACATTCCTTTGGGCGATTCCTACGCCAGCGTGCCGACCAACGGCTTTCCTTGGGACGCCTACCACGTCAACTCCATCGCCCTCACCGCTAGCGGCGACTTTCTCGTCTCGATGCGCAACACCTGGGCCGCCTATCTGGTCAACGTCTCGAGCGGCCAGACCGAATGGACGCTCGGCGGCAAGAAATCGAGCTTCACGTTCGGCCCCGGTGCCGACTTCCAATGGCAGCACGACGTTGCCTTTGGGGTGGGTGGGCATTCCGATTCAACGGTCACGATGTTCGACGATCACTGCTGCCAGCTGACCGGTGGAGGCACATCGGTCCCGGCGACAGGGGCCTCTCGCGCGCTTGTGCTCAACTTGAACCACAGCGCGCGTACGGCCACGCTCGTGGCCCAGTACTCCGGCGGGGACAAGTTCGAAACCGAATACATGGGCGACACGCAACCGCTGGCCAACCGCAACACGTTCGTCGGCTGGGGCTCGGAACCGTACTTCTCGGAGTACGGCCCCTCGGGCCAACAGCTGCTCGAGGCAAACTTCCCCGGGCCCGACTTGAGCTACCGCGAGACACTGGAGCCGTGGGTCGGCAAGCCGCTCACCGCGCCCGCGGGAGCGGCTCGCCAAGCCGGCGGCAAGACGACGGTGTACGCAAGCTGGAACGGCGCAACCGAAGTCGTGTCCTGGCGGGTACTGGCCGGACCTGCCCCCGATAAACTGACCGTCGTGGCAAGCGCCGAGAGGGCCGGATTCGAGACGGCGGTGCCAGTGCCAGCGAGCTATAAGAGCTTCGAGGTGCAGGCGCTGGATGCCAAGGGTCGGGCGATCGGAGCTTCCCGGCCATTCACTTCGCAGGGGGAATGATGAGCGCAGCGGCAACGACGAAGATACGCGCGGCAATGGCAACGACGGGAGCGGCGCTGACGCTGTGCGTCGGACTGGCGGCATGCGGCGAAGCAAGCTCCTCGCACGCTGCGGTGAGTGCGCTGACGCCGACGGCCGACAAGGCCGAGGCCCAGGCAAACACCGTGGCCGTCTCGCCGCTGCCCGGCACCGAGGACGCCTCTCCCGACAGCCAGATCAGCTTCCTCGGCGAATCCGCCACCACCGTGGCCGACGTGAGCGTGGTGGGCTCGCGCAGTGGCAACCACTCCGGCAAACTCGAGCGCTACTCGACCGGCACTGGCATGAGCTTCATCCCCAACTCGCCGTTTCAGCCCGGGGAGCAGGTGGCCGTCCACGCTCTGGTCGGCTCCGGCTCCGGGGCACCCGAAAAGCCGGTGACGACCGTGTTCACCATCGCCCACCAGGCAGCCGTGAGCCAGGAAGAGTTCCCTAACAACCCGGGTAATGCCCACGACGTGCAGCACTACGCCTCGGCCCCTACGCTGACACCTTCGACCGTGAAGTTGACAACGGCCGCCCAGACTGGGGCTTCGCCCGGCGACCTGTTCCTCGCGCCCTACCAGGGCGAGGGCTCCCCAGGACCGATGATCTCAGAACAGGACGGCGCACTTGTCTGGTTTCATCCGCTGCCCGCAGGCTACGAGTCGACCAACTTCCAGGTGCAGCAGTACGAAGGCAAGCCGGTACTCACGTGGTGGCAGGGGCGCATCCTGAAGGTCGGCTTCGGGCAGGGCGAAGACGAGATCTACAACAGCTCCTACCAACCCGTGGCCAAAGTCAGGGCCGGCAACGGCTACAAGGCCGACCTGCACGAGATCCTGTTGACCCCGCAAGGGACCGCATGGGTCGACTCGTTCGACCCGATCCACATGAACCTCCGCTCCGTGCACGGCGCGGCCAACGGCATCTTGACCGACTCGGTCGTGCAGGAGATCGACGTGAAGACCGGTCTGGTCATGTGGGAGTGGCACGCGCTCGGGCGCATACCGCTGCACGATTCCTACAACACCGTTCCAAGCAACAGCTATCCGTGGGACTACATCCACATCAACTCGATCGGGGTGGGTGGGGACTCCAATCAATCAGGCGACGTCCTGCTCTCCGCACGCAACTCCTGGGAGCTATACGACGTGAACATCAAGACCGGCTCATTCAACTGGCAGCTAGGCGGCGGGCACTCGAACTTCAAGCTCGGACCGGGAACCAAAACCTACTGGCAGCACGACGCCGAATGGCAGCCCGGCGGCCTGATCTCCGTGTTCGACAACGGCTCGACACCCCCCAAGGAGAAGCAGTCGCGCGGCGTGCTGCTCAAGCCCGACTACACCAACAAGACCGTGTCGCTCGTGAAGGCCTTCACCAACCCGACGAAGACGCTGTTGGCACCGGCGCAGGGCAGCCTGATCAAACTCTCCGAGGGCAATTGGCTGATGGGCTACGGCAACCTGCCCAACTTCACCGAGTACAACACAGCCGGCCAGGTGCTGCTCGACGGCGAACTGGGGCCGAACGTACAGGACTTCCGCACCTATCTCTCACCATGGAGCGGGCACCCGACGACGTTGCCGGCGATCGTCACCAAACGCAATGGGTCGAGCGTTACGGTCCTTGAGAGCTGGAATGGCGCGACGGACGTAGCCTCGTGGCAGATCTTCGCCGGATCCTCGCCAACGGTGCTGGTACCGGTCATGAGCGTGCCAAAGGTTGGCTTTCAGAGCACCTCGACGGTGGTCACGAGCGGCGCGTACATAGAGGTCCGGGCGCTCGACGCAAATGGGAACGTGCTCGGAACCTCCGCCCCATCTCACGTTGGCTGAGCATGGCCCGCGAAGCCCCCACCGGCGATACCAGACGATGGAGCCCTCGACGCACCACGATGACCTGCCCCGGCGCTAAGCTATAGCGGCCGTGAGCGAAAACTTCTCACTGATCGTGATGTGCGTCTTCATGCTGGCCTCGCTGGCGTTCCTGGCCCAGCAGATCCTGGCGTACCACTAGAGGCCTGCGTCGAGCAGACGCTTTGTTCTTGCTTCTCAGTTCTCAGGAATGCTTGTGCTTCTCAGGAATGCTTGCGGGCTGACTTCAAGCGTTCGCGTTCCTGATGCTTGTCCACCACGGTCGAAATCAGCTTCAGGAACTGCGTCGGTCCCGTGGCCTTGGCCTTGCCGTAGGTAAAGGCCTCGATCCAGTCGGGGACCTTGCCCTCGGTGGCCATGATGTTGAAGAACTCGCGACGCATTTCGACGTTGATGCGCGCGTCGGCGGCGGGACCCTTGGTCACCTGTGCCTCGGGCATCTGCAGGCGGAAATGCTGAACGTCGCCGCGACCGTGCAGCTCCACCCCGACGACGAGCTTCATCGGCGCGAGCGCCGGCACTTCCTCGACGAAGCGTCGTGCTGCCGTCTCGATCAGAGTCTTCGCGTCGCCGCTCATCAGCCGCCTCCCTCAGAATCCCGCGTGATTGACACAGGGCTCAAATCTTGTGTCTTTGCAGAAGCTTCTTGCCGATCACCATGCGCTGGATCTCCGAGGTGCCCTCGCCGATCAACAGCAGCGGAGCATCACGGTAGAGACGCTCGATCTCGTACTCCTTGGAGTAGCCGTAACCGCCATGGATGCGGAAGGACTCCTCTACGCAGAAGCGGCCTGCCTCGGAGGCGAACAGCTTTGCCATGCCGGCCTCTAGGTCCGAGCGCTCCCCGGCGTCCTTCAGGCGGGCGGCGCGCAACGTGAGCAGGCGGGCCGCGTCGACCTGGGTGGCCATGTCGGCAAGCTTGAACTGGATCGCCTGGTGCTCGGCGATCGGCTTGCCGAAGGTCTTGCGCTCTTGCGAGTAGCGCAACCCCAGCTCGAGCGCGCGCTGGGCGATGCCGACGCCGCGGGCGGCGACGTTGACACGACCGACCTCCAGCGCATCCATCATCTGCGCGAAGCCCTTGTTGAGACCGACGTCCTCGCCGCCGAGGATGTTCTCGGCCGGACAGCGATAGCCGTCGAACACGAGCTCTGTGGACTCGACGCCCTTGTAGCCCATCTTTTTGAGCTTTTCCGGCACGATCAGGCCGGCGTAGTCGCCCGTGTTCTCGGAGACTCCCCCCTCCTTCTCGGCGATGAAGCAGGTAAAGCCCTTGTGGCGCGGCTGGGCGTCTGGGTCGGTCTTGACGAGCACGAACACCAAGGAGGACATCAGGCCGTTGGTGACCCACATCTTCTGGCCGTTGATCTCATACTTGCCGTCCTCGCCCTTCTTGGCGGCAGTTTTGATCGCCTGCACGTCGGAGCCAAGCTCGGGCTCGGACAACGAGAAGGCGGCGCGAATCTCGCCCGTGGCCATGCGTGGCAGATACTTCTGCTTTTGCTCCTCGGAGCCGAACTTCATGAGCAGGTAGGAGCCGATGAAGTGGGTGTTGATCACGCCCGAGATCGAGATCCAGCCACGCGAGAGCTCCTCCACGATCATCGCGTAGGTCGTGAGGTCGAGGCCCATGCCGCCGTACTCCTCGGGGATCGTGACCCCGAACAGGCCGAGCTCCTTCATCTGCTCGACGATCGGCTCGGGGAACAGGTCCTCGTGGTCGTAGTGCTCGGCGTTGGGGAGGATCTGCTCGTCGGCGAACTGATGCACCATCTCGGTGATCGCCTTCTGCTCGTCGGTCTTCTCGGTGAAGGGGGCTGAGGCTACGGCCATTCGTGCGGCTCCAAGGTCGGGAATCGGGGCGTCCTTGCAGGATACCTGGGCGTGGCGAGACAAACTGGCTCGCACACCGTCCGGTCGGTCCGGCCTGGCAGACTGCGAGCGCGTGAACTTCGCGTTTGACCTCTTGCAAGCCCAGCCGCCGGACCGGCTCGCACTGGTCGAGCTTGCGCGCGACGGCGCGCGGCGCGAGTGGAGCTTTGGCGATGTCGAGCGATGCAGCGCAGCGATGGCCGGCGCATTCGTGCGGCAAGGGCTGCGGCGCGGAGAGGTGGCGATGACGCTGATCGGCAACCGGCCCGAGTGGGTGTTCGCGATGATGGCCTGCTTTCGCATCGGTGCGATCGTGTTGCCCTGCACCGAGCAACTGCGTGCCAAGGACCTGCGTCTGCGCCTGAGCGTTGCGCGCCCCTCGCTGATCGTGGCTGACGAGCGCAACCGCGAGCAGGTCGAAGCAGCTGCGCCCAGCTGCCCGGTGATGTGGGTGGGCGGAGGCGAGGGCGCCCTGACCGAGGAGACGCGCAATGGGGACGCTTCGCAAACGGCGATGCCCCCGCGCGCACAGGGGGCATCGTCTTTCGGGACGCTCCCGGACGCCGAGGACACGACACCCCATGCCGATATTTCGAAAACTAAGGGCCCCCCGCACGCGCAGGGGGCATCGTCCCTCCAGACACCACCACACGTCGATCTGACCCCGACAGACCCGGCCCTGATCACGTTCACAAGCGGCACGGCCGGCGAACCGAAGGCTGTGGTCCACGGCCAGCGCTACCTGTACGGACAGCGCGTGCAGGCCGAGCACTGGCTCGGCGCGAAAGCGGGTGAGCTGGTTTGGTGCACCGCGGCCAGCGGCTGGAGCAAGTCGGCTCGCAACGTCTTCATGGCGCCCTGGCTGATGGGGGCGCCCGCCTTGCTGCACGATGCGCGCTTCGATCCGCACGAGCGTCTCGACCTGATCGAGCGGGAGCAGGTGAGCGTGCTCTGTATGGCTCCCACCGAGTACCGCGTGATCGCCAAGCGAGCGGAGCTGCGTGCACTGCCGAGTCTGAAGGGGATGGTCGCCGCAGGCGAGGCGCTCAACCCCGAGGTGCTGGCAGTCTGGCGCAAGGCGACAGGGCTGGACATCCGCGACGGCTATGGACAGACAGAGACAGGACAGATGACGGGTATGGGGATGGATGGGCGTGCCCTTCCCGGTTCGATGGGCCAGGCCCTGCCTGGCGTAGGGCTGGCGGTGATCCACGGCGAGCTCGTGGCTGATCCTGAGAGCGTGCCGACGTTCTTTCTTGGATACCTCGGAGAGGGGGTGTGTCGTGAGCAGAACGGCAGCTGGACGGTGCGCGACCGCCGTGACGACGGGCCCTGGCACACCGGCGATCGGGTGCGCGAAGACGACGACGGGTATCTGCACTTCGAGGGCCGTGCGGATGACGTGATCATCTCTGCCGGATATCGCATCGGTCCTTTCGAGGTCGAGTCGTCGCTCGTCGCCCATCCCGCTGTCGCCGAGGCCGCGGCCGTGGCAGCCCCGGACGAGGAACGCGGGACGGTGGTGCGCGCGGTGGTCGTGTTGCGCAACGGCTATGAGCCGTCCGATGCGTTGGCGCGCGAGCTACAGGAGCACGTAAAGCGCGAGACGGCGCCGTACAAGTACCCGCGGATCGTGGAGTTCGCGGACGAGTTGCCCAAGACGGCGAGCGGCAAGGTCAAGCGGGCGGAGTTGAGAGGCTGACTATCGCGTCGATCTCGACCTGAGCACCGCGTGGCAAGGCCGCCACGCCGACGGCCACACGTGCCGGCGGCGTGTCTGGAAAGAACGTCGCGTAGACCTCTCCCACCTCGGCAAACGCCGAAAGGTCGGTCATATACACCGTGAGACGCACGGCGTCCGCAAGCGACGCGCCTCCCGCATCACAGACGGCCCTCAAATTCTCAAGGCACTGCCGTGCCTGCTCGGCTGCCGTCGCACCCACCAGCTCACCGTTTGCCGGATCGAGCGGGATCTGCCCCGAGCAGAACAGCAACGAGCCGGCGCGCACCGCATGCGAGTACGGCCCGATCGCGGCCGGCGCACCCAGGGCGTCGATCGTTTCGCGATCTTTGCTCATCGCACGCGAGCTTATCGGCCTTGTCCGCCAGACCATGACCCCCGCTGAGAGGGCACCTGTTCGAAGCTCCTTGGACGCTGACGGGTGTCGGCGCAAGCCCCGTCGACAGTGCGCTAGATTCCGACTGTGCGACGAGCAGCCGGGACATTCGCAAGCGCATTCCTGGCGATCATTACCTGCGCAGCACTGTTTTCCCCCGCTGCGCAAGCCCAGATCGAATGGAAGCCCTGCACGGGCACGAACGAAGTCGCCTGTGCCCATCTGACGGTCCCGGTCGACCCCAGCGGAGCGATCCCCGGCACGATCACGCTGGCGATGCGCCGCCACCTCTCCCCGGTCGGCCCGGCCAAGACCGCCGTAATCGCGCTCGCCGGTGGGCCGGGTCAGTCCGCGCTCCCGTTCACGAGCGATTTCACCCAGCTCCTCGGTCCAATCGTCTCGACGCGCGATTTGATCGTGTTCGACCAGCGTGGCACGGGCCTCTCCCACCCGCTTTCCTGTGCGGCTTTCGAACACCTCAAAGGCGGGATCACGCCGCTCGCGGTGTCGATCTGCGCGGGGCAGATCGGACAAACACGCGGCCTGTACACGACCGCCGACACCGTGGCTGACATCGAGGCCATCCGCCAGGCAGGTGGCTACGAAAAGCTCGTGTTGTATGGGACGAGCTATGGCACGAAGGTTGCCGAGCGCTACGCCCAGGTGTACCCAAGTCACGTCGAAGCGCTCGTGCTCGACTCTGTCGTACCGACCTCCGGCCGAGACGCATTCGAGGAACCGACGTTTACCGCCGTCAGTCGCATCCTGCGCCAACTGTGCTCGGCAGGGGCATGCACGCACATCACACACGAACCGGTGGCCGATCTCGCGCGGCTCGTGAAGCGAATGGGCAGCGGCTCGCTGAGTGGCCGCTTCGTCAACGGCCAGGGCCACACCGAACCAGCACGCATCAACGCAAACGACCTGCTCGGGATCTTGATGGAGGGCGACTTCAATCCGATCCTGCGCGCCGAATTCCCGGCTGCCGTTCGCTCGGCGGTGGATGGCGACACGGCCGCGCTCGTGCGATTGCTCGCGCGCGCGGACAGCGGCGAAGAAGGCGAAGGCGAAGAAAACTTGAGCGAGGGGTTTGACACGCCGCTCTACTACTCGACGATCTGCGAAGAGAGCGTGTTCCCGTGGGATCGCTCGTCGAGCGCGAAGGCACGCCTGCGCGAAGCCCTCTCCGCCCTGCGCGCGCAGTCGGCAAACGCCTTTGGCCCGTTCACGCCAGCCAACGCGCTCGCGTTGAGCGACGTGGTTCCCTGTGCCTCGTGGCCATTTGCCTCCTCGGGACCCGAAGTCGACGAAGCGCCATTCCCGAATGTGCCGACCTTGATCCTGAGTGGCGCCGACGATCTGCGCACCCCGACCGCGAACGCCCGCGAGGTGGCGGCACAGATACCCGACGCACAAGTACTGGTCGTACCCAACACAGGCCACTCGGTGCTCGGCGCGGACCCCACCCCCTGTGCCCACAACGCCCTGCAAGCGCTGTTCGAGGGCAAGCCGGTCCAGCAGTGCAAAGACCGGACACCGCCGGCGTTGGCTCTGCCCACTCCCCTGCCGCCGCGCAACCTGAGCTCCGTCCCGCGCGGGCGGGACAGCCAGGGCAGGGCAGGGCTGACGCTCGATGCGGCCGTATTGACGCTTGCCGACTGCGATCGCCAACTGCTCCTGTCACTGCTCGCGCAAGCCGACGCGGAATCGCTCCAGGGCGCCTCGGTGCGTGCCGGCGGGCTGCTTGCTGGCTGGTGCGAGATCTCGGATGGCACGCAGCTGCTACACGGCTATTCCTATGTGCCTGGTGTCACCCTCACCGGCAAGGTCTCCTCGGGCACCGCCAAGCTGAGCATCGGCGGTTCAGCGGCCGCGCGCGGCACGATCACAATCGCGCACGGAATACTCACAGGCGTGCTCGCCGGGCGCCATATTCGTCTCAGCAGCGCCGGCGCGAGCGAAGTCGAGCACGATGCTTCAATGCTCACGGTCGAGTCGCACTTGGTCGACTTGACGGCCACACCCGGGCGGTTCCAGACGCTGCGCGCGGCCGGTAAGGCGGCGCTCTTGCACTACGTGCTCGGCTGAAGGGACTCCATCAGATCGAGTCTGCGCCTGAGCCACCGAGACGACCGACACACGCTTGACCAACCTGGCCGGACTATGGCGCGCAATTGAACGACCTGGCCGTACCATCGCGCATTGAACGAGCTTGACCAGACCGTGGCCGTGCACCGTCGCTCCCATTTACGGGCGCTTACGGATCTGCCGCTAACGTCTGTCGCTGTGCTGCGGCGGATCTTGACACTGGTGCTCGGCACGCCGCTGCTCTGCATCGCCATCGTCGCCGTTCCCGCCACGCCAGCACAGGCGTTGACGTTCGCGCCGTGCTCGACCTCGACGCCGACCGGGTTCACGTGCGCAACGCTGACCGTGCCGCTCGCGCGCAACGCAGCCGCACCCGGCACGGTGGGTCTGAGCATCGAGCGCCTGCAAGCCAGCGCTGTGCCAACCGCTTCCGCCGTCATCGGACTGGCCGGTGGCCCAGGCCAGGCGGCGCTGCCGCTGGCGGAGGGGATGGCCAAGGAGATGGCACCCGCGCTCGGCTCGCGCGACTTGCTCGTGTTCGACCAGCGCGGCACGGGCAGCTCAGGCCCGCTGACCTGTGCGGCACTGGAAAGCTCAGCCGAAGTCTTCGGCGCGATCGGGCAGGCCTTTGAACGGTGCGCACAGCAGATCGGTGCCACCCGCGGTTCCTATACGACCCAGGAATCGGTGGCCGACATCGAGACCCTGCGCCAAGCCGCCGGCTACCAGAAGCTCGTGCTGTTCGGCGTCTCCTATGGCACGAAGGTGGCGCTCGAGTACGCCGAACGCTACCCCCAGAACGTGGAAGCGCTGGTGCTCGACTCGGTCGTGCCGCCGGAACGAGACGACCCCTTTTCGGTGGCGATGCTGCAGGCGATGAAGCCGGTGTTTGAAGAGCTGTGCTCGACGCACGCTTGCGCCGGCATCACCGCCAACCCGCTCGGCGACGTCGCGCGTCTGGCGGCGACCCTTCAGAAACATGCGCTGAACGGCTACGTATACGACGGCTCCGGCCACCGCCACCGCGCGAGCATGTCCAACGTGGACCTACTCAACCTGATCGGAGCCGGCGACTTGAACCCAGCCTTGCGGGCGCTGTTGCCGGCCTCGGTGCAATCGGCGCTGCACGGCGATCCAGCTCCGCTGCTGCGTTTGAACCTGCTCTCGGAGGGGTTGATCCCGAACCTGCCGGGCAACCCATTGGCAAGCGCCAACCGCAAGCAGATGGCGAGTGCTAACCGAAAGCAGAGCGCTGCCGCGGCAGGGGCGAGCCGCAAGCAGAGCACGAAGGCCACCCTCGTTGCAAGCACAAGCCACCCGCTAGGCACGCCGCTGGCCAGCTCCGATGGCATCGACGAAGCGCTGTTCGTCGACACTACCTGCGAAGAGGAGCCCTTCCCTTGGCAGCGCTCGGCACCGGCGAGCACGCGGCTGACCGAAGCGTTGAACACACTGCACACCCTGCCCGAATCGGACTTCTACCCGTTCGACGCGAGCGTCGCCTGGGCCGACAGCGTGCTACCAGGATGCGCGCAGTGGCCGAACGTGGCGCCACCGCCCCCGGCCATCGTGCCACTGCCGAACGTGCCGACGCTGATCTTCTCCGGCGCCCAGGACTTGAGGACGCCCACGTCGGGCGCGCACGCGATCGCGGCGCGCATCCCCGGAGCACAACTGGTCGTGGTGCCCTATACGGGGCACTCGGTGCTAGGCACCGATTTCAGCGGTTGCTCCCAGGCGGCCGTCACCGCCTTCTTCTCAGGCGGCGTCGTACAGCCGTGCCCGGCGACGCAAAACCCGTTTCCGCCGACGCCGATCACTCCGAGGAAGCTCGCGCTCGTGAAATCCGTGGGCGGGGTCCCCGGCCGTGCCGGCAGCACGCTCGCGGTGGTGCTGGACACGATCGTCGACCTCGAACGACAGGTGATCGGGGCCACCCTTCAAGCCGATGAGGAACTGCCGAGTGGATCCAGCTTCGGCGGCTTGCACGGCGGCTTCGCACGGATTACGCCCTCAGCACTTCAGTTGCACGGACTGTCATTTGTCAACGGCGTGCAGCTGAGCGGCAGCTTCCCGGTCAAGGACGGCCATCTGCTGGCGGCCAACCTGCGCATCGAAGGCTCGCAGGCTGCCCGCGGAACGATTCGCCTTGGCACAAACGCCCACGTCAGCGGGACGCTTGGTGGCCGTCGCTTCGACGTCGACCTCGCCAAAGTCAAGCTCGCGCGCGCGAGCCAGGCCGACCGCACGCAAGCCAACTGGCCGGCGATGCGCCTGAGCTTTCCAGTGCCGTCTCTCGCACAGGCTCGTTGAGAGCGTCTGGGTTGAGACTCGAGCACTTGCTCGAACTTGCGCTGGGCATACGCCGATCGAACTGACGCGACTAGGCTGAGGACGATGCCCAACGCACTCGCGAGCGAGAGCTCCCCTTACCTGCGCCAGCACGCGAACAACCCCGTGGACTGGCGGCCTTGGGGACCAAACGCGCTTGGCCTGGCACAGGAGCGCGATATGCCGCTGCTCGTCTCGATCGGCTACTCCTCCTGTCACTGGTGCCACGTAATGGAGCGCGAGTCCTTCGAGGACGAGCACACCGCGCAACTGATGAACGAGAGCTTCGTGTGCGTGAAGGTCGATCGCGAGGAGCGCCCAGACGTTGACGCCTTGTACATGGAGGCGGTGCAGGGCATGACCGGCCACGGCGGCTGGCCGCTGAACGTCTTCCTAACCCCAGAGGGCTTGCCGTTCTACGGCGGCACATACTTTCCGCCGCGGGAACGTCCGGGGATGCCGTCTTTCACACAGGTGCTATTGGCTGTGTCCGAGGCGTGGAGGGAGCGTGGAGCGGAGATCAGGGCAAGCGGTGAGCAGCTACGTGAGCGGCTCACCGGCGGCGCCTTGCTGCGGGCGGTCGAGGAGCCATACGAGGAGAGCCTGCTCGACGCCGCCGTGCAGGCGCTGAGAGCGTCGTTCGACACGGTGAACGGTGGCTTCGGCGGGGCGCCGAAGTTCCCGCAAGCCTCGGTTCTGGAGTTCCTGATGGCGCGGGGAGAGCGCGAGATGTCGCTGTACACCTTGCGCAGCATGGCCGGCGGCGGCATCCACGACCAGGTGGGTGGTGGCTTCCACCGCTATGCGGTCGATCAGACCTGGACGGTGCCGCACTTCGAGAAGATGCTCTACGACAACGCACTGCTTGCACGTGCCTACCTGCACGGCTTTCAGCTGTCGGGAGACCCGGCCCTGCTGGAGGTGTGCCACGACACCTTGGCATGGGCGCTGCGCGAGATGCGAGGGCCCGAGGGGGGCTTTTACAGCGCGCTCGACGCGGATTCCGATGGCGTCGAGGGAAGCTTCTATGTGTGGACGACCGCTGAGCTCGAAGATGCCCTAGGCGAGAACACACCCGCGGAGCACACACCCGAAGCGCACATGGCGCCCGAAATGGTGACCGAGACGGCAATCCGCTGGCTCGGCGCGACCGACGAGGGTAACTTCGTCGATCCACACCACCCAAAGCCCGGCTTGAATGTGCTCGAGGATCGCGGCCCGCGCCCCGACGAGGCGACACGGGATTGGATTCGCAAACGACTGCTTCAAACGCGGACCCAGCGAACGAGGCCTGAGCTCGACGACAAGCGTCTGACCAGCTGGAACGCGCTGATGATCGCGGCGCTCGCCGAAGCTGGGGACGCGTTCTTGGATGAGGCCGTGGCATGCACCGAGTTCGTGCTGCGCGACCTGCGCGACGAGCAGGGCCGCCTGCTGCGCTCTTACAACGACGGCCAAGCGAAGATAGGCGCCTATCTGGAGGACTACGCCTTCCTGCTGGAGGCGCTGATCGCCCTGTTTGAAGCAACCTGCGACGAGCGTTGGCTAACCGAGGCCACAACGCTGGCTGACCAGCTGATCGAGCGTTTCTCAGACCCGGAGCACGGTGGCTTCTTCTCGACCGCGGCCGACAGCGAACAGTTGATCGCCCGGCGCAAGGAGCTGGAGGACTCGCCGATCCCGGCCGGCGGATCGAGCGCCGCGATGGGATTGCTGCGCCTCGCACAGTTGACGGGGGAGGAGCGCTACGAGCGCGGTGGCGCAAGCGTCATAGCGCTGCTACACACGATCGCCCCACGACACCCGACATCCTTTGGGCATCTGCTGCAGGCGATGCACTGGCGCCTGGCCCCACCGCGCCCAGTCGCCTGCGCGGTCCCCGGCTCGGCTCCTCAGGTGAACTAACTCCCAGATCCAGGATTTTCGTTATTTACGGGCGTGCGAGTGCATTGATGCATCCTCCAGCCGCACATCTTTAGTGCGGGTCCACTCCGGGCCAAGTTCGGGTTGGACGACAAGCAGGCGGGCGCTGAGGTGTCCGTGGTCGGCATCCAGCAGCGCGCGGCCGGTCCCATTCAACGCGAGCTTCACCGTTGTCGATGGGCCGTGCCGGATCGAGAACTGGCGGGTCGCAATCGTGACCTTGCGGCTTGGACTGTGCACCCTGCTGTTGCTCGCGACCGTGAGCGTGAGCGTGCCGATGCAGCCTTGGCCGGCCTTGCAACTGAGCTTGACGAGCGCAACACCGTCGCGCCGAACCGCAATATTGGAGCCCACAAGCGAGACTTCGCCCGCGTCCGAGAGAATAGTTTCCGCGGGTACCGGCAGCGGAGGCGGCAGCTGATTGGGCCGCCGGTTGGCCGCTTCCTGTTCTTCTTCTGCTTGCTTTGCCTTTCGTTCTTCATTCGCCCTTTGTTCTTCATACTCTCGCTCTAGCTGTGCGGCATTTTCTGCGCTGGCAGCCCAAACCCCTGGTTCAGTTGTGGGTTCGTACGGTTTCGCTTTGTTTTCCGGTATTGGCGGTGGTCCGCTTTGGAAACCCCCGACAGCCAAGGTCCTGAACTGCTGTTCCTCCGCTACCACGTGACCGACGGAGTTCACAGCAGCCACCACGTAGACATACAGTTCGTTCGCTTCCAGTCCCGTCACAGCTGCACTCACCAACTGTCTCGCGTCGCCGGCCATATAGCCTTCACCCAGCGGACCCATCACTTCGACATGGCATTGTTTTTCATACCCACTTCCGAGCTGCACACATCGTGCCCCACCCAAAACGCATACGTAGTTTCGAACCCTCCCGGATCGATCCGAGCTTCGAGCGTCGCGCCGCGTTCCGTCACGTCGGACACCGACTCACTTTCGACAGTAGACGCCGACGCGGCGCTTGACATCGCGGGTAGACATACGCACCACACGACGGGCAGCGATGCCAGCACGAATAAAACGACGTGGCTGCGGAGCCAAGCGCTAGCACTATCTGCTGATATTGAAACCTTCAACACGTCAGTCTCCCTTGTCCTATAGCGGGTGCGAGCACGTCAAGACAGACCATCCACAACCAAGCCCTTCAATACAAAGTGCCTGCTACTTCACTTATCGCCATCCCGTAAGCACGTGTGACACGCCTACTCGTCGCTGCTTCAAGCCGGTTCACACGCGCGATCAATTGCCTCTCCGAGGGCGACTCATTGAGTTTGATCACTTCTAGAATCCTTGCGGTAAGCAATTTGCGCATTCCTCCATGTACGACGGTGGCGTCCCGGGTAATTGCTTTAACCTCACCGACAAATCGAACGGTATCCTGCGACAACATGTGGTAGTCGCTAGCAGTCCAGGCCGCGATGTCCGCGCAGACGTCTGGAATCGCGAACATAACTGCCGCTCGCGCTAGGGGAATAGCAAGCCGAACTAGCCGTGTGAGCGTGCGGTTGCCTGAGCGAAATCCTTCGATTTCCGCCTTGAACCTCATTATCATCTTGGCATAAGGCTTATAAAGCGAGAACCGGATGGCCGCCTTCACCTCCATACTAACATCAATGAGCTGTTTGCCTTCAGGCACATCGGCAAGCGATAAAGGGCACTCCCGATCTATGCTATTGGCCTCATCCTTAATTGCCGCCACGCTTGCACCCATATGTGCCCGCTCACCACGGACGAGCGCGTCGAGCGCGTGAAGATAAATGCCTGTTGCATCCATGTGTTGCCCACGCACCGTCGCGCCAACCGACGCTGGTGCTACACAAAGGCAAAGAATTGCCGTAGCGATGATCGCTATGTATCGCGTTATCAAATCCTGTATCATAGTTCACTCTCAGCGTCGAAGTCGTCTGGGCGCACTCGTAGGGCTGAGCATCTCAAATATGCGTTCGTCGAGGTTTCTGATAGCTGCACGTCCAAATGCTCAGGTAGAACCCGATCTGGGCGGCATATAGTCAATCGTTTTCCGAGGACCTAGCCCAATTGCCTTGCGACCCTCATCCGTGACGACCCACCAATCATCCTCATAAATTTGATGGACAGTACTGCCGTCCCGCAATCGTTGCTCGCCTCCGAAAACCCCCCGAGATGTGATCATCAAGCCTCGCCCGACAAGGCCACGCAACGCTGCCTCAATGACTACGCGGTCGCGATAGTCGGCTATTTCCTCGTATAGAGTCGTGGTCGTCTCTCCCATATAGGCCGCCCGAGCGCACAATTCGAGAAGCTCGCGCTCAAACTCACTCAACGAGGATTTGCTCATTTCGCCGTCACGCCTCCACTCCCCTTAGACCCTGTCCAAGTCTGAAATGCGCTTTATGCGTCACATGATATTTGCCTTTTATCTGATCGATAATTACATGGCACACAGATTCCTTGACAGGTCCCGTCATACCAAGAACGAACGGAGGCAAACTGGTTGCGTATAGCAATTCGTAATTTGTGCCCTTGTAACGCTCTCCGGGTTCAACCGTATATCTTCCGGTGAAGTTGCCGATTTCATAGCCATTGCTTTCCATCGTGTCGCGCTCTTTGTCGCATTGAGCCTCAGCGAACCTCCCCTCCGGAGTAGTCATCCTTACCGCGATGGTCGCGACCGGATTGCCACCTGAACCTTCTTCTTCCAATTCTCCGCCTTCCCCTTCTTCCCCTTCGCACGGCCCGTATCCTTCGCCGCACCATTCCGGGTTTTCTGCTGATAGGGGTGGGGGGAGTTGGTTGGCTGCTGCGTTGGCTGCTTCTGCCGCCGCGGCGGCTGCTGCTTCGGCTTCGTGGATCTTGAGTTGTTGTTCTTCATACAGCGACTCTTGGTGTGCGGCTACGCCGGCGGCTGCAGCGGCGACCCCGGGTTCGGTCGTGGCAACATACGGGGTGGCTTTGTTGACGGGTATCGGCGGCGGTGTGGTGGTGGTCTGTAGCGGTAGGCCGATCTGGGGGACGTAGGTACTGCCGTCCTTGGCTACAACCCCCGTTGAAGGGAAGGCGCTCGAGAGACCGCTGCTGCCGAGCCAACTGTATTTATCGACCGGTTTTTCGCCGACGGGCACGCCGAACTCGGTTGAGCGTTCCTTGGTAAGGGGTTCCGTCGCGCTCGCCGAGAGGCTCGCTGTCTCCACCACGTTCCCGTTGAGGTCTGAGAGCTGTAGCACTGCTTCATGACCCTCTTCCTGGATCGCAGCGAGCCCACTGAAACCGCCGATCTGCCGACTCCACGTGGCGGCCGTTTGGTTGTAGGTCCAGGACGGCGTGCCGGACGATCCTGCATAGTGGGAGACGGTTTCCGAGGACAGGACTTCTTTGCTGTAAGCGTCCGTTAGCATCGTGCGGTCTTCGGGGTCGAGCTTGTAGCTATGGGAAACTTCGCCCTGCGTCTGACTCGCTAGCTGGCCGTCCACATAGAAATGGCTCGCGATAGCTGCCCCGCCCGCGTCGCTTGCCGGCAGACTCGTGATGTCCCCGAACCCGTCGTAGACGACCCCCGTATCGGTGAGCCTATCGGCCGGATCGTAGCTGTGGGACTGCGCTTCGCCGCCTTCGCTCGCGCACTTGCCTTCGGCGGCGGGTTTACGAGTCGTCAAGCTCATCCGGTTGGATTCCACATCGTAAGAATACAGCCTGGTCTGGCATCCTTCTCCGGTCGGGGTTTCCTTGACTTCGGTCAGCCTACCGGCATTGTCGTAAACGTAAGCATCGTTAGCCAGTGTGCTTTCCTGCGCGAGCGTTTCCCCGTGCACCGATGGTGTGCGCTTGTCTTCAAACCATGTGCATTTACTTGAACATTTGCCCTTGACATAGGCCTGGGAGAGGGCTTCGCCGATGCTGTTATAGGCAAAAGACTCTGTGAGTTCGTTGGGATACGTCTCGCTTGTGAGGCGTCCTTCCACGTCACGCGAGTCTTTGAAGACTCCTGCGGCTGAGTCGTGGATTTCGTTCAACGCCCCGGTGGTTTCGTCGTAGGCGTAGCGTTGCCAGGCTTCCATGCCGTCGAGTTTTTCGGCATCGTAGTTGACTTCGCTTAGGCGTCCGTATTGGTCGTAGCCGTAGGTGGTCTTGTTGGCGGACGCGTCGGTGTAGCTTGTGGCTTGGCCGAGGCTGTTGAACGTCCGTTTGACCGACAGCACTTCGCTTCCCTGTTCGCTTGTCTGTTCGATCAGCGCTCCGGTTTTTTCGTCGTAATGGTCGCCGATCTTCGACATCGGTTCGCCATAAGTGCCAGTGAGGGTCGCCGCGAGCGGCCTGCCCGCTTCGTCATAGCTGGTGCTCTGTGTGCGGGAGGCTGTCGTCCCGAACGTTTCGATCGTCTTTTCCGGCTGGTCGTAGGCGTTGTATTCGATCCGGGTGACAGGCAGCGGCGGCAGCCCTGGGGTTTCCGGTTGCGCCCCCGGTGTCGTCTCGCACGGCAACTGGACCCATTCAGGACGTTCGCCGCATTCCGGATGCGTGGTGTTCGCGCCTGCTGTGTAGTAGATCGTGACGGTCGAGTGCACGCCCCCTGTACCCGGCGCTTCGTGGTTAGCCACGCCCGGCTGCCACCGCTCGATCGTGTCGTTACCGCGGTTCACCACCGCCAACTGTCCGCTAGTGCCGTTAAGGGCCATACCGGCGGGCTGGTTGAACTGGGAAGTACTGCCGAGTTGCTGGAGGTACACACCGGTGCTGGTCAGCTCCTGCACGCGGCCGTCGCCGGCATCCGCCACCCATAGGTTGCCGGCTTCGGTTGCCTGAATACCGACCGGTTCTGAGAATTCTCCCTGGCCGGTGCCTTTCGCGCCGAAGCGCGCGATGTACCCGCCGGTGGAAGAGAACTCGACGACGCGGCCCGTCCCGGAGTCGGTCACCCACACGTGGCCGACTTTATCGATCGTGAGGCCTTGTGGCTTTAGGAGCTTGCCTTCCCCTTCGGTGCCGAACTGCCGGACGAACGTGCCTGATGTCGTCAGCTCCTGCACACGCGCGTTGCCCCTGTCCACCACGTAGACGTCTTCGCCTTTGACCGCGAGCGCGGACGGTTCGTTGAACTGGCCGCTGCCTGTGCCTTGCGAACCGAACTGGGAGGTGTAGGCGCCTTCGCCGCTGAGCTCCTGCACACGGTCGTTGCCCATGTCGGCTACCCACACGTGGCCTGCCGCGTCCACGGCGATCCCAACTGGTTTCTTGAACTGGCCGTTGCCCGAGCCTTCTTCGCCGGCAGCACGCACGAACGCACCTTCGCCTGAGGCCTCCTGGAGACGGTTTTCGCCGCTGTCCGCAATCCACAGATCGCCTTTGGAGTCAACCGCCGCGCCGAGTGGCTGGTAGAACTTTAGCGGCTGCCCTACCGGATGGAACTGCAGCAGGTAGGTACCTTTGTTGGACATCTCCTGTGTCCTGTTGTTGCCGGTATCGGCAATCCAGAGCTTCGCTTCCGGTGCCGCGGCGATCCCATCTGCTTCCTTGAACTGGCCGTTGCCCGTGCCTTCTTTGCCGAAGCTCGTTATCTCCGAGCCTTCGCTTGAGTACTCCGCGACATCGCCTGCCGGGAATTCAATGTTTCCAGACACCCACACATGCCCTTCCCCGTCAATCGCCACGCCACCGATCGACTTGGCGAATAGGAGAAGCGTGCGGATGTATGCTCCCGTCGCGCTGAACTCCTCGACTCGCTTGTTGCCACTGTCGGCGACCCACACGTCCCCTTTGCTGTCCACCGCAGCAGCGTGAGGCTGTTTCAGCTTGCCTTCACCGGTGCCTTCCGATCCGAACTGCGCGAGGAATTCGCCATTCGCTTCGGCCCTCTGCACACGACTGTTTCCGGTGTCAATTACATAAATGTAGCCTTTGGAGTCGACCGTAATGCCCGCGGGTTCCTTGAAGACACCTTTGCCCGTCCCGGTTTCGTATCGGATCGGGATGCGTTCTTCGCATTTGCGCGACGATTCAAGTGACAAACAGAGCTTGAATTCTGCGGTGAGTTTACCGAATTCTGCGATCTCTCTGACGTATTCGCCGTTGCTCTTGAACTCCACTACACGATTGTTGCCGGTGTCGGCAACCCATACGTCGCCTGCGGTGTCGAGCGCGACACCTTGGGGATGCAGCAATTGGCCGCGGGCGCTGCCTTCTGTGCCAAAGCTGGTGAGGTATTCACCGCTGGGTGAGACCTCCACGATTCTGCTGTTTTCGGTGTCCGCGATCCATGTATCGCCTTTGGAATCGACCGCAACTCCCTGGGGCCTGCCGAGCGGGACACCGCCAGATTCAAAAGCACCGAAGGAACCCAGCAACTTGCTGGTCTGATTTTCCGCCGGGCCAGCGGCATGCGAGCGCGTTTCCACGAATATCGCCCGTCGATGGTTCATAGACGGTGGTGTGCACCAGATCCAACCCGGAGGGATCAGTGACGGTCGAGGTCGGCTCGCGCAGTGTCCAGCCGAGGTCGTTCTGCCCAGAATAGTTCGTGATGGTTTCGCGAACTTCGTTTTCTTTGCCGCCGGCTTCGGCGCCGTCGGTGGTCTTGGTGACCAGCCCGTGTTCTTCGCCTTCCGGGGCACTTTCGTCATAGTAGTAATGGATTTTGTTGCGCGCCTGGAGCGTTTCCCCGTTCTTGAGCTTGACCAGGTGTTCGGGACCCTTGGTTTCCTGGGCGTGTCCGGTGCTCGCTTCGTAGACGCTCTCGGTGTCCAGTTTGCGCGATACTTCGGCGGAGGTGGCGCCCGCTTCCAGCGCCTTGACGCGATTGCCCGCACTCAATGCTCGGGTAACCTCGTCTTGTTCGTTGTATTCGGTTGTCGCGATCCCGCCGGAGGGTACGGCGACGTTGACCGTACGCGCGTACGAGTCCATGTAAATGATAGTCGCGTGCTTGTAGTCGCTGGCAGGGCCAGCTCTGCGGCTCCTCTGGGGGGAAGATCGCGGTTGCGTACACCGGTTGGTCTTTCTGTGCCCACGCTTCGATTTCTTTGGAACCGAGCTGGTGAGGGCGCGCCTTCGCCCGACACCGGCGCGCCATAGTCGATCATCGTCACACTGTTGGATCCCACGTTCGGCGGTGTTATCGGCGTTTCGACGATCGGTGGTAGTACGAGCTCCTGTACGCGAGCGTTGCCGCAATCTACGACCCAGATATGCCCTTCGCCGTCAAGCGCAATACCAGCGGGTTCTTTGAATTGGCCGTTGCCCGTTCCTTCGCTGCCAAGACTACGCAGCACCGTGCCGGACGTCAAGCGCTCCTGCACTTCGGGACCGCTCGTCATCCACAAATGTCCTTCGGGGTCGATCGCAATACCACGCGCCTCGTAGACGGCATACTGCGTCAGATATTCGCCCGTCGAGGAGAACTCCTGCACACGCCCACTGATGCCGGATTCGGTGACCCAGACATGTCCTTCTTTATCGACAGCGACGCCATTTGCGCTCTTGAACTGACCGTTACCTGTACCTTCCGAACCGAAGCTCAACAGCGATTCGCCAGACTGTGAAAACTTCCGCACTTTCGTACCGGACGACACCACCCACAGATCGTTGCTTGCGTCCACATACACCGCGCTCGGACTCGAAACGGCAAATTGGCCGATATAGGCGCCTGTCGCGGAGAACTCCTGCACACGATTGTTGAGCTCATCCGCCACCCACACGTCGCCTTTGCCGTCGACCGCGACACCAATCGGATATTTGAACTGGCCATTGCCGGTTCCTTCCGAGCCGAATTTACGGATGAACTGATCGTTTGCCGAGAACTCCTGCATCCGATCGTTGCCCGAGTCGGCGACCCACACGTCGCCTTTGCCGTCGACCGCGACGCCGTGCGGGTTGCCCAGCTGGCCGGTACCAGAGCCTTTTTCGCCGAACTGCGACATGTACGCCAACTGTGGTTCTCGTGCCACCACACCGCTCGACAAGCTCCACCCACTACCCGCACCAGCCGAATTGAGTCCCCGAACTTCGACCTTCAACGTATGGCCGACATCTTCTTCGATCGGCCGGTAGCTCTCGTTGACAGCGCCCGCTATCGGAGCGCATTCGCTCCCCTGCGCGTTGCACCGCAACCACTGGAACACGTACGCAAGCGGTGTATTGCTCCACAACCCCTTCGACACGCTGACCGTCGAGCCAACCAACGGGAGCGTCGTCGTCAGCGCCGGCAGATCGCCCCTTTCGCCTCCGAACTGGCGCACGTATACCAGTTCTGAGTTGAACATCTCCATCCTGTTGTTGCCCGTGTCCGCGACCCAAATGTTCCCAGCGGAGTCGATGACGACACCCCGCGGTTCCTTGAACTGTTCATTACCGCCTCCCTGAGAGCCAAACGTCGCGAGCGCCTGCCCAGACGGCGACATCTCCTCGACGCTCGCGGCCCGTGTGATCCAGAGGTTTCCCGTGGACATGACCGTCACGCCTTTGGGTTTTTCAACAGCGTGCTGCGCAACATATTCTCCCGTGGCCGAGAACTCCTGTACCCGACCGTTGCCTTCGTCGGTCACCCAAACATACCCTTCTTTGTCCAACGCGATGCCTGACGCTCCGAAAAACTGTCCGTTCCCCGTCCCGAGGCTCCCGAACGTCCGCAACTTTTCCCCAGCCATCGTGAACTCGGTGACCTTTTCCGGGCTGGCCGCCCAAACATGTTCTGAGGAGTCCACAGTGATGGCGCGCGGCTGCGTAACCGCAAACTGCGTGACGTAGACACCCGTAGCCGAGAACTCCTCTACACGCCCGTTACCATAGTCCGCGACCCACAAATTCCCTTTCCCGTCCACGACGATGCCCTCGGGCGATTTGAACTGACCGTTGCCCGCGCCTTCTGAGCCGAACGTCATCAGATATTCGCCAGAAGAAGAGAACTCCTGAACGCGATCGTTGCCCGTGTCCGCGACCCACACGTCACCTTTGGAGTCAACCGCCGCATCGTAGGGACTCTTCAACTGCCCATTGGCGGTACCTTCGGACACAAGCACAGGCGCGCTGCTCGCGCTCGATTCCGTGCTCGCGCTCGGCCGCGTGACCGACAGCACCCGACCCGTCCTCAGATCGCCGGTCGCGGTGCCGTAGGAGATCAGCCACGGCTCCTGGCCGGGCGGCATAATCGCCGTCACATGACCTTCTGAATCGTAACCGTAAGTGAGCTTCAACGCCGGTGAGATGCGAGGATCCCAGACCGTCCGCAGGCGACCCTGCTTGTCGTACAAGTAGTGCGCGACTTCGACCGTCTTCATCGCTTTCGCCGCCGGTTCCCACGCATGGAAGTAAACGCGCGTGAGATTGCCCTTGTAGTCGCCCCATTCGGCCGAGCCTTCGCCCGTGGCGGTCGTGGTTTCAGCGTAGTTGAACGTCAACGCGCGACAGCCGCGTTCGAGTTTTTCATAGGTGCAGGTCGCGTTGGGATGCGGAGCGACCTCGAGCTTCGGCTCGACGATCTTCTTGCCTTCGACTTCGCTTACCTGATAGGAGTCGGTCGTGCTGTCCGTCGCGATCGGACCTTCAGAGACCGTCGGTAACCATGCTTCAGCGCCTTCCGGCTTGGTAAAGCGCGTGGTCGTGCCCTGCTTTGAATCCTTCAGGAGATATTCGCCGGCCTTCGCTTCCAGCGCGAGGTTCCCATCGCCCGGCGGCGATTCGAGACCGCCTTTGCTGTTCCTGGCGAAATGCGCCAAGCCCTCCGGACCAGCCAGCATCACGCTGTCGTCCGGCAACACTTCCAAGCTCGCCATACTCGCCAGACCGATCGTCCACTGCGGACCGAGTGGACCCTTCGCGCCCTCGGTCGTGTTCAGCGAGTCGTAGTGACGCGTGACCGAAAGCCCGCCCATACCACCGCTCATGCTCACATCGGTCGCTTCCAAGGCAAAATCGCCCGACTCGGGGTTGACCGAGCCTGGACCGAGCGCCGTGGGGCTAGCGGCATGCACTTCCAACGGAAAAATCTTTTCGTCGCGATTACCAGCGTAGTCGGTCGCCACCACCTGCAGGGTGTGATGGCCGACGCCGAGTTCGCTGCCGTTGATCGTCCATTCCCCGAGCGCTGTGCACGGTCCCGGCTCGCACGAACCGTTGGCGTGACCCTCGCTGTGGTCGTCGATCGCGACTTCGATCGACTTCACCCCAGAGGACAGCACCGAACCTTCGCCATCGGTGGCTTTGATCGTTACGTGCGCCGTGACTTCACCGAGTTGAAGCGCGCCGCCTTCTTCTTTGACCCCACCGGTGACACCGATCGCATACGGCGGCTCGTTGTCCACCTTAACGGTCGCTTCTCCCGTCTCGTGTTCCAGCGAGGAGGTATTAGCCATCGGATCGTGCGCGGCAACACGAACGACATCTTCGCCCTGCGGCCAGGCGTACCCCAATTTCGAGGAGTAGGTGACCGTTTCATGCTGAGCGGCACTGCACTGCACGCCGGCACACGCTTCCCGCCAGCTTTCTCCTAGATAGTCCTCTTCGTTAGCCATCTTCCACGTACCACCGACAGGCTTGTATTCGAGACTCATGGCAGCGACACCCAATCCCGCGTCGCTCGCTTCGAATTCGAACGCTCCCTGATTGGGTCCAAGCCACTGTTCGCCCCACGTGCTCGCACTCAACACATTGTTAGTGTGATCGACTTCTTTTGCGGTGGCATACGTAGTGACGGCGTGCGTTTCCTTCGGTTGCGCGATATAGTTGTTTATCTCCAACAACCAGACGATGAAACCCCTCACGGGGTTTTCTTCCGCGCTCGAGCGCATCGCCTCCGCCTCATAGAGCGCGACGTTTTTTTCCGCTCCCGCCGACGGTATGCACGACCCGCCGGGACAGACCGTCACCTGCTTATGTTCTTCAGAAAGCGAGACGGCGGGAGAGTACGTCGATTCGACACCTTCCTTGAGTATCCCGTTCCAGCCTTCGACGACCACGGGGCGTTCTCCCTGATAGAGCCATCCCGACGTCTCGTAGATTTTTGAGTCGCCTTTGGTCTGCATCGAGAAGGCGCCCCAGTCACCTTTGGGATATGTTGCAGAAGGATGGTTCATGTACAACGCGGGGCTCTCCGAACCGTTCGTGAAACCACCTTCCGGGGCTTGCGCGAAGACCCAATTGCGCACTCCCGAGCCCGCCGACGCCTCTTCCGAGGTCGTGTTGAATTCAGGATCGACCCTGACCGGGTAGAGCACCGCACCCGGCTTGCGCGCCACCGTCAAAGTGATCACGTCCCCCGACACGGCTACAGACACCGGGACAGGATAGCCAGCGGCATCCCGCGCGGAAGGCGCAAGCATCCGCGCGATCGTCGCGCCTTCGCGCACCACTTCGACCGCACCGGAGCCGTCAGTGGCCGTCTGCAGGCGCGCGCCGACTGGTAGCGTCAGCGCATACGAGAGCTGTTCAGGGGAATCTTCAGAACGCAACCAAGCATCGCTGACCACACCGAACGTAGAAAACTTCATTATCGTATCGGTGTCCGCCTGGCTGTTGGCATAGAAAACGCTCGAACCGTCGATCGCACCTTCCCCGGCAAGGACCGAACCTTTACCGTCAACCGGGGTGACAACGATCCCCAGGCCGGACAACTGCGCCCCTTCGCCTAGACGCGCCGGCAGACGCGCCTGCACAAGCCCCCTCGTCGCTTCAAAGCCACCGCCCACCGATCGCGGATGCACGTCGACCGCCGCCCACTGACCCTTGGACGTTTCAACCGCCATCGGCGCAAACGATTCGACCAAACCGCGGGCGCGTTCGCCTTCGCCAAGATCCACTTGCGCCGCATACGGGCTGACGAAACCAACGATCCGCTGGCCTTCGGGCAACGTCGGCGCTCCACCATCGGGCATCTGCAGCACTCCTGGAATATCGCTACCCGCCAGCGCCTGCGCTTCGGAGACCTTGAGATTCTCGAATCTCGTCTGAGATTCTTCGCGCTCACGCAGCCCCTCGGGGCTCGCCAACCAAACCTCTTCTTCAGCCTTACGCTGTTCAACTTCCGTCGGCGAGCCCACAATGGTCAGCGAGGGCGACAGTTCCCCCGCCGACGCAACAGCAGGACGATCAAACGTCACCAGGCATACACAAAGCGAGCAAGCAGCCACCCACCAGCACACGCCACCCCAACCCCACCTCATCGGCGTCAAATCTTCCCCCTCCAGAACGACTAATGACCATTCCGGAGAATGGACTCCCACCATAGTCCAGGAAGAGTCACCCAGGGAAGCGGTGTTTCTCACTCATCGCGGCGCTTGCCAGCTCGGGCCCACCCACCGCCCGACCAGCACCCTCAGTGCCCGGCCAGCGCCTTAAGTTCCGAGAGATCCACCGAGTTTGCCGGAGCCGCGATCGTGACCGGCTGATTCCAGGTGCTAAAGGTGATCTTGCCGTTTTCCGAGCCGCCCTTGACGATCGCGACCGGGTAGGGCTTTCCGGTCGTGGCCACGTACAGCGTGCCGGTTTTGTTGGTGTCGGCGATCGCGATCGCCTGCTGCCCGTTGACGGTGCTCGTGGCGCCCTTCGTCAACGTGCCGTGAGCAGCGAGCGTAGTGTCGATCAGCTGGCGCATGTTGGCAAGCGAGTTGAACGAGGCGAATTCGCCGCTCGTCGCCGAGGCCTTCAGCCACTTGCCGTCGAGCAGCTGCGCGGCGGCCGCGCCGCCGAGACTGCGATAGAAGGCCGAGCTACCGCTGATATAAGCCGTCCCCCCCACCAGGATCAGCTTGAAGCTGGCACCGTTCTCGGAGATTTCACCGCGGGCACCCTTGCCGGCCACGAGGTTCAGGTCGATCGTGACGGGCGCGGCGCCGGTCACGATCGCCCCGGAAACGTGAACTGAGCTGGCGCTGTCGGCCGCGGCCTTGCTTTCAGTGAGGATCTCAGTCGCGCTCTTGGAGGCGATGTTGTTGCCGCTCGAAGAGCTGCCGCAGCCGGCGAGCACCCCGAGCGCGAGGACGAGCACAGAGCCCGCTGTGGGAAGAAGCCGCAAGCGCACGATCAGGGCATGCTACCCGGCTGCGGGGACGGCTCAGTGGCCCATCGGCATGAGACGTGGGACGAGACCATTTAGGCGATGGCCCCTGCGCGCGCGGGGGGCATCGCCATCCGCGCGCGGCTCGCCCAAGCTTCGTCCGTCGCTACAGGATCGCCAAATAGCGGTCCAGCTCCCACTGCGTGACCTGCACGCGATAGTCCTCCCACTCCTGGCGCTTGATCTCGATGTAGCGGTTGAACGTGTGCTCGCCCAGTGTGCGCAGCATCAACTCGGACTCGGCGGTGATCTCGATCGCCTCGCCGAGCGACTCCGGCAGCTGCTCGATGCCCAAGCGCCGGCGCTCCTCGGCGGTCAGGTGATAGAGGTTCTTCTCCATCGGATCGGGTAGCTCGTAGCCCTTCTCGATGCCCTCCAAGCCGGCCTGCAGGAGCACGGCGAAGGTCAGATAGGGGTTGCAGGCCGGGTCGGGGCAGCGCAACTCCATGCGCGTGGCCTGCTCCTTGCCTGGGTGATACAGCGGCACGCGCACCAGCGCCGAGCGGTTGCGCCGCGACCAGGCGGCGTACACGGGCGCCTCGTAGCCTGGCACGAGCCGCTTGTAGGAGTTGACCCACTGGGCAAAGATCGAGCAGATCTCACGTGCGTGCTTGAGCTGACCGGCGATGAACGCCTTGCCGATATCTGAGAGGAAGTACTGGTCGTCCGGATCGTAGAAGGCGTTCTTGCCGTCGGCGAAGAGCGATTGGTGCGTGTGCATCCCCGAGCCGTTCTCGCCGAACAGGGGCTTGGGCATGAAGGTCGCGTGCCACCCGTACTTGACCGCGTACTCCTTGACGGTGATGCGGTAGGTCATGCAGTCGTCGGCCATCTTCAGCGCGGGCGCGTAGCGCATGTCGATCTCGTGCTGGGAGGGGCCAACCTCGTGGTGGGTGTACTCGACGTGAATGCCAAGCTGCTCGAGCGCGAGCACGGTCTCGCGGCGCACGTCGGTGCCGGCGTCGAGCGTCGTCAGGTCGAAGTAGCCGCCTTCGTCGAGCACCTCGGTGGTCTTGCTGTCTTTGAACAGGAAGTACTCGAGCTCGGGACCGACGTTGAAGGTGTCGAAGCCCATCCCCTGCGCACGCTGCAGCGCGCGGCGCAACACATGCCGTGGGTCGCCCTCATAAGGCGTGCGCTCAGGCGTAAGGACGTCGCAGAACATCCTCCCCACCCCCTGCTCTTCAGGGCGCCAAGGCAGCACGGCGAAGGTGCTCGGATCGGGCAGCGCGATCATGTCGGACTCCTCGATCGCGTTGAAGCCGGTAATCGAGGAGCCGTCGAAGCCCATGCCGGCCTCGAAGGCGTCGTCGAGCTCCTCGACGTTGATCGAGAACGACTTCAGCTGGCCGAGGATGTCGGTGAACCAGAAACGGATGAAGCGGATGTCGCGCTCGGCGACAAGCGCCTTTACGTCCTCGCGACTCTTGGGCTGCTCGATCTCGGCCATCAGTGGCGCAGCGTAATGGATGGGCCCACTTTCCGCCTTGGACGATTGGCTAAAAGGTTCTTTCGAAATGACCTGCACGCTCGACACCCCTTTGTGGCGCTGGGGTATTTATTTTGGTACCTAACCTTTAGATAGGCATTCGCAAAAGGGGGGTGTTGGCCAGATCATTCAAAAGACGAGACATACACCCGGCTTGCATGATCCAAGAACGCCCGTCTCGCAGAGAGCTAATTGAAAGACGTTTCTAAAGAGTGGCTAGTGGGCGCTGAGGATCGCTACCGCAACAAGCAAAAAGCCGAGTGCGACCGCCCAGGCGGCGATCATGTCGGGCCTTGGGCCGACCCGCTGTGACGCGGGAAGCCGCGGACGCCGGCGTGAGTCGCGTTGCGGTGGCGCCGCCCGCTCGACGAGCATCAGGCGCTGGCCAGGGCGGATTTCGCGCACGCCGCGACGCGTCGCGGGAGCCGCATTCCTACCGGCGGCGGTGGCCGCGCGCCGCTCTCCATCCCTGCGGCGCTCGATCCGCTCGCGCACATCCTCGACGTCGGCCCACCAAGCACGGGCCTCGGAAGCTCGTGGCATCGGCGGCGATGCTAACAGCGCCTCCGGCGGCTGGAGCAGCCGCCGAAACTAAGCTCCCTACTTTGCGAGAAGCTTCTAATGCCAGGCGATGCCGGGACTTCTAATGCCCGGCGACGGCCGCGACGAAGTTCGCCACAGCTTCGGCTTCCTTGCCTTGGTAAAGCTGCGCCGGCATGTTGCCATTGCCGCGCGCACGACCTTCGGCAATCGCGTTCAGCACCAACGCCCTGCGACCGGCTTCGGTCGGGATCTGCGAGCCGAGCCTGACATCGAGATTAGGGCCGGTCCGTCCCACGGAGTTGGCCCCTGAGAGCGTGTGACAGAACGCACAACTGTCGGAGAAGAGCACGCGACCGTGCTGCTCCTGAGCGTTGAGCTTGACCCCGCCGACCGCTTCCCTGGCCTTGTTGTTGCCGTTGTCGGTGAGCACGATCACCGGCACGATCAGCCCGAACGCGAACGCAAGCGCGACAAGCAGGAACACGGCCCGCTGGCCCGCCTTCGACTCGGTGTTTTGGGCCTCGCCCTCTCCGCTCGACCCGCCTCGCCGCATGGCGACGAAGAACACGCCGAGGCCGACCAGGACCCAGAAAGCAATGACTGCGTAGATCATCGGGTCGGCACGATACATGAGCATCCGGCTCGGAGCGCTCCTCACCGCATCGCGACCGGCGTTCGATGAGAGCTCTCTTCATATGCCTTTAGGGAGGCCTAGGTTGGGCGCTACGCTGAAGGTAGGTCTCGAGTCTCGAACACTGGACGTGCTCACATGAACATCCTGCGCCGCCTCCCCCTCTCCCGCTTGCTGCTGCTGTGCGGCGTGGTGGTGGCTGTCGGGATCGGCGTAACCGCGCTGGCCTTGGCTGTCGGCACGGGTCCGACGCCACCAGCCAAGCCGCTCGCCGACGCAGTCCACGACGCGCTGTCGGCGCCGAAGGTGAGCGGCGTCAGCGCGCGCATCCAGTTCACCAACCACCTGCTCGAAGGCGCCAACCTCGCAAGCAGCGGGCGGCGAAGCGAGCCAGCTCAGCTCCAGCCCACTCATCTCCGGCGCCTCCGGCCGGCTGTGGATCGGCTCGAAGGCCATGCACGCCTGGAACTGCAGTCCGAAAAGGGCGACACGCAGATCCTCTACGACGGTCAGAACGTGTCTAGCTGTACGACGCTTCCACGAACACGCTCTATCGCTACATGCCTCCGCACGAGTCGAGCAGTAGCGGCGATCAGGGCCCTGGCCCGACTAGCGAGACCGGCAACAGCAGCTCGCCCTCCACTGGCACCGGCACTAGCAACGCCGAGGTATCCCGACGGTCGGCGAAATCGAAGAAGCGATCACTAATGCCGGCAAGCATGCAGACATCTCCGGCGCGACCCCGACCAATGTTGCGGGACAGGCCGCCTACACAGTGCGGGTCTCGCCCCGCGAAAACGGCGGCTTGATCGGCGGCGCCGAGCTGTCTTGGGATGCCACCACCGGAGTGCCGTTGCGCGCCGCCATCTACTCCACAACCAGCTCTGCCCCGGTGATCGAACTGGCAGCCACCGAAATCTCCTATGGCCCTGTCGAAAGCTCGACACTCGACTTCACCCCGCCGGCGAACGCCAAGGTCGAGGAAGTGACGCTCCCGACGAAGCACGACTCGGGCACATCCGGTCTCCTCCGGCAGGCGAAAAGCCGCAGGTGAGCACCAGCGGCAAGGGTCTCGGCGCGATCGTGCTGCTCGAAAGCCCGGTCAAGGCCGGGCGCAAAGGAATCGACAGGCTCCGAGCTCGAAGGACTGCCGAAGGTGGACATCAACGGCACGAGCGCCAGCGGAGCTGCCAACCCAGCTCGGCACGCTGCTGAGCTTCGAGCGCGCGGGCGTGCGCTACCTGCTCGCCGGCTCGGTCACACCGGCATCGATAGAGGCGTTCGCGCGAGGCATCTAGAGTGACGGACGCCGAGGCCCAGCCGGTGAAGGCGCGTGGCCTGGTAAAGCGCTACAACGACGTTCTCGCGGTCGATCACATCGATCTGAACGTGCAGAGCGGCGACGTATACGGCTTCCTCGGGCCCAACGGCGCGGGCAAGACGACGACGTTGCGTATGGCGCTCGGTTTGATCACGCCGAGCGAGGGGGTGGTCGAGCTGTTCGGGCGCGACCCGATGCGCGACGGGCGCACACGCGCTTGAGGGCGTCGCGGGGTTCGTGGAGGCGCCGCGCTTCTACCCGTACATGACCGGGCGCAAGAACCTTGAATTGCTGGCGGCCCTGGACGGCGACGATGCGATCCGGGCGCATCGAGGAGGTGCTGGAGGTCGTCGAGCTCTCGCCACGCGGCAAGCACAAGGTGGGCGGCTACTCGCACGGCATGCGCCAGCGCCTGGGCATCGCCGCGGCGCTGCTGCGCCGCCCGCGCCTGTTGATCCTCGACGAGCCGGCAACGGGCCTCGACCCGGCCGGGATGCGCGACATGCGTGCGCTTGATCCGGCGCCTGGCCGAGGAAGGCATCACCGTGCTGCTCTCCAGCCATCAGCTGCCGGAGGTGCAGGAACTGTGCGATCGCGTGGCGATCGTCGACCGTGGCAAAGTGGTCTACGAGGGCGCGCTAGCCGACCTACGTCGCCAGGGCGGAGCCGGCTACCGCTTGCGCACCACCGACGACACACGCGCTTTGGCGATCGTGCGTGCGCCAGCCCGGGGTAGAGCACGCGGCGGCGGGCGAGCACGGGATCGGCTTCCAGGCGCAAGAGAGCGACGTCGGCGCACTGTCGCTTGCACTCGGCGCAAGCAGGCATCGGCATGCTCGTGCTCACCCCCGAACTTGCGACGCTCGAGGACCTGTTCTTCCGCCTAACCGAGAACGGCGACGGCTCAAGCGACGGAAGGCGGGGCTCCCAGGAGCGCCGACTCACTGGTAGGAGACAATGAGGACTGGCGCAACGGATGGGTATATGCAATTCGTCAAGACGCGGAATGCGCATCGGGAGACCGATGAGCAGCGTCGCCGCCTCCCCTCCCCTGCCGGCCGCCGCCACGGCTCGCATGCGCGACGTCCCTCGACGCTCACCGTGTACCGCTGGGAGCTGCGCAAGCTCATCTCGCAGAAGCGCACTTACATGGGCCTCGGCCTTGGCCGTGATCCTGCCCCTGATCTTCGTGGTGGTGCAGAACATGCACCAGCGTCACGGCGGCGGAGACAGCATCTTCGCGGCACCAGATAACCCAGTCGGGATTGGCGACACCCGTGCTGATGCTGCTGTTCGAGTCGGTGTTCTTCCTGCCCTTGATCGCATCGCTGGTGGCCGGCGACATCGTTGCGGCCGAGGACGGCAACGGCACGCTCAAGACGATCCTCACACGCTCGGTGGACCGCGGGCAGGTGTTCGCGGCCAAGGCGCTCGCGGCGCTCACGCTACGCCGCGCTCGCCGTATTCCTCTCGGCCGACGGTGGCCACGGTCGGCGGGCGTCGCCTCGTGGGGCTTCAATCCGATCATAACCTTCTCGGGAAGCATCGTGTCGGCCTCCGAAGGGCTGCTGCTCGTGTTCGCCGCCAACGGCTGCTACCTGATCCCACTGTTCGCGGTGGCCTGCATCGGCGTGCTGCTATCCACCGCCACGCGCAACAGCACGGCGTCGGTGGTCGGCACGATCGGCTTCGTGATCCTGCTGTACATCGTCGCCGGCATACCGGGCCTGGAAGGCATCAAGCCCTACCTGCTCACCGAACAGTTCGAGAACTGGCACGGCCTGTTGCGCACCCCGACAGACTGGGCGCCTGTGCTGCACTCGCTGTGGGTGTCCGCCTGTACGCCGTGCCGTCGCTGTTCGCGGGGTATCTGGTGTTCCTGCGCCGCGACGTCGCGGGCGGGTAAACAGAACAGCCGTCTGAGCGTCGAGGGGCAAGCCTGGCAAGGACGCAGAGAGCGAAGTGTGCTCAGCACACGAGCGACCGAGGACGCCGCCAGGCGCCGCCCATCGGCGCTCAGCTCACTTCGACCGGCAGCTCCACGGCCCCAACCTCGACCTCGCCGAGCAGGCGCCGGGCCTCCTTGGGGTCGATCAGGCCGGCGCCCAGCCGTCCCGTCGACTCCGCGCCACAGGCGACGCCGAAGCGCAGGCACTGGTCGGGCGCGCGGCCCTCGTAGCGTGCGGCCACATAGCCGGCAAGGAAGGCATCGCCCGAGCCACGCTTGGCGACGGGCTCGCGTGGCGCGGTCTGGGCACGGCGCAAGCACGATTTCCCGTCCACAAGCACGTCGGCGACACAGCCATCGCCCATCGTCATGATCGCCTCGTGCGGTCCCAGCGCGACGATCTCGCGCACCGCGAGCAGCCTTTCCTCCTCGGAGGCGAACTCGTGGCCGACCAGCTCCTCGGCCTCGAGGATGTTCGGGGAGACGACGTCGGGCTCGGCGCGGACCGCGTGCAGCAGAGCGTCGCCGTCGGTGTCGATCACCGTGGTGACGCCGACTTTCTGCAGATCGCGGATCAAGCTCGGCATAGATCTCCGAGGACGACCCCCCGCGGCAACGATCCGGCGAGCACCACGATCGCGGCGCCACGCGCGAGGTAGAGCAGCTTGTCGCGAAACAGCTCGACCTCCTGCTCTGAGACGGCGGGACCGCGTTCGTTGACCTCCGTCTGCTCGCCGTTGGTCGGGTCGAGCACCGAGGTGTTGGTACGCGACTCGTCGCGGATGCGCACGAAATCGTTGAGGATCGCCTCCTCGGTGAGCTGCTCGACGATGTGCGTGCCGGTCGCGCCGCCGGCGAGGCCGGTCGCGATCACGGGCTGCCCGAGCGCCTTCAGAGCGCGTGCGATGTTGACGCCCTTGCCGCCGGCCATCGTGCGCTGCTCGACGGTACGGTGGCGCCGTCCGAGGCGGAAGTTGGGCACCGACAGCGACTTGTCGATAGCCGCGTTGAGCGTGACCGTGATGATCATCTGGTGCTCTTCATCCGCCTTCTCGCGCGGAGCGACCGGATGGTCGCTCTACACGCCCTGCAGAGGCTAGCGGACAGGCGGCGACAAAGCAGAAAACCTGGATAAATTCCTGCGCCGCGGGCCCGCCTCGAGCTGCCGTTCGCGTCATTCGGACGATTCGCCCATCAGGCGAGATCCCCAGGCCCGAGTCGTCAAGCCCCCGAAAGCGTCCAGGCCAGCTCGCGCAAACGCTCGGCCTCGGCGCGAGCCGCCTCGGCCGGATCGCCCCCGGTACCGCGATAGGCGTCGACGATCGAGCGCGAGGCGCTGACCAGGCCCGCGGCGCGACCAGGCGCGAAGGCCGGGGCCAGGTCCTCGACGCGCCCGCCCTGCGCGCCAACGCCTGGCAGCAGGAACACGGCGTGAGGCATCAGCTCGCGTGCGCGCGCCAGGTGCTCGGGCACGGTGGCCCCGACGACCGCTCCCACGTCGCTGATACCAGCCTCGCCGACAGCCATCGCTCCCCAGCTCCTCGACGAGCATCGCGATCCGCTCCCAGACACGCTCGCCGCCGGCGAGCTGGAGGTCCTCGATGTCGGCGGCGCCGGGGTTCGAGGTGCGTACCAGCACGAGCACGCCGGCCGCGTTGCCATTGAGGGCGGCTGCCGCTCGCGCCGTGGAGACGAACGGCGTCGAGCGCATCCGAGCCCATCAGCGGATTGACCGTCACGAGATCGACACCCAGCCCTTCGACGCTGCCGAAAGGCGTGTCGCTGACGCCAAGAAGCGCCCGTGCGTAGGCACCGGCACTCACATCGATGTCGCCGCGCTTGCCGTCGGCGATCACGAGCAGACCCTCCGCCTGGGCATGGCGCACCACCGCTGTGAGCAGCGTCCAGCCAACGTCGCCCAAGCACCTCGAAGCGAGCCAGTTGCGGCTTGACCGCCACACACGCATCGCCGACCGCGTCGATCAGCGCGCGACAGTGGTTGAGCATCGCCATCCCGGCCCGTTGCACCGGCAGGACGTCCGCGTCGTCGCGAACGCGCTCGACGGCGTCCGGCCACAGCCCCATCGGATCGGGGTCGAGGCCGAGCACGATCTGCGACTCGCGCTGGGCGACCTGCGCGGCGAGCCTGTCGCCGAAATTGCTGGGCGCCGTCGCCCGAGCTCGGCAAGCCGATCCCCGTGACCGGCGATTGGAGCGGGTGGACGAGCAGACGGGGACACGACACGTAAGAATACGTGGGGAGATGGACCTCGCCCGCGTCTCCTGGATCGTGACCGTACTCAGTGGCGCTGCTGACGGCGGCGTTGCTGCTGCTGTCCGACTACACCGGCTATGCGGCGCTGAGCGTGGCGGTGGCGGCCTCCGCGGCGATCAACTTGCTCTGAACTGCTCGGCCAGACCTCACGGTGGTGGTACCTCCGCCGCGATCAACTGCTCTTGTCGAGCCGACTTGAGCCATGCCAGCGCGCGTAGGGCGCGGCCACGGTGGCTGATGGCATCCTTGCGCTCGTCGCTCAGCTCGGCCATCGTCACATCGCCCGGCTCATCGTCCGGCAAGAACGCCGGGTCGTAGCCGAAGCCTCGCTCGCCGCGCGGATGCTCGGCCAGCCGGCCTGTGCAACGCCCTTCGAACACACGCTCGAGGCCGCGTCCGGGATCGACGTAGGCAAGCGCGCACACGTAGGCGAGCGGACTGCCGGCAGGCGCCTCGCGCAGCAGCTTGGCGAGGTTTTGCTCGTCGCTTGCCCGCTCTCCCGCGTAGCGAGCGGAGCGTACCCCAGGCGCGCCGCCAAGCGCCTGCGCTTCGATACCGGAGTCATCGGCAATGCTGACTCTGCCGGTGGCGGCCGCGGCGGCCCGCGCCTTGCCGAGCGCGTTCTCCTCGAAGGTATCGCCATCCTCCGGCGGCAGGATCACCTCGTCGGGTAGCGCGTCGACCTCGACGCCGCTGAGCAGCCGCGCGAACTCGCGGCGCTTGTGCTCGTTGCGGGTGGCCAGCAGAAGCCGCCGGACGCCTGATGCGCGTTCTCCACCAAGGGTGTCGTTGGGCTGACCCACCACGTCTGGCCTCAGGCGGCGGCGAGCACCTGCTCCTGCACGGCGCGCAGTTGTTCGATCCCATCGGCGGCAAGCGCCAGCAGCTCGTCGAGCGAGGCGCGCGAAAGCGGCGTGCGCTCGGCGGTCGCCTGCACCTCGACCAGGCCACCTTCGCCGGTCATGACGACGTTGGCGTCGACCTCCGCATTCGAGTCCTCGCCATAGTCGAGGTCGAGCAGCGCGGAGCCAGCCACGATCCCGCAGGAGACGGCGGCGATCGAGCCGGTGAGTGGCGAGCGCTCGATGCGCTCCTTGCTCTGCAGCCGCTTACAGGCGAGCGCGAGGGCGACGTAGGCGCCGGTGATCGAGGCACAGCGAGTGCCGCCGTCGGCCTGCAGCACGTCGCAGTCCAGGTAGATGGTGCGTTCGCCGAGCGCGCTCAGATCGATGACGACCCGCAGCGAACGGCCGATCAGGCGCTGGATCTCGACCGAGCGTCCGTCGAGGCGGCCCTTGGAGATGTCGCGCGCCTTGCGATCGCCGGTGGAGGCGGGCAGCATGCCGTACTCGGCCGTCAGCCAGCCACGGCCCTTGCCGGCCATCCAGCGCGGCACGCCCTCCTGCGCGGAGGCTGTGCAGATGACGCGCGTCTCGCCCATCGAGATCAGCGCGGAGCCGGTGGCGGTGCGTACGAACCCGGGCTCGATCTCCACGGGGCGTAGCTGGCCCGCGCTACGTCCGTAGCTGCGTTTGCGAGTGGGACGCTCGGCCTCGTGACTGGCCACCTCCGTGGACCCCGCGGTGACCTGTCCCTCCGCTTCGGCCGGCTGCTGCTCTCCTCCGTTCATGCCAACGCTCCGACACCGTGCAGCTCGACGTGCTCGATGTCGCCCAGCGGCATCTGCAGGAAACGCGTGCCGAGGTCCTTGAAGGCGGGAACGTCGCCTGTACAGAGAAAGCGATAGTCGCCCTCACCCCGCGCGCGGGGGTTGCGCAGGTTGCGCGTGGACAGTGCGTGCTCGACTTGACGGGCAAGCGCGCCGCCGGAGCTGACGAGGCGCACATCGGGACCGAGCATCCGCTGGAGCATCGGGCTGATGAGCGGGTAATGCGTGCAGCCGAGGATGACCGTGTCGACCTCGGCTTCGCGTAGCGGGGCGCAAGCCTCGCGCACCTGCTCGACCGCGCTTTCGTCGAACTGCCGGCCGGCCTGGATGATCGAGGCGAGCGTCGGACAGGCGACCGCGTGCAGCGTGACGTGCGCGTCGATCGCGCCGACCGCGCGCTCGTAGCTGCCGCTGGCGACGGTCGTCGGCGTGGCGAGCAGGCCGATGCGTCCGCTGCGCGTGACGGCGACGGCTTGCGAGGCCTCTGGGCGTACGACTCCGAGCACGTCGATGCCCAGCGTGGTCTCCATCATGCGCCGCTCGAGGATCGGCAGGGCGGCCGCGGTGGCGGAGTTGCAGGCGATCACGAGCAGCTTTGCGTGGCGACGCAAGAGCTCCTCGGCGATCTCCGAGGCGAAGCGCGCCAGCTCCTCCGGCGAGCGTTCGCCGTAGGGGAAGCGCGCCGTGTCTCCCAGGTAGACGAAGTCCTCACACGGCAGCGCCACCAACAGCTCGTGCAGAACGGTCAGCCCGCCCACGCCGGAGTCGAACACGCCGATCGGTCGGGCACGCGGGTCGCTGACGCTGCTCGTCACGCGACCCATCATTCCAGAGCGCTACCGTCGAGGCCTGTGCCAGAGCAGATCGAGGGATCGGCGGAGTCAAATGCGGGGGGCTTGCGCGCGCTCGTGCTGTCGAACATGCGTCCCGACGAGCGTCATCCCGAGCGCGGTCGCTTTGTGCGCGATCAGGTGGACGCGTTGCGTGAGTTGGGCGAGTGGCAGGTCGAGCTATACGAGTTCGCGCCCGGCGCCGGCGCTCTGGCTCGCGCGACACGCGACTTGCGCACGCGCTATGCGAGTGAGCGCTTCGACGTGGTGCATGCTCACTTCGGCCTGACGGCCTGGGCGGCTTTGGCGGTGAAGGCGCGTCGACGTGCGCTGACCGTGCACGGCACCGACGTACGTCACCCGCGCACGCGGCTGGCCACGCGGGCCGTGCTTCCCAGTGTTGACCTGCTGGCAGCGGTCTCGCGGGCGCTCGTGGAGGAGATCCCCGGTCGCAGGGCGCGTGCTCGCGCGCAAGTGCTGCCTTGCGGCGTAGACATGGAGCGTTTCAAGGCGATGCCCCGCGCGCGCGCGCGGGGCATGCTCGATTTGGAATACAAACCCCGAACCCAGATCCACGCAACCAAAGCCGACCCACACCCCCACCCCTACCTGCTGTTCCCGGCCGACCCGAACCGCCCCGAGAAGCGCTATGACCGCGCCCAGGCACTCGCCGAGGCGGTCAAAGCACGATTGCTCACGCTCGGCGGCGTGGACCCTGAGCACGTGCCCCTCTACGTGAACGCGGCGAACGCGGTGATCGTGCCCTCCGAGCGGGAGGGGTTCGGGCTGGCGGTGCTGGAGGCGCTGGCGTGCGACGTACCGGTGCTGGCTACGCCTGTCGGCGTACACGCACAGGCGCTCGACGGCGTGGCTGGGACACTCTGCGCACCGTTCGAGCTCGAGCGCTGGGGGGCCGCACTGGCACCCCACCTGGCCGCCGAGGGCTCTCGGGTAGCGGGTCGCGTGCATGCGGAGCGCTTCTCGGCGCGACGCATGGCCGAGCGGGTGGCAGCGGCATGGAGCTCACTCGTCGCGGATGCCGGATAGCATGGGAGTCGTGGCAGGAGCGGACGAAGTCGAGCAGACGCCGCAGGCAGCTGCTCGGGGACCACAGGCCGCCGCGCGGACAGCGCAGGCCCCCGGGCAAATGCCGGGGGTTTCTCAAGGCGGCACATCGACCGCCGAGCAGGCCCAAGGCGCTACGTCAACCTCTGAGCAGGCCCAAGGCGCCACGTCAACCTCTGAGCAGGCCCAGGGCGCCACGTCAACCTCTGAGCAGGCCCAGGGCGTTGCATCGACCGCTGAGTCTTTGGCAACCACAAATCACGCCGCGCAAAACTCCGAGCAGCAGACGCCAGAGGCCGAGAGCCCTGTCGAGCAGGCGCCACCGACGCCTGGTTTCGGAGAGCGCGGGCGCATGCGTCGTCGCGCCCGTTTCTTGCGCAAGGCGCGCGAGCTCGCCTATCGCGATCTCGGCGGACTCGTATTCGATCTGCACCGTTTCGGTCAGCGCAACGACCCACTGGTGCTCGCCAAGCTTGCGACGCTGCGTGAGATAGACACCGAGCTGCGCGGACTAGAAGACGGCTTGCGCGACCACCGGCCGGTGACCGTGCTGCGTGAAGTCGGGATCGCGGCGTGCCCACGCTGCGCCGCGATTCACGGCAGCGACGACCGCTTCTGTCCCGGCTGCGGACTGGCGTTCGACGCCAATGCGGACCGCCCGCTCTCCACCGCGCCGGTCGCTCCCCAGGTGCGATCCGCGCCCGCTGTCGCGCAGGCGCCGATCGCCACACCGCCCAGCACGACCGTGTTGGCGTCGACTTCCGCCCCGGCTCCACTCTCAGCGCCGGCTCCAGCCTCAGCAGAGATCCCAGCACCTCAGCTGAAGCCCACAGCCCCGCCGGTCGCGGCCAAGCCAACCGCCACCCCCGAGGTCGCCGTCAAAACCTCTCCCTCGCCGGCCGAGGCCAAACCGGCCGAGCCCCCGCCAGCCTCGGCGCCGAAAACCCCTGAGCGAGCACAGGAGGACGAACCGACGCAAATTTTGCGGCCGCCGCGTGGGGACGCGAGTTCGTGAGCGCTCAGGCGCCGACTGTCGCCCAGGTCGAAGCTTTGCCACAGGATCTCTGCCCGCTCTGCCAGGCCCCGTTGAGATCCGATCAGAATTGGTGCCTGCGCTGCGGGGCCGCCGCGCGCACGCGCTTGGCGGCACAGCCGAAATGGAAGGCGCTTGTGGTGGCCTTGCTGCTCGTTGTGGTGCTGTCGCTGGGGGTGCTCGCGGCGGCTCTGGTAAAGCTTGCGGGATGACCCTCTCCTACACCCGGGTTGGGTCACGGCCCCCTTCGGGGGCATGGGTTGAGAGGGAATGTGCTGTGGATTCATACCCCCCTTCTAAGTGGGTCCAGCTTGAGAGGAAATGTGTGGGCTCATACCCCCTTTCTAGGCGGGTCCGTATCGAGAGGGAGCGCGGATGAGCTCCGCCATGTCGGCGGGGGAGCGACACGGGGATGTCGATGTCGCGGTAGTGGGAGCCGGTGCGGCTGGGCTGTATGCGGCGCTGTGCGCGGCCAACGAGGGGGCCACCGTCGCGCTGCTGTCGGCGATGCCGCTTGCCCAGACCGCCAGCTACTGGGCGCAGGGCGGGCTCGCGGCGGTGCTCGCGACCGACGACAGCTTCGAGCTGCACCTGAGCGATACCGAGCGAGCTGGACGCGGGGCGGTGCGCGACTCAGCCGCCGAGGTGCTCGTCGGCGAGGCACCCGAGCGCGTGCACGATCTGGAGCGGCTCGGCTTTCACTTCGACGCGGACCGTCACGGGCGCCTGGCGCTGGGGCTGGAGGGCGGACATTCGGTGCGCCGGATCGTGCACGCCGGCGGTAGCGCGACCGGAAGACGGCTGCTGCGCGAGCTCTCTGCGCTGGTCGTGGGGCACCCGCGCGTGCGAGTGATCGAGGGGGCGCGCGTGAGCCGCTTGCTGTGCGAGAGCGGGCGCTGCGTAGGCGTCGTTTGCCGGGCCAGCGGAGATCCGGACGATCGTCGCGCACTCGGGCGCATCGTGACGGCCCGGGCCACGTTGCTGAGCACCGGCGGCGCCGCCGCCCTTTGGGCGCGCACAACCAACCCGCCCGGCTCGATCGGCCAAGGGCTTTTGCTTGCGCACGCCGGCGGAGCGACCCTGGCCGATCTCGAGTTCGTGCAGTTCCATCCGACCGCCGTGATCGGCGTGGAGGGCAGAGAAGGCTTTTTGATCACCGAGGCGATTCGTGGCGAGGGGGCCACGCTGCTCGACGGCGACGGGCAGCGCTTCGTCGACGAGTTGGCCCCACGCGACGAGGTCTCGTGGGCGATCCAAAACCGTTTGCGCGAGAGCGGTGCGCGTTCGGTCAGCCTCGACATGCGCGCGATCGACCCCGCCCTCTTTCCCAACGTGGTCGGCGCGTTGCGCGAGGCCGGGCTCGACCCGACGCGTGAGTTGGTGCCGGTGGCGCCAGCCGCGCACTACACGATTGGAGGGATCGTCACCGACCTGCATGCGCGCTCCGCCGTAGCCGGACTGTATGCGGTCGGCGAGACGGCCTGCACCGGCCTGCACGGAGCCAACCGACTGGCGTCGAACTCTTTGAGCGAGTGCTTCGTCTTCGGTCGCCGTGCGGCGCTGACGGCGCTCGACGAGCCCGCGCTCGCCGCCACGCTCACAGAGCTCAGCCAAGCCGCGATCGACGCCGGCGCCTCGGCCCCGGAGTCGGCCGCAACCGCGGATTGGCTGTCGGGCGGCCCTCCCAACGATCGGCAAGACGTCAGATCGGCGTTGTGGCAACACGCGGGAATCGATCGCTCGGCCGAGGGATTGACGGAACTGCTCGATAGTCCACACCCGCTTGCACGTCTGATCGCGCGCTCGGCGCTGATGCGCGAGGAGAGTCGCGGCACCCACACACGCAGCGACTATTTGGAGTGCGATACGCGACTTGACGGCAAGCACGTGGTTGTGCAGAGCGGCGGCGAACGGGAGCTCGGCTGGCAGGATTGGCGCTAGCGACGAGCGAGAGCTCCACCTGGCAAGGTTGGCGCTAGAACGAGCGAGAAGCTGAGCTCAACTGGCAAGATTGGTCGGCGACGGGCAAGAAGCTAAAGCTCAACCGGCAAGATTGGTGCCGGCGACGGGCAAGAAGCTGAAGCTCAACCGGCAGGCATGGCGCCGGCGACGCTACGACCCAACTGCCGATACTCCGCAAAATGGGGTGAGAAATCCTCAAAAAACGCGCAACGGGCGAAAAGCTAACCCGAGCTTAATCAATTACTTCTGTGCCGCTTAGGAATGGCTTGGATACTCAATAAGTCCGGTCCTTTTGGCATAGACCGGTGTTGAGGAGAGCAGAACTATGTATCAGTTCAGCCGAGCCATATACCGGGAGTTGGCGCCGTACATCACGGAGTCTAGACCCGATGCCGGGGCCGCCTCCAACCACAAGCACGTGCTTGACGCTTGCGAGTCGGCCGTCGAGCGGCTTGCTACCGACCGCCACTACTTCGCCAAGCCAGCTCGCACCCTGTTTTACGACATCAGGACCTACTTCCCGATGAGCGCCCAGGAGCGGGTGCTACAGACCGTGTGCCGCTATATCGGGCTTGCCCAGCGCTTTCTGGCGGAGAATCCTCTGGAGGCACACGCGGCCGTGACCGACGAGCCGCCCACCTGCCGCGCGACGACGCGCAAGGGCTCGACCTGCCAGCGCGTGCCGTTGCCGCACAATGGTTACTGTCCCTCGCACCAGCACCTGGCCGACACCGAGCACAGCGAGCGCCTCGCCGCGGCTTGAGACGTTCTAAGTAGGCTTTCCGAGCATGCTGCTCGGGGTAGATGTGGGTGGGACGTTCACCGATGCCGTGCTGGTGGACGACGACGGAACCGTCCACACCGCCAAGGCACCGAGCACGGCCGCTGCGCAGGAGCAGGGCGTGATGGCCGCCATTGCGGCAGTACTCACCCGCGCGGGCGCCGAGCCTGGTCGGGTACGGCACTTCGCCCACGGCATGACCGTTGCGACGAACGCCCTGCTTGAAGCGGAAGCCCACCCGCCCGCGCGCACGGCGCTGATCGCCACCGAAGGATTCACAGACATCGTCGAGCTTGGCCGCCAGGCTCGCCCAAGCCTGTATCGCCTGTGCGAGGCGGGGCCACGGCCACTCGTGCCGGCGCAACTGCGCTTCGGCGCTCCCGAGCGAATGGGGACCAACGGGCCGCTGCGCGGCCTCGACGTCGAGGCCACCGAGACGCTGCTGGAGCGGCTTGTGGCCAGCCGGCCCGAAGCCGTAGCGGTCGTGCTGCTGCACTCCTACGCCCATCCCGAGCATGAGCGCAAGCTCGGCGAGCTGATCTCCTCGTGCCTGCCCGGAGTGCACCTGTCGCTCTCGCACGAGCTTGTCGGCACTTTCAGGGAGTACGAGCGTGCAAGCACCACCGAGGTCGATGCGGCGCTCTCCCCCCTGCTCTCCTCCTACCTGCGCAAACTTGGTGAGCGCGCCGCCGAGCAGCGCTTGCCGGAGGTCAAGGTGATGCAGTCCTCGGGCGGGCTCGCCGATGCGCGAAGAGCCGCCGCTCACGCGGCGCTCACGGTGCTCTCCGGCCCCGCCGGCGGTGTCGGCGGGGCGCTGCTGCTCAGCCAGGCAGCCGGCGAGCCCGACGTGCTGTGCTTCGACATGGGTGGCACATCGTGCGATGTGTGCGTAATCGACGCGGGGCGAGTGGCCGAGACGGCACAGCGCAACGTGGGCGGTCGCCCGCTTGCGCTGCCGGCGCTTGACATCCACACCGTTGGTGCGGGTGGCGGCTCGATCGCCTGGCGCGACCCGGGCGGGGCACTGCGCGTCGGCCCGGAATCGGCTGGGGCCGATCCGGGGCCCGCTTGCTATGGGCTTGGTGGAACGAGCGCAACGGTGACCGATGCCAACTTGCTGCTGGGCAGGCTGCTCGACGACGCGCCGCTGGCCGGCGGCGTGCGTCTCGATCGGACGGCGGCCGAGCGAGTCGTGGGAGCGCTGGCAAAGGAGTTGGGGCTCGATCCGCTCGCCTGTGCCGAGGGGATCGTCCGAGTCGCCGAGACCGAGATGAGGCGGGCGTTGACGGTGATGACCGTGGAGCGCGGGGTCGACCCGCGCCGCTTCGCGCTGATGCCATTCGGTGGCGCCGGGCCTTTGCACGCCGCTTCGATGGCCGGCGAGCTCGGCATCGAGCGCGTGCTGTGCCCACGCGCCTGTGGGGTGCTGAGCGCGCTCGGCCTGGCCGCCGCGGCACCGCGGCGCGACACGTCGAGCACGGTCATGCTCAGTGGCGCAAGCCTTACCGGCGAGAACATCGCCGAGACGCTGGACGCACTGATCGCGCGCGCCTGCGGCGAGCTCGACGAGCCAGCCGAGCTCATCGGGCTGCGCTACGAGCTGCGATATGTGGGGCAGTCGTTCGAGCTGGCGGTTGACGAGGAGATCGACCCCAGGAATTGGTTTGGAGGAGATGTCGTTCCCGTCGCCGACACTCCGAGGGTCGACTCCCACACGTTGTGCGATCCCCTGCGCTTGCGCGAAGCGTTTGAAGTCGCGCACGAGCAGCGCTATGGCTATCGCGACGCGGACGCCCAAGTTGAGCTGGTGAACGTGCGCGTGTCGGCGATCGGGTCGCGGCCCAAGCTGCGGCTGAGAGTCGCTACCGATGAGCAACCGGCGCGCGAGAGCAAGCTGGTGGCATTCGCCGGAGAGTGGCTCGAGGCAGAGCTGTGGCGCGGAGACCTGCCCGTGGGGACACAGGTGCGCGGGCCTGCTCTGTGTGCGATGCCCGAGTCCACGCTGCTCGTGCCGCCCGATTGGAGCGGAGCTGTGGACGAGCACGGGACGATCGTGCTGGAGAGCGCCCCGCTGGAGTCGGGTCGCGACAGGCAGACACGAAGCCCTGGAGGACGCGGCGGACAGCAGCGAAGCTCCGAGAGGGGCGCGTGAGCTCGCTCGACCCGATCGAGCTGCAGGTGATCGTCGGTGCGCTCAGGGCGGCCTGCGAGGAGATGGGTGGCGCGCTCGTTCGCTCGGCGCACTCGGCCAACATCAAGGAGCGTCGCGACGCATCGACCGCTCTGTTCGACTGCCATGGCGAGATGGTGATGCAGGCCGAGCACATTCCCGTGCACCTCGGCTCGATGCCCGCCGCGGTGAGTGCGGTACTCGAGCGCGAGCAGCGACCCGGCGTGTCCTGGGTGCTGAACGATCCGTTCGCGGGTGGAACGCACCTGCCGGATATCACGGTTGTGACTCCTATTTTTGCCGATGCCCCCCGCGCGCGCGGGGGGCATTGCGTTCTCGGAGCGCCCAACACCCCAGATGGCGCCCTCCCACAAAGCCCTACTGAGCCTCCCTCCACGGAGCATTCCCCCACGGAGCCTCCCCCAAGAAGGCCGCTGATCGGCTTCGCCGCCAGCCGCGCCCACCACGCCGACGTTGGCGGGGACGTGCCCGGGTCGATGCCAGCCGACAGCCGCACACTGGAGGAAGAGGGCGTCGTGATCCGTCCCCGCGAGCTGAGCGAGGCGGCGATCGATGAGCTTGTGGCACAGATGCGCCAGCCACAGGAGCGCAGAGCGGACCTGCGGGCCCAGCTTGCAGCCAACCGCATCGGCGCCCAGCGCCTCTTCGAATTGGCCGAGCGCGTGGGGGTAAAGCGACTCGCCATGGCGATGGAGGAGGTGCTCGACTACGCGGAGCGGCGCACACGTGCGTGCATCGCGGCGCTAGGAGACGGGGTGCGCGAAGCCCGCGACGTGTTGGAGGCCGCCGAGGGCGATCTGCCGCTGTGCTTGAAGGCGACGGTCGCCGGCGAGCGGCTGACGCTCGACTTCAGCGACTCGGCCTGGCGCCACTCCGGCAACCTCAACTGTCCGCTCGCAGTCACGCTGTCTGCCTGCTGGTTTGCGGTGCGCGTGCTCACCGATCCCGACATTCCGCCCTCCTCTGGCGCTTACCGTCCCGTGGAGGTGATCGTGCCGGAAGGGTCGCTGTTGAACGCCAAGCCACCCGTCGACTCCGCGGAGCCCCTGCCCGCGGTGGCCGCCGGCAACGTCGAGACCTCTTCGCGCGTCGCCGACCTCGTGCTCGCTGCTTTCGGCAGGGCGCTGGGTCAGGGGACGATGAACAACCTGACGCTCGGCAACGCGGACTTCAGCTATTACGAGACACTCGGCGGCGGGCAAGGCGCTTGCGAGGGTTGCGACGGGCCCAGCGGCGTGCACGTGGCGATGAGCAACACCTTGAACACGCCGATCGAGGCGCTCGAGCAAGAACTGCCGCTGCTCGTGAGCGAGTACGCACTTAGGCGCGGCTCAGGCGGAGCAGGCAAGCACAGGGGCGGCGATGGCGTCGTACGCGAGCTCGAGGCGCTCGGCGACATGACCTTCTCGCTGATCGGGGAGCGCCGCCGGCACGCACCGCCCGGCGCAAACGGCGGTGGGCCGGGCAAGCCGGGTCGCGACAGCCTGATCGGAACCGATGGCGAGCCACGAGGATTGCCGGCGAAGACGACGGGTAGGCTTCATGCCGGTGAGCGACTTCGCATCGAAACACCCGGGGGCGGTGGATATGGTGCCCCACCCGAGCGGCCTGATCCCGGCGGGCAGTCGGCCCAACCAGGGCTCGATGCGATCGACCAGTCGACCTGACCGATGCCCGAACCGGCCCGGAGGGCACGCACGTGGCTGAGCGAATCGGCTTTCTCGGCCTGGGCATCATGGGCTCACGCATGGCCGCGAACGTGGCCAAAGCCGGCTATCCGCTGACGGTCTGGACGCATACCGAAGGCAAGGCGCGGCGCTGGGCCGAAGAGCACAAAGCCACCGCGATGAACACGCCGGCGGAGGTGGCAGCTGCCAGCGACATCGTTGTAAGCATGGTCGTCGACGGCGCCCAGGTCGAGAGCGTTCTGTGCCGCGGGAACGGTGTGGCCGACGGCGCCAAAGACGGTCTGCTCTGTGTGGACATGTCGACAATCGCGCCGACGGACACGCGGCGCATCGCCGCCCGCCTGAAAGAGCGCGGGATCGCCATGATCGACGCGCCCGTGACCGGCTCCTCGCCGCGCGCGGAGGCGGGGACGCTGACGATCATGGTGGGTGGCGAGACCGAAGAGCTCGAGCGCGTGAAGCCGTTGCTGGAGACGATGGGCGAGTTGATCGTGCACGTCGGCGAGCTTGGCCAGGGCGAGATGCTCAAGCTGATCAACAACTCCCTCGGGGCGGCAAACGCCGCGGCCGTTGCGGAGGCGCTGCTACTCGCCGAGGCGACCGGCGTCGACTTGGATGCGCTCGTGGCGGTGACCCAGAGTGGCTCGGGCGCCTCGGCGCAGATGCAGATGAAGTCGGGAGCGATGCGCGCGCACGACTACTCGACCTTGTTCAAGACCGAGCACCTGCTCAAGGACGTGCGCCTGTGCCTGGAGGAAGCGCAGGCGGCGGGAATTCCCTTTCCGGCAGCGGCCCACGCCCGCGACCTGCTCGCCGCAACGATGGGTCGTGGGCACGGTGCAGACGACTACGCATCCATCATCGAGGCCGCCGAGGGACTGGCCGGACGGAGACTTGCCTAAGAACGTGTCTCGAAACCTGCGGCACCGCGAGATGCGTCCTGGACGCGGCGCTGGTCGCCACGTGACGTCTTGCACGTACCACCAGTACGCGCTGCGACGTCCCGCGACGACCAGCTTGGTCCATGAACGCATGCGCAAGCACCGCAGGTTTCCAGACACGTTCTGACTCACCTGGTCCGCATATCCAGAATGCGGCCCTGTGAAGCTCTCGTAACCGCCATGTGGCCAAAAAACCCCTCGATTTGCAGGGGATTTGGGATTTTCGCTCGGATTTCGTATCTTTAAGGGCAGCGGCACCCCGCGCCAACGCCTTTTAGGCGGCGCGGATAGGGCCGCACGGTTCTCAGACGATCTCTCGTAGTCAGGTCTTTTCAAAATGCCAATTGCTCTCAAGGAATGGGCGGTCACCGTCCGCGCCCTCGCCGAAGGCGAGCAGCTCATCACCCTGCGCAAGGGCGGTATTCGCGAGCCCGAAAAGCACTTCAAGCTCGATCACGACCGCTTTTTTCTGTACCCCACGTTCGATCACCAGCGCAACGACCTCGTGCGCGAGTCCCACCAGCCGGAGCTGCGCCGGGCGCTCGAGGAAGGCGTGTGGAACGACGGCGAGCCGTCCGTGAACGCCTTTAGCGTCGAAGGCGGCATCCAGCAGCCGGAGCGCGTGCGCATCAGGGCCTGGGCCGAAGTGGCCGGTCACTTTACGATCTCCGATCCGCGCTGCGTCGATGCGCTTTCGCCCTTCTACGTGTGGACACCCGACTACGCCGAGAAGCGCCTTGAATGGAAGCGCCGCCATCCCCTGCACGTGCTGTTGCTGCGCACCTACAGGATTCCCCGTCCCGTGACCGTCAAGGTCAAGGACGAGTACGGCGTTTGCAGCTCTTGGTTGGAACTGCAGCGCGAACTGCCCTTCGAGGGCACACCCGTTCTCTCCGACGGCGAGTTCGAACGCGCCGCCGAAGAGATCGAGTCGATCACGCGCGAAGCCGGTCAGCCGCTCGGCCAGCCGGTATTGGTTTAGAGGATCGGGACCCTCCAGGCGCATGCGCCTGGAGGCCTCGCCGTGCATGCACGGCGAGGAAGGAGTCGCACATGTGCGACTCCTGACCGCGCCGCATGCGGCGCGGTCCCGGACGGTGCATGCACCGTCCGGCGGGCCGGCACATGTGCCGGCCCGAACAGCAATAGGGACCTAGGCGAGCAGCTCCCGCGCGCGATCCGCTTGGGAGACCGGCACGAGCACGTCGCGCCCGCCCGCAGCGATGAAGTCGGGCACATCGGCGCCACCGTTGCGCTTGAGCATGCTCGGAATCTGCTCCTGGCGCAAGAGACCCTGGATCAGTTCTGCCTCGGCAAGATTGCGCGCGTAGGCGACCTTGACCAGGTGGACGCGATCCTCAGACCGCGATTTGCCCGATCTCCACCTCATGGACGGTGCCTTCCTCGATCAGATAGGAGCAGATCTCCGGCAGCTGCGGATCGGAGAGCCCGACGATGATCCACTCGACGCCCGGCCAGCTCGCCGCGAAGTTGATGTCGGTCTGCGACGGATAAGGGGCTGTGTGCGTGTGCGAGTGATAGATCGCGCCTATGTCCCAGCCCTCCTCGTCGAACTCGTCGATCGCCCGAATCACGTCTTTGCCGTCGATCTCGAAGCGCTTGGGACTCGCGTGGATGTTGCGCGCCGAGCGCACGCGCGTCGCCTGCGCCGCCCTACCCTCCGTGGCCGGCACGACCGCCACCACCCCGCAACACTCGTTGGGCGCCTCCTCTCGCGCGTGCGCGAGAATCTGCTCGAGCAGCTCAGGCGCGATGTCCATTGCGGCTCACCACCAAACGGTGGAGTCGAGGTTCTCGATCTCCTCGACCGGCAGCGTGTAGATGCCGCTCGACAGATACTTCCAGCCGTCGTCGGCGACGACGAAGACGACGTTGCCCTCGTCGAGCTCACCGGCGATGCGCACTGCCACGCGCGCGATCGCGCCACTGGAGACGCCCGCGAAGACGCTCTCCTCGTCGAGTAGCTTGCGCGTCCACAGGATCGCATCGGTGTTCGTCACGAAGATCTTGCGATCCAAGATGGAGAGATCGATGATCGGCGGGATGAAGCCATCGTCCAGCGAGCGCAGGCCCTGAACTGGCTCGCCCTGCATCGGCTCGGCGGCGACGATCTTGCATGCGTCGCCGAAGGTCTCCTTCAGCCGGCGGCCGTTGCCCATCAGCGTGCCGCCCGTGCCAAGCCCGGCGACGAACGCGGACACCTCGTCCAGCTCCTCCAGGATCTCCAGGGCCGTGCCGTTGTAATGGGCGTTTGGATTGGCCATGTTGCCGTACTGGTAGGGCATGTAGTAGGACGAGTCTTTCTCGGCCATGTCGAGCGCCTTCTCGACCGCGCCGTTGGATCCCTTGGAGCCCTCTGAGTAGACGATCTCGGCGCCGTACATCTTCAGCAGCTGGGTGCGCTCTGGGGTGACGTTCTCGGGCATCACCACCTTCAGTCGGTAGCCCTTGCGCGAGCAGATCATGCCGAGCGAGATGCCGGTGTTGCCGGAGGTCGGCTCCAGGATCGTCTGACCTGGGAGGATCGCGCCCTGGCTCTCGGCGTCCTCGATCAGCGCGCGCGCGACGCGATCCTTGACCGAGCCGGTGGGATTGCGCGACTCGAGCTTGGCCCAGATGCGCACGCCTGGCTTGGGTGAGAGGCGTGGCAGCTCCACGAGCGGCGTGTTGCCGATCGACTGGATGATGTCGCCGTAGCGCCCTCCGCACGGCTTGTTCTGGACCCGCTCGGCAGCCATTACTTCACGGAATATAGCGCCGTCTGGCCAGAGCGCCAAGAAGCGAATATGCTGATAGACGGGATGGCAGGGAACTTTGACTACGACTGGCTGGTGATCGGCTCGGGCTTCGGCGGCAGCGTCTCGGCGCTGCGCCTCTCCGAGAAGGGCTACAGCGTCGGCGTGCTGGAGTGCGGTCGGCGCTTTGCCGACCACGAGTTTCCCGAGTCCACCGCCGACTACAAGCGCTATTTCTGGCGCCCGAAGATCGGCTGGAAGGGCATCTTCCGCCTGACGACGTTCAAAGACGTGTCGGTCGTCAGCGGCTGTGGCGTGGGCGGCGGCAGCCTCGGCTACGCCAACACGCTGTACGTGCCGCCAACGCCGTTCTTCGAGGACCCCCAGTGGGCTGAGATCGCCAACTGGGAGTCGGAGCTGGCGCCCCACTACGACGAGGCGCAGCGCATGTTGGGCGTGACGATGAACCCCCACGACGACCCGGCCGACCAGCTGCTGCGCGAGCTGGGTGAGGAGCTGGGTGTTTCCGACACCTACAAAAAGACGCCCGTCGGCGTGTTCTTCGGCGCGGAGGGCGAGGCCGGCAAGCGCGTGCCCGATCCCTTCTTCGGCGGTGACGGTCCCGACCGCACCGGCTGCCAGCTATGCGGTCGCTGCATGGTCGGCTGCCCGCACGGCTCGAAGAACACGCTTGTGAAGAACTACCTCTACCTGGCGGAAAAGCGCGGCGCACGCATCTCCCCCGAGCGCACGGTGATCGACATTCGCCCGCTGGGCGCGGGCGACGGTAGCGACGGCTATGAGGTGGAAAGCATTCGCTCCGGCTCGTGGATACGCAAGGAACGCAAAGTGCAGCGAGCGCGTGGCGTGGTTGTATCGGCCGGCCCGCTCGGCACGAACACGCTGCTGCAGCGCTGCCGCCTCGGCGGCTCGCTACCGCGCATCTCCGCGCGGCTCGGCGAGCTGGTGCGTACCAACAGCGAGGCGATCCTTGCGGTGACGGTGCCCGAGGACTATCCGGAGAACTTGATCAAACGAGTCGCGATCACCTCCAGCATCTATCCCGACGCACACACGCACATCGAGACCGTCACCTACGGCAACGACGGCGACTCGATGAGCCGCTTGAACACGTTGCTGACGGGCGATGGCACGCGCGCGACGCGCCCGTTGAAGCTACTCGGCCAGATCATTCGCCACCCCAGGCGCTTCGTACAGGTGGTGCGGCCCAAGAACTGGTCGCGGCGCACGATCATCATCCTCGTGATGCAGACGCTCGACAACGCGATCGCGCTGCGCCCCAAACAGGGCCCGTTCAAAACGCTGTGGCTGAGCACCGAACAGGATCCCGAGCGTCCGATCCCCACCTTCATCCCGGTCGCCAACAAGGCGGCCGAATGGTTTGCCGAGCGGACCGGTGGCATCGCGCAGAGCTCGTTCACCGAGGCGGCGTTGAACATCCCCACCACCGCTCACATCCTGGGCGGTGCGGTGATCGGCGCCGACGCCGAGCACGGCGTGGTGGACGCCCACCAGCACGTCTTCGGCTACGAGAACCTACTCGTCTGCGACGGTGCGGCAGTCCCGGCGAACGTGGGCGTCAACCCGAGCCTGACGATCACCGCGCTTGCCGAGCATGCGATGAGTCATGTGCCGGCGGCGGGCATGACGGCCACAGAGCCAACTTCAGAGCCACTCGTCGTATAAGCCCGTAGAACCGGCCAAAGAGGGCGCGACAGGGGCACAGGCGAGGGCACTCACCCAGCTTTCAGTGCTTGAGAGTGCAAGGCACTGGCGGTAGCGGTCATACAAGACGCTACGCTCTACACATGTTGGTGGCACTCGCGGATTTGGCCCGTGAGATAGAAGCAGACACACGAACGATGCGCCGCGCGGTAACGGACGGCACGATTCGGTGTGAGCGTTCCAGTCCACGCAGGCAGAATGTCGACGAGGACGAGTACCGCTATGCGATCACGCACTGGCCTTTGTTGGCAAAGCTGAGAGAGCTGCTTCGGACTGAGCCAAACGTGCGGCTGGCCGTGCTCTATGGCTCTACTGCCGCGGGCATAGACACGCCAAGCTCCGACATCGATCTCCTGGTTTCTCTTGCCCGAGACCGTCCTGAGGCTGCGGTGCAGCTCGCTACGCGCCTGGAGCGGCGCTTGGGACGTGACGTCGACGTGGCCCGCCTCAACCGGGTCCGAGATTCCGCGGCACTCCTACTCCTAAAAGCGATAGACGAGGGTCGAGTCCTTCTCGACCGTGACGGCCTGTGGGCAAGGCTGCGGGCAGAAAGAAAGGAGATCGAACGACAAGCCCACAGAGAATATGAAGCTCAGCGTCTACGTGCACGCATCTCGGTCGATGAACTGTTGGCAACGCTGGCATGACTCAGCGCAAGCTCGAGTTCAATGACCAGTCAGCCACCACCTCAACGGATGCTGCCGAGCTAAACCGTCTAGGCGCGAAGCTTGAACGGCTTGCGACTCAGAATCGAGCGCTGCGCAAGGCGATGATTCAGTTCGGCGAGAACTTCGACATCAAGACGTGGACGGACGCTTTCAATTCGTCTGATATCGACGACATCAACCGTGTCTACACCGTGACAGGTGGCTATCTCGCCCTCGTCAACAATATGGCAGAGGCCATTAGAGCAGGCGCGAAGCTAACCGGGACCAAGCCAAGCGAGGGCACACACGGTCTCCCGGGGATCGTCGAAGCAGTCCGAGCCGACGGTGGCTTCACCGATCGACAAGCGGAGACCTTCACGGAGCTATACCGGACCCGTAATCACCTACAACACGCCTCGCCCGACATCCAGGCGGATGAGGTACACCGACATGTGCAGCTACTACTGGGTCATCTTCCTCGGCTCGTAAAGAGCTATGTGACGTGGCTAGCGCAGAACGGCGTGGAGCTTTGACTTTTGCGGCCAGCCCGATCACGGGCCGCGTCTGTCGGAGCACTGCTCACAGGGGATTCTGGGCCCGAGGCACCCACGCGGAGGCCGAGTCCAGCGTCCTGACGCGCAAACGCAGACGCGCACTACCGCTCAAATGCAGGAGCCGGTTGATCACGCCATAGCGATTGGCGGATAGGCGATCGATCGTCTGCCAGCGACCGCCACGACCCTGACGCTGCAGGAGAGCAGACTGGCCGGCGTGCATGAGCAGCGCCCATATGCGCAACTGCCGTCGGTTCACGCGCAGCGGATCGAACGGCAGCGTGAAGCCTTGCAGGAAGGGCTTGGGCCGCGCAAGGGCGGTGTCACCTCCCGGTCCAGGTGCGTATAGCCCGGCGGGTCGCGGATAGAGACTGATGCTGCCGTCCGGCAAGGCCAGCTGGAGTCCCCCCGTAGGGATCGATCAGGAACTGCCAATCGACGAGGCTCACGCCGGCGACCCACAGGCGATGCAGTGCGCGCGAGATCCAGGCTGCCTGTAAGGCTTCGGGTACGCCTGTGGAGCTGGGCGGGGAGCTCTCCCAGTTGAGCTCGGTAACCCACAGCAGGTGAGACTCCGCGGGCAGCACCGTGTGCAGACGCGCGGCCCGCGTCAACAGTCCGGTGATCTTGGCGATGTCGGAGACCGCCGCGTCAAGCTTTGAGACGGCCGGGACGTCCGGGTTGAAAACAGACAGCGGATGGAAAGCCAGGACATCCAGGTGGGGCTTCTGCGGACAATTTCCCCTGAGGGCTCCCAAACAGAGCAGATCTTCCAGGAAGGTCACAGGCGCCATCGCCCCCACGCCGGCAGGTTCGCCCTCAGGGGCCACGCCGGCGGCGGCGACCGTATCGCTCGGCTGAACCGACTTGACGCCCGCATAAAACCCGTTTAGCAGCTGACGATACAGCTGTGGCGAAAATGCGCTCCAGCGGCGGCCAACCGCCACCCACTGGGGCTCCAGATAGCGCGCGAGGTTGGGCTCGTTCCACGCCTGGAACAGGTGCACGCGCGGCAGCGCAACGCCGAAATGCAGCGGGTCGGGAAAAACGCCGTCGTAGCGGTTAGCGAGGGTAGCTGCAAATTCTTCCAGCGCCACCGGGCTCGGCGCCCAGCTACCCGGGTAAGCGTAAGGCCAGCGGTGTGGAGCTTCGGCGAAAGCGGGCGCGTGAGAGACGACCAACAGGGGCTGCAGGCCGGCGGCTGCAGCGCTGCGCACGGCCGCGTCGAGCTGGGCAAAGCGGTAGGCGGAACTGGCCGGGTCGCGCGCTTGAAAGCCCGGCGGCGGGTTGGCTTCGACGACGTTGCGCCAGTCAACGGGGATGCGTGCGACGCTCCCTCCCAACGACCGGATCCTACTCATCGTCTGAGTGCGGACTTCGGCATCTTCGCTCAGCATCAGCGTTCCGTCGGAGACCCCGCGCACAAGGCCACCGTGCGGAAATGGGCCGAAGAGCAGCGCATGGTTCTGTGCTCGGACAATCGCGGGGCCTGTACTCGCAGGGAGCGCTCCCGCCGGCGGGTCGGCGCCGTACGGCCGCGGTGGCCCATCGGCACCAGTCTGGGATGGCAGCGGCAGGACCGCGGGAGGTTGCAACCAGACGATCGCCGAGAGCAATACAGACGCGGCTTGAAGAACGCGTTTCAACAACGCACCAAGGTCGGCACGAGCACACCCAATGCCGGCACCGACAGGTCAAGGCCGGGCATCAACGGATTCGTACCGGCGAGGGCGAAACCTAGCGATGTAGCGTTAGCGAATGGCGTTCGAGCGTGAATTTCGCGCCCGAAGCGGCGGTGAGTGTCGTGACCAGCACCACTTTGGCGCTGTGCGTGTGCTTGAGCAGCCGGCGGCCGGTGGCGGTGAGATGCATCGTGAGTACGTACGTGCCCGCACCCTTGGCAGTGGCGCTACCTCGCGCCAGCAGTGGCGCCGGTGGCTCCTTGTGCGAGCGCTTGTGTTTGCTCGTCGCCGCGAACGCGGGCACAGCACCTTGGTGCAGATAGAGGTCCTCAACGATTTTCCCGGGCTGGTTGATCGTCACATGCGTCGACCAGCCGGAGTGAAGTAGCTTGGCGATCGAAACTCGCGTGAATTTCGCGAACGCCCCCGAGAGCGCGAGCGGCGGGGGCGGAGGAGGAGGTGGTGGCGGCGGCGGCGGGCAGCCGCCTACAGGACGGTCGTTCTCGCTGGAGTAGCTGAAGTTGCCACCGGCGATGGGGGTGGTCAACGACTCGCTGGCCTGGACGGTCTTCCCGACGACCAGTGGCGTCAGAAAGCTACCCGCGAAGGCCGAGCCCGAGAGTACTTGGACCTGTGCCTGGCCACCGAAAGGGGCAGCGTAGTACGAGTGGCGGGATGCGGCAGTGTAGTAAGCACCTTCGATGGTATAGCCGGCGGTGCGCTGCCCGGAGAAGTTGGTCGAGCCGGCGCACACCGTGGGATCGAGCGAGGGTAGCCCGTCGTAGACGACCGCCCCCCTGACGACCCCGGCAGGGGATTCCAGCGTGACCACGTCGCCCACCTGCGGCACTTGCGAAAGCCAGACACCACTGTCTTCGCCCGTGTTCTTGTCCACGACGAGGCCGTTGTGCGTAATCGACACGACGACTTCCGCTTTTGGATAGGACACTTCGGCACTGACAACCTGAATCGAGTTTTCTGGCTGCGTAGTCGCTCCCTCGACGATCTTGAGCGAGTATTCAGGCGTGGGCGCACTGGCAGAGGCCGGTGCAGTGCACACGGCCGCCGCAGTGAGCGCCGACAGCACAAAGAGAACTGGGCGCCTGAGGGCGTCGCGAAGATTGGCAAGCTGACTAGCTCTCATCGACACGAGAACATAGTCGTTCGCCCGGTCGGAATATTTAGCCTTGGGCGAGAAGTTGGACGTTCAGCGCCCGCCGGCCATCGCCGGCAGGATCACCACTGTGTCGCTCTCGGCGACCGTGGTGTCCAGCCCGTCCAACACGCGCACGTCCTCGTCGTTGAGGTAGACGTTGACGTAGCGGTTGAGCTCGCCGTCAGCCGCGAACAGCTGGTCGGCCGTGGCTGGGTGCGAGTCGGCCAGGTCGCGCAGAATCTCGCCGACGTTCTCGCCGGAGGCCGAGACCTCACGCTCGCCGCCCACGGAGGGGCGCAGTACCGGTGGGATCTTGATCTTGGCCATCGGGGAATGATTACCAGGTATTGACGACTTGCGGGTTAGCGACGCTAACCCGCGGCCGCGCAAAATGCCTCGTAGTCGGGGAAGACCCCCATCTCCTCGTCGGAGATCTCATCCGGCGGGCGCGAGCAGATCGGGCAGTCGGGGTCGCGGTGGACCTTGACCTCGGTAAGCGTCGCGGCCAACGCGTCGTAGAGCAACAGACGCCCGATCGCGGGATCGCCGATGCCAAGGATCAGCTTCACGACCTCTGTGGCCTGCAAGAGGCCCATCGTCCCGGGCAGCACGCCGAGCACGCCGTTGGCACCGCAGGACGGCGCGAGCTCCGCCGGCGGCGGCTCGCGGAACAGGCAGCGATAGCACGGTCCCTCATACGGCTTGAAGACCGACAGCTGGCCGTCGAAGCCGAGGATCGAGGCGGACACAACAGGGATCTTCAGGCGCACGGTCGCGTCGTTGAGCAGATAGCGCGTGGGGAAGTTGTCGACACCGTCCACGATCACGTCGTAGCCCTCGATGATCTCCATGATGTTCGACGCGTCGAGGCGCACCGGGTACTTGACGACCTTGACATCCGGGTTGAGCCCGTGGATCGCCTCCTCGGCGGAGTCCACCTTGGGGATGCCGATGCGCTGAGTGGAGTGGATCACCTGGCGCTGCAGGTTGGAGAGATCGACCACGTCGTCGTCGACGATCCCGAGCGTGCCGACACCCGCCGCCGCCAGATAGAGCGCCGTGGGCGAGCCGAGGCCACCGGCGCCGAGCAGCAGGACCTTCGCGTCGAGCAGCTTCTGCTGGCCGTCGGTGCCGATCTCGGGGATCAGCAGGTGGCGGGAGTAGCGATCGCGCTGCTCGGGCGAGAGCGTGCGCGGTACGTCGACTTCGTAGCCGCGGTCCTTCCACAGGGTGATGCCGCCGGTCATCGACTCGACGTGCTCGTAGCCCAAGTCCTGTTCAAGCGTGCGGGCCCCATAGGCGGAGCGATTGCCCGAGGCGCAGTAAAGGATCACGTGGGAGGAGCGATCAGGCACGATCCCCTCGATGCGCGTCTCGAGATAGGAGCGCGGCACGTGCTTGGCTCCCGGCAGGACACCCGCGGCAAGCTCCTCGGTCTCGCGCACGTCGATGATCGCGACACCCTCCTGCAGCAGCTCCTTGACCTCGGAGGGATCTACCTCCTGGATCTCGCTCTTGACTTGGCGCAGCAGGTCCGCACTCGACGGGCTCATCTGAAATCTCCTGAATTGCGGTCGGAATTCATGGAACTTCAGAAAGTATAGCGCCCGGCGCTCGAGATTTGAATAGCTGCGAGCGCCGCTCACAAGCCGACGCTCGCAACCAAGTCCGACGAGGGCTGCCGAGGCTCAGCCCGTGCGTAGGCTTGTCCCCTACCCTTGCGTGCCCGTGCGCTACCAACCTCGCTTCGTACTGCCGGCCGTCTGCGCCATCCTGGCGATCGCGCTGATACTGGCGATCGTCCTGGACGACGGCCACGGCGGCTCCCATACAAGCTCGAGCACGCCCAACGGCGACTTCGACGGCGCCGCGTTTCCCCCGGGCGTGCGCGCCCACGATTTCACCTGACAAACCAGCGCGGCCAGCGCGTATCGCCGAGCACATATCGCGGAAAGGTGGTGGTGCTGGCTTTCCTCTTCTCCAGCTGCCGCACGTGCGTACTGGTTGCCGACCAAGTTCGTGGAGCACTCGACGAAGTCGAAGGCACACCGGGTGTCGCGACGATCTTCGTGAGCACCGACCCGCAAACCGATACACGCGCAAGCGTAAGCCGCTTCCTGAGTGAAACCTCGCTGAGCGGACACGTCGAATATTTGACCGGGACCCCGCAGGAGCTGCAACCGATCTGGAAGGCCTATGCGATCCCCCCGGTGAGCGCCGGCAAGGTACGCCTCCGAAGAGGGGAGCACGGTGCTGTTGATCGACCGCAACGGTACCGAGCGCGTCGGCTTCGGCCTCGAACAGATAACCCCCGAAAGCCTCGCCCACGACATTCGACTGCTTGCGGGTGCCTGATACCCTAGCCAGCAGGTAGGTATTCAGACGATGATGTTCTCAACCAAGGCCGAGTACGGCGTGCGCGTGATGGTGGAGCTGGCTCGCCGAGCCGGCGACGCTCCCGACGGCGTCGAGTCGGTCGTGCCGCTGGCCGAGATAGCCGAGCACGACGGCCTGCCACTTGCCTACCTGGAGCACCTCGTCGCGCGTTTGCGCAAGGCAGGCCTGATCGACAGTCGCAGGGGCTCACGCGGCGGCTACATGCTGGCGCGCGGCGCGGAGCAGATCACGATGGCCGAGGTCGTCGAGGCACTGGAGGGGTCGATCGCCCCGATCGAGTGCATCTCTCAAGCCTCCGACGGGCGTGTGGTGTGCTCGCGCGAGTCCGATCCCGACCATGTCTGTCCCACCAAGCTGCTGTGGACGCGCGTGCGCTTCTCGATCGTGCGCACGCTGCGCGAGACGACCCTCGCCGACCTCTTGTTCGGAAATGAGGCGCAGGCACCGATGGCCGCCACGAACAGCACGATCGGCGCTACATCCAAACCGCTTCCCACTTCCCCGATACCTGCCTCCGCCCCGCTTCCCTCGATCCCAGCCTAAACACGTCCCCGTCCCCGCTTAGAGCAAAGGAACCATGGCCGACCTCGAAATCATCAACCTGCACGTGCGCACCGAGGATCGCGAGATCCTCAAGGGCGTCAACCTGAGCATCGACAAGGGTGAGATCCATGCCCTGATGGGGCCCAACGGCTCGGGCAAGTCGACGCTCGCCAACACAATCCTCGGCCATCCCTCCTACGAGGTGACCGAGGGCAAGATCGTGTTCAAGGGTGAGGACATCACCGAGGCCGAGTCGCACGAGCGCGCCAAGGCGGGGCTGTTCCTCGCCTTCCAATATCCCGTGTCGATTCCGGGCGTGTCGGTGGCCAACTTCCTGCGCATGGCGATCAACGCGAAAAGGGAGGAGCCAATCCGCGTGAAGGAGTTCGGCGTGCAGCTGCAGCACGCGATCGAGCTGCTCGACGTCGACAGGGCCTTCACCTCCCGCCACCTCAACGACGGCTTCTCCGGCGGCGAGAAGAAGCGCGCGGAGATTCTGCAGATGGCGATGCTCTCGCCCGACGTCGCGATTCTCGACGAGACCGACTCGGGCCTCGACATCGACGCGTTGCGCACCGTCGCCGAGGGCGTGCAGAAGCTGCACGACGAGCAGGGGCTGGGCGCGCTGATCATCACCCACTACCAGCGCATCCTGCACTACGTCAAGCCCCAGTTCGTGCACATCCTGATGGACGGGCGCATCGTGCTGGAGGGTGGAGTCGAGCTGGTGGAGCGCCTGGAGCGCGAAGGCTACGACCAGATCCGCCAGGAATTCGGCGAGTCGGGAGAGCTGGCGGCATGAGCGCGGCCAATGGCTCCGCGACGGCGGGCGTGGGCGCCCCCGACGATGCGACCGGCGCCGGCGAGGGCATCGCTGTCAAGCCAGGGCGCCACCGCGAGGCGTCGCTCTACCACGCGCTGGCCGGCGCCGGCGCGACCACGACGGGCACACCCTCTGGCGCGCACCCCGAAGGGCACAGGCAGGCCGGCGGACACAGAACGCTTGCCGAGCTGCGTGCGGCCGCGTTGGAGGCTTTCGAGCACAGCGAGCTGCCCGTGTGGCGCCGCTCGGGCTTCTGGACCACAAGCTTCTCCGAGCTGGACCTGGGGGCGCTCGCCACGCGTGAGCACGCCGCCGACGCAGGTGTGCCGGAGTTCGTCTCAAGCGCCATCCCCGAGCGCCCGCGTGCGGGTCGGATCGTGCAACTCGACAGCTCCACGGTCCACGTCGAACTGGACCCCAAGCTTGCCGAGCGCGGCGTGATCCTGTGCTCGTTGGAGCAGGCCGCGAACGAGCACACAGAGCTGTTTCAGCAGTGGTACTCCAAGCGCCTGACGATCGACCGTCACAAGCTGGAGGCCGCCAACGCCGCTTTTTGGATAGGTGGGGCGTTCCTGTACGTGCCCGACGGGCTACTCGTGGAGGACCCGTTCGAGATTGTCTATGCCATCGGTGGTGTGGGCGTGGCCCAATATGGCCGCACGCTCGTGATCGGTGGTCGCTCGAGCGACTTCAAGGTGCACGAGCACGACCTCGCGGCCGACTTCGAGGACGGCCAATCGTTGCATGCCGGTGCGTTCGAGCTGTATCTGCAAGATAACGCCCGCTGCCGTTTGGCCCAGGTGCAGGATTGGGGCTCGGGCGACGTGTTCGACGCCTCGACACGCTTCGTTGGTGTCGGTCGCAACGCCTACTGCCACTGGCTGCCGGCGCTGCTTGGCGGCCATCTCGTGCGCCACCACCTCGAGCTGGCGGTGAGCGAGCCGGGCGGCGACATGGCCTTCCGCGGGCTGTTCTTCACCGAGGCCCAAGAGCACCTGGACACCTTCGCGGTGGACCTGCACGAGACGGGGCCATCCGGTGGGGACGTGCACTGGCGCGGCGCCGCCACCGGCTCCAGCCGAGCGAGCTTCGAGGGTTTGATCCAGATCGACCCGGGCGCGCAGAAGACGCACACCTACCTGCAGATCCACACGCTGATGCTCTCGCCGAAGGCGCGCCTGGACGCGATTCCCTCGGTGCTCGTGTCCGCCGACGACGTGTCGGCCTCGCACGGCGGCACCGTGGGCGAACTCGACGAGGCGTCGATCTTCTACATGGCAAGCCGGGGCCTTGACCGCCCCTCAGCCGTGAGGCTGCTCGTGGAGGGCTTCTTCGAGCCGGTGCTCGGCCAGCTCGAGGACGAGCCGCTGGAAGAGCTTGTGCGCACGAAGATCGCGGCGAAGCTCGCGGCGGCGCGAGAGGACATCGAGGCATACGCGACGGCGCGATGAGGACCGCTGAGAGCGAGAGGACGGCAGCCGTGAGCTCGCTGAATGTGCGGGGCGATTTCCCGATCTTCTCGCGCGAGCTCGACGGGCGGCCGCTCATATACCTCGACTCGGGCGCGACCTCACAGAAGCCGATCGCGGTCATCGACGCGATCTCCTCCTACTTGAGCGAGCACAACGCGAACGTGCACCGCGGTGTGTACGCGCTCGCACAGGAGTCAGACGCTGCCTACGACGGCGCTCGCAAGAAGGTTGCCGACTTCGTCGGCTGGGAGCCAAAGACGACGATCTTCACCAAGAACGTGACCGAGGCGATCAACCTCGTGGCCTACGCTTGGGGCCGGGCCAACGTCGGGCCCGCAGACGCGGTGCTCATCACCCAGATGGAGCACCACGCGAACATCGTGCCTTGGCAGATGCTTTGCCGCGAGCGCGGCGCCCAGCTGCGCTACCTGGAGGTTGACGAGCGCGGCGAGCTGTCGCTCGATCAGCTCGACCACGAGCTTGCGAAGGGTGACGTGAAGCTGGTGGCCTTTACGCACGTGTCGAACGTGCTCGGCACGATCGTGCCGGTCGCGGAGATGACCACCCGCATCCGCTCTGCGGGCGCGACTTCGCTGGTGGACGGCGCCCAGGCGGTGCCGCACATGCCGGTGGACCTCAATTCACTCGGAGCCGACTTCTACGCGTGGACCGGCCACAAGGCGCTCGGACCAACGGGCGTCGGCGTGCTACACGGACGCACGGAGATCCTGGATCGGATGCAGCCATTCCTGACCGGCGGCGACATGATCGCCTCGGTGGACTTCGACGGCGCCACCTGGAACGAGCTGCCCTACAAGTTCGAGGCGGGCACACCCCCGATCGCCGAGGCGGTGGGGCTGGGAGCGGCCGTCGACTACCTGGCCGCGCTCGGAATGGAGCAGGTCCGTACACACGAGCGCGAGCTGACCGGCTACCTGCTCGACCGCCTGCAAGAGGTGCAGGGCCTGCGCTTCGTCGGTCCACCCGAGGCGGAGAATCGCGGCGGGCTCGTGTCCTTCACGATCGAGGGGATGCACGCGCACGACATCGCCGAGCTGGCCAACCGCGGCGGCGTGTGCATCCGCGCCGGGCACCACTGCGCGCAACCGTTGATGCGCTGCCTCGGCGTGGGAGCGACCGCGCGCGCGAGCGTGGGCGTATACAACGAGGCCAGCGACGTGGACGCCCTGATCGACGCACTGCAGGCCGGCCTGAAGGTCTTTGGTTTGTGATGGACGACCTCTACCGCGATTACATCCTCGACCACTACAAGCGCCCTCGCAACTTCGGCGAGCTGGACCCGCACGACATGGATGGGCTGGAGCACAATCCGCTGTGCGGCGACGAGCTGGGCGTGCACATCCGCGTGAAGGACGGCAAGATCGAGGACTTGCGCTTCCACGGCCACGGCTGCGCGATCTCCCAGGCCTCGGCGTCGATCGCCTCCGAGGAGCTGGTGGGGATGGAGCTGGAGGAGGTCGGCAAGCTCGACGCCGACTGGGCGATCGAGCTGCTGGGCATTCCCGTGTCGGCGACGCGACGCAAGTGCGCGCTGCTTGGGTTGAAGGTGGTCAAGGGCGCGGTCACCGGCGATAACAGCTGGCCGGTTGGCTCGTCCCGATGACCTCGATACAATTCCTAGTCCAGAGCACAGGATTCACAAAGGGAGCCCTATGGCGACGCTAGACCAGACGAAGATCGCAAAGCCCAGCCCGATCGTCGAGGACGAGCAGGGGCAGCTGCTGGCGCGCAAAGGCATCTCGCGCGAGGTGGTGCGCGAGCTCTCGAAGGTCAAGGGCGAGCCCGACTGGATGGCCGAGAAGCGCGTGAAGTCGCTTGAAATCTACGAACGCAAGCCGGTGCCGACATGGGGGCCTGACCTCAGCGGGTTGAACCTGGACGAGCTGGTGCTGTACTCGCCCCCCACCGCCGGGCGCTTCAAAAGCTGGGATGACGTGCCTGCGGAGATGAAGCAGACCTATGAGGACCTCGGCATCCCCCAGGCCGAGCGCGAGCACCTGGCCGGCGTGGTGGGCGTGTGGCGCCAGGAGCCGGTGTATGAGGGGCTCAAGGAAGAGTACGCAAAGCTCGGCATCCTCTTCTGCTCGATGGACACCGCCATCACCGAGTATCCCGATCTGGTGCAAAAGTATTTTATGAACAAGTGCGTGCCCCCACAGGACAACAAGTTCTCAGCGCTACACGGGGCGGTCTGGTCGGGCGGGTCGTTCCTGTACGTCCCAAAGGGGGTCAAGGTGGACCTGCCCTTGCAGGCCTACTTCCGCATGGAGGGCGCCGGTGAGGGCACCTTCGAGCACACGCTGATCATCGCCGACGAGGGCTCGGACGTGAACTACATCGAGGGCTGCACGGCGCAAACGTATTCGGTCAACTCGATGCACTCCGCCGTTGTCGAGATCTTCGTGCACGAGGGCGCCAAGGCGCGCTACACGACCGTGCAGAACTGGTCCAAGGACGTCTACAACCTCAACACCAAGCGCGCGATCGTGGATGCCGAAGGGACCGTCGAGTGGGTCGGCGGCTCGATGGGCGCCAAGTACGTGATGCTGTATCCCGGCTCCTACCTGATGGGCGAGGGCGCACGCGCCGACCATCTCAACGTGGGCGTGGCCGGCAAAGGCGTGCACAAGGACACCGGTGCCAAGGTGGTGCACCTTGCGCCCAACACGACCTCCAACATCCTCGCCAAGTCGATCTCCAAGGACGGCGGGATCATGGGCTACAGGGGGCTCGTCAAGATGGGGCACAACAGCGCCGGCTCGAAGGCCCGCGTGCAGTGCGACGGGCTGATGATGGACGGCGAATCGCGCTCTGACACTTGGCCTGACATCCAGATCCAGAACCCCAACGTGGCGGTCGCGCACGAGGCCACCGTGGGGCGCATCTCCGACGACCAGCTCTTCTACATGGGCTCGCGCGGCTTCACCGAGGACGAGGCCGCCGCGATGATCGTCAACGGCTTCATCGAGCCGGTCACGAAGGAGCTGCCGATGGAGTACGCGGTCGAGCTCAACCGGCTCATACAGCTTGAGATGGTCGGCTCAATCGGCTGAGCGGTGCGATTCGCGGCGCCTGACGGCGTCCTCGGTCGCTCGCGTGCAAAGCACGCCACGCTCGCTGCGTCCTTGTCAGGCTTGCGACTCGCACCGCTCAGAGGCCCGTAGTCCTGATGAGAGCACCAGTAGACACGATTGCCGCGCCGCTGTTCCCCACGAAGCTGCCGTGGGTCAACACGAGCGGGGCGCAGGCGAGCATTCTCAAGCGAGGGCAGCCGATGCTGGTCGAGTTCTGGGATTTCTGCAGGCCCAACTCAATCAGGACGCTGCCCTACGTGAAGGCATGGCACGAGCGCTATGCAAGCGACGGCTTGCGCGTGATCGGCGTTCACTGTCCCGGCTTTGCGCCGTCCCGCCCCGAGCAGGCCGTGCGCGACGCCGTCGAGCGCCTGGAGATTTCCCACCCCGTGCTGATCGACAGCGAGCTCGAGGTCTGGCAGGAGTACGAGAACCGTGGTTGGCCCGCGCGCTATCTGTTCGACGGACACGCGCGCCTGTTCGACTACCACTACGGCGAGGGTGCCTACGAAGAGACCGAGCTCGCCATCCAAGAGCTTTTGGGCGTCGAGCGCGAGCCGCTTGAAGCCCTACGCCCAGAGGACGCAGCCGATGCACAGCTGCTGCCTCAAACCGAGGAGCAAGCCGGCGCATGGTCCGGGCCTTACGAAGCCGGCAGCGTCTGGACCGTGCTGGACGGATCCGGCATGGTGACGGTCAGCTCGAGTACCGAGAGCGCACCAACCGAGGAGAGGACGCTGGGCGTCGAGCGCCCGGGCGCATACCAGCTGATCGAGCACGAGCGCCATACTCGGGGGATACTCAGACTCGAGGTCGGCTCAGGCGTTGAGTGCCTGGCGACTTGCTTCACGCCGGGAATCGCTTGAGTCCTTTGGCCTGTCGATCGACCTGGGGAGAGTGGCGCATACGGTAGGAGCGCGTCGCACGCTCGATTTAAGCTGCGCGTAATCTCTGCCGCCGACAATTTCGGTGTGTCTACCGTCCTTGTCGTTGACGATGAGCCAATCGTTCGCGACGTGGTCGTGCGCTACCTCGAGCGCGACGGGCACAGGACGCTCGAGGCCGCAACCGGCGATGAGGCACGGGGCCTTTTGGAACGTGAGTGGCCGTCGCTGGTCGTTCTGGACGTGATGTTGCCGGGAGTGAGCGGGCTCGAGCTGTGCCGCTGGATACGTTCGCGCTCAGAGGTGCCAATCGTGATGCTGACGGCGCTCGGCGAGGAGGCAGATCGGATCGTTGGGTTGGAGCTCGGGGCTGACGACTACCTGACCAAGCCTTTCTCGCCGCGGGAGCTGGCGGTTCGAGTTCGCAAGCTGATGCGTCGCACGGCCCAGCCGACCGTCGGCAGGGCGCAGGCGATCGCCTTTGGCGACGTCGTGATCGACCCGATGGCGCGTGAGGCTCACAAGGGCGGCGAGCTGCTCAAGCTGACGTTGAAGGAGCTGGACCTGCTCCTGTTCTTTGCGTCGAATCCTCGGCAGGTGTTCTCACGCGATCAGCTGATGGACCGTGTGTGGGGATATGCGAGCGCCCTCGACACGGGGACGGTGACGGTCCAGTTCGCCGCTTGCGCAAGAAGATCGAGGATGACGCTTCGCGCCCGCGCCACCTCGAGACGGTGTTCGGCGTCGGCTACAGGTTCACGCCGTGATCGCTTTTGCGCTGATCGTGTCCTTGAGCACGCTCGTCGCGGGTGTGGTGCTGGCGCTGGCGTTGCGTCTGCTGCCGACGGTGCGCATGCAGCTCGTGGGACTTGCGCTGTTGGCGGTGGGCTTGCCGCTCGCGGCCGTGATCCTGGGTGGTCTTGTGATGTTTCACATGCACGACGACGTGAAGATCCTGGCCGTGGCGGCAGCCTCAGCCTCGACGGCGCTTGCCGCGGCGTTGCTGCTCGGAGGGCAGATCGCGCGGCGTATCCGTGGGCTCGAGGTAGCCGCCGACGAGCTTTCCGGCGGGGAGCTGAAGGCTCGCGCGCCGACTGAAGGGCCGCGCGAGCTTGCGCACGTCGGCGAGGCTTTCAACGCGATGGCGGGAAACATCGAGGCGCTCTTCGATGCGCGTCGCCAGCTCGTCGCCTGGGCCAGCCACGATCTGCGCACGCCAGTGGCCTCGATTCAAGCGATGCTCGAAGCGGTCGAGGATGGTCTCGCTCCGATCGACGAGTACCTGCCGGCGCTGCACCAGCAAACGCAAACGCTTGCGAGCCTGATCGACGATCTGTTCGAGCTCGCGCGCATCGATGCGGGCGCGCTCACGCTCGAGCTGCGGGAGGCCCAGCTCCCACAGCTCGTCTCTCACTGTGTGAGTGGCTTGGAGGCAGACGCGCGGGCGCGGCAGGTACGCCTGGAGAGTCAGCTCGATGAGGCCTTGCCCGACGTTCGCTGTGCTCCGGAGCATGTGCAACGGGTGCTCCTGAACCTCGTGACCAACGCGCTGCGGCACACTCCTTCGGACGGCTCGGTGCTCGTCAGGGCGAGACGGCGCAATCGTGAGCTTGAGGTATCGGTTGAGGACACGGGTGTCGGGCTCAGCAAGGAAGCCCAGCAGCGCATGTTCGAGCGCTTCTGGCGCGATGATGCCTCGCGTACTCGCACGAGTGGCGGCGCTGGGCTGGGGCTCGCGATAGCGCGAGGCTTCGTAGAGGCGCAGGGCGGTCGTATCTGGGCGGAGAACCGGCCCGAGGGAGGCGCGCGCTTCGCGTTCACGCTCCCTATCGCAGAGCCCTCAGCGATCACCTGACCCGCTCACTCAGCGGCCCAAACGATTCACGGAATGTTCATCTCCGCGCAAGAGGCACGTTAGGAGTCCCAGGCATCGTGCCCGTGGTCGGGGAATGACCCCCACCCAGTCCAGGAGGTTCACCTATGAAGCTGCCTCATCTCGTTATCCCGCTCGCGCTGGCCTTGGCCGGCGCCACGGCGACATCCGCCGCCGCCCACGAAGGGCGCGAATTTGGCCACCATGAATCCCAGGTCGTCGGTCACGCCTACGTCAACGACAACACCGCGGTGTCGAACACCGTGGCGGGCTTCGACCGGCACGCCGACGGGTCGCTCACGCCAATCTCCGGTTCTCCTTTTCCGGTCGGTGGCGCAGGGCTCGGCGCCGGCCTGCCCTCACAAGGCGCGATTCAGCTCTCCAGCGATGGGCGCTATCTACTTGCCGTCGATGCCGGCAGTAATCAGATATCGGTGTCGCGAATCGGCTTCAGTGGCGTGCCCCAGCCGGTCGGTGCTCCCGTGTCCTCCGGTGGCGGCGAACCGCTCAGCATCGCGGTCTCGGGCAACCTCGTATACGTCGCCAACGCCGGCGCGAGCGCGCCGAACATCACCGGATTCATCCTTGCCCCGAACGGATCGCTGAACCCGCTGCCGGGCTCGACCGTCTCGTTGCCTGCCGGCTCGGGTCCGGATGACGTATTGATCGACCCCAAGGGCCGTAGGCTCGTTGTCGATCTAGACAACACCTCGACGATCGCAAGCTTTCACGTTCTTCACGACGGCTTGCTCGTCGCCGCGCCAGGCTCGCCCATCGCGGCGCAGGGAGCAGGACCATTCGGCGCGGAGTTCCGGCCGAGCAATCCCTCACAGCTGTTCGTCAGCAACGCCCACGGCGGGGCAGGCAACGGAAACGGTCTCGGTCTTCTTGGCGAGTGGCAGCACCGGGCAGCTGGCATCGATCGGCGCATCCCCATTCGCCGACCTTCAGACAGCTCCCTGCTGGGTGGAGATCAGCCACGACGGACAGTTCCTGTTCACGGTGAACACCGCGTCAGGCTCGATCTCGAGCTACTCGATCAACCCCGATGGCTCACTGGTCTTGCTCGGCAGCACACCGTTCGGCTCGGCCGGAGCGGGCGCCGTCGACGCCCGTTTGTCTCCCGACGGCAGGACGCTACTGGTAGACGGAAGCAAAGCCAACGTCATCGCGTCGTTCGCGGTGAACGGTGGAAGCCTCGCCGAGCTGTCCAGCTCACCCACACCGCTGCCCGTGGGTGCCTTCGCGGCAGGCCTCGTCACCGACTGACGATTGCGGCCGCCGCCGGCTCGGGATACGGCTTACGAGCCGGCGCGCGGCTGCACTCCTGGATTCACGATGACGCTTACCGTCTCGCGAGCCGGGAGATCTGCTCGAGCTCTCCGCATTTACGGGCACGTGCTACCCCTTCGCCGGAAGGGTCCGGGCGAACGCCACGCCACGTCGTACCCAGACGTCGAGCCGGCGCTTGGTCGCGAATCCCTCCGCGGAGACCAGTATCCAGCCCTTCATCGGCCGGCCGGTCATGTCGAAGACGCGGGTGTGAGGTCGAGCGAGCGCCTCATCAGATGCGTCCGGGCCGACCCGGACCATCAGCTCCCCACCGTTGGAGATCCCTACCGCCATGTTGCCCTCGAGCATGAACGCCAGTCCGCCGAACATGGCCTTCTCGGTTACGCCGTGCTCGTCGCCGAGCTGCTCGCGGATTCGATGGGCGAACTCGTTGTCATAGGCCATGTCAGCGTAGGGGCTTGTAGTCAGACCTCGAGTTCGAGCTTCAGCTCACACATGTCTACGGAGGCGCGGACACCCGGAGTCTCTGAGGCATCCATCGCGCTAAACGCTTGGGCACCTGCGTTCATGTCCTCCGCCGTGGCAAAGTGTTGGAGGACTATCGCTGTGCCCTGCGCCTCGTCAAACATCATCGTCACGCCAGTGGCGGGCACACCCGGAGGTGGTCCATCTGACTCCTTTATGCGGGCCAGCAATCCCTCCACCCGCTCGGCGTTCACATCCGTGAATCTCACGACACGCACATACATGGGGAATCTCCTCACATTCGGTATGCACCCAACATACACGCACCTACGCCAAGCCATCGACAGCGGCGAACGGCCTCGAACCCGCGACCTCGAGCTTGGAAGCTCCCGCTCAGTCCCGTACGGCGGCTAGCTCGGCATTCGAGCGATCGTCGAGCAGCCGTCGCAACTGAGGCGGGCCTTCATCCTCCACGAGCACGCTACCCCCTGGCCAATACGGGCTCTCACCAGGTGTGCCAGTGACGAAATATGAGTCATAGGTCCAGCAGCCGGCATTGAGCAAGCGCGCACCTGCTGGCCCACGCCACTCCGCGTCCACATCCCCCGGCAGCGGGCCCGCCCGGTGCGTATGCCCGAAGATCACGTGTGCGTCGTCGAGTCCGAGTCTTGCGGCCACCTCCCCCATCGCGCGCAAGCCGGCGCGACGGAGCTCCGCCGTCGAGATGTCGGCTTGAAAGGAGCCGATGCCCGCTCTGTTGAGAGCCGCAACCGCAAACGGGAAAGCACCGGCCAGTGCGCGAGCGCGCAAATCGAAGCCATTGCCGTTACGTCCCTTGCCCGCGAGCGCACGCCAGACGCGCACGGTGGACTGCCCGTTTAGCGTGGACCCCGTCGGAGCCTGGCGCGCGACGGCGTCGATCCACGCAAACACAGGCGCGGTGACGGCCTCATAGTCGGCGACCGTGGCAAACGCGTCGGTCGGCCGGCTCTGCACGCGCGCGGTCATGCCGATGCCAAGCCGCTCCATCGTTGGGATCGACAGGTGACAGTCGAGATAGTGGCCGTGAGTGGCGTACACGTCGGGCCCTAGCCACAGACCGGGATAGGCGGCACTCAGGCTTGCTGGCTCGGCCCACAAGGCAAGCGTGGCGAGCATGGAGGAAGCCTCCTTGGCGCTAAAGCGCTGCTCCAGGCCAAGCCGCGGGAGCTCCCCCGTTCGCGGATTGGCTGGCGCTTCGTCACGGCTCCGCGCCCAAGACTCCAGGAGCGCATGATCGTGGTTGCCGGGAACCACCACGATCTCACGCCCGGCAAACGTCCGTCCGAGCTCCTCGAAGAACGGCCGCGCGGCAGCAAGCGCGTCGCGACGCGGGCCATGGCGCAGCTCGAGCACATCCCCAAGCAAGACAAGTCGATCGACGTCCTGGAGCGCATCGATCAACGCGGAGCGAGGGCCAGGACGGCGCAACACGTCGGCACCCGTGCCGGCACCGAGATGCAGATCTGAAACTACAAGCGTGCGCGTCAAGACGCCGCGGCGACTGCCTCGCGGATCGGCTTCGGCAGCATGAAGCGCACATCCTCCCGAATCACATGGAATTCGGATATGTCCTCGACGCCGCGCGCACGGAAGAAGTCCAGCAGGGCCTGAACCAGATCGTCGGGGGCGCTGGCACCCGAGCTGACGCCGACGACGCGCTTGCCGGCAAGCCACTCCTCGCGCACCTCACCGGCGTGATCGATCAAGTAGGCCTCGGTGCCGCAGTCGTGGGCGACCTCCACCAGGCGCACGGAATTGGATGAATTGCGCGAGCCGATCACAAGCATCAGATCGCAGTCGCCCGCCATCTGCTTGACGGCCGCCTGGCGGTTGGTGGTGGCGTAGCAGATGTCGTCGGTGCGCGGACCGACGATCGCCGGGAAACGCTCGTGCAGCCGCTTGACGATCGCCGTCGTTTCATCCACCGAGAGCGTGGTCTGCGTGATGTAGGCAACGCGCTCGGGGTCCTCCACGACCAGCTCATCCACGTCCTGCTCGTTCTCGACGAGCACGATGTGCTCTGGGGCCTCTCCCATCGTCCCCTGCACCTCCTCGTGGCCGGCGTGACCGACGAGCACGATCGTGTAGCCGTCGCCGGCGAAATGGACGGCCTCGCGGTGGACCTTCGTGACGAGTGGGCAGGTGGCGTCGATCGTCTCCAGCCCGCGTGCCTGCGCGTCGCTGCGTACCTTCGGCGAGACGCCGTGGGCGGAGAAGACGGTGAGGGCGCCCTCTGGCACTTCCGAGACGTCCTCGACGAATACGGCGCCACGCGCGGTGAGCAACTCGACCACGTGCTTGTTGTGAACGATCTGCTTGCGCACGTACACGGGCGGCCCATGCAGGTCGAGCGCGCGTTCGACCGTCTGCACGGCGCGATCGACGCCGGCGCAATATCCGCGCGGCGCGGCAAGCAGGAGCTTCTCGACCGTGTTGGCGCTGTGGCCGTTTCCGTGGACACCGGATCCCATTGTAGAGGCGCCACCGGGCCACCCCCTCTAGCTGGTCCGTGTCCGAGACCATCCGCGCGCACGCGGCCAGTACTCTTGGCTGATGGCGCAACGACACCTCGACAGGCTCACGGCGGTGGACGCCTCCTTCCTGCACCAGGAGGGGCGCAACTCGCACATGCACGTGGGCGGGCTCACGTTGCTGGAGGGTCCACCACCCGCGATGGAGGAGTTCCTCGAGCAGATCCGCAAGCGTCTGCATCTCGTGCCTCGCTACCGCCACAAGCTGGCCTATACGGCGCTCGACAGTGGGCGCCCGGTGTGGGTCGACGACCCCGGTTTCAACCTCGAGTTCCACGTGCGCCACACGGCGCTACCGGCCCCGGGCAGCTGGGAACAATTGCGCAACCTGACGGCGCGCATCTTCTCGCAGGCGCTCGACCGCTCCAAGCCCCTATGGGAGATGTGGCTGATCGAGGGCCTCGATCCAAAGATGGACGGCCATGGCGCCCCTGCCCGCGACCGCTTCGCACTGATATCCAAGACCCATCACTCGCTGATCGACGGGATCGCGGGCGTCGATCTCGCGACAGTCCTGTTCGACCTCTCTCCCGAGCCCGAGCCCTTGCGTCATTCGGGCAGAGCGTGGAAACCGAAGCCGGAACCGGACGCGACCGAGCTTGTCGCGGTCGGCGTGCGCGGAGCGGTCCGCGCAGGGGTGGAGATGGTGAGCGGGGCGGTACATGCGCTCACCCATCCCGAGCGTACGCTCGAGCGAGCGCGCGAGGCCGCGGAGGGCGTTGGCGAGATCGTTTGGGCAGGTCTGAACCCAGCTCCAGAGACGCCATTGAACGTGGAGATCGGGCCTCACCGTCGCTTCGTCGGGATCGCGGCGCAATTGGAGGATTTCAAGCTCGTCAAGAACGCGTTCGGCGGCACGGTCAACGACGTGGTGTTGGCCGTTGTGACAGGTGCCCTGCGCTCGTTCTTGATCGAGCGCGGGGTGCGCACGGAGGGCACGGAGATGCGCGCGCTCGTGCCGGTTTCGGTGCGCACGGTGGGCGAGCGCCACGAGGGCGGCAACCGCATCGTCGTGATGCGGGGCCCCCTGCCCGTGTACATCGCCGATCCGCTGCAGCGCCTACGCTTCGTCAGCCACGCGATGGACGGCCTGAAGGAGTCAAAGCAGGCCCTCGGCGCGGAGGTGATCGCCGGCGCGCAGAACTTCGCGCCGCCCACCATCCTCGCGCAAGCCTCGCGTCTGAACTTCTCCACGCGCCTGTTCAACCTGATCGTGACGAACGTGCCAGGGCCACAGTTCCCGCTGTACGTGCTCGGGCGGCGCATGGAGCGCGTGTTCCCGGTGGCGTTCCTGCCCGAAAACCACGCGCTCGCGGTGGCAATCATGTCCTACGCGGGTGAGATGAACTTCGGCCTGCTCGGCGACTTCGACGCGCTACCGGACATCGACTCACTCGGGGAGAGCATCAAAGCGGAGCTGGCTGAGCTGGTCGCCCTGGCCAAGGAAAAGCAGGCCGCCCAGCGGCCCGTCCGGGCAAAGCCGAAGCGCACGAAGCGCGCAACTCCCGTTAGCTCCTAATCAAATCGTCCTGCGACATGCTGCTACTGGCGTCGATGAGCAAGCGGGGCAAGGACGCAGGGAGCGTAGTGTGCGGCTAGCACATGAGCGACTGAGGACGCCGCCCCGCTAGCACATGAGCGACCGAGCGACTGAGGACGCCGCCCCGCGCCGCTCAGCGGCGTCAGTAGCCCAAAGCGAACTTCGCGTCCTCAGACATCTTCTCGGGCGACCACGGGGGCGTGAAGACCATCTCCGATTCTATGGTTGCGACGCCGTCAAGCTCGCCTACGAACTCGTCGATCTGCTCTGTCACCTGAGGCCCGATCGGACAGCCCGGCGTCGTGAGCGTGAACGTGACGTGCACGTCTCCGCCTGAGACCTCGACGCCGTAGATCAAGCCCAGCTCTACGAAGTCCAGACCAAGCTCTGGGTCGATCACGTTGGACAGGGCGTCCATCACGTCATCGACGGTGACTGTCGTTTCCTCGGGCATTCCATGACTCTAGCGACTAGGACGTTCTAGGGGCAAGCGAGACAAGGACGCAGGACCCGCAGTGTGCTTCTGCACATAAGAGTCCGAGGACGCAGTATCGCGCCGCCCATAGGACGTCCTAGTTATATGAGCCGAGGCGATCCCACTGATACAGCTGGATGCACTCCTCGGCCAGCTCGATCGCGCGCGCACGGGACAGGTGGGGAAGCACCGTGTCGAGCGCCTGTTCCTCGGCGACGCCGGCCTGGAAGGCTTCCTCGCCCTTGAACCCAGCGGCGATCTTCAGCGCCTCGCGACGGTTCTCGCCGAGGCTCGGGAAGACACCGACGAGGAAGTCTGTGTTGGGCACGGGATGGCCGACCTCGAGCGAAGCATGCCACGCCGCCAACAGATGCAAGTCGTCCTGGTCCAAGCCGGCGATCGCACGCTGGTAGTGGAACGTGAGCTCCTGGTCAGGGAGATCGTCGACCCACGCGCGCACAACCTCGCCAACGAGCTGCCGCCGGGCCTCGCGCCCGATGGAATCGGCGATCACACGTATCGCATCGTGTGGCTCGATGAAGCAGAGCGGCATAACCGGCACTTTAGGGGCCGGTGTGGACGTAACTTTTCGATCAGACCCCGAGCGCCGCTTCAGCCCGCTCGACCGCATGTACGTCATCCATGTTCGTCGCAAAGCCGAGCGTTACGCGCTCCTGCTCCGGGGAGCTCAGGCTCCAGTTGTAAAGCGCTAGATCGAGCGCTTCGATCGGGGTCGAGACGGCCTCGGCGAGCGCTTGGGCGCGCCGTTCGATGATCAGCGGATCGCCGATCGCGAAGATCCGCTTGGCGGCCTGCGGCGTGAGCTCGGAAGCGGCCTGTGCAGAGCGTGTGACGAGCTGCAGCGAGTCGGCGCGCAAGTCGTAGAGCCCGAGCCGCCCGAGCGTGACCAGCAGGTCATAGCGTCCCATACGTCCGAAGCCGGGCAACGCCAGGCGCTCGAACAACCGCGCGAAGCGTCGCTGCGACGTCCACTCGGGCTCGCCCGCGAAAGCTCGCTGCTGTGAGCCCGCGTGCTCGACGAAGCGTCGGTAGGCGATCAACGTCTCCGCGCCCCGAGCGGGATCGTGCGAAGTATGGGGACCGAGCGGAATCTCCTGGAGGTCGGGGACGGCGCCAGATGCCCAGCTCGATGACAGCAGCGCCTCGCGAATCCCCGCGAACGGCCGATCCCCTTGCAACGGAGAGAGGTAAGTCGCGAGCAAGCACATCCAAGTGGCCTGCTCTATGTCCCCGCAGTCGCGCGCCTCGACGTAGAAGCTCGGAGCGCTATCGCCAAACCTCAGCAGACGTCCACTGGCAAAGCCGATCTCTCGAGCGAGTCGCCGGGCGTCCTCGGAAGAATGCAGACCGGGGACCAGCTCGCAACGATAGCCGTCGTCTTGGGAGCGCACCTCGCGATGGACGCGCACATCCTGGTTGCGTCGCGTGGAGCCCCTTCCGGCTTGGCCACGACCCCCCGATCCCGTACGCGACGTCGCTCCACCACTCGTGCCTGTCCTGCCCTCACCGTCTACTCGGCGCCTGGGCTTGGCGACTTGGCGCGTAGATGTCTGCCCGGGAACGCTCTCACGACAGATCGGGCAGCGATCGACAAAGCGATTGTGGCGACAGAAGGTAGGGCTCACGTCGCTAACGCTAGCGAGACGGAGGCGCTCAAGCGCTGTGCGCCTGTATGCCCGCCCGGGCGGGCAGCGCGACGGCAAAACCCCGGGCTCGAGCTCGCTCGGCCCCGGCTCGACGCTCGGCGTCGAGCGCGTACATGTAGTCGTCGAAATCCACCTGGATCGTGTGGCGCTTGGAGGCTATGTAGCGCTTGCGCATCGCCGCCTGGTCGGCGGCGACGTCGCGCCGCAACTCGGCCTGAGATGGCAGCGCGTACTCCCCGCGCAGATAATCGCCGACCCAGGCGCTTTGAGCCTCGGCTAGGGGCATGATCGCCCCCAGCGGCTGCAACAGGCCGATGAAGTACAGGCCAGCGATATCAGGATGGAAGACGCGGCGAAAGAGCTCGATGTGGTTGTCCGGCGCCGCCAGGAAATCCGTGTCGAAGAATGGGAAGCTGATCTTGTACCCGGTGCAGTACACGACCACGTCGGCATGCACCTCGCTGCCGTCGGCGAAGCGCACCCGCTCATCCTCGAGCGTTGCGAGGTTCGGCTTCGGTGAAATCGTGCCGTGGGCGATGCGATCGAGGATGCGTCCCGACACGGTGGGATGAGCCTCGCCGAACTTGTGGTCGGGCTTGGGCAGTCCATAGCGCTCAGGCGGGCCGGTCAGCGTCTTGATCGTCTGGTGGATCATGCGCTGGCGAATCGCAAACGGGATGCGAGGATTGTTGGGCAGCTGGTCGACTGGCTTGCCGAACACGTACTTGGGAATGATCCAAGCCCCTTTGCGCGCCGCCAGATACGTATTGGCGGCCACGTAGGAGGACTCGACCGCGATGTCCATCGCCGAGTTGCCCATCCCCAGCACGACGACGTCCTTGCCGGCGAAGATCGAGTTCTCGACGTAGGAGTGCGCGTGCAGCTGCGTACCCGCAAACGTGTCCATCCCGGGGAAGGCCGGTTCGGGCCAGCGCGGGTCCCAATGATGGCCGTTGGCCACGACCAGGGCGTCATAGGAGCGCGTCTCCCCCGTGTCGAGCTGGATCTCCCACACGCCATCCTCGCGCTTGAGCGCATGCTCGACCCCCGTCTCGAACGTGATGTGCTCGCGCAAGCCGAAGTGATCTACATAGTTGTCGAAGTACTCCTTGATGTGGGTGTGATGGGGGAAGTCCGGGTAGCTGCTCGGCATCGGAAAGTCGGCGTAGGCCATGCGCTCGCGCGAGACGTTGATGAACAGGTCGCGGTAGGCGGCTGACATCCCGTTGCGGTTGCCAAACACCCAGTTGCCGCCGACCTGGTCTGACTTCTCAAAGCAGTCGAAGGCAATGCCGCGGTCGAGCAGCGCCTTGGCGGCGGCGATGCCGGAGGAGCCGGCGCCGATGATGCAGGTGCGCGGCAGGCCTCCCGAGTAGCTTCGCTCCGGCGCCGAGACCGCCGCATCGCTCGACCCGACGTGTCCGTTATGCCCAGGCTTGGCCACGTGGCCAGTCTAGCGCCACGGACCGATCGATACTCGTCTGGAGGATCGCTATTCGGCCGGCACGCCGGGCCCGACGTGCTGTGGCGGCCCCTCGGGGCCTTCGTCGGCTTCTCCGTGACCGGCGATGCCGCCGTCTTCGGGCGAGCCTCCGTTGGGAGAGGCTCCGGCCGTGGCGTCTGCTCGCAGGCCAGCCAGGTAGCGATCGACCATCCGCGCGCACTGGCGGCCCTCGTTGATCGCCCACACGATCAACGACTGGCCGCGGCGCGCGTCGCCCGCGGCGAAAACGCCGTCCACCGAGGTCGTGTAGGGCTTCAGCGCCTTGACGTTGCCGCGCGGATCCTTCGCCACGCCGAGCTGATCTAGCAGCGGCTGCTCGGGATGCAGGAAGCCCATCGCAAGCAGCACGAGCTGGGCCGGCAACTCCCGCTCCGTCCCGGGCACAGGCGCAAACGGCGGTGCGGCTTCGGCGCCGGCGATATGCAGCGCGGCGACGTTGCCGTGCTCGTCGCCCGCGAAGCGCGCGGTGGTGACCGAGTAATCCTGCTCGCCGACGGCCGCCTTCTGGGCCTCCTCCATCGCGTAGGAGAGGCGGTACTTCAGCGGCCACTCCGGCCACGGCGTGCGCTCGTCCGGACGGTGCTCGGGCGGCTCGGGCAGAAGCTCGAGCTGCACGATCGATAGAGCGCCCTCGCGCAGCGAGTTGCCGACACAGTCGGCGCCCGTGTCGCCGCCGCCGATCACGACCACGTGCTTGCCGGCCGCGCTGATCGGCTCGCCGGCAGGTGGCTGGGGCACGGTCGGCTCGGGGCCATACTCGCTGGCCACAAAGCGATTGCGCTGGTAGAGGTAGTCCATCGCGAAGTGGATGCCCTGAAGCTCGCGCCCCGGAACCGGCAGGTCGCGCGGGACGCGCGAGCCGGTCGCAAGCACGACCGCGTCGAAACGCTCACGCAGCTCGGCCACCGTGACGTCGCTGCCGACATCCACGCCACAGCGCAGGTCCACGCCCTCGGCGATCAACTGCTCCACGCGGCGCTGCACGACGCGCTTCTCGATCTTGAAGTCGGGCACGCCGAAACGCACCAACCCACCCGCGGCCTCGTCGCGCTCGAACAGCGTGACGTTGTGGCCTATACGACGCAACTGCTGTGCGGCGGCCATGCCGGCGGGACCCGAGCCGACGACCGCCACCGACTGGCCGGTCTCGTACTTGGGCTTTGGCGGCTCTGGCCTGATCCAGCCTTCCGCGAAGGCCCGATCGACGATCGCAAGCTCGATCTGCTTGATCGTGACCGAGTCGCCCTCGCGAATCTCGAGCACGCAGGAGGCCTCGCACGGCGCCGGGCACAGGCGTCCGGTGAAGTCGGGGAAGTTGTTGGTGGCGTGCAATTGGGCAATCGCCTCCTGCCAGCGATCGCGATACACGAGGTCGTTCCAGTCGGGGATCAGATTGCCCAGCGGACAGCCGTTGTGACAGAAGGGCACGCCGCATTCCATGCAGCGCGCGCCCTGGTCGCGCAGCTCTCCCACCGGGCGCTCCACGACGAACTCCTGGTAGTCATGCGCTCGCTCGTCGGGATCGCGATAGGTCATCCCGTGACGCTCGATTTGCAGGAAACCGCCAAGCTTTCCCATCAGATCCGCTCCTCCTCGGGCTCGGCCGCCGCGTGTGAAGCACCGACCGCGCCAAGCGATGCCGCGGGCACGCTGCCGTTGCCCGAGGCTTGCAGAGCCTCACCCTCTGCCAGTTCGCCCAAGACGCGCTTGTAGTCATGGGGCATGACCTTCACGAGCGAGCCGCTCTCGAGCAACTGCTCGAAACGCTCGAGCACGTCGCGCGCCACCGACGAGTCGGTGTGCCGCTCGTGCTCCTCGATAATCGCGCGCAGCTCGATCGCATCGGCCGGCGATATCTCGTCGAAGCCCACCATGCCCATGTTGCAGCGAGCGGGGAAGTCGCCGTCCTCGTCGAGCACGTAGGCGACCCCACCGCTCATGCCGGCGGCGAAGTTGCGACCGGTTGGGCCGAGCACGACGACGCGACCGCCGGTCATGTACTCGCAACCGTGATCGCCGACACCCTCGACGACCGCCCACGCGCCCGAGTTGCGCACGGCAAAGCGCTCGCCGGCAAGGCCTCTGAAGAAAGCTCGGCCGGAGGTGGCGCCGTAGAGCACCGTGTTGCCGACGATCACGTTCTCCTGGGCGATGAAGTGCTCGCCCAGCTCGCGCGACGGGCGCACCGAGACGACACCGCCGGAGAGTCCCTTGCCCGTGTAGTCGTTTGTGTCGCCCTCGAGCTCGAAGGTAACGCCAGGCGCAAGCCAGCCGCCGAAGCTCTGCCCGGCGGAGCCCTTGAAGCGCACCACGATCGAGTCGGGGGGCAGTCCCTCGGCTCCACGCGCACGCGCGATGTGGCTGGAGAGGATGCCGCCGACGCAGCGATTGACGTTGCGTATCGCAAGCTCTATCTCGACCCGCGCGCGCCTGGAGCCATCGCGAGCGATGGCCTGCACGGCCATGCCCCCTGCCTCGCCGTCCGCATGCGCGTCGGGAGCCGACGCGGACGCGTCGATGACCGCACGCGAGCGCTCCACCAACTCCCAGTCGAGCGCGTCGTCGAGCACGCTCGGAGGCGGCTTGACGCGATGGCGTGGCGAGCCATCGGGCAACTCGACGTGAGCGAGGATGTGCGTGAGGTCCACGCCGCGCGCCTTCCAGTGCTCAATCGCGGTCTCGGCGCCAAGCAAGTCGACGCGCCCGATCGCCTCGTCCAAGCTGCGCAAGCCCAGCGAAGCGAGAATCTCGCGGACTTCCTCGGCCACGAAGAAGAAGAAGTTGACGACGTGCTCGGGCGTGCCTTTGAAGCGCTTGCGCAACTCCGGGTCCTGCGTGGCGATGCCCACGGGGCAGGTGTTCAGGTGGCAGGCGCGCATCATGATGCAGCCGGTCGCGATCAGCGGCCCGGTGGAGAAGCCCATCTCATCGGCACCGAGCATCGCCGCGATCACGACGTCGCGGCCGGTCTTCAGCTGCCCGTCGGTCTGCACGACGATGCGCGAGCGCAGATCGTTGAGCAGCAGCGTCTGCTGGGTCTCGGCGAGGCCTATCTCCCAGGGGATGCCGGCCGCTTGGATCGAGGACAGCGGCGAGGCGCCCGTACCGCCATCGTGGCCGGCGATCAGCACGCGGTCGGCGTTGGCCTTGGAGACGCCGGCGGCGACGGTGCCGACGCCGACCTCGGAGACGAGCTTGACCGACACCTGCGCCTCGGGATTGGAGCAGCGCAGGTCGTAGATCAGCTGCTTGAGATCCTCGATCGAGTAGATGTCGTGGTGGGGCGGCGGGGAGATCAGGCCGACACCGGGCGTGGTGTGGCGGATCGAGCCGATGTAGGCGTCCACCTTGTGCCCGGGCAGCTGACCGCCCTCGCCGGGCTTGGCGCCCTGGGCCATCTTGATCTGCAGCTCATCGGCGTTGACGAGGTAGTGGATCGTCACGCCAAAGCGCCCCGAGGCGACCTGCTTGATCGCAGAGCGGCGCCTATCGCCATTGGCGTCTGGCGTGAAGCGCGCCGGGTCCTCCCCACCCTCGCCGGTATTGGAGCGCCCACCCAAGCGGTTCATCGCGATCGCGAGCGTCTCGTGCGCCTCGCGGGAGATCGAGCCGAGACTCATCGCACCGGTGCAGAAGCGCCTGACGATCTCCTTGGCGGGCTCGACCTCGGATAGCGCGATCGCGCTCGTGCCGGCCTCGCCGGTCCCAGCTGGCCTCCCGTCGCGCTCCGGGCCAATCCGCAGCAAGCCCCGCAAAGTGGCCTTGCGCGCGGCGTCCTCGTTGACGGCGGCCGCGTACTCACGGTACTTCTGGAAAGCGGGCGAGTCGCGCACCTCGGCGTGCGCGTCGGCGTCGCCCCGCAAGGCCGCGGCGACGTTGCCGTTTGCCGAGCGCACGGCGTGCTGGACGAGCGCGATCGTCTCGGGGTTCCACATGTGGTGCTCGCCGTCGCGACGCCATGCATATACGCCGCCGACTGGGAGCAGATCGTCGTGCGGCGTCGGATAAGCACGCGCATGGCGCTCGAGCGCCTCGGCCGCCAACACGTCCAGGCCAATGCCGCCGATACGCGAGGCGGTGCCGGTGAAATGGCGCTCGATCAAGCCGGACTCCAGGCCGACGGCCTCGAATATCTGTGCGCCCCGGTAGGACTGGATCGTCGAGATCCCCATCTTGGAGATCGTCTTGAGCAGCCCCTTGCCGATCGCCTTGATCGTGTTCTGGGCGGCCTGCTCTGGAGAGAGCGAAGCGATGGATCCGTTCTCGGTGCGCACGATGCGCCCTTGAACGACAAGTTCGTCGAGCGTCTCGAGCATCACGTACGGGTTGATCGCCGAGGCGCCGTAGCCGATCAGCGTGGCGAAGTGGTGAACCTCGCGCGGCTCGCCGGACTCCAGCACGATGCCGGCGCGCAGGCGCGTGCCCTCGCGCACGAGATGGTGGTGGACCGAGGAGACCGCGAGCAGCGAGGGAATCGCCGCCCGCGCTGGCCCGAGCAGGCGGTCGGAGAGGATGATGATGTTGACGCCCTCGGCGATCGCCTCGTGCGCCTGCTCGCAGACACGCGTGAGCGCGCCCGCCAGGCCCTCGGGGCCCTCGGCGACCTTCCAGGTGATGTCAAGCGTGCGCGAGGAGAACACCTCAGTCGAGATGTGGCGCAGCGTCTCGAGCTCGCGATTGAGCAGGATCGGCTGGTCGAGCTCCAGCTTGTGCGCGTGCTCGGGGGTCTCGTCGAACAGGTTGCGCTCGGTGCCGAGGCTGGTCGAGAGGCTCATCACGATTTCCTCGCGGATCGGGTCGATCGGCGGGTTCGTGACCTGGGCGAAAAGTTGCTTGAAGTAGGAGAACAGCGGCGGCGCCTGATCTGAGAGCACAGCCAGCGAGAGATCGTTGCCCATCGATCCGAGCGGCTCCTGAGCGTCGCGCGCCATCGGCTCGAGCAGTACGCGCAGATCCTCCTGGGAATAGCCGAAGGCACGCTGACGGCGGCGCAGCGGCTGATCGGAGAGCGTCACCTGCTCGGAGGGCTCGATCGCGGCAAAGCGCACCGCGTTGCGCGCATACCACTCGCCGTATGGCTTCTGCGTCGCGATCCGGTGCTTGACGTCGCCGTCATCCACCACACAGCCCTGCTCGAGGTCGACTAGGAAGAGCTTGCCCGGCTGAAGCCGGCCAAGGCGTAGAACCTCCTCGGCGGGCACGTCGAGCAGGCCCGCCTCCGAGCCGAGCACGACATGGCCGTCCTTGGTCAGGACCCAGCGGCCAGGGCGCAGGCCGTTGCGGTCGAGCGTCGCTCCAACCACGCGACCGTTGGTGAAGGCAACCGCCGCGGGGCCGTCCCACGGCTCCATCAGGCATGAATGGAAGGCGTAGAAGCCCTTCAGCTCATCGGAGAGATCGTCGCGGCCACGATAGGCCTCGGGGATCATCATCATCACCGCGTGCGGCATCGAGCGCCCGGCAAGCAGCAGCAGCTCGAGCACGTTGTCGAACGTGGCCGAGTCGGAGTTGCCCTGTGTGACGACCGGCAGGATCTTGGCCAGATCCTCGCCAAACAGCTCGCTTGAGAGCTCGGACTCGCGCGCGCGCATCCAGTTGACGTTGCCCATCACCGTGTTGATCTCGCCGTTGTGGCAGATCACGCGATAGGGATGGGCAAGCTCCCAGCTGGGGAAGGTGTTCGTCGAGAAGCGCGAGTGCACGAGCCCCAGCGCGCTCTTGCAGCGCTCGTCGCGCAGGTCGGGATAGAAGGCGCCGAGCTGGTAGCTGATCAGCATGCCCTTGTAGTTGATCGTGCGCGAGGAGCCGGAGGTGACGTAGAAGCCCTTGCGCTCCTGTAGCGGCCAGGCGGCGACGGCCTGTTCGCAGACGCGCCGGATCACATACAGCTTGCGCTCGAAGGCATCCTGATCGAAGCCGTCGGCGCTCGCCTTCCCCTCTCCGGCGGCCCCGGGTCTCTGGGCAGAGCCAGCGCCAACGAACAGCTGGCGGATCACCGGGCGGCAGGCCGCGGCGGTGGCGCCGGTGTGCTCGGGGCAGACAGGCACGTCGCGCCAGCCCAGCACACGTTGACCCTCCGCGGCGACCGTTTGCTCGAACAACCCCTCCACACGTGCGCGCGCGGAGTCCTCGGTGGGTAGGAAGCACATGAAGACCCCGTAGGCGCCAAGCGGTGGCAACTCGAAGCCCACCACCGCGCGCAGCAGCTCGTCGGGCATCTGCATCAGGATCCCGGCGCCGTCGCCGGTCAGCGGGTCGGCCCCGGAGGCGCCGCGATGCTCGAGGTTCTCCAAAGCGGCCAGCGCGCGTGTGACCACCTCGTGCGTGGGGACGTTGTCCAGACGCGCGACCATGCCGACCCCGCACGCATCATGCTCATAGCGGGGGTCGTAGAGTCCAGCGGCCTGTGATGGCAATGTTTGCGAAGTCATATGAGTGCTGCCTTGAGGCGACGCACCCCTATGGGCTGCGGCGCGCTCGCGGACATGGGGGGTCGGCACCTGAGGCGGAGCTAGAAAGCGTAGCATCGAGATCGCCCTCAGATGGGCATCGGACGTGTGAAATCCGTCCTCGACGGGGATCATTATGAGCGAGACGGCAAGGCAAGCTAGGTACGGCAAGCGCCAGGAGAGGCAATGACGCCGGACATGGAGCTTGCGCTAACGGCGCAAGCTGAGAACATCGCGGTTGTTCGGTATGCCCTCGGCGGCCTCGCCGAGGCCTTCGCGGTACCCGAGCCCAAGCTCTCGGATATCCGCCTCGCGGTCACCGAGGCGTGCGCAAACGTGGTCGTGCACGCCTATCCGGATGGCCATTACGGGCCGATGGAAGTGGTCGCGAGCAAGCACGAGGACACCCTCACGGTGCTCGTGCGCGATTGGGGACGCGGTATCGGGCCGCGTCCGGACAGCCCGGGGCTCGGCCTTGGGCTGTCGTTGATCGCGGCGCTGGCCGACAGCGTGCAACTGGCCCACGGCGACATCGAGCACACGGAGGTGCGGATGACATTCTCGCTGGGCGACTCGCAAACGAGCATGAGCACCCAGCCGGACACACCCTTGCAGGCGCACCCTGAAGGGCATACCCAATGGGAACACCGCAGGCGGACAGGCGGCCCCGGACATGGCGATCGAGTCGGTTGACCAAGCAGACCCGGCCGATTCGCTGGGTGGCGCCTCGCTGGATCGATCGACCGTGACCGAGTCGCTCCTCGACGTGCTCGAGCCGGCCGACGGCAATTTCGCGCGTGTGCGCCTCGCCTACGGGCCACTCGTCGGTCCCGTGCTGTCGCGGGTGGTGTCGATGATGCTCGCCCGCGCCAACTGGCCGCTCGATCGGCTCGACGACACACAGCTCGTGTGCGACGCGCTGTCGGCGCACGCCTTCGCACACTCGCGCGACGCCACCGTGACATTCAGCATCCAAGCCGGCGAGCACGAGGCCGAGCTGCGTGTGCTCGGTCTCACGGACGATGGCGCGAGCCGCCTCGTCCAAGACGCGATACTGCCGGTCGTGGGCAACGTGCTCGAGTGGATCGCCGAGCGCGTATCCGTGGAGCCTGGCGCGTGCGGCGAGGGCTCACAACTGGTCATCGCACTCCGCGCGCGCTCACCCCGCGGCCCCTAGGAGCGATCCCGATCACCTATCGGGCAGAGGCGTCGGCGCCCGCGCGCAGGCGGCCCAAGGCTTGGCGGATCAAACGCGAGACCTGCATCTGGGAGACGCCTATCCGCTCGCCGATCTCCGCCTGCGTGAGGTCGGCGCCGAAGCGGAGCTTCAGCACGATGCGCTCGCGCTCGCCGATCTGACCCATCAGCGGCTCCAAAGTCGCCCGCTCCTCCGCTCGGGCGAAGCCATCGTCATCTGAGCCGAGGCCGTCGGCAGACCGTCTCGGTCTCCTCGTCGGCCGGGCGGGGCGTGGCGCATCGAGCGAGCCCGCCCTGTAGGCGCCCATCGCCTCGAGCGCCTCGAGCACCTGCTCCTCGGAGGCTTCGACCGCTCGAGCGACCTCGCCGACCGACGGGGAGTGACGCTGACCGAGCGACAGTCGCGTGACCGTCTGATCGACTCGCAACGCCAACTCCTGCAGGTCGCGCGGGCACTCGCACCGACCACGTGCGATCGCGAAAATGGCGCTTGAGCTCGCCGAGGATGGTGGGCACCGCGTAGCTGGAGAACGTCACTTCGCGCGAGCAATCGAAGCGGTCGATCGCCTTCAGCAATCCGATCGAGGCGACCTGGATCAGATCCTCGATCGGCTCGTCGGTGTGCTGGTAGCGGCGTGCCAGACGGCGTGCGAGCGGCAGGTAGCGCTCGACGAGCAGCTCACGAGCATGCTGGTCGCCGTCGACGCGCATGCGGGCAAACAGCTCGAGGTCGGGCAGGACAGACGGCACCTGAATTACCGTAGCCGCTGACCTTCCGCTTGCCATGAGTCCCTCTCTTCGTCTCTTCGGGCTTTGCCCAACTGCGAGACTTGCGATCTCGACTTGAGGCTACCCCCTCAACCACGGATTCCAATGTGGTGGACCGCTCACTCATTGTGCGGGTTTCCCCCCATGAGCACAGTCCCCCGCGAGCGGGACACGTCAGGCAGACGTCGCGGTGGGGTGTCTGCGTGACAGCGAAGCCCTTGGCCTCATGAGCGCGATCCGCTCCAGCAACAACTCGCGTAGGCCCTCCCGCTCACCGGAGGCGAAACTGGCCGCGATCCACTCGTTCGGACGCTCCAGGAACCAGTGGACGATCTCCACGTGCGAGGCGCCGTCCTCGATAGCGGCCAGCGCGTAGAGCAGCCGCTGGATAGCCGTAGTCGTGTTGCACCAGCAACTCCAAGTCCTCGCCACCGGCGAGCCGATCGCTCTTGTAGTCCACGATCAGGGCGCTGCCGTCGGGCTGCTCGACAAGTAGATCGAGCACACCTGTCACCAGCGGCTCGCCTCCGCCGAGCGAGAACGCAAACGGGTACTCGCGACGTGCCCGGCGCGCTTCGCCCAGCAGCCGGGCCGGCTCGGAGGCAAGCGCCGCTGCGATCAGAGCTGCGATCTCCTGACGCTCGCCCGTGCTCAGCACGGCACCGACTCGCCGTGCTCTCTCGGCGACGTCCTGGAGCGACGGTTGCCTGGGGTGCGCGAAGTCGATCGACTCGAGCAGCCCATGCACGATCGTGCCGCGCCGGCGCGCCCGCGTTCCGCCGTCGTCGCTGTCCTACGGGCGGCCGCGCGATTCTCGGGGAGACCCAGGACTCTTTCGACATAGAAGCGGTAGCCGCAACGCTCCAGCTCGGCAAGCGAGGTGTAGCTCATCGTCGCGTCTGGGTCGCCGAGCGGCAGCAGATGGGATGTGGCGGGTTTCTCGACCGATTCGGGGGAAGGCACAGGTACGGAGCCAGCCAACGCACGCGGGGCTGCATCCGACGCCCGCGCGGAGGCAAATGCCGTCGACACGGGGGCATCCGACGCCCGCGCGGAGGCAGATGCCATCGACACGGGGGCATCCGGCCTCGGTGGGAGGACCGCCGACGCATCGTCGAGATCCGCGTCCCTGTGGGAGCCCTCGCCGCCCCGCGACTCGAGCGTGTTCGAGGAGCGAAACATGCAACGTACTCTCAACCCGCTGCCCAGATCCACCGTCAGAGCCTCCGTAGGAGGTTGCCCCGATGCCGCGAGCGTCGGCGCATCCGGCACGAGCGCCGGGGCCATCCATGCGATCGGCGCGCTGCCCGGCCTCGCAGCCGGCCAGCGCTCGAACGCCACGGAACCGCTCAACAGCAGTCTGTTCGCCGCTCGCGTGCAGGCGACGTACAGGACACGGTCCTCCTCCTCTTCCTGTGCGAGGCGACGCTCGTCGCGCAGCTGCTCGTAGGCAAGCGTGCTGACCGACTCCGGGTTCCCCAGCTGCTGCAGGCGTAGTCCCAGGCGTCCGCCGGCCTCGTCGAACAAGAGGTCGGGCACGCGCAGATTCGCTTCGCGGCCCAGATCGGCTACGCACACGATCGGAAACTCGAGTCCCTTGGCCGCATGAATGCTCATCAGACGCACAGCGTCCAGCTGTGCGTCGCCAACCGGCGCTTCGGCCTCGCGCCCGGCGAGCGCGACTTCGAGGTGGGCTACGTGATCTAGGAAGCCGCGCAGGTCACGGCCCTCCTGCGCCTCGAAGCGCCGCGCCATGCCGATGAGCTTGTGCACGTTGGCGAGTCGTCGCTCGCCCCAGCCGAGCGAGAGCACGTGGGTGTCGTAGCCGGTAGCGCGGATGACACGACGCAACAGCTCGGAGATGGGATGCAGCCGAGCACCCATGCGCTCGGCTGCAAGCAGCTTGCGGAAGGTGCCCAGTCGCTCGCGGTCCTCGGTCGGCAGCAGGGCGTCGAGCTCCGCCGAGCGTTCGAGAATCGCCTGCCACACGCCACGTCCGTGTTCGCGGGCGATGCGTGCGAGCAGCGCGAGACCGTCGCTTGAGAGAGCCACGAGCGGCGAGGCGAGCGTCGAGTACAGCGCGAGCTCATCCAACGGATTTGCCAGAGTCCGCAGCCAGGCAAGCAGATCGCCGATCTGTTGGTGGCTCCAGAAGCCGCCGACCCCGGCGAGCGTGCGCAAGCCGTGCCGGCGCAGGGCGCTCTCGTACACCGGTAGGTCGCTCAACGCGCGCAACAGCACCACAACCTCCCCCGCTCGCGCCTCGCCGCTTGCGATCAACTGCGCGACGCGCTCCGCGAGCAGAGCTGCCTCGGCCTGGCGCCACGGCGTCGCTTGAGGCAGGCCCGCGAGCTGCTCGTCGCCTGAAAACTGCTCCCAGCCGCGCCTGTCGCAGAGCAGCAGCTCCACGATCGGCTCGGTTGCGGACTCGGACCCTTCGCCTGGAGAGCGCATCGGAGTCAGCGCTGTGAAGTGCTCCCCGAGCCGCTCGGAGAAGATCCGCTTGACGGCCGCGAGAATCGGGGGCAGGCTGCGAAAATTGCTTGTCAGCTCGAGACTGGCAGCGTCGCGGGCCAGCCGCTCGCGGCGCTCGCGGAAGAGGCCGACGTCGGCATGACGAAAGCCGTAGATCGACTGCAGCTCGTCGCCGACGGTGAAGAGGTTGTCGCGATCCAGTGCAGCCAGCACCTGGAGTTGGCGCGGGTTTGAGTCCTGGAACTCGTCCACCATCAGCAGCTCGAAGCGCTCCGCCCAGGATTCGCGCACGTCTGCGTGCTCTTCCAGCAGCGCGCGCGCCTTCAGCTCGAGATCGTCGAAGTCGAGTGCCCCACGCGCACGCTTGCGCTCGGCGTAGCTGGCGCCGAAGCGCTCGAGCAGCTCGCCGATGAGCACGCAAGCAGCAAGCGCATCGACATCGGAGTCTGAGAGATTCAGGCTGCTCTGGCGAGGCTCCGCGGGCAGTCGCGGCTGTGCCTGGCCCTGGCTGCGCAGCTGCGCGTAGGCGCCCAGCGCCATCGCGCGCAGCGGATCGGCGCCGTAGGCCGCCACGAGATCGACCGCCTCTTGGCGCTCACCGGCCAAGAAGCCGCCCAGCGCGTCGCCGAAGGCGAGCGTCCGCAGTCGCGTTGCGATTCCCTCCTCGAGAATCTCAAAGCCGGGTTCCACCCCAGCCTGAACGGGGTGAGTGCGCAGCAGCCGTGCACAGAAGCCGTGGAACGTGCACACATTCGCCGCCTCGGTCTCACGTGCCGCCTCGCGTTCGCCCAGCTCCAGCATGCGTGCTCGCACCCGCTGGCGCAACTCGCCGGCGGCGCGCTCGGTGAAAGTGATCGCGAGAATCCGCCCAGGAGCTATGCCGTCCTCGCGTACGGCGCGCACGAAGCGCTCGACGAGCACCGAGGTCTTACCGCTGCCGGCGCCCGCGGCGAGTAGCAGCGAACCTTGGCGACTGGCGACCGCACGCTCCTGCTCGTCGGTGAGCCTGCGTTCCCGACCGTCGGCGCGCGACGGCTCTGGCTCGTAGTCGAGCGCGAGCTGCTGTTGGGTGGTCGGGATAGTCGCCATCAGGACATCATCATCGCTTCCTATGAGGAGACGGTCGCGATGACGGCCGCTGAGCAAGCGAGGCGCGGACGTACCCCTTCGGGGCACAGGCAGTTCGCTGGCGTGCTAGGCACGCGAGCGACCGAGGACAAAGCCTCGCGCAGCTCAGCGGTCGTCATCGCTCGCAGCGGCAGATCGTCGGGTATGCACAGCCGCCGTTGTATGCGCACGTGTCTGGGCGTGGCTCAAGCGCTCCCGAACGGGCCTCGCCGGCGGCACGCAAGGCGGCGGCCAGGCACTGGTCGATCAGCTCGCGCATAGCGTCGTGCTCCAGGCGATCGGTGCGCACGCACTCGAGCTCCATGGCACTGTCGCCGTCGAGCACGCCGCGCGCACGGATGTCCCTGCCTGCCAGCGGCTGATAGAAGCCGCCCACGGCGGTGCGGTCGAGCAGCGCCTCGACAGCGCGCATGTACAGCGCCAGCTGGAAGGCGCCGTCGCCGAGCCACTTGGCAGCCGGTGGGGCGCCGCGGCCCTTGTAGTCGTAGACCACTGCCTCTCCCGCCGAGCTGAGATCGACGCGGTCGATGCGGCCGCGCAACAGAACTTCATCGCCCAACTGAAGGGGTGGCAGTGCCCCCCCATCCTCTCCGGCATGCTCCTCGCGCGACTCGGCCTCGAAACCGAACTCCAACTCCAGGTATGTCGGCTCCAACGGACTGGCCTGCTCGGCCGCGCACTCCAGGTAGCGCTCCAGGTCCACCTGCAGGCGCCGACGCGCTCCCGGCAGACGCTCGGGCGCGACCGACAACGGGTAGCTGGGCTCCAGCTCGAGCAGAGTCTCTGCCAACAGACGCTTGGCGAGGCCCACGCTCGCCGGAGTCAGTCGGGCCGAGCCGCTGCGCTCGCGCAGACGCTCGAGCGTGTCCTTCAGCGCGGCGTGGGTCAGTCCGCCACGCTTGAGCGGCTCTGGGTCGGGCTCGATGTCATCCGCGCGCAGCAGGCGCTCCACGAACCACTTCACAGGACAGCCCGTCCAGCTCTCGAGCGACGAGGCAGACCACAGCACATGCTCACGCATCTCCTCCAACATGTGCTCGTCCCGTAGCGGTGCGATCGGGCTGGTCGGCGCGGCCACAGAAGCCGTCGTCGTGGAGATCGCGGCCGCACGCGCGGCCATCGCCCCGGCCGGTCTGCCAGGGCCTGGCCAGTCGGCGGCCCCTGCTACGCGGCGCACGATGCGCTCTTTCAGCGTCGCGGTGAACAGATCGCATATGTCATCGACGAACAGCGAGCGAGCGATCGGCGTACCCTGCTCGTCGGCGAAGTGCCAGCTGAGCGTGAGGCGCTGAAGCGGACGCGAGGCCAACGCGTAGAGCAGGTAGCGCTCGGCCGCCAGCACGTCAGGCTCGCCACGCAACACCAGTCCGGAACCCTGAGCCAGCTCGCGACGCTGGTGCTCTTGGATTAGGGGATGGGGCGTGGCTGTCGTGGGAAAGACGCCCTCCTGCAGCCCACAGGCGAACACCATTCTTGCGCGGCGTGCCCTTAGTGAAAGGGGGTCGAGAACCGCGACCCGTCCAGGCTCCAGGTGCTCGCCGGCAGTCAACTCGAGGCGCTGCAGTAGCTCGATCAGCTCGCCCGCGCTCGGCGCCATCTCGGGCGCGACGCGTGACAGCTCGCGCAACTCCTCGAGCGCTCGGAGAGCGCCCACCAGTGCGCCGGCCTCGTCGCGCTCGTCCTCGTCGAGCACCGCTGCGATGTTGTCGCGGGGAGCGCAGAATAGGCGCTGGAGCTCGTCCGTGAGCGCGTCTAGTAGTGCCGGTGTGCCTCTTGTGGCAGCTTCGCGCACGCGGTCGAGGCGCTCCAACGGCCAGTTCTCGGCTTCCCACAAAGCCCTGGCGCGGACACTGTCGAGCACGCCCTGCCGGCGTGCGCCGCGCTCGAAGCGATCGAGCAGCTCCGGGCGTTGTAGCACGCCCGGAGCTCCCAGCCAGGCCAGCAGATCGTCCAGCCCGCCGACTTCGGTAGTGCAGCGCAGCATTCCCAGCAGGCCGCGACCGAGTGCGGTGTCGGCGAACATCGTGCACCGGCGCTGCGCGTGGGGAATGTCGAAGTCCTCAAGCACTTCTCCGAGCAGGCCGGCGATCGACTCGGGAGAGCGGTGCACGATCGCGATCTCCTCTGCCGGCACGCCACCGTCGAGCAACGCCCTGACCTCGCCTGCTATCAGCTCCAGCTCGGCCCTTGGGCTTCCGCCCTCGAGCAGCCTCACCGCCTCTCCCGGATCGACCCGCTGCGGGTCGTCGCTGAGCAGCGAGCGCTCCAAATGGTGCAGCGCCTCGCGCGAGGGCGGCGCGTAATGGTCGGCACGGGCGCTCAGTTCGGTATGAGAGTCGGCAAACGGCGCGAGCCGCTGAAAAGTGGAGGCACGGCCGAGGAAGGCGACGCGCCCTGGCTCATATGCCAGCGAGACCATCGTGGGAGCACCCACCACGCCACCCAGCGTCAGGATCGTGTCGATCTGCAGCTCGGTGAAGTCGTCGAAGCCATAGAGCAACACCGGGACCGCTCCCCAAGACGCGGGCTTGCGGCGCAATTCGTCCAGCGCCCTCGTCGCGCGCAACTCACGATCGGGGCGGCGCATCTGCGTGAGCGTTTGCTGGTAGCGCTCGAACACCGTACAGAGACGCTCCAGTGGCGCTTGCTCGCCGGGGTCCTGCCGCTCGGATCTCAGCGCGCGCAGCGCGCCACGCAGCCTGGTGGGAGTCACACGCTGAGTCTCCAGGGCGGCAACCAGCGCCGCCAGCTCCCTGGCCATGCCCGGACGCGCGTTCGCCAGGCGCGCCAGTAGATGCTCGCACGCCAGTGGGCCGAGCGGCGCGCGAGCATCTCCAGCCCTGGCCAGCACCACGGCCAGGAGTCCCTCGAAACGCTCGACCCGAGCGCCCAGTGCCAATCCTCCCTCCGCCAGCTCGCGCCGGTAGCGGGCCTGGTCGGCCTCTGTCGGCACTATCAGCAGCGGTTCTTCATGCCGCGCCACGTGTCCGCGCACCGCGTCAAGCAAGACGCGCGCCTTGCCGGCGTTGGCTGGTCCGGTTACGAGTGCGATCGGCATGCTGCCATCCTGGCGCACCGTCCCGACGAGCCCATTCAGCGCTCGCGCATACTTGCAAAAACCGCTATGCCCCCCTGCGCGCGCGGGGGCATCGGCCAAAAAGCGTTACGCCGCGCTCGCGGCGACCGCGTCCTCCTGGCCTGACGTCTCCTGACCGGCCGCCTCCTGGCTGGCCTCCGCCTCGGCCTCGGCCTCAGGCGGCTTGGCGCCCTCGCGGGCCCACTCCTCGTCGAACTCGACGCGCCACTTGCCTTCCTCGTTCTGGCTGAGGGCCAGACGCGCGCGGAAGTTGCGCCCGCTGCGCGCCTTGAAGCCCGTCACGGCCTTGGCCGTGTAGCCGCTGTGGACCAGCTCCTTGGCCACGGCTATGGGCAGCTGCTTACCTGACTTGCCCTTCCAGATCACAAAGCCACAGCCTGGATCGTCGCGTGCCCAGCAGGAGTAGCCCTTGCGGTTCTCTTTGATGTCGTGCCCGCAGATCGGGCAGGGACCGAGGTTGGCGCGCGGGATGCGCACATCCTTCAGTTTCTCGTCGAGCTCTTTGACGGTCAGCTCGGCAAAGCCGGCGATGTCGCCCATGAACTTCTCGCGCGAGTCCTCGCCGCGCTCGATCTTGTCTAGGCGGTGCTCCCACTGGCCGGTCATGTCCGGCGATGTCAGCGCGTGCTCGCCGAGCAGCCTGATCACGTTCAGCCCCTTCTCGGTGGCCACGAGCGCACGAGCGTCGCGTTCGATGTAGCCCACCTGGATCAGCCGCTCGATGATCGCGGCACGCGTCGCCGGCGTGCCGATGCCGGAGTCCTTCATCGCCTCGCGCAGCTCGTCGTCCTCGACGAGCTTGCCGGCGGTCTCCATCGCGCCGAGCAGCGACGCGTCGCTGTAGCGTCGCGGCGGCTTGGTTTCCTTGCGCTCGCTTGCGATCTCGAGCGTCTGCACGTCTTCGCCGTCGTTCAGCTTTGGCAGCTGCTGGTCGGCGCCCTCGTCTTCCTCGGCGGCGGACTTCGCCTCGGACGGCACCTCTCCGTAGACCCCGCGCCAACCCGGAACGAGCAGTAGCTTGCCGCGCGTGCGAAAGACGTAGCCGCCGGCCGCCGGCGCCACCGCTTGTGACCCCGTGCCGCCGGCCACCGGCGCCGCTTGCCCCTCCGCGCCGTCCGCCTGCTTCGCCGCACCCGCGGCCTGCTTGCCGGCGGGCACGATGGTGGTCTCCACGCGCGTGTTCTCGAACACCGCCTCGGGATGGAACACGGCGAGGAAGCGTCTGACGACCATGTCGTAGACGCGCTTGTCGTCGTCGCCCATGCGATCGACGCCGTGCTCGGCCCTGGTGGGAATGATCGCGTGGTGGTCTGAGACCTTCTCGTCGTTGACCACGCGCGCGAGCGGCAGCACGTCCAGGCCCGTGACGTAGGCGGCGGCCTTGGCGTACTCCTTCTGCCCACCCACGAGCTCGGCCGTCGGCTTGATCTCCTCGACCATGTCGGTGGTCAGGTAGCGCGAGTTGGTACGCGGATAAGTCAGCGCCTTGTGCTCCTCGTACAGCCGCTGCGCCGCGGCAAGCGTGCGCCGGGCGGAGAAGCCGTAGCGCGTGTTGGCCTCGCGCTGAAGCGTCGTGAGGTCGTACAGCATCGGCGCGCGCTCGCGCTGCTCCTTCTTGTCGAGCTTGGTGATCGTGCCCTGCCTGCCCTCGCAGGCCGCGACGATCGCAAGCGCCTCCTCCTCGCTGGCCAGGCGCGGCTTCGCCCCGGCATGAAAGCGTCCTCCGTAGACACGCGAAGCTTCAGCTCCACCCCGGCCAGATCCTTCGTCCGGGCTCCCGTCGCCCCCCTCCAAATCGCCCCCCGCATCTGCGCCGGCAGCGCTGCCCGCGTCGAAGCGTGCGTCCACCAGCCAATAGGGCTCGGGCACGAACGCCTTGATCTCCTCCTCGCGACGCGCGACGATCGCAAGCGTCGGCGTTTGCACGCGACCCAGCGAGACAGCCCCGTCGAAGGACGATTTGAGGCGGATCGTGGCGGCGCGAGTGGCGTTCATGCCGACGATCCAGTCGGCCTCCGAGCGCGAGCGCGCGGCCTGCTCGAGCAGCGCATAGTCCTCGGCCGGTCGCAGCGACTCGAAGGCGCTCTTCATCGCGGCCGTGGTCATCGAGTTCAGCCACAGGCGCTGCACCGGCTTCTTGGCTTTGGCCTTCTCGTACAGATAGGCGAAGATCAGCTCGCCCTCGCGCCCGGCGTCGCAGGCGTTGACGATTTGCTCGACGTCGTCGCGCCCGAGCTGGCTCGTGACCACCGACATCTGCTTGCGCGAGCGCTCGTCGCGCACGACGAGCTTGAACTTGGCGGGCACGATCGGCAGGTCTCGCATCCGCCAGCGCTTGTACTTGGCGTCGTATTCGTCGGGGTCGGCGAGCTGCACGAGATGCCCTACCGCCCACTGATGACGTAGTCGGGCCCGTCGAGGTAGCCCTCCTGCTTGGCGAACGGCCCCGGCAGCACGCGCGCCAGGTCGCGCCCCACCGAGGGCTTCTCCGCGATCACAAGCGTCTTTGACATGGCGCTCAGCGTAGCGGTTGGGTGAAGCGACGATGAGCGACCCCTCACCGCGCTCCACCCATCCAGGGCACCCGACCCGGTGCCCGCGCTCGCCCAGGGCCGATCGGAGGACCCCCCTCAACCCCCGATCGGCGTGCGCGGTTTGGTGCCCCAGAAGACGACGGTCCCGAGCATCCCGATCATCGTGACGAGCACGAGGTTGAGCACCATCGACTTGGCCGTGGCCCTGCCCACCCCCACGGGCCCGCCCGAGGCGGTGTAGCCGTAATAACAGGACACGAGCACGACAGCGGTCGCCATCGACATGCGCCTTGATCACGCTGTAGAGGTAGTCGAGCGGGTTCTGGTACTGCCAGAAGATCAGCAGGTAGCCGCCCGACGTGACGGCCCCGACCTGCTTGACGACCGCGATGTAGGAGGCCAGATAGCCCATCCCGATCCCGGCGATGTACATGAACGGCAGCACCATCCAGGCCGCCAGCAAACGCGTGGCGCAGAGGAACACCATCGAATCGACCCCCATGACTTCCAGCGCGTCGATCTCGTCGTTGATGCGCATCGCGCCGAGCTCGGCGACGATGCCGGTGCCGACCTTCGCCGCCATCATGTAGCCGAACGCGTAGGGAATCGCCTCGCGCAGGTTGCACCAGGCTGCAAAAGCCCCCGCGAAACTTGGCGCACCCTGCGCCGTGGCGAAGTAGGCGCCCTGGATGCCGCAGGGTCCAAGGCCGATGATGAAGATCATGATCCACAGCACCGCCGTCGAAGACACGATCAAGAGCCCAGCCTGACGCACGCCCTCGCCGAAGAAGCGCAACACGCGCAGCGTCCATACGTCGCGAACGATCCGACCCAGTGAAGCTGGCGATCTCCCCCGCCGAGGCAAGCCACTCGCGCGCGCCTATGAGGGCTTCATTCATTTGATCCTCCCTTCTTGCCCAAACACATCCCCCCCTGGGGGCATGCCCCCTCCTCGCACAACTCCTCAAACCCATGCCCCCCACGGGGGCATGACCCCTTTTGGGTGTAACCGGGATTCATTTGATCGCGATCAGGTTGGGATGTGTCGCGAGCAACAGCTGCGTGAAGACGTAGTTGAACGATCCGAACGCGAGGAAGGACGCCACGACAGCCTGGTTGACAGCGCGACCCACGCCCTCCGCGCCGCCGGAGGCGGTCATGCCCTTGTAACAGCAGATGATCGCGATGATCGCCCCGAACACGGACGTCTTCAGGGTCGAGCCCCACAGGTCGGTACTCGAGGTGTTGTTGAAGAAGGTCGCCCAGAAGGGCCCGAGCGGCTGACCGTGGCTGACTGCCGCCAGCACGCCGCCGAAAATGCCGAACAGGACCGCGTATATGTTGAACAGACCCGTCACGAGCATCAGCGCCAGAAAGCGTGGCACCACGAGGTTCTTGACGGGATCGACACCCAGCACCTGCAGGGCGTCGAGCTCCTCGCGGATCTTGCGCGCGCCCAGGTCCGCGGTGATCGCGGTGCCGGCCGCTCCGGCAAGCATCGTCGCTGTGATCAACGGCCCGATTTCTCGCACGACGATCAGCACGAAGAATCCACCCAAGCGGTCAGTCGAGCCCAGCACCTGAAGGAAGTTCGCCGCCTGCAGACCCGCGGCGCCGTAGGAGAGGGCAAAGGTCGAGAGCAGCAGCGGCAGCCAGCAGATCCGCAGCGCGAACAGGAACTGCCAGACGAACTCGCCACCATACGGATAGGGCGGCCTCACGATGGCCACGACAGTGCGACCCGTGAGGATCATCATGTCCCCCACTTCCTCGAACACGTTGCGGGCTGGCAGCAGTGCCCGCCTCAACAGGCCCGCACCCGTCCGCCCCGCCCCATCGTTCGCCGTCTCGCTCAGTGCGTCGCTCACAGCCTCGCCGCCAACGACTTCCCCAGGCTCCCAACCCTTCCATAGCGACTAGTGTACTAGTTCACTAGCACAATATGTTTCTCGCCCACGAGCGTCTAAAGTTGGGGCATGGCAAGACGTGACCTTCCAGACCCGTATGCGTCAGAAGCGTCAACTGAAATGCCTGCATCGGAGCTGCCCGCCCAAGGGCAGGCGCCGGCGGCACAGCTCGAGCTCGAAGACCTGACGATCGACCGCGCGGGAGAGATCCCAATCGGCGTTCAGCTCGCGTGGGCATTGCGCGCTCGGATCGGCGACGGGCGGCTGGCGCCCGGTCAGCGACTGCCCGGCCTGCGCGAGCTTGCCGAGATGCTCGGGATCAACGCCAACACCGCGCGCTCCGTCTACCAGCGTTTGGAGCAGGAGGGGTTGATCGACAGCCGCCAGGGCACCGGCACATTCGTGGCGAGCGTCGCTCAAGAGCCTTCCGCCGTCGGCCAGATAGCCGCGGACGCCGCACGCCAGGCGCGCCGCACCGGCGTCGACCCGCGCGAGGTGGCCGCCGCCCTGTACGTCACGCCGAGCCGGCATCCGACGACGGCGACCCAAGCCGGTGAGCGCCGACGCGAGCTGCGCGCTCAGATCGCGGCGCTCGAGCAAACCCTTTCAGAGATCCAATCCAGCCATCCGGGCTTGATTCCCGCGCCCAGCAAACCATCCAGGCATGCCGGCCCGCGCCTGCTGAGCGTCGAGGAGCTGGAGCGCGTGCGCATGGAGCTCGTCCGCCGCATAGCCGCCGCCGAGCCGCTGTTCCAGACCCCCGCGGATAAGAGAAACGCCGTCGCGGCGGAGCGACAGAGCGTGAGCGATGCCGAACCGCGGGCCACGCCCCCCAAGCCCGCACAGGAGCGAAGGGCGCCGCGTACACGTCCCCGGACTCGCCCCTCCACCGCCTGACTTACTTACACGCCTCACCTAGAAGGCCCTAAAAAGTGAGCTGCACGTCTAAGAAGCTGTCTCAAAACCGTCGGTAGGCTTTCGGCGTCATGGCGCGGACGTGGTTGCGAATCCGGGTGGACTTGATGGGCGGTGGCGGGATCGACTGCGATCCCTCGCCGGGCCGCATCTTCCTGGTCGGCCCGTCTCATACCTTTGAGCAGTTCGCGGAGGCGATCGACGCGGCTTTTGCGCGGTGGGACCTATCGCATCTGCACAACTTCGAGCTCAGGGACGGCCGTCTGATCGGCTATCCGGACGACTCGTTCGGACCCGAACTGGTGTGGCTGGACCACGCGAAGCTGAAGGTTGCCAAAGAGGTGGGGCCGGGCGAGGAGTTCGAGTACGTTTTTGATCTCGGCGATAACTGGCGCCACCGCTGCACTGTCGAAGCGGAGAAGGGCGATCCGCTCGAGGAGTACGGGATCGTGCCCAAGGTGCCGGCCCCGATCTGGGGTTGGGGTTCGATCCCTGATCAGTACGGGCGCGAGGCGTTTGATATCGAGGATGAAGCGGACGAGCTGGGCTGACTGCGCTCAGGCGGCGAGCTTGCGCTGGCAGACCACGGCGCAGCCGAGCAGCATGAACGCCATGTGCAGTTCGGGGTCGCGCTCATAGCGGATTCGTAGGCGCCGCAGGTTGTGAAGCCAGGCAAAGGTTCGCTCAACGACCCATCGTTCTTTGCCCAGCCCGGAGCCGTGCACGGTGCTGCGCCTGGCGATCACGGGCTTCACGCCCCGCGCCCAGAGCTCGCGGCGGTACTTGTCATGGTCATAGCCGCGGTCGGCGAGCAGCCGCTCGGCGCGTCTTCGCGGACGCCCCGGCCTGCCGGTGACCGGGCCAACACCATCGATCAGCGGCAACAGCTGGGTGACGTCGTTGCGGTGCCCGCCGGTCAGGCTGATCGCGAGCGGAATGCCGTTGGAGTCGGTGATCAGATGGTGCTTTGAGCCGCTGCGGGCGCGGTCAACTGGCGAGGGCCCCGTGTGGAGCCCCCCAAAAGGGCACGAACATGGCTGCCGTCAACAACTGAGGTTGACCAGTCGATCAGGCCAGCGGCGTTCAGGCGGCGCAGCAGCTCATGATGCAGGCGTCGCCAGACGCCTTGGGGACTGCCATTCCGATAGACGCCGGTGTGCCGTCGCTGGTGAACACCCCATCTCGGCCGGCAGATGGCGCCAGGCGATCCCTGTGAACAGGACGAACACGATCGCGTTGAAACAGACACGATCATCCACTCGCGGACGGCCACCGCGGGGATCAGCAGGATGCTCAGGGATCAGCGGCTTCACCGCCTCCCACAGCTCGTCCCGCACCCGCCAAACCGAGCCCGCCATAGGCACCTCCTCGCCAGGTTATGTCACCCAGAAAGTTCGACCGGCTCGATCAAAGCCCTCCCCCCACAAGGTATTGAGACAGCTTCTAACACCCCCTTTGTGTGGAGCTGGGGGGTTTATTTTGGTACCTAACCTTTACCTACGCACCCAAACAAAGGGTGTGTTGGGAAGATCATTTCAAAACGAGCCACACGATCCGGCGCGTTCACGGTCCCCAAACGCCCCATATGGCTCATTTTGAAAGACGTTCTTACTCAGCCGGAGGTGCATTCCCCCGTGCCGACCATGTGGCCCGCCCCCGCGAGCACCTGGGCGACGGTCGCGTTTGCAACGCCATAGCCACCGGCGGGGCCACCGCCCGTGGTGCTCGCGAACACCGTGGTCAGCACGCGTCCTTCGCGATTGACCAGCGGACCGCCTGAATTGCCCGGGCGCACCAAACCTCGCAGCGGCGTCAACAGGCGCGAGACCGGGCCGCGGCCGTAGGCGTCGTCGGTGATGATCTTCTGGGTCGTGCCGATGCGCCCAGGTTGCGGGTCGAACGGGCCGTCCTCCGGGTAGCCCAAGATCGCACCCGCGCTGCCCGGGGCTGGATTGGGGACGAGCGCAAGCGACGGCAGATCGAGGCCCGGCACACGCAGGATCGCAATGTCGTCGGTGGGGTCGAAGGCGATCGCGTAGGCCGAGAGCTCCGGTTCCCCTCCCCCGACCTCGACGGTCGTGTCGTGCTCGCCTGCGACCACGTGCGCATTGGTAACAACCACATCGGGCCGTGCCACCCAGCCCGAGCCCTCGATCGCCAAGCCGCAGGCCGTGCCGAGCACGCGCACGACGCCGCGCGCGGCGATACGCACTCCCGGCTCCCGGTCGATCGCCCTCGACGGCGGCGCGGCCTGCGGAACCGGACCTGCGATCGACGGGAGCGGATCGAGGCTTGCGAGCACGTTCAAGATCGGCCCGCTGGGCGGCAGCAGCTGATCAAGCTCGCGCAAGATCTGTGAGCGCTGGATGTCGGCGCGCAGCTGGGTCGTGCCCGCCGTCTGTACCACCACCGCGGCGAGAATCCACGCGATCGCCAAACCAAGCGCCGCGCTGAGCAGGGCGCCGAGGACGCCGTCGAGCATGCCCAACCCGGGCAGCACGAGCGTGCGACGCAACCTGAAGCCGACGCCCTCGAAGCCGGTCGCCAGGATCGCGCCCGCGAGCAGCGCTCCAACCAGCCCGAATGCCGGTGCGTACGGCGAGGCTGAACCCCGAGAGAGCAGTAGAGGACCCAGCCGGGTTCCGATGAATGAACCAAGGGCGAAGCCGCCAAAGGAGAGCACAGCGACGATGAAGCCCCGTCGAAACCCGAACAGCGCAAGCAGGACAGCAAACCCCACGATGATCCAGTCGAGCCGCGTCATGCTCATGTTCTACCGTCCCGAGCTGTGAAGCCCTCCAATGAGCATCGCAGGCGTATGCGAAGAGCGGCGCCGGTGATCGCTCTTGCCGCGATCGCATTCCTCGTAGGCGCGGTCGTCGGCTCCGGTCACGGCGGCTCGTCCCAGCTGGGACTTGCCGAGCGGTTTGCCAGCGCGTGGACACACGGCGACTACGCGTCGATGTACGAAGACATCGACGCTGCCGCGCAGCGACGCATCCCCGCGAGCACGTTCGCCGACGACTACCAAGCCGCTGCACGCACGGCGACCGAGACCAGCTTGGTCGTTACGGGTGGCGCTCATGAAGGTGCGCATGGGGTTATCTCGGTGCCGATGCGCGTCGGCACACGAATCTGGGGCACGCTCAAAGAGAATCTGCTCGTGAATGTGCAAGACGGGCCCGGTGGCCTGCGCGTGACCTGGTCGCACCCACTCGTCTTCCCTGGCCTGCTGCGAGGCGAGTCGCTGAGCAGGCGCATGACGCTGCCGCCCCGCGCGACGCTGCTCGCGCACGACGGGTCGGTACTGGCCGACGGCCCGGCAACCGCAGCGGGCACCCGCAACTCGCCGCTGGGCGCCGCCGCAGCGGGCGTCGTCGGAGAGCTCGGGCCAGTGCCGAGCGCTCGTGTGAGCGAACTGGAAGCTCAAGGCGTGCCGGCTGAGGCGATCGTCGGCACCAGTGGTCTCGAGCTGGCGCTCGACGATCAACTGCGCGGGACACCCGGCGGGCAGCTGCTTGCGGGCGAACGCGTACTCGCAAGTGTTTCGCCGAAGCCGAGCCCCGCTGTGCACACCACGATCTCTACGACCCTGCAGCGTGTCGCCGCGGAAGCACTCGGCGGACAGCTTGGTGGGATCGTGGCAATGGATCCCGCAAACGGGGAGATACTGGCTGTGGCGGGCCTCGGCATCGACGACCTGCAGCCGCCGGGCTCGACATTCAAGATGGTGACCGTTACCGCCGCCCTGGAAGCCAAAGTGGCGAGCCTCAAGAGCGTCTTCCCCTATGCAACGTCGGCCACGCTCGACGGGGTCAAGCTGGAAAACGCCAACGGCGAGGACTGCGGCGGCAGCTTGGCGCTTGCCTTCGCGGTGTCGTGCAATTCGGTGTTCGCCCCGCTTGGGGTGAAGGTCGGCGCCAATCGACTCGTGGCGACAGCTGAAAGCTTTGGTTTCAACCATTCGCCCGGGCTCCCCGGTGCGGTCGAAAGCACACTGCCGGCGGCAAATCAGATCCAGGGCGAACTGGACCTCGGATCGACTTCGATCGGGCAGGGACAGGTACAGGCATCGGCGCTTGAGATGGCGAGGATCGCGGCGACCGTCGGGGATGTCGGCAGACGCCCGGAGCCCACGTTCGAAGCGCTGCATTCCACACCCGTGCGCGTGATGAGCGCCGCCACGGCGCGCACCGTGCGGCACTTGATGATCGGAGTGGTGCGCGAAGGGACGGGCACCGCGGCCGCTATCCCCGGAGTTGTAGTCGCCGGCAAGACCGGCACCGCCGAACTGGGCGTGCCGGCCTGCCCCAGTAAAGGCGAACACGGATCTGAAGGTGGCGAACCACAGGCGAGCGGAGAAACCGAAAAGGAGGCCGACGAAGACTGCTCTACAGGAAACGACGATCCGCAGAACACCGACGCCTGGTTTGCCGCGTTCGCGCCGGCGATACACCCGAAGATTGCCGTCGGGGTATTGCTCGTAAAAGACGGAGCCGGCGGGGAAACAGCCGCCCCGCTGGCCAAACAGGTGCTCGAAGCCGGCTTGCGCTGACGAAGCCGACCGCGCTGAGGAAGCCGCTCGCGTTGAGGCTGGTGCGCTTAGGGATTGGCCCAGAGCCGAGACTCAGCGGACCGACGACGCGGACTAAACGTCGAGCTCGGCGGAGGCCGTCACCGCCGGGTTGAAAGGATCCACGAACTTGATCTCGATCGGACGGTTGTCGAGCGAGACGATCTTGATCTTGAACAGCACCAGGGCGCCCTGGGTAGGTCCATTGGCAGCGGTCGTGTCGAGCGCCGGGATGCGGCCCTTGGGAGGGACGAGCCCGCCCCGGTAGGCGAATTCGTTGGTCAGGGCCGGGGCGATCGGCGTGTATATGTTTTCTTGGGTGTCGCTGATCGAGATGTCCGTGGTCGCCACGTGAGGGGCCGAGCTTTCGTTGTAGACCTGCAGGAAGACCGCGAACCACTCTTCGCCCAGGCCCAGCTTTCGCTGGGCGGGAGTCAGGCCGCTCAAGTAGGTGGAGTCTTCCGTGTCGTACGGGTTGAGCTCGCGCGAGAGCTGAACCTCGTAGATCAGCGGGCCGACGTTCAGGTAGGGGGCGTTCTGGCCGGACTCGCCGGCGTAGGTGCCGGTCGTTACGCGGGTATGGGAGTCATCCGAGCAAGCGCCGAGCGCCAGCATCGACACCAACAGAACCGCCAGCAGCGTGAGCTTGCCCAGAGAGTTGCCCAACGAGCGTGCGGGCATCGACGAGGGCCGGTTGGCGAGGCTGCGCAGGCGAGTGCGGAGGGGGCTGTTGGCCGGGCGGGGAGTCATGCGAGCGGGCAGTTTATCCGCCGGCGACGGTGACGCGCTCTCCGCGGCCTTCGCCCCGCTCGAGGATCGCCCGCAGGCGGCGCATGGCCTTCTCGTTCTTGCGCTTCAGCCACGCACGGCCGCCAAGCGCCTCCATGATCCGGTCGGACAGCACATGGGTCTCGGTCTCCAGCGTGAACTGCACGCGCGTGGCTCCACCGGCGGCGGGAGCAAGCTCGTAGACGCCGAGCGTGCGCACCCGATTGGTCTTGCCGGTGCGGCCCACCTCGACGATGCGGTGCGGACGGGAGATCTCGCTGAACGTCGAGTCGGCCCAGCTGAAACGGTTGCCTGGAGCCTTTACGCGAAAACGGGCGCCTGCGCCACGACCGACCGAGTCCTCGCGCGTGAGATGCCAGTCGACTAGATAGTGGTCGGTGAACTCGGGATGGTTGGCGATGTCCTGCAGGTAGTCGAACACCTGCTCGCGTGGCGCGCTGATGACGATCGAGACGGTGAGGGGGTCCACGGCGCGGCAGTCTAATGACTGGCGGGGCGGTTTTGCGCCCTGGACGCCGCGCTCACGCCACCCTCTGCGGCGCATGCATCGAGATTCGCGCGCCGGAAGCCGCCTTTTCGCGCGCCGGGAGCCGTCTTTCAAGCGGCGCGCGCGGTCAAGCGCACCGTGTGGCCGAGCTCGCTGTGGCGGACGATCTCGCTCTGAAGCGGCGCTCCACGACGCAGCTGGCGGCACAGCTCGCAGACGATGCCCTGTGGCCTGCTCGTACACGTGTATGCGCTCGCCCACGAGCGGCGTACGATCGCAGTCGGCGCAGCGGTGGCGGTCGGCTGTGAGCGAGCCGACGCCACGGCGCAAGAGGAAGCGCTCGAGCTGCTCGACGTCTACGTGGGGCGAGGCCATGCGCGCTACTTTCGCCAGGGTGGCGCTGGGTCCTGCACTCTTCATTGATCTTTCGGCGCGATTCGTTTGACTGCCGAATCGGAGGGGTATGCTGGAGACCAGCGACAAAGTGCAGGCGACGATGGAGCGCCCCGTTTTACTCGTTCCCTACAAGCTCACTTGACAGCTTCGTTATGATTCCCGCCGGATTCCACCCTGTAGAAAGTTCCCAACCCTCCGGGAACAAGAGGAAGGGGTAGCGCAATATGGAGTCGCATATTTCGGGCACGATGGCTGGCACCGGATCGTTCCGTTGCCAGGGATGCGGATACGTATTGACCCTGACGTCGCTGGATGCGCTGCGCGACTGTCCGGAGTGTGGCGGGCATGACTTCGTCAGGGCTTCGCTGTTCAACGCGGCCGTCACTCCCCTTGAGGCTCAGGCGCAGCCACACGTCCATGAGCCCCAGGAGTGGATCGCACGTGCGCGCGAAGAGCTGATCGAGCCGGGCGAGTACCTGCTGTATGACGATGGCGAGGAGTCGAGGACAGTCGCGCTCACGCGCGAGTGGACGCGCATCGGGCGCAGTCTCGCCGCCGACGTGCGCTTCGACGATCCGACCGTCTCCCGCCGCCACGCGCTCGTCGTACGCCAGGCCGACGGTGTGAGAGTGCTCGACGACCGTAGCCTCAACGGCGTTTTCGTCAACGGCGAGCGCGTCGAGTGGCGACCCTTGAACGACGGCGACGAGATTCTTGTCGGCCGCTATCGACTCACGTTCGTGAGCGTGCCGGGCGAGCGCACAGCAGCGCCCGCCGTTGTTGGCGCGAGCCTGAGCGCTGTCGTCCGCGATCGAGTTTGCGGCCGCCTGGGGCCCTGAGCCGGAGCGGCGGCTGTAGGCCCTGAGCCCCGCCAGCGCCCATTCCACGTACTATCGGCCGCCATGGCCCAGACAATCGCTGTGCTCTCGCAGAAGGGCGGCACCGGCAAGACGACGACGGTGCGCACGCTCGCCGATGTGTTGCGCCGGATCGGCGTGAGGACGCTGGCGATCGATCTCGACCCGCAGGGCAACCTGTCGGACTACTTCGACCTGCCGCCGGACAGCGATCCGACGGTCGCGGACGTGCTCTCCGGGACCTGCTCCGCCGCGGATGCGATCCACGAGGACGTGATCCCGGCTAGCTTGAATCTCGCCGAGGCCGAGCTGATGCTCGGCGGCAAGATCGGACGTGAGATGACCTTGAGGCGGGCGCTTGCGAAGCTGCCCGAGGAGTACGAAGTGGTGCTTGTCGACTGCCCGCCCTCGCTGGGGCTGCTGACCGTGAACGCGCTCGTGGCGGCCGACTACGCGCTGGTGACGGCCGAGGCACAGTATTTCGCGTTGCAGGGGGTGGAGCAGGCGATGGAGGTGATCGAGATCGCGCGCGACAGCCTCAACGACGAGCTCGCGCTGCTTGGGGTATTGCTGAACTTGGCCGATATGCGCACGGTGCACTCGCGCGAGGCGAAGGCGTCGCTGCAAGAGCGCTTCGGCGAGAAGGTCTTCGAGACCCCGATACGCGGGTCGATCGCCTACGCGGAGTCCGCCGAGCGGGCCACGTCGATACTCGACCACCGCCCCGATCTCGGCGCCGACTACCTGGCGGTCGCCGACGAAATGCTTGAGCGCCTGCCGGGCATGGCGGATGCTCGCGAGCGCCTGGCAGAGCTTCGCTAAAAGCACGATGCCTCGCGTGCGCGCGCGGGGCATCGATGAAATGGGTGTCACCGGACAAGCACCACCACTGGTCAGACGCCGGCATAGGAGCGCAGCAACGGCGCTTAACCTGTATTCAGCCGGCGAGCTGGGGCGTGGGCTGTCCACGCTCGATCCGGCGCTGCTCTGTAGCGGCGACCATTTCGAACTCGGGGATGCAGGAGCCGTGGGTGAGCTTGCGCGGGGCGAGCATGCGCGCGAAGCGTCCGCCGGCCAGCACCGCCGCGCAGGTTCTGGCCTGCGAGGAGCTGTAGCGCAGGCCATAGAGCTGGCGCACGCGCTCGGGTAGCGACCCGAGCATCACGAGGTCGTGCATGCGCTTGCCAAGCCGGCGATTCGAGGGCATCGGAATCTCGAAGGCGGAGGCATAGCCCATGTAGCGGGCCTCTTCGGTCAAGTACAGGTCTGGGCCGGCCAGCTGGCGCTCGAACCACTCGCGAAACTCGCGGTGGGTGGGCGGGGCCGAATGACGCGGCATCTTGAACAGCTCGGCGAAGCGCAGGTAGTCCTGCCATAGCGCTTCGCGCTGCTCGTCCGTCAGACGGGCGCACGAGCCTGTCATAGAACCATTCGGCCGAGTCGGCGATGACGGCAACCGTCCATAGCATCAGCTCCGGGTCGAGGGCCGAGTAGGGCGTACCCGCCGGGTAGTGGGGGCCGGCGTCCTCGGGAAGCTCGCCAACCACGCGCTCGTGCATGCCGTCGACGATCTGAAGGACGCGGTCGGCCTGTTCGCGGCTACCGAAGAAGACCGCCTCGAACATACCTCCCGTGTGCGTAATGCGCTTGAACGGCGTGCGCTTGTTGCGAGTGTGTTCGCTTGTGCCGACATAGTTGAGCGGCTTGACGGCGCCAACGCAGAGCGCGCGCTGGCCGTACATCAGCCCGACCGCCTTCTCTTCGTGGACCGTCCGAAGCATTGAGCTTCCGCGTGGGAAGTAGCAGTCCTCGGAAGCGGGTGTGTGCATCGTGCTGGTACGGGCGTGGGTCACGCGCGGATGCTACCGGACTGGCTGGCCGGCCAACTTACATCTCTCCCACATACGCGCCCTGAGCCTCGAACGGGGCGCGCAGCAGCCTGGCCCAGCCCTCGATCTCCGGCCGCAGCGCCTCTACTACGGCACCAGTGTGCTCGTAGAAACACCACAACAGGACGGTGGGCCCAGCACCGGAGATGGTGGCGCCCAAGCGCACCGAAATCCGCTGCTCGCCGGGCGAGCTGATAGGAGCGCGGGAACAGGTGCGAGCGCCTTTGCTCGTGCAGGCTGTCGTGTAGGCCGCGCGCGACCAGGTCCCAGTCGCCGCGCGCGAGTCCCAGCGTGAGTAGCGCACCGTGGGCCACGTTGAAGACCGCCTGCTCGATCGGGACCTGCTCGGGCAGGCGCGCCGCGCGCCTCGCTGGTACGCACAGCTTGCTCGGGCACGACCGCAAGCGCCTCCAAGCCCGTGGGCGGCTCGAAACGCACCGCTTGGCCGTCGGCGCAAATGACAAAGCCGCCGTAGAGCGCCGCCGCGACGTTGTCGGGGTGGCCCTCGATCGCGGTCGCGCACTCAAGCAGGTCCACGTCCAGCTCGAACAGGTGGTCGGCCGCCAGCAGGCCCGCCACGATCGCCGAGGCGCTCGAGCCGAGACCGCCCGTCAGCGGGATCTCCGAGCGGATGCGGAAAGTGAAATCGTCGGCTGGGTGCAGGCTCTCGAAGGCGCGCACGCAGAGGTTGTCCTTGCCCCGCGAAACGTCGAGGTCGGTCTCGACGGCGAAGCTGCCGGTCTCGCGACCTCCAACTCCAGGTGCAGGCCGAGCGCGGCGGCAAAGCAGTCAAAGCCCGGTCCGAGGTTGCGCCGAGGACGCGGGCACGCGTCACGCACGTCGCCTCCGCGGGTGCAACCCAGGCACCGCCTCGCCTTCAGACTCGCGCGCCGATGTCGGGCTCGCAGGGGATCACGGCGCCGCCGTTGTGTTCGATCGCGGTCTGCGGGTCCTTGATGCCGCGGCCGGTGAGCACGCACACGACCTGCTCGGCGCCGTCGGGCCCGTACTTGAGCAGGCCGGCGACCGAAGCCGCCGAGGCCGGCTCGCAGAACATGCCTTCCTTGGAGGCGAGCAGGCGGTAGGCGGCGAGGATCTCGTGGTCTGAGACGGCGCGGATCGCGCCACCGGACTCGCTGACGGCGGCGAGCGCATCGCTGCCCCGCACCGGGTGGCCGATGCGAATCGCGCTTGCCACCGTTTCGGGATGCTCGAACGCTTCGCCGCGCACCAGCGGCGAGGCGCCCTCGGCCTGGAAGCCGAACAGCCTCGGCGTCGCTCCCATCTCGCGGAAGCCGCGCCAGTAGGAGGTGATGTTGCCGGCGTTGCCGACCGGGATGCAGAGCGCCTCGAGCTGCCCTTCGAGATCCTCGTGAATCTCGAAAGCGGCCGTCTTCTGGCCTTCGATGCGGAATTCGTTGACCGAGTTGACGAGCACGATCGGGTGCTTCTCGACCAGCTCGCGCACCAGTTTCAGCGCCTGGTCGAAGTTGCCGGCGAGCGAGATCACGCGCGCGCCGTGCATCAACGTCTGGGCCATCTTGCCTTCGGCGATCTTGCCCTCGGGCACGATCACCGCACAGGTGATGCCGGCCCGCGCGGCGTAGGCGGCGGCGCTGCCGGCGGTGTTGCCCGTGGAGGCGCAGATCACGGCCTTGGCGCCGTCGCGCACGGCCGCCGAGACGGCACAGGTCATGCCGCGGTCCTTGAAAGAGCCGGTGGGGTTGGCTCCCTCGAGCTTCAGGCGCACGCTGGCGCCCACCATCTCCGAGAGCACGGGCGCACGCAGCAGCGGCGTGGAGCCCTCCTGCAGGCTGACGATCGGATCGTCCTCGGCAAACGGCAGACGATCGCGGTAGCGCTCGATCAGCGGCACATGACTCTTGCCCATGGAATCGTGTTGTCACATGAACTCCTTGGTAGCCCATCCTGGGCACGTAGGCAAGCTGGGCAAGACGCAGCGAGCGCAGTGTGCTGCACATAAGCGAGCGAGGACGCCGCCCAGCGCCGCCATACGTGCCCAGGATCACATGAACTCCTCTTCGATAACACGTATAGCGCGCGGAGTTGAGCGTAGGAAGTCGAGCGCCGCGATGCGTTTCAGAGCCTCGCGCAGGCGCGATTCGGCCAGCGGATGGATGACCATCACCAGGCGTGCGTGCTCGCCCAGGCCATGCTGGGCGACAGACTTGATCGAGGCGCCTTGCTCGCCGAGCAGCTGGGCGATCGAGGCCAGCGTACCCGGCGTGTCGGCGACCTCCATGTGGATGTAGAAGCCACTCTCCACGTCCTGCACCAGCGGCAGCG
>CAVRRX010000010.1:0-75924 GCA_963723685.1 uncultured Solirubrobacterales bacterium
CGCGGGAATGGCAGCTAGGAGCGCTGTAATTAGAAGGTTCCAGCCCCCTTTGTTCGCTCGAGGCCAACGTTTGCGAACTTGGGCTGAGCGCAGCGTGTGCAGCTGCTACCGACCTTGTGGCAGACTCTTCAGAGCGCTTCAGCGCGCCCTGGGGATAGAGCGCTAGGAAGACGATCACGGCGAGCAGGGGAACGAGCACGAGCGCATCCCAGCGGCTGAGGTCACGCGATTTCACGTCCGTGCCGACGCGATTGTGCATCGCGCGGATGAACAATCGCAGCGCATAGACACTGGCCATCACCACACCGCTGAACGCGATCACCGCGATCGCGAGCTTGGCTTTGAAGACGCCCAGCAGGATCAGGAACTCGCCGACGAAGTTGGCCGAGCCGGGCATCGCCAGCGTGGCGAGCGCGACCACCAGGAAGATCGTGGCCAGCACCGGCGCACGGAAGGCGATGCCGCCCATCTGGCGGATGTCCTGCGAGCCGCCGGCACGCTGGGCCAGCAGCGCGATGATGAAGAAGATCGGCGCGACCACGAGCCCGTGGTTGACCATCTGCAACAGCGCACCCTGAGCACCTTGTGGGTTCAGCGCGAAGATGCCAAGCGTGATGAAGCCAAGCTGCGCCACCGAGGAATACCCGGCGATCAGGCGCGCGTCGGTCTGCGTGAAGGCGACCGCCGACCCGTAGATGATCGAGCACAGCGCGATGATCAGCATCAGCGTCTGGAAGTGGGCGGCCCCCTGGGGAAAGAGCGGCAGCACGATCGCCAAGAAGCCGTAGGCGCCGACCTTTGAGAGCACGCCGCTGAAGACCATCAGCACCTCGATCGGCATCGCCCGATAGCCGTCGGGCATCCAGCCGTGCAGGGGGAAGGCGGGCATCTTCACGAGGAAGGCGGCGGCGAAGAACAGGAAGATCCACTCTTGGGAGCCCTTGCTCAGCGGCAACCCCTGCAGCTGGGAGAGCACGAACGTGATGTGCCCGCCGTTCTGCTCGCCCGCAAGCACGCCGGTGGCGATCGCGGCGGCCAGCATCAGCAGCGAGCCGACGAGCGTGTAGATCACGAGCTTGATCGTCGCTTTGACGCGATCCGGGCCGGTGCCCCACGCGCCGATCAGGAAGTAGAACGGGATCAGCATCAGGTCGAAGAAGGCGACGAACAGGGCCAGGTCCTGGGCGAGGAAGGCGCCGAGCACGGCCGACTCGGCGAGCATGAACTGGAAGTAGAAGAGGCGGGGCCTGTCCCAAGTGCGCAGGTTGGAGGCAAGCACGGCGGCGAAGAACAGCAATGCCGTGAGCCCGACGAGCAACACGTTCAGGCCGCTGACGCCGAGCTTGTAGTGGATGCCCAGTTCGGCGATCCACACGATGTCGGTGACGTCCTTGAGCCCGTGCGAGCCGGGTCCGTACTGGGCGATGTAGCCGATCGCCAGCCCGAGCGCCGCGAGCGTCCCAGCCAGAGCGAGCAGGCCCGGCAGGCCCCACTTGCGCGATATGGCGTCTACGTCGTCCGAATCGGCGATGCCCCCTGCGCGCGCGGAGGACGCGCCGCTTGGGATGAGCGCCCCGAGCAGCCCGCAGGCGGCCGGTAGCCAGATCAAGATCGAAAGGGGCGGCATCAGTCGGGGATGGGGAGCGGGGAGGTGGTCAAAGTGGGGAGTCCGGAAGGCAGGTTCATGCCTGCAGCAGGAAGTAGAGGCCGAGTGCCGCAATGCCGAGCACGACAAGCGCCGCGTAGTAGCGCAAGAGGCCGGTCTGCACAGCACGCACCGACGCGGAGCCGGCCTTGACGAGGCCCGTGGCGCCGCCGACGATCGCCCCGTCGACGAACACGCGCTCAAAGGTGGTGCTGGCAAAGCGCCCGGCGGCGGCGGCAGGCTTCACGATCAGCGCGTCGATCAGCTCGTCGAAGTACCACTTGTTGACGAACAGCGTGTACAGCGGCTTGAAGCGCGTGCGAGCAGCCACGGCGATCGAGGGCTGCTTGACCCAGATGCGGTAGGCGATCGCGATGCCGCTCAGACCAAGCACGGTGCCGAGCGCCAAACCGAACCACAGCAGGCCGTCACGCGTGTGCACCGTGTACAGCGACGACCCGTAGAAGCTCGGTTCGAGGAATTTGTCGATCACAAAGTCCACGTTGGGGATCTGCACGAGCCCGGCGCCGACAGCACCGATCGCAAGGATCACCATCGCCACGCGCATCGGCAGCTCCCGCTCGGCGATCGCGTGCGTGGGACCGGGGAAGCCGACGTCGGTGTCCTCGACCTCGCCGCTTGAGGGATTGGTCGGCTCGGGAGCGTGGTAGAGGTGGCCGCCTTCGAGCTCCTTGGCCTGCTCCACCGGATCGCCGTAGAAGGCCCGGAAGATCATGCGGAACGTGTAGATCGCGGTCATGAACGCGCCGATGTAGCCGAACACGTACAGCGCCCAGTGCCAGCCGCCGCGCTCGCCCGTGACGAGCAGGATCTCGTCCTTGGAGAAGAAGCCGGAGAAGGGGGGTATGCCCGACAGCGCCAGGCCGCCGATGACGAAGCAGGCGAACGTGAACGGCATCGCCTTCTTGAAGCCTTTCATCTTCTCGAGCGACTGCTCGCCGCCCATCGCGCCGATGATCGAGCCGGCGCCCATGAACAAGCAGCGCCTTGAAGAAGGCGTGGGTCATCAGGTGGAACATGCCGGCGGCGTAGGCGCCGACGGACACGCCCATGATCATGTAGCCGATCTGCGACATCGTCGAGTAGGCGATCACGCGCTTGATGTCGGTCTGGGTGAGCGCGATCGTGGCGGCGATCACGAGCGTCGCGCAGCCGATGATCGCGCCCACGTCCTGGGCGGCCGGGGCCAGTTCGAAGAAGGGGTGCATACGCGCGATCAGGTACACGCCGGCGGTCACCATCGTGGCGGCGTGGATCAGGGCGGAGACGGGCGTGGGTCCCTCCATCGCGTCGGGAAGCCATGTGTGCAGCGGGATCTGCGCCGACTTGGCAAACGCCCCCACGAGCAGCAGCAGGCAGCCGGCGGTCACGTCGCCTTCGCCGCTTGAGAAGACGTTCGGCGCGGCCTTGAACGCCTTCAGGAAATCGAGCGTGCCGGTGTGCTTGAAGAGGAAGTACGTGCCGAGCACCAGCCCGACGTCGCCGACGACGTTGATCACGAACGCCTTGATGCCGGCTTTGGTGGCGGTCGAGCGCCGGTACCAGAAGGAGATCAGCAGGTAGGAGGCGGCACCGACAAAGGCCCAGCCCACGATCAACAGCAGGAAGTTGCCGGCCAAGACCAGCAGCAGCATCGAGAAGACGAAGAAGTTGAGGTAGGCGAAGTAGCGCGCGAAGCCTTTGTCCGCGTCCATGTAGGAAACCGAGTACAGGTGGATCGTGGTCGACACGCCCGTGACGACCAGGATCATGAAGACCGACAGCGGGTCGACCAGAATCGACATCTGCGCGTCGATACCGACCGTGCTCGCGTAGTTCCACAGCGAGGAGACGAACTGGCGGTCGTGGGGCGCGTGGCTTTGCAGCGAGATCAGCGCGCCCAGTGCCGCCAGGAAGGCAAGGAAGATCGCGGCCGTGCCGATCCAGCCGGCCGTGCGCCCGGGCAGCTTCTTGAAGCCGGCGCCGATCACGATCGTGCCGAGCAGCGGGAAGGCCAGCACCAGCCAGCCGTAGGTGGTCGTCATGCCTGCTCCTCCCCGTCACGGCCGTCCTGGACACGCAGGCCAAGCTGGGCAAGGACGCAAGAAGCGAAATGTGCTTTGCACATGAGCGACTGAGGACGCCGCCCAGCGCCGGACATGCGTGTCCAGGATCATCCTTGGAGCTCCCGTAGCTCATCCACATCGATGGGCAGGCGCCGGCGGTGGATCGCGACGATCATGCCGAGCCCGATGCAGACCTCGCAGGCGGCGACGGTCATCACGATCAGCGCGAGGATCTGGCCGTCGCCGTTGCCCCACATGCGCGAGAAGGCGATCAGCGAGAGGTTGGCGCCGTTGAGCATCAGCTCCAGGCAGAGCAGCACGACAAGCGGGTTACGCCGCGTCATCACGCCGAACGCGCCCGTGCAGAAGACGATCGCCGAGACGGCGAGGTACCAGCCGATGCTCACCAGCCGCCTCCGTCTGGACGGGGTGCTCGTCGTCCTCGAAATCGCCTGTCCCGCGGGCGTGCGCGAGCGCCAGCCCTTCGACGCCCTCGACCATCGTGCCGGTGCCGCGCGGGCGCAAGATGTCAAGCGGGGTGAGCCGGTCGCGCTCCTCGTCGTCATCGAGGCCACGGCGCCGGCGCGCGAGCACTACGCCGCCGACCGCCGCGATCAGCAGCAGCAGCGAGGAGGCCTCGAACACGAGCAAAAAGCGTGTCAGCAACAGGTTGCCGATATAGGCGGGCGTGCCGAACGTCCGCGGCCCGGGAGCGTAGGGCGCGCCATCGCCGGACACGGCCTTCAGCCCGCTGCCGAGCAGCGCGATCAACAGCTCGACGAGCAGCACACCGGCGAATAGGGCGCCGGTCGAGCTTGCGCCCGTCTGCTCCGCGCGAGCGCGGACGACGCGAGAGCATGCCGTCCAGCGACTGCTCTTCGTCGCCGACATAGGCGACGACGAACACGTACAGGACCATCACCGCGCCGGCGTACACGACGACCTGCGCGGCGGCGACGAATTCAGCGCGCAGCAGCAGGAACAGCACGGCCAGCGAGAGCAGATGCCCAACGAGCGCGAGCACGCTGTAGAAGGGATTGCTGAACGTGACCACGCCGATCGCGCCCGCGATCACGCCGATCGCCGCGATGAAGAAGAGGACGCTAGACACGGCACCGCCGCTTGTGGTTTTGGGGGATGGATTGGGCGTGCCCGTAGTGCCAGCGCGGCTGTCGTACGTTCATCGCTACTCGCCCTCCCGGCGCAGGGGAGTGCGCTCCAACGGCTCGGCGAGCAGCATCTCCTTGGTGAAGATCAGGTCGCTGCGCGTGTAGTCGGACAGCTCGTAGTCGTGCCCCATCGTGATCGCGTCGAACGGGCAGGCAACCTCGCAGTAGCCGCAGAAGATGCAGCGCGAAAGGTTGATCTCGTACACCTCCGCATAGCGCTCGCCGGCGGAAACGCGGTGCTCGGGCGTGTTCTCCGCCGCGACGACGCGGATGCAGTCGGAGGGGCAGGCGGCGGCGCAGAGCGAGCAGCCCACGCACTTCTCAAGGCCGGTGTCCTCGAACTTGTGCAGCTTGTGGCGTCCGCGAAAGCGGGGATAGACGGGCGTCTTCTCCTCTGGGTACTCGAGCGTCACGGGTTTTTCGAGCATGCGCCCGAACGTGGTCTTCATGCCACGCAGGGTTTCGCCAAACGCGCGATAGGTGCCGCGCGCGGCTCCCGGCGCCGGCGTGCGCATGACCTGGATCACGTCGTCGCCAGGAGTCCAGGTCATGCGTCCCTCCGGAAGGCGTCCCTTGTGTTCCTCAAGTGCGTGTCAGCCACAGGGGGGCTTTGCGGTGCACATGTCATCAGTGCGTCACCACCACGAGCACTGCGGTCACAAGTGCGTTGAGCGTTGCCAGTGGCAGCAGGATCTTCCAGCCGAAGCTCATCAGCTGGTCGTAGCGCAGGCGCGGCAGGGTCGCGCGCACCCAGATGAACAGGAACGTCATCAGCCCCATCTTGAAAAGCACCACGAAGGGATCGACCCAGCCGGGCGGATGGATGCCGAAGGGCAACAGCCAGCCGCCGAGGAAGACGGTCGTGACGATCCCGGAGACGACGAGCACGTTGAGGTACTCGGCGAAGTAGTAGGAGGCGAAGCGCCCGCCACCGTACTCGGTGTTGTAGCCGCCGACGAGCTCGGCGTCGGCCTCGGTGAGGTCGAAGGGGGCGCGGTTGGTCTCGGCAAAGCCGGCCACCAGGAACACGAGGAAGCCGAAGAACTGCGGCACGATGTACCACATGCCCTGCTGGGCTTCGACGATCCCCGTCAGCGACAGCGTGCCGGCGGTGAAGATCACGCCGACGAGCGCCAAGCCTTGGGAGACCTCGTAGGAGATCAGCTGGGCGGCGCCGCGCATCGCGCCGAGGAACGAGTACTTCGAGCCCGAGGACCAGCCGCCTAGCATGATCCCGTAGAAGGCCACGGCGCCGAAGGCAAACAGGTACAGCGGCCCGATCGAGACGTCGATGCCGTACAGCCCGACGGGCGTGCCGAAGATGTGCTGCACGTTGCCGAAGGGAATGATCGCGAAGGCGGCAACGGCTGTCACGATCGAGATGCAGGGCGCCAGCGCGAACAGGAAGCCGGTAGAGGTGCTCGGCCGGAACTGCTCCTTGGTCAGGAGCTTCACGATGTCGGCCAGCGGCTGCAGCGCCCCGAAAGGGCCGACGCGGTTGGGGCCGTAGCGGGCCTGCATGCGACCAAGTAGCTTGCGCTCGGCCAGCAGCACGATCGGCACGAGCTGCAGCCCGACCGCGAAGATCACGATCGCCTTGATGATCTGGATCCACCATTCTTCGTAGAAGCCGACGACGGCAAGTGTGTTCATCGCTTGGCCTCCGAGCCTATGGGGAGGGCCATGAAGCCGGCGTCTGTTCCGAGCGTCCCGGGGTCGGCGCCGTCTGAAATCGAGATGGGCATCACGAGGCCACCGCCGTCGCGCGCTCCTGCGGACGAACGCCCTTGCCGCCGATCTCCTCGAGCGTGAGCCCCGAATACTGAGGTACGGCGTCGAATAGCTGTTGGGAGGCCATGCCGCCGGTAAGCACGTCGAGGTCGAGCCCAATCCGCGCGGCGACGTCGGCGATTACCTGCCACTCGGCGCGGCTCTCCCCAGGTTTCGCGACGGCCGGGCGCAGGCGCTGGATGCGACCGTCCGGGTGCACGACGGTGCCCTCCTTCTCGGGGTAGGCCCCGGCGGGGAAGACGATGTCGGCGTGCTCGCGGATCGCGTCGGACAAGTTCATCGCGTGGCTTATAACGGTTGTCGCGCTTGCAAGCGCGCTGCCCCACAGCTCGCGGTCCTGCTCGTCGGCCGCTCCCGTCAGGGGATCGGCGCCTAGCAGGTAAAGGCAGGTCAGCCGGCCTTCTCTGAGGGCCTCGGCCATGGCGCGGGCGTCGAGGCCGCTTGCGCCCCCGGGGGTGTCCTCGTCCAATGAGCTCAAGCCCGGCCCGGCGTTGGGCAGCGCCCCGGCCTCGCGCAGCCCGCGCCCGTTGCTCTGCGCCGGGATTTCCAGCAGGCCGGCGTTGTCGGTGTCGGCGATGCCAAGCGTCCCGGCCAAGTCCAGCAGCGCCTGCGCCGCGCGCGCGCCGTCGGGGCCGGCTGTGAGCCGCTCGCCCCACAGCACCACGATCTCCTCGCCGGCCTCTTTCAGCTTTGCGACCAGATCGCCAGGCCCGTCAAGTAGATCCGCTGCGCTCGCGCGCACCAGCTTCATGCCGTGACGGCGCACGCCCTTGCGCAGACGCAGGTCGAGGATCGCGGCGTCGGGTACGAGGTCGCACTCCAGCGCAAGCACGGCGTGGGCGAACTCTAGGTCGGAGACCTTCGCCTGCAGCCCCGGCTCGCCCAGGGCCCGGTGCAGCTCCAGCGGCAGCGTGCCGGCGACGCGCGAGTCGACGTTGGGCGAGCCCAGCCCCTCGCGCAACAGCCGCCCGAGCAGGAAGCCCTCCTCGTTGGTGGCGCCGCCACCGACGAGCGCCCCGCTCTGCGCCCCGGCGCGCTTCAGGCGGGTGGCGGCTTCCTCCAGCGCCCGCTCCCAGGACACGGCACGCAACTCGCCGCCGTCGCGGATCATCGGCTGCGTGATGCGGTCTTCGCCAAGCGAGGGATAGGCAAAACGTCCGCGGTCGCACAGCCAGCCGTCGTCCACCTCGGGGTTCTCGCGCGCCAGCACGCGCAGCACGCGCTCGTCGCGCACCGTCAGCGACACGTTGCACTGTGCCGCGCACAGCGTGCAAACAGAGCCTGAATCCTCGACGTCCCAAGGCCGCGCCCGGAAGCGGTAGTCGCGCGAGGTCAGCGCGCCAACCGGGCAGAGCTCGACGATGTTGCCACTGAACGGGGCCACATAGGGGTTGCCGTCGAACGTCGAGACGTAGGAGTGGGCGCCGCGCTCGAGCAGCACGAGCTGGTAGTCCTCGGCCACCTCCTGGCTGTAGCGCACACAGCGGTAGCAGAGGATGCAGCGCTCGCGGTCGATCGCGATCTTCTCCGACAGGGCAAGCGGCTTGACGAAATGGCGCTTTTCCTCGACGAAGCGTGTCTTGCCCGGTCCCCAGCCGAAGGTGATGTCCTGCAAAGGGCACTCGCCACCCTTGTCGCACACAGGGCAGTCCAGCGGATGGTTGACGAGCAGGAACTCGACGACCGATTCCTGGGCGACTTTCACGCGCTCAGATTGGGTGTTGACGACCATCCCGTCCTTGACCGGCGTCGAGCAGCCAGTCTGGAGCTTGGGGATGCCCTCGATCTCGACCAGGCACATGCGGCAAGCGCCGACCGGATTGCCGAGCTTTGGCTCGTAGCAGAAGACGGGTATCTCGACGTCGCCGAGCTTGGCGGCATCGACCAGCATCGTGTTTTCCGGCGCCTGCACCTCGCGCCCATCGATCGTGAAGGTGATCGTCTTGGCCTCGGGCCTGGGCATCAGCCTGTCACTCCTGCCGCGAGCGCCGGCTCGGGTACGCCGGCGCCGAGGCCGTTGCGGATACGCGCGGCCTCGATGTGCTCTTCGAACTCATCCCTGAACTTGGCGATCAGCGAGCCGATCGGCATTGCCATCGCGTCGCCGAGCACGCACAGGCAGTTGCCGATGATGTGCTCCTGGACAGAGGCCATGATCTCGATGTCCATCGGCGTCGCGGTCCCTGCGTCGATGCGTTCGAGCATCTTCACGGTCCAGTTGGTGCCCTCGCGGCAGGGCGTGCACTTGCCGCAGGACTCGTGGGCGTAGAACTTGGCGACCTTGAGCGCAACGTCGAGGATCGGCGTGGAGTCGTCGACCACGATGATCGCCCCGGAGCCGAGCATCGAGCCGGCCTTGGCCATCGATTCGAAGTCGTAGGGGAGGTCCAGGTCCTCGGCCTTTAGCACTGGCGAGGAGGAGCCGCCCGGGAACCAGCACTTGATCTCGCGTCCTTCCGGCGGGCCGCCGGCGAGGCCGTAGATGATCTCGCGCGAGGGGGTGCCCAGCTCGATCTCGTAGTTGCCGGGCCTTTGCACGTGCCCCGACACCGACACGAGCTTCGTGCCTTTGGAGGTCTCGGTGCCGAGCTTGGCATAGTCCTCGCCGCTCATCTTGATGATCGTGGGTACGGTGGCAAGCGTCTCCACGTTGTTGATCAGCGTTGGTCCTTGATACAGCCCTTGGTTGGCGGGGAAGGGAGGCTTCAGGCGCGGGTTGCCGCGCTTGCCTTCGAGCGAGTCGAGTAGCCCGGTCTCCTCGCCGCAGATGTAGGCGCCGGCGCCGCGGTGCACGACCAGCGAAAGGGAGTGCCCCGATTTCAAGATGTCCTCGCCTACGTAGCCCGCCTCGCGCGCTTCGGCAAGCGCCGCGTCGAGCACGTCGGCCTGATGCACGTACTCGCCGCGGATATAGATGAACGAGCGGCTCGCGCCGGCCGCGTAGGAGGCGATCACGATCCCCTCGATCAGCATGTGTGGCGACTTCTGCATCAGTTCGCGGTCCTTGAACGTGCCGGGCTCGGACTCGTCCGCGTTGCAAACGAGGTACTTGTCGATCGTGCCTTTGGGCAGGAAGGACACCTTCTTGCCCATCGCAAAGCCGGCCCCGCCGCGGCCGCGCAGGCCGGAGGCTTCGAGTTGCGCGAGCACGTCCTCGGGCGTAGTAGTAAGCGCCTTGCGCAGCGACTCGTAGCCGCCGCGCTTGGCGTATACGTCAAGCGTCGCGAGGCCCGGCTCGTCGATGTCCTTGAAGAGCAGCGCTTCGGTCATTGCGTGCCTCCCTCGGCCGCGTGTGCCGGGAACTCGCGCGAGTTGGCGTTCGGGTCGGCCACAAGCCGTGTCGCGAGCTGCTTGTCGGGCAGCACGGGGCGGCCGGCGCGGATGTCGTCCAGCAGTTGGGGAATGTCCTCGAGCGTAAGCGGTCCCACGAACACACCATCCACAGATGCCATAGGTGCGATGTCGCAGGCGCCGAGGCACTCGAAGGAGCGCACGTTGAACTCCGGATCGTCTCCGGCCGCCTCGCTGACAGCCGCGTGCAAAGCGTCTGCTCCGCGCAGCGAGCAGGAGATGTTCGTGCAGACGTAAATGCTGTGCTTGCCGACGGGCTCGGTCTCCAGCATGTCGTAGAACGTCGCCACAGCTGCCAGATAAGCCGGTGTCACGCCCATCACCTCGGCGACTTCCTCGATCGCCTCGGGTGAGCACCAGCCATGCACTCGCTGAGCAGCCTCCAATGCAGGCAGTGCAGCTGAGCGGCTGTCCGGATACAGCGCCATGTGCGCCTCGATGTCTGCGCGCAGCTCGGGATTCACCGGTCGATGCCCCCCAAAATCGGGTCGAGCATCGCCAGCGTGGCGATCATGTCGGCGATGTAGGAGCCCTCGGCCATGTGCGAGAGGGCCTGCAGGTTCACGAACGAGGGGTCGCGCATGTGCACACGTGCCGGCTTTGAGGAGCCGTCGGAGCGCACGAAGCAGGCCAGCTCGCCGCGCGGCGACTCGATCGGGTAGTAGATCTCGCCCAGGCGGCACCCTGAAGCCCTCGGTGACGAGCTTGAAGTGGTGGATCAGCGCCTCCATCGAGGTCGCCAGCTCGTGGCGCGGCGGCAGCGCGATCTTGCGGTCGGTCGTGATGTGCGGGCCCTCGGGAGCCCGTCGAGCGCCTGGTCGATGATCTTCACCGACTCGTAGATCTCAGCTACGCGCACCGCGAAGCGGTCGTAGTTGTCGCCAACCGTGCCGACCGGGATCTTGAAGTCGAAGTCGTCGTAGGAGCTATAGGGGGCGGCCTTGCGCAGGTCCCAGGGGTTGCCGGCGGCGCGCAGCAGCGGGCCCGTCACGCCGAGGCTCAGGAGCGTCTCGGCGTCGAGCGGGCAGGTGCCGCGCAGGCGCTGCAACACGATCTGGTTTGCATTCAGAATCGCGCCGTACTGATCGGCGCGCGCCGGCATCACCTTCGTGAACTCGCGCGCCTTCTCGACGAAGCCGACCGGAATGTCCTCCATCACGCCGCCGACCTGGAAATAGCGGGTGTGCATGCGTGCCCCGGAGGACATCTCGAACAGGTCGAGGATCAGCTCGCGCTCGCGCAGGCAGTACAGGAAGATCGAGACCGCGCCGAGATCCAGGGCGCTCGTGCCGAGCCAGATCAGGTGTGAGGCGATGCGGTTGAGCTCCAGGTGGATCACGCGCAGGTACTGGGCACGCTTGGGGACCTCGACCTCCAGCAGCGTCTCCACCGCCCCGACATACGCCATCGCGTTGAAGTAATAGGACAGGTAGTCCATCCGCTCGACGACTGGGATCACCTTCCAGTAGGCCTTGTCCTCGGCGGTCTTTTCGATACCGGTGTGCACATAGCCGATGACCGGCTTGATCGAGCGCACGACCTCGCCCTGGAGTGTCACGAGCAGGCGTAGCACGCCGTGTGTGGCGGGGTGGTGCGGGCCGAAGTTGAGCGTCAACAGCTCTTCGTGGGTGTCCTCGCCGGACTGCTCGACCTGTGAGAGCGTGATGCTCTGCTCGCGGCGGCGATACTCAGACATTTGCTGATCAGCGATGGTCATCGCGGTCCCCCGGCGAGGAAGCAACTTGGTATTGCGTGCCCGAGCATCGTTACGCGAACGCGCCTCGCGGGAGTGGCCATCACGCGGGCGGTCATCGCTGCGCCCCGTGCGACTCGCCTTCGTTGTACGTGAAGATCACCGGTTCGCCACCGACCGGGAAGTCGCGCCGCTGCGGATGGCCCTCGTAGTCCTCGGGCATCAGGATGCGGCGCATGTCGGGGTGGCCGCGGAAGGCGACCCCGAACATGTCGTACACCTCGCGCTCCTGGTGGTCGGCGGTGGGCCAGCCCTTGCCGTCCTCGCCGTCCGGTGTGACCGAGTCGAGCTCCGGCGCGTCGGTCGGCACGCGCACGGTGACGGTTACGCGGTCCACCTTGCTCATGTCGAGTAGCTCGTAGTGCACGCCGAGGCGCGGCTCGTGCGGGTAGTAGTCGACGCCGTGCACACTCATCATCGAGGCGTAGCCGCGCTCGCGCAGCTGGGCGAGCACCGCTCGGATGCGCTGTGGCTGTACTTCGAGCGTCGCGTGACCGCGGAAGTGCAGCGTGCCGAGGATCGCCTCCGCGCCGACATCCTCGCTATCGCGCAGCTCCTTGGCGAGCAGCTCCAGCCCCGTGGCGTCAGGCACCGGGGAGGATCTCCTCGGTGCCCTGTGCGCCGTAGCGCTCGCGCCAGCCCGCCTCGGGGTCGTCCTGCACCATCTTGCGCAGCTTGAGGATTCCGTGCATCAAGCTCTCGGGCCGCGGGGGGCAGCCGGGCACGTGCACGTCGATCGGCATGAACTTGTCGGCGGGCACGAGCGCATAGTTGTTGAACACGCCCATCGAGCTGCAGCAGGCGCCCATCGAGATTGCCCACTTCGGCTCGAGCATCTGGTCGTACAGGCGGCGGATGATCGGCGCCATCTTGATCGACACCCTGCCGGCGAGGATGATCAGGTCGGCCTGGCGCGGGGAGGCGCGGAAGGCCTCGAAGCCGAAGCGCGCGATGTCCATGCGCGGGCCGGCGGTCTGGAACTGCTCCATCGCACAGCAGGCCAAGCCGAAGGCGAGCGGGAAGAACGAGTTCGAGCGGCCCCAGGAGACGGCCTTCTCGAGCGTCGTGGTGAGCACGCGTTCGTGGACGTAGCGTTCGAGCTCCTCGCCGTCCATGCTCGCGGGAGCGGTCGGACCGAGCAGCTCCGCGCCGCGCAGTAGTTCTTTGGAGTCGTGCTTGTTGACGCGCAGGCCGCTTGAATCGATCTCAACGTCCCCTTGGCCCTGACCGGTGGGACGCGCGGAACCGTCCTCAAACCCCTGCCGGCCTTGGCCGGTAGGGCGCCCACCGGGCACGGGCTCGCGCTTTATCTCCACTCGAGTGCTCCCCTGCGCCACACGTACACAAAGGCCACCGTCAAAAGCACGATGAAGGTCACCGTCTCGGCCAGCGCGAAGCCGCCATATGCCTTCAGTTGCACGGCGATCGGGTAGAGGAAGACGACCTCGATGTCGAACAGGATGAATAGCATCGCGATCAGGTAGAAGCTGATCCCGAAGCGCATGCCGCGCTTGACCTCGGAAGGCAGGCCGCACTCGTAGGGGTCGTGCTTGTGCTCGGTGCGCCGGCGCGGGCCGACCATCGTGTTGAGCACCGTGAAGATGCCGCCGACGGCACCGCCGAGGGCGAGGAACACGATCGCGGGAAGATAGCTGCGTAGCACGGGGGGCTGTTATATCACCGCTTGTGACAGACTGTTACATAGTGACGATTGCCTCGATGGGGCCCACTCCGAGGCGGACGTAAGTTGAGGGCGGCCAGATGAGCACAGCGGTCGTGTGGGGGGCGATCGTGTTGGCAGCGCTGAACGCCTTGCCTGGGTTGCTCGGCGCTTGGCGCTGGTATCGCCACGAAAGCAGCCACGGCTTCTGGGTGCTGTTGCGAGTCGCGCAGGTGGCGGCGATCGTGTACGCGATCGGGGTCGGCCTGCTCGCCGCGGCCGGACACTCATCGAGCGAAAGCCTCTTCTACCTGTATTCGCTGCTGCCGCTTGCGATCGCCTTCGTCGCGGAGCAGCTGCGCGTCGCCTCCGCGCAGACGATCCTCGATCAACGCGAGATCCCAAGTGCCCAGGCGGTCGGCGAGCTGCCCGAGGGCGAACAGCAGCAGATCGTGGCGCTGATCGTGCGCCGCGAGATGGGCGTGATGTGCCTCTCGGCGCTTGTCGTCGTGTTCCTGGCGCTGCGTGCGGCCGAAACCGCTCACGGGTTTTGAAGCGGGCTCCACGACGGCTATGCGCTCCTCCTGGACGCTCGACGTGTTCGGGCGCGGAGCGCAACCGATATATTCCGGCGCGCATGAGGCCACCGATGAAGATGCTCGCCTTCGCAACGATGCTGCTTGGCGCCGTGCTGGGGATGTCCGCCTGCGGCTCGCAGGGCATATCCGTGGCGAAGACCAGTCCCTACTACAGGGGCGCGGTGCTGTTCCGCGACCACTGCTCCGGTTGCCACACGCTTGCCGTCGTCGGAGCCCAGGGCTCGGCAACGTCGATCAAGGACCGCGTGAAGACCAACGGGCCGAACTTCAACATCCGCAAGGAGAACGTCGAACAGGTTCTCTATGCGATCCGCAACGGTGGCTTCTCGGGTGCGATCATGCCCGAGAACCTCGTCGTCGGCGACGACGCCCAGGAAATCGCCAAGTTCCTGGCGCAGTATTCCGGTCTGCAGGCACAGAAGGTGCCAACCGTGAACATCACGCTGTCGACCAAATAGCGCCCTACCGCGGTGCGCCTCGGCGGTGCCTGCACAGCTGAACCGTGGGCGCGGCGGCCGGCGGGTAGGCTCCCTCACCGTGCTCGACATCAAGCTGATCCGAGAAGACCCAGAGCGCGTGCGCGCGGCGCTGGCGCGACGCGGCGCGGATGCTGCCGCGGGTCTGGATCTCGTGCTCGAGCTGGATGCGCGGCGACGCGAGTTGATTCCGCGTCTTGAGGGGCTGCGAGCTGAGCGCAACGCGGCGGTGGAGGCGATCGCGCACGCCAAGCGTGCGGGGGAGGACGCGAGCGAGGCGATCGCTACGCAGCGCGAGGTGGGGGCGAGCGAGAAGGAGTTGAGCCGCGAGCTTGCGGAGGTGGACGAGCGGCTGCTGGCGGCACTGACGCCGCTGCCGAATCTGCCCGACCCGACCGCGGCGCCGGGGCCCGAGGACGAGCTCGTAAAGGTTGTCGGAGCGCCTCGTGTGGGGGGGGATGGGGCGCGCGACCACCTGGAACTGGCCGGTGCCATGATCGATATGGATCACGCAGCCAAGCTCTCAGGGGCGCGCTTTGCCTATCTCAAGGGCGACCTCGTGATGACCGAGCTGGCGCTCGTGCGCTTCGTCTTGGAGAAGCTGCGCGGCCACGGCTTCGAGCCTGTGATCCCGCCCGTGTTGGTGCGCGAGCGGGCGCTATACGGCACCGGCTTCCTGCCCGACACCGAGCAGCAGATCTATCGGCTTGCCGAGGACGAGCTGTATCTGGTCGGCACCTCTGAGGTGGCGCTGGCCTCGCTGCACGACGAAGAGATCCTGCCGGCCGAGCGTCTGCCGCTGCGCTACGCCGGCTTCTCGCCGTGCTTTCGTCGCGAGGCTGGGGCGGCCGGCAAGGACACGCGCGGCATCTTCCGCGTACACCAGTTCGACAAGGTCGAGATGTTCAGCTTCGTCGAGCCCGAGCAGTCTCGTTCGAAGAGCACGAGCGCATCCTCGCGATCGAGGAGGAGATCCTCACCGAGCTCGAGCTGCCCTACCGGGTCGTGAACATCGCCGTGAACGACCTGGGCAACTCGGCCGCCAAGAAGTACGACTGCGAGGCGTGGCTACCGAGCCAGGGTCGCTACCGCGAGCTGACCTCCTGCTCCAACACGAGCGACTACCAAGCGCGGCGCCTGAACATTCGCGTGCGCCGCGAGAAGCGTACGCAGATGCTGCACACGCTCAACGGCACGGCAGTGGCGGTGGGGCGCACGCTGATCGCGTTGCTGGAGAACGGGCAGCGCGAGGACGGCAGCGTGGCGCTGCCGGACATCCTCGCAGCCTATGGCGCGCCGGCGGTGCTGGGCGCCTGAGGGTTCGGCGTGCCTGGCGTGCTCGGGGTGTTGGGCGCCTGAGATCCGGCGCGCCTGGCGCCTCGAAAAGCGTTGTTCGCAAAAGCTTGGGAAAAACTGAGGGATATATAAAGATTAGGTACCAAAATATCTCCCTGCGGTCCAGGTAAAGGGGGGCTTTGTAGGGCAGGACATTTTGAAAGACGTCCCTTAGATCAGGGGGCGCTGCCGAGCAGCTGGATGTGATCGGCCTCGGCCGGCCCGGGGAAGGGACGCGTGAGGCCGAACTTCTCGAGGATCGACTCCGGCACGCCTTCGACGCCTGGCGTGTCCGATGCTTCCCCGCGCGTGTGCGGGTCGTTGGCAAAGCCGCCCACCTCGATCGAGTGCTGCGGAGTGCGATAGCCGGAGATCCCGATCAGGTGCAGGTGCAGCGCCTTGCCGAGGGTGTTCAGGCGCTGCACGAGGATCGGCTCGACGCCAACGCTGTAGTTGGTGCCTGGTGCTTGGAAGAAGCCGTAGTCACCGGAGGGTCCGCCACCTTCGACTGCATAGGCGGTCGCGAACGACTGGTTCTGCGAGGCGTACTCGCTGACGGCGATCGCGACCAGTTCTTTTTCAAGCGATTGCCGATGCGAGCGCAGTTCGCCCAATTGCGAGCTCTTGCGGTCGCGCGCCTTGACGTACTCGAGCTGGTGGTCGAGCAGCGCGAGGTGCAGGTGGGCGACCTCGTCGCGCTGTACCAGCACAGCCGTGGTCTCGCGCTGGGAGCTGTCGGTCAACACGGTCAGGTGCTGTGTTTGCTTGGCCACGGCCTTGCGCGCGTCGGCAACCTGCACGGTGGCGGTGGCGTTCTCCTGGCCGATCGACTTGAGGTCATCGACACGCTCGATCAGATCGCCGAAGCCGTGCGCCTCAAGAATCACAGTCACGATGCTCGGCGGCGGATCCTCGTAGGCGGCGATTACCTGGGCGACAAGCACCTTTCTGTCTTGGGCGAGTTGGACTTGTAGTGTCGCCAAGTGCGAGCGTGCTGAGGCGAGTTGCGTCTTGAGTCGATTGAGCAGAGCTTTCTCGATGCCCAGAGTCGTTTCGAGCGCGTCGAGGCGCGCTTTGAGGTCTTCGATACTCCCCTGAAAGCCATCGATCTTGCTGGAGTCCGCCTGGATTTCAGCGCTGAGCTGGCTCTCTTTGGCTTTCGAGGAAGAGATGCCACTTTCAAGAGCCCCCTGCGACTGTCCGGCAAGCGCTGGAGCCGCCGCCGCGGCGGCGAGCAGTGCGAGCAGCGCGAGCGCATAGCGCAGACGGACGGATGGGAGTTTGAATTGGCTCATCTCGATGTTGGCAAGCACCTGATGCAGGCACGCCAGGGTGCGTCTGACGGTTGCCGCCTTGGGCAAGCTAGCCACGCGAGCTGCCGATCACAAGTCTCGCGGGGCGCGTGCACGTGGACTTGCATAGGCACGAATCCGCTTGGCTGCGCCGTGTCAGGCCGATCGGCCAAGCCGATCCTCCGTGCGCGGCCAATTGAACGTAGGTGGACAGTAGACAGATGTCCGAGCACGGGTAATATCAAGCTCACGCGTAGCATCGGGAGTCCGCTCGAAAGGGATCGAGTGGTCTGGCCTAGCGACGCGCTCAAAACGTGGAGGAGATTCAGCGATCAAGGATCCTCACGGCGATGGCCGAAGAGGTAGCCATCCGCGGCGCGTCGTCGCCAGCCGTGGCGCGCGTGATCGCCCGTGCCCGCGTGTCGCGAAGGCTCTTCTACGAAGAGTTCGCCGATATCGAGGACTGCTTCTTGGCGAGCTTCGATTGGGGGATCGGTCGGGCACGTGGCGCCGTCGTGGAGAGGGTGGACGCCGGGCAAAGCTGGCGCGAGCAGATCCGCCGCGGGCTGGCCGCACTGCTGCGCCTCTTCGACGAGCAGCCGTTGCTGGCGCACTTTGTGTGGTGCACGCGGCGGGTGGGGGCCCGCGCGTGCTCGAGCGCCGCGCGCAGGTGATGGCCGAGCTATGCGAGGTGGTCGATCGTGGGCGCGCGCAGGCCTCGGGAGCACGCGCACCGGGTCGCCTCGTCGCCGAAGGGGTCGTGGGTGCGGTGGTGGCTGTGCTCTACACGCGTCTGCTTGCGCGCGGCGCCGGCGCGAGCAGTTACTTCGCCGAGCCGGCCGAGAGTGAGCAGCCGCTGATCGAGCTGCACGGCGAGCTGATGAATCTGATCGTACTCCCGTATCTGGGGGCGGCGATCGCGGCCAAGGAATTGGTCCGCTCGGCGCCGCCGGTTCCGCCGAGTGCGAGGCAGGGCGAGGCGCGACCGATCGGACGCGGCGCGCGGGAGGAACCGGCGGCCCGGCTGACCTATCGCACGGTGCGCGTGCTCAGAGCGATCGCGGAGCTTCCCGCCGCGAGCAATCGTGAGGTGGCCGAACGGGCCGGCATCGTCGACCAGGGCCAGATATCGAAGATCCTCACGCGCCTGGAGTATCAGGGTTTGGTGGCCAATCGCAGCGGCGCGAGCGCGGCACGCGGTACGCCCAACTCGTGGTGGCTGACCGAGCGCGGTGAAGCGCTCGAGCACGAAATTGGACAGCACCCAGGTGCTCGTTAAGGAACGCGAATCGTGAGCGAGCGTGTCGTGCCGCCGGCGGGCGCGAGCGTCAGGCGGTAGATGCCAGGCTCAACGTGCCCGAGCCTCGCAGCCGGCGGCGGTTGACGCCCTTGATGGCGGCAAACGTGAGCGAGCGCGGAGACGACACGCCAGCGTGTGTGGCCGTCCGCCTTGACTCGTAGGAGGAGCGTGATACCTACCGTGGCGGCCTGGTTGAGCGTGCAGGAGAATGCGAGCCGCGCGAGCATGGGCCTGTCGTGGTGTAGCGCGGCGCGCGCGTAGGCGGTCAGCGTGAGGGCGCTGACCAAGGGGGCTTGCTTGGTTGTGGCGCCCGGTGAGGAGCTTGGTTTTGCACCCGGCCCGCCAGGCGCGGTGTTGCCGGTCAACGTGGTGCCGGTGGTCGCCTGTTCGCCTGGTGCCGCCACTGTTTGTGGTGCTGGCGCCTTCTTTGTTTTCACTGCCGCTCAAGCCGCTGCCTTCTTTGCCTTCGCCACTATTGGAGCCACCGCCTCCAGAGCTCTGGCCGCCTTTGCTGCCCGGGTTGCCACTGCCACCCTGGCGCTTCCCCGGTCTTCGTAAACGCGCCGATCCCGTCGGGGGCGCCCACACCGGTGGGGCCGTCGTAGCCGGGCGCGGCGTTGCAGATCAGTGCCAATTCGCCGCAATCGAGCGGTGAGGGAGGCTTCATCGAGCCTGTGCAGCCGTGGAGGTAGTCGTCGTCGCACTCGCCGTTGCCACCAGTGCTCACGTCGTGCAGCAGCGTCGAGCCGAGGTGCGAGTAGAGCGTCTTCGCCGGGTATTCGACTCCCTGGGCGCCGCCGGCAAGCGCAAACATCGAGGCGATGATCGGCGAGGCCACGCTGGTGCCGCCGATCGGCACCCAGTCGAGCACGTGCTGGCCTTCTTGCCTTTTTCTTCATGGGGGTAGGGGACTGAGTCGTAGATCGCAACGCCGCTGCTAGGGGTCCGCATCGGCGGAGACGTCCGCCACGGCGCGGCGATGTCCGCAGCCCACCGAGGTCCAGTCGGGGACGGCCTGCTGCCATGCCTGTGCGGTGAAGCGCAGGCTGCAGCCACCGCCTGCCGCGCCTTCGTATTTGCCGGTTTCCGGGCTGGGGTCTTCATTCCACACGTTCTCTGCCGCCCAGATGTCCCCGCCGCTCAGCGTCAGCTTTGTGCCCCCGACCGCGACCACGTCGGGAGATGCGGCCGGGAAGTTTGGTTCGTCGAGGTCGAGCGGTTCGCTTTCACCCAGGTCCCAGTTGAGGTAGCCGTCGTCCCCGGAGGACGCCGTGATCACGATTCCAGGATGGTCGAAGGCGGCGATCTCGGCGTTGGTCAAGTTCGTTTCAGAGCCACCCCAGGAGTTCGATATCTCCTGTGCGCCGACCGCGCCCGCCGCCGTGTTCTCGGCGATGGCGAGATTGTCCTCGGCCGGGTTTTCGGCCTCGACGAGCACGATGCGGCAGTTTTGGCAGATAGCGTGCGCGACCTCGATGTCGGTCGATGTCTCAAGTGCCCAGCCCTTGGCTTCTTCGACTTCGTATTCTTCGGCTTCTTTCTCGCACGTCGCCTGTTTGTTGCACTCTTCTTCGCGCTCTTTGGTTGCGTTTGTGTTGTGCGGGGAGGGGAGGTTGCCGGTTTCATCGTCCTGGTTGACCTTTTCAAAGCAGGCCGTCTTTGCGCCGTCGCACGCCGACAGTGCGGTCAGGTCGAAAGCTTCGTCGTAGACCCTCAGGTCGGCTTCGGCTTCGGGATCGTCGTAGGCGTCCACGAGCGCGATCGTCTGCGCTTCGGTGGCTTCGGGCTTTTCGCCGGGAAAGTACGCTCCGTTGAGGTCGGCGGGTGTGAGGCACGCCGGGTATACCTGTGCGCATTCATTGGCGCTTTTGGCCAGCCCGAGCGCTGTGCTCTGGGTCGCCTCCGACGAGTGGGTGCGTACGCGCGCGGCAGCGGTTCTCGGCGCGAGAGTGAGGGCCAGGCAACTTGCGTAGCCGGGCATTGGCGCACGGCATACCGGAAGGGCTTCGTATTCGGAGGCGGGTGCTTGCGTGGTCTGCCCCAGCCGCTGCTTGCGCCGTGCAGAGCGCAAACGCTGCACAGAGCGCCATGAAAGCGGCTCCACGTCTGTGGGCTACGTGCTCCACATAGCCCATCTTGGCAGCCCGCCGGCGAATGTTGGTTGCCACGCCTATGGTTGGACGCTGAGATAGATCGAGCGCGAGCGGCCGCCGGTCGGCTTCAAGGTCAAGCGGTAGCGCCCTACGGACAGGCGGTTGTGGCCTTTCAGGGAGCGAGCGGTGTGACCCTTTGACAGCGACAGCGTGAGCGAGTCGGGCAACACGGCCCAGTGCTCGTGCCCGCTCTGGCCAGTTTGCCTGACGATCGTGACGTGCACGTCGGCGCGAGTGCTGAGCGTGAACGAGAAGGCAATCGTCGATGCCGTGGGCAGGTGGTGCGCCAGCGCGGCCGTGGCTCTCGCGGTGAGCTTCAGATTGGAGACCGCGACCGAGTCGGAGCCATCTGAGCCTGTTGCGGGCGATACGTCTTCGCCGCCTTCGGCTTCTTCGGCTTCAACTTCAGCTGTGGCGGCTTCTTCTTCGCCTTCTTGAGGTTCTTCTTCGGCTTCTTCGACTTCGCTGTCGCTCGTGTGGGCGAACACGGCCGCAGGAGTGCAGTCGTGTTGCGCAGAGCAGACGGAGCGTGACTGTCTGGCCGCCACGGCGGGTGACGCGGTCGTGCCACACAGCATCGCGCAAAGACACAAAAGTGCGGCGAGCAGAGCGCCCACTCGCGAAGCTGCTGGCGATTCGCGATTGCCGGCTTCGCGCGGACACCTCATCGCGATCGTGGTGAGGATCGCTGGGTCTGCGCTTCTCATGGCCAGTCAATCGACTCAATCCGGGGCTTGCTTGAGGAATTTGGCCCGCTATGGAGATTTTGGGTCGTTGCGCGGGTATTTCCGCGGCGCGTCTACGTCCGAGCGGCGGATAACCGAGGTTGTCTCTTCATAGGAGTTATTGACGGATTTGGTCTACTCACGGTGCCCTGCATCGCCCTCTCAGGCGAATAGGCGCGAGCCGACCCAGTCGCCCGATCCGCGCGCGCCCGGGGGCGCGAAGAAGTAGCCGCCGCCCACGGGCGTGATGTAGTCGATCATCGGCTCTTCGGCAAGCCGTGCTTGGATCGTTTCGAACTGGCGCTGGACGTCCTGGTTGAAGGCGACGAACATCAGCCCCTGGTCGAGGTCGCCGGCCTCGTCGATGCCGCGGTCGTAGTTGTAGCCGCGGCGCAGGATGCGCTGATCGGCGGTCGCGGGAGTGCGCGGATTGGCCAGGCGGATGTGAGCGTTCAGAGGTATGCGCTTGCCGTGCGGGTCGAGGTCGTAGCGGGGTTCCTGGAACTCGTCGCTGCCGCCCAGCGGGGCGCCGGTGACGCGGTCGCGGCCGATCATGTTCTGCTGCTCGAACATGCCGACGCGGTCCCAGAACTCGACGTGCATGCGGATCGTGCGCGCCACCATGATAGGTGCCGCCGGCCGCCCAAGCCGGCTCTCCCGAGCCGGGCTGCACCCAGATCAGCCGGTTCATCAGGCTCGCGTCGGCGACGTCGGGGTTGGCGGTGCCGTCGCGGAAGGCAAACAGGTTGCGTGGGCTGTTGTGCGGGCTCGGGCCGCGCCTGGCGCTCTGGAAGCCGTCGATGCTCCAGCGCGGGGTCAGGCGCCCGGCGACCACCCGCATCAGCTCGCGCACCGTGTGCACCACCGTGTCGCGATGCCCGGCGCACACCTGCAGAAGCAGGTCGCCGTGGCTGCGCGTCGGGTCGAGCTCGTCGTTGGGGAAGTTCGGCATCTGGTCGCAGCAGCTTGGGCTTGCGCGCTGCGAGGCCGTAGCGCCCGTCGAACAGCGAGGCGCCGAAGGCGATCGTCACGGTCAGCCCGTCGGGCGCGTTGATCGGGCCGAGGATGCCCGAGTCAGGTGGCGGGATCGTCGATCTCCTGCGCGCCGACGGTTTCGCCCTGGGTCAGGCCGCGCGCGCGTGTGCAGAGCGTCTGCAGCGCCTCGGCGAGCAGCTCGCGGTTGGGGGCGATCGAGTCGAGCGCCACGAACGTCGCCTGCGCCTGGGGCGCCGGCGTGAGGATGCCGGCCTGGTGGGGCCCGTCGAACGGCACGCTGCTCAGCAGTTCCTCGCTCAGCACCGCGCGTGACTGTGCGGCCGCGCTGGGCGGCGCCGTGGCGGGTGCGAAGCGCGGCCTCTCCGCAAGCGCGCCGCCCAGAGCGCCGACTCCGCCGGCGCCGACGACGGCAAGCGAGCGCTTCATGAACTGGCGGCGGTCGAGCGAGCTCATGCCTGCACTCCGGGGCGCACTCCAGCAAGCCGGGGCGAGGTGAGTAGGTCACGGTGGAGTCGCCTCATGTGCGGACTCGCGGCGATCGTAGCGAGCGTACCTGTCGAGGGTCCGTGTCGGTCCAGTCCGCTCATGGTGCGTCTTCTGCCGCTCGCTCGGCCGCCTTTTCCGCGGGCGAGGGTGTCGGGAGTTGCGGGATCGGCGCGGGCGTCTTCGTCTCGAGCGTGCCTGGCAGCAACTCGAGCGCCCCGAGCGCCCCGGCGAGTGTGCCGTTCGAGCAGCTCGTGTTCGCGCATCGTCAGCTGGGCGAGCGTCGGGCCAGCCGGCGTGGTTGCGGTGGATCCGCGCGATCGCCGAGCTGAGCAACGCCGAGCTCGCTGCGCACCGTCGGCCTCGGTGTTTTCGCGTCCCGAGAGCAGCGGCTGCAGCGTGTGGAAGACCTCGTCGGTGGCAGCCAGCCCGGCCGCGGTTCCGAGGACTCCCTCGCCCGCTCCAGGGCACGTGCGTGCCGCTCAGCAGGTCGCGCTGGGCGTCCTCGAGAATCTCGTGCGCGCGCGTCGCGTATTCCAGTGGTGTGATCTGCACGCTCGGCAGGATCCTCCGCAGGCTCTGCAGGTCGCGCACGAGCTGCTCCGCGAGCGGCACCAGAGACCGCGGCGAGGCGGCGCTCCACAGTCCCATTTCGAGCCGGTGCAAGCCCGCTGAAGCGGGGATCGGCGACGCCTCGCGGAGTCCGCCGTTGGCATCCCGTCGATTTCCTGGTTGAGCATCTCCGAACAGGCCGTACACGGCGCCAAGGTGCAGGTAGGCGCTCCATGTGGCCTGCCCAGTCCGAGCGAGCGCTCGCGCGGTCGCCGCGCCGCGAGCGCGTCGCGCAGCCTGCTCGCGTCGCGCTCGGCGATCGTGGTCCAGTGCTCGGCGTAGCGCTTGTAGGCGGCTACCGGGCCGGCGAAGGCGCGCGCCGGAAGTGGTGAGAGCTCGGACACCATTTCTCCGCGCGTGTTCTCGCCCTGGTCCTCCAGGTCGGCAATTTCCGTGCCATAGACGGCGGGCGGGGACGTTCGACCCGTAGACCTTGCTGATGCGCACGCCAAGCGGGTTGGCCGGGCTCGTGTGCGCCGCGACCGACACCACGCCGAAGCGACTGGGCCGATGCGCGCCGGGACCGGGCGTCAGGGCCGCGCCGGCGAGCAGCAGAATCGCGCACGACCAGTGCGAGGCCGAGTGCGCGCCGTGCCGCGCGTGAACGTGCGAGGGCGTCCGAATGCATCGGCGAGCGTATGACGCTGACGGCGCAGGCATGCTTGTTACCAAAACGTGGACGCCGCGCTTTCATCTTGTGAAACGAACGTGGCGCATCGACCTTGTTACGGAAATGTGATCGTTTGCTTACATTTCGTGAGACTCTAGGCCCCTCTGCCTGTCAAGGCTTCTTATCCAAGAAGGTCCATGGCGCAGCTTGCTGCCAGTTGTTAACGCATCAGTGTGCGTGAGCCGCCCGGGTTACACAATCGCAACGGGTCTGTGACCTGTTGTTGACAACGCGCGAGCTGGCGCGACCACCACGATGCGCATCTGCGCTCTCACGCGGGTGGCCGGGGCGCGCGGCCAGACGATCGCCGCCCAAGAGTCCGAAAAGGAGAAACTCCGTTGCGCACTGGGAAGAAGCTCATCGCGGGCGGCATGGGGGTCCTGGCCGCCGGAGCGGCGGTGCTCGGCATCTCGATGTCAAGCGCATCCCCGCCGCCCACCACCGCCGCATCGACCACGCCGATCAAGCACGTCGTGGTCATCTTCGACGAGAACATCTCGTTCGACCACTATTTCGGGACCTACCCGCACGCCACCAACCCGGCCGGTGAGCCGTCGTTCACGGCGCTGCCGGGCACGCCCGCGGTCAACGGCCTGAACAACGGGCTGCTCACAAACAACCCCAACGAGGACCAGCCTCAGCGGCTCGATCCGAGCCAGGCTCTCACCTGCGACCAGAACCACGGCTACTCCGCCGAGCAGGAAGCCTTCGACGGCGGCCTGATGGACAAGTTCGTCCAGAAGACGACCGGCAGCGGCTGCACGCAGAGCACGACCCCCGACTCCAGCAGCTACGGGCCGAACGGGATCGTGATGGACTACTACGACGGCAACACGGTCACCGGGCTGTGGAACCTCGCCCAGCACTTCTCGCTGAACGACAACTCCTACAGCACCCAGTTCGGACCCTCGAGCCCCGGCGCCATCAACCTGATCTCCGGTCAGACGAACGGCGCCGAAGCACACGGAGGCATCTCGACCAACATCGCCAACGGCACGTTGTTCGGCGATGGCGAGCCCTACTACGACCAGTGCTCAAACAACACGACGGCGATCAACGCCGACGGCACGCCCGGTGGGGTGACGGTCTCGCTGAGCGGCAAGAACATCGGCGACCTGATGAACGCCAAGGGCGTCACCTGGGGATGGTTCCAGGGTGGCTTCGCGCCGTCGGCCACGGTCCCGGCAGGGACCAGCAGCGTCTCGCTCAGCGACGCCGGTACCAGCAAGGCATACGCCGAGGGTCCGGTATCTCGCGTGGCGTGCACCACATCGCACAAGAACATCGGCGACGCCTCCGTCAGGACTACGTCGAGCACCACGAGCCGTTCCAGTACTACGCCAGCACCGCCAACCCCGACCACGTCTCGCCGAGCTCGGTCTCGCAGGTCGGCCTCAGCGATCCGCCGGGACACGCCGCCGACGAGGCGGTCAACCATCAGTACGACATCTCGCTGTTCTCCCAGGCGCTGCAGCAGGGCTACCTGCCGCAGGTCTCCTACCTCAAGCCGCCCGCATATGAGAACGGTCACGCCGGTAACTCCGATCCGCTCGACGAACAGCGCTTCCTGGTTGACACGATCGACGAAATCGAGCAGTCGAGCTACTGGCCCAACACGGCGATCGTCATCGCCTACGACGACTCCGACGGCTGGTATGACCACCAGATCGGGCCGATCGTGCGGCCCTCCGAGGACACGATCGACTCGCTCAACGGTCCCGGGTAAATGCGGCACGGCGGCGACCCCGCCGGCGCCAGAACGACCGCTGTGGCGTCGGTCCGCGCATGCCGCTGATGGTGATCTCGCCGTGGGCGCGCAGCAATTTCGTCGACGGCACGTTCACCGAGCAGGCGTCGATCACGCAGTTCATCGAGGACAACTGGAATCTCGGGCGCATCGGCGGCGGGTCTGCCGACGCGACGGCGGGGACGCTCGACAACATGTTCGACTTCGAACCGAGCGCGCCACGCTCGCCGGCGGTCATCCTCAACGACACCACCGGTGAGGTGCAAAGCATCATCCCGTCCTCGGAATCTACCGTTCCCGGCCAGGGGCCGGCAGGACCTCCAGGGCCGCAGGGTCCCGCGGGTCCCGCGGGATCGCAGGGCGCGACAGGTGCTCAGGGTCCAGCCGGTGCGAAAGGTCCGGCTGGACCGCAGGGTCCTCCCGGCAAGACGCCGAAGATCGTCTGCAAAGTCGACGGTAAAGGCGACAACATAAAAATCACGTGCACACAAGAGGGCTATAGCTCGAGCGAGCGGGCGGTGGTGTCACTCGTGCGCAAGCACAAGACCGTCGCCAGCGCCAAGGGCCGTCTCGGTGCCGCGATCGTGTTGCGTCACACCAAGGGTCTGCACGGTCTCTACACGCTGTTCGTAGACATACCGGGCGACACGAGCACGTCGAAGACAGTTCGTCTGTAGCGCTGCAGCAATAGTCAAAGACTCAGGGAAGCCGCTCCCCGCCCGCACTTTGGGGGGAGCGGCTTTTTTGGGGAACACTTTGGGCTCCACCTCCGCTGCGTAGCTCCTTACGTTGAAAGGTGGCCCGACACTTCGGATTCCACCTCCGCTGCATAGCCCTTTACGTTGAAAGATGGCCCGACACTTCGGGCTCGGCCTCCGCTGCATAGCTCTTTACGTTGAAAGATGGCCCGACACTTCGGGCTCGGGCTCCGCTGCATAGCCCTTTACGTTGAAAGATGGCCCGACACTTCGGGCTCGGGCTCCGCTGCGCAGCCCGTTACGCTGAAAAGGTGGCCCGAACATTTGGCTTCCTGATGAGCCCAGAACCGCCGCCGCGGCGTGTCGGCGCGCTGGTTGCGCTTGCGCTGGTGGCACTGTGCACACTGCTCATCTATCCGCTCAAGCAGGCAGCTCCAGTGGTATCGCTTGGCGTCGTCTACATGCTGGCGGTGGTGATCGTCTCGGTCACCTGGGGAGTGTGGCTGGGTGTGGCGACGTCGCTGCTGAGCGCGCTGGCGTACAACTACTTCCACCTGCCGCCGGTCGGGCACCTGACGATCTCAAACGGCGAGAACTGGGTCGCGCTGATCGCTTTCGTGATCGTCTCGATGCTCGCAAGCTCGGTGGCCGAGGTCACCCGCGCACGTTCGCGCGAGGCGGCCGAGCGGCGCCGCGAGGCAGATCTGGCGGCCGAGATGGCGCGTCTGCTGCTAGGCGGCAGGCGTCTCTCCGAGGACTTGCCGACCGCGTCGGCGCGGCTCTCCCAGGTGCTGGGTCTGCCCTCGGCGGCGATCGAGCTGGAGGCGGTTGAGGGAGACGAGCGGCGCGTGGCGTTCCCGCTGCGCGAGGGCCCGCGCCGGCTGGGGACGCTGCTCGTCCCCGCTGACACTCCGGAGGCAACGCTGCGGCGTCTGCAGGAGCGCGTCGTGCCGGCGCTGGAGTCGCTGCTGAGCGCCGCCTTGGAGCGAGACTCGCTGCTTGCCGACGTGGTAGAGACGGCCGCATTGCGGCGCACAGACGTTGTCAAGACGGCTCTCTTGCGAGCCGTCTCCCACGATCTGCGCTCGCCGCTGACGGCGATCTCCGCGGCGGCCGACGCGGTCGGCTCGCCCTCGCTCTCCGAGCAAGAGCGCCATGAGATGGCCGCACTCATCCAGCAGGAGACGCAGCGCCTCTCGCGCCTGGTCGACAACCTGCTCGACCTCTCGCGCCTGGAAGCGGGAGCGGCCGAGCCACACGCGGCGCTTGACGTCGGTGGACGAGGTGATTCGCGCCGCGCTCGCGGAGCTCACGCCCGCGCCCGAGGACTTCAGCCTCTCGATCGATCGCGATCTACCGCTCGTGAGCGTCGATCCGGTGCAGTTGGAGCGCGCGTTCGTGAACGTGCTGGAGAACGCGCGCCGGCACTCGGGGGGTCATCCGGTGTCGGTCAGGGCGCGCGCGGTGCGCAGCCTTGGCGCCACCGCCGGGGCGCCCCGGCGGACTTGGTCGCGGATGAGGAGCATTCGGGCACGGCGTTCGACACCGGGCTTGCTCCTCTGGAAGGCCCAAGCGGCGGCCCAGCCGGCGACAGGCTGGTGGTTCGCGTCGTCGACCGCGGCCCGGGCATACCCCCGGCGCAGCTGGAGCGCGTGTTTGAACCCTTCTATCGCGCCGGCACGCCGCAGGGAGGACATCGTGGCTCCGGCTTGGGATTGGCGATCGCACGCGGTTTCACCGAGTCCAACGGCGGCAGGCTGCACGTCGAGTCGCTCCCGGGTCAGGGGGCGACGTTCGTGTTCGAGCTGCCACTCGCCGCACAACAGCCGTCGCATGAGCCCAAGGGTGCCGTCGAGGTCGCGGCGAGCTCCGAGCACGTGCGTTGATCGCACAAGATCAGCCGGCGCCAACACAGCGCATCCTCGTCGTCGACGACGAGCCACAGATCCTGCGTGCTTTGCGCGTCGTGTTGCGTGACGCGGGCTTCGAGGTGGTGCCTGCGGAAACGGCAAGCGAGGCACTGGATCGAGCGGCCGTGCGTCCACCGCAGGCGGCGATCGTCGACCTGATGCTGCCCGACATGGATGGAGTCGAGCTGACGCGCCTGCTGCGCGAGTGGAGTGAGATGCCGATTCTCGTGCTCTCGGCAGTCGGCGAGGAGGAGCAGAAGGTGCGGGCGCTCGAGGCGGGAGCCGACGACTACATAACAAAGCCGTTCGGCTCGCGCGAGCTGGTGGCGCGCCTGCAGGCCGCGCTGCGTCGCGGCGGACGCTCAGAGGAGGAGCCGCGCATCGTGGTCGGAGATTTGGAGATCGACCTCGCGGCACGTGTTGTGCGTCGCGCCGGAGAGGACGTGCACCTGACCCCGATCGAGTTCGACCTGCTGCGCGTGCTCGTACGCAACCGGGGACGGCTGATGACCCATCGCGCGCTGCTGGGCGAGGTGTGGGGCCCCGAGTACGGCGACGACGTGCAAACGCTGCGCACCCACATCGCCCGCTTGCGCGCCAAGGTGCAGGGCGACGGGCAGGCGGGGCGAATGATCGTCACCGATCCGGGCGTCGGCTACCGCTTCTCCGCTTAGACGCGATAGCTATCTCTCGGGTAGCGTGGCGGCGTATGTGCCATAGCCAATGCGCTCAAGATCGGGTTTCGGGCCGGCGCGGCTGAAGGACTTCACCCATGAGCTGTCGAGTCGTACAGGCAGCAACGGGGCGGTGGCGGTGAAGCTGAGCCAACCAGCGCGCATGAGCGCGGCAAACGGCTTTTTGGCCGGCTCATAGTCGAGGCATTCCGTGACGCGCTTATCCATCGAGCCGACGTAGATGGCACGCGCCAGCCACTTGGATGGGCCAGGAAACCAATGTTCGATCGCCCGTATGTGAGCCTCGCCTACCTCGTGGGCCTCGGGCGAGGGCTCGAAGTGCATAGCCTCGTACTCATGGGTCCAGGCCCGAAGCTCAGCGCGCGTCTCCGGAACGTTGCGCACACCCATGGCGCGCCCAACACCCATCCAGAAGTTATGCAACGCCTGGCTCTCAACGTCGCCGTGGATCGGACGACCCATTGCCAGGGCGAGATCCTGGGGGGAATAGACCATGAGGGCCAGCGTGTAGACCTTGTCCTCGTTGCGGACCCCGCCGACCGCCCGGTGGATTTGCTCGATTCGCTCGCAGGCCGCCATTCCCTCCGCGCTGCGGTATCCACGACGCATCAGCTCGCCGAAGAACGTCAGTGTGTCCGAGTCGCGCTCCCAGGGGTACAAGATCTGGTCGCCCGCGCCTTCGCGGTAGATAGTTCTGGCGACACGGGGCACCGCCACCGTGCGGGCCGCCGCGTTCGCGTAGCCGATGTGCGACATGATGGCTGGCGTCAGCACCTCCGTTGAGAGGTGTGTGATCTCGGCATCATGCTCGTCAGGGTCGAGCTTGGCGATCATCTGGCGTACGCTCCGCCCGAGCCTGTAGCCAGGCGCCCAGAACTCCGCTCGTGGTCTACCGGAAGTCGATGGAGTCATGTGCATATCTATACATTTGTTTAGGTTCGACGTCAAGGCAGGCATAAGAATGTTCCTGGCCTTTCAGCCGTGAGCCCTCAGCGAAGCAACCGCGAGGCTCTGATCGAAGGCGCGCTTCAGTGCCTTGCAGAGAACCCCGCGGCAAACGTCACTGCCCGTGACATTGCCGATCGCTCCAATGCGAACCTCGCGTCGATCGGCTACCACTTTGGATCGAAGAACGGCTTGCTTGCCGAAGCAATGGTGGAGGGTTTCCGGCGCTGGTTTATCGAAATCGCCTCGGCGCTCGCCGATCTTCCCCCTAGCGACCCGGGCGCCAGGTTGAGGCGAGCCGTCGAGTTGGTCTCGATTGGGGCAGAGAGCCAAGTCGGCCTTGCTCGTGCCTTCTTGGCGGCACTCGCGAGCGCGCCCCACGACGAGCGCGTTCGCGTCCCGCTCGCCGAGAGTTATGCGGAGAGTCGCGCTGCCATCTCCGGATTGATCGGCCTCGGCGAGGATGGGGCCGGCGCTGATGCAGCGAGCTTGCTGCTAGCCGTCTTCGATGGGCTGTTGATTCAAGCGATGCTCGATCCGAGCCAAAGATTGTCGACAGCACGTGTAGCGGCCGCTCAGGCCCGCCTGGCCGATCTCTAAGAGAACCAGAATCGCGCCAAGCGCGCGGATCGTCACGAAATCGTTATGGCGTGTCGCGGAATCGTCATGCGAGCGTGATGGGCGTTGCCTAATAGTGGTGTGCATGGACGCCGTCGCCATCGTTATCGGGATCGTCATGTTCGCCCTGTTGCTGCTCATGCTCGAGGGAATTGACCGTATATGAGAAGTTCGCTCCAACCCGCCGCGCTCGTAGCGCACATGAGCGGGGCCGACGTCTTCGGCCTGATTGTCACACTCTTGATCATCGCCTACCTGTTTTACGCTCTGATCCGCGGAGAGAAGTTCTGAGATGACATTCGCGGGCTGGCTCACGATTGTCTTGTTTGCGGTCATCCTGACCGCGCTCGCGTTCCCGCTGGGTAGCTACATGGCCGCTGTTTACAGCGGCAGGCGCGTGATTCTCTCGCCGATCCTCGGTGGTCCGGAGGGGTTTCTCTACAAACTGCTCTGTGTCGATCCCGATAGAGAGCAGGATTGGAAGGCGTACGCCAAGAGCCTGATCGTCTTCTCGTTGGCGGGCTGGCTGCTGCTGTATTTCATCCTGCGCACGCAAACTTTGTGGAACTTCACCGGCCTGAATCCGACCGGCTTTCACTCAGCTTCTTGGAACGTGACGTTCAACACGGTCTCGTCGTTCATGACGAACACCAACTGGCAGTTCTACAGCGGCGAGACGACGATGAGCTACTTCAGCCAGATGGCAGGGCTGACGGTGCAGAACTGGCTTTCGGCGGGTGTCGGCATTGTCACGGCTGTAGCGCTGATCCGTGGCATCATCGGACGTAGCGGCAAGAGCCTCGGCAACTTCTGGCAGGACCTGGTGCGCACGATTCTGTACGTGCTCGCGCCGCTATCGGTCTTTGCCGCGATCGTGCTCGTCTCACAGGGCGTTCTGCAGAACCTCTCCAACTACCTGGTCGCACACACGATCACCGGTCTGACGCAGACGATCGCGATGGGTCCGGTCGCCTCGCAGGAGGCGATCAAGCTGGTCGGCACCAACGGCGGCGGCTTCTTCAACACGAACTCAGCTCATCCGTTCGAGAACCCGACGCAGTTCACCAATTTCTTCGAGATGTTGCTGGTGCTGATGATCCCGGCCGCATTGATTTTCGCCTACGGCCGCATGACCGGCAATCGCCGTCAGGGCTACGCGATCTACGGCGCGGTGATGTTCATGTTCCTCGGCGCTGTCACCGTCGCCTACATAGCAGAGGCGCACGGCTCGCCTGCCCAGCACGCCGCTGGCTTGCACACGGGTCCCGTTCACGGCTCCACGGGTGGCAACATGGAAGGCAAGGAGCAACGCTTTGGCATCGCCGGCTCAGCGCTGTTCGACGTCGTCACGACCGTCACTTCGTGCGGCGCGGTAAATAGCGCTCTGGAGTCGTTCACCGGGATTGGCGGCGCGGTGCCGTTCGCCAACCTGTCCGCCTCCGAGGTGATCTTCGGCGGTGTCGGCACGGGCCTGTACTCGATCCTCTTGTACGTGCTGCTGGCGGTGTTCATCGGTGGCCTGATGGTGGGCCGTACCCCCGAGTGGCTGGGCAAGAAGATAGAGGCACGAGAGATAAAGCTGGCGGGTCTGGGCATCCTGATCACGCCACTGGCCGCGCTGTTCTGTACGGCCCTGGCGACCGCAAGCGCCGCGGGCCGCAAATCGGTCGCGGAAGTCGCCCTGAGCAAGGCGGGCGGCAATACGCCGCAAGGCTTCTCGGAGACTTTCTACGCCTATCTATCCCAGGCCAACAACAACGGCTCCGCGTTCGCCGGTTATACGGGCTACATACAGCCAAACGCCGGCAACCTCGGCGCGCACGGCGTCACTTTCGCCGACCTGCTGGGTGGCCTAGACATGACGTTCGCCCGCTACGCGCCGATCCTGTTCGCGCTAGCGGTAGCGGGCGCCCTCGCCGGCAAGCGAGTGACGCCGGCGGGCCTCGGCACGATGCGCACCGATAACCCAACGTTTGTGATCCTGCTGATCGGCGTGATCGTGTTGGTGGGAGCGCTCACGTTCTTCCCGGCCCTGTTGTTGGGCCCGATCGTGCAGGGACTAACAGGACATCTGTACTGACATGCAAAGAGATATCCGCACATCGGCAATAGCGATCGTGGTATTCACGGTCCTGTTGGGAATCGTCTATCCGCTCGCGATCACCGGCATCAGCCAGGTGGCGTTCCCGGGTAACGCCAACGGGCAGCAGATTCACCTGAATGGCAAGTTGATCGGATCGAAGATCATCGGCCAGAACTTCGGCACGCCTGTACTGGAAAAGAACGGCAAGGCAAAGGAAGAAAAAGGCGCCGTGGTAACCGAAGCGGCCCCGCGCTACTTCCAGTCGCGCCCTTCGGCAACCGAAGGCGGCTCCCACAACGCCGCGGCCAGCACTTTCTCCAACCACGGCCCTAACAGCGTGAGAACCAAGGAAGCAAACGAAGAAAACATCAAGGCCTATCTCGAACTGAATGTGAACCCGACCACCAAGAAGGAATACGACCCGGGCCTGACCGTCTCGAGAATCCCGGTAGACGCGGTCAACTTCTCCGCCTCGGGCCTTGACCCCGAAATCTCACCGGCCAATGCCTGGATCCAGGCCTATCGCGTCGCGTCGGTGCGCCGTCTTTCGCTGGCCAGGGTGGACGCCCTGATTGCCAAGTACACCTCCAGCCGCGCCCTGGGCTTCTCCGGCGAGGAAGGCGTGAACGTGCTCGAACTGAATCTCGCCCTCGATCGCATCACAGGAGCAAGCTGATGTCCGCTGTCAACACAACCCACGAACGCCAAGCGGTCTCGCTGTTCCAGGGCGAGATAGTCAAGCGCGCGCTAATCGACAGCGTCAAGAAGCTCGACCCCGAGTGCAGGTCCGCAACCCGGTCATGTTCGTCGTGGAGATCGGCTCTGTGATCACGACGGTCACGTGGCTGATCCAAGCATTTGGTGGCAAACCGCTCGGTGGTGGCCACGAGCCCGCGTGGTACACGTTCACGATCGCCTTCTGGCTATGGTTGACGGTGATCTTCGCCAACATGGCCGAGGCGTTTGCCGAGGGACGCGGCCGCGCACAGGCGGACACGCTGCGCAATATGCGCAAGGAGACGGTCGCGACGATGCGCGACGGCTCGATGAAGGCCGCCTCGGCTTTGACCCGTGGCGACATAGTGGTAGTTGTCGCCGGCGAGCTGATCCCAGGCGACGGCAGCGTGATCGAGGGCATCGCCACAGTCGACGAGTCGGCGATCACGGGCGAGTCCGCGCCGGTGATCCGCGAGTCCGGCGGCGATCGCAGCGCTGTCACCGGCGGCACGCGCGTTACCTCCGATCGCATAGTCGTGGAAATAACCCAGGAGCCGGGCAAGTCGTTCCTGGACCGGATGATCGCGCTGGTCGAGGGAGCAGAGCGGCGCAAGACGCCGAACGAGGTCGCGCTGGGAATCCTGCTGGCCGCGCTGACGCTGATCTTCATGATCGTCGTCGCCACGCTGCGCCCTTTCGGCCTGTTCGCGGGAACCTCGATCTCCGAGACCACGCTGATCGCGCTGTTGGTGGCGCTGATCCCGACCACGATAGGCGCGCTGTTGAGCGCGATCGGCATCGCCGGCATGGACCGGCTGGTGCGCCGCAACGTGCTCGCGCTCTCCGGTCGCGCGGTCGAGGCCTCGGGCGACGTAGACGTGCTTTTGCTGGACAAGACCGGCACGATCACGCTCGGCAACCGCCAAGCATCCGAGTTCATCCCGATGCCGGGCGTGCCAGAGTCAGAGCTGGCCGAGGTAGCGCAGCTCTCCTCGCTGGCGGACGAGACCCCGGAGGGACGCTCGATCGTCGTGCTAGCCAAGACATACGGCATCCGCGAGCACGACATGAACACGCTGAATGCGGAGTTCGTGCCTTTCACCGCGCAGACGAGGATGAGCGGCGTCGACATCGACGGTCGTCGCCTGCGCAAGGGCGCAGGCGACTCGATCGTCCAGTTCGTCGAGGAAGAGGGTGGCCAGGCCCCGCCAGAGCTGCGCGAGCAACTCGATCGCATCGGCCGCGAGGGAGGAACGCCGCTGGCGGTGGCGCGCGACAACCAGATCCTCGGCGTCGTCTACCTCAAGGACACGATCAAGCAGGGCATGAAGGAGCGCTTCGACCAGCTGCGAGCGATGGGCATCCGCACGGTGATGGTCACCGGCGACAACCGCTTGACGGCGGCAAAGATCGCCGAGGAGTCGGGTGTCGATGACTTCCTGGCCGAAGCCACGCCGGAGGCAAAGCTGGCGCTGATCCGCGAGCACCAGGAGGACGGCCGCCTGGTGGCGATGACCGGAGACGGCACCAACGACGCCCCGGCTCTGGCGCAAGCGGACGTGGGCGTGGCGATGAACACAGGCACCCAGGCAGCCCGCGAGGCAGGCAACATGGTCGATCTCGACTCCAACCCGACGAAGCTGATCGAGATCGTCGAGGTCGGCAAGCAACTGCTGATCACGCGTGGAGCACTGACTACTTTCTCGATTGCCAACGACGTGGCCAAGTACTTCGCGATCCTGCCGGCGATCTTCGTCACGACGTATGCCACAAGTGCCGGAGGCAAGGGCCCTCTGCACGTCTTGAACATCATGAACCTGGGCACCCCTCAGTCGGCGATCGTCTCGGCGATCATCTTCAACGCGATCGTGATCCCGCTGTTGATCCCGCTGTCGCTGCGCGGTGTGCGCTACCGCCCGATCGGCGCCAGCGCGCTGCTGAGGCGCAACTTGTGGATCTACGGCCTCGGCGGCATCATCGCGCCGTTCATCGGCATCAAGCTGATCGATCTAATAGTTCACAACCTGCTCGGGGCCTGACGGCCCGGCTCCTGTGCTGGAGCCCCGAAGGTTGGTCGAGGGGTATGCGCCTTCCGGGTGGCTGTGGGAGAGAATGCTCTGGTGCCAGCCGATGCCCCCACTGAATCGCGGCGCGGCCGCCTGAAGGTCTTCATTGGAATGGCCGCGGGAGTCGGCAAGACCTACCGCATGCTGGGTGAGGGTCGCGCCGAAGCGCAGGAGGGCCGCGACGTGGCGATCGGCTACCTGGAGCCGCACGGTCGCGAGGAGACGACCGCGCAAGCAGAGGGTCTGGAGGAGATCCCGCCGCGGATGGTCGACTACCGCGGCACGCCGCTTGCCGAGATGGATCTGCCCGCGGTGCTGGCGCGCAAACCCGAGCTGTGCCTGATCGACGAGCTGGCCCACACAAACGCTCCAGGCACCGAGCACGAGAAGCGCTACGAAGACGTCCAAGACGTGCTCGCGGCCGGCATCGACGTGTACTCCACAGTCAACGTGCAACATCTGGAGAGTCTCAACGACCAGGTGATCCAGCTAACCGGCACACGCGTGCGCGAGACGATCCCCGACGAAGTTCTGGCAGCGGCCGATGAGGTGGTGCTGATCGACCTGACGCCGGAGGCGTTGATCGAGCGCTTGCGCGCCGGCAAGGTCTACCCGCGCGAGCGCGTGCCGGCCGCATTGAACAACTTCTTCAAGATCGAGAACCTCTCCGCGCTGCGCGAGACGGCTTTGCGCCATGTGGCAGAGGGCGTCGAGATCAAGCGCCTGGCGCCCGCGCCGATCGTCGTGCGTCGCGAAGACGGCCTCGCGCCGGCAAGCACACAAGCTGGCGCGGGCACGCAGGCGATCGCCGAGCGGCTGCTGGCGCTAGTAGCGCTGGCGCCTCATTCGCAGCGGATCGTGCGCCGCGCCAGCCGCTCGGCAGAGCGACTCGGCGCGCGTCTGGACGTGCTGGTCGTGCGCCCGCCGGGCAGGAGTCCGAGCGCCGAGGACCGCGAGCAGCTGGAGGCACTGCGGCGCTTGAGCTCGATGTTGGGTGCGCGCCTGCTGGTCGAAGAGGGCGAGGACGTGGCCGCGACGGCGATCGAGACGGCCCAGCGCCTGGGCAGCACGTACGTGCTGATGGGCGCCCCGGCGCCGCGCCGGGGCTTCAAGCGGTTGTCCGAGCCGCTGTTGTTGCGCATGCTCGAGGGGCTCCCCGGGGTTGACGTGCGCGTCGTGGCCGACCCCACACTGCGCGAGGGCGCTGGGGGTCAAGCGGGCGAGCGGGGAGTTGAGGAGGGCCCTCTGGATTGATGGAGTTGTTGTTGGGTTTCCAAAACGGAGGTTCTCAACAAGGGGGGCGTTGTTGGGTTCCTCAAAAATGGGGCTCTCTCCGCCCGCGCGGAGCATTTTGAAGATGCGGAGCAGGGCCCAAGCTAAGAATCGCGAAAGATTGCTTGCGCGCCGCAACGTCGCGACACATAGGCTGTTGCAATGACCATGCCCATACACATCCGCCCACGCACACTGCTGCTCGCGCTGCTCGCAAGCGGCGCGCTGCTCCTCGCCTGCACAAGCGCCCTCACCGGCTCCTCGAGCTTCGCCGCGAGCGCCACAAAGCCGAGCGCCAAAGCCGCCGCCTCGTACCTCACCGGTATCGGCGATCAGCAGACGGAGATGTTTACAAACCCGTTGTGGACGCAGCTGCACACAAAAATCGCGCGCTACATCGCACCGTACGACGCCGCTGTGCGTCCCTACTCGCTGCAACTGGCCAGGGCATGGATCACCGCTGCCGAAGCCGACCACCAGCAGGTGCTCGTGGCCTTCTACCACTCCGAGTACACCCCGACGAAAATGCCAAGCGTCGCCGTCTACCAGCGCGACGTCCAGAAGTTCATCAAGCTGTTCCCGCACGTCCGCCAGTACCAGCCGTGGAACGAGGCTAACCGCGGCACGATCGTCGAAGTCGTCAAAGGCAAACGGCACATCGCGCTTGTCTCGCCGTCGGCGCTGCAGTCCGCTCAGTACTACAAGGCGATGGAGACTGTGTGCAAGGGCTGCACAATCGTGGGCCTCGATGTGCTCGACGCGCCCGTGGTCACGCCCACGCTGCAATACATAGCTCAGTTCAAGCACGACATCGCGCGCTTGAAAACGGTGATGCCAAGCGTCTGGGGCCTGCACAACTACTCCGACACCAACCGCCTACAGAGTACCCGCACGAAAGCGATCCTGGCGGCGGTGCCGGGGCAGGTGTGGCTGACCGAGACAGGTGGGATCGTGCAGTTTGGCAGCGACTTCCCCAATAAGAAAGGCTCGGGCTTGACGCGGGCCGCCAAGGCGCTTTCCTACATGTTCAAGATCGCGGCTTCCTCCTCGCGCATCAAGCGCCTGTACATCTACGACTGGACCGGCGGCTACGCCTCGACGCGCTTCGACGCGGGACTGATGAACGGCAAGTACGAACCGCGTCCTGGCTATGTGGTGGTGTGCAAGCAGCTGCACGCGACCAAGTGCAACGTCAAAGTCGCGAAAAACTGAGGTAGCGCCGGAGGCGCTCGGCAGGCGGAAGTTGACGTCAGCCCGCGGGCGTGTGAACAGGGCGACGTGTGGCTGGGCGGGAGCGGCGTTTGACCGGTCCGCCCGCCACGATCCGCGCGCATATAAGCGCGAACAGGCCGACGCCGGCCGCGACTGGCGCCAGAGCGCGCAGGGGGTAGCGGCTGCCATTGTGGAGAGTCAGGTTCAGCGCCGTCTTGTCGCCCGCTTTGACGATCTCGAGCAGGCCCTGATGGTCGATGCCGAGCAAAGTCGGTCCGAGCAGCGCAAACAGACACCAGCCGGCGAGCGCGATAACACCGGCGCTCAGCGATGCGCGTGAGATGCGAGTGCGTACTGTCGCAAGCGTTGCAAGCACGAGCGCGCCGCCGGCAGCCAAAAGGAACGGCCATATCCCGTCCCAGCCGCGGCCGAGACCGTAGGCGCTGGCGATCGTCGGCTGGAATAGACCCTGGCGCACGTAGCGCATCCAGGTGACTGTCTCGTTCTCATAGCCGATCAACGGATGGGTGATGGTGGCGATGATCGTCGTCGTCAAGGACACTCCGGCGAGCGCAATCGTGGGCCCCGGATAGCGCTTCAGCGCGATACCGATCGGCAATGCCAAGAACGGGATCATCGTCATCAAAAAGCGCGGCCCCATGAAGCCGCCGCCGAACGGCAGGTAGTAGCCGGAGTTGTAGCCCAGGTAGCAAACACACACGCCTGTGATGGTGAGCGCCTCGGCACGGTGGCCGCGCTTGTACAGCAGCCATGTGCCAACCGCCCCCATCGCCAGCACGGGCGAGATCGTCAGTAGCCCACGCGAGTCGAGCAGCAATGTCGCCAACACCTTCAGGCTCGGCAGGCTGATCCCGAAGAAGCCTTGTTTCTGGCGTTCGATGTTCTGATAGGCCAAGTGTGTCCAGGAGTGAAAGGCGTAGTGGTTGTAGAGCAGCAGCGGCACGATCCCGATCAGCCCGCCGAAGACAAAAGCCCCGGCACGCTTGAATATGCCCAGTGGCGTGAACGAGTCACGGCGCGAGATCATGTATATGCCGAGCACAAGCGCCGCGAAGAAGATGGGGTACTCGGAGGCACCGCCGTAGCCGAGTGCCAGCCCGGCCACCCACAGGTACCAGGGGTTCGGGGGTCCCTCGCGCTCGTGCCACAGCAGCGCAAACGCGGCAAAGGTCAGAAAGGCTGTGAACACATGGCTGAAGATCAGCGTCGAGAGGGGTAGCGCGAGCGTGCCGAGACCAAGGATCACCGCGGTCGCAGCGCCGTAGCCGGGCTGCAGACGCTCAGCCAGATGCCCGACGAGCAGCAGCAACAACAGGCCCGGAAGCACGTTGGTCCACAGCCCGATCAGATAGATCATCTCGTCGCCTGGATGATTGGGCGGCGCCACGTGCCTGTCGGTCCACGATTCGGCGCCTACCCATTTCAGCGCGTTGTAGAACGGCAGCGAGTAGAGCGCCAGCCCGGGCGCGCGCGCCGAGTACCAATGGCCGTTGTATTCAGCCTTGTCGCCAGTATTCGTCTGGTACTGGTCGATCGTTGTCTTGTCCTGGTCCAGAGAACGGATTAGGTCGTAATGCGAGGTCTGATTCCAGGAGAAGCTCTGGATCATGGTCGCGTAGGAGAGCCCCACGAGCAGGATCGCCGCGAGCGCGAGTCGCTTCTTGGTGAGCAGGCCGCGACCAGCGCGAGGTGGACGCGGCCGCCCGCCGGCGCCGGGCGGCTGGACGCTGACTGTGTTCATCGGCATGCCACGGGATCGCTAGTCGCTTCCGTGCAGCGCCTTCGGCCCGGGGCCGATCTCGTAGATCACGACGTCGCCCACGCGCCGGCGGGTGACGCCCAACCCCGCGACCGGCTTGGCGGCGGCCGCGACCGGGTCGGGTGGCTCCGGCACCTCCGGCGCCTGCAGCCCAGGCAGTTTCGCCCGCTGCAGATGCAGCACGACGGTCTTGATCCCATACCAGCGCAGCTTCTCGACGCTTGCCTTGTCGGGGAAGCCGCCCATGCCGCCGCGCAGGTCGTCGACCTCGGGCATGTCGAAGGTGCTGTTCCCGACAGGGATCTTGTAGAAGCCGTCGGTAGAGAAATACTGCCAAACACGGTCGTCGGCGCCGTCGGTGGGCAGGTCCATCACCGGCCCAGGCAGTCCGATCTCGGCCTTGGCGGGTTGGGGCACGACCGGGTGGCCGAGGTGTCCGGCGCCTTCGCCGACCACGCCGACGAGGAGCAGTGCGCCGACGGCGCCGACCATGACCCCTCCGGTCTTCGGCCCCCAACCGCTAGCCCAACGACGTGCGATCTCGGTCAACTGCCATGCGCCGGCTCCGGCAAGCAGCGCCAAGAAGAGCGTCGCCAGCGTGAATACGCGCCCGGGCACGCGTACCCCGTCCCAGCCGGGTGCGTAGTCGTAGAGCAGGCGGTATGGGTAGCCGGCGCCGGTCAGCCCCATGCCGAAAGCAAGCACGCAGCACACGACCACCCCGCAGGCAAGCCCGATGCGAAAACGGCGCGTATAGATAGAGGAGGCCAGCCCGATCAGCGCGAGCAGGAAGATCAGGCCACCCGCGAAGAACACGTCCTCGTTCTTGGAGTGCACGTGGGCCCTGGCGCCGGCTGTGACCGAGCCCCAGACGCGATTCTCCGAGGAGGCTGACAGCAGCGCCCACGGAACCGAGGAGTAGTTCTCGACTTCGGCGAGCGTGCGCTTGGCGGTCGGATAGTCGGCCGCCACCTTCAGGTAGGGGCGCGCCTGGTAGACGGTAACCACGCCGACGAGCGCCATGCCGATGCAGGTCATGACGACCAGCTGGCGCGGCAGGCCGCGCACGCTGGCGGCCAGGCCTGGGCGCGGCCGCGCCTGGGGTTGGGTCGAGCTCGCCACCACCACACCACGGCGATCAGCGCCAGCACGGCCAGCAGGTAGGCGAACTGCAGCCCGAGCGTGAAGCCAAGGCTGATCTGCCAGGCGGACACGAGCCAGCCGGCGAACACCAGTCCGCGCGAGGAGCGACGGTAGCCGCGCAGCAGCAGGAACAGCGCCAGGGGAATGCCGCCACTCGAGATCACGTGCAGATGGCCGGCCTCGGTCACGCGGTAGGGGGCGTAGGCGAACGCGGCGCCGGCGACCGTGGCGCCGATGCGCCCAACTCCTATCTCGCGCGCAAGCAGCCAAGCGCCGACGAAGCACAGCGACCAAGCCCACAGGAACAGCAGGTTGTAGCGAACGAGCGCCGCAACGGTGCCCGAGCCGAAGAAACCCGCCGGCCCATAGCCGAGCAGCGAGTCCGAGAAGGCAAGGCTCAGCGGGTGGGGATAGAAGGCGTTGGAGTCGAACAGGTGCAGCGGGTCGTGCAGCATCGCGTGTCCGACCCAGGCGATCTCCCATGCGGTGCGAACCGGGTCGCCGAGATCGGGCGCAATGCGGCTGGGCATGTGCAGTACCAGCGGCCAGGTGGTCAGGATCGCAAGCGCGATCCCGCCGAGGATCACGCACAGCAGCTCGCGGCGCGTGAGGCTGGGCGAGGGCGCCCAGCGGGCAGCACGAGGCACGCTCGCCTCCCCGGGGATCGCGGGAGCGCTGCTCGTCTGTGAATGCTCTGGCGTAGTGCGCGGCAGGCTTGGCACGCTCATGCTCGCGCCGTCTGTATCTGTACGGCTCGGATCGGGGCAGCATACGTGAGCGGGCCTGATACTCGTCGCACGTGGCGGTCCTTCGCGCCCGCCGGCTCTTCGTCAGTTATCCAAGCCGGGGATCGGCTCGCGTGGGAGCTCGCCATGGATCTCTTCGAGGCCGATCAGGTCGTTTCGGTCGCGGGGACGGTCGGCGAGACGCTTGAAGCCGACGATGCTGCTCAAGCCGGCCACGAGGAACTCGACTCCGCCGTAGTCAGCACGCCTTGCACGCTGCTCGACCGTGTCGTAGTCGAGCGGAGCGAGCCCGCCACGTAGGATGTCGATCACCCCGGCGCTAGTCATTGCTCTCAAGTGGGCTCGAGCGATCAAGTGCTCCTCACTCAGCGTGGCCTGGTCGCGCAGACGGACGCCGCCGAGCTTGAGCAGAGCTGCCAGCACACGTCGATCGTTCTCGGCACTGTCGGGGATCAGGAAATCTATGTCCTCAGTTGCGCGAACAAAACGGTTCGCTATTACGGCGAAACCGCCAACCACGACGAAGCGGGCACCCTCGCCGACCATCGCGAGGACGGCGACGTCTAGTTCAGGGTCGAGTGCTGCCATCGGCTCGTTCGATGGCTCGCAGGAGGCCGGCCGCTTGGGCCGATAGATGTTGTCCCCTCCGCAGCAACTCGTCGATCGGAGTGTCGGGAGGGGGAGTCAAGAGCTGTCGCTTCTCCGCATTCAACCGTGCCCACTCATCGCCGTGACCGGTCTCCAACAGAGTGCGAGGCGGAATAGTCATCGGCTCCAATTTTACCGGTCAAAGCGGTGGAACTCACAGTCCGGGTTCTACACTGGGTGCTGATGCGCGTGCTCGTTGTAGGAGCCGGCGGTGTGGGGGCGGCCTTCGCGTCGATCGCCCAGCATCGCCCCGCCTTCGAGCGGGTCTCGCTTGCCGACGTGTCCGCGAGCCGTGCCCACGACGTGGTCGCCAAGCTCGGCGAAGCCGACCGCTTCTCAGCCGAGCGCGTGGACGCCTCCGACCGCGAGGCGCTCGTGAAGCTGATCGAGCGGCTGCGCCCGGATGCGGTACTCAACGCCTGCGACCCGCGCTTCAACGAGCCGATCTTCGACGCCGCCTTCCAGGCGCGCACAACTTATCTGGACATGGCGATGACACTCTCCCATCCGCACCCCCAGCGTCCGCACGAGTTGCCGGGTGTGATGCTCGGCGACGTGCAGTTGGCCCGCAACGAGCAGTGGGAGCAGGCCGGCTTGCTTGCGCTGGTGGGGATCGGCGTGGAGCCGGGTCTCTCCGACGTGTTCGCCCGCTATGCGGCGGAGGAGCTGTTCTCGAGCGTCGACGAAGTGGGCGTGCGCGACGGTGCGGACCTGGTGGTCGAGGGCTACGACTTCGCGCCCACGTTCTCGATCTGGACGACGATCGAGGAGTGCCTGAACCCGCCGCTGATCTGGGAGCGCGAGCGCGGCTTCTACACGACCCCCCCTTTCTCCGAGCCCGAGGTGTTCGACTTCCCCGAGGGGATCGGGCGTGTGGAGTGCGTGAACGTCGAGCACGAGGAGGTGGTGCTGATCCCGCGCTGGGTGCAGTGCGAGCGGGTCACGTTCAAGTACGGACTCGGCCAGGAGTTCATCGACGTGCTGCGCACGCTGCACAAGCTGGGTCTGGACTCCACCGAGCCGGTCTCGGTGCGCGGCACGCAGGTGGCCCCGCGCGACGTGGTCGCGGCGACCTTGCCAGATCCGGCGACGCTCGGCGAGCGGATGACGGGGCGCACTTGCGCGGGTACCTGGGTCACCGGCGTCGGCACCGACGGCAGCGTCACGTTCGACCTACCTGTACCACATCGTCGACAACGAGCATACGATGCGCGAATACGGCTGCCAGGCGGTCGTCTGGCAGACGGCGGTCAACCCGGTCGTGGCGCTCGAGCTGCTCGACGAGGGGTTGTGGAAGGGCAAGGGCGTGCTCGGTCCCGAGGCCTTCCCGCCAGAGCCGTTCTTGGAGCGTCTGGCCGAGCTGGGGTCGCCGCATGGGCAGGTGGAGATGCCATCCTCAGTCGGATGAGCGGAGCGGCGAGAACATCCATGTCCAGGGCGAGTCATGCAGGTGAGCGGTTTGTGGCTGCGTCGCAGAACATGGCCGGCGCTCTCGCACAAGCTTTGCCACCCGGGTCACAGAGCGACCCCGGCGCGGCGCTGTTGGAGCTGTTGGGGTTCACCGACGCGGTCACGGCCAGTCGGCCTGCGCGCCCGTTCGAACCGCTCGCGTTCCCGGCATTGTTCCATCTGGCAGAGCGCCGAGCCGCCGCCACAGCGGCAAGTCGGCCGTGAGCGGCTAGGTTGATTCCAAACACCCGCTGGCTCAGCAGCTCGTCGCATAGGCGAGCGCATGGCACACTTCGGACATTCGCTCTGGGCCGAGCGTGGTGACGAGTTCGACGAAGAGCCCTTTCGCGAGCGGGCCGGTGGTGTCGAGTGCCAGAGCACACGGCCAAGGCATGCCGTCGCTCTCGTCGAGGTGCACGTGCGTGGGTATGTTTCGGACGCTGCGTGTTGCCGGCACGATCAATACCTCGCTCAGGTGCTCGATGGCCTCGTCGCGTGTCAGGACGAGCACTGGGCGACGACCCGCAGCGGGATGCTCGCTCCACCAGACCTCGCCACGCCTCATGTCGGCGGGCGCTCGTGCTCCCATGCCTCCGCAATGGTCTCGCCGAACTCGACTCGTTCCTCCTCATCGAGTCGGCGCAGTGCACCCCCGGTCAGGGCCTCGCCAAACGCGTCCAGGTCGCCCCACCCATCGACGTTGTTGCCCTCGTGCCGCGCGACGGCGAATCGCAGGGTCTCATCGGCCTCCGCCTCGCTCAGCTCATCCACGAGCCTGTGCAGACGTTCCTTGGTGGTCATGGGTTGGATTGTAAGGCCCATCTCCTCCTAATCCGACCAGGCTGACGCGGCGGGACAGCCCACGAGTCTCGGTGCTCCCCGTTCAATCCTAAAAGCGAGCTGGGGCGTGCTCCACAGGCTCCTCGATCAGCCCCGGCTTGGCGGTTTCGAGTTTCCGCGAGAAGAAGTCCCTGAAGAACGGCCGCGAGACGAGCATCAGGATCACGCCGACGAGCATCCCGCCGATCCCCATCCACAGCGGCAAGGTGATGCCGAGGATTGGTTTGGAGGAGACGTTTTCGGCCTTGCTGTAGTAATCGATCGCATAGCCGGCCACGCCGAATAGCATCAGTGCGCCCAGCAGCGGAGCGATTCCGAGCAAGCAGGAAGTCGCGCACGCTCTTGGACAGTTCGTGGCGGTAATACACGATGCAGGCGATGCCGGTGAAGCCGTAGTAGAAGCAGATCGGAAAGCCGATCGCCACGATCGAGTCTTCAAGCGCGCTTTCTGAGAGATTAGGATCACGAGCGTCCACAGGATCGAGACGCCGCCCATCATCAGCGTGGAGAAGCCGGGGGTGAAGTAGCGCTGGTGGATTTTCCCGAACGCGCCCGGGATCGAATGCCAGTGGGCCATCGACAGCGTGGTGCGCGCCGTCGGCAGGATCGTCGTCTGCGTCGAGGCCGACGCGGAGGTCAGCACCGCGATGATCAGCAACTTGTCCCAGGGGAAGCCAAATACCCTCGAGCCGAGCACGCTGAGCACGTCGCTCTGAGTTTTCGGGATTGGTCAGCAGGCGGGTGCCGTCGATAGGCCTGCGCCGCGGCGGACACGATCACGTAGATCAACACCAGCAGGATCGTCGACATCACCGCCGCGCGGCCCGGTCCCTCGTTGGCGTCTTCGGACTCCTCGTTGACCGCCACGCCGGAGTCCCAGCCCCAGTAGATGAAGATCCCCAGCAGCACGCCGTCGATCAGCGCTTTGAAGCTGAGCGCGAACGGGTTGAACCAGGCGAGCGCGGGCTCGATCGAGCCGGCGGGGTGGTTGGCGTAGACCTTTATGAACGTCACGATCGCGAACAGCGCGCAGGATCGCGATCTCCGCGCCGAGCAGGAACTGCTGGATGCGGGCCGAGAGCTCGATGCCGCGGTAGCAGATCCAAGTCATCAGGGCGATCCACACGATCGCCGCGACGATGATCGCGGGCAGCGATTCGCTGAGTTCGGTGAAGCCAAACAGCTTGAAGGTGTAGATGCCCGCGATGTCCGCCAGCGAGGCCATCACGAGCACGTCGGAGAGGAAGATCGCCCAGCCGTTGACCCAGCCGGTGCCCGGGCCGAGCGCGCGCGTGGTCCACGCGAACGTCGTGCCGGCGTCGGGGTCGGCGCGGTTCAGGTACTTGTAGGCGGCGGCGATCAGCAGCATCGGCACGAACGACACGAGCAGGACCGCCGGCGCGTGCACGCCCACGCCGGTGACCGCCACGATGAAGCCGAGTGTCGCCGCCAGCGAATAGGCGGGCGCGGTCGAGGCGACGCCGATCACCAGGTTCGAGAGGTAGCCGATCGCGTCTTTCTTCAGTCCCTTGTCGACCACCTCCCCCGACGCCCTGAGGTGTCCATCTGCGGCGGACCCGATGCTGGCCATGGCGGCAACCCCCTCTGTCGCCTTTCCGGCCAGATGGATCGGGAGATCAGTGTTCGCCTGCGCGCGACGGTCAAGTTGGGATCGTTACAAGCAACTGGGATCAGGCTAGAACCGGATCGGCGCATGCGCAAGGGGCGCAACCGCCAAAAAGTCGCAGCGCTTTTATACATCTCGTACAACGGGTAGACATCTTGTTGAACCAGTGGCGCATTGATAGGGGTATGTGCGGGGAGTACCGTTGTGCGAGGTGTCTATGTCGAATGAACTTCGAGTTCGTCATCGTCCGCTCGCGTGGGCGATGGGGTCAGGTCGGGATCGAGCGCGGCCATGCTCGAGGTCGATGAGCGCCCCGGACGCATCCAACCTCCAGGTGCTGGCCAAGCGCCACCTGTGGATGCACTTCACGCGCATGGGCGCCTACGAGGAGGGCGGCGAGGTGCCGATCATCGAGCGTGGCGAGGGCTGCTACGTCTACGACAGCCACGGCAAGCGCTACCTCGACGGGCTCTCGGCTCTGTACTGCGTCAACGTCGGCCACGGTCGCGCCGAGCTGGGCGAAGCCGCCGCCGAGCAGGCCAAGCAGCTCGGCTTCTACACCAACTGGAGCTACGCCCACCCGCGCTCGATCGAACTGGCCGCTCGCCTCGCCGAGCTGACGCCGGGCGACCTCAACCGCGTGTTCTTCGTCTCCGGCGGCTCGGAGGCGGTCGAGTCGGCCTGGAAGCTTGCCAAGGCCTACCACGCAGCCTGCGGCCAGCCGCGCAAGCACAAGATCGTCTCGCGCAACCTTGCCTACCACGGCACCTCGATGGGGGCGCTCACGGTCACCGGCCTGCCGCCGCTGCGTGAGCCCTTCGAACCGCTCACGCCCGGCGGCAGGCACGTGGCCAACACCAACTCCTACCGCTGGAGCGAAGCGCGCGATCCCCTGTGGGCGGCCGATGCGATCGAGGAGGCGATCCTGTTCGAGGGCCCCGACACGGTCGCGGCGGTGATCCTCGAGCCGGTGCAGAACGGCGGCGGCTGCTTCGTGCCCCAGGACGGCTACTTCCAACGCGTGCGAGAGATCTGCGACCGCCACGGCGTGCTGCTGATCTCAGACGAGGTGATCTGCGGCTTCGGCCGCCTCGGCCATTGGTTCGGCTGCGAGCGCTACGGCGCTGAGCCGGACATCATGACCTGCGCCAAGGGCATGACCTCGGCCTACGCGCCGATGGGCGCGGTGATCACCAGCGACCGCGTCGCCGAGCCGTTCCTGCACGGACACGCGATCTTCAACCACGGCTTCACCTTCGGCGGCCATCCGATGGCGTGCGCCGTGGCGATGGCCAACCTCGACATCCTCGAGCGCGAGCGCATCAACGAGCACGTGCTCTCCCGCGAGGGCGAGTTCCGCGCGATGCTCGAGGGCCTGCGCGACCTGCCGATCGTCGGCGACGTGCGCGGCGCCGGTTACTTCCATGCGATCGAGCTCGTCAAGAACAAGGACACCAAGCTCACCTTCGACGCGCGAGGAGTCCGAGCGAGCTGCTGCGCGGCTTCCTCTCCGGAGCGCTGTTCGAGCGTGGTCTGATCTGCCGCACCGACGACCGCGGCGACCCCGTCATCCAGCTCTCACCGCCGCTGATCGCCGACCGCGAGCAGTTCGAGGAGATCGAGGGCATTCTGCGCCCCGTGCTCAGCGAGGCGTGGGAGCGGATCGTCAAGCGGTAGGTGGACGAATCGTGGGCGCCAATCGGCCGTGTGCAAGTGAGTGGGCCTTGGCTGGCAGCCGGGTGCGAGAAGAGTCGCCGTGCTGACCGTCGAGAGCCTGGTCGCCGAGCTCGACCTGACGCTGGCCACCGGCGAGGAGAACGCCGGGGCGAACGTGCGCTGGGTGCACTCGAGCGAGCTGCTCGACCCCACGCCGTGGCTGCGCGGGGGAGAGCTCTTGCTCACGACCGGCCTGCAGCTGGCCGGCGCAAAGCCCCAGCGCGAATTCGTCGAGCGCCTGGCCGAGCGCGAGATCGCGGGGCTCGGCTTCGGCACCGGCTTCGTGCACAAGAAGGTGCCTGCCGCGGTGCTGAACACGGCGCGCAAGCTCGGCTTCCCGCTGTTCGAGGTGCCCTATGAGCTGCCCTTCATCGCGATCACCGAGCGCGTGTTCGCGCAACTGCTCAACGAGCGCTACGAACTGTTGCAGCGCAACATGGCCGGCGACGTGCTGGCCGAGGCGCTGACCGGGCGCCTCTACCCCGACGAGCTGCAGGCGCGGCTGCGTCCGTTTGGGATCGGCGAGAGCGCGGCGGTGCTCGCCTTCGCCATGCGCGAGCCGGGGACGGCGGCCTCGACGCTCGAAGCGATCCTGGAGCGCACGGGCCAGCACAGCCTCGTCGCGTTGCGCAACGGACTGCTGTGCGCGGTGGTGGACTGCACGATGGAGAGGCCGAGGACCCAGTCGAGCTGGCGCGACGCGTCCGCGGTGAGCTGCAGGGCCGCTTCGGCGAAGTGCGCGCCGCCGCCTCGCGCTCGGCGCCGACGCACAACCTCAGGCGCAGCTTCCACGAGGCGCGCTGCGCGCTCGAAGCGGTGCGTCTCTCCAACGGCAGCGCCCCCGAGGTCGCCTCCTACAAGGACCTCGGCGCCTTCCAACTGCTGCTCTCGCTGCAGGACGACGACGCGCTTGCCTCCTATTGCCACAGCGTGCTCGGCCCGGTCGAGTCCGACGAGGGCGGCTACGGCGACGAGCTGCTGCGCTCGCTGGACGTCTTCATCGAACAGAACGGCCACTGGGAGCGCGCGGCGCAGGCGCTCTACTGCCACCGCCACACGCTGCGCTACCGCATCAAGCGCGTGGAGCAGCTGACCGGGCGCGACTTCTCGCACGCGCGCGACCGCATCGAGTTCTGGCTGGCGCTGCGCGGCCGGGAGCTGGCGCGATGATACTTGCTCGAAGACCCGCTCCGCAGCCGCCCGCGCAAATCGATATTTTGGCAGGTGGAATTTTTTTGGGGATAAAAGTTCGTTCCCGTACTGCTAGGAGGCACACCCTGTGAGGGTTGGAATCCCCACGGAGATAAAGCCGGACGAGTATCGCGTAGCGATCACCCCGGCCGGTGTGCGTGAGCTGTGACGCGCGCGGGCACGAGGTGCTGATTCAGTCAGGGGCCGGGCTCGGTAGCGCGCTGACGCGACGAGCAGTTTCGGGCGCAGGGAGCCACGATCGTGGCCGACGCGCAGGCCGTTTTCGCCGATGCCGAGCTGATCTTGAAGGTGAAGGAGCCGCAGTCCTCCGAGGTCGAGCTGCTGCGCGCGGGCCAGACGCTCTTCACCTACCTGCACCTGGCGGCCGAGCCGGAGCTGGCCGAGGGCCTGCGCCGCTCCGGCGCCACCTGCATCGCCTATGAGACCGTCGAGGACGACGAGCGGCCGCCTGCCGCTGCTGGCGCCGATGAGCGAGGTGGCCGGCAAGATCGCCACCCAGGCGGGCGCCTTCATGCTGGAGAAGCCGCTCGGCGGGCGCGGCATCCTGCTCGGCGGCGTGCCCGGGCGTGGCGGCGGCGACGGTGCTCGTGATCGGCGGCGGCGTCGTCGGCATGAACGCCGCCTTCATCGCGATCGGCATGCAGGCCGACGTGTTCGTCTTCGACCGCTCGATCGACCGCCTGCGCGAGCTGGAAGTCGCTTTCGGGGGCCGTGCCTCGACCGTCTACTCCTCGACGCTCGCGATCGAGGAGATGCTGCCGCAGGCGGACCTCGTGATCGGCGCCGTGCTGGTCCACGGCGGTCGCGCCCCGCACGTGATCTCGCGCGCGCAGCTGTCGGAGATGAAGCGCAACGCCGTGCTCGTAGACGTCTCGATCGATCAGGGCGGCTGCTTTGAGACCTCGCGCCCCACGACCCACTCGGACCCGACCTTCGAGGTCGACGGCATCACCCACTACTGCGTCACGAACATGCCGGGCGCCGTGCCGATCACCTCGACCTATGCGCTCACCAACGCCACACTCCCCTATGCGCTCGAGTTGGCCGACGGCGTGGAGCAGGCGATCTCGAGCAGCAAGGAATTGCAATCGGGCGTGAACGTGCGTGCAGGCGAGATCGTCCACCCGGCCGTTGTACACGCATTGGCAACGCCCGCTGACCTTGGGGATGAGCGTCCCCAATCGATGGACAGATTTCCAATCCCCCAAAACCAATAACGCCCGAGAACCAACGCCAAGGAGGCACGCGATGGCCGGCGAGTCACAACCGCTTCGCAACTTGATCGACGGAGACCCGGCCGCCGGCGACGGCGAGGAGCGCATGGCCGTGCTCAACCCGGCCACCGGCGAGGAGCTGTGGAATGCGCCGGTCTCGGAGGTCGAGGACGTGGACCGCGCGGTGGCAGCCGCCCGTCGCGCGTTCGAGGGCTGGTCGCAGCGCACGCCGGCTGAGCGCTCGCAAGCGTTGCTGGCACTGGCGGCGAATGCTCGAGCAGCACGGCGAGGAGCTGGCACGGCTGGAGGCGCTCAACGCGGGCAAGCCGATCCTGGCCGTCTCGCGCGACGAGCTGCCGGCGATGGCCGACAACCTGCGCTTCTTCGCCGGCGCCGCGCGCTGCATGGAGGGCCGGGCTGCCGGCGAGTACATGCAGGGCTACACCTCCTTCATGCGTCGCGAAGCGATCGGCGTGATCGGCCAGATCACGCCATGGAACTACCCGTTGATGATGGCGATCTGGAAGATCGCTCCCGCGCTGGCGGCGGGCAACACGATCGTGCTCAAGCCGGCCGAGACGACGCCGGTGACGACGGTGCGCTTTGCCGAACTGGCCGCCGACGTCCTGCCGATGGGCGTGCTCAACGTCGTCATGGGCCCTGGCCGGCCGACCGGCCAAGCCTTGCTCGAACATCCCGACGTCGACATGATCTCGTTGACGGGCTCGGTCGGCACGGGCAAGCACGTGGCGCGCACGGCGGCCGAGACGCTCAAGCGAGTGCACCTGGAGCTGGGCGGCAAGGCGCCGGTGATCGTCTTCGACGACGTGGACATGGAGCAGCGCGATGGAGACGATCGCCGCCACGGCCTATTACAACGCCGGTCAGGATTGCACCGCCGCCACGCGCGTGCTCGCCGGGCCGAAGGTCTACGACGACGTCGTGGGCGGCCTGGCCGAGCAGGCGCGGGGTTTGGTGGTCGGCGACACGCTCGCTCCGGAAACGACGCTCGGCCCGCTCAACTCCTTGCGCCAGCGCGGTCGTGTCGAGCGCTTTCTGGATCGTCGCCCCGGCCACAGCGAGATCGTCACAGGTGGACAGGCCCCCGAGCGCGAGGGCTTCTACCTGGAACCGACGGTCGTCGCGGGCCTGGAGCAGGACGACGAGCTGGTGCGCGATGAGATCTTCGGGCCGGTGATAACGGTGCAGCGCTTCAGCGACGAGGCGCAGGCGATCGAGTGGGCCAACGCCACGCGCTACGGCCTGGCCTCGTCGGTGTGGACGCGCGACGTGGGACGCGCATTGCGGGTGTCAAAGGCATTGCGCTTCGGCTGCGTATGGATCAACGACCACATTCCGCTCGTCTCGGAGATGCCGCATGGGGGCTTCAAGGAGTCGGGCTATGGCAAGGACCTGAGCGTGTATTCCCTGGAGGACTACACGGTTGTAAAGCACGTGATGGCCTCGCTGGAATAGCGCAATGCCCCCCGCGCGCGCGGGGGGCCATGCCACTTTTTGGAGTGTCAGTCCTGGCGCGGACGTGCCAGCGTCTGGTAGATCGAGACGAACTCGGTCTTGAAGATGTTGCGAGCCGAGCGCAGATACAGGCGCCAAACGCGCAGGCGCTCCTTGCCGGCAATTTGCTCGGCGCGTGCGAGGTTTTCGTCCAGGCGCTTGATCCACTCGCCGAGCGTGTCGTAGTAGTCCTGGCCGAACTCCTCGACGTGCTCGGTCACGAAACCAGCACGCTCTAGCGCCAGCTGGATGCGCGAGAGTTGCACCGGATCGCCGTCGGGGAACACGTAGCGCTGGGTGAAGTCGCCGTGGTAGCCGACGTCCGTATACAGGTGGGCGATCCCGTGGTTGAGCAGGCGCCCGTCAGGTCCAATCAGGTTCCTCAGTTTCTGCGCGTACACGTCGATGTTGCTCTCGCCGACGTGCTCGACCATGCCGATCGACGCGATCGCGTCGTAGCGCTCGCCGTGCAGGTCGCGGTAATCGGCTACGCGCACCTCGACCTTGTCGCTCAGCCCGGCTTCGGCAATCCGCCGGCGCGCCAGTTCGGCTTGCGGTGGTGAGAGCGTGATGCCGACTGCTCTTCACCCCATACTCGCGCGCGGCATGGATCACAAATGCGCCCCAGCCGCAGCCGACGTCGAGCACGCGCTCGCCCTCTTTGAGTTTCGAGCTTCTTGCAGACGAGGTCGAGCTTGGCGAACTGCGCCTCCTCGAGCGTTTTCGCGCCACGCGAGAAGATCGCGCAGCTGTAGGTCATCGACTTGTCGAGGAATAGTTCGAAGAACTCGTTGGAGACGTCGTAGTGGTGGCGCACGGCCTTGGCGTCGCGTTCCTTGCTGTGGCTGCGCCCCTTCAAGCGCAGCTCGCCCTTGGGCGCGCGCGGGGGAATCGTGAGTCCGCAGGCCCTGAGCGCCGCGACGGCAAGACGTGCGCGCGTTGCCCTGTCGATCTCGGGCTCCTCGAAGTCGTCGATCAGCCCGATCACGCGGTCGAGGTCGTCGACCTCGAGCTCGCCGGCGACATAGGCCCGGCCGAGCCCCAGCTCCCCGGGCGCGCGCACGACGTAGGCGACCGCCTTGGGCGAGCGCACCGTGAAGATCGGTCCGTGGTCGATATCTCCATTGGTTGAGCTGGCGCCGTTGGTGCTCGTAGCGGGCAGTTCTGTCCCGTCCCAAAAGCGCACGGTGAAGCCACGCCTGGGCAGTGCGGTGGCCAGCTCGCGGCGCAGCGGCTCGGTGTTAGCGAATGGCATTGGCCCTCCAGCCAGTGTTTAGCTTGGTGTTAACGGGGAATGTCACAGGATGAGTGGTGTCTCTCACGTCGTCTGGGCGTGCTAGCGTCCCATCTTGAGCACAACTGATGAGCACCGATTCTATCCAGCGCCCCGCGGCCGCCCGGCAGGGTTCTGAGCATGCCGGGGTTCCACGTCACGCCCTCGACGGTCCCGCGCTCGACGGCCCTACCGCGGACGACGTTCAGCCGCCCGTCTTTGAAAATCTGGACCGCTTTCTGACGGGCCTGATCACCGTCGGTCCGATTCTCGCACTTGGCTTCGTCGGCTGGCAATTGTGGGACGGCCTGCTTCACGGCTCGGACTTGGTCGTGTTCGCGATCATGTACATCTCCACGGCGCTCGGGGTGACGGTCGGCTTTCACCGTCTCTTTACCCACCGCTCGTTCAAGACATCCCCTTTCTTCCGCTTCGTCTTCGCCGTGCTCGGCTCAGCCGCGATCGAGGGTCCTGTCATCTCTTGGGTGGCCGACCATCGCAAGCATCACGCCTTCTCCGATCGCGAGGGCGATCCGCACAGCCCGCATGTGGATCACGGCAGTGGTCTACGCGGCGCCCTGAAGGGCCTGGCCCACGCGCATGTCGGCTGGCTGTTCATCCACACTGCCCGCGGACATCGCGAACGCTACGCCCCGGATCTGTGTGCCGACCCGGTCGTCTCATTTGTCGACAAGACTTTCTTTGTGTGGGCGATCGGCGGCCTGGTCGCGGCCTTCTGGCTCGGTTACGCCATCGGTGGAACGTGGACGGCCGGTCTCACCGGCCTTTTGTGGGGTGGAGCAGTGCGCATGCTGGTGCTGCACCACGTCACCTACTCGATCAACTCGCTTTGTCACTTCTTCGGCAAACGCAGCTATGAGACCGGGGATCACTCACGCAACCTCGCCTGGCTCGCCCCGTTCTCGCTCGGCGAGGCGTGGCACAACAACCATCATGCTTTTCCCACTTCTGCCTTCCACGGCTTCTCCTGGCGCCAGTTCGACGTCTCCGCACTGGTTATCCGTGGCATGGAGTGCCTCGGGCCTGGCCTGGGACGTAGTGCGCATCACGCCCGAGCGTCGGGCAACGAAGAGCTTCGCTGCCTGAATCTCGCTGCCTGAGCGCCGGCCAGTGGATGCCAGGCGCGCACACGAGCGCAGGCGTACCGGGTAGTACGTCGAGCATCGGGGGTGGCGCCTGGCGCCGCTGGACGGTGCTCAGGCCTGCTACGGTGCAGGGCACGGACGACATTTGTCGTCCGCGAGGTTCTTGTCTTTGTTGGTGCTCTTGGGCGCGGATGGGGCCAGTACGAATCTCCCTTCCGCATCGCGGCCACAGGGCCGCCAAAAGGAGCATCACAACATGAAGTCTGAAACTTTTGCCGACCTCGGCGTGTCCGAGGCCGTCTGTCGCGAGCTTTCAAAGCGTGGTATCGAGCAGCCCTTTGCCGTCCAGAAGATGGTGATTCCAGACGTGCTTGGCGGTCGCGACGTGCTTGCCCAGTCGCCCACAGGCTCTGGCAAGACACTGGCATTCGGTGTGCCGCTCGTCTCGCGCTTGCGCGACAGCGATCCACGTCCGTCCGCGCTTGTCCTGGCGCCGACGCGCGAGCTGGCCTTGCAGATCGTCGAGGATCTGCGCTTGATCGCTCACGCTCGCGCGCTCTCGATCGCCGCCGTCTATGGCGGCGCGGGGATCGTCAAGCAGGCACGTATCGCCGCGCGCGCACACATCCTCGTCGCTACACCAGGCAGGTTGCTCGATCTGATCGAGCGCGGCGACGTATCGTTGAAGCAGGTTCGCCTGTTGGTGCTCGACGAGGCCGATCGTATGCTCGACATGGGCTTCAAGCCGGTCGTCGATCGGATCGTGAAGATGTGTTCCCGCGAGCGCCAGACGCTGCTTTTCTCCGCCACGCTGCAAGGCGAGGTGGGCAAGATCGCCGCCGCCTACACGAGCAACCCCGCTCGCCACGAGCATGCACACTCCGAGGAGCGCAAGGGCGACGTCGAGCACCGCTTCGTATCTGTCTCCCACGAGGGTAAGGTCGATCGTCTGGTGGCGGAGCTCTCAGAGCCCGAGCGCGGTCTGACGCTCGTGTTCGTGCGCACCAAGCGCGGCGCCGACAGGCTTGTCAAGCGTCTCGCGGCAAGTAGCGTGCCGGCGGTTGCGATGCACGGCGACAAGTCCCAGTCCCAGCGCGAGAAGGCGCTGGCTCGCTTCGAGTCCGGCCACGTCAACACTCTGGTCGCCACCGATGTGGCCGCACGCGGCATCGACGTCTCGGGCATCACCCACGTGATCAACTACGACATGCCGGCCACGCGCGAGGACTACGTCCACCGCGTGGGGCGTACCGCCCGTGCCGGAGCCTCCGGCGTCGGTGTCACGTTCGTATTGCACGATCAGGCACGCGAGTTCGCGGGCATGGTCGGCGAGCTGGGGTTGCAGCGCGAGCTGGAGCTGGGTGGCTTCCCGAGCGACGCCACGCGCGGGCGTGAGTCTTCGCCGAACAATCATCGGGGACGGCCGTCGGGACGCCCCTCGCGCAACCGTAACTCGCGCCGCTCGCGCGCACGAGTTGGTTCTTAACCTGAATCCAAATCCCACGGTGGATCCAGGCTTAGAAGGTCTTTCAAAAATGAGCTGTGCGGCGGGGCGTTCATGGACCATGGAGAGCTGGGATGTATGGCCCATCTTTTGAATGGTCTGCTTAACACCCCCCTTTTTCGGAGGCCTAGGTAAAGATTAGGTACCAAAATAAATGCCTCAGCTCTACATCAAGGGGTATAGATACGTGCAGGTCATTTGAAGGACCTTCTGAGTCGGTGGGTCGGCTTATCGACTCGCCTCGGCGTACCCTTCCGGGTATGGCCGACCTGCTCCCTCCTATCCGCGAGATCCTCGCGGATAGGGTGGGCGAGGAGATGGCGCTCAACGACGCCCACCTCAATCCGCAGCTCGGTCGGATCGTGCGCACGCTCGGGTTCGACAAGCAGTGGATCTCAGGCGAGGGCGCGCACCTGATCGACGCCGAGGGCGAGCGCTACCTCGACCTGCTCAGCGGCTACGGGGTGTTCGCGATCGGACGCAACCACCCCGAGGCGATCGCTGCCGTGCGCGACACGATGGACGCACACACAGCCAACCTGCCCCAGCTAGGGGTGACGTTGCTGAGCGGCGTGCTGGCCGAGCAGCTGCTCGCGCGCGCCCCCGGCTCGGTCGCGGCGATGGTGCCGGCCAACAGCGGCAGCGAGGCGGTCGAGGCCGCGATCAAGATCTCGCGCGCGGCCACCGGCCGTCAGCGTGTGCTGTTTGCCGAGCACGCCTTTCACGGACTCACGCTCGGAGCGCTCTCGCTCAACGGCAACGACGAGTTTCGCGATGGTTTTGGGCCGCTACTGCCAGGCTGCGAGGCCGTTCCGTTTGGCGATGTCGATGCGCTGGAGCGAGAGCTCGAACGTGGCGACGTGGCGGCGTTCGTCGTCGAGCCTGTACAGGGCAAGGGCGTCAACCTGCCCCCCGATGGATATCTGGCCGCCGCGCAACGGCTGTGCCGCGCCGTGGGCGCGCTGCTGGTGTGCGACGAGGTGCAAACGGGCATCGGCCGCACCGGGCGCTTCCTGGCGCTAGAGCACTGGGCGCTCGAGCCGGATCTGATCTGTTTGTCCAAGGCGCTCTCGGGCGGGCTTGTGCCGATCGGTGCGGTGCTCGTCTCACGCTCTGCCTTTGACACGGTGTTCGACGGCATGGAGCGGGCCGTGCGTCACGGCTCCACTTTCGGCGGCAACGACCTCGCGGCCGCCGCGGCGCTCGCGACCTTGCGTGTGCTCGACAACGAGGACCTGGTGGCCCGGGCCGAAGCGTCTGGGAGCGCTGCTGCTGGAGCTGACCTCGCCGCTGGTCGAGCGCTACGAGGTTGTCTCCGACGTACGTGGCCTCGGCTTGATGTGGGCGATCGAGTTCGGTCCGCCCGAGAGCGGCGCGCGCCGCTCGATCTGGAACGCCGCCGAGCGTGCCCAGCCTGGCATCTTCTCCCAGCTCGTCGTCGGACCCCTGTTTCACGAGCATCGCATCCTCTGCCAGGTGGCTGGCCATCGCATGAACGTGGTCAAGGCTCTGCCGGCGCTTGTCGTCGAGGAGGGTGAGATCCGCCGTTTCGCCGCGGCTTTGGAGGACGTGGTTGCGCAGGCGGAGCGGGTCCCGAGGGCTTTCCTGCGCTTCTCGATGAGCATGAGCCGGCGTGCATTCGCCGCGCGCCGCTAGCCTGTCCGCCCGTGCTCGTTCCCAGAGATGACATTCGCAACGTCGCAATCGTGGCCCACGTGGACCACGGCAAGACCACGCTCGTCGACGCGATGCTATGGCAGTCGGGTGCGTTTCGGGTGGGCCAGGACGTGGCCGACCGCGTGATGGACTCGATGGACCTGGAGCGCGAGAAGGGCATAACGATCCTCGCCAAGAACACCTCGCTGCGCTACGAGGGGGTCAAGCTCAACATCGTGGACACCCCCGGTCACGCCGACTTCGGGGGCGAGGTCGAGCGCGGCTTGACGATGGTCGATGGCGTGCTGCTGCTTGTCGATGCTTCCGAGGGACCACTGCCGCAGACGCGCTTTGTATTGCGCAAGGCGCTGGAGTCGCGCCTGCCGGTGATCCTCGTCGTCAACAAGGTCGATCGGCCCGATGCGCGTGTGGCCGAGGTGATCGACGAGGTCTACGAGCTGTTCCTCGACCTCGACGCCGACGAGGAGCAGATCGAGTTCCCGATCGTCTACTGCAACGCGCGCGCCGGCATCGCAACGCTGGAGTACGACGCCTCAGCACCTACCCCCACCGAGGGCACGCTGGCGCCGCTGCTCGACCTGCTCGTGGAGCGAATTCCCGCCCCCACCTACGAGCCTGACCATCCCCTGCAGGCGCTTGTCACGAATCTCGACGCCTCGCCGTATGTGGGGCGTCTTGCGATCTGCCGCGTGCGCAACGGCTCTATCAAGCGCGGCCAGCAGGTCGCCTGGTGTCGCGCCGACGGCTCGATCGAGCGCGCTCAGATCACAGAGCTGTATGTGACCGACGCGCTCGATCGCGTGGACGCGCCTGAAGCCGGCCCGGGCGAGATCATCGCCGTCGCGGGCATACCCGAGATCACGATCGGCGAGACGCTTGCCGACCCGCAGGACCCACGCCCACTGTCGGTCATCACGGTGGATGAGCCCTCGCTGTCGATCACGATTGGCATCAACACCTCGCCGATGGCGGGCAAGGAGGGCTCGAAGCTGACCGCGCGTCAGGTGCGCGAGCGCCTGGAGCGCGAGCTTGTGGGCAACGTGTCTTTGCGGGTGCTCGATACGGACCGTCCCGAAGCGTGGGAGGTGCAGGGTCGCGGCGAGCTGCAGCTGGCCGTGCTGGTGGAGATGATGCGTCGCGAAGGCTTCGAACTGACGGTCGGCCAGCCGCATGTGCTCATCCGCGAGATCGACGGCCACCGCAACGAGCCGTTCGAGCGGCTCTCGATCGACGTGCCCGACGACTACGTCGGCGTCGTCACGCAGATGCTTGCCCTGCGCAAGGGTCGCATGGAGCACATGACCAACCACGGCACCGGCTGGGTGCGGATGGAGTACATCGTGCCCGCCCGCGGATTGATCGGCTTTCGCACCGAGTTCCTAACCGAGACGCGCGGGACAGGGTTGATGCACCATGTGTTCGAGCGCTGGGAGCGCTGGGCGGGCGAGCTGCGCACACGTACGACGGGCGTGCTGATAGCCGATCGAGCCGGCACTACCGCCACCTACTCGCTGATGAGCCTCGGCGAGCGCGGCACGCTGTTCGTGGGTCCAGGCGAGGAGGTCTACGAGGGGATGATCGTCGGCGAGAACTCGCGTGCCGACGACCTCGACGTGAATCCGGTCAAGGAGAAGCACCTGACGAACATCCGCTCCTCCAACTCAGATGTGTACGAGCGTCTGCAACCGCATCGCAAGCTCACACTCGATCAAGCTTTGGAGTTCGTGCGCGACGACGAGTGCGTGGAGGTCACGCCCGAGACTGTGCGCCTGCGCAAGGTCTCGCTTGGCAAGACCGATCGCTTGAAGGCGGCACGCCAGCGGCGGTGAGCAGTGGGCGGGACGGTTGTCGATGACGCGGGCCGGATATTTCGCCTCCAGCTCCAGTTTGCTCTGCTGCTATGCGGGATAGGGTGAGGCAGGTGACGAGTGCGATCGAGATCAATGGCCTGCGCAGGAGCTACGGGGAGATCGAAGCGGTGCGCGGCATCGACATCTCGATCGGCACCGGCGAAACGGTCGCGCTGCTGGGGCCCAACGGGGCGGGGAAGTCCACGACGATCGACATGATTCTCGGTTTGGCCAAGCCGGATGCGGGCACTGTCTCCGTCCTGGGTGGTCCACCCACCGACGCGGTCGACGCGGGCTTGATTGGCGCGATGCTGCAAACGGGGGCATTGATCCGCGATCTGTCGGTGGGGGAGCTGGTCGCGATGGTCGCCTCGCTGTATCCGCGGCCGCTGGATGTGGCCGAGACGCTGGAGCTGACAGGCCTGACCGATGCCGCCGCCCAGCGCACGCAAAAGCTCTCCGGGGGGCAGACCCAGCGCGTGCGCTTCGCGGTGGCGCTGGTCAGCAACCCGAGGCTGCTCGTGCTCGACGAGCCGACGGTCGCGATGGACGTCGAGGGTCGCCGCTCCTTCTGGGCGACGATGCGTGAGCAGGCCGCGCAGGGCAGGACGATCCTGTTTGCCACCCACTATCTGGAGGAGGCCGACGCGTATGCCGACCGAGCGGTGCTGATGGCCCACGGGCTGATCGTGGCCGACGGGCCGCCTACCGAGATCAGGGCGATGGTCGGCTCGCGCACGATCCGTGCGACGCTGCCAGGCGCCGATCTCGACGCGCTCGGGCGGCTGCCTGGCGTAAGCGGGGTGGAGCGGCGAGGCGAGGCGGTCGTGCTCGCGTGCACGGACTCCGACGCAGGCGATCCGTGCGCTGTTGTCCGAGCATCCGCGGGCGCGCGACATCGAGATCGCGGCGGCAGGGCTGGAGGAGGCCTTCTTGCAGCTGACCGGCGATGCGGGGCCCCAGCCAGAGGGAGTGCTCCAGTGAGCCGCTCGACGATCGTTGTGTACGCGCCGCGTTGTGTGTCGAGGCGACATGCTCTGGTGCGGTACGGGCGGAGACTGTGAGCGGCGCTCTCTCCTATACGCGCTACGAGCTGCTGCGCACCCTGCGCAACCGTCGCTTCTTCGTGCTCTCGCTGGGATTTCCGCTGGTCCTGTTCTTCTTGATCGCCGGGCCCCAGCGCAACGTGCACGACCTGGGTAACACAGGCATCTCGGCGCCGATGTATTACATGGTCGGGATGGTCGCGTTCGGGACGATGAGCGCGATGCTCTCCTGCGGCGCGCGCATCGCGGCCGAGCGGGCGGTCGGCTGGAACCGCCAGCTGCGCATCAGCCCGCTCTCGACACGCTCTTACTTCCGCGCGAAGGTACTGACCGCTTACCTGATGGCGTCGTTGACGATGGTTGTGCTGTATCTGTCGGGCGCATCGCTTGGAGTCAGCATGTCGGCCGGCGACTGGCTCGAGATGACCGTGCTGATTCTGCTCTGCCTGGTGCCCTTCGCCGCGCTTGGGATCGCCATCGGCCACATGCTCACTCCAGACTCGATTGGCCCGGCGATGGGCGGCGGGGTGGCGCTCTTGGCGTTTCTCGGGGGCACCTGGTTTCCGATTCCAAGCCACGGCTTCCTGCACGACATCGGCCAGCTGCTGCCCTCCTACTGGCTGGTGCAGGCCAGTCACATCGCGCTGGGCGGCCATCCGCTGAACACCAAGGGCTGGATCGTGATCGTCGCCTGGACGGTGGTTTTGGCGGCAGTGGCGCGCCGTGCCTACCGTCGCGACACAGGACGCGTGTAGGCCTGCTTCCCCATGCGACGGGCCGTATCTATATGGTGCGGGCCATGAACAGATCGACTAAAGGATTGAACGTAGTGCTGGCGGCCGCTTGTGCGCTGCTGGCCGCGGCGGTGATTGCCGTGCCGGCGGGAGCGGCAACGGTGATTCACTTCCAGCAAGAGAGCCTGCAGGCCTATGAAGTGCAGCTGCACAAAGGCGAAGTGCATGCGCTGACATTCCATCCGGGGACGCCGACGGGCCACCTGCACATCTCGATGGACAACGGCAAGCACTATACGGTTGCCTATACGCCATCCGAACAGGCCAAGCTCGTCGCTCAAGCCCAAGCCGATCACGCGCGCGTGCAGATCGCAGCCGTCCAGGTCAAGAAAACCGCGCCCGTCAAACACAAACTTCGCTACATCGCAGGCGGGATCCTGATCGTGGTGATCATCGTGGTGTTGATCGTGCTGTTGATCGGCAGGCGCAGGGCGCTCGCCGAGGAGGGCCCGAGGGCACCGGGAGAGAGCGCCGCCCCCTAGAGGGGCCCACTGCGAGCCGCCCCTGGTGGTGGGCAGCTCGCGATAATAATAAGACTCAGTCTTGTGATATTGTCGTCGCGATGCGGCTGCCTACGAGTCCTCTGATAGCGCGTAGTCGCGGGCGCGATAGCGCTCGCCGGCTGTGGCTCGGCGGAACCGGGCGGAGAGTCGGCTTCGGGCAGGCTGCGGGTGCTCGCCGCGGAGAACTTCTGGGGCAGTGTCGCCGCGCAGCTCGGTGGGCGGGACGTTGAAGTGCGCAGCATCATCGTCAACCCGAATACCGACCCGCACAGCTACGAGCCGACGGCTGCGAACGCGCGCACGATGGCCGACGCCCAGATGACGATCGTCAACGGCATCGGCTACGACGAATGGGCATCGCGCCTGTTGTCGGCCGATTCAGGCAGTGGGGGTGTGCGGCTCGACGTGGGCAGTCTGCTCGGCCTGAAGGCAGGCGACAATCCCCACCAGTGGTATTCGCCTGCACACGTGCACGCGGTGATCGATCGGATCGTGGCCGACTACGACAAGCTGCGCCCGGCCGAGGCGAGCTATTTCGCCCAGCGCAAGAGCACCTTTGAAACGGTCGGCTTGGCTCGCTACAACGCACTGCTGAAGCAGATTCGCGCCCGTTACGCTGGGGTGCCGGTGGGCTATAGCGAGAGCATCTTCCAGCCGCTCGGCGAAGCGCTCGGCTTGAAGTTGCTGACTCCGTACAGCTTCGCGAAGGCAATCGCCGAGGGCACGGAAGTAAGCGCCCAGGACAAGCAGACGGTTGACCGGCAGGCCTCCGATCGGCAGATCGCGGTGTGGGTCTTCAACAGCCAGAACGTGACGCCCGACGTGCAGCGCGTCAATGAACTGGCGCGTGCCGCGAACATCCCGATCGCGACGGTGACCGAGACGCTGTCGCCCGCCTCCGACAGCTTCCAGCAGTGGCAGGTGGCAGAGCTGGAAGGGCTGGAGCGCGCCCTGCACAAGGCAACGGGGCGGTGAGCTAAAAATGGATGCGCCTCCCACCGCACGGGATCGCGCGTCTACCGAGCCGCCGTCGAGCACGCCCGTTATGCCGCCCTCGAGCACGCCCGCGATCGAGCTGCGAAACGCCGCTGCGAGCATGGGCGGGCGCAGGGTATGGAGCGGTGTCGATCTGAGCGTGCGCCCAGGGGAATTCGTCGCGGTGCTTGGCTCCAACGGCAGCGGCAAGTCGACCCTGCTGAAGGCGATTCTCGGCCTGGTCGCAGACACCGCCGGGTGCCGTCAGCGTGCTGGGTGGCCCGGCCGGCGCGGCCAACCGCGAGATCGGCTACCTGCCGCAACGACATGGCTTCGACTCGACGCTTGCCGATCCGCGGCGTGGATCTCGTGCGACTCGGCCTGGACGGGGCGCGTTGGGGGGTGCCGCTGCCGCTCGGGCGTGGCCGGCTGGGTCGCGGCGCAGCGCGCGCACGCTCCAGGGAGCGCGTGCGGGAAGCGATCGAGCTGGTCGGCGCGAGCGCGTATGCCGAGCGCCCGCTCGGCGAGCTCTCCGGCGGCGAGCAGCAGCGCATCCTGATCGCCCAGGCGCTCGTGCGCCGTCCGCGGATATTGATGCTCGACGAGCCGCTGGACAGCCTCGACCTGCCCAATCAGGCGGCGGTGACGCGCGCTGGTGCAGCGCATCTGCAGGACCGAGAACGTGGCGGTACTGCTGGTGGCCCACGACGTCAATCCCGCTGCTGTCCTATCTGGACCAGGTGATCTACCTGGCGGGCGGCCGTGCGCTGCAGGGTGCCGTAGAGGATGTCATCACCGGCCCGAAGCTGAGCGAGCTGTACGGCGTGGAGATCGAGGTGCTGCGCACCCGCGACGGGCGGCTGGTGGTCGTGGGCCAGCCCGAGGCGCCCCACGTCCACGGGCACAGGCACGACCTGATGAGCAACCCCACCCTCACCTGGAATCTCGTCAAAGACGTGCACGAGCTGCTCGCCTACCAGTTCATGGTCAACGCGCTACAGGCAGGGACGATCGTGGCCGTGATGGCCGGCGTGGTCGGCTGGTACATGGTGTTGCGCCGCCAGAGCTTCGCCGCGCACACGACGGCGATGATGTCGTTCCCGGGGGCCTCGGGAGCGGCTCTGGCGGGTCTGCCCACCGCGCTTGGCTACTACCTTGCGTGCGGGGTGGCGGCGCTTGCGATCGGGCGCTCTGGCGGCGTGGCACGGCGCGGGCGCAGCGGCGAGTCGGCGGCGGTCGGGGTCGTGCAGGTCGCGGGATTGGCGCTCGGTTTCCTTTTCCTGAGCCTCTACAGCGGCGTGCTGGAGCAGCTCGAAACGCTGCTGTTCGGCACGTTCCTTGGGATCGACCGCGACCAGGTGCTGACGCTGGCGCTCGTGGCGGTCGTGGTGCTGGCGGCACTCGCGGTCATCGGGCGGCCGCTGTTGCTCTCCTCGCTGGACCCCGAAGCGGCGCGAGCGCGCGGCGCTGCCGGTAGGTCTACTCGATGTCGGCTTCCTGCTGATCCTCGGCCTGACGGTGGCTGCCACGAGCCAGATCACCGGTGCCTTGCTCGTGTTTGCGCTGCTGGTGGCGCCGCCCGCCGCGGCGCAGGCGCTCACGCCGCGGCCCGGCTTGAGCCTTGCTTTGAGCGTTGTGTTTGCGCTGCTCGTCATGTGGCTGGGGCTTGGGATCTCCTACTTCTCGATCTATCCGCTCGGCTTCTTCGTCACCTCGTTTGGATTTGCGCTGTATGTGGCGGCCAAGCTCGCGCGCCGCGCCGTCGCGGCCTTGCGGCGCGGCACCGCAAGCCGATGAGCCGATGGCGGCGACGGTCTGATGCTCGCCCACGAATTCATCCGCAACGCCTATCTCGCCGGCACGTTCGTGGCGCTCGCGTGCGGGCTGGTCGGCTGGTTTGCGGTGCTGCGCGGGCAGGTGTTCGCCGGCGACGCGCTCAGCCATGTGGCGTTTGTCGGGGCGATCGCCGCCGCTGTGGTGGGCGTGGACGAGCGTGTGGGCCTGTTTGCGCTGACGCTTGGGCTGGCGGCGGTGATGGCGGGACTGGGTAGGCGCGCGCAGGCCAACGACGTGACGATCGGCGTTGTGTTCTCTTGGGTGCTCGGGATCGGCGTGCTGTTGATCGCGGTGCTCAGCACTGGCTCCTCAGGTGGCGATGGGTTGATCGTCGCCAACACGCTGTTCGGCTCGATCTTCGGCCTCGGCGCGGGGCAGAGCGTCGTGGCGGCGGCGATCGGCCTGGCGGTCGTGCTGGCGGCGGTGGCGATCGCGCGGCCGTTGCTGTTCGCCTCGCTCGACGGCGAGCTGGCGGCACTCCACGGTGTGCCGGTGCGCGCGCTCGGCCTGGTGCTGTTGCTGCTGATCGGAGCGGTCACGGCCGAGGGCACGCAGGCGATCGGGGCGCTGCTCGTGCTCGGTCTGATCGCTGCTCCGGCGGGCGCCGCGCTGCGGCTGACGTCCAAGCCCTATCTCGGCATGGCGTTGTCGGCGGGTATCGCGCTTGTCGGCGATGTGGGGCGGGATCGCGCTCAGCTACGCGATCCCCTCGCTGCCGCCGAGCACGGCGATCATCGGCGCTGGCGGTCGGCGCGTATGCGCTTGCTTCTGTGGCATCTAACATCGCCTTGTGGGCTCTTCCAGAGTCAGCTGCGCGATCGACAGACCATGGGCGGGGTGCGCTCGCCGTGAGCGCGGGTCTCCATGTTCACGGCGCGAGCGATGCGTCCGCACCGGCCTCGGCTGGAGCATGGTCGAGAACTGGATCGAGCGCGCGGAGGCGACGCTGGCCGAGGCCGGTCACAAGCGCGGCGGTGCGCGGCGCGCGCTGCTCGAGTTGCTCGACGCGCCAAACGTGCGCGCTGACGGCGGTCGAGATCGAGGACGCGCTGCGCAAGGCCGAGCGACGCGTGAGCCGCGCGAGCGTCTATCGAATCCTCGACGAGCTCGAGGGACTGCGGCTTGGTACAGCGTGTGGAGACCGGTCAGGCGATGGTCCGCTACGAGCGCGTGTGCACGCACGAGGAGCACCACCACCATCTCGTGTGCGATGGCTGCGGCCTGGTGATGCCCTTCTCCGACGATGCCTTGGAGCGGGCGATCGTGAGTCTCAGCCGGAGGGTGCCGCTGACTGTTGCAGAGCATGAGATCGTTCTGCGGGGCTCGTGCTCTGACTGCTCGGGCTGAGCGCCTGCGCGCGCGTCGGGCTGCCCCACAGGTAGCTGAGCACACAGCCGAGCGCGAATACGGCGACAACCAGCAGGACAGGGCCGGAATCCTCGGTGAGTGCGCCGATCACGCCCGAGGTGAGCCCGCCGGCGAATGCGGCGAGCCATACCGGATCGGAGGCGACCGGGCGCGAGCACTCGATCGCGGCGGCGTACCGCGACGAACGAGGCGATCAGCGCCAGCGCGGTGGCAACTGGCATCAGATGGTTCTTCAGCTCGTCCCACGCGGCCGAATAGCGGCGCACGATGATGTCGCGGATGTCCCCAGGCGAGCGAGCGTCGAGCACGCTGCCGGTGAAGTGTCCGGAGCCGTGGGCCGTGGCGAGGTCGATCGCGGCAAGCGCGACCAGCCCCAGGATGGGTGCCGCCATCACGATCAGCACGCGCTTGCGGTTGAGTGTGCCAGGAAGCAGCATCACGGTGGCCACGGCGGTTCCCGCGCTCACCAGAATCACGCCGCCGACGCCCGCGCCGATGCGCGCCGAGCCCTCGACGATCGCGAGCACGATGCCCGCGCAGGCCATCGTCAGCGGCCGCGCGACGGCTGCGCACGGCGGGGTAGAGCGCCGCCGCCACCGCGGTGAAGACGAGCACGGCAAGCCCCGACTTCAGCTCGTTGCCGATCCCATAGAAGCGCGCGCCGAAGGCCGGGCTTGGGCCCGAGCAGCGAGCGCATCAACAGCTGTGTGCCGGCGAGCGCATCGACGGTCAAGGCGACCACCGCTGACGACTGCGGGCACAAGCGGCGCTCGCGGCCATGGCATGAGCCAGGTCGGTGAGTGCGCCGAGCGCAAAGCAAGTGGCCACGATCAGAGCGAATTCGACCGTGCGACTCGGCTCGAGAGCGGCCGGGATCAGTACGGCGGCTGGAGCCCACAGCAGCGCGATCGCTCCGACTCGCATCGCCCATGCGGTTCGCTGACCGCGGTTCGTGTCCCCGACGGGCAGCCGCGCGGCTATGAGCAACAGCGCCCAGGCGAGCGCCAGCCAAGCCAGCGCTGGCAGCCTGCGCGAATCGATCACGACCAGCCGCGCCTTCAATGCGCGCAGGCTCGACGCCGTCGAAGGCGCCGTCGAGCCGTACAGGCTTGCCGCGCATGTCGGCGGGTATCGCGTAGTCCAAGGTGGTCGAGGATCGTCGGGCCGATGTCGATCGCGGCGATCATGCCGCGCTGATTGGTGGTCTGCGACGTGAGCGTGTCGCCGCCGGAGCCCAAGCCCGGCGAATGCGCTCCACAGCAGTTCGTGGCCGGGGAGGTTGGGCGCGCTCTGTAGACAACGAGCAGCTCGCGGGGTGAGCGAGTTGCGCTCAGCGAGCGCAGGTCGCCGTAGCCGCCTGCTCCCCGCGGCAAATCCGCGACCACCAGGCTGTGGGTGGCGCGCAGCTCCTCGATGCGCGCGAGAAGCGTCGCGGATGATCCGAAGGAGAGCGCCGCGATGTGCCCGGAGCGATTGGCGGCGAGCGGCCAGTCGATCGTCGCGGGGCTGGTTAGGGGCTTGGCGATTTCAACTTCTACGGTGCCACTGCTAGGCAGGTGGGAGAAGTACGGTGCGGCATAGGCCGCTCCGCCAGGGATCGATGTGGCGAGCAGCCCTGGCTTCAGTAGTTGAGGAGCGCCCTGCGCGCGTCGCAGGGCCGCCGGCCACGAGGGGATGTGCGCACTGGCAGGGAGTCCGTGCTCAGTAGTCAGGTCAAGCTCGAGGGAGGATAGGCTCGGTGGATGTTCGGGGCTGTAGGCCGAGTAGGAGACCCGTGCGCCCTGAGTCATGTCGAGCAGCATCTGGTCTGCGTTATATGTGCCTTGGGTGGCACTCAGGATGCCTATCGAGAGCGTCGGTATCGAGCTCAGCTCGGCCTCAATGGCGTCGTCTTCGGATTGGCCCCTGCGGCGTGACGGCCCGGGGGGAAGGAACACGACGAGCGCCGAAGGCCCTACGCTCGCCTCCGTGCGCACAGCTTGACTCGGTGTGGTCTCGCCCGAGGCCCTAAACGGCGAAGCGGCCGGTGCAGATGAGGCCGGTGCAGATGAGGTCGGCCCGCGGATAACACGCTGCTCGGCTGCCGTGGCTGCCGAGCACCAGCCCGCCAGCACCGTGCACAGCAGGGCCGCAAACAGCCCCCCGCGCATGTTGCTCAGCCCTCTGTCCCCCCGCGTGCGCCGGTGGTCACTGGCTTCTTCTCGGAGGCGAGCGTGGCGAACTCGGCTTCGTCCGCCGGGCTTAGGCGGGAGGCGCTGCCCTCGATGTTCAGGCGCGGAAGCAATCGATCGAGGCGAGCTGGGATCGCCCAGGTGGCGTCGCCCAGGATGTTCAGCACCGCCGGCAGCAGCAGGCAGCGCACGACGATCGCGTCGAGGAACACCGCCGAGGCGAGGGCCAGCCCGAACTCCTTGATGACACGGCTTTCGCCGAGCATGAACGACAGGAACACACAGATCATGATCGCCGCGGCCGCCGTCACCACGCGCCCGGTGAGCGCTAGGCCTTCGCCGACCGCGCGGCGGCTGTCGCCGACGCGAGTCCACTGCTCGTGAATACGCGAGATCAGGAACACCTCGTAGTCCATCGACAGTCCGAACACGATCGCGAACAACATGACCGGCACGAACGACTCGATCGGGCCGGGTTTGACGCCCATGATCGAGTCGAACCACGCCCATTGGAAGACGACCACGATCACGCCCAGCGACGCGCCGATGCTGAGCAGGTTCATGAACGCCGCCTGCAGCGGGATGACGAGCGAGCGGAACACGATCATCAAGAGCAGCGCCGAGAGCAGCACCACTACGCCGATGAAGAGCGGTAGCTTCTTGCCGAGCACACCCGCGAAATCGACCGCTCCGGCGGTGACGCCGCCGACGTACACGTGCATTCCGGTGCTCGCCTCCACAGGCGGAATCGTTTCGCTGCGCAGTTGTGAGACGAGCTGAGTAGTGGCATAGGCCTGGGGCGATGAGCTCGGATAGACGGAGATCGTCGCCACATCTCCAGCGGGGTTGAACTTGGCCGGTGCCACCGAGGCCACGCCCTTGACGCTGGCCATTGCGACACGCAGATCTTCGATCGCGGCCTTGCCCGCGGATGAAGCAGGTACGTTCAGCAAGACACCTTGTTTTGCTGCCTGCTTGGCGGGATTGCTCGCGCCAGGGACCTGCGCGACAACTTGCAGCGGTCCGTTGAATCCTTCTCCGAAGCCCTCGGCAAGCAGCTGATATGCCTTGTAGGTGGTGAAGCTCTCCGGGTCGTTGCTGGCGTCGCTGGAGCCGAGTCGCAGCGCTGTGGCGGGTGCCGCTATGACCAGCAGGATGAGCGTCGCGCCCAGCGCGATCGGCCAAGAGTGGGCCTGCACGAATTGGCTCCAACGCAGCCAATTCTTACCGTGGCGTGCGTCCGTGGCCTCCACGCCGCGGCGGCGCGCGCGACGGCTGGGTCGCACCACGCGCTTGCCTGCGATCGTGAGCAGCGCCGGCAGCAGCGTCAGCGAGGCGAGCATCACGAGCAGCACGCCGATCGAGGCCGAGATCGCAACGCCGTAGAGGAAGTCGACGCCGAGCAGCATCATCCCGAGCAGCGCGATCACGACGGTGCAGCCGGCAAACAGCACCGCGCGCCCTGCCGTATCCATCGCCTGCACGACGGACTCGCGCACGTCGCCGTAGCTGGGGCCCGGCGTCGCATAGGCCTCGCGGAAGCGCGTCACGATGAACAGCGAGTAGTCGATCCCAACGCCAAGTCCGATCATCGCCGCGAGCTCGGAGGAGAAGTTGGGCGTGTCCACCACGTGCGTGAACAGGGCGATCAGCCCAAGACCGGTGCCCAGTCCAAGCAATGCGGTAATGATCGGCAGGCCCATCGCGATCAGCGAACCGAAGGTGATCAGCAGCACCACGATCGCCGCCATCAGCCCGACAGCGGTGGTGATCCCGAAGCCTTCCTGCTCGGTCTGCTCGATCGCCTGCCCGCCAAGCTCGATCTGCAGGCCCGGCGTGCGGGCTGCCTCGGCTACTTTGACCACGCCTTCGCCCGCGCTCTTGGGCAGTTCGTTGGCCTTTTCGTTGAACACGACGGTGGCGAATGCGATCTGGCCGTTGGCGGAGATGGCCTTGCCGGCCTGGCTAGCCGCGTAGGGGCTGATCACGCCTGTCACGTGCGGCAGGCGGCTGACTTCGCCAAACAGCTTGGTCATGTGGCTCTGCACGGCCGGGTTGCGCACGCTGCCGTACGCGACCTTGAAGACGATCGTGTCGCGGTCGCCCGCTTGCGCCGGGAAGCTATGCGCCAGTAGGTCCGAGGCGCGCTGCGCGTCGGAGTTGGGCAGCGTGAAGTTGTTCGAGTAGGCCGCCCCCCCGCTTGCCTGGGAGAGGACGTTGACGCCGATCAGCAGGATCACCCAGCCGATCGCGATGTACAGACGGTGCGTTGTGGACCAGCGGGCGAACTTGAGCATCGTTAGAGCCTTGTGGGGAGGGGGAGTCGCCGAGGGGGATACGACGACGGGGACGGAGGGCTCCGCCCAGCTTACGACGCTCGGCGCGCGAGGCTCGATTATTCCATGGAAAAATCCTTCGAGGTCCCAATTGACCCTACTCGCGTCTTGACGTTGTACCTTAGTCGAAGAGGCAAACGATCAGTCTGCGGGTGCCGACGAAACAGGCAGCCACTTGCGGGCTTCATCCAGCTTTTGCTCGGTAAACGGCCCACCGGTGGCGGTTGCGATGTCTTCGGCAGCGGTGCGCATCGCGGTCGCGCGCTCATCGACTGACACCGATGGGTTGAGCTTGTAGTCTCCGTGAAGGATCTCTGGGGCCGGATCGAGGCCATTCGGCCAGACGATCGTGCCTGCCTCAGGGTCGAGGTGCACGAGCCGGAAATAGTCTGGGTCTCGCAGTTGCTTGCCCAGACCACCGTGGAAGAGGAACGAACAATCAACGTCGTGTACCAGCCCGTCGTTGAATTCGATCCGCAGATGCCGCTCGTCAAGTACGCCCACGTTGGTGACTTGAAGCATGTCCAGATTCTACGACAGTGGAGCGATTTGAACCAACGGCTCTAGTGCCTGTGCTCGCTTCCAGTTCTCCTCCAACTCTTCCGTGTGCAACTTTGCCCATTCGCGTACAAGCTGGAGCGCTCTCGGCGGAAGCGAGCCGCCTAGAACGTCAAAAGTTGAAAGCGAGATTTGCGCGTCATGCTCCGCGTAGCGGGCATGAAAGTGTGGAGGAGGATGGTCGGGCCGATACATCCAGATCACTATTCCGTAAAAGCTGGCCAGTCGGGGCATGCCCAAGATTGTGCGCATTACCCCCGACGGTACTCGGTGCTTGTCAACGGTTATCCTGGCTGAGACGCACAACCAAGCAAAGGCGAGGAGCTGCAAATGGCCAAGACACCCAGTGTGGGCGAGCAGGCGCCGGACTTTGAATTGCAGGGGACGAGCGGTCCGTTCAAGCTCTCAGATCATCGCGGCGAGCGGGTCGTGTTGCTGTTCTATCCGGGCGACAACACGATGGTCTGCACGAAGCAGTTCTGCTCCTATCGCGATCGCGCCGAGGATTTTGCTTCGCTTCAGGCCACCGTCGTGGGGATCTCCTCTCAGGACCTCGCCTCGCATGAGCAGTTCACCGCCAAGCACGGCCTCAACGTCCCGTTGCTCGCCGACGTGGACAAGTCCGTGGCGAAGTCCTACAGCGCTGTGATGCCCGGTATCGGCTCGACCGCACGTGCGGTGATCGTGATCGATGAGCAGGGAGTGGTGCGTGACCGCCACGACCATCGGCTGGGGCTCGACTATCAGACGGTGGACGAGCTGCGCGAAGCACTCGAGCGGCTTCCGACTCCCGCCGGCTGAGACCTCTTGAGCCCTCGCCATTGAGGCGGGGGTGAGGTCTTCAAAATGTACTGGTCACGAAAAGCACCCCTTTTTTGATGTGAGGGGGGATGCTTTTTGGTACCAAAGCTTTGAAGGCGTTCGCGAATCTTCTAGACGTTTGCGAACATGACTGTGGAGGCTTGCACGCGCTAGACGCCCAAGCCTCGTGCCCGGGCCTGTGGGAGAGATTGCACTTGCGGCTAGGCGCCTGAGGTCTCGCGCTCGGCCGGACGCGCTTCGGCGGCGCGCCGCGTGTGCAGCTCCATCAGCTCGAGCTGCATGTTGCGCGGGCGCTCGCCCGGCCCGGGAGCTTGCCTGCGCCAGACGCCGTCGGCGTGCAGTTCCCAGGAGCTCTGGTTGTCGGCGAAGGCCCGTTCCAATGTGTCCATCAGCTCGGCGCGCAGATCCGCGGACTCGATTGGCGCCGCGAGCTCCACACGGTGGTCGAGGTTGCGCGGCATCAGATCGGCCGAGGCGATGTACACGGTGCGCTCTCCGCGCTGCTCGAACGTGTACACGCGCGAGTGCTCGAGCAAGCGCCCGACGACCGAGACGACGCGGATGTTCTCCGAGATGCCGGCGACGCCTGGGCGCAGGCAGCAGATGCCGCGTACGTTCAGGTCCACGCGCACGCCAGCGCGAGATGCTCGGTAGAGCGCTCGGATGCAGTGGCCGTCGACGAGCGCGTTCATCTTCATCGCGATCCGGCCGGGTGAGTCGGGTGAGTGGGCGGCGATGGTCGCGTCGATCTCGGCGATCAGCCCCTCGCGCAGATGCGCTGGGGCGATCAGAACCTTGCGGTTGCGCAGCGGGCGTCCGTAGCCGGTGAGGTTGTTGAACATGTCCGCGACGTCGGCGCCGATGTCCTCGTCGATCGTGAACAGGCCGAAGTCGGTGTACAAGCGTGCCGTGGCCGAGTGGTAGTTGCCGGTGCCGACGTGCACGTAGTTGCGCACGCCGTCGCCCTCTCTGCGTACGACCAGAACGCACTTGGCATGGGTCTTCAATGCAGGCTGTCCGTAGACGACGTGCACGCCCGCCTCCTCCAGCGCCTTGGCCCAGTGGATGTTCATGCGCTCGTCAAAGCGCGCCGTCAGCTCGACTAGCGCAACCGCCTGCTTGCCACGCTCGGACGCTTCGATCAAGTCGGGCACGAGTGGCGAGTCGTCGCTCGTTCTATACACGGTCTGCTTGATCGCAAGCACGTTCGGGTCGGCCACCGCCTGTTCGACGAAGCGCTCGACCGAGGTGGCAAACGAGTCGTAGGGGTGGTGCACGAGCACGTCGCCCTCGCGCATCGCCGCAAACACGTCCGGGCGCTCGCCCTCGTGGCGCAACAGACGTGGGTGGGTGACCGGCGCATAGGGCGCATTGCGCAGCTCGGGCATGCCCGGAAGCTTCACGATCTGCCATAGGGCGCCCATGTCGAGCAACCCCGCGACCGGATAGACCTCGTCCTCGCGCACACCGAGCAGGCCGATCAGCTCCTCGCGCAGGCGCTCGGAGCAGCTGGTGCCCAGCTCCACGCGCACGATCTCGCCGAAGCGCCGCCGGCGCAGCTCGTCCTCGACGGCCTGCAGCAGGTCGGCGGCGTCGTCGGAGACCTCCAGGTCGGCGTCGCGGGTGACCCTGAATACGTCGTAGTCGACGATCTCCATGCCCGGGAACAGAGCATCGAGATGGTGGGCGATCACGTCCTCCAGCGGCACAAGCGTAATGCTCGCCGCAGCGGCGCTACTGCTTGGCGGAGCCGCGGTCGCGGCAGATGTCGGGGACTGCCTCTCAGGATGTGGCGCAGTGGCGTCTGGACCAGGGTTGGTCCCCGTAGCGACGGTGGGGCCGGCAGGGCGCACCGTCACAAAGCGCGGCAGGATCTCGGTCGGCACCTTGACGCGCGCGAACACCGTCTCGCCGCCCGCGGGATCGCGCACGAGCACCGCCAGGCTGAGCGACAGGTTCGAGATATAGGGGAAGGGCCGTCCGGGTGTCACGGCGAGCGGTGTCAGCGCTGGAAAGATCACGCGCCGGAAGTGCTGGGCCAGGTAGGCGCGTTGCTCGTCATCCAGCTGTTCGAAGCCGACAACGCTTACGCCATGCTCGGCGAGAGCAGGGCGCAGGTGAGCTTCGAAGCAGTCGCTCAGGCGGCCCCCAAGCGCGAGCACGCGCTCGCGGATGACAGCGATCGTCTCAGAGGGCGTACGTCCGTCCTGGCTCGGATTCTCCACGCCCGCGTCGATCTGGTCGTGCAGCCCCGCCACGCGCACCATGTAGTACTCGTCGAGGTTGGTGGTGTAGATAGCGCAGAACTTGACGCGCTCAAGCAGCGGAATCGACTCGTCCTCGCCGAGCTGCAGCACGCGCTCGTTGAAGTCCAGCCAGGAGATCTCGCGGTTTATGTACAGCGAGGGATCCTCCAGCCGGCGGTCGGGTCGCGCGCGCTCGCGATTGTCGGGTTGGTGCTCGCCGCTCATCTCATCGCTCACTCTTCTATGCTCGCAGAACGCTATGGCTATGGCCCGTCAGCTTTGGCTGCTCCGTCACGCTGACGCAGAGCCACACGGTACGCGTCCCGACGCAGAGCGGCAGTTGACCGATCGCGGCAAGGGCCAGTCTTACAGCGCCGGCGTTGCGCTGGCGGCGATGGAAGTGGATTTCACGGCGATCCTTGCGAGCCCCAAGGCGCGCGCCCGCGAAACCGCCGAGCTGGCACTGGAGCAGATAGGTGAGCGCGAGCGCGCGCTGCTCGAGCTGCACCCGCTGCTTGCAGGCGGCATCCGCGCACGCGAAGCGCTCGAGCTGCTGGCCGGGCTTGGCGCCGACGGCCCGGTGCTGATCGTCGCTCACGAGCCCGACCTGTCAGGAATCGTGGGCGAGCTCACCGGCGGTCGCGTCGATTTGAAGAAGGGTGGCCTCGCCGTTGTGAGGCTAGGCGCCGGTGGTGCTGAGCTCGTACTCCTGCTGCGCCCCGCCGAGCTTGCCCTGATCGCCGAGGTCGCCTCTGCCGGTATCTAGCCCGCCGGGCTTGCGCGCGCTGTGCGGCTCGCCGCCGTCGACCGAGCCGCGCGGGACGGCGCCGTCGGGGGTGCCGACGCGCGCGATCTCCTCGTCGATGCTCGCGCCGATCTGCTCGGTCGGAGCCGCGTCCTCAGCTTGCTGCGCGTCGTTGTGTTCGGCGGCGAAGCGGTAGCCGATTCCGAAGTGGGTGTGGATGTAGCGCCACTGCGGTGAGGCCTTCTCGAGCTTCTGGCGCAGCTTGCGCACGAAAACGTCGACAGAGCGGTCGCCACGCACCATCGCATAGCCCCACAGGCGCGAGTAGATCTCCTCGCGCTCGAGCACTCGCCCTTCGCCGCCGGCAAGTAGCTCGATCAGCTCGAACTCGCGTCGCGTCAGCTCGAGGCTGCGCCCGGATACGAATGCCTGGAAGCGGTCGGAGCGGATCTGCACCTCGCCGGCGGACACGGGCTTTGACTCGGTCCGAGCGGTGGCACGACGGCGACGCCTGACCAGACCCTGGACACGCGCGATCACCTCCTCGGGATGGCAAGGCTTGGTGATCCAGTCATCGGCTCCAAGACGCAACCCACGCACCCGCTGGGCGACGGTCGACGGTCCGGTGCAGACGACGATCCCGAGCTCGGGCAGTCCGCCGCAAAGGCGCTCGAGCCATTCCCAGGCGGGGGGCCCCAGCACCGCGAGATCGACGATCAGCGCACTGAGGCGCATCGAGGCGATCGCGTCGGTCGGTACTGGACTGGCGAGCACGCGATGCTCCCAACCGAGGCGGTCCATGCGCTTGCCAAGGACCTGGATAAAGCCGCTGTCGCGGTCGAGCACCGCGATACGCAACGAGGACGTGCCCCCTGCGTTCGAAGCGACCCCTTCATCCGTGGAGAGGATGCCCGTCGTCATCTAAGCGCAGTGTATATGTGCTTTGCGTGCGAATGGCAAGCCGCGCAGACGATAGTCACAGGATCTTCACAGGCGTCCTGTCGCTGTTTGCGGTGACACCAGGGTATACCCACAGCGTTTGTGATCGCGATTTGGCCGATGCCCCGCGTGCGCGCGCGGGGCATCACCCCCAAACGGCGACACGACCTGCCCGTGAGCGACCGCTCAACCTCCGAGCGGGTTGGTCTGGTCGGAGAACTCGCGGAACAGTCCGGTCACGACGAA